>CAWEQE010000001.1:0-1068169 GCA_963811175.1 Rubricoccaceae bacterium | reverse complement strand
CGACGACGGCCGGCATGTAGAGGGCCCGCCGGAGGTGGACGCTCCCGACCTTCGAGATCCGCACGCGCCCCCTCACCGACGAGCCCGACTCGTGCGCCCTCGGGTCGAGTCCGGCGTGGGCCACCCACTGCTTCGGGCCCATGCCGGCCGGTAAGACGAGGAGCTCCGGGAGGAGTTGGACGGCGCTCTTGGCCGCGATCCCCCGGACGCTCGTGAGGTGACCGTACGCCTTCGCCAGGGCGACGTGCGAGCGGACGACCGCGAGGGCCTGCTCGATGAGCCGGTCGATCCGGCGTCCGAGGTGGCGGACGTTGACCTCGACGTCGTTCTCGACGGTCCGGGACCGGCACGCCGTGCCCGCCGAAGCGACCTGAGCCGGTTCTTCTCCGCGTCCGCTCGACCGTGAGGTCCTCGATCCGGCGCCCGAGCGCCCGGAGCTCGAGGACGACCGGGTCCGGAGGTGCCCACGGCTCGAACGGCATCCGCTCGGCGAAGGCCAGCAGGGTCCGGGCGTCCGCCCGGTCCGTCTTCGAGCGCTGGGCGTAGACCTGTGCGAAGCCCTTCACGAGTCGGGGGTTGGCGACCATGACCTCGTGCCGGACGGCGGCGTGGACGGCGAGCGCGAGGTCGAGCCCGTAAGTCCCCGTCGCCTCGACGACGACGCGGGCTGGCCGGCCGACCCACGAGGGAACGCCGGTGGCCGGCGGGGTCGTTGTCGAACCGGCGCTGGCGGCCGTCGGAAGAGGCGGCGTCGAACCACCGGCTGCTGAGGTCGACGCCGACGAAGAGGGGGGCAGTCATGGACGTGGGGGCTGTGAGCCCGTCGCCCGTCCGGATGTGAAGATCGGGGACATGCTTTCACTTCTGGACGTAGTACCAGTTGCCCCTCCTGACCGTCCTCGGCTCTGACTTCGGGTCGTACCGGGCGTCGAGCTCTTCCCGGGTCGGCGTCAGGTCCGCGACCTCCTCCCAGCGCTTCTGGGGCGGCTTCCTGCCGATCCCGCTGTGGGGTCGGACCTCGTTGTAGAACCGCTCCCACTCCGCCAGTCGCCCCGCGATCTCGTCCGGCGCCTTGGCCCGACGGTGACGGCCCTTCCCATCGATCTCCAGCGCGTAGAACTCCACGAGGTCCGTCTGCTGCGAGCGCTCCACCTTCCCGTTGAGGTGGGGCGCGCGAGCGCGGTTCGGCCTCAGCTTGACCCGGTGCTTGCGGAGGACGTCGAGGAACTCGTGGCTGATGAACTCGCTGCCGCGGTCGCTCTGGACTCGCTCGATGGGGAACGGGAAGCCCGAGAGTACCCGCTCCTCGAAGAAGTGGGCGGCTGAGGCCCCCGTCTTATCGGGGTAGAGCGCGAGCACCCGCATCCGCGTGCAGTCGTCGATGGCGGTGAACTGGATGAGCCCCTTCGCCACCTTCATCGTGTCGGGCCGGGCCACGGCCCGGCCCCTGGACACGGTCCCCGGCGTTGGGGCGGCTGTACCGCTTCGGCTTCTTGGGACGCTTTGGCCGTTTGAGCGGCTTCACACGGGCGTCGGCGAGGACCCGGTGGATCGTCGACGTCGAGAGCCAAATGCCGTCGAGGCGGAGCAGCTCCGCCTGCATCCTGGTCGATCCGAGGTTGCGTCGCGCCGGAGCGCGAGCACGCGGTCGGTGAGCTCCGGCGTCCGCTTCGACTCGGCGAGGGCGTGGGGCCTCCGGCACTTCGAGCGGAGCCCGGCCTCGCCGTCGGCCTCGAACCGGCGCGCCCACTTGCGGAGCGTGGGGCGGGAGATCCCGCAGCGGCGGCACGTGAGGCCGGCGTTGCCGGTCTGGCGGTAGGTCTCGACCCAGGTGCGGCGGGCCTTGAGGGTCTCGGGAGAATCGGTCAACGGGTGGGGTGGCTGGCGTCACCGCTCAGTCTACCCGTTGAAACGATGTCCCCGACTTCGACAGAGCGACGTGCGGCTCTCTGAGGGGGCGCTCCGGGTGCGTGGGACGAAGACGTCCGGCTCGGCCCGCCCCGTCCCGGTAGCTGGCGACGCGCTCGCCACGCTCCGCCAGCGGGCCGAGGAGCGGACGGACGAGGGCGACGGGCTCGTGTTCACCGGGGCGCGCGGCGGGGCCGTCGAGATGCGGCACCTGTCGAAGCGGCTCCAGTCGCTCGCCGAGGATGCCAAGGTTGAGAAGAACGTTACGGCCTACAGCCTCCGGCACTCGTACGGGACGACGATGGCGGCGGCCGGCGTCCCGCTCCTCGACCTCGCCCGGATCATGGGAACGTCGGTCGCCATGATCGAGCGCCATTACGGGCACTACTGCCCGGAGCGCGGCGCCGCGCACGTGGCCCGCGTGTTCGGCACGGCCGCGAAGTCCACCGAAGCGGAGACGGCCGGGTGAAACCGATGCTTCGCTCCCTCGATCTCCTCTCGGAGGATCTCTATCGGTGGATCGCGGAAGAGTTCGGCGACGGGGGAGGGCCTACGTCGTGCGGGCAGTCGATGAACACAAGTCTCCCGTCTCGATCCCCCGTGTGCTCGGCGTGGATCGGGAGGGCATCCTCTACATCGGAAAGGCCGATGCCTTCACGGACCGGGTGATCTACCTGAAGAAGTGCCTGCACCCCAGGTGTATGACCGTCGGGCATCATCAGGTGTGGGCACGGCTGGAGGGTTCTCCCGCACTTTGTGTGACGCAGCCTTCGGCGGCCGAGGGAGCCCGGCGACACGGCTCTAGAGGACGCGATATCGTGGCCCGGTGAACACGCAGCATCCCATGCTGCGGACCGACCACACAAAGTGCGGGAGAGCAATGGAAGTAGGGTCACTCCACCCCCTGCCGGGGTCGAAGTCAACGTTGCGTGCCGGGAACCCGGCACGCGACGCGCACTAGTGCACGACGGCGATCTGCCGGGTGGCCGTGAGCGACCCCGCAGTCACCCGGACGATGTACATGCCGCTCGCGAGGGCCCTCGCGTCTAGGCTGACCTCGTGCTGACCCACGCCGAGCGGGCCATCGTGGAGGACGGCCGCCTCCCGGCCCATGGAGTCGTACAGGACAACCCGGACGTGCTCCGACGTCGGGAGGTCGAGGCGGAGCGTCCCCTCGGTGCGGAGCGGGTTCGGGTAGACGGAGCCTTGCTCGAAAGCCACCGGCGACTCTTCGGCGTCGCCGGCCTCCGCGTGCACGGCCGCCAGCATGGAGGCGAGGCCCGTCTCCGAGACGGCGGGGCTGCCCCCGTCGCTCGTCGCCACACGCGCAGACGAAGACGCGCACTGGCTCTGACCGTTCGGGTGCAGCTCACCGGCGTACAGGCTGCAGTAGAGCTTGGCCGTCTCGGCGTCGACGTGGAAGAAACCATATACCGTCGCTGTGGAGAGGTACACGAGCGAGGTCACCACGTCTGGGGCCACGTCGGCGACGGGAGTCCCGGCGGCGAGGCCGTCGCGGGTGAGGAGGGCCAGGCCTGCCTTCGCGTTGGCGAGGCTCCCGTCCGGGAACGGGACGTCTACGCCCGGCGCCCCGGAGGCCCCGAAGCGGAGGACGCCGTCCGGTGCGAGGGTCCCAGAAGGCGAGAGGGCGAGGTACGCCGTCTCCCTGAATGCGCCGAGGACGCAGTCCACCGTAGCGAAGTCGATCGGCGTGGAGCCGACGTTCTGGAGGTCCACGTACTCCTGCGCGTTCGGGACCGTGCGGAAGTCCGAGATCACGAGGCTCGTGGGGCACGCCAGCGCGAGGACGGGGTCGTCGGGGTCCAGCACCGCCAGGGTGACGGTGACGGGGTCGGAAGTGTTGCTCGACGCGTCGCGCATCTGGTAGACGAAGGCGTCGGTGCCGGTGAACCCGGCGTCGGGGACGTACGAGAACGAGCCGTTGGCGAAGGCGACGAGCGTGCCGTGCTCCGGGGTGTCGAGGATGGACACCGCCGTCAGCGCCTCGCCATCGGGGTCGACGTCGTTCATGAGGAAGCCGGGGGCGGCGACGCTGAGCGCCGCACCAGCCCGGGCCAAGTAGAGGTCGGGGATCCCGACGGGGCCGCCAGGGACCAGCGCTTGCGCAGTAGCTGACCCTTCGACCGCTTGGGCGACCACGGCCAGCCGGTCGCCGGTGAGCGAGACCCCGGGGGCGTCCGCCGGCGGACGCTCAACGTCCCAACTCCCCACCGGTAGGGGGCGTACGCCTTCCGGGAGGGGGGGGTGTGGCGTGACGCGGGAGGGCGGGGCGATGGCTGCCGCGTCGGGTGACACGACGGGCAGGGGTTCTGAGGGCTGTACTACCTGAGCGAAAGCGGCCGGAGCGAGGATCCAGGTTGCCAGCAAGAGTGTCGGGTGACGCATGGGGTTTACCTCTCTAAATCGCTGGTGTGGCAGAGCGGCGGGCCGCCGGCAGGCCGAGCCGGATCACGTCGGTCGGGGACCTCGGCAAGCAGCGGCCTGCCGCCGAAGGAGAGCGAGGGTTCATTCTAGACGGCAGGGGCTAAACATCTAGATCATAAGGGCGTGTAGAATTGGAGCATCCGCTGTCCGCAGCCATCATGGAGAGCGACACTCCAGACACTGCCATCCGGAGCGCGGGGCCGCTCACGCGCTCCGGGTGTTCGGGACGGCGCCGCAGCCGTCCGAGCCAGAGCCCGGCGCGAGCTTCTGAGACCAGCGGGCCGTCAGCAGCGTAGACTCCCCCATGCCCGCCCCGCCCTCCACCGACTCCGTCCGCGCCCGCCTCGGCGAACTCTTGCCCGAGCTTCGGGCGGAGTACGGCGTCCGCTCGCTCTCCATCTTCGGGTCCTACGCGCGGGGCGAACAGACGGCGGAGAGTGACCTCGACCTACTGGTAGAGTTCGACCGAGTACCCGGGATGCTCGGGTTCGTCGGGCTCGCTCACACGCTGGAGGACCGGCTCGGCCTGCCCGTTGACCTCGCCACGCGGCCGATGATCGGCCCCCGGATCGTGTCCGGCGTCGAGGCCGACCTCGTAGGCGTATGACCCGGCCCGCTTCGCTTCGGATTCGGGATGCCCTCGACGCGATGGAAGCGGCCGAGCGGTTCATCGACGGGGCGTCCCATGCCTTCGAGGGGGACGAGAAAACGCTCTACGCCGTCGAGTACTGTTTCATCGTGATTGGGGAGGCCCTCCGGCACGTGCCCGACGACGTGCGCTCTGCGCACCCGGAGGTCCCTTGGCGGGATATCGCCGGGATGCGGAACCGGATCGCTCACGACTACCTCGGCGTAGATCGGGAGTTGATCTGGCAGACGGTGACGGACGAGTTCCCTACGCTCCGCCCGCTCTTGCACCGGGCCTTGGCCGACTCGGCGGGCGGGGCCGTTGACTGAGTACGGCAGAAGTACGGCAAATGTACGGCAAGGGACTGCGGAACCTTGCGGATCGTCGCGGAGCCGCCCGCCATGAATCGTCGGTTTTGGCGCATTGGGGCCGGTTTGCGCTTGGCGTCCTCCCCCGTTTGACGCACTCGTAATGAGCAGGTCGTCAGTTCAAATCTGACCGTTGGCTCCTCCGGAAAGCGCCTCAGATCGAGCCATTTGGCTGGTTCTGAGGCGCTTTCTCATTTTGGCCTAGCGAGCTTTCGGTGCCGTTCTACAAATGTTCTGCGTGGACTCTAGATCGGGTTCGAGCACTACCACCCCTGCTTGCCCGATTAGCTCTCGGACTTTCGACTCGATCGACTTCGGCTTCACGTCGCCGACAAACCGCTCTCCGATCGACTCGTCTACCTTCACCTGAATCGCCCCGTTCTTGCCCCCCCTGTCTATGCCCGTGCCACG
Organism: Rubricoccaceae bacterium; assembly: GCA_963811175.1. Taxonomy (GTDB): domain Bacteria; phylum Bacteroidota; class Rhodothermia; order Rhodothermales; family Rubricoccaceae; genus Rubrivirga. Next base: position 1,062,409 of record CAWEQE010000001.1, on the reverse strand, counting down.
GACTGCGCGAGTTCCTGGCCGCTGCCGCTTCCGACGTGGATGGCGGCCAGGAACGCCGAGGTGAGCGCGGTACGGGAGGCGCAGTCGGCTGTACGGCCGCGGCGGAGACTGCACTGGGTTGATGCGGGGGCCTCGTTAACGCTGAACGCGGCCCGAGCCCCCGCCGGCCACGAGGTGTCCGACCTCGTCCGCAGAGACGAGGTTGGCGTCCCCGGGGATCGTCTGCTTTAGCGCGCTCGCGGCGACGGCGAACTCGAGGGCGTCCTCGGCCCGGGACTTCGTGAGCAGCCCGTGGACGAGCCCGCCGGCGAACGAGTCCCCCCGCCGACTCGGTCGACGAGGCGAACCTCGTACCGGCGGCTCCGGTAGGGCGCGGCGGCCGGCGCGGCGGCCCCGGCGCCCCCGAGGATCACTGCGCTCCACCCGTTGTCCGAGGCGCTGTGCGACTCCCGGAGCGTGATGGCGACGGCGTCGAAGGCGAACTCGGCCTTGAGCCGCTCCGCCAGCCGGAAGTAGCCGGTCTCGTCGAGCTCCGCCCCCTCGACGTCCGTCTTCCCGGCCCGCATCCCCAGGCACTTCTCGGCGTCCTCCTCGTTCGCGATGCACACGTCGACGTGCTCCATCAAGGGGCGCATCGTCGCCTGCGCCTCCTCGACCGTCCACAGCTTCTTCCGGTAGTTCAGGTCGCACGAGACGGTCGCCCCGGCGGCCTGGGCGGCGGCGAGGGCGGCGCGGAGCGTCTGGCGGGCCGTGTCGCCGAGCGCGGCGGTGATCCCGGTGAAGTGGAACCAGTCGGCCCCGTCGAAGGCGGCGGTCCAGTCGACCTCGTCGGGGCCCATCTCGCTGACCGCGCTCCCGGCCCGGTCGTAGACGACCTTCGAGGGCCGCTGGCTGGCCCCGGTCTCGAGGAAGTAGACCCCGAGCCGGTCCCCGCCCCGGACGACGAACCGGGTGTCGACCCCGTAGCGTCGGAGGTGGTTGAGCGCGGCCTGCCCGACCTCGTGGGCCGGGAGCTTCGTGACGAACCGGGCCTCGTGCCCGTAGTTCGCGGCGCTGACGGCGACGTTGGCCTCGCCGCCCCCGTAGGTGACGTCGAACTGCTGGGCCTGGACGAACCGCTGGAACCCCGGCGTCGAGAGTCGGAGCATGATCTCGCCGAGGGTGACGACAGTGGACATGGGTCAGAGAGAGGAGTCGATCGAGGAGCGGAGGTGGCGGGCGTTCTCGGTGATCTGGCCCCAGTCCCGGGAGGCGACTGCCTGGCGGTCGACGAGGGCGCTCCCGACGCCGACGGCGACGGCCCCGGCCTGGAGCCAGTCGCCCGCGTTGGCGAGGGTGACGCCGCCGGTCGGCATCAACTTGAGGTGGGGCATCGGGGCGAGGACGCCTCGGAAGAAGGCCATCCCGAGCACGTCGGCCGGGAACACCTTGACCACGTCGGCGCCGGCCTCGGTGGCCGCGAGGGCCTCGGTCGGCGTGAAGCACCCGGGCATGGCGGCGGCGTCGTTCGCGTGTGCTGCCGTGACGACCTCGCGCTTGAAGACGGGGCTCACGACATACCGGGCGCCCGCCTCGACGGCCGCCTCGGCGGTCTCGGCGTCGAGGACGCTGCCGGCCCCGACGAGCACCGACGGTCTCTCGGGGTCGCGGCCGAGCTCCTGCGTCACGAGGCGGATCCCGTCGAGCGCGTTCGGGACCGTCATCGTGATCTCGATGCAGGTCACGCCGCCGTCGCGCAGCGCCTGCGCCAGTTCGACGAGCGCGTCGGGGGAGTCCGTGCGGACGACGGCCACGGCCTTCTCGGCCGCGATGCGGGAGACGGTGGCGTCGCGGGAAGAGGGGGGAGACGTCATGAGATCGCCGACGGAGGGAGAGAATGGGTCGCGCCCTCCCAGAGGCCGCGGAGGTAGGTGGCGCCGAGGGCGCGGTCGTACAGCCCGTAGCCGGGGCGGACCCCCCGGCGCGTCGTCCCGTCGGGGCCGACCTCGCCCCAGATCATCCGGCCGTGGTCGGGACGGGCGGGGCCGGAGAAGCCGACCTCGGCGAGGGCCCGGACGACGGCGCCGAGGTCGACGTCGCCCTCGGGGTGGGACGCCTCCTCGAAGTCGCAGGTCCCGTCGGGGTGGGCGTCCCCGTGGCGGACGTTCCGGAGGTGGGCGAAGTGCACGCGGTCCCCGAGAGCGCGGACCGTCTCGGGGAGCCGGGCCGCCTCGGCCGGGTTCGCCCCGAGCGAGCCGGTACAGAGCGTGACGCCGTTGGCCGGCGAGTCGACGAGGCCGACGACGCGCTCGTACGCGGCCCCGCTCGTGACGACGCGGGGCAGCCCGAAGACGGGCCACGGCGGGTCGTCGGGGTGGATCGCCAGCCGCACCCCGGCCGCCTCGGCGACGGGGCTGACCCGCTCCAGGAAGTACCCGAGGTGGTCCCACAGGGCCTCGTCGTCGACGGACGCATAGGCGGCGAGGAGCCGGCGGAGCTCGGCCGGCGGGTGGGCGTCCATCCAGCCGGGGAGGCCGCCCTCAGCGAGCGCCGTCTCGATCCGCCCGAGGTCGGCGCGGCGGTAGGCGAGGGCGAGCGAGCCGTCGGGGAGGCGCTGGCCGAGGTCGGTCCGCGTCCAGTCGAAGACGGGCATGAAGTTGTAGCACACGACGGGCTGGCGGACGCCGTCCCCGAGGGCCTCGCCGACCGCCTCCAGGCTCCGGCAGAACGCGTCGAGGTCGGCGTCCCGGCCGTCGGCCCCGAGCTTGACGCGCTCGGGGACGGGGATGCTCTCGACGGTCGTGACCGTGAGGCCGGCCGCCTCGACCTCGTCGCGGAGGGCGCGGACGGCGTCGGCCGTCCAGGCGGTGCCCGGGGCCACGTCGTAGAGCGCCGTCACGACGCCCTCGACGGCGGGGATCTGGCGGATGTCGGCGAGGGCGACGGGGTCGCTCGGGCCGTACCAGCGGAAGGTCAGATGCATGAGCGGAGAGCTAAAAGCCGCCGAACGCGGAGAACCCCCCGTCGACCGGGAGGACGACGCCGGTGATGAACCGGGCGGCCGGGCTGCACAGGAAGACGACCGCCCCGGCCACGTCCTCCGGCTCGCCGAACCGGCCGGCTGGCGTGTGATCGATGATGTCCGACCCGCGCTCGGTGAGCGAGCCGTCGCCGTTGAGCAGGAGGTCGTGGTTCTGCTCGGCCACGAAGAACCCGGGGGCGATGGCGTTCACGCGGAAGGCGTCCCCGTAGCGTCGGGCCCCCTCGACGGCCATCCACCGCGTGTACTGGTCGACGGCCGCCTTCGCCGCCGAGTACCCGACGACCCGGCTGATCACGCGGGAGGCCGTCATCGACGACACGTTCACGACGCACCCCCCGCCGCGCTCGGCCATGGCCGCCCCGACTACCTGGGTCGGGAGGATGGTCCCGTGGAGGTTGAGGTCGACGACCCGGGCCATGGCCTCGGGCGGGAGCCCGAAGAGGTCCCCGCCGGGCGCGAGGGTCGCGTCCGCGACGTTGCCTCCGGCCGCGTTGACGAGGACGTCGACGGGCCCGAGCGCGCCCTCCACCTCCGCCAGCGCGCGGCGGAGGGCGTCGGGGTCGAGCACGTCGGCGGCGACGCCCGCCGCCTGCTCGCCCGACGGGTCGAGCTCGGATGCGACGCGCCGGGCCTTGTCGAGGGAGCGGCCGAGCAGGGCCACCCGGGCGCCGGCCCGGAGGAGGCCGCGGGCCATGGCGGAGCCGAGGGTGCCGGAGCCGCCGGTGACGAGGGCGACGCGGCCGTCGAGGCGGAAGGGGTCGTTCGGGAGGGACATGCCGGGACTAGTAACCGAAGAGGCGGGGGAGCCACAGGCTGAGCTGGGGGAGCGCGGTGACGAGGGCGAGCCCGACGATCATCGCGACGAAAAAGGGGAGGAGGGGGCGGACCACGCGCTCGATGGTCGTCCCAGCCACGCCGACGCCGACGAACAGGACGCTGCCCACGGGCGGCGTGCAGAGGCCCACGCAGAGGTTCAGGACCATGACGATCCCGAAGTGGACCGGGTCCATCCCGAGCGCCACGACGACCGGGAGGAAGATGGGCGTGAAGATGAGGATGGCCGGGGTCATGTCCATGAACGTCCCCACCGCGAGGAGGATGAGGTTGATCAGCAGGAACACGAGGATCGGGGACTCCACGCTCCCGACCCCGGCCGAGATCGCCTGGGGGAGGTTGACGTAGGCCATCGCCCAGCTCATGGCGACCGAGACGGCGATGAGGAGGAGCACCACGGCGGTGGTGGCGGCCGAGTCCAGGAGGATCTGGGGGACGTCGCGGAGCCGGACGCCGCGGTAGGCGAAGGCCAGCACGCCCGCGTAGAGGACGGCGACGGCGGCCGCCTCGGTCGCCGTGAAGATGCCGGCGACGATCCCGCCGATCACGACGACGAGGAGGAACAGGCTGGGCAGCGCCGTCACGAACCGCCGGGCCACGGCCGCCAGCGGGACGCGCTCGCCGACCGGGTAGCCCCGGCGCGCGGCCGTGACGCCGGCGACGCCCATCAGGAGGAGGCCGAGGAGGGCGCCCGGGACGTACCCGGCCAGGAAGAGGGCCGCGATGCTGGCGCCGCCGGAGGCCAGGCTGTAGACGATGAGGACGTTCGACGGTGGGATGATGAGCCCCGTCGTGGCCGCCGTGATGTTGACGGCGGCGGAGAAGTCGCGGTCGTAGCCCTCCTCCAGCATCCGGGGGCCGAGCGTCGTCCCGATGGCGCTGGCGGCGGCGACGGCGCTCCCCGAGATGGCCCCGAAGAGCATCGACGCGAGCACGTTGACGAGGGCGAGCCCTCCGGGGAGCGTGCCGAGCAGCGACTTCGCGAAGTCGATGAGGCGGGCGGCGATCCCGCCCCGGTTCATGAGCTGCCCGGCCAGGATGAAGAACGGGATGGCGAGGAGCGTGAAGCTGTCGAGCCCGGTCGCCATCCGCTGCGAGACGACGGTGAGCGCGGCCGTCGGCTCGATCGACGTCAGGAGCGTGGCCGCCGTCGCCAGCCCGATGGCGAAGGCCACCGGCACCCCCAGCAGGAGGAGCACGACGAACGAGACGACGAGGACGAGGACGGCGACGACTTCCATCAGGACCTCTCGGGAGGGGGGAGGGGGGCCACCTGGGCTTCGTGGGCCGCGAACTCCTCGGCGGTCGTGGCCTCCGTCTCGGACAGGCGGGGGGCGCCGCCCCGAAGGGCGCGGACGTGGTCGGCCATGGCGAGGGCCGCGTAGAACGCGATGAGGCCGCCGCTCAGGGGGAGGACGGAGTAGACGGCGCCGAGCGGCGCGCCGAGTGCGGCCGAGAGCTGCTCGAGCAGGGTCGTCAGCCGGACCAGGTTGGCGCCCCCGTAGACCATGGCCACGAGGGCGAAGGTCAGGACCGCCCCCTCGATGAGGACGCCGGCGAGGTGCTGCCCCTTCCCCTCCCGTTTGCGGAGCGCCCGCGGCAGGAGGTCGATGGCCAGGTGCATCTTCTGCCCCGACGCGTAGGCCGCCCCGAGGAGGCCCACCCAGATCAGCAGGAACCGGGCCGCCTCGTCGGTGAACCCGCTCGGCGAGTCGAGGACGAACCGGGTGAACACCTGCCACAGCACGTTGACCACGGAGAGTCCCATGAGCAGGGCGAGCGCCCACGCCAGGACCGTGTCGACGCGGCCCTTCAGGCCGCCGTCGCGGGTGGCGCGCAGGAGGGGGGCGGGCACGGGAGGTGGCGTCATCGGTCGGGTCCGGCGTCGGTGGTGGTCTCCGCTCGGATGGAGGCGATGAGCGGGCCCAGCACGGGGTCCCGGCCGGCCTCCGCCATCATGTCCTCGACGGCGGCCGCGAAGGCGGCCTTGTCGGGGCGGATGATCTGCACGCCGGCGGCCTCGACGGCCGCCAGCGCCTCGGCCGTCGCCTCCTGCCACAGCCGGCGCTCCACCACGGCGCTCTCGTCGGCCGCCTCCTGGAGCCACCGCTGCTCCTGGGGGGTGAGGGACTCCCAGGCCGCCGTCCCGATGACGAGGACGTCGGGGACGGCCGTGTGCTCGTTCAGCACGTAGTACGGCGCGACCTCGTAGTGGCGGGAGAGGTAGAAGCTCGGCGGGTTGTTCTCGGCGCCGTCGACGACGCCCTGCTGGAGGGCCGTGTAGAGCTCGCCCCACGAGACGGGCGTCGGGCTCCCGCCGAGGGCCCGGACCATCTGCATCGACACCTGGCTCTCCTGGACCCGGATCTTCTGGCCGGCGAGGGCGGCCGGCGACTCGGCCGGCCGCTGGGTCGTGTAGAAGGAGCGGCTGCCGGCGTCGTAGTAGGTGAGCCCCCGGAGGCGGTACCGGGCCGTCTCGTCGAGCATGCCGCGCCCGACGGGCCCCTCGAGGAACGCGAACCGGTGGGCGTCGTCGCGGAACAGGTAGGGGAGGGAAAACACCTTGAACTCCGGCGCGAACTGCTCCAGCACGCTCGACGACACCTTCGTCATGGCGAGGCCGCCGATCTGCAGCAGTTCTAGGAGCTCCCGCTCCGACCCGAGCTGGCCGCTGGGGTAGATCTCGATCTGGAGGGCCCCGCCGGACTTCTCGGCGACGCGGGCAGCCATCACCTCCATCGCCTCGTGCACCGGGTGGTCGGCGCTGAGGCCGTGCCCGAGGCGGAGCACGCGGACGTCCGGCGCCGGGTCGGAGCACCCGACGGCGGCCACGGCGAGGAGCACCGAGGCGAGGGAGGTCCAGAGGAGGCGGGACACAGGGGCCATCATCCCACCGAGCTCGCCGCGGAGCCCGTCGACTGCCCGTCCGTCCCTGCAAGGTTGTGGGCGTCCTCGCCGAGCGGCCGGACGCCCGCCTCGTCGAGCCGGTAGACCGCGCGGGGGAGCTCGTAGGCGAGGGCTCTCGCCATCCGGCGGGCCTCCGACATGGAGATCTGGTGCCGGGCCACGAGTCCCGCGAGCCAGTTGGCGTCGACGCGGCGCGAGAGGTCGTGGCGGGCCGGGATCGAGCAGAACGCCCGCGTGTCGTCGTTGAACCCGGCCGTGTTGTAGATGCCGGCCGTCTCCGTCGTCCGCTGGCGGTACCGCTGCATCCCCTCGACCGAGTCGTGGAACCACCACGCCGGGCCGAGGACGAGAGCGGGGTAGTGGCCGGCCAGCGGGGCGAGCTCGCGGGCGTACGTGCTCTCGTCGAGGGTGAAGGCGACGAGGCGGAAGGCGGGGTCGGCCCCGAACTCGTTGAGGAGCGGCCGGAGGTTCTCCGTCCACTCCGACCGGAGCGGGATGTCGGCGCCCCTGTCGGCCCCGTAGACCTCCGCGAGCGGGGCGTTGTGGTCTCGGAAGACGCCGGCGTGGAGCTGCATGACGAGCCCGTCCTCCGTGCTCATCCGGGCCATCTCCATGAGGAGGTGGGCCGTGAACGCGTCCTCGTCGGCGGGCGTGGCCTCCCCGTTCAGGGCCCGCTGGAACACGCGGTCGACCTCGCCCTCGGGGAGCCAGCCGGTCCGGGGCTGGCGGGCCCCGTGGTCGGTGGCGAAGGCGCCCACCGAGCGGAAGTAGGACCGGCGGCCCTTTAGGGCGCCCACGAGGGCGGGGTACGAGTCCACGGCCGCCCCGCCCTGCCCCTCGAGCGCGGCGACCGCCCGTCGCCAGCCGGGCTTCGAGATCTGGGCGAGGGCGTCCGGCCGGAACGTGGGGCGGACGTCGCCGGCCCACCCGCCCGACAGGCGCTCCGCCCGGAGCGCCTTGTGGTGGCGGAGGTCGTCGGTCGCCGCGTCGGTGGTGGCGAGCACCTCGATCCCGAACCGGTCGAAGAGGGCGCGGGGCCGGTACTCCGGGCTCCGGAGCCGCTCGTCGACCTGGTCGTAGACGTGTCCGGCCGTCTCGGCGTCGGGGACCACCTCCACGCCGAACACCTCGTGGAGCACGTAGTCGAGCCAGACCCGGGTCGGCGTCCCCGCGAACGCGTGGTAGTGCGCGCAGAACAGGGCCCACACGGCGCGCGGGTCCACGTCGGCCCGGCTCCCGTCGGCCCTCGGGATCCCGAGGGCGTCGAGGGGGACGCCGCGGCTCTGGAGCATGCGGTAGACGTAGTGGTCGGGCGTCACCAGCAGCTCCGTCGGCTCCGGGAAGGGGCGGTTCTCAGCGAGGAGGGCCGGGTCCACGTGCCCGTGGGGGCTCACGATGGGGAGCCCCCGCGTCTCCTCATAGATCGACCGGGCCACGTCGCGGACGGCCGGCTCCGGGTCGAAGAACCGGTCTCTGTGGAGTCGTAGGGGGGCGGCCATAGACGGTGGCAGCGTTTGGAGGGGCCGCTTGAACCTTTCAGACAAATGAAACGGTCAGGGTGGCGGCCCAGGGACGGGAGGCGAGCAGGTCCTTTTCCGACGTAAGGGTACGGACGATCTGGATAAAAAGGGAACAGGGCTCCGGAAAATCGCTTCCGGAAAGGTTGACCCTTTCTTGACACGGGCGTTTTGAACGCCTATCCTCTGGTTGAACGGCGGCCCAGTCGGGTTGGCTGAAGTGACTAATTTGAAACGTTCAATCTATTGGCCAAGCGCGTTACCGTCCTCGACGTCGCCGAAGCGGCGGGGGTCTCTGCGGGGACCGTCTCTGCGGTCATCAACGCCCGCGACTCGGTCCGCGACTCGACCCGCCGGCAGGTCCTCGACGCGATCGGGAAGCTGAACTACGAGCTGCCCCGGTCCTCCCCGCTCACCCTCCTCGGCTCCCGCGGCGACGGGTCGCCCTCCCTGAACGGGGGGGTGACGCGCAGCGTCGGCGTCATCGTCAAGGAGGTAGACAACCCGTTCTACGCCGACATCATGTTGGGCGTCCGGGAAGCGTTCGCGGCGGAGGAGGCAGACCTGTTCCTCGGGACGTCGGAGGGGAGCTTTGAGGAGGAGGGCCGGCTCATCAAGGCGTTCCGCGAGCGGCAGGCCGATGGGGTCATCGTCGCGCCGGTGCTGGACGAGCACGTCGACCTCTCGCACCTCTTCCTTCTGAAGCGGACGGGGTACCCGTTTGTCCTCCTGGGCGACGTCCGGGGGCTCCAGGCGGCGAGCGTGACGGTGGACAACGTGAGGGCGGAGAAGATGGCCGTCCGTCACCTCATCGAGGGCGGGCACGAGCGGATCCTCCACATCTCGGGCCCCCCCTACTCCCAGCACAGCCGGGACCGCATCTCCGGGGTGAAGGAGGCGTTCAGCGAGTCGCCCCTCCAGTTCCACGACGACGTGGTGGCCTCCGGCGGGGCTCGGCTGGAGGACGGCTACCGGGTCGCCCTCGAGGTGTTCGGGCGGGGCGGCCCGCTCCCGACGGCGGTGACGTGCTTCAACGACCTCGTGGCGGTGGGGGCGCTCCGGGCGCTCGCCGAGCTCGGCCTGAGCGTCCCCGGCGACGTCTCCGTGATCGGCTACGACGACATCCAGATGTCCGCGTACCTCCCGGTCCCGCTGACGACCGTCCGCGTCCCGAAGCGCGAGATGGGCCGCCGCGCCGCCGGCCTCCTCTCCCGCCAGCTCTCCGGGGACGCCGATGCGGCGTCCGAGCGCGTGGTCCTCGCCGCCGAACTCGTCGAGCGGTCGTCGGTCCGCCCCCTGAACGCCTAGTCCTTTCCCGAACGCCAGTCCCCTCTGTGTCCACGTCCTACGAAACCCGCTACGCCTCCAGCCCCGACGCCGTCAAGACGTACGGGACGGGGCAGCTGCGGGACGAATTCCTCATCCCGGACCTCATGGCCGAGGGGTCGGTCCGGCTCGTCTACTCGCACTACGACCGGTTCATCGCGGGCGGGGCCGTCCCGACCGCCGCCCCGCTGGCGCTCGAGGCCATCGACCCGCTCAAGGCGGCGTTCTTCCTGGAGCGCCGCGAGCTCGGGGTCATCAACGTCGGCGAGGCCGGGACGGTCACGGTCGACGGCGAGGCCTACGGGCTCGACTACAAGGAGGCCCTCTACGTGGGCCGCGGTGCCCGCGAGGTGACGTTCGCCAGCGACGACGCGGAGGACCCGGCGCGGTTCTACCTCAACTCGGCCCCGGCCCACGCCTCCTTCCCCACCCAGAAAGTCACCGAGGAAGACGCCGAGGTCGTGACGACCGGGGCGCCCGAGACGAGCAACCACCGCACGATCCGGAAGCTGATCGTGAGCAGCGTGGTCGACGTGTGCCAGCTCCAGATGGGGATGACCACGCTCCACGAGGGGAGCGTCTGGAACACGATGCCGGCCCACACCCACGACCGCCGGATGGAGGTCTACTTCTACTTCGGGGTCCCCGAGGGCCAGGCTGTGTGCCACTTCATGGGGCCGCCCGACGAGACCCGCCACCTGTGGGTCCACGACGAACAGGCCGTGATCTCGCCGCCGTGGTCGGTCCACGCCGGCGCGGGGACCGGCAGCTACACCTTCATCTGGGGCATGGCCGGCGAGAACCTCGACTACGGCGACATGGACGCCGTCGCCCCCCGCGACCTCCGGTAACCCGAGCCACCACCCCGTGAACCCCTCCCGCACCCCGCTCTTCCTGGCCGCCCTCGGGCTGGCGCTGGCCTCCCTCCTGGGAGCCGCGTCGGCGCGGGGCCAGGAAGTCCACGGGCTCGATGCCGCCGTGCTGGCGGAGGTGCGGGAGCGGGTCCATCGGGGTGACGCCGCTCTGCTGCCTGCCTACCGCCAGCTGCTGGCAGAGGCGGACGAGGCGCTGGCGCACCGGTTCGCGTCGGTGATGGACAAGGCGGAGCCGGCCCCGAGCGGCGACTGGCACGACTACTACAGCCTGGCCCCCTACTGGTGGCCCAACCCGGCCACGCCCGACGGCCTTCCCTACGTCCGCCGCGACGGCGAGCGGAACCCGGAGGCCCGCCAGCTCGACGACCAGGCGCTCTCCGCCGTTCTCGACGCCGTGCCGACGCTGGCCTGGGCGTGGTACTTCTCCGGCGACGACCGCTACGCCGCCAAGGCCGGCGACGTGCTCCGCCTGTGGTTCCTCGACCCCGCCACGCGGATGAACCCCAACCTCCGCCACGCGCAGGCCGTCCGTGGCCGAAACACGGGGCGGATGTACGGGATCATCGAGACGTCCGGGCTCTACGACGGGGTCGACGCGCTCGCCGTGCTGAAGGAGAGCGACGCGCTCACCGAGTCCGAGTGGGAGGCCATGGACGGCTGGCTCGGCGACTTCCTCACCTGGCTCCGGACGAGCGAGTTCGGGCAGGCCGAGGCGAGCCGGCTCAACAACCACGCGACGGCCTACGACGCGCAGGTGGCCGCGATCGCGCTCTACCTCGGGCAGGACCGCCTCGCCCACGACGTCCTCGCGGCCGTCCCCGCCCGCCGCATCGACCCGCAGGTCGAGCCCGACGGCCGCCAGCCGGAGGAGCTCGCCCGGACGAAGTCGTTCGGGTACTCGGTCTACAACCTCCGCCACGCCTTCCACGCGGCGGCGCTGGCGCCCCACGTCGGCGTCGACCTCTTCGGCTACGTCTCGGACGACGGCGGGAGCCTCCGGGCCGCCCTCGACTACCTCGTGCCCGTCGCCGACGGCCGCGAGCACTGGGGCCACCCGCAGCTGGCGGGGACGTGGCAGGGCGCCGAGGCGGGCCTGGCCGCCCTCCTCCGTGAGGCCGCCCTCGCCTACGACGACCCGCGCTACGAGGCCGTCCGCCAGCGGCTCGACGCCGACGCCTCGGCCCGTTACCACCTGCTCCACCCGGCGCTCTGACCCGTGGACCTCTCTCTCTTCAGTCTCGCCGGCAAGCGCGCCCTCATCACCGGAGCGACGCACGGGCTGGGCATGGCGATGGCCCGCGGCCTCGGCCGCGCCGGCGCCACGCTCGTCGTCAACGGCCACTCGTCGCAGGAGCGGATCGACCGGGCCGTCGAGAGCTACCGCGCCGACGGCATCGAAGCCCACGGCTACCGCTTCGACGTCACCGAGGCGGACCAGGTCGCCGAGGCGGTCGAGCGGATCGAGGCCGAAGTGGGGCCGATCGACGTGCTCGTCAACAACGCGGCGGTCATCGACCGGACGCCGTTGCTGGACATGACCGTCGAGGCCTGGGAGCGCGTCGTCAAGACCGACCTGACGGGCGTGTTCGTGATGAGCCAGCCGGTCGTCCGCCGGATGGTCGAGCGCGGCGGCGGGAAGGTCATCAACGTGTGCTCGATGATGAGCGAGCTCGGCCGCGACTCGGTCGGCGCCTACGCCGCCGCGAAGGGCGGGCTGAAGATGCTCACGCGGTCGATGGCGACCGAGTGGGGCCGCCACAACGTGCAGGTCAACGGCATCGGGCCGGGCTACTTCGCGACCGACCAGACGGCGCCGCTCCGCGAGCCCGGCCACCCCTTCAACGAGTGGATCGTGAGCCGCACGCCCGCCGGCCGCTGGGGCGACCCCGACGACCTCGCCGGCGCCGCCGTCTTCCTCGCCTCCGCCGCGAGCGACTTCGTCAACGGCCACGTGCTCTACGTGGACGGCGGCATCCTCGCCACGATCGGTCGCCCTCAGGAGGCATGACGCGCACGCTCCCCCTGCTCCTCGCCGGGCTGGCGGTCGCCACCGCCAGCGCGCAGACCGCGACGGTCCGGGTCGAGAACCCCACCGAGGCGGCCCGGCCCGACGAGGTCGTCTCCGTCCGTTGGGACGCGCTCGCCCGCCGCGTGCCCGGCCTCGCGCCCGACCGCGTCCGCGCCCTCGACAGCGACGGCGCCGAGGTGCCCGTCCAGGCGTTCGACGCCGACGGCGACGGGGCGACCGACGAGCTCCTCCTCCTCGTGAGCCTCTGGCCCGAGCAGTCGCGCGAGTACCGCGTCGAGGCGACCCCGGCCGCCTCGGTGGCGCCACGAGCCCACGTGTACCACGACGCGCGTCGCGACGACGTGGCCTGGGAGAACGACCGCGTCGCCTTCCGCACCTACGGCGAGGGTCTCTGGGCGCTCGAAGACCTCGTCAGCAGCGGCGTCGACGTGTGGACGAAGCGGACGCACGACCTCGTCGTCGACCGCTGGTACGCCGAGGACGACTACCACCACGACGCCGGCGAGGGCGCCGACTTCTACTCCGTCGGGCCGTCGCTCGGCGCCGGCGGCACGGCCGTCTGGGCCGACGGGCAGCTCTGGCGCGCGCCCAACTTCAGCGACTACCGCGTGATCGCCGACGGCCCGCTCCGCGCGGTCGTCGAGATGGACCACGAGCCCTTCGACGCGGCCGGCGCCGAGGCCACCGAGACGCGCCGCGTCACCATCGACGCCGGCCGGCCGCTGTTCCGCCTCGAGAGCACCGTGTCGGCGCCCGACGTGGAAGCGCTTCGGATCGCGACGGGGATCGTCGACCGCCCCGGCCTCGTCGCCTCGACGGGGGAGGAGGGGGGCTGGACGTGGCTCAGCACCTGGGGCCCGGTCGACCCGAGGAACGGCGGCCACGGCGACCTCGGCGCCGCCGTCCTCACCCGCACCGACCGGCTGGCGGGCGTCACCGAGGCCGCCGGCCATCACCTTCTGATCCTGGACCCGCCGTCGGCCGGCCCCACCGTCACCTACGTCGCCACCTCGTGGACGGCGGCTGGGGCGGTCGGCGGCGTCGAGGGCTGGTGGGCCCGCCTCGACGCCGAGGCGGACCGCCTCGCGCGCCCGCTCCGGGTGTCGGTCCAGACGGCCCCGCTCGACGCGCGTGCTGCGCTCGACGCCGCGGCGGATCGTCTCCGCCCGTTCCTCGGCCGCCCGGCCGCCGACGGCCAGATCCCGCGCTCGCTCGACGCCGGCGGCGCGCTCGACCCCTCGCCCGCCCGCGAGTGGACGAGCGGGTTCTATCCCGGCACGCTCTGGCTGCTCTACGAGGGCACCGGCGACGCCGCCTTCGCCGACGCGGCCCGCCAGTGGACGGCCGTCGTGGAGCCGGAGAAGCGGAACGGCGGGACGCACGACATGGGCTTCAAGGTCTACACGAGCGCCGGTGCCGGCCTCCGTCTCACCGACGATCCCGCACTACCGCGACGTCGTGGTCGAGGCCGCCGACACGCTGATGACGCGGTTCGACCCCGACGTCGGCGCGATCAAGTCGTGGGACTGGGGGACGTGGAACTACCCGGTCATCATCGACAACATGATGAACCTGGAGCTGCTCTATGCGGCCTCCCGGATCACGGGCGACGACCGGTATTCCGAGGTCGCCACGCAGCACGCGCGGACGACGCTCCAGAACCACTTCCGCGACGACGCGAGCTCCTACCACGTCGTCCAGTACGACGACGAGACGGGCGACGTGCTGGCGGAGGGGACGTATCAGGGCTACAGCGACGCCTCGGCGTGGAGCCGCGGCCAGGCGTGGGGGCTCTACGGCTACACGATGGCGTACCGCGAGTCGGGCGAGGCCGCGTTCCTCGCCCAGGCCGAACGCGTGGCCGACTTCATCCTGACCCACCCGCGGCTGCCGGGCGACGGCGTGCCGTACTGGGACTTCGACGCGCCGGCCGTCCCCGACGAGCCGCGCGACGCCTCGGCCGCCGCCGTCATCGCCTCCGCCCTCTACGAGCTGGCCGGCTTCGTCCCCGAGCAGCGCGACCGCTACGTCGCCGCCGCCGACCGGATGCTGGCGTCGCTCTCGCAGGACTACCTCGCGCCGCGCACGCTCGACGAGCCGTTCCTCCTCGACCACAGCACGGGCAGCGTGCCCGGCGCCTCCGAGGTCGACGTGCCGCTCGTCTACGCGGACACCTACTACGTCGAGGCTCTGCTCCGCCGACTCCGCCTCGACGAGGACCGCCCGGTCCTCGGCACCCGATGACGCCCCACCACCCCGTGACGCCTTCCCGACTCCTGCTCCTCGCGCTGGCGGCGCTTCTGGCCGTGCCCGTCTCGGCACAGGGCCGGCGCGTGACGAACCTCGACGCCGACTGGGGCTACCTCGAGGTGGCCGCGCCGTCGCCCGAGGCCGCGCGCGCCGCCAGCGGGTGGGAGGCCGTCTCGCTCCCGCACAGCTGGAACGTCTGGGACACGACCGACCTCGAGCCCGGCTACCGCCGCGACGCGAGCTGGTACCGCAAAACGCTGACGCTCTCGCCCGAGGCCGGCCGCCGCTACCTGCTCTCCTTCGAGGGCGCCGCCATGACGGCCGACGTATACGTCAACGGCGAGCGCGCCGGCGGCCACGTCGGCGGCTACGTCGGGTTCGACGTCGACATCACGGACGAACTGGAGGCCGGCGCCAACGAAATCCTCGTCCGCGTCTCCAACGCCTACGACCGCGACCTCATCCCGTCGCAGAAGGCCGACTACTTCTTGTTCGGGGGACTGACCCGCGACGTGTGGCTGGAGGACGTGCCGGCGACCTACGTCGAGCGGGCCCACGTCCTCACGCCGTCGGTGAGCGCCGAGCGCGCCGAGCTGGCGGTCCGCGTGGCCCTCGGCGGCGACGGGGCGGGGGAGGGGCTCTCGCTCCGCGCCCGGCTGGTGGACCCGTCCGGCGGGGTCGTGCAGACCGTCCGCGCGGCGGTGCCCGCCGGTACCCGCGACTCGGTGACGGTGACGTTCGACCCGGTCGCGAACCCGGCGCTCTGGTCGACGCGCGACCCCAACCTCTACACCGTCGAGGTGGAGCTGCTGGCGGACGGCGCCGTGACGGACGCGGTCGACGAGCCGCTCGGCTTCCGCTGGTTCGAGTTCCGCGAGCACGGCGCGTTCTACCTCAACGGCGAGCGGCTCCTGCTCCGTGGGACCCACCGCCACGAGGAGCACGCCGGCTACGCCTCGGCCATGCCCGACTCGCTCCACCGGCGCGACATGGCGATGATCAAGGGGATGGGCGCCAACTTCGTCCGCCTCGGCCACTACCCGCAGGACCCCGCGGTCTACGCCGCCGCCGACAGCCTAGGGCTCCTCATCTGGGACGAGCTCCCGTGGAACCGCGGCGGCGTGGGCGGGCCCGCGTGGATGGCCAACACCGAGCGCCTCCTCCGCGAGCAGATCGCGCAGAACCGGAACCACCCGAGCGTGATCCTCTGGTCGCTCGGCAACGAGATCTACTGGCTCCCCGACTTCGAGGGCGGCGGCGACACCGACCGCCTCAACGCCACGCTGGCGCACCTCGACGAGGTCGCCCACGAGCTCGACCCGTCGCGCCTGACGGCCATCCGGAAGTACTACGACGGCTCCGACATCGTCGACGTGTTCTCGCCGTCGATCTGGGCCGGCTGGTACTCCGGCGTCTACACGAAGTACGAGGACGCGCTGACCGACGCGCAGAGCAAGTACCCGCGGTTCCTCCACATGGAGTACGGCGGGTCGAGCCACGTCGGCCGGCACACCGAGACGCCGATCGACGGCGAGGGCTTCGTGGACCCCGACCAGTGGAGCGAGGCCGTGAGCCAGGTCGAGGTCACGAGCATCGCCAACAACGGCGACTGGTCGGAGAGCTACATCGTCGACCTGTTCGACTGGTCGCTCCGCGTCGCGGAGTCGCAGCCGGACTTCGCCGGCAACGCGCAGTGGGCGTTCAAGGACTTCGGCACGCCGCTCCGCCCGGAGAACGACCTGCCGTACACCAACCAGAAGGGCCTCACGACGCGCGACGGGACGCCGAAGGACGCCTACTACGTGTTCAAGAGCGTCTGGACCGACCCCGACGCGGGCGACGCCCCGATGTGCTGGATCGAGTCCCACACGTGGACCGAGCGGTCCGGCCCGGCCGGCGAGACGCTGCCCGTCGCCGTCTACTGCAACACCGACGCCGCGCGGCTCTCGCTCGACGGCCGCGACCTCGGCACCCGCCAGCGCGACCCGAGCGCGTTCCCGGCCGCCGGCCTCACGTGGGACGTCCCGTTCGCGGTCGGCGCGAACACGCTCGTCGCCGAGGGCATCGAGGCGGGCGAGGTCGTCACGGCCGACACGCTCACGGTCACCTACTCCGACACGCCGCCCGGCACGCCCGACGAGATCGTCCTCACGACCGAGCCGCTGGCCAACGGGCACCTCCTCGTCGTCGCCACGATGGTCGACGCCGACGGCCGCCGCGTGCTCGACTACGAGGACGACGTCTACTTCAGCCACGACGGCGCCGGCCACCTGATGGTCGGCTACGGCACGCCGACGCGGAGCCAGCGCGTGGCCTTCGCGAACGGCCGCGCGGCCATCGAGCTCGTGCCCGGCGACGGCCCCGCCGTCGTGAGCGCGCTGAACCAGGACTTCAAGGGCTCCTACCTGACGATCCCCGACGCGGCCGGCCTGACCGAGCGCCGCTAGGCCACCCCTGCATCTCTCCGAATCCATGACACGACGGATCCGACTCCTCCTCCTCCCGGCCCTCCTGCTCGGGCTGGCGACCGCCGCCAGCGCGGCGGCCCTGCCGGCCGCCCTCACCGGGACCATCACGGACGCCGCCACCGGCGACCCGCTCATCGGCGCGACGGTCCGCATCGAGGGGACCGGCCTCGGCGCGGCCACCGGCATCGACGGGACGTACCGGCTGGCCCGCGTCCCGAGCGGCCCCCAGGTCGCCGTCGTGTCCTACCTCGGCTACCGCGAGCAGCGCATCGAGGTCGACGTCCCCGAGAGCGGCACGCGCGAGCTCGACGTCGAACTCGAGCTGGACGTGATCCAGGGCGAGGGCGTCGAGATCACGGCCCAGGCCGAGGGCCAGGTGGCGGCGATCAACCAGCAGATCCGGTCGAACCAGATCGTGTCGGTCGTGTCGTCGGCGCGGCTCCAGGAGCTCCCCGACGCGAACGCGGCCGAGTCGGTCGGGCGGCTCCCGGGCATCTCGATCCAGCGCGACGCCGGCGAGGGCCAGAACGTCGTCATCCGCGGCCTCTCGCCGAAGTACAACAACGTGACCGTCAACGGGGTCAAGCTGCCGTCGACCAACTTCGACACGCGGGCCACGGACATCAGCATGGTGTCGTCGGAGATGCTCGCCGGCGTCGAGGTCTACAAGTCGATCACGCCCGACCAGGACGCCGACGCCATCGGCGGGTCGGTCAACTTCAGCCTCCAGGGCGCGCCCGAGGGGTTCCGCACGCGGGCGCTCGCGCAGACCGGCTACAACGGGCTCACGGGCTCGTTCGGCGACTACAAGGGGAACCTCTCGGCGAGCAACCGCTTCCTCGACGGCCGCCTCGGCGTGTTCGCGCAGGGCAACCTCGAGCGCGTCGACCGGAGCTCGGAGCGGATCACGGCCGACTACCTCAACCAGGCCACGAGCGGCGACGAGACGGTCAACGCCCTGCTCGTCGACGAGGTCGACGTCCGGAACCGGGGCGAGGCGCGGGACCGCTACGGCGCGAGCCTCATGCTGGACTACCGCTTCCCGATGGGCCTGGTCCAGTGGACCAACTTCGCCAACCGGCTCGACCGGGCCTACATCTCGCGCGACAACACGTACAACCCCAGCGAGTCCGGCGTGACCTACGACGTCCGCGACGCGCAGCTCCAGACCGACGTCCTGAGCTCGGCGCTCTCGGCCGAGTTCAGCCTCGGCGACGTCGCCGTGCTCGACGCCACGGCCAACGTGTCGCGCTCCAGCATCGACACGCCGTACGACAGCCGCGCCCGGTTCCGCGAGAACTCGGCGTTCGACTCTCAGGCCCTCGTGCGTGACGAGGGCCCGCAGGTGGTCCCGCAGTACGCCGTCGGCAACATCGACAACACGTTCTTCGAGCGGCTCGACTTCTCGCAGCAGGTGGGGAGCGAGCGCGACCTCGGGCTCCAGGGCAACCTCCGCGTCCCGTTCGCGGCGGGGTGGCTCTCGGGCTACGTCAAGACGGGCGCGAAGTACCGCGCGAAGCGGCGTGAGAACGACAACACGCAGCGCTACATCCACCTCTACTACGGCGGGATCAACGGCGGCCTCGACGAGCTCCGGCTCCTGTTCCCGGACGCGGCCTCCTCGACGGGCGGACAGGTCGGGCTCCGGTCGTTCCTCGACGAGGAGAACTCCGGCGAGGAGATCCTCGGCGGCGACTTCCTGGTGTCGAGCACGCCGAACCTCGACCTCGCGCGGCGGGCCCAGGCGGCGTTCCAGGACAGCATGCGCCAGGCCGTCTGGGGCGACTTCAAGGACTTCACCGCCGACGAGGACGTCACGGCCGGTTACCTCATGACGGAGCTCAACTTCGGGCCCCGCGTCATGCTCCTCCCGGGCGTCCGGTACGAGCGGACGGCCACGTACTACAACGCGTTCTTCGGCCGCGTCCCCCAGCTCGACACCGACATCGAGGCGGACCAGGTCGTCCTCCGCGACACGACCTCGGAGCAGAGCTACGGCGACTGGTTCCCGATGGTCCAGCTCCGCGTCCGCCCGACGGACTGGTTCGACGTCCGGCTCGCGTACACGCGCACCCAGTCGCGGCCGGACTTCGACGACACGTCGCCGCAGGTCCGCATCAGCGACACGAGCCAGCTCATCACGAAGGGCTCGCCCGGCCTCCGCCCGGCCCAGTCCACGAACCTCGACGCCTACGTCTCCTTCTACTCCAACCGGATCGGGCTCTTCTCGGTCGGCGGGTTCTACAAGCGGATCGAGGGCGTCATCTACAACGCCGACGTCCGGCTCCAGGACCAGGCGACGGCCGACGCCAACAACTTCAGCGACTACGTGGGCTACCGCGTGCTGGAGCCGCGCAACCTCGACACGCCGACGACGGTCCGCGGCATCGAGGTCGACTGGCAGGCCAACCTCCTGTGGCTGCCGGGCCCGCTGAACGGGATCGTGTTCAACGCGAACGTCTCGCGCATCTTCTCGGACACGGAGGTCGAGCGGGTCCGCGCCACGACCGAGGTCGGGCCGCCCCCGTTCTACCTCCCGACGGTGACCTACTCGACGGTCCGCCAGGAGGTCCAGCTCCTCGACCAGCCCGACTGGGTCGGCAACGTGTCGCTGGGCTACGACCGCGGGCCGTTCTCCGGCCGCGTCTCCATGCTCTACCAGGAGGGCAACCTGACGGGCTACGGCAGCAACGACCGGACGCTGTCCTACTTCGACACCTACGTCCGCTGGGACGCACAGGCGAGCTACCGGGTGGTCCCGGAGCTGAGCCTGTTCGCCCAGCTCAACAACCTCACCGACCGGCCCGACATCGCGCTCAAGAGCACGGGCCGGTTCCTGAGCGAGGAGGAGTCCTACGGCCGGTCCGTCAACGTCGGCCTCCGCTTCCGCCCCTAACCCCCGTCCGGCCCTCGCGACCGGGCCGGACCGGAGCCCCGGCTCCGATTCTCGGCGTCGCCTTTCTCACTCCCACCTCCACCCCCGCATCCATGCGTACTGCTACTTCACTCCGCAGACTGAGTCTGCTCGTCGCCGCGGCCTTCGGGCTGGCGCTAAGCGCCTCCGCCCAGTCTGAGCTGATGGTCCCGCCGGGCCCCGGCACCCTCAACGACGCTATCGAGAACGACACGGACCGGCCGGCCGACCGCGTCTACGTCCTCCAGCGGGAGGCGTACTACGGCGTCACCCGTGAGATCAACAACCAGGGCTACACGCTCCGAATCAAGGCCGCCGAGGGCGACGGCAACCGGCCGGTCATCTACCCGGCCCCCGACGAGTCCGGCTCGACGCCCGGCAGCCGCTACTTCAACCTCGCCGGCGACACCTACTTCACCGGCATCTACTTCCTGGCCGTCGACCCGAGCCAGGGCGAGGTCGCGACGGCGTTCGCGCTGAACGACCCCGGCATGCGGTTCGTCGTCGACAATAGCGTGTTCCAGGGCGGCCGCTCGCGGCTGATCGAGGTCAACGTGGACGACACGGACCTCTTCTTCACCAACAGCCAGTTCCGCAACCTCGTCCGCGAGGACGGCTCCTCGAACGGCCGGCCGATCGACTACCGGACCGTCACGGGCGACTCGCTCGTGATCGAGAACAGCTCGTTCCTCAACATCTCGGGCTACATCGTCCGCTACGACGGGCCCGTCCTCAACACGGCGGTCCTCAACCACAACACGTTCTACGTGACGGGCCGGGAGCTGACGACGAACGCGTTCGCCACGCAGACCGTCGACTACCGGTTCACGAACAACCTGGTCGTCAACCCCTACGGGTTCGGGCAGGCGCCAGTGGCCCCGGGCAGCAACCCGCAGGGGGTGGTCCAGGTCGACTCGCTGGACGCCGACATCGACAACGGCTTCGTGGAGGCGGACCGGACGATCCTCATCGCGAACAACGGCTACATGATCACCGACGACCTCCAGGCCTACTACGACGCCCGGACGGCCTCGAACGACTCGCTCCAGGCCTACGAGCTTCTCGACACCAACCTCCTGTCCTACGCCGCGGCGGACTCGCTGGGCTCGGTCCTGATCCTCCAGAACAACGAGACCTACGACATCACGTTCGCCGACCCGCCGGACCTCACGGATTACATCGCCTACCTCGGCGCCTTCCGCGACGGGGCCGCCGACCCGGGCTACTGGACGTTCGGCTCGGACACGTACTTCCCGGCCGACCAGCCGCCGCCGGAGGACCTCTCGTACCCCACGACGAACCCGGCCTACACGGCGGCGCAGGGCGGCTTCCCGCTCGGCAACCTCAACTACTTCCCGGACGACGTCATGGCCGCTTGGGAGGCCGCCGGCGGCCGGGCGGTCGCACAGGAGGAGGCCCCCGAGGCCGAGGGCTTCGTGCTCCACGGCATGGCGCCGAACCCGACGTCCGGCGTGACGTCGCTCCGCCTGAGCCTCGACGCCGCGGCCGTGGTCTCGGTCGACGTGTTCGACACGCTCGGCCGGCGCGTGCTGTCGGTCCCGGCGACGGCGGTCCCGGCGGGCGCGGGCCACTCGGTTCGCCTCGACGCGGCGCTGCCCTCGGGCGTCTACGTCGCCCGCGTGACGGCCGAGGCGGCCGGGGACGTCCGCGTCCGCACGACGCGCTTCACCGTCGCTCGGTAGCGACCCGCGCCCCGGCGACCCGCCCGTGGGGTCGCCGGGGCGTTTTCATGTTTGGCCGGCGAGCCCGGTCCCACCCCATGTCTTTCCTGAAGTCCTCCCGCCTTCTGCTCCCGCTCCTCGCACTGGCGGTCCTGCCCGTGCAGGCCCAGACGTGGGAGTCCGAGATCGTCTCGACTGGCCCCGACGGCCGGCTCCAGTACGCCACCGACGCTGAAGGCAACCGCGTGCCCGACTTCTCGCGCGCCGGGTACCGCGGCGGCGGCGTGCCACTCCCGGACGTGCCCACGGTCCGGACCGTCGAGCCCGTCGACGGCGACGATACGGCCTCCATCCAGGCCGCCATCGACGCCGTCGAGGCGCTCCCGGTCGACGCCGACGGGATCCGCGGCGCCGTGGAACTGGCGGCGGGCACCTACGAGGTGTCCGGGACGCTGACCATCGACCAGAGCGGCGTCGTGCTCCGCGGCGCCGGCGCACGCGGCGACGACCCGGCGACGAGCACGATCCTGCTCCGCAGCGAGCCGGGCCAGGAGCCGATCGTCTACGTCGGCCGAAGCGCGTCGGCCGGCGGCGACGCGATCATCAAGCGCGTGCAGGGCCGCGCGCCCTCCTCCATCACCGACGACGTGGTCCCGGTCGGGGCGCAGTCGTTCGACGTGGCGAACCCCGAGCGGGTCCACGTGGGCGACGCGGTGGTCGTGTACCACCCGGCCACGGCGGCGTGGGTCGCCGCCGTCGACGGCGGCGCGACGGCCTCGGACCCCGACTGGAGAGTGGACGAGCATCCCATCGCCTTCGCCCGCACCGTCACCGCCGTGGAGGGCGCGACGGTGACCCTCGACGCGCCCCTCTTCTACCGGCTCGACCGCGCGGTCTCGGCGTCCTACCTGTACCCGCGCGACGTGTCGGGCGTGATCGAGGAGGTGGGGGTGGAGAGCCTGCGGATCGAGATCGAGACGCAGGGGCCGACGGACGAGACCCAGGCGGCCAATGCGCTGGTGTTGGACCTCGTCGAGAACGGCTGGGTGACCGGCGTGACGGCGCGGCACTTCTGGCACGCCGGCATCTCGGTCCAGAACTCCCGCTACGTGACCGTCCGTAACAGCCAGGCCCTCGAGCCGCACTCCATCGTGACCGGATCGCGCCGGTACAACTTCGAGGTCGCGAAGTCGCAGCTGATCCTGTTCGAGGGCAACCGGGCCACAAACGCGCGCCACTCCTACGTCGGCAACGGGGAGACGCTGGACTCGGGCATCGTCTTCCTCGACAACACGTCCGAGGACGCGTTCACCTCCAGCGAGGCCCACCGCCAGTGGGGCATGGGCTTCCTCTACGACAACCACACCGAGATCGGGTCGAGCGGGACGAACACGAGCGACCGCCGCATCCACCTCGGCAACCGCGGCGACTACGGGACGAGCCACGGCTGGGCCTGCGCCAACTGCGTCGTCTGGAACGCCGACATGAACGGGGCGCTCGTGGTCGTGGAGAAGCCGCCGACGGCGCAGAACTACGCCATCGGGGTGTCGGGGAACGTGTCGAATCGTGGCCCTTTCCTGAGCAACACGGACCCGTACATCGAGGGGACGAACCGGGACGGCCTCGACCCGCGCTCGCTCTACCTCCGCCAGCTCGCCGACCGGCTCCGGCCTGTCGCCACCGAGCCCCGCGCCGGGTCCGGCGTGGGGCTGCGGGCCCCGTACCCCAACCCGGCCGCCGGGACGGTCCGCCTCGGCTTCGAACTGGCGGCGCCCGCGGCCGTCCGCCTGACGGTCGTCGACGCCCTCGGCCGCGAGGTGCTGATCGCCGCCGACCGCTCGTTCGGGGCCGGCCGCCACGAGGTCGCCGTGGCGACCGACCGCCTCGCGCCGGGCACCTACCTCGCCCGGCTCGTCGCCGGAGACACCGCCGACACGACCCGGTTCACCGTGGCCCGATGAGTCTCCGCGCCTTCTTTTTCGCCCTCGTCGTCCTCGGCGCAGCCTCCTGCGCCACCGCCCAGGGCGTGCTCGTGACGACCGAGTCCGAGCTCCGCTCGGCGATCGCCGGCGCCCAGCCCGGCGACACGATCCTGATGGCCGACGGCGTCTGGACCGACGTGGACGTCGTCTTTCGCGCCGACGGCACCGAGGCGGACTCGGTCCGGCTCCAGGCGCAGACGCCTGGCGGCGTGGTCCTCGACGGCACGTCGACCCTCCGAATCGCCGGCGACTACCTCGTCGTCGACGGCCTCCGCTTCGAGGGCGGCACGTCGTCCCGGAGCAGCCTCATCGAGTTCCGCGACGGCTCGAAGCAGGCGAACCACAGCCGGCTGGCCAACTCGACGGTCATCGACGTCAACCCGGTCAACCGGATCGTCGACACCAAGTGGATCTCCCTCTACGGGACCCACAACCGCGTCGACCACAACTACGTCGCCGGCAAGACGAACGTCGGGACGACGCTCGTGGTCTGGCTCGAGAGCGGGTCGAGCGCCCGCCCGCTGTACCACCGGATCGACCACAACCACTTCGGCCCGCGCCCGCCGCTGGGCCAGAACGAGGGCGAGACGATCCGGATCGGGACGAGCACGAACTCGATGCAGGACGCCTTCGTGACGGTCGAACGGAACCTGTTCGAGCGGTGCGACGGCGAGTCCGAGATCATCTCGGTCAAGAGCGGGAAGAACACGATCCGCTCGAACACCTTCTTCCGCTCGCGCGGGGCGCTCACGCTGCGCCACGGCAACGGCACGCGCGTCGAGGGCAATTTCTTCTTCGGCCAGCGCGTCGACGGCACGGGCGGCGTCCGCGTGATCGGGGAGGACCACGTGGTGGTCAACAACTACTTCGAGCTGCTGGCGGGAACCGGGTTCGAGTCGGCCATCGCGATCATGAACGGCGTCCCGAACTCGCCGCTCAACCGCTACTTCCAGGTCCGCAACGTCGTCATCGCCCACAACACGATCGTCCGCGCCCGCGACGCCCTCACGATCGGGGCCGGGGCGGACTCCGAGCGGACGCTCCCGCCGGAGAACGTCGCCTTCGTCAACAACGTGATCCTCTCGGAGGGCAACACGATCGTGGACCAGGAGGCCGAGCCCGTCGACATGACGTGGGACGGGACGGTCTACTGGGGCGGCTCGCTGGGCATCGACGCCCCGCCGGGCGCGACGAACGTGAACCCGCTGATCCAGCCGAGCGACGACGCTGCTCTGGCGCCCGCTCGACGGCAGCCCGCTCCTCGACGCGGCCGTCGAGGTGGCCGGCCTCGACCTCGCCGTCGACGTGGACGGCCAGCCGCGCGACGCGATGCCGGACGTCGGCGCCGACGAGCGCTCGGCCGCCCCGATCACGCTCCGCCCCCTCTTCGTCGGGTCGCCGGACGTCGGCCCGTCGTGGTCCGGGGCGACGGTGGGAGAGAGGGGTCCCGCGTCGGCGCCGTCGCTCGGCCTCGGCGCCCCGTTTCCGAATCCCTCCGCCCGCGCCGTGACGGTGCCGCTGACGACGTCGGCCGCCGGCCGCGTCGTGGTCACCGTGGTCGACGTGCTCGGCCGCCGCGTGGCCGTCCTGCTGGACGGCGTCGTGCCCGCCGGGACGCAGCTGCTCCGCTTCGACGCGGCCGGCCTCGCGCCCGGCACCTACTCCGTCGTCGCCCGCGTAGGCGGCGCGCTCGCCCGGACCTCCGTCACGATCCTCCCGACCCGATGACCGCCCGTCCGCTCCTGCTCGCCCTGGCCTTTGCGACGGCTGGCGGTGTCGCTGCGCAGTCCGCCGACGGGTGGACGCCCGCGATCCTCTCCGCCGACGTCCAGACCGAGCACTACCTCCCGGACTTCTCGTACGCCGGCTACCGGTGGGGCGAGCACGCGATCCCGAGCACGTTCCCGAACCACGCGGTGATCGAGGCGGAGGCCTTCGGCGCGGTCCCCGACGACGGCGAGGACGACACGGCCGCGCTCCAGGCTGCTCTCCAAGAGGCCCACGCGACGGAGGGGCCCGTCCTCGTCCGCCTCCCCGCCGGCCGGCTGGTCCTAACCGGCGTGCTGTCCATCGAGCGGAGCGACCTCGTGCTCCAGGGCGCGGGCTCCGGCGAGGGCGGGACGACGCTCTACCTGCCGAAGCCGCTCTCCGAGGTCGAGGCGCCGGCCGTGACGACCGAACTGGCGGAGTACCTCCTCGCCAACGACAAGCGCCAGCGGGAGCGCGACCGCGGCATCGACGAGCCGTTCTCGCTCTACTCGTGGTCGGGCGGGTTCGTCTGGACCAACACGCCGGGCGGCCGCGGCAAGCCCTACCTCGCGAGCTACGACCGCGAGCCGACGGTCCTGGCGACCGGGCTGACGGGCTCGCGCGGGGCGCACGAGGTCACGGTCGAGGGCGGCGCGCGCGTCGAGCCCAGCCAGATCGTCCAGGTCAACTGGTTCAACCGGGAGGGCCGAGCGTCGTCGCTGCTCGATTATTTGTACGCCGGCCACGCCGAGGACCTGCCCGTCGGCGAGCGGCACTGGGAGAGCCCGGACACGCCGCTGACGCGTCAGGAGGTCACGGTGCTGGCCGTCGACGGCGACCGGGTCACGATCAAGGAGCCGCTCCTCCACGACCTCCGCCCCGAGTGGACGCCGACGCTCACGGCGTGGGACCCGATCACGGAGGTCGGCATCGAGGGCCTCCGGTTCGAGTTCCTCTACAACGAGTACACCATCCACCACGTCGAGCCCGGCAACAACGCCGTCTACCTCACCAACACGGCGCACTCGTGGGTCCGTGACGTGGCCGTCGTCAACGGCGACAGCGGGATCCTGACCGACGTCTGCTCGAACGTGACGATCGAGGACGTCGGCGTCTACGGGAGGAAGTACCACTACGGCGTCCACATGGGCGACTGCTACAACGTGCTGGCGCGCGACGTGTATGTGGCCGCGCCGGTCGTCCACACGTTCACGTTCAACACGGGCTCGCGGAGGTGCGTCTACACGGCCTCGACGGCCACCGACGACCCGACGCTCGACCAGCACAGCGGGCTCAACTACCAGAACCTCTTCGACGACCTCGTCCTCTACGTCGACGACCCGACGCACGACCCGATCACGGGCGGCGGGGCGAGCTACTGGAAGCCGTCGCACGCGGCGTACCCCGTGCTCTGGAACGTCCGGTTCGACTTTCTCTATCCGGACCCGGAGGCTCCCGTCGCCGTCGAGGGGCTGGACGACGGCCCGGCCGCGCGGATCGTGGGGATGCGCGCCAACGTCCCGATCTCGCTCGACTACGGCCCCGACGCCTACATCGAGGGGCTGAACCGGTTGGACCTCGCCGTGCCGTCCCTCTACGAGTACCAGCTCCACCAGCGGCTCGGCGACCGAGCCGAGGCCCGATGAGACACCTCCCCATTCTCCTGCTCCTCGTCGCGCTGGCGGGCTGCGTCGGCGGCGCCCGCCAGCCAAACGATTCGACCGCGGCCGAGACGACGCTCGCCGCGCTGGAGCGCGGGCGCGTGCTCACCGCCGCCGAGGCGTACCTCGACGAGCCGCCCGTGACGGTCACGGCGACGGTCGCCGCGCGGAGCGCCGGCGGCCCCCACGACTTCTACTCGGAGGGCGACTACTGGTGGCCCGACCCCGAGAACCCCGGCGGCCCCTACGTCCGCCGCGACGGGCTCACGAACCCGGACAACTTCGTCGCCCACCGCGATGCCATGCGGCGGCTGAGCGTGATCGTGCCCGCCCTCACGGCCGCCTACCGGCTCACCGGCGACGCGCGCTACGCCGACCACGCCCGCCGCCACCTCGACGCGTGGTTCGCGGACCCGGCGACGCGCATGAACCCGAGCCTCCTCTACGCCCAGGCCATCAGCGGGCGCGTGACGGGGCGCGGCATCGGCATCATCGACACGATCCACCTCGTGGAAGTCGCCCAAGCCGTCCGGGTGCTCGAGCAGACGGGGGCCCTCGACGCCGAGGCGGCCCGGCCCATCGAGGCGTGGTTCGCGGACTACCTCGAGTGGATGACGACGCACCCCTACGGCGTCGACGAGCGCGACCACGGCAACAACCACAGCAGCGCCTGGGCGCTCCAGGCGGCCGCGTTCGCCCGGCTCGTCGACGACGACGAGACGCTGGCGGACGTCCGGCGGCGGTTCAAGGAGGTGCTGCTGCCCGAGCAGATGGCCGCCGACGGCTCGTTCCCCCAGGAGCTCGACCGCACCAAGCCCTACGGCTACTCCCTCTTCAACCTCGACGTGCTGGCGATGGTGGCCGAGGTCGCCTCGACGCCCGACGACGACCTCTGGACGTTCGAACTCCCCGACGGCCGCGGGATGCGGCAGGCCCTCGCCTACATGGCGCCCTACATCGCCGACAAGTCGGCGTGGCCGCTCCCGCCAGACGTCATGTACGACGACGCCTGGCCGGTCCGCCAGCCGGCTCTCCTCTTCGGGGGGCTCGCCCTCGACGAGCCGGCCTACGTCGCCCTCTGGACGACGCTGGAGCCCGACCCGACGGAGGACGAGGTGATCCGCAACTACCCCGTCCGCCAGCCGCTCCTGTGGGAGCCCCCCTCGCTCCCGCTGCCGACGGCGTCCCGCTGATGCGCGGAGCGGCGGCTCTATCCCTCCTTCCCTACGCCCTCCGATGGACCTGAGACCCCTGTCGCTCCTCGCCGTCCTCATCCTCGCCCTCGCGGTCCCCGTCGCGGCACAGCCGTTGGATTTGGCGCAGCCGTACCTGGCGCTCTGGCCCGAAGGGAAGATGCCCAACACCCGCGGGCTGATCCTGACCGATAGCCTCGCCGACGAGCGGGTCTACCAGGTCGGTACGCCGGGCGTATACGCGTTCCTCGCGCCGGATTCGCTCAACACCGGGACCGCCGTCGTCATCTGCCCGGGTGGCGGATACGCTCGGCTGGCTTACCAGGGCGGAGGGGTCAACATGGCGCGGTGGTTCAACAGCCTCGGCGTGAACGCCTTCGTCCTGCTGTACCGGCTGCCGCACTCGCCCGACCTGGTGACGCCGTCGCTCGGCCCGTTGCAGGACGCCCAGCGCGCCATGCGGCTCGTCCGCGCCAGCGCCGGGCGGTGGGGCATCGACCCGGACCGCGTCGGTATCGTGGGCACGTCGGCCGGGGGACACGTGGCGTCCTCCCTCGGGACGCACGCCGAGGACGTGGCGGTCGTCGGCGACACGCTGGACGCCTATGGGTTCCAGCCGGACTTCATGATGTTGATCTCGCCCGTCGTCACGATGGGCTCATACGCGCACCGCGGCAGCCGGCGCTACCTCCTGGGAGACGCTCCCACGCCCGAGCAGGTCGCAGCCTACTCGAACGAGCGGCGCGTCACGGCCGGCACGCCCCCGACGTTCCTCATGCTCGCCGCCGACGACGCGTCGGTCGACCCGCGCAACAGCCTTCTCTTCTTCGAAGCCCTGCTCGCACACGGCGTCCCGGCCGCCCTGCACGTGTTCCCCTCCGGGGGCCACGCTGTAGGGGTGCGGAACGGCCCCGGCTCGGCCGCCCGGTGGCGCGAGCTGGCCGCCGCCTGGCTCGAAGAGATGGACTTTCTGCCGGCGCCAGGAGAGTAGCTCGGCACTTCCCCCTCACGATCGCGAGGCAGACGCCGTCGATCCATCCGAAGCAGAGCGCTTCATCGACGGCCTTGGTGGCGTGGTGTCGATCGAGCTAGCGGCGGAAAGCGGCCGGCGTTTCGAAGAACATCCGCTCCACGGGTTCGTGGTCGTCCACGTCTCGAGCTGGAGCCACACCCACATCGTGCATGCCCCGCCCGAGTGGCTTCCCGAGCGTCTGGTCGTGGTGGGGCGAGGCAGGTGAGGAGCGCCTTCGCATCGCCGGCCTCTCGGGCATGGCGGTAGCCGTGGCGGCCGCGGTGATGGCCTGTCGTGTCGCGTTCATGGCGGTAGCGGGTTGGCATAGCGCTACCTCCTCGGGGAGGACCCCGACCCGGCGCTCGTCTGGTCCCTCTCGGCCGAGACGCAGGGGACGCCCGAGACTCCCCCGACCTTCCTCGTCGCCAGCACCGACGACGCGTCGGTCCCCATCGAGAACTCGCTGCTGTTCTACGACGCCCTCCGCGGGGCGGGCGTCCCGGCCGATCTCCACGTGTTCGAGACGGCGGCGCACGGGCTCGGCCTGCGCCCCGACGACCCGGCGGTCGTGCTCTGGCCGACCATCGCCGAGGGGTGGCTCCGCCGCCATGGCTGGCTCGACGCTGCCTCCTGATCCGTTCGCACCGTGCGGGTCGTAACGTTCTCCAGTCCATCCGGCCGCCTCATGCGCTTCCGCTTCCTCGCTCTCCTCGCCCTCCTCCCGCTGGCGGCGCACGCCCAGGACCCCGACGACGGCGTCGCCCTCATCCAGAACGTCCCGGGCCGCGACCCGATCTCGCTGGACGGCACGTGGGGCGTGGTGATCGACCCGTTCGAGACCGGCTACTACAGCCACCGCTACACGGAGCTGCCCTTCGAGTCGAGTTTCTTCGCGGACCAGAAGCCGGCGAGCCCATCCGATCGCGTCGAGTACGACTACGACGGCGGCGTCACACTCGAGGTGCCGGGCGACTGGAACACGCAGGACGACCGCCTCTTCCTCTACGAGGGGACCGTCTGGTACAAGCGGGCCTTCGACTACGAGCCCGAGGCGGGGACCCGCGTGTTCCTCCACTTCGGGGCCGTCAACTACGACGCGAAGGTGGCCTTCAACGGGGCCATGCTCGGCGAGCACGTCGGCGGCTTCACGCCGTTCCAGTTCGAGGTGACCGACCGCGTCCGGGCCGGCGAGAACGTGATCACGATGAAGGTGGACAACCGGCGCCACCGCGACGCCGTCCCCACGGTCAACAGCGACTGGTGGAACTACGGCGGCGTCACGCGCTCGGTCTCGCTCGTCGAAGTGCCCGAGACGTTCGTCGAGGACTACGTGGTCCAGCTGGCGCCCGGCTCGCTCGACGGCGACCGCGCCGAGGTCGCCGGGTGGGTCCGCCTCGACGGACCCGCGGCGGCGGGCGGCACGGCACGGGTGGCCATCCCCGACCTCGGCGTCGAGGTGGAGGCGGTCGCCGACGCCGGGGGCGTCGCGCGGTTCAGGGTGCCGGTCGACGGCCTCACCCCGTGGTCGCCCGCGCACCCCCGGCTCTACGACGTGGCCGTGAGCGGAGGAGGCGATGCGGTCGCCGACCGGATCGGGTTCCGGACCATCGAGCGGCGCGGCGAGGACCTCCTCCTCAACGGCGAGCCCCTCTTCCTGCGCGGCATCTCGATCCACGAGGAGAAGCCCATCGGCGACGGCCGGGCGACTTCCCGCGAAGACGCCGAACAGCTCCTCGGGTGGGTGAAGGAGCTGAACGGCAACTTCGTCCGCCTCGCCCACTACCCCCACAACGAGGCCATGGTGCGGACGGCCGAGGAGATGGGGCTCCTCGTGTGGAGCGAGATCCCGGTCTACTGGACGGTCCAGTTCGACGACCCCGGCACGTACGCCAACGCCGAACGCCAGCTCTCCGAGATGGTCAGCCGCGACAAGAACCGGGCGGCCGTCGTGATGTGGTCCGTCGCGAACGAGACGCCGCTCTCGGACGCCCGCCTCTCGTTCCTCACGCGCCTCGTGGAGACGACCCGCCGCCTCGACCCGACCCGCCTCGTCGCCGCCGCCCTCGACACGCAGGACCGGGACGCCGCGACGAACACGACCCACATCCGCGACCCGCTCGGCGCGTCCATCGACGTGATCGGCGTGAACACCTACTGCGGGTGGTACGGCGGGACCCCGTCGTCGTGCGCCTCGATCCGCTGGGCGTCGGACTTCGGGAAGCCCGTTGTGATCAGCGAGATGGGCGGCGGGGCCCTCGCCGGCCTGCACGGGACGGCCGACGAGCGGTGGACGGAGGAGTACCAGGCGGCGGTCTACGAGCACAACCTCGCCATGGCCGACGAGATCCCCTTCCTCCGCGGCATCTCACCGTGGATCCTGAAGGACTTCCGCTCTCCGCGGCGCCCGCTCCCCGGCATCCAGGACTTCTGGAACCGGAAGGGGCTCGTCTCGGACGCGGGCGAGAAGAAGCAGGCGTTCTACGTCCTGCAGGACTACTACCGCGGCCGCGCCGTCGACCAGCCGGACCCGTGAGCGGGGGGCGGCGGAGGGCGCCCTTCGGTCTAGTCGCGCCCGAGGACAACGCGGAGCTCCGCCGTGCGTGCGGCGGCCTTCGGGTCAGTCGGGGCCCGCTCGGCGATCCGGACCCCGTGGCTCAGCTGTGCCGTCGTCACGCGGAGCCCGGCCGAGCGGAGCATGGCTTCGCAGGCCGCCGCGTTCGGGGCTCACCAGTTGGCCGGGTCGCGCGCCAGCCGGTGCTCGGTGAACGCCATCTGGGGCCACTCCGGCGGCGCCATCCGGTTGTGCGCGTCGATCGGCCAGTTCTCCGGCACCTCCACGTCGCCCGCGCCCGGCGACGTGAGCGTCTGAAAGACGCCGGGGTCCCGCTCCTCGACCTCGCCCGGATCATGGGGGCGAGCGTCCAGATGATCGAGCGGGCACTACGGCCCGGAGCACGGGGCCGCCCTCGTCCGTCGTGCGTTTGGCAGCACCGCCAGCGGGGGCGGTCGAAGTCGAGACCGACGCGGACGGCTGAGACCACGAGCTTCTGACGGCGTACACTCCGCCATGTCCGTGCCGCCTACGACCGAGTCCATCCGCGCTCTTCCCTGAGCTTCGGGACGAGTACGACGTCCGCTCGCTCTCGATCTTCGAGTCCGACGCGCGGGGAGAACAGACGGCTGAGAGCGACCTCGACTTTCTGGTCGAGTTCAACCGGATGCCTGGGCTCGTCGGGCTCGCTGGAGGACCGGCTCGGCGTGTCGGTAGACTTCGCCACGCGCCCGATGATCGGCCTCCGGATTTGATTTCGTCCGGTCTCGAGGCCTCGTCGATGTATGAGGCGGGCCGCCTCCCTTCGAATTCGGGACGCCCTCGACGCGATGAAGGCGGCGGAGCGGTTCCTCGACGGGGCGTCCCGCGCGTTCGACGGAGACGAATTAAGACGCTCTACGCCGTCGAATACTGTTTCACCGCAACCGGCTAGGCGCTCCGGCACGTGCCCTACGACGTGCGCGCGGCGCACCCGGAGGTCCTACGGTGAGAGATCGCCGAGATGTGAAACCGGATCGCTCACGACCACCCCGGCGTAGATCGGGAGCTGATCTGGCAGACGGTGACGGGCGAGTTCTCGAACCTCCGCTCGCTCTTGCGCCGTGCGCTGGCGGCCCTTACTGGGGGACGCACGCCCTGCCCCGGACGAGGCCGAGGGCGTCCCGGCACCGGCCGCACGTGACGGCCGCGAACCCGCCGCTCCGCTCCGCCCGGTTCACTCGTACGTCGAGCGGCTGACCGCACATCGTCCGCTCGGCCTCGACGGCCGCGTGCCACGCAGACCACCGGACCCGACGACGGCCGGTAGCGGGTGGTGGGGATAGCCAGCGGACGGAGTGGGGAGGGGTGGCCATGCTCGAGGTATCGGGCACCATCCGGCACCGTTCGTCCCCTGGTGTTCAGGACGTCGGATCGTAACGCTCCCCCGCCAGCCGAGGCAGCGGGGGCGAGGGGCATCGTCAGGCGACGAGGCGGATCGCCGAGCGGACGTTCGCGTGGTTCGAGAGCTGGCGGCGGCTGGCGAAGAACTGCGAGAACGACACGAGGTCGAGCGGGGCGATGATCGAGCCGTCGATGATCCGACTCCTGCTCAACCGGCTGCTCTAATCCTCAACGTCTTTTAGAGTGACCACGTCAGTCCAAGTGCTGCACCGGTCCCGCGGAGTCCTCCGAACGTCTCCGTAAAGTGACCGACCAAGCTAAGGCCATCGGAGACGGAGATCCCATTCTCGAGACTGAGGTCGACGAGCACTTTGCCGGAGAACGCCTCGCTCGCGGCATAGGCCCGGACGCCCGCGCTCAGGCCCATGCTCAGCCGGCGGTCCACGTGGACGAGGGCTCGGGCATGGACGCTCCCTTCGGCGGGGGCGACCACGTCAAGGCCGACTCGGGCCTCCGCCTCCGGGGGCACGTCGCGGCCGACCCGGCGGAGCACGTGGCCGGAGACGTGAGCCTCGCCACGTCCAACGGTCGACGTCCACCGTGCCGAGGCGCCGAGTGCGCCCCCGGCGTCGTAGTTCAGGTCGCCCCAGGCGTCTGTCCCGTACCAGGCGGCCAAGAGGTCGACGGCGGCGACGGACCCCGCCCCAAGCCGGTAGTCGACCCCGGCCGTGAGGAGGAGCTCGTCGCCCGGGTCGTACCGGGAGCCGGCGCCGGTCCAGGGCTCAAAAGCCCCTCGGTACCGGTACGAGAGCCCGGCCCCGACCGCTACTCCGTCGGTCAGGGGAGCGGCCCACGCCACGCTGGGCGTGAGGCCCAGGCCTTGACCAGCCCCCTGGGTTCGGAACGCGTAGGGGCTTTGCCCGACCAGGAACGCGAGTCGCCGCTTCTCCCGGGGCGGGGGCCGACCCAACGGGAACGTCGGCGCCGAGAGCGGCCACCACCCGGCCCGGCCCGACAGGGCGAGAGACGGCGAGGGCTACCTGCACGTCAGACACACGGCGGAGCGTCTCCACGTCGCTCCCGAAGGACGACGCGTACCCCGTCCTGATCCCGACCCCCACGTTCGGCGAGAGGGGGATGGAGACGATGATGGGGAGCGTCCACTGCGCCACGCGCACGGTGTCGGTCCCGAGGGGCCCTTCTCCTGCCACTTCTCTGAGGGAAGGGAGGGCCGTTACGGTGACGGGCTGGGGCCGGCCGTCGGGGTATGAGAGGGGGGCGGCCCTCTCGTTCTGGGCGCGGCTCGGGAGCGCGACGAGCGCGAGGAGCACACCGAGGACGATCCGGGTGGCTGGGAGACTTCTGATCGTCATGGGCCGCTAGCGGATCAGGGTCACCTTCTCCGTCGCTGTAAGGCCGCCAGCGCGGAGGCGGAGCACGTAGACCCCGGCCGCGAGGGAGCGCTCTGCCCCCGTGTCCCACTCGGCGGTGTGGCGGCCCGCATCCTGGACCCCGTCGACCAGCACGGCCACGCGGCGGCCCAGGAGGTCGAGCACGTCGAGGG
Organism: Rubricoccaceae bacterium; assembly: GCA_963811175.1. Taxonomy (GTDB): domain Bacteria; phylum Bacteroidota; class Rhodothermia; order Rhodothermales; family Rubricoccaceae; genus Rubrivirga. The sequence continues at coordinate 1,027,490 of CAWEQE010000001.1, read as the reverse complement.
TGACGGGGCCGGACTCGGGGACCCGGTACGCGACGGCGGCCGAAGTCCGGAAGGGGTTCGGGTGGGCGGGTTCCAGGGCGAGGCCGGGAGGCGTGAGGGGGAGGCCCTGTGCGGCGGTCTCCGCGAACGCCTCGGTCCCAACGATCACGCGCAGCCGTCGGGCGGGCTCCGACGGGGTCAGCGTGACCTCGAACCGGTCGCCCGTGAGGGGGAGGGCGGTGCCCCGGTCGAGATCGAGGACGTAGAGGCCGTAGCCGGCGGGGCGCGCGGCCTCGTCCTGAAGCGTCACGGCCACAGTCCGCGGGCCGCCCGCGACGAGCCCTGGAGTCGAGGACACGTCGGCCTCCCACGCCGCTCCCCCCCGGTCGGGCTGGAGGCTGCGGGCGAGACGGACCCCGTCGGTCATGAGGCTCAGTCGGACGTGGTCGCCGGGCGGCGGCGGCTCGGCCAGGTCGAACCGGTCGCGCCCGGGGGCGGCGCCCTCCGCGAACCCGAGGACGTTCTGGGTGTCCCGGAAGTCCCCCGACTCGGCCCGGAGGCGGAGCCGGTATCCAGCCGCGTCCGTTGCTGAGGCACGGCGCAGGCTGGCGGGGTCCGCCGCCGTGGGGGGGACCGCCAGCTCGACCGGCCCGTCGGTCGGGTTCTCAACGAAGTAGCCCTCCCACGGCTGGAGCACGGCCTGGTCGAGGGCGTACTCCTGACCGTCCCACGCGGCGGGTGGAGACACGGCCTCGTGCCCCCCGACGTCCTCCCAGGCGACGGGGAACGCGAACGGGGAGCCGATCTGGTTCCAGCCCGGCTGAAGCGTGAGGATGGCGGGAGCCGTCGCCGCGACCGAGCGGGCGTCCTCGATGTCGAACCCGGACCCCTCTCGGGCGGCGAGCCAGAACCCGACCCCCGGCGCGAGCGGGGCGTCGGCGTCCGGGTATTCGGCGTACCGTCCCTCCTGCGGGAGCCACCGAAAGAGACGCCAGACGAGGGGGTCGTAGGTGCCGTAGTCGTCGACGAACACGGACGACGGGGCGGCGGCGTCGAGGTCCACGGGGAGCGAGAGCATCCGGAGCCCGTCGGAGGCGTACCTCACCGGGGCGTCGGCCTCGGCGATCTGGACCCGGAGGTGGCGGGGGGCGCTCTCCGGAGCCGTCGCGGGGTCGGTGACGGTCGTCGTCCCGTCGGAGAGGGAGACGTAGTAGTCGATCCCGCGCAGGGTCACCGCGCTGGCGGGGAACGCTCCTGTGTAGACGTCCCCGTCCTGGGCCAGCGGCACGGCGATGAACGTGCGATCGCCTCCCAGACGGTAGAGCAGCTCGGCCGACGTCGGCTCGAACCCCGAGACGGAGACGGAGACGGCCGCGTCGGAGCCCACCTCGGCCTCCCCGACCACCGACGCCTCGACGACGGACCCCGACGCGGCCCGGACGGTGACGGCCACCGCCGCCGAGGTGGCCCCTCCCCGGCCGTCGGAGACGGTGTACGTGAACGAGTCCGACCCGTCGAACCCGGGGTCTGGCGTGTAGGTCACAGAGGCCCCGTTCTCAGGAATCGCGGCCTCCCCGTTCGCGGGGGCGGTCACCGAGGCGACCTGGAGGGCGTCTCCGTCGGCGTCGGTGTCGTTCGCGAGCACGTCGACCGTCACGGGCACGCCCTCGTCCGTAGAGGCCGCGTCGTCCACGGCGATGGGCGCGGTGTTCTCGACGTTGACAGCGACGGTCACCGTCGCCGACGCCGTCCCGCCGTTCCCGTCGGACACCGTGTAGGTGAAGGAGTCGGTCCCGCTGAAGCCGGCCCGTGGGGTGTACCGAACCCGTCCCTCCTGGATGGCCGCGGTTCCGTTGTCCGGCGTCGTCGTGGACGCGAGGGCCAGGGCGTCTCCGTCGGCGTCGGAGTCGTTGACGAGTACGTCGATGTCTACCGGCGTGCCCTCGGCCGTTCCCGCCGCGTCATCCCGGGCCACCGGAGCGTCGTTCACGGGACGGACGGTGACGGCGACGGTGGCTGTCGCGGTGGCGCCGTTCCCGTCTGAGACGGTGTACGTGAAGGAGTCGGTCCCGTTGAAGTCCGGGGCCGGCGTGTACCTCAGGGCCTCGTCCCCCTCCACGGCTACCTCTCCGTTCGACGGCCGGGTGAACGAGCCGATGGTGAGGGCGTCCCCGTCGGGGTCCCGGTCGTTGCCGAGCACGCGGACCGTGATCGCCGTGTCCTCGTCCGTCGTGACCTCATCGTCCTGGGCCACGGGCGCGTCGTTCTTTCTGCCCACCGCGATCGTGACGGTGGCCGGGGGGGAGGACAGGACGCCGTCCGTCGCACGATACCGGAAGCGGTCGTTCCCGGTGAAGTCGGCGTCGGGCGTATAGGTGAACGAGCCATCTTGGTTGAGGGTCACCGTCCCGTCTAGCGGCCCCTCGGCGAGGACAGTGCGGAGGGGGTCCCCGTCGGGGTCGCTGTCGTTTCCGAGAACGCCGGGCGGCGTCACGGTTAGGGGCAGGTCTTCGAGCATCGCGTAGTCGTCGTCGCGAGCCGTCGGGGCGTCGTTTACGGCGGTGACCGTAACCGCCACGGTGGCCGAGGCCGTCCCGCCGTTCCCATCGCCGACGGTGTAGGAGAACGCGTCCGTCCCGTTAAAGTCGGCGTCGGGGACGTAGGTCACCGTCGCGCCGTCCGTGGAGGTCGTCCCGTTGGCGGGGTCGGTCACGGAGGTCACGGCGAGGGCGTCCCCGTCGACGTCAGAGTCGTTGGCGAGCACAGCGAGGGCGACTTGGCCGTCCTCGTCCACGGTCGCCGCGTCGTTCCGGGCGACGGGCCTGTCGTTCACAGCGGTGACGGCGACGGCTACGGCCGCCGAGGCCGTCCCGCCCTCCCCGTCCGAGACGGTGTAGGAGAACGCGTCCGATCCATTGAAGTCCGAGGCGGGCGTGTAGAGGACCTGGCCCTCTTGGACGACGGCCGACCCGTGGGTCGGGGCGGTCAGGTCCGTGATCAGGAGGGCGTCCCCGTCGGCGTCGGAGTCGTTGGCGAGCACGTCGACGGTGGTCGGCGTGTCCTCGGCCGTCGTCGCGGCATCGGGTCGTGCCTGGGGCGGGCGGTTGGTGAGGGTGACCGCGACGGTCACGCTCGCCGTTGCGGTCCCCCCATTCCCGTCGGACACCGTGTAGGTGAACGTGGCGTCCCCGCTGAAGCCAGAACCGGGCGTGTACCGCACGGCCGCCCCGCCAGCCGTGATCGCCGCCGTCCCACTGGCGGGGTCGGTCACCGAGGTCACGACGAGGGCGTCCCCGTCGGCGTCGGAGTCGTTGGCGAGCACGTCGATGATGATCGGCGTTTCCCCCGTCGTCGCGGCGGCGTCGGCGAGGGCCGTGGGGGAGTCGTTGACGGGCCTGACGGTAACGGTGACGGTCGCAGTCGACGTTCGGCCCCGGCTGTCCGAGACGGTGTAGGTGAACGCGTCCGTCCCGTTGACGTCGGGGTCCGGTAAGTAGGTGACGTCCCCGCCCGAGGTGAGGGTGGCCACCCCGTCGCTCGCCGGGCCCACGGACACGATGGCGAGCGGGTCGCCGACGGGACCCCGGTCGTTGGCCAAGAGCGTCTCCGCTGGGAGCTCCAGGAGGGTGTCCTCGAGCGTGGTCGCCGTGTCGTCGCGCGCTTCGGGCGACCGGTTCTGGGCCGACGCGGTCGGGGCCATCGTGAGGAGCACGAGGACGCCGAGGAGAACACGGGCTTTCCTGGCACCCACGGGACGGCCGATGACCGACTTGGCCGTCGTTTCGCTGGAGGATGATCGGGACACGGGCTTAGCCTCCTCCAGGGGGAGGCGGAGGCGTCGGAAGGGGGGCGACTCCCAGGGTCGGCGGGACGATCTCGGCAGCAGGCTCCCGCGCCCCGAGCCCAGGAGTCAGGAGGCCGCCCAGGCTCCATCCCATCGATGCCAGGCGGCTGCCCACCAGGTCGCGGGTGGGGGGACGAACGCTCTGCTCGCTCAGCGTCGCGATGGCCACCCTCACGTCGACCGGCCTTGCGCGCTGCTGGCTGGTGCGAGCGTCCGGCGCATTCGTTCCCGGAGTGGTCGACGCCTGAATCCACGCGGCCCGCTCCTCCACCTGGGCCTCGAACGGAGAGGGTGTGGGGACGCTCCGGTACCGCGCGAGGGCCTCCGCGTACTCCCCCCGCGCCTCCTGCACCAGCCCGAGGTAGTAGCTGGCGAGGGCGTCCCCAGGGGCGGCCCGCTCGGCCGCTCGGAGGAGCCGCTCGGCCGAGGCGAAGTCCCCGGCCCGTGCGTAGGCGTCACCTCGTTCGAGGAGCGACGCGGCGTCACCGGACTCCGTCCTTCCATGGTGCGCGCCCGGTGCGGTCCCTGGCGGGGCGCTCAGCACGAGGGCAGGCCGGGGCGCACACCCGGTCGCGACGAGGAGGACGGCAACGGGGGTCCATCGAGGGGACACGGACGGGGGAGGCTGGGGGTGTTCGGAGCGAGCAACAGGTCCCCACCGTTCCCAGACGGGGGCCTCTCGTGGATCCCGGCCCCGGAGCCTCGAGCCGTCGTCCTCGGAGCCGCAGGTCCTCGTTACGCCGCCTAGGACCCACGATACCGGCGACCGCGAAGATAGGGGCTCGGCGAGAGGGCGGGCATCAGCGGAACCCCTAGTGCGCCGGGTCGGGGAGGGAAGGGGCCGTCACTGCTCGGGCCGGGGACGCTCCACGCAGAACGGCATGAGAGAGCGGGGAGAGGAGGGTGGGCGTGTTCGGCACCCGGGGCTGCCTGCCTCGAGACGGTACCGGTCATCTGCACGTGCCGTGCTCCACACGTCGACGGATCTGGAGCCCCCCGCGCTCCGGCGTATCCTGTGGCTCTACTCGCTCCCCCGCCCATGAACGCTCGGTACGCCCCCCTCGCCTTCGCCCTCGTCCTCGGCGCCTCCTTTGCGCACGCCCAGGTCCCCACCGCCCCGGTGGGCTGGAAGCAGCACGACATGGGCCGGCCTCAGCCGCCGCGTGTCGAGCCGGCCGCCCGGCCCGGCGCTCCGCCTTCCGACGCCGTGGTGCTGATCGGGCCGGACGGCGCCGGCCTGGACGCGTGGCAGAGCCAGGGCGGAGGCGAGCCCCCGTGGACCGTCGCCGACGGCGCGCTCGTGGTGGCGCCGGGGACCGGCGGCATCGAGACGAAAGAGTCCTTCGGCGACGTGCAGCTCCACCTGGAGTGGATGCCGGCCGACGAGCCGGACAAGCACGGCCAGAACCGGAGCAACAGCGGCGTCTTCTTCGCCGGAGGGCGCTACGAGGTCCAGATCCTCGACAGCTGGGACAACCCGACCTACGCCGACGGACGCGCGGCCTCGCTCTACGGGCAGTTCCCGCCACTGGCGGACGCCACCCGCCCGCCGGACCAGTGGCAGAGCTACGACGTCTACCTCCGCCTCCCCCGGTTCGACGCCGACGGCGCGCTCCTCGACCCGGCGCGTGTGACCGTCGTCCAGAACGGGGTCCTCGTGCAGAACAACGAGGTGCTCTCGGGCGGGACCATGTGGCTGGAGACGCTGCCGTACGAGGCGCACGGCGCGGGGCCGATCAGCCTCCAGGATCACGGGAGCCCCGTCCGCTTCCGCAACCTGTGGGTCCGCCGGCTCCCTGAGCGGCCGGCCCCACCGGCGGGCTACGGCGAGACGGGGGCCGTTCGGCTGACCGACGGCCAGATGGACCGGCTGCTCGGGACCTACGCCCGCGAGGGCGACACGCCGTTCGTCATCGAGCGCCAGTCGGACGGCCTCGGGATGTCGATGCCGTGGCGGCCGGGCGTGCTGCGCCTGATCCCGACCTCGCCGACGACGTTCGAACTGGCCAACACGGCCGGCACGGTGGCGTTTGACCTCAGCGCCGAGCCGGCCACGCTCGCCTTTACGATGGGCGGCGCCACCTACCGCGCCGTCCGGACCAGCGGCTGACTCTCGAGGATCGGGGCCGGAGAGAAGGTCGGGGCAACGTCCGCCCGACCCGCTGGCGGCGGTCGCCCGCGGCGACGCCCCTACCCCTCCGCCCGGAGCACGGCCAGCGGCGGCTGACGGAGCACGCCCCGGCTCCCGACGAGCCCGACGGCGACGGTCAGGAGCGGGACGATGAGGACGGCCCACCCGAGCCATCCGAGGTCGAGCCGGAACGGGATCTCGAAGGCGAAGTGGGCCAGCCCCCACGCCCCGGCGACGGCGAGGACGCCGCCCGCGAGGGCGGCGAGCAGGCCGAGGAGGGCGTACTCGGCGGTCAGGATGCGGCGGACCTGGGCGCGGCTGGCGCCGAGCGTCCGCAGCACCACCGCGTCGCGGGTGCGCTGGGCGAGGGCCACCCGCACGGCGCCCGCCAGCACCACGAGCCCCGTCGCCACGACGAACAGGGCCATGAACCGGAGCGCCAGCGAGACGCGCCCGATCACGCGGTCGATGAGCGCCAGCACGAGGCGGACGTCCACGGCCGACACGTTCGGGAACGCCTCGACCGTCGCGGACTGGACGCGTGCGCTGGCCTCCGGGCTCCCGGCACGCGTCAGGACGACGGCCGTCTGCGGGGCCTCGTCGAGGGGGCCGGCGGGGAAGACGGCGAAAAAGTTGGGCTGGATGCGCGCCCAGTCCACCTCGCGGAGGCTCGTGATCACGCTCTCGATCTCGGCCCCGGCCACGTCCCACGTGATCCGGCTGCCCAGCCCGACGCCCAGGTCCGCCGCCAGCTCGGTCTCCAGCGACACCGGCACGACGGGCGCGTCGACCGGCGCCGTCCCCTCGAACGCCCCCCCGACGACGGTCTCCGAGTCGACCGTCTCCGTCCGGTACGTCGACCGATACTCGCGGGCGACGGCCCACCGCTCCGGCCCGCCTTCGCGGCCCGAGAACGAGCCGTCGGCGCGGTCGAGGAGCGTGTCGCGCGGGACCCCGTCGATGGCCGCGATCCGCATGGACACGATCGGGACCTCGTCGATGATCGGCAGGCCCTGGCTCTCGACGAGCTGGCGGAGGCTGTCGCGCTGCGTCCGCTGCACGTCGAACAGGACCACGTCCGGCGCGCCGGCGCCGCTGGTCTCGCTCGGGAGCGCGATCTGGGCGAGGATCGAGCGCTGCACGAGCCCGAGCGCGAGGACGAGGAACACGCCGAGCCCCATCGCCAGCAGCAGCACGAGCGTCTGGTTGCCGGGCGTGTAGAGGTTGGCGAGGCCCTGCCGCCACGCCCACGGCAGCCCCGGCCCGAGCAGACGCCGAAGGACGGCCCGGAGCGCGACGGCGGTGAGGGCGAGGAGCGCGAACACGGCGGCCGTCCCCCCGACGAAGGCCGCCGCGCCGGTCCACGACTGCGTCTGGAGAAACGCGAACCCGGCCACGGCCCCGACGAGGAGCGCGCCGAGCAGCCACCGGAGCGGGTCGAGGCCGCGGGCCCGGACGTCGGCGCGGAGGGCGCGGAGCGGCGGCACACGCCGCACGCCGACGAGCGGGAGCAGGGCGAACAGGAGCGCCGTCACGAGCCCGACGCCGAGCCCTTCGAGGAGCGCGCGCGGGACGACCCGGTTCGACACGTCGACCGGGAGGAACCCTTCGAGCACGAGCGGCAAGAGCCGCTGCACGCCGATCCCCAGCACGGCCCCAATCGCCGCCCCGACGAGCCCGAGCGCGAGCGCTTGCACGGCGTACACCGCCAGCACGCGCCACGACGAGACCCCCAGGCACCGCAGCGTGGCGACCGTCTCGGCCTTCTCGCCCACGTACACGCTCACCGACGACGCCACGCCGATCCCGCCCAGCAGGAGGGCCACGAACCCGACGAGCGAGAGGAACCGCGTGAGGTACCCCGAGGCCTCGGCCACCTCCTCTTGCTCCTCGCCCGCCGTCTCGTACCGGACCCCGGCGGCGTCGAGGCGCGGGATGGCGGCGGCGACGCCGGCCTCGGGGTCGTCGAAGCGGTAGCCGACGCTGTAGCGGACGCGGCTGCCGAAGCCGAGGAGCGTCGAGTCGACCGCGCCCAGGGGGAGGTAGACGCGCGGCCCGACGAGGCTGCCGACGTCGGTCTGCCCCGGCACGCCGTCCACCTGCCCGACGATGGGGTAGGTCCGGTTCCCGACCTGGACCGAGTCGCCGACGGCGGCCTCCATCTGGAGCAGGAGCGTGGCGTCGACGAGGGCGCCCTCGCCCCGGCCCAGGAGGCGCGCCGCCTCGGCGGGCGTCGTGCGGGCGCGCCCGTAGAGCGGGTACGGCCCCTCGATGGCGCGGACCTGGGCGAGCCGCGCGCGCCCCTCGCCGCCGCGGGAGGCGGGGAACCGGGCCATCGAGGGGAACGACACTTCGTCCACGACCGCGCCGGGGGCCTCGGCCGCCAGCGAGTCGAGCAGCGCCCGCGTCGAGTCCGGGAAGGCGGCGCTCCGCCGGACCTCCAGGTCGGACCCAAACACCTCCTTCGACTGCTCCTCGACGGCCCGCTGGAGGTTGATCCCGAACGAGCGGATCGCCACGAGCGCGGCCACGCCGAGCGCCATCGCGGAGACGTAGAGCGCCAGCCGGCGCCGCATCCCGCGGCTGTCCTGCCAGGCGAATCGGACGGGGGAGAGGGCCACGGGCGGGGCCGGGAGACCGGCGTATCGGTGGGGGGAGAGACGCCCGGCCGGGGCGTCTCTCCGGGGTGCATTCGGGGGCGCCGTCAGGCCGAGGCGACGCGGCGGACGGGCTCGGCGCCGTCCGGCTGGCGACGCTCGGCGTCGAGGTCGTCCTCGACCACGCGGCCTCCCCGGAGCGAGATCGTCCGGTCGCAGCGGGCCGCCAGCTCGGCGTCGTGCGTGACGACGACGAGGGCCGTCCCGGCCTCCCGGTTCAGCTCGAACAGGAGCGACTCGACGCGGGCGCCCGTCTCGGCGTCGAGGTTGCCGGTCGGCTCGTCGGCGAAGAGGAGGCGGGGTCGACCGGAGAAGGCGCGGGCGAGCGCCACGCGCTGCTGTTCGCCGCCCGAGAGCTGCGTCGGGTAGTGGTCCGCGCGGTCCGCCAGCCCGACGCGGTCGAGCAGGTCGAGCGCGGCGTCGCGGGCGCCCGTCTCGCCGCGGAGCTCCAGCGGGATCGCCACGTTCTCGGCGGCCGTGAGCGTGGGCAGCAGGCGGAAGTTCTGGAACACGAACCCGACGGACTGGGCGCGGAGCGCGGCCCGTTCGTCCTCGTCCAGCGGCCCCAGGTCCGTGCCCGCCAGCCGGACGGTCCCGCGCGAGGGCCGGTCGAGCCCGGCGCAGAGCCCGAGCAGCGTCGTCTTCCCGCTCCCCGACGGCCCGACGATGGCGCACGTGGCCCCGTCGTCCACGGAGAACGAGACGCCGTCGAGGACGGTCAGCGAGCGGCTGCCGCTGGTGAACGTCTTGGTGAGGTCGCGGGCGGAGAGGACCGGGTCGGCCACGGAGTCTGGGGGAGGAGGAGGGCGACAACGGAGGAGGGGCGCCGGCCGTACGGCGGGCTCGTGGGGAGAGTTCACGGAGGCCGACCCGATGCGACGGAACAGCCCGGCGCCGTTCCGGGTGCACTTCAAAAACGCCTCCCATGCTCCGCCTCTCCCTTCTCGTGCTCACCCTGCTGGCGGTCGCCGGCTGCCAGGAGGTCGAGCCCGACGACCAGCCCGATCTCTCGGACGCCGTCGAGCCCAGCGCCACCGCCACGCCCGAATCGCGCACCACGCCGGACGTCCCCCTCGCCGACGCGGCCTCGGACTCGGTCGTCGTCGTCTTTTTCGGCGACAGCCTGACGGCCGGCTACGGCCTCGCCTCGCCCTCGGACGCCTACCCGACGCTCGTGGGCGCCGAGATCGCCGAGGCCGGCGTGCCCGTCCAGGTCGTCAACGCGGGCGTGAGCGGGGAGACCTCGGCCGGCGGCCTCGGCCGGATCGACTGGGCGCTCCGCCAGACCACGCCCGACGTGTTCGTCCTCGCCCTCGGCGCCAACGACGGGCTCCGCGGCGTGGACCCGGCGGCGACGCAGAAGAACCTGAGCGCCATCCTGGCCCGCGTCCGCGAGGCCGCGCCCAGGGCCCGGCTGGTCGTGGCCGGCATGGAGGCGCTCCCGAACATGGGGCCGGCCTACACCGACCGCTTCCGGGCCGTCTTCCCGGCCGTCGCGGAGGCCAACGGCGCCGCGCTCATCCCGTTCTTGCTGGAGGACGTGGCCGGCGTCGCCGGCCTCAACCAGGGCGACGGCGTCCACCCGACGGCCGAGGGGCAACGCGTCGTGGCGCGGACCGTGGGCGAGGTGGTCGTGCCGATCGCCCGCGAGGCGTACGCCGAGGCGAGCTAGCCGCTGGCGGACGCGCGCCGCCAGTGCGGCGAAACGGGGGAGCCACCCGGGGTGTGGCGGGCGTCGCGTGGACGATCACGCTCTCGCGGATCGGCGCGTCTCGTTATCGACAGCACTTCCGAGGGGGCCGACGCCGCTTGTCCGGCCTGGCGCGGCACCGTACGTTGGCGGCCCCTCATGCAAACGTCGCCCGCCATGCGCCTCCTGCTCCCCGGCGTTCTGCTCCTTGTCCTGGTCGGGTGCACATCGGCCGGCGGCGTCGAGGCGGACGCCGACGAGGGGCCGACGGCGACCGTCGAGGTCCGCAACCGAAACTGGCTGGCGATGGAGGTCTACGCGACGGCGCAGGGCCAGCGCGTCCGCCTCGGCCGGCTGGCGGCCGGTCGGAGCCGGACGTACACGCTCCCAGGGCGCCTGCTGGTCGGCGGCGCCACGCCGGTCCGGTTCGAGATGGAGACGGTGGGGTCGGAGGCCGAAGTGGTCAGCAGCACGCAGACGGTCGCGCCGGGCGACGTGGTCATCCTGACGATCCCGAACACGCGGTGAGGGCGGCGGCCCTCGCGCTCCTGGCGCTGGCCGTGCCGCTGGCGGCCCAGCCCGGCGACGCGGGCCAGCGCGCGGCCTTCCTCGGCAGCCTCAACCTCCAGGACGACGCGCTCGTCCTCCGCGACGCGCTCTACGAGGCCTTCCGCCAGACCGACCCCGGCGCCCCGCCGGACGCCCACTACGACCGCGCGGGCCGGTTCGCCTTCTTCCTGGTCGTGAACGGCGTCACGGCCGAGGACGTGATCCGCCTCGTCGAGGGCGGCGTCGACGTGCTCCACGCCGTGACCTCGGACGAGCGACCCCTCGCGGAGCAGGCGCTCCTGGCCGACCTCGTGGTCGTGGGCGAGGTGATCGGCCCCGCGCCCGACTCGCGCGACGGCTACAGCGGGGGCGTCCGCGTCCGCGTGCTGGACGCCCTCAAGGGCGACGTCTCCGCCGACACCCTCACGGTCCGCCAGCGGCGCGACCGCGACGGGCCGGCCGTGGCTGGCCAGCGCTACCTCTTTCTGCTCTCGAACGGGATCTACCGCTACGGCTTGCACCGGATGGGAACGGCCGAGGCGGTCCCCGAGGCCGAACGCGCCCGGCGGTTCTCGATCTACCGCCAGTACCGCATGGACGGCGACGTGCTCGTGTGGAACGGGTACTCGGCCGAGGACACGGCCCGCGCCCTCGACGCCGTCCGCGCCGTAGGAGGCTTGTTGCAGGACCGCTGATCCCAGGGCGAGCGTGGCCTCCCGGTTCCACGGCTTCGCAGACTCCACCTCGGCCCCTCAGCTACCAGGCGACGATCCGAGACGGCGGCGTCGCGGTCCTTCGCGCGGCTCAGAAGGGCGCGGATGGCGATCCCTCCCTCGGGCCCGATGGCCCGGGGTTTACTGCACCGTCGGAGCGGGCCGGAGCGGGTCGGACTCTGGGCGCAGGAGCGGAAACAAGAGGACGTCGCGGATGGACGGCTGGTTGGTCATCACCATCGCCAGCCGGTCGAGGCCGACGCCGAGGCCGGCGGCCGGCGGCATCCCGTACTCGAGCGCGCGGAGGTAGTCCTCGTCGATCTCGCGCGTGGCCTCCTCGTCGCCCTTCGCGGCGAGTCCGGCCTGCGCCTCGAAGCGGGCGCGCTGGTCGAGCGGGTCGTTCAGCTCGGAGAAGGCGTTGCACAGCTCCTTGCCGCCGGCGATCAGCTCGAACCGCTCCACGAGGCCGGGGCGCTGGCGGTGCCGCTTCGCCAGCGGCGACAGCTCGACGGGGTAGTCCGTGACGAACGTCGGCTGGATCAGGTGCGGCTCGACGGCCTCGCCGAAGATCTCGTCGATGAGCTTGCCGGCGCCCATCGAGTCGTCGACGTCGATGCCGATGGAGCGGGCGGCCTCCGCGATCGTCGCGCGGTCCGCGACGGCGCCGTCGCGGTAGAGCCGGTGGCCCGTCGCCCCTTCGATGGCCTCGAAGATCGGGACGCGCTCGAACGGCGCCCGGAAGCTGAGCGTGTGCGTCTCGTCGCCGATCGCGTACGGCACCTCGGCGGTCCCGTGGAGTGCGACGGCCACGGCCTCCAGCATCTCCTCCACCAGCCGCATCATCCAGTCGTAGTCCCGGAAGGCGACGTAGAGCTCCAGCATCGTGAACTCCGGGTTGTGGAAGCGCGAGAGCCCCTCGTTCCGGAAGTCCTTGGCGATCTCGTAGACGCCCTCGAAGCCGCCCACGAGCAAGCGCTTGAGGTACAGCTCGTCCGCGATCCGCAGGAAGAGCGGCATGTCGAGCGCGTTGTGGTGCGTCGTGAACGGGCGGGCGGCGGCGCCGCCGTAGAGCGGCTGGAGCGCCGGCGTCTCGACCTCGACGTACCCCTTCTCGTCCAGGAAGCCCTGGATCGTCCGGACGATCCGGTGCCGCTGTTTGAACACGTCGCGGACCTCCGGGTGGAGCGCGAGGTCGGCGTAGCGCTGGCGGTACCTGAACTCGGGGTCCGAGACCTCGTTGAAGCGGCGCGTCTCGCCCGTCGCCTCGTCCGTCACCTCCTTCTCGACGGGCAGCGGCTTGAGCGACTTGGAGAGGAGCACGACGCGCTCGGCCTCGACGCTCACCTCGCCCATCCGCGTGCGGAAGACGGTGCCCTCGATGCCCAGCCAGTCGCCGGGGTCGAGGAGCTTCTTGAAGACCGTGTTGTACTCGCCCTCCGGGAGGTTGTCGCGCTTGACGTAGATCTGGACCTGGCCGGACTCGTCGGCGAGGTGGAAGAAGGCGGCCTTGCCCATCACCCGCTTCGTCATCATGCGCCCGGCGACGGTCACGCGGATGGGCTCGGTGCCCTCGGCCTCGGGGTCGTGGGCCGCGTCGTCGTAGGCGTCGAGGACGCCGGCGGCGTGGTGCGAGACCGGCCATTCGGCGGCCGGGTACGGATCGACGCCGGCCTCGCGGAGGGCGTCGGCGTGGTCGCGGCGGATCTGCTCTTGCTCGGTGAGCGCCATCGGTCGGTCGGGGTGCGGCGGTGCGGGTCGGCGGAGTCTACGCGCCGCCCTCGCACGCGGCCCCGACCGGCCCCATTCCATTCCGAACCTTCGGGAAGCGGCCCCCGCTGGCGACGCGTGCCGCCGGCCGAGCCGCTAGTCCACCAGGCGGGCGACGGAGGCGAGCAGCGTGTCGCGGTGCTCGCGGAGCCGGGTCGCCACCCGGTCGGCGAGGGCGCGGGCCGAGGACTCGGCGGGTTGGGCGGACCCGAGCGTGGCGAGGTGCTCGGCGGTCTGGCCGAGGGCCTCGACGGCGGCGGCGGCGGCCGAGAGCCACGTGCGAGCCGGCGGCGGGTGCGGGCCGGCGAGGTCGGCCGCCCGCTCGCGGAGGCGGGGGAGCCAGCCCGGCGCGGGCCGGAGGATGGCGCGGACGCGGTCGGCGGGCGTGCGGCGCAGCGGCGCCAGGCACTGCCCCTCCGTCGTGATGCCGGCGCCGAGGGCCTCGACCAGCTCCACGAGGTCGGCCGCGACGGCGACGACGATCTGCCGCTGGCGGAGGTTGAGCGCCGCCGCTTCGGCGTCGGCGAGGGGGCCCGCGAGGTGCCGGACGGCCGAGCGCGTGGCGGCGAGGATCGCCTGGAACGAGGCCGCCGACTCGCGGCGGACGCTTCGGGCGGAGAGGGCGTCGACGGCTTCGGCAGAGAGGCCGGCCGGGACGTCCATCGAGATCAGGGGAGAGTCGCTCATTCGGTCGCGGTCCGCATGGAGCGGGGCCGCACTAGTGACACAACACGAACAGTCCATCAACGCAAGCTAGGCGCCAGGGCTCCCGGCGCGCGGATCCCCACGGATGATCCCCGGTTCCGTCACCGCGGCTCCACCGGCCCTTCGTCGGCCCTCTGCGAAGCCGGTCTGGCAGGGGGCGGGGCAGAAGGCTCGTCTCTTTTCCACCGGCCTCCTGGACGTGTGATTCTGGGACGTGGGGCTACGAACCGATGCCACAGCCGCGCCCGGGCGCCGGGGGCCGCGCGGCCGAGTGCTCGCCGGGGGCCGTGCTGTCGTCGCGTCGGGGGAGCGGCGTCGTCACCATCCGCTGCATGAGGAGGAGCACGTCCTCGGCCTGGTCGGGCGGGAGCTTGCCCGCGCGCACCGCCAGCCGGACGGTCTCGACGGAGAGCGCGGCGTAGGCCGGAACGAGGTGGGGGAGGTCTTTGCGGAGCGCGAGCCCGTGGGTCCGAAGCGTGGCGAGGTCGCCGCGCGCGACGGGGCCGGTGAGGGCCTCCTCAGGCGAGGCCCGCGACAGGTTGTCGAGCGTGCCCCGGAGGAGCGGCCCCAGGATGGCCATGGCCTCGTCGCGGTCGATGTCGATGGAGGCGAGCACCTCCTGGACCATCCCCATCAGGGTGACGACCAGGTTGGAGGCCATCGACGCCGCGAGGTGATAGCGCGGCTTGGCCTCGGCCGAGACGACGAGGTAGCGCATCGCGAGCCCGGCGGCCAACTCGATCCCGGCCGCCACGCCGCGCGGATCCCCCTCGATCCCGACGGTCACGCCGTCGAGCGTGGACCCGTCGGCGTCGCGGGTGACGGTCTGGAGCGGGTGGAAGGCGAGCGTCCGTGCGCCCTCCGCACGGAGTGGGTCGAGGACCGACGCCGGTGTGGCACCCGAGGTGTGGAGCACGACCGAGCCGGCCCACGCCCGTGCCGCGCGCGCCAGCGTTTCCGCGAGGTCCGGGAGCTGGCTGTCCGGGACCGTGAGCACGACGAGCGGCGCCGCGGGGGGCAAGTCGTGGAGGCGGTCGGTGGCGACCGACGCCCCGACGACGCGCGCCAGCGCCTCGGCGCTCGACCGCGACCGGCTGACGACGCCGCACACGGGGTACCCGCTCTCGGAGAGCCGGAGGCCCAGCGCGCGTCCCATCGCCCCCGCGCCGACGATGACGACGCCGGGACGCGGGTGCTTGAATGCGGATGCGTAAACCTCCATGGACGGGCGCTTGCTCACGAGAGATTAGCCACGCCAGAAGGCGCACGCGAGGGCCCCCGGCGTGCCATCGGCGGGCGGCGAGAGGGCGAGCACTCGGGCGTGCGTGGCGCCCCGGTGGGCGGCGGCGATCAGCGTCGTGATGAGGGCGCCCATGCCCTCGACCCGCACCACCTCGCTCCCGAGCAGGTGCATCAGCTCGCTCTCGTCGAAGCCCTCGATGGCCTCGCGGAGCCGGTCGAGCCCCTCGGCGTCGCCCTCGAGCACGTCGCAGGAGCCCACGACGAGGGCGTCCTTGGCGTACATCACCTCGCCGACGGCGTGGCCCAGCTCGCGGCAGAACGCCGGGCTCTCCTCGCCCATCACGATGGGGACCGCCGTGAAGCCCTCTTCCAGCGTCTGCTGGAGAAACGGGAGCTGCACGTCGGCGCCCTCGGTGTGGTAGTGGCCCGTGTCGTCGAGGAAGATGTCGTCGTCTTCGTCGCAGAGTTCGTTGCGGAGGTGGTCGTTGATGGGGACGCCGCCGAGCGGGGTGTGGTAGACGTCGGTCTGGCAGATCGAGAGGCGCCCGAACTCGCCGCTGTGGCTCGGCGAGATGACGAGGACGGTATCGAGGGACTGGCCCTGGAGCAGGGCGTAGGCCGCGGCGGCCGTCGCCCCGCCCGAGGTACGGTTGGAGTCGGGCACGATGAGGCCGACGAGGTCGCCGCCGAGGTCGCCGGGGTCGGCCCTGGCGAGCAGGTCGTCGATGGCGTGGCGGAGGGGGGTCGGCTGGGTGGGGTAGACCGCGCGGGTGGCGAGGCTCATCGGGACGTGCGGCGTGTGAGAAGGGTCGTGCCGGACCGGGCGTCCGGCCGCTGGCGGCCTACGCGCGAGGGGCGCGAGGGATGCCGGGCGGGGAGGCCGGGTCTGAACATGAGACGCTTCAAGATCGGCACGCGTCGCGCAGAGTTTCCCGTAGGGTCGGAGTAAACGAGTACACGTGGTCGGGTGGGCGGGTCGGTAGCCCATCCCAAACACAGTGCCAGCCAGGACGCGCGACGTCGCCGGTGGGGCGCGCACGCGGTGGCCGCCGTATCTCCACGTTGGGCCACCGGCCGCCGTGCGGCGGGCCTCAGCCCTCGTCTTCTGGGCGGCGGGGGGCGGGGGGCAGGTCCCCGCTCAGCGCCCGCCACATCGGGAAGGCCTCCTCCGTCTGGCGGGCCAGGTCGAGCACGGTCTCCACCTCGGCCGGGTCGCGGACCTCGATCGTCACCTCAGTCTTGATCGTGATGTAGGCGTGCCCGTCTTCCTCACCGTAGATCACGACCGACTTGCGCTGGGGAACGGTCGGTCGGTCGTGCGGATGCAGGGGAGTGGAGGGAGCGGACATGGATCGAGGGGCCAGGGTGGAACGATCCTGCGACAATCGGGCCAAGGCGTACCGACCCGCTGCCCGGCGGACACACTTGGGGCGTCCCCCTAGACGACCTCGCCCAGAGCCCGTGGCGCCGCCAGCGACGGTGTCCCGTCCGACGGCGGCGGCCCTGCTGGCGGAGAGAATCGCGGTACCGGCCCGATCGTACCGGCAGATGGCGCCCTCCGGGATCGTAGCGGGAGCCGCTGGACCCGAGGCGCCACGTCCTTTCGTCGAGCCGATTCGATCTGGACACGGAGGCCTGACGTCTGCGCTTCGGTCAGGGGCATGAGACGCCGTCGGGTCCCCCGGTCGAGGAGCGGGAGCGAGACCCCGACCCGGAGCCGGGCGCCCAGGGGCCTGTCACAGTGCGCCTCTGAGGCGCCCCCACGCGAGCGGGCGGCCGGCGCCCGCCGTCGGAGGTCGCCAGCGGGACGGGGGCGGTTGTGGAGCCCCAGGGCGCGGCGTACTCTGAAAGGCCCCACCCCGCCGGCATCATGTGCCTTCGCGTCGCCGCCCTGCTCCTCGCCGCCACGGCCGCCTCGGCCCAGCCGTCCCTCGATGCGTTCTCGCTCTCCGCGGGCGACCTCGACGGCAGCGGCCTCGTGTTCGACCTCACTGACGGTCCCGAGACGCTCCGCCTCTCGGTGGCCACAAGCTCCCCAGGTACGAGTGTGGAAGGCATCACGGTGTCGATGACGGTCGACACCCACTTTGGCAGTACGGCCACGCGGGTGGCCCCCACCATCCGGCAGCCCTCGGCGACGGTCGACTACGTCCTGCCCCGCTTTTTGGAGACGGGGACGTACGAGCTGAACGTCGGCGTCCACGACGCCGAGGGCCGCATCCGGCGGTGGACCGTGGACGAGTTGGCCAATGCGGGGCTCCCGAACCGCTTCGAGGTCCGCGTCACGGGCGACCTCGCCGGCCCCGAGATCTCGCGCGTTCTGATCGAGCCCGTCGCCGACGCGTTCGCGCCGCAGGGCGTGGCGCACGTCACCCTGTACGACCCCTCGGGCATCCTCGCTTACCGCGTGACCGCCGAGTCGCCGAGCGGCCGGCGCGTGACGCTCGGCGAGATGCAGGCGCCCGTCGGGCAGGGCCCTGGGCACACGTTCTCCGTTCCGTTCGACCTCTCCAGCGTGACGCCACTGGGCGAGCCGGCGGAGGAGGGACGGTGGACGATCGTCGAAATCCGCGCGTCGGATTCGAATGGGACCACCCAGGCGTACTCCTCGCACGACCTCGTCAGCTTGCGCCTCCAGTCCGGGTTCTGGGTCGGCCCTGTCCCGCCCGAGGCGGAGGCCACGCCGGGCTGTGGGTGGCCGAACCCGGTCCGTGCGGGAGGCGCCGTCCGCGTGCCGGCCTCGGCGGTC
Source organism: Rubricoccaceae bacterium (assembly GCA_963811175.1). Classification (GTDB taxonomy): domain Bacteria; phylum Bacteroidota; class Rhodothermia; order Rhodothermales; family Rubricoccaceae; genus Rubrivirga. The sequence goes on along the minus strand of CAWEQE010000001.1, from coordinate 1,009,464 downwards.
GTCTACGACGCGCGCGGGCGGCGCGTCGGTCGGGCCGACGTGTACGGCGTGTTCGACACCACCGGCCTCGGCGCCGGCCTCTACGTGGCGCGGGTCGCGGACGAGGAGGACGATTCGTGCCGCCTCACCATCGTCCGCCCGTGAGGGCGTACCGCGCCCCATCCCGCGCGTGTGGCCACGCCTCTCCAGCGTGGAGAGGTGACCTCGCGTCGAGCCCGTGGCGATGAGCACACATCGTGGGCATCTCTTGTGGATAAGTCTTGGGAGGGCGGAGTAGCAGGATCGACCCCCGTCCGGTATTCTCCCAGCCTCCTTCGGACCGCCTCTCATGCCCGTTGCACTCGCGCCGCCGCTCGTCGCCGTTTCTCTGGATGGGGGGCACCCGCCGGAGAGTCGGTCCGCCGAGCCGGAGGGCACGGGCCGCGCCGTCCCCCGCCTCATGATGCCCGACGCCGGGCGGATTCGGGCGCTGGCCGACGAGTTGGAGGCCGCGGGCCACGCCTCGCTGGCGGCTCTCGCGCGCCGCGTCGCGGAGGAGGTCGAGGGCGAGGGCCGCGACGAGTAGCGGCGAGCGCTACGCCTCCCCGAGGCGCACGGTCGCCGTGTGCTCGGCGCCGTCGGAGACGAGCGGGATGCGGGCCGCGCCATTCTCGACGAGGGCCGGCTGGCCGTCGGCCTCGGCGGAGGACACCGGCCCCTCGCCGACCCGCTCGACACGGACCACGTAGACCGTCCCGCGTGCGTCGGTGCGGTAGCGGAGCGTGTAGCCGGGCCAGTCGGACGGGATGCGGGGGGTGATGCAGAGCGCCTCGGCCTCGCGGCGGAGCCCGAGGAGCGACTCGACCGACACGCGCCACATCCAGCCCGCCGAGCCCGTGTACCACGTCCACCCGCCGCGCCCGACGTGCGGCTCGACCGAGTAGACGTCGGCGGCGACGGCGTAGGGCTCGGTCTTGTAGCGCTCGGCGGCGGCCGCCGAGCGGGCGTGGTTGAGCGGCAGGAGCATCCGCAACAGCTCGGCCGCGCGGTCGTGCCGGCCGGCCTCGGCGAACGCCCGGACGGCCCACAAGACGCCGTGCGTGTACTGGCCGCCGTTCTCGCGCACGCCCGGCAGGTAGCCCTTGATGTAGCCGGGGTCGTGGCCCGTGAGGTCGAAGGGCGGCGTGAGGAGCCGGATGATGCCGGCTCGCTCGTCGACGAGGTACTGGTCCACGGCGTCGAGCGCCTGCTCGGCGCGTTCCGGCGGGGCCACGCCCGAGATGACGGACCAGCCCTGGGCGATGGCGTCGATCCGGCACTCGTCGTTCTGGGCCGAGCCGAGCGGCGTGCCGTCGTCGTAGAAGGCGCGGCGGTACCAGTGGCCGTCCCACCCGTCGGCGTTGAGGGCCGTCTTGAGGTCGGTGAGGTAGCTCCGGTAGCGCTCGGCGCGCTGGCGGTCGTTGCGGCCCTGGCAGATCGGGACGAACCGCTCCAGGATGTGGGCGAGGAAAAAGCCGAGCCAGACGCTCTCGCCCTCGCCCTCGTTGCCCACGCCGTTCATGCCGTCGTTCCAGTCGCCCGAGCCCATGAGCGGGAGGCCGTGGCGGCCCTCCGTCAGCGAGATGTCGATGGCGCGGCACGCGTGCTCGTAGACCGACCCGGACTCGCCCGAGGGCTGCGGCGTCAGGAACACCTCGTCCTCGCCCGGCTCCAGCGGGCGGGCCGTGAGGAACGGGGCCTCCTCGTCCAGCATCGTCTCGTCGCCGGTGGTGGAGAGCGCGAAGGCGACGGCGTAGGGGAGCCACAGGAGGTCGTCCGAGAACCGGGTGCGGATGCCGGCGCCGGTGACGGGGTGCCACCAGTGGAGCACGTCGCCCTCCTCGAACTGGTGCGCCGCGTTCTTGAGGATCTGGGCGCGCGTGAGGTCCGGGCGGGTGTAGACGAGGGCGAGCGAGTCCTGGAGCTGGTCGCGGAAGCCGTAGGCCCCGCCGCTCTGGTAGAACGCCGAGCGGCCCCAGAGCCGGCACGAGAGGTTCTGGTACAAGAGCCACCCGTTGACGAGCACGTCGAGGTCCGGCGCGGGCGTCTGGACGTGGACGGCGCCGAGCGTCTGCTCCCAGAACGCCGTCACCTCGCTGAGCGCGAGGTCGGCCGCCGGGGGCTCGGCGTAGCGCTGGACGAGCGTCCGCACGTCGGGGACCGTCTTGGCCTGGCCGAACAGGAACGTCACCTCGCGCGTCTCGCCCGCCGCCAGCGCCAGCGGCACGTGGAGCGCCACGCACGGGTCGAGGCCGGTGTCGAGGCGGCCGTCGAGCGGGCCGCCCTGGGCCACGGCGTCGGGCGCCGAGGCGTGGCCGTTGCGCCCGAGGAACGCCGCCCGCCGCGCGCTCACCGACGCCACCTCGGCCCCGCCGACGGCGGCGAAGGCGAGGCGCGCGCCGTAGGTCGGGTTGTAGGGGTTGCGGGCGACGAGCGCGCCGCAGTCGTCGTCCTGCTCCACCACGATGTAGGGCGCGTTCGGCTCGCGGCGCTCGCCGAACACCAGCTCGGCGTAGCGGTACAGCGAGAGCCGGCGCTCCCGGCCGGACGTGTTCGTGATCCGCAGGCGGACGACTTTGAGCGGGTCGCGGCGGGGGACGAACGCCGTCGTCTCGGTTTTGAGGCCGGCCCACTCCGAGGTCCACGTCGTGTGGCCCCAGGCGTGGCGCGTCTCGTAGAGCGCCGGCGCCGGCGCCGGTCGGGCCGTCGGCGTCCAGAACACGCCGGCGTCGTCGTCGCGGAGGTAGAGGGCCTCGCCGGCCGGGTCGGTCACGGGGTCGTTGGACCACGGCGTGAGCTTGTTCTGCTGCGAGTTGCGGGCCCAGGTGTAGCCCTCGCCGCTCTCCGTCGCGGTGAAACCGGCGGCGGGGTTGGCGACCACGTTGATCCAGGGCAGCGGCGTCCGGTCCTCCTCGACGCCGCCTCGCTGGCGGACGATGTAGGCGCGGCCGTCGTCGGTGAAGCCGCCGTAGCCGTTGAAAAAGTCGAGGTCGCCGCCGGTCGCCTCGCCGGGCGCCTCGCCCGTCTCGACGCCGGCCGCCGCCAGCCGCTCGGCGGCGTCCGGGTGCAGGGCCGGGACGGCGAGGGCGCCCGCCTCGGGCTCGTCGTCGCCCCAGGTCACGCCGTCCGTCTCGGCCGCCAGCTCCGTCCGCGCCTCCAGCTCGCCCGTCGCCGCCGAGGCCAGCAGCGTCGGGACGTGCCCGTGCAAGATCACGCGCGCGGCCGACATCATCAGCGTCACGTCCTCCTCGGGCATCCCGTCGGAGCGGCGGAGGAAGACGCCGCCGCGCTGGCCCAGCAGCCCCCGCTGCGGCGACGCCTCGACGGCCTGCGTGAGCGCCTCCTGCAAGCTGTCGGCGTAGCTCGGCGGGTGGTCGTTGAGGACCACGAGGTCCACCTCCAGCCCGCGCCGCCGCCAGAACGCGTGCATCTTGAGGAGCAGGCGGAAGGCGTCCAGCTCCTCCAGCCGGGCCGTCCGGAACAGGAGGATCGGGAGGTCGCCCGAGACGCCGTAGGCCCAGAGGCCGGACTGCGAGCGCACGTTCCGCTGGCGGACGGCGGCGGGCGTGCCGTAGGTGGGGTCGCCGTAGAGCAGGCGGCTGGCGATCTCCTGCGCGTTGAGGGCGTCGTCGCCGCTCAGCCCGAGGTGGCCCAGCTCCACGAGCCCGTACGTCGAGGCCAGTTCGAAGGCCCGCTGCGAGGCGTCCGGGTGGTCGTAGCGCTCCGCGAGCCGCTCGGCCTCCTCGCGCGTGTCGGCCACGGCGATCGAGAACACGACCTGGGCGCTCTGCTTGGGCTGGAGCGTGACGACGCGCCGGAGCGAGACGATGGGGTCGAGCACGGCGCCGGCCGTCCGCGAGAGGCGGGCGCCGGGCTCGAGCGCCGCCGGGGCGTCGAGCGTCCGCCCGCGCCCGACGAACTGCATCCGGTCGGTCTCGTACTGGAGCGGCGTGATGGCGGCGCGGCCGGCGCGGGCCAGCCCCATGTCGGCCACGGCGTGGACCAGCCAGCGGCGCGGGTCGCCCTCGGCGCGCGGGCGGCGCGTGGCGAGGAGCGCGTTGTTCTTGGGGAGGTACTCCGTCTCGACGAACAGCTTCGAGAAGGCCGGGTGGCCGAGGTCGCCGGCCGGCGGCTGGAGCACGACCTCGGCGTAGCTCGTCAGCTCGAGGGTCCGCGGCCGGTCGGCGTAGTTCGTGACCGTCACGCGGCGGACCTCGACGTCGTCCTCGGGCGAGACGACGGCCTCGGTGAACGTCTCGACCCAGTCGTCCACGCGGGCCGTCTCGACCTTGTTGAGGTGGACCCACACGTCGTAGCGGTCGGGCGGCGGCGACGACGTGACGGGCTGGCGCCCGGCCGACCAGAACCGCCCACTCTCCACGTCGCGGACGTAGACGAAGAACCCGTCGGCGTCGCGCGTGCGGTCGCCGTGCCACCGCGTGAGGGCCACGTCGCCCACGCGCGAGTAGCCGGTGCCCGAGGTGGTGAGGAGCATGGAGTAGCGGCCGTTCGAGAGGAGCGCGCCGTGGGGCGTCGGGTCCTCGGTGCTGGCGATCCCGAAGTGCTCCACGCGCGCCTCGACGGTCGCGATCTCGACCGGCTCGACCTCGGTCTCGTCCAGGGGGTGCGGGTCGATCTTCTCGACGACGGTCGGGACCCGCTCCTGGAGCAGGATCTCGGCCGAGCGGACGAGCGGGTCGCGGTGGAACCGGTCCTGGAAGACGTTCCCGCGCAGCGCGTTCGCCAGCGCCAGCAGCCCCATCCCCTGGTGGTGCGCCATGTACGACCGGACGACCTCGTGCGGCTCGCCCTCGTCCGCCCCTGGCGAGGTGATCCGGCCCGGCGTGTAGTCGACGGCCTCGTAGTAGCCGTAGGCCCCCCAGGCACCGGCGGCGTCGAGCCGGTCGAGGTTGGGGACCACCCGGTCCGGGCGGACGGCGAGGGCCAGGAGCGTGGCGTACGGGGCGACCACGTAGTCCTCGGTGAGCCCGCGCTTGAGCCCGAGGTAGGGCACGCCGAAGGCGCGGTACTGGTAGGTCAGGTGGAGGTCGAGGTGGGCGTAGCCGCTCTCGGAGATCCCCCACGGCCGGCCGCCGATGGTCCGGGCGTAGAGCCGCTGGAGCGAGACGGCGTTGTAGCAGGCGTCGGCGAGGAGCGTCCGCTCGTAGAGCCGGGTGTAGAGGACCGGCATGAGGTACTCGAACATGGTCCCGCTCCACGAGAGGAGCGCGCGGCGAGAGCGCGTCACGCGCGTCGGGCGCGAGAGGTGGAACCAGTGCTCGGGCGGCGCCTCGCCCTTGGCGACCGCGAGCAGCGACGCCAGCCGCGCCTCGGAGGCGAGGAGGTCGTAGGTGTGCGGGTCCTGCCGGGCCATGCCGGCGTCGTAGCCGATGCGGAAGAGGTTGCGGGCGTCGTCGTAGAGCGGGCGGAAGTCCATCTCCTGAACCATCAGGTCGGCGCGCTCGGCGAGGTCGGCGGCGGCCTCGAACAGCGAGGTCAGCGCGTCGTCGGCTTCGGCGAGGGCGGGCGCCGCCGCAGGGGCTGCCCGCTGGCGGCGGACGCGCGCGGCGAGGTCGCCCAGGGATCGGGCGCTGTCCAGGTCGGAGGCGGTCTCGGCGTCGAGGGCCGCGTCGGGGCGGAACCACGGGGCGAACGTTTCTACTTCCGCGAGCGCGCGGGACGCCTCGGCGGCCAGCGCCGTCGCCCACGCCCGCGCCGCCTCCGACTCAGCGTCGACGCGGGCGACGAGCACCTGCGCCTGTGCGTCGAGCGTGGCGAGGCGCTCGTGCCAACCCGCGAGCCCGCGCGGAGCGGCCTCGTCCAGCGTCCGCCGGAGCGCCGAGACGGCGTCGCGCCCGGGGCCGGAGACGGCCTCGACCTCGGCGAGCGTGTCCGCCAGTCCGCCGAGCGTGGCCGGGCTCGGCCACGGCGCCGCCTGGGTCTCTCCGAGCCCTTGCTTGAGCGTGAGGAGGGCGCCGGCGAGGTTGCCGGAGTCGACCGTCGAGACGTAGCGCGGGGCCATCACGGCGCCGGTCTCGGTGGAGTACCAGTTGTAGAGGTGGCCGCGGTAGCGCTCCAGGCCTTCCAGCGAGTCCATCACGAGCCCGATCCGCCGGACCTCCTCAATGCGCGTGAGGTAGCCGAGGTCGCGGGCGGCCTGGACCGCGTTGAGGGCGAGGCCGATGTTGGTGGGCGAGGTGCGCCGCGCGAGGCCCTGCGCCGGCTGCACCTGGAGGTTGTCCGGCGGGAGCCAGCGGTTCGTCTCGGAGAGCGTCTCGTCGAAAAAGCGCCACGTCCGCCGGGCGACGCGCCGGAGCCGCTGGCGGTCGCTGGCGGTGAGCGCGTACTCGTCGTGGACGAACGGGCGGCTGACGCGCCGGGCCAGCCACGGCGCCGCGATCCAGGCCGCCGCGAACGGGAGCGCCGTGATCCAGGCGATGGGCTCCGCGACGGTCACGGCGGCCAGCACGATCAGGCCCCACCCCACCGAGGCCCACATCGAGCGGGGCACGTCGCGCCCCGACTCCTCGGCCTGCTGGGCCGTGGTCCACTCCAGCAGGTTCTTCCTCGACACGAACAGCCGCCAGAGCGTCCGCCCGATGGCGTTGAGCATGACGACCGACTGGTGGGCCAGGAACGCCACCGAGAGCCCGATCTGGAGCGCGTGCATCTTCGCGTCCGCCCAGAGGAGCCGGAGCCAGCTCGACGTCACCGTGTCCGGCGGCTGGAAGAGGAAGCCGTGCGCGGCCGGCGCGTAGATCGGGAACGCGAGCACGAAGAGCGCGATCAGCGTCCACACGAACGGCGAGCCCGGAATCACCGTCCACGCGAGGAGGAGGAAGACGAGGATCGCCGGGGGCGTGAGGCTCCGCCGGAGGTTGTCGAACAGCTTCCACCGGCCAACGACGGAGAGCGGGTTCTTGCGCCACGTCCCGCTGGCGTCCTTCACGCGCGGCATCAGCCACGGCAGGAGCTGCCAGTCGCCGCGGACCCAGCGGTGCAGCCGGGTGGTGAACGAGGCGTAGCGCGAGGGGAAGTCGTCGAACACCTCGATGCCGGTCGCCAGCGCGGCGCGGGCGTGGTTCCCCTCCAGCAGGTCGTGCGAGAGGACGGCGTTCTCGGGGACGGCCCCGCCGAGCGTGTGCCGGAAGGCGTCGACGTCGTAGAGCCCCTTGCCGGTGTAGATCCCCTCGCCGAAGAGGTCCATGTAGGCGTCCGAGACGGCCGTCGTGTACGGGTCCACGCCGGGGCGGCCGGCGTAGATGCGGGCGAAGAGCGTCTGGCGCCCGCTCTCGGGCGAGATCGAGACGCGCGGCTGGAACACGCCGTAGCCCTCCGTCACGCGCCCGGCGTCGACGGAGTAGCGGGGCCGGTTGAGCGGGTGGGCCGCCGTCGCCACGAGCGCGCGCGCGCCGTCGGGCGTGGTCCGCGTGTCGGCGTCGAGCGTGAGCACGTAGCGGACGGCGTCGCCGGCCGTCGCCTCCCGGAAGTCTCCCTCGACGACGACGTACGAGGTCGCGGCGTCGGGGTCGCGGAGGAGGTCGTTGAACTCTTCGAGCTTGCCGCGCTTGCGCTCCCAGCCCATCCAGGCGCCCTGGGCCTCGTTCCACAGGCGCTCGCGGTGGAGCAGGAAGAACCGGTCGCCGCCGGGCGCGCCGTCGCCCTGGGCGCGGGCGGCGCGGGCGCGCTCGTTGAGCCGCCGGATGGCGAGGCGGGCGGCGTCGACGGTGGCCCCGTCGCCGGGCCGCTCCTTCTCGGGCGCGTCGGCCCAGTCGCTCAGGAGCGCGTAGCGGAGCGCGGCGTCGGGGTTGGCGAGGGCGTGGACCTCCAGCCGCTCGACCATCTCGCGCGCGTGCGCCGGCGAGGTGATGAGCGTCGGGATGACGACGAAGGTCCGGTCCTCGGCCGGGATCCCGTCGCTGAAGTCGAGCTTCGGGAGCTTGTGCGGCGGCAGGAACCGGACCACGTTCCAGTTGACGAACGTGACGGCGAAGTCGAGGAGCGGGAGGAAGGCGGCGGCCACCGTCAGCGCCAGCAGGCCGAGGTCGGCCCCGGCCGCGTCGGCGACGAGCACGGAGACGGCGAGGCCGAGGGCCGTCACGAGGGCGATGCTCCCGAGGTAGACGGCCGTCGGGTGGCGCTGCGAGATCCAGAACAGCCGCCGGCTGAGGCGCGCGTGGTAGCCGGTGGCCTTGCCGAGCGCCTTCGCCCCCTTGCCCACGATCCAGTAGCCGACGTGGTCGGAGGCCGGGACGCGCTCGTCGGCCTCGGCGGCGTCGCGGGCCAGGGCGAGCGCGCGCTCGGCGACGCCGAACTCGGTCTCGGGCGAGCGCCGCGCCAGCCGCTCGACGTGGTGGCGGTAGTCGTCGCGCGTCTTCCGGTCCATCCGGGCGTAGACGCCGGCGGGGTCCTCGCGGAGCGTCTGCTCGACGGCCGAGAGCTCCTCCACGAAGTCGCCCCACTCGGCCTCGGCCGCGGCGCGGACGGCGAGGACGGCGTTGGCGATGGAGGCCTGCCACTGCGTCTCGCGCTGCGTCTCCAGCCGCTCGACGTCGCCGAGGCTGACGCGGCGGGCGCGGAGCCGGTGCTCCAGCCACTCCAGCGCGGTCGCGTTGCCGCCGTGCGCTTGGAGCGCCGCCGCCAGCGTGAGCGAGAACGGCCCCGAGAGCGGCGCCCGCTCGCGGGCCATCTCGGCCAACACGTGGACCACGTCGTCGCCGTCGTCGAGGGCCGCCGCGATCTGGGCGGCCCACTCGGCCGCCGACTGGCGGTCGACGAGCGCCTCGTGCATCGGGACGGCCAGCGCCGCCACCTGCTGCGCCAGCACCACGCGGAGCAGGATCGGGAGCGCCCACAGCTCGGCCAGCGTCAGCAGCTCCACCTCCTGGTAGCCCCGGACGAACGCCTCCAGGTGCTCGGGGTCCACCGCGTTGTCGGTCAGCTCGGCCAGCGTCTCGACGATCTCGTAGACGCGCGGGAGCCCCCCGTACGGGCCGGCCTTGAGCTTGGGCAGGAGGCGGTAGTAGGCGCGGGGGAGCGCGTCCTCGGCCTCGCGGAGCTGGTCGCGGACGACGTGGAAGTTGTCCAACAGCCACTCGGCGGCCGGCGTCAGCGTCTCGCCCCCGCGGCCGGCCGCCGCCAGCGCCCGGTAGGCGTCGGTCAGGTCGCGGTAGGCCTCGCGGAGGACGGGCCGGAGCGGACGCCCCCGCGCCTCGTCGGCGTCGACGGTCTGGGTGCGTGCGAGCCGTCGCGCGTGTTCGGCGAGGTGGACCGGTTTGAACAGGCTCTCAACGGTCGGTCCGGGCACGGGAGGGAGGAAAGGGAGGGCGTCGGCGGGTTATGAATGTAGATCCAAGCCCCCCGCCTCGCCCATCCGCCGCGCTCCTGCGTGGCCCCGCCGCCCGGCAGGCGCCTCCCGTCAGCCGAGGTCGAAGAACCGCCGGATGCGGACGAGGAGCGACGCGTGGTTGACCGGCCCCTCCGCCTTCGCCTCCAGGTCCGAGAGCGTGTCGGCGCGCTGCTCGAGGCGCTGGCTCATCTCGTCGGCGAGGGCGTGGGCGAGGCCCTCGTTGGCTTCGAGGACGTCCTTCATCTCCGCCTTGCGGACCTCGATCAGCTCCACCTCGTCGACGGCGCGGGCGTCGGCCGAGCGGAGCTCGCCGGTCAGCAGCGACATCTCGCCGATCACCTCGCCGGCGGTGACCTCGGCCACGAGCACGCGCCGCTCGTCGGTCGGCACGCGGATCTCGACCCGCCCCCGGAGCACGACGAACATGGAGCCGCCCTGGGTGCCAGCGCGGAGGATCGTCTCGCCCGGCCCGTAGAGCAGCGTCCGGGCCTGCCGGGCGAGGCGATGGCGCTCCTCGGGGGTGAGCGGCGCCAGCAGGGCCACCTCGCCCAACCACCGCGCGCGCTCCTCCACCGGGTCCTCGTCGGCCGCGACGGGGGGGGACTGGTACGGCACGTGGACCTCGTGCGGGAACGGGATCACGACGTCGTTGCGGGCGAAGGCGTACCACACGCGCTCGCGGATCTGGGCGTCGATGGCCTCCACGCGGAGGTAGTCCTCCACCCAGTACGCCACCTCGTAGCCGATGGAGGAGTTGTCGAAGGAGGCGAGGCGGACCTGCGGCGGGGGCTGCTCCGCGAGGCCGGGGACGCCGACGAGCGCGGTCCGCACGATCCCCGCGATCTGTTGTGGCGGCGCCCCGTACGGGGCCGGGAGCGCGAGCAGCCGACGGCACGTCTCGGTCCGGCCGAACACCTCGACGGCCTCTCGCGCCATGAGCGAGTTCGGGATCACGATGCGGGAGTCGCGGACGGTCCGGATCGTCGTCGCCCGCCAGTTGAACGCCTCCACGGACCCCTCCAGGCTCCCCGCCCGCACCACGTCGCCGAGCCGGAACGACTGCTCTACCTGGAGCGCGATGCCGGCGAACAGGTTGCCCAGCGTCTCCTGGAGCGCGAGGCCCAGCACCACCGAGGCCACAGCGCTCGTGGCGATGGCGGCGGTGAGGGTCTGGCCGAACACGCCCTTCGCGACGAGCAGCCCGAGCACGAAGTACAGCACCAGCGCGACGACGACGTGGACGAGCGCGGGCGCCCGGTGCCCCTGTGTGCGGAGGAACAGGACGTCGAGGACGAAGAAGCGCGTCGCCTGGACCCCCACGACCCCGCCCGCCGCCAGCAGGGCGGCGAGCAGCCAGCGGAGCCCGGGCGTCCCGGCTAGCGGCGTCCCTGGCGGCGCGAGCGCGAGCGCTGTCGCGTAGGCGACGCCCACGAGGACGGCGACGACGAGCGGGAGGCGGAGCGGTCGGATCGGAGCGGCGGCGAGTGCGGCGGGAAGATGGCACGCGGGCCCTGCTCCCGCAACGCCTCGCTGGGCGGTCCGCGGTCAGGAGTCGGCGCCCGGGCCGCGTCGGCCCGACGCAGCGTCCTCGACCGTCTCTGCGGGCCGCTGGCGACGCGCGCCGCCAGCCGCTACCGCACGACGGTCAGCACCTGGCTCCGCGTGCCCTCGCCCGCCGTCAGCCGGACGACGTAGGCGCCGCTCGGCAGCGCCGAGACGTCGGCCGTGAGGGCGTGGGCGCCGGCCGCCGCGGGGCCGTCGTGGAGGAGGAGGACCCGGCGGCCCAGCGCGTCGAACAGCTCGACGGTGGCGTCGCCGGCCTCCGGGAGCCGGAAGGCGATCTCGGTGGCGGCCCGTCCGGGGTTCGGGCGGGCGGGGAGGAGGTCGAGGCGGGCGCCCGTGTTCGGCCGCTCGGCGTCCGTCGTCCCGTCGTCGACGGCCGTCAGCCAGTCCTCGGTGAGCGTCTGGAGGGGGAGCCCCGGCCCGCTCCACGAGAGCGCGGCCTGGGCGTCGCCGGCCTGCTCGCGGTAGTCGAGCCGGATCGTCACCTCGCCCTCGTCGAGGGTGGCCGAGCCGGACGTCCCGGCGAGGCCCTCGCCGTCCCACGCGTCCACGACGAGGTCGTGGTTGACCCAGAGGCGCGCGCCGTCGTCGGCCTGGAGGACGAAGCGGTAGCGCCCCCGGTCCGGCACGCGGAGCCGGCCGACCCAGCGGGCCGAGAACCCGTCGGCCGGGACGCCCGCGACCGGGGCCTCGGCGCCCCAGTCGAACGTGACCTGCGGGTCGGTGCGCGTGACCGGCGTGCCGGAAAAGTCCGGCGACGGGAAGTACTCGGCGAGCAGGCCGCGCGGCACCTCGGGCGCGACCGCCGTGCCGACGCCGTGGACGCGGAACCAGTTCAGGTTGAAGAGCCCGCTGCTCGACCGTTCGTTGCGGAAGACGAGGTAGAGCGTGTGCGTCCCGCCGGGGTCCGCGACCGGGACCGTCACGTCCTTGTAGGTCTGCCAGTCGCCCGTGGGGGTGACCGTCGCCGTGGCGACGAGGGGGCCGTCGGGGGCGTCGACGCGCGCCTCGATGCGCCCGCCGGCGCCGGCCGAGGCCACGCGGTACGTCACGAAGTCGATGCCCCGGAGGTCGATCGGCTCGAAGGCCAGCCAGTCGCCGTCGTCGAGGTAGCCGACGTTCTCGCCGCCGGTCCGGTCGCTGGTCGTCTCGACCTGCACGCCGGACTGGCGGGCGAAGTGCTCGGCCTGGACCGTCTTGGGCCGGACGACGACCTGCCGCCGCCCCGTCAGCGCGCCGACGCCCTCGGCCCCGCCGTCCGTGTACCGGCCCTCGACCACGAGGAACACGTTCTCGGCGTCGGCGCCGTGGCCGGCCGGCGTGCGGAAGCCGCCCGTGCAGCCGGGGTACTGCTCGAGGGGGTGGTTGTGGTCGTCGTGGCCGATGCCGGGCTGGACCACGACCTCGGCGCAGTCGATGGTGCCGGCCTCGGTGCTCCCGTCCTCGGCGTCCAGGGCCGAGACCTCGAAGCGGAGCGAGTCGCCCCAGGTGTAGAACCCGCCGTCGGCCGGCGTGGCCACGGCGACGGTCGGCTCCGAGTTGCCCACGACGACCGTGACGACGGCCGAGGCCGTCTGCCCGTTCGGGTCGGTCGCGGTGAGGCGGGCGGCGAAGGTCCCGCGCTCGGTGTAGGTCGTGCTGGCGGTGGGCGTCGTGGCGTCCGTGGTGCCGTCGCCGTCGAGGTCCCAGGCGTAGTCGAGGGGGAGGCCCTCGGGGTGGTACGTGCCGTCGCTGGTGAACGAGACCGCCAGCGGGGCCGGCCCGCTCGTGACCGACGCCTGCGCCCTGGCGACCGGCGCGCGCGAGCCGCGCACGTAGGCGATCCGGCTGAGCGCGGCGTCGGGGTTGCCGCCGCCGAAGCCCGTCCCCCACTCGATCATGTAGAGCGCGCCGTCCGGCCCCAGCTCCAGGTCGATGGGCCGGTGTAGCTCCAGGCTGGGCAGGAACCGCTGGAACGCGAGCGGCTGGCCGTCGGCGTCGAGGTGCGTCTCGACGATCCAGTTGCGCGACCACTCGTAGAGGAACACCGAGCCGTCGAAGTAGGCCGGCATCGCCGCGCCGCCGGCCGTCGAGATGCGGACGACCGGCCCGGCCATCGCCGTGCGCCCGTTCCCGTTGGGGATGTCGGGGAACTCGGGCGAGGGCGCGTACGGGTAGAACGCCCACGCCGGCCGGGCCGCCGGGAGGGCGACGGGCGCCTCGGCCACGTTCGGCGAGTCGTTGACGGGGGCGGCGCAGTCGAAGGCCGGGCCGGAGGTGCCGGCGGCGAAGTCGTAGTCGCGGTAGGCGAGGTTGTCGGCGATGCAGTAGGGCCAGCCGAAAAAGCCGGCCGCGCGCGCCTGGTTGAACTCGTCGTAGCCGCGCGGGCCGCGCGCCGGGCTGCCGTCGCTCGCGTCCGGCCCGACGTCGCCCCAGTAGAGCCAGCCCGTCTCCGGGTCCACGCTGAGGCGGAACGGGTTGCGGACGCCCATCGCGTAGACCTCGGGCCGCCCTCCGGACCCGTCCGCCGGGAACAGGTTGCCCTCGGGGACCTCGGCGGTGCCGTCCGCCAGCGGGCGGATGCGGAGGATCTTGCCGCGCAGGTCGAAGGGGTTGGCCGCGGTCCGCTGCGCGTCCCAGGACTCGCGCCCCGGCCGCTCGTCGACCGGCGCGTAGCCGCTGGAGTCGAACGGGTCCGTGTCGTCGCCGGTGGCGACGTAGAGGAGCCCGTCGGGGCCGAAGGCGAGCGAGCCGCCCGAGTGGCCGCCCTGGTCGCGGTCGGTGCGGACCGTGAGCAGGACGGCCTCGCTCCCCAGGTCGATGCTCTCGCCGGTGAGGGTGAACCGGGAGACGCGCTGGATGGGCTCGGAGCCGGCCGGCGAGTAGTAGAGGTAGGCCCACCCGTTGGTCTCAAAGTCCGGGTCGAGGGTGATGCCGAGGAGCCCGTCCTCGTAGCTCGTCGTCACGGGGAGCGTCGCCAGGAGGTGCGTGTGGCCGCCGCCGGCCGGGTCCCACAGCTTGATCGCCCCGCCGCGCTCGACGAAGAACACGGAGCCGTTGGGGGCGACCGCCAGCTCCATCGGGTCCGACACGTCGGCGTCGAGGACCGTCCGCTCCCAGCTCGTCTCGACGGTGGCCGAGCAGTCGCCCTCGGCCCAGCCGGCGGCCCACGCGAGGCCGCCCCAGAGGTGGCCGAGGTAGGGCGCGTCGGAGAACGACTCGCTCGTGTGGCCGCCGCCGGTGTAGAAGGAGCGCCCGCCCTCGTAGGTGTGGCACCACGCGATGGGGTGGTCGCCGGGCATCGTCCCGCCGCTGTAGGTCTGCTCGTCGAGCGTCGCCAGCACGTGGACCTCGCCGCGCGGGTTCGTCTGGTAGTTGTACCACTCGTCGGTCCGCGCCCAGGACGCCGGGAGGTCGCGCGTGGCCGGGTGGACCCGGTCGACCACCTTCACGACGGCGTCGGGCGTGCCGGCCGGGTGGCTCTCGAAGTAGGCGCCCACGAGGCCGCCGTACCACGGCCACTCGTACTCGGTGTCCGCCGCGGCGTGGACGCCCACGAAGCCGCCGCCCTGCTGGACGTAGGCCTCGAACGCCGCCTGCTGGCTCCCGTCGAGCACGTCGCCGGTGGTGTTGAGGAAGACGATGGCGTCGTAGCCCGCCAGCCCGGCCTCGGTGAACGCCGTCGGGTCCTCGGTCGCCGTCACCGAGAAGCCGTGCTCGGTCCCGAGGGCGCGGACGGCCTCGACGCCGGCCCCGATGGAGGCGTGTCGGAAGCCGGCCGTCCGGGAGAACACGAGGACGCTTCCGCCATCCTGCGCGACGGTAGGGGAGGAGAGCCCCAGGCTCAGGAACGCGAGGAGGGCGTAGAGGCGGCGCATCGGCGGGGTGAAAAGGTTTTCAGGAACCGGAACATAGCGGCGAAAGCGGGTCCGCCCAGGTGTCAGCGGGGGGCGACGGCCCGGTACCGCTCGAAGTAGGCCCGCGCGCCGAGCGTGTCCCCCTGCACCACCAGGAGCCGGGCCTTGTTGAACAGCATCTCCGGCGACGCCGGCGCCACGCGCTCGACGGCCGCCAGCAGCGCGCCCGCCTGGGCCAGGTCGCCCTGCCGGAGCGCGACGACGGCGAGGGCGTTGAGGCTGAAGGGGCTGGCGGTGTGGGTGACGGCGTACCGGGCGAGCGCGGCCGTCTCGGCGTCGTAGGCCGGGTCCTGGAGCGCGTACCCGACGGCCCGGTCGATCAGCGGCTCGTTGAACGGCTGCCAGTGGAGGAGCCCGTCGTAGAGCCGGAGCGCGGCGAGCGTGTCGCCCTCGGCGCGGGCCTGGCGGACGGCGTCGTCGAGGGCGGCCTCCGCCGGCATCCCCTCCACCATCACGCGGACGGCGAGGGCGTCGGTGCTGCCGGACCGCGCCATCGAGTCGGCCACGGCGCGGGCCGCCGCCTCGGCCTGGGCCGGCGTGCGGTCCTTGCGGAACGGGTACCCGTTCGTGAGGACGGCGATCTGGAGGCGGGCGACGGCGGCCTCCACCGCGTCTACGCCGGAGGGCGCCGGCCCCGGATCGGGGGCGTCGCGGAGGGCGGGGAGCTCCGCCCGCATCGCGCCCGCGAAGGCGTCGGCCATGAGGGCGTAGCCGCGTGCGTTGGGGTGGAGGTGGTCGGTAAAGAGCGAGGCCCCCTCGACGCCGCCCGGACTCGCCTGTCGGAACCGCTCCTGCACGTCGACGAGCGTGACGTTCGGAAACTCCGAGGCGAGGCGGCGGACGACCCCGTTCATCGCCTCGGGCGCGCGGAAGCGGACGCCGTCGGCCTCTTTGGCGTCCAGGAAGGCGGCGCGGGCGGCGGCCGAGTCGCCCCGCGCGAGGAGCTGGCGGCCCCGGTCGTAGGCTTCCTGCGCGGACGGCTCGTCGCCCAGCGGGGCCTGATCGGCGAGGTTCGAGACCAGCGTGGCGAGGAAGACGGGGATGCCGGCCCGCTCGAAGGTGCGGAGCGCGTCGCGGAGGTTGGCCTCGTACTGGGCGATCCCGGCGCGGTACGTCTCGCCGCCCTCGGAGATCGCCGCGTCGCGGACCACGCGGGCCATCATGGTGCGCCCGCCCCCCGGATCGGCCTCGCCGCCGACGAGCGACCCGAGGCCGGAGACGAGCGCCCACCGCGAGGCCCCGATCACGAACCGCTTGAGCGGGATCGACGTGCCGGTCCACCCCTGCGTTCCGCCCGTCCCGTAGGCGCCATAGTACTCGTTCTGGCCCGCGTAGATCACGACGGCGTCCGGCCGCTGCTCCACGACCGGCTCGGCCAGCGTCCAGAGCGTGTAGCTGTTGGTGGCCGTCAGGCCGAGGTTGGCGACCTCGACGCGCCGGCCGGGGAGCATCACCGCCAGCCGGTCCTCCAGCCGCGCCGGAAAGCCGTAGTACCAGTGGTACGGGAAGCCGGCCGTGGTCGAGCCGCCGAGGGCGACGACGCGGAGCGTGCCCGGCTCCTTCTCGGCGTCGAGCGGATCGAAGGCGGCGCCGGGCCGGAAGCCGCGGAAGAACAGGGCGCCAAAGTCCGGGTCGAGCGCGACGGACGTCTCGTGGCCCGGCACCGCCACGAACGGCCGCCGCCGCGCCTCGCCGACGCCCGCCAGTCGGAGCGCGCCTTCGATCAGCAAGAGCGCCACGAACGGGAGCGCGACGGCGAGCGCCTTGAAGGCGAGGGCCTTCGTCCGGGGCGGTCGGGGAGGAGGGGAGGGCGGAAGCGTTTGCACCAGGGGGGGCGGCCGAGTAGCTTCGAAAAGGTTTTCACAAGCTAGCGAGTCCGGTGCTCGCACATGGTCCCTACGATCCGTGATGTCGCCCAGCGCGCGGAGGTGTCGATCTCGACGGTCTCCCGCGTGCTCAACAACTCCGCCTCCGTCGACGAGGCGAAGCGGGCGCGTGTGGAGGCGGCGGCCCTCGAACTCGGCTACCGCCCGAACCCGGCGGCCCTCAGCCTGCTCGGCCAGAGCACCGGCGGCATCGGCGTGCTCCTGCCGTACATCGCGGGCGACTTCTTCTCGGAGTTTCTCCAGGCCATCGACCGCGCGACGAGCGAGAGCGGGCACTACCTCATGGTGTCGTCGTCGCACCGCAACCTGAAGGAGTTCCGGGCCGTGATCCACGGCATGAACCGCCGCGTCGACGGGCTGATCGTGATGTCGACCGACGTCCCGGCCGAGACGGTCTGCGAGTGGCTCCCGGCCGACCTGCCCGTCCTGTTCGTCAACACGGAGGTGGCGGACGGCGAGATCGAGGCGATCAACTTCGACAACCGGGGCGGCGCCTACCGCCTCACCGAGCACCTCGTCGCGCAGGGGCACCGTCGGATCGCCTTCCTCGAAGGGCCGCCCCACTCGTTCGACGGGCTCGCTCGGCTCGACGGGTTCCGCTCCGCGCTCCGCGACCACGGCATCGAGCCGGACCCGAGCCTGGAGCTGGCCGGCGACTTCACAATGGAGTCCGGGCTGGCGGCCGTCCCGGCGCTGCTCGCCCTCGACCCGCGCCCGACGGCGCTCTTCGCCGGCAACGACCTCTCAGCGTACGGCGTCCTCAGCGGGCTCCGCGAGGCCGGCCTCGACGTCCCGGCGGACCTCGCCCTCGCCGGCTTCGACGACGTCCCGCTCACGCGGTTTACTTCGCCCACGCTCACGACCGTCCGTGCCCCCGTCCGCGAGATGGGCCAGCAGGCCATCGAGCGGCTGCTCGCCCAGATCCGGGGTGAGGACGGGACGCACCACCGCCCGGTGGAGCTGCCCACCGAGGTCCTCATCCGCGAGTCCACCGAACGGGCCGTGGTGGCCTGACGGATTCTGCTCCCGCCCCCGCCCCTCTCCGCCCTAGCATGAAAAGCTTTTCACCGCCCCGACCCCTGTCCGCCCTCCTCGCGCTCGTCCTCGTGACCGTGGGGGCCGGCCCGGCCGCGGAGGCCCAGACCGACCCGCGCGTCGAGGCCCTCCTCGCTGACATGACGCTGGAGGAGAAGGTGGGCGAGATGACCCAGGTCACCCTCCAGGCCGTTTCCACCACCGCCGCCTCCGACACCGAGGACCACGTGCTGGACATGGACAAGCTGGCGGACGCCGTGGTCGGCCGCCACGTCGGGTCGATCCTGAACGTGTGGGACGTGGCGTTCACGCCGGAGCACTGGGCCGAGGTGATCACGGCGATCCAGGACCTGGCCGCCGAGCGCCGGACCGAGATCCCCGTTCTCTACGGCATCGACGCCGTCCACGGGCACCACTACATGCAGGGCGCGACGGTCTTCCCGCACAACCTCGCGCTGGCGGCGACCTGGGAGCCGGCGCTGGCGCGTGAGGCCGGGCGCGTCACGGCGCGCGAGATGCGGGCCAGCGGCATCCCGTGGAACTTCTCGCCCGTCTTCGACCTCGGCCGCCAGCCGCTCTGGAGCCGCTTTTTCGAGACGTTCGGGGAGGACCCGCTCCTGGTCACGCGCATGGGCGTGGCGACGGTCGAGGGGATGCAGGGCGACGACGTCGGCGCGTACGGCCGCGTGGCGGCCTGTGGGAAGCACTTCTTCGGCTACAGCGTCCCGCGCAGCGGCCGGGACCGGACGCCCGCCTGGATCCCCGAGCACATCCAGCGCGAGTACTTCCTGGCCCCGTTCAAAGCGGCCATCGAGGAGGCCAACCTGCGGACGCTCATGGTCAACTCGGGCTCGATCAACGGCGTCCCCGTCCACGGCGACCCGGCGATCCTGACGGGCATCTTGCGCGACGAGCTGGGCTTCGACGGCGTCGTGGTGACGGACTGGGAGGACATCGACAAGCTCGTGAACCACCACCACGTGGCGGCCAACGAGCGCGAGGCGACCAAGATGGCGGTGATGGCCGGCATCGACATGAGCATGGTCCCGTACAGCTTCTCGTTCACGGACCACCTGCTGGCGCTCGTCCGCGACGGCGAGATCCCCGAGAGCCGGATCGACGAGTCGGTCCGCCGCATCTTGCGGCTCAAGCTGGACCTCGGGCTGTTCGAGGACCCGTACCCGACGCAGGACCTCGTGGCCGAGATCGGGAGCCCGGCGCACCGCGCCGCCTCCCGCCGCGCCGCCGAGGAGGCCATCACGCTCCTCGACAACGACGGCACGCTGCCGCTGGCGGAGGGCGCGCGCGTGCTCGTGACCGGCCCCGCCGCCGACGACCCCGTGATCCAGCACGGCTCGTGGACCTACTCGTGGCAAGGCACCGTCCGCGGGATGTACCCGGACACGATCCGGACGGTCCTCACCTCGATCCGCGACCTGGCCGGTGCGGACCACGTGACCTACGTCCCCGGCGCCACGCTCACCGAGCCGATCGACCTCGCCGCCGCCGTCGCCGCCGCCCGCCAGTCCGACGTGGCCGTCGTGGCGCTGGGCGAGTGGCCGAGCGCCGAGCAGCCCGGCGACATCGAGACGCTGGAGATGCCGCGCGCGCAGATCGACCTCGCCCAGGCCGTGATCGCGACGGGCACGCCGACCGTGATCGTCCTGCTGGAGAACCGGCCGCTCATCGTCCGCGAGGCCGTCGAGGGCGCCGCGGCGGTCGTGATGGGGTACGAGACCGGTCCGTACGCGGGCGACGCCATCGCGGGCGTCCTGTTCGGCGAGATCAACCCGAGCGGGCGGCTGCCGTTTACCTACCCGCGGTCCGTGAACGCGCTCGTCACCTACGACCACACGCAGTCCCAGGCCAACAGCCCGCGGGGGGTGGAGCCGCAGTGGCCGTTCGGGCACGGCCTCTCGTTCACCACCTTCGAGACGACGAACCTGCGCCTCGACCGCGAGACGGCGTCGGCCAGCGACGACGTGACGGTCTCGGTGGACGTGGCGAACACCGGCGACCGCGCCGGCGACGAGGTGGTGATGGTGTTCGTCCGCGACATGGTGGCGTCCATCGAGCCGCCGGTCCGGCGGCTGCGGGCCTTCGAGAAGGTGACGCTGGCGCCGGGCGAGCGGCGGACCGTCTCGTTCACGGTCCCGGTCCAGGACCTCGCCTTCGTAGACCGCACCGGCGCGTTCGTGGTCGAGCCGGGCACGTTCGAGGTCCAGGTCGGCGAGGAGCGGGCGACGTTCGAGGTCCCGGCGATGGGGACGCGGTAGTAGAAACGGCGTGTGGGAGGCCGGGGTCTGGAGGGGCCTCCCGTTTCCCCGGCCTCCTCCCACACTCCCCCACCCTCCTTGCCGCCATGCGCCTCGCTCCCCTCCTCCTCGCCCTGCTGGCGACGGCCGCCGCCAGCGCGCAGCCGGCGGGCCGGGCGTCCGCCGACGGCTACTACCACACCCAGGGCACGCGGCTCGTCGGGCCGGACGGGCAGCCGGCGGTGCTGCGCGGCATCGGGCTCGGCGGCTGGCTGATGCCCGAGGGCTACATGCTGAAGGCCCCCGGCTACGGCTCGCCGACGACGATCCGCGAGCAGGCCGTGGACGTGGCGGGGGAGGCGGGTGCCGACCGCTACTTCGCGCTCTACCGCCAGAACTACGTCCGCGAGGAGGACGTGGACGCGCTGGCGGCGTGGGGCTACGACCACGTCCGCCTGCCCTTCCACTACAACGTGCTCTGGGACGAGGCGGCCGGCGCGTTCGACGAGGAGGGGTTCGCGCTCGTCGACGAGTTTCTGGAGTGGTGCCGGGCGGCCGGGCTGCCGGTGATCTTCGACCTGCACGCGGCGCCGGGCGGCCAGAACGCGTTCAACATCGCCGACGCGCACGGGACGGCCGCGCTGTGGGTCGGGCCGGAGGCGGAGGCGAACCAGGACCTGACGGTCCGCCTCTGGGAAGAGATCGCGCGGCGCTACCACGACGACCGGAACGTGGTCGGGTACGACCTCCTCAACGAGCCCGTCCTCCCGGACGCCTCGATGCGGCCCGCGATGCGCGCCTTCTACGTCCGCCTGCGCGACGCCGTCCGCGCCATCGACCCGCACCACGTCCTCTTTATCGAGGGCGACTTCTACGCCAACTTCTTCGACGAGCTGCCGCCCGCCTTCGACGACAACATGGTCTGGGCCTTCCACAAGTACTGGAGCCCGACGGACCCGGCCGACATGACGCGGTTCGTCGAGCTGCGCGACTCGACCGGGGTGCCGCTCTGGCTCGGCGAGACCGGCGAGAACTCGAACGACTGGTTCCACGAGGTGGCGACGTGGGCCAACGAGAACGGGATCGGCTGGAACTGGTGGACCCACAAGAAGATCGAGACGGTCACGAGCCCGCTCTCGGCGCCGATGCAGCCCGGCTACCGCGGCCTCGTGGCCTACTGGCGGGGCGACGGGCCGAAGCCCGACCGTGCGACGGCCGAGGCCGCCCTCCTGGCGCAGGCCGCCGCGCTCCACATCGACTCGACGACGTTCCGCCCGGACGTGCTGTGGGCGCTGTTCGACCCGGCGTGGGCCACGCTGGCGGTGCCGTACACGACGCACACGCTGCCCGGCACGCTCGCCGCCGTCGACTACGACCTCGGCGCCGACGGGATCGCCTACCACGACACGCGCTCCAAGAACGAAGGGGGCACGCCCGGCCTCGCCAACGAGGGCGGCGTCTACCGCAACGACGGCGTCGACATTGCGCGGAGCGAGCTCCCCGGCCCGGCGTACCGCGTCGGGTGGACCGAGGCCGGCGAGTGGCTCCAGTACACCGTGCGCGTGCCCGAGAGCGGCTCGTTCACCGCGTCCGCCCGCGTCACGGGCGGCGCCGGCCGGCTGGCGCTCACCGTCGACGGCGAGCCGTGGGGCGAGGCCGACGTGCCGGCCTCCGCCGACGCCTGGACGAACATCGACTTAGGGAAGCACGTTCTCGACGAAGGCCCGCACGTCCTCCGCGTCTGGGTCCGCGAGGGCGGCTTCGACCTCGGGCGGCTGTCGTTCGCCCCTCTCTCCGACTGACTCCTTTCCGGCCGGCTCCATGACCCGATTGCTCCTCCTCGTTCTCTTCCTCGCCGCGTCCGCCGGGACCGCCAGCGCCCAGGACTGGCAGCTCGTCTGGTCGGACGAGTTCGACTACAACGGGGCCCCGGACGAATCGAAGTGGACGTTCCAGACGGGCGGGAACGGCTGGGGAAACAACGAGCTCCAGCACTACACCACCCGCCTCGACAACGCCCGCGTCGACGGCGAGCACCTCGTGATCGAAGCTCGCAAAGAGGACTACGGCGGCAACGCGTACACCTCGGCCCGCCTCAACTCGTCCGAGTCCTGGACCTACGGGCGGTACGAGATCCGGGCGAAGCTGCCCACGGGCCGGGGGACGTGGCCGGCCATCTGGATGCTGTACAGCGAGGCCCCGTACGGCAACCGGGGGTGGCCGGACAACGGCGAGATCGACATCATGGAGCACGTCGGGTACGACCCGGACGTCGTCCACGCGACCGTCCACACGAAGGCGTTCAACCACCGCCTCGGCACGCAGCGCGGCCAGTCGAAGCGGGTCCCCACGGCACGGAGCGAGTTCAACGTCTACGCCATCGAGTGGACGCCGGCCGAGATCCGCGCGTACGTCAACGACGACCTCTACTTCACGTTCGCCAACGACGAGTCGTACTCGTGGCCGGAGTGGCCGTTCGACCACGACTTCCACCTCTTGCTCAACCTGGCCGTAGGGGGGGACTGGGGCGGCGCGCAGGGCGTCGACGACTCCGTCTTCCCGCAAGAGATGGTCGTCGACTACGTCCGCGTGTACGAGGAGGTCGACCCGTACCCGACGGTCTCCCTCGACGGCCCCTCGCCGGGCGCGACGGTCGAGGCCGGCGGAACCGTCGCGCTGGCGGCGACGGCCAGCGATGGCGGCGCGGTGCGGTCGGTCGAGTTCCTCCAGGACGGCGGCCTCCTCGGCGCCGACACCGAGGCGCCGTACGCGCTCGACGTCGAGAACGCCGCCGACGGGTGCTACTCGCTCACCGCGCGGGCCACCGACGACGTGGGGTACGTGACGGAGACGGAGCCGGTCGAGATCACGGTCGGGGGCGGGTGCCCCGAAGGACAGGCGTCGCCGTACCTCATCGCGCCGGTCCGGCTCCCGGGCACTCTCCAGGCCGAGTACTACGACCTCGGCGGGCCCGACGTGGCCTACCGCGACCTCTCGGCCACCAACAGCGGAAACGGGATCCGCCTGGGCGAGGGCGTGGACCTCCGGGCCTCGACCGACATCGGGGGCGGGTACGACCTCACGGACGTGATCACCCGCGAGTGGGTGGCCTACACGGTGGACGTGGAGGAGGCGGGCGAGTACCGGGTCATCGGGCGCGTGGCGTCGGCCTCGGGAGGGACGCTCCGACTGGCCCTGGACGGGGAGGACCTCCTCGGCGACGTCTCGCTCTCACAGACCGGAGGGGACGAGGCCTACGGCAACGCGCTCCTCGGCAGAGTCACCCTCCCGGCAGGCCGGCACGTGCTCCGGATCGACATGCGGAGCTCGGGGTTCTCGATCAACTCCCTCTCGTTCTCCTACGTAGGCTCGACGGCGGAGGAGGAGAGACCCGGGGAGGACCTCGGCCTCCGCCTCACGCCGAACCCGGCGTCGAGCACGGCCGAGCTCTCCTACACGATCGCCGAGCCCGAGCAGATCGAGGTGAGCGTGTTCGACGTGATGGGGCGGCGGGTGGCGCGGGTCGCCGCCGGCCTCCGGCTGGCGGGCGAGCACGCGACGTCCGTCGACGTCCGCGCTCTGACGCCGGGAGTCTACACCTGCGTCCTGACCACAGAGACCGGCGCCATCCGGACCGAGCGGCTCGTGGTCGTCCGGTAGCGGAGGGCCCGAAGGAGGGGCCGTCGTCGGAAGCGCTTCGAAGAAATCCACGGAGGCCCTTGCGTGAAGGTGGAGTTAACGTACATTGGGACGTGAAAAGGTTTTCAGGCTCGGGGGGCTCCCTCCCGCCGTTCGAACCTTCCCGCATCGGGGTCTCCGCTCCTGTCCTACACCTCCGGCACTATGAACACTGCTACTCACCGTTGGGCCGCCCTCCTGCTACTGGCGATCGCCAGCCCGGCGGCGCTCGCCCAGACTCCGACGCTCGGCGACGAGTTCATCTTCTTCGTCGACGGGACCAACATCCTCGTCCCGATCTACCAGGGCGAGGTGGTCAACGACCCGGCTGACCCGACCTCCGGGAACAAGGTGTCGAAGTTCGGCGCCGGCGTTTACACGCACAACGGGTTCGCCTGGGAGCAGTCCACGGGCGTCGACGCGTCGGACTTCGTGGGGGAGAGCTACGGCGAGAGCGACACGCTCTACCTCCGCCTCCGGTCGAGCGAACGGAACGCCACGCTGGGGAATGTGAACCTCTGGCTGACCGACAAGACGGACGGCAGTGCGGCGGCTCGGGACAGCATCCTCGCCGGCGTCGCGACCGCCGACCACGAGATGCGCCTCCAGTGGGCGATCCCGGCCGAGCTGCACGACGGGGCGTGGCACGACCTCGCCATCCCGCTCCCGCCGGCCACCTACGACTCGCTCGAGGCCGCTCGGACGAGGGGCGAGCTGGACGACCTCGCCGAGAACTGGCAGTACACCGGCGCTTGGACCGCCGGTGGCTACGGGATCGGCATCGTCGGCGGGTTCGACCCGGGCAACAGCGACCCGCTCTTCAAGGAGTTCGAGTGGGACGCGCTCTACAAGATCGGCCCGGTCTGGGACAACGCGACCGGCGGCGACGCGATCTACCTCGACGACGTCTACATCGGCGGCCCGAACACGAGCACGGCCAGCGCCTCGGAGGCCCCGGCGGCGATGGCCGGCATCACGGTCACGGCGGAAGACGGCGCGAACCAGGTTTCCTGGGCGTCGATGGACGGCGTGGGCGGCTACAACGTGTACGCCAGCCTTACTCCCATCACGGACGTGACCGCCGAGGACGTCATCTTCCTGAGGCGGGTCCGATTCGATGAGAACACGGGGCTGGAGCACCGCTACGAGATCCCCCACCCCGCGGCCGGAGCGCCGACGATCTACTACGCCGTCACCACGCTCAGCGGGTTCGGCGTCGAGAACCCCAGCGTGGCAGCGAGCACCGGCTCGATCGCGAACGAGAGCCTCCCGCAGAAGCCGTACATCCCCCAGCTCACCGACGACCAGGCCGACGCCATCTTCAACAGCATCGCGGCGGACACGCCGACGGACGCGGCGTTCGCGGCGGACCACCCCGTCTTCGTCCTCGATTCGAGCCACCGCTCGCCGGGCGACGGCACCACGGTCGACACGATGCCCGAGGACTCGGACCTCTCTGGACGGTTCAAGATCGGGTACACCAACTTCGAGGAGCTGGCCATCTACGGCGAGATCACGGACAACCAGGTGACGTTCGGCGACGCGGCGTCGGTGACGGGCGCCACGACGTACCTCTACGACTCCGCCGAGATCAGCTTCGGGAACTACGACGTCCGGGACGTCCCGGGCGGCGGCCTCCTCTTCGGCGCCCCCGAACTGGACAACAACGGCACGCTGTCCCGGGGGCAGTACCCCGAGTACGGCCTCCGGATCACGGGGCTCGTCGGGGAGGATGGAAACGTCGAACGGTCCAGCACCTGG
This sequence comes from Rubricoccaceae bacterium, assembly GCA_963811175.1. Taxonomy (GTDB): domain Bacteria; phylum Bacteroidota; class Rhodothermia; order Rhodothermales; family Rubricoccaceae; genus Rubrivirga. The sequence continues at coordinate 984,023 of CAWEQE010000001.1, read as the reverse complement.
ATCGGCTTCAGCCTCGACGTGAACCTCCCCGTCACGACGGTCGAGAAGACGGAGACGGGATGGCGCTTCCTCTCGCTCATCCCGCTCAGCGAGCTCCAGGCCGACGGCGACGAGTACATGCCCGTCCCCGCGAGCGACGAGATCCAGTACATCCCGCTCATCCTCTCGCTCAACGACGCGGACGCCGCGCAGCGTGAGAACCAGATCGTCTGGTCCATCAAGCCGAACGTGACCGGCCAGTGGTGGAACCGGGCGGACCAGTGGGAGGTCGTCGCCGTGGCGGGCTCGGACGTGATCGGGACGGCCGCCGAGGACGGCTCGGAGCGCGACGCGTTCTCGCTCGCCCAGAGCTCGCCGAACCCGGTGGCGGGCGTGGCCGACATCGCGTTCACGCTCGGCGCCCCGACACGGGCTACCGTCGAGGTGTTCAACATGCTCGGCCAGCGCGTCCTGACGGTCACCGACGAGGAGTTCGCGGCCGGGTCGCACGAGGTCTCCGTCGACACCCGCAGCTTCGCGGCAGGCGTGTACGTCTACCGCCTCTCGGCGGGGGGCTACGTGGCCACGCGTCGGATGACGGTGGTCCGGTAACTGTTCGGCGCGGCCGGGGCACACGCCCCGGCCGCACCGGACGACGTCGGGGGGCACCGGGTGGCCGGCGCCCCTCCTTCTGACAAGCGCTCGACCTTCTCATGTCCGCTCGGTTGTTCCGCCTCGTGCCCTCGCTGTTGCTCCGCGCCGCCGCCGTCCTCGTGCTCCTGAGCACGGGCGTGGCCTCGGCCCAGTCGCTCGGGAAGATCTCCGGGCGTGTGACGGACGCCGCCGGCGACCCGCTGGTGGGCGCGAGCGTCGCGATCGAAGGCACCACGCTCGGCGCCTCGACCGACGTCGACGGGTACTACTACATCCTCCAGGTCCGGCCCGGGACCTACACGCTCCGCGTCTCCTACATCGGGTACACGCCCACCGTGGTCGAGAACGTGGGGGTGGAGGTCGACCGGACCACGACGATCGACGCCACGCTCCGCGACGAGGTGGTGGGGACCGACGAGGTGGTGGTCCGGGCCGAGCGCCCGCTCGTGGAGCCAGCGCGGACGACGACGACGGCGGTCCTGGAGTCGAAGGAGCTCCAGGCCCTCCCGGTCGTCAACATCCAGGACGCCATCAACCTCCAGGCGGGCGTGAGCGACGGGCACTTCCGCGGCGGCCGGACCGGCGAGGTGGCCTACCTCGTCAACGGCGTCCCGATCAACAACGCCTTCAACGGCCAGCAGGCCTTCGAGGTCGAGCAGAACATGGTCGAGAGCCTCGAGGTGATCTCGGGCGTGTTCAACGCCGAGTACGGGCAGGCCCTCTCAGGCGTCGTCAACATCACCACGAAGGGCGTGCCGAGCGAGTGGTCAGCGAACGCGTTGGGCTACCTCGGCACGCTGGCGTCGACGCGCGAGCTGGAGTTCGTGACCCGGACGAGCGGCCCGGGCGAGGGCCTCTCCATCGACGACTTCCAGAGTGAGCAGGTCAGCTACATGGACGCCGCGGCCTTCCCGAACCTCCAGGACTACCAGCTCTCGGTTGGCGGCCCGCTCTGGGAGCGGCGGCTCGGGTTCCAACTCTCGGGCCGGTACCTCAACGACAACTCGTACTACCTCGGCCGCGACCTCTTCTCGCCCGGCGACGTCTCGCTCGGGCTCAACTCGAGCCTGCCGGACTCGCTCTGGTACCTGAGCTCGACGGGCGACGGCGACTTCGTCCCGATGAACAAGACGGAGCGGCTGTCGCTCAACGGGAACGTCTCGTTCGACGTCGCCCGCAACCTCCGGCTGAGCTACGACGGGTTCTACCAGGGCGGCACGTACAGCCCGTACTCACACGCACGGAAGTACGTCCCGCGCGGGCTCAACCACACCGACTTCGTCAACCACACGCACATCCTGGCCGCGCGCTACACGTTCGGCCAGAGCGCCTTCGCGAACCTCTCGTACAGCCTGCTCTACGACGACACCGACGTGGAGCTCTACGACACGCCGACGGACCCCCGGTACGTCCGGGAGGAGCAAGCCTCGCTCTCCGGCGTGAACGCGTTTCAGGTGGCGGGGAACGACCTCTTCAGTGTGTCCCAGAAGACGGTCACGCAGACGGTCGTCGGGAGCTACACGCAGCAGCTCAACCGGGTCCACCTGATGAAGGTCGGGTTCCAGGGCCGGTTCCACGCCATCGACAACCGGGACTACGGGATCGACATCCCGGAGACGGGCGAGTCGGGGCCGCGGATCTCGCCGAGCCAGTACGAGGACAACTCGCTCACCACGCGCCCGCGGGAGTTCGCCGCCTACGCGCAGGACAAGATCGAGCTGGGGCGGATGATCGTGAACGCCGGCCTCCGCTTCGACTACTTCAACCCGGACTACCTCATCCCGCTCGACTGGACCCAGGCGAACCTGGAGCGGGTCCCGAACCCGGAGGCCCCGGCCGACTCGGTCTCGAACCGGACTTCGGCCGACGTCGAGCTCCAGCTCAGCCCCCGGTTCGGCATCGCGTTCCCGATCTCGTCGACGGGCGTGATGCGGTTCTCGGCCGGCCTGTTCTTCCAGGTCCCCAACTTCGGGCTGCTCTACCAGAACCCGGAGTACGAGGTGAACCCGCAGGCGAGCACGAGCCAGTTCGGGAACGCGGCGCTGAAGCCGGAGCGGACGCTGGCCTTCGAGCTGGGCCTCCAGCAGGGGCTCACGAACGACATCGGCGTCGACGTCACCATCTTCGCCAAGGACATCCGCAACCTCGTCGGGCAGGAGATCGTGCGCGACCCCCGGGGCGACTTCGCCATCCGCTACATCAACACGGACTACGGGAACGTCCGCGGCGTCACGTTCTCGCTCTTCAAGCGCGGCCGGAGCCCGCTCTCGGCCACGCTCGACTACACGCTCCAGTTCGCCCAGGGCACGGCGTCGTCGCCGGGCGAGGCGTTCGGGCGCCAGCAGGCCGGGCTCCCGGAGACGCTCTCGCTGATCCGCCTCAACTGGGACCGCCGCCACATCCTGAACGGGACGATCTCCTACGCCCCGAGCGCGACCACGTCGATCACGGCCGTCGGGCGGCTCCAGAGCGGGACGCCGTACACGACCGTCCGCAACTTCGTCCGCTCGCCCGTCGACAACAACGCCGACCGGCCGCTCACCTTCGTGACGGACCTCCGGGCGTTCTACAAGCCCCCGTTCCTCCCCGTCGACGCGAGCCTCTTCTTCCAGGTGACCAACCTGTTCGACTCCGAGATCCAGCAGAACGTGTACAGCGACTCGGGCCAGGCCGACGAGACCATCTCGCTCTCGCAGTTCCGGAACGTCCGGGTGGGCGGCGTCAACAGCCTTGACGAGTTCTACTACCGCCAGGAGTTTTACGGCTCGCCCCGCCGCGTGAGCCTCGGCCTCCGCGTCGACCTCTAGGACCGATGTCCCCCGCGCCTCGCCGCCCCCGCACGACCGTGCCCACCGTGAGCCCCTTGCTTTCCCGGCCCGCCCGCCTCGCCGCCGCCCTCTTCGCCCTCGCCCTGCTGGCGCCGACCGCCAGCGGCCAGGAGGGGTCCGACATCCCGCCCGAGTACCGAGGCCAGGAAGCGTCCATCGCCCGCGGCATCCTCGACGGCAACCTGATCGAGACCAACTTCCGCAACCAGGGCGAGCTCTCGCGCTACGACGACGCGCCCTGGGGCGTGTGGCCGCGCGGGATCGGCGGCCGCCACATCGACGGCGTCGGCGTGATGGTGGCCGGCGAGGTCCCCGGCGAGCGGACCGACTTCGCGGCGTACTACCCCGACGCCCAGGGCGACACGACGCTCAACCCGGTCATCCTCAACTACCGCGACGCCGGGCTCCGCCTCGGGCCCCGCGGCGAGATCTGGGGCTGGCTCCCGCTCCCCGGGTTCCACAACCCGAACCGGCTCGACCCGATCACGGGCGCCCGCAACCCGACGCCCGCGCTCAGCGACGACCCCACGTCCTGGCCCGCCTTCTGGCCCGACCGCCTCAACAACCCGGACGATCCCGGGTGGCCCGGGTACTGGAACGGGTTCTTCGGCAAGGGCGTGTTCAACGCGGACCTCGAGGGGTTCTACGTGATCGACGACCTCAGCGACCACGAGTACCTCGTCGACCCCGAGACGGGCGAGCCGTACAGCCCGTACGGCGTGTTCCGCCCGATCCCCGGCGACCCGACGGCCGGCGGCCTCGCCCTCCAGACGAAGGTCCGCCTCTTCCAGTGGGCCAACGTGCTCGCGGAGGACCTCATGTTCATCCTCTACCGGATCACGAACGTCGGGGACTACGACCACGACCGGCTCTACTTCGCCCAGGTCCAGGACTACGGCCTCGGGACCGAGGAGGGGGACGAGAACGCCGCCTTCGACCCGATCGAGGACGTCGCCTACGGCTGGGACCAGGACGGCCTCTGCACGCGGGCCACGGGCGGCCAGTACAACTGTGGCTACACCGGGTTCGCCTTCCTCGAGAGCCCGACGATCCAGGCCGACGGGCTCGACAACGACCAGGACGGGATGACCGACGAACTCCGGTTCGGCGGCGCCGGCGTCCTCATCGAGGGCCAGGACGCGATCCTGGCCGCCGCGTCGCGGTACAACCAGGCCCTCTTCGTGGCCGCCTACGGGCCGATCGAGGAGACCCCGGCCTACCTGGCCGGCCGCTGGTGGACCGGCGACGAGAACATGGACTGGGTCGGCTACGAGGACACGAACGGGAACGGGGCGTACGACCCGGGCGAGCCCACCAACAACGACGTGGGCCGCGACGGCCTCGGCCCCTTCGACTTGGGCTACCCCGGCCCCGACACCGGAGAGGGCGACGGCGTCCCGACGCCCGGCGAGCCCGAGTTCGACGAGCTCGACGTGGACGAGTCGGACCAGATCGGCCTGACCGGGTTCGACCTCGGCACGCGGCCGTTCTACGAGAACGGCGACAACCTCCGGAGCGACACCTGGCTCTTCGACCGGATCATCAACTACGCCCAGTTCGAGCTCGGCACGCCGGCCGCCGACTTCCAGGCCGACATCGAGCCGTTCCTCCTGTTCGTCTCCGGGCCGGTCCCCCTCGCGCCGCAGGCGACCTCGTTCTTCTCGACGGCCTGGATCTTCGGCGTCGACAAGGACGACTTCTTCAAGAACCGGCGGACCGCGCAGAGCATCTACAACGCGGACTACAACTTCGCCCAGCCCCCGTTCATGCCGACGCTCACGGCGGTCCCGGGGGACGGCCGGATCGTCCTCAGCTGGGACACGCTCGCGCTCGCCAGCTTCGACCGGTTCAGCCAGGAGTTCGACTTCGAGGGCTTCCGCCTCTACAAGGGGACCGACCCGCTCATCTCCGACGCCAAGTCGATCACGAACGCGAGCGGCGTGAACACCTTCTACAAGCCCATCGCCCAGTGGGACCTCCGCGACGGCATCCAGGGCAACCGGACGGTGCTCGGCGGCGAGGCGGTCTACAACCTCGGGAGCGACACCGGCGTCCAGTTCTACTACGTGGACGAGAACGTGACCAACGGGGTGACCTACTACTACGCCCTCGTCGCCTACGACCGCGGGTACGGGGACATCGACCCGCAGGAGAACGTGTTCAACTTCAGTGTGAGCCAGGCGGGGCTCATCACGGGCCTCTCGAAGAACGCCGCCGTCGTCCGGCCCCGGGCGCCGGCGGCGGGCTACGTCAGCGGCGGCTCCAACGATGACCTCTCCGAGGTCACCAGCGGGATCGGGTCCGGCTCGGGCGGGGTCGAGATCCTCAACGACGCGGACCTCGACCCGGACGGGGTCTACCGCGTCACGTTCCACTCGGAGTTCCTGGAAGGCCGGGAGATCTACGAGACGACCAGCTACTCCATCACGAACGTGGCCACGGGGGAGACGCTGTTCGACCGGACGCCGCTCTCGCCCGTGTCGCCCTACGTCGACGGGTTCGTGTTCCGGATCAACAACGCCGACGAGATCGCGTACGACCCGAGCCAGACCGGCTACAGAGGCCAGGAGGACGGCGAGGTCGTCTACCGCTTGGACCCGACGGATCTGGCGAGCGTGAACGCCGGGTGGGTGGCCCACGTCACGCCCGACACGACGGGCCTCGGGGCGATCACGCCGTGGGACTACGAGCTCCGCTGGGTAAACGAGTCGGACTCGCTCTACACGCCGCCTCGCGTCTTGGGCTTCTTGCGCCAGCCGATCCCGGTCTTCGCGGTGAATGCGAGCACGAATGAACTGGCCGACCTGCTCGTCCGGGACCTCGACGAGAACGGGGCGTTCGGGCTCGGCGACGAGCTGATTCTCACCGAGCCGCCCCGCGTCGGGACGGGCCGGCGGTACCGGTACCGCGTCTCGTTCAGCCCGGCTGAGGGGTCGTCGGCCGCGCCGGCGCCCGGCACCGTGCTCCACATCGGCGCGACGCGGCCGTTCTACGAAGGGGACTTTTTCCAGTTCACACTCAACAGCTCGCGGATCGACCCCGACGCGGCCCGCGAGGCCATGGAGCGGATCGCCGTCGTCCCGAACCCCTACATCGGCGCCTCGATCTACGAGCCGCGGTCGATGATCGAGGGGCGTGGCGACCGGCAGGTCCAGTTTATCCACCTCCCCCAAACCTGTACGATCCGCATCTTCACCTTGCGCGGCGAGCTGGTCCGGACGATCGAGCACGACGGGGTCACGAGCGACGGCACCGAGTCGTGGAACCTCCGGACGGGTGGGAATGAGAACGTCGCGTACGGGGTCTACATCTACCACGTCGAGGCCCCCGGTGTCGGCGAATACGTCGGGCGGCTGGCCCTGGTCAAATGAACCGTCTCCTGCACACCCTCGGCTCTCCGCTCCTGGCCTCGGCCCTCCCCGTGCGGGCCCTCGCCCTGGCCGCCGTCGTGCTGGCGGCCGCGCCGGCCGGCGCCCAGGACCGCGTGGGCACCACGGCCGGGACGTTCCTCACGCTCGGGGCCGGCGCGCGGGGCCAGTCGCTCGGGCACGCCTACGTCGCCACGGCGACCGGCGGCGACGCCCTGTTCTGGAACCCGGCCGGGGCCGCCCGCAAGGACAGCCGCGTCCACGGGAACGTGTTCCTCACCCAGCACGAGTGGCTGGCCGACATCCGCTACAACGCCGCCGGCGTCACGATCCCGGTCGGGGGGAGCAGCGTGATCGGCATCAGCATCGCGTCCGTCGGCTACGGCCGCGACGAGGTCCGCACCGAGCGCCAGCCCGAGGGGACCGGCGAGACGTTCGGGGCCTCCGACTTCAGCTTCGGCCTGAGCTACGCCCGGCCGCTCACCGAGTCGTTCTACTTCGGCGGGACGGCCAAGGTCGTCCGCCAGTCGATCTGGGACATGAGCGCGACCGGCGTGGCCGCCGACTTCGGGATCAGCCTCGACACCGGGTTCAACGGGCTCACGCTCGCCGCGTCGATCCAGAACTTCGGGAGCAAGATGCGGATGGGCGGGATCAACGCCCAGCGCTACGTCGACATCGACGAGGCGACCAACGGCAACAGCGAGAACGTGACGGCCGAGCTGGACATGGAGGCGTGGGACATGCCGCTCTCGTTCCGGTTCGGGGCCTCGGCGCCCGTCGTCCGCGCGGCCGGCGTCGAGCTGCGGGTCCTCGCCGACGCGCAGCAGACGAACGACAACGTCCTCAACACGGACTTCGGCGGGCTCGCCAGCTACGACGCCGGCCCGATCGGGCTGGAGCTCCGCGCCGGCTACCGCGACGCGTTCGTCGAGGACGTGGACAACCACCTCTCCTTCGGCGGCGGCGTCCGCGCCCGGGTCTCGGGCTACGCCCTCGGCGTGGACGTGGCGTACCTCCCGTTCGACCTCCTCGGCAACACCACGATGGTCGACCTCCGCCTTGATTTTTAGACGTCTCGCCAGCCCGAACGGTGCCCTCGTCTGGGGCCTTCTGCTGGCGGTGACCGTCGCGGCGGGAGGGTGCTCGGACGAGGCGGAGGGGGAGAGCGCCGTCGTCGCCACGGTCGACGGCCTGGACCTGACCGAGGACGACGTGCTCCGCTCGTACGTCGACTACCTCATCACGACGGGCCAGAACGACACGGAGGCGCTCCGCCAGCGCCACGTCGAGGCGCTCGTCGACGCCTACCTCCTCGGCGCCGAGGCCGAGCGGCGGGGGATCGGCGCCGACAGCGCGTCCCGGGTCGAGGCGCGGCGCGCCCGACGCCGCCTCATCGGCGCCCGGTTCTACGAGGCCTCGGTGCTCGACACGCTGACCGTCCCCGACGACGCCGACGTGCGGATCGCCTACGCCCTCGGCCGCGAGCAGCGCGTCGTCCGCCAGCTCTACTTCCGGAGCGAGGCGGCGGCGGAGGCGGCCTACGACCGGCTCGAGGGCGGCCGCCCGTTCGTGGAGGAGGCCCAGGCCCTCTACGACACCGACGACCCGGCCGCCGGCGCCCTCGGCGCCGTCAGCTACTGGCAGCTCGACGACGCCTTCGCGGAGGCCGCGTTCTCGACGCCCGTCGGCGAGTACACGCGGCCCGTGCGCAGCCGGCTCGGCTACCACATCATCCTGGTCGAGGACCGCCTCGTCAACCCGATCCTGACCGAGGCCGAGTTCGTCCAGCGGCGCCAAGGAGTGGAAAGCCAGCTCCGGCTCCGCCGACGCCGCCTGGAGGGCGACACGTTCGTCCGGGACTTCATGGAGGCGCGGAACGTGGCCGTCAACCGCCCCGCGCTCCGCGCGCTGACGCAGGCCATCGCCGACCTCGAAGGGGACGTCCCCGCCGACGCCCAGCAGACCGACGTGCAGCCCTTCACGGTGACGGAGAAGGAGGAGGTCCTGGGCTCGTTCCGGCCCGAGACGCCGCTCGCCACCTTCACCCTCGACGGCGAGGAGCAGACGTTCACGCTCGCCGACTACGTGTTCTGGCTCGACGTGCTCCCGTTCGGGGAGGCCCGCAAGCGCACGGGGGCCTCACTCGGGCGGGCCCTCCGCAACGAGGTGCTCGCGCGCGCAGGCGAGGAGGCCGGAATCGCCGCCGAGCCCGCCATCCGCCACGAGCTCGCCCGGCTCGAACGCCTCCGGCTGGCGGACGCCCTCCGCAGGCGGCTCCGCGAACAGGCGCCCACCTCTCGCGACCGCACGCGCCTCGCCCGCGTCGCCCGCGACCTCCGCATCGAGCCGACGCGGACGCTGGCCGATTTCTGGGCCGTCCCGTTCGCGTCGCGGTCCGAGGCCGAGCGGGCACTCGCCGACCTCCGCGCGTCGCCGCAGCGGGCGGCCGCGTTGCCTGGATTCCGACGCTACGAGGGCGAGCCGGTCGGCTCCCTTCCAGACCTCGCCGCCGCCGTTCAGTCCGCCCCCCTCGGGAGCGTCGTGCTGGCCTCGGCCGGGGACGGGAAGTGGGCCGTCGTCCAGGTGTCCGACCGCCGGACGGAGGCGGCGGGCACCGGCGTCGAGACGCTCGCCCCGTTCGCCGCCGAGGCCGACCTCGTCCGCCGGCTCCGCCAGGAGCGCCCCGTCGAGATCGACGAGGCGGCAGTGCGCCGGGTGACCACGCCGCCCGTCGTTCCGCAAGGCCGCCGCTGATCTGTTCCTCCCGTTGATATGTCCCTCCGCTCCCTCCTCCGCGCCGTCTCGTTGTGCCTCGCCCTGGCGGCCGGCGCGTCTGCCCAGGACGCGGGCGGGTTCTACGGGACCGCCGACGGCCAGATCACCGACCCGAGCGGAGAGCCGGTCGTGCTGAAGGGCGTCGGTCTCGGCGGGTGGCTCGTCCCCGAGGGCTACATGCTCCACATCAGCGCGCCCGACGGCGGCTCGCCGACGACGATCCGCCAGCAGGTCGTGGACCTCATCGGCGAGGACGACGCGGACACGTTCTTCCAGCTCTACCGCGAGAACTACGTCGAGGAGAAGGACATCGCCCAGATCGCCGCCTGGGGCTACGACCACGTCCGCCTGCCCTTCCACTACAAGGACGTCTGGGACCCGGCCACGGAGACGATCCGCGAGGAGGGGTTCACCCTGTTCGACACGTTCCTCGGGTGGTGCCGGACCTACGGGATCGAGGTGATCCTCGACATGCACGCGGCGCCGGGCGCCCAGAACGCCGGCAACATCAGCGACAGCGACGGCGAGGCCCGCCTCTGGACCGAGCCCGACCCCTACCAGGACTGGACCGTGGAGATCTGGACCGAGATCGCCCGGCGCTACGCCGACGAGACGCTCATCATCGGGTACGACCTGATCAACGAGCCGGTGCTGCCGGCGAGCGTACCGGCGAGCGCCCTCCGCGCCCTCTACGCCCGGCTGGCGACGGCCATCCGCGAGGTCGACCCGAACCACATCCTGTTCATCGAGGGGAACTACTACGCGACCGACTTCAGCGCCCTCGAGACGCCCGTCGACGAGACCATGGTGTACGCGTTCCACAAGTACTGGAACGCCCCGGACCAGGGCTCCATCCAGTACCTCCTCGACCTGCGCGACGCCACCGGCGTCCCCCTCTGGCTGGGCGAGACGGGCGAGAACTCGAACCCCTGGTTCTACGCCGTCCGCCGCCTCGCCGAGCAGAACGGGATCGGCTGGAACTGGTGGACGCACAAGAAGGTGAAGACGATCAGCGCACCGGCCTCCGCCCCGTTCTCCCCCGGCTACCAGGCCGTCGTGGACTACTGGCGAGGCGCTGGCCCCCGTCCGTCCGCGTCGGCCGCGCGGGCGGCCCTCTTCGGGATGGCCACGAATCTGGACCTCGACCGGACCACCACGAACCGCGGCGTCCTCGCGGCCCTGTTCGACGACAGCTTCGGGACGACGGCGCGGCCCTTCGCCGACCTGGCGATTCCCGGGAGCATCCCCGCCGTCCACTACGACATCGGGGACCAGGGCGTGGCCTACAGCGACAGCGACCCGTGGGCCGTCTCGGGGAGCCCAGGGAGCGGCAACACGGGCGGCGTGTACCGGAACGACGGCGTCGACATCGAGGCCTCGTCCGATCCGCAGGGCTTCGCGTACGACGTGGGCTGGACCGCCAGCAGCGAGTTCCTCCAGTACACGGTCCACGTCGAGGAGACCGGGACGTACGACGTCGAGGTCCGCGTGGCGAGTGGAGGGTCCGGGGGGCGCTTCTCACTCCTGGTCGATGGACAGCCCTCGGAGTTCGTCACCGTCCCCGGGACGGGCGGGTGGCAGTCGTGGCGGTCGGTGTGGCTCCGCGGGCTCGACCTCACGGCGGGCGAGCATCGTCTCCGCCTCGCGATCCGGAGCGGCGAGTTCAACCTGAACACGATGCGGTTCACCCTCGTCGGCGGGACGGCCGCAGAGGAGGGCGCGTCGGCGCCGCTCGGCCTGCTCGGTGTGTTTCCCAACCCGGCCGCCAGCCGGACGACCGTCCATATCCGGCTCGCGGAGCTGGCCGAAGCGCGGCTGACGGTCTTTGACGTTCTCGGCCGCGAGGTGCTGGCGGAGGCGCCTCGCCCCCTCGGCCCGGGCGAGCACCGCCTCGACGTGGACCTCCCGCTCGCGCCCGGCACCTACCTGCTCCAGCTCACCGTAACGGCCGGGGCGACCACCGAGACCTATTCCCGTTCCGTGACGGTCGGCAGGGACTGACCGTCGGCCTCCATCTCCCGATCGGCCTTTCCGAGGTCCCGGAGGACGTTCGGCCTGTGGAGCTAAAGAGGTTCGACCTCGTGGCCTCTCCAGTTCCACTGGAGAGGGTGCGGACTAGAGACCCGCTCTCCCGTCCGACCCCTCCTCGGGCTCTGTAAAGTCAACTGGCGCTGGGAGGGGGAGGGCGGCGTGGGAAGAGCGATGTCCCCGACGGGAGCGAGCCGGGATCAGTTGCCCACGTCTTGTCTAGGAGCCGGTCCACGATTAGGCTTCTGGTGGCGTCCCCATCGCTCATCGAGCCCGCGATTTTCGCCGACATCAGCGCGCTGTGATTGTACATCTGCCGGTTATAGAAGTACGTCAACTGCCGGATCGAGCTCCGGTAGACCCACAGGAAGAGGGCCGAGATCACCTCGATGATGGCTCCCGAAATGAGGATCAGCGTGTCGACATCAGACTCGAGCGGACGAACCCCATACCGGTCGAGGTCCACGAGTTGAATGACGATCCCGATCAGGATTACGGCGAAGCCTATCCACATTGCGACGACCCCGTACCGGAAGCTCCGCTGCGTCTGGGTGAGGCCGATCTCGTAGTACGACTCGAGCTGGAGCCGGCTGTAACGGAGGAGCGGGACCAGACCGGTGTCGTCCTCCCTCGCTAGATCGGCCTCGGCTGCCGACTGCTCGGCACTGCCGCGGTTGAGCGCTTGGCGGAGCTTGATCACCGACGCGTCGGCGTACACTTCGAGAACCCACGCTACGGTCATGATGGCCCCGCCAGGTACGTAGAGCGGGATTAGGGCCAGGAGGGGGACGGTGATAATGCCGACAAGGCTGCGGAGCGATAGCTCCCCGAACGCCCACGACGCGTGTGGCGGTAACCACTGTGTCCACACGAACCCAACGATGGCGAGGCTCACCGGCACCAAGAGCACCGACGTCCACAGGGCGACGCTTCGGAGAGGCGGATTGGCCGCGAGCGCCTGCTGAACCCTGTTGAGCCGTGGGGGCCTCGAGATAGGCTCTTCCGTCGGCTCGGGCTGGGGAGGGGCTGTCATCGGTAGGTGGCGAGCGGGCGGAGGCCCACAACCGGAGTCGCGAAGCACGACGACTCTGGAATGTGGCTGGACTCGGAGCGCTGAAGGCGTCGTACGTCTTTCACTGCGGGCCCGGTGGCCAGGGGTGCCTACAATCTACCGTTACAAACCTTTGGCCCAACCATGACGGCATGGGCAGCCCCTGTTGCTGCTGGCCGCTACGGAGTCTAGCCTGTCGGGAGCCGTCGGCCGAGTCGAGGAGCCCCTCTGCTCGACGATCGACGGCCAGCGGCGATTGGCCTCAGCGACGCTGTTCCGTGTCGACGATTGAGGGGGGCAAAGAGCTGGCGGAGCGCCTCGGCTCCACACTTCGGGTCGTAGTGCCCGTAGTGCCGCTCGACCATGGCGACCGACGCCTCGTGGCGGAACTCGCCCGCCTGTTCCCGCGCCCTCGTCGGCCCGGCTGGCGGGCGCGCGCGTGGACCAGTTGGCCCAGGAAAAAGGGGCGTGCCACAGTTGGCGCACGGTAGAGACGTGCGGCCGGCGCGTCGGCTGCCTCTACCTCCACCGGGCTCCGTGGCCCACCCCGACATGAGCCCCGCCGAGGTCCATCGCGTCCTCGCCGACTGGTAACCCCCTCCGCTGCCCCCGGCCATGCAGTCGCCCCTCTCGCCCCCAGGCAAGGTGCCGGCATTAGGAGCTGGGAGATGTGGGATAAATTAATAATTATGAGGGAGATGGATCTAAGATATGCGCACCGTACGCTAGTCGAGTCGCCCCCTCTCCCCTTACTCCACTCGACCCATGACGCACGCCCTCCGAGCGGCCCCGCTCGCCACCCTCGCCCTCTTCGTCGCCCTCGCCGGGTGTGACGCCGCCGGCCCCGAGGCCGCCGCCGCAGACGCCTCGGCCACCACGCAGTACGACATCGCGTTCCCGCTCCTCGTCTGCGGGGAGTCCATCGACTTCGCCGGTACGCGCTTGGAGGTCTACCGTTTCGGATCCAATCCTGCAGGCCGCGTCCACTCCGTCTATAAGTGGACGGACTCGTTGGTAGGCACGGCTGCGGACGGGACCACCTACACCTACCGGTACACCGACAACTACGTCTTCAACCTAGACGACCTCGACGGCGCGCCCACCACGTTCACATGGCCGTTCACCGAGTTCGCCCGCTCCTCGCCGGGCGGGGTCGTCCTGCGAATCCGGTCGTTGACCCACCTCACGGTCAACGCGAACGGGGAAATTACCGTCGATAACTCGGACTTCGTCGTCGACGAAAACTGCTAGCGCAGCCGGGTCTGGGGCTCGTGCCCCTCGATGCGCCCACGTCGGCTCCGGCTGGCGGGGGCGCGGCGGTACGCTCTCGCCGTGGTGTCCATCGTGTCCCACTCACGCGCGTGCGCGCCGTCCACTCCTTGCCTTGAGGATTTTCTGGAGGGATATCCAGTCGAGCCCAGATTGGCCACGATCAGTGTGTATCCCGGCCCCACTTCGTAACTCAGCGCCCCTGAGGTTGGGCCCGGCCCTCACTCCGTCCCGGTCAGCCCCAGCTGGCGCTCGACCAAGACGCGGCGCTGGCCGAAATCGAGCCCGCCGCCGGGTGGGAGCAAAAAATAGGCGGCCCCTCGGGGAGCCCGGTACGGCGGTCCCCGGTTCGAGCGACTACTCGCCGGGCCGTACGCCCACCCCCTTGGACCCCTCCGACGCCGAGGCCCTCTGGGCCCTCGCCGACCGGCTCGACCGCGACGGGCGCGGCGGCCGGCCCCTCGTCGCGAACGCCGCCCGTGTCGCGGCCGCGATGGTCACCGACCCCTCGACCGACGGCCGGGCCGCCCACGTCGCCGCGCTCCGACGACGGGCCATCGAGGTGGCCGTCCGGCTCGACACGCTCGGGCTCCCGGACGAGGCCGAGTCGGTCTACGCCGAGGTGCTCCGTCGGACGGAGGGGGCGCCGGAGGCGATGGGCGACCGGCCGTTCCAGAAGTGGCTCGTGGCGATCGAGGGGTCGTTCCCCGGGACGGGGCCGGCTCCCGAGGCGGGCGCGGTCACGTGAGAGCGGGCCGGCACTCTCCGTAGATCCGTCTGGGACAGTTGTCCCAGCTAGCGGCCCGCCACCCTCGCCACAGAGGGACGCCGCCGTGCTCCCCTCGCGCTCCGCGTTGCAGTCGGGGCACGGCTACGCGCGAGCGGCAGACCGTAAGAAACCGTGAGGCCGCCGATGCGCTCGGACCTCAGGAAACCTCGACCTCTCCGCTCCCGAGGACCTGAGAAAAGTTGAGGTCCAAGGCGGGGCTGGGGCGGTCGCCAGCGCCGGTCAGGGCACGGCAGTGCACCCGGATGCCGTGAATGTGCCGTGATCCGGTGGGGCGGGGTCCGGGGCTGTCCCCGCAAACCCCTGTCTCCCTTCGTGGAGCTAAGGAGATTCGAACTCCTGACCTCTGCAGTGCGATTGCGACTTGGGCGGGGTGTCATGAGGCGCGGATGGATCTGAAGGGTTCAAAATGGGCGATCTGGCGCGACTCGGTACGCACTGATCCGCACGGGATCGCATGGCCTTGCCGTACATGTGCCGTACTTCCGGCACGGACGTTACCCGCCGGTCCCGTCGCCGCCGACGTTCCGGCCGTGGACGTAGTAGGGTGAGCCGGCACCGCCGTCCACCATGAGCGTAGGGGGCGAGTCGGGAGCGACTGGACTGGCAGCCGAGCCGAACACGCGCTCGACGTGGGAGGCGCCCCGGGCCGGATCGTAGTGGCCGTAGTGCTTCTCGATCATCCGCACGCTCGTGCCCATGAGCCGGGCGAGGTCGAGGAGCGGGACGCCGGCCGCGGCCATGCGCGTGCCGTAGGCGTGGCGGAGCGCGTAGGCCGTCACGTGCTTCTCGACCTTCGCCCGCTCGGCGAGCGTCTGCAGCCGCTTCGTGAGGTAGTCCACGGCGACCCGCCCGCCGTTCGCGCCCGTGAACACGAGGCCGTCGGCCTCGGTCGTCCGTGCGACGTGGAGCCGACGGAGTACGTCGAGCGCGGCGCCGGCCACGGGGACCGCCCGGCGGCTCCCGGCCGTCTTGACGCGGTGGCCCTTGCCGATCTCGACCTCGTGCTCGGCGAGGCGGACGGCGCTCCACCGGAGGTCCCGCTGTTCGCCGGGCCTCAGGCCGGTGCCGAGCCCGAACACGACCCAGTCGGAGACCCACCCGGGATGCTCGGGGCCGTCCTCGCCCGTCACCTCGGCCGCGACGGCGGCCCGCAAGATCGCGGCGGCCTCGGCGTCGGTCACGTGGTCGCGGCGGCGGCTCGTCGTCTTGGGCAAGCGGACGTCGGCGGCCGGGTTGTCGGGTCGCATGCCTCGCTCGACGGCCCACGCGAAGAAGTGCTGGAGGCTGGCCCGGCGCCGCTTCTTCGTCTCCGCGCTGGCCTCCGGCCCCGGCCCGCGCCGCTTGCCGTCGGCGTCGAGCGGCGGGCGCTTCCGGGCGTTCACGTACGCCTCGACGTGGGAGGGCTCGACGTGGGAGACGTGGGCGCCGGCTGGGAGTTGGCGCGCGAGCCGGTCGAGGTGGCCCCGGTCGCTCTCGACGGTGGACGGGGAAGCCGTGTGCCGCTTCTCGGCGAGGTACCGGGTGGTGGCCTCGGCGAACGGGACGCCCTCGGCGAGCGCGCCGCTGGCGGCCCACGGGTCGAACGCTCCGAGCGAGCGGCGCCGCGCGAGACCCAACGCCTTCTGCATGGCGGCCCCCTTGTCGCGGGTGCGGAGGTTCACGCGCTTCCGCTTCGGCCGGCGGTCGGGGTCGTAGACGACCCACTGCCAGTTCCCGCGTGGCACCTTCTTGCCGGGCCGGCCGTCGGCCCCCTTCTCGACGCGGTAGCTCCGCTCGATCCGGGTGCCGTCGGGGAGCTCGGCTCGGTAGGGGTTCGCCTTGCTCACGCTGGCTCGTCCTCCTCGTCCCACCAGTCGGGGAGCGGGAGCGTTGGGTAGTGGGGCTCGGGGTCCTCGCCCGCCGCGAGCTGGGCGCGGCGCCGGTCCATGAGCGCCCGCCAGTCGGCGAGGCTCGCCGGCCCCTCGGCGCTCGGGCGCCCGGCGAGGATGCCGGCCACGCTCAGGTCCTCGTTGAGCTGGGGCCAGTGGAGACCTGACGGGCTCACCTCGACCTCGGCCCGCTCCTCGGGCGTGCCGTCGAGGAGGCGCGGGCTCCACGCGAGCGGGAACGAGACGGCGCGGCCGTCGGAGAGCCGGACGGTCACGGCGTCGGTGTCCACCTCGGCCGAGACCGCTTCGGGGACGTCGGCCGTGTCGGGGCCGACGCGCTTGCGCCAGTTGCCGGCGAGGCGGGCGCGCTTACGGGCGAGAGTTCCAGGCATCGAGGAGGGCGCGTTCGTGCTCGGCCGTGAGCCGGGCGAGCTTGCGGAGCTCGGGGGCGGGGAAGCCCTTCGAGCGGGCGAGGGTGACGGGGGAGAGCCAGAACTTGGCCTCGGCGCGGTCGCGCTTGACGTGGACGTGGGGCGGCTCGTCGGGCTCGTTCGAGTAGAACAGGAAGCGGTAGGGGCCGACGCGGAGGACGACGGGCACGGCTACGAGGGGCCGTCGGCTTCGGCGCGCTGGCGGTAGGCGGTGTGCGTCCGGCCGCCGCGCTCGGGGACGATGTAGGCCGCGAGCGTGGCGTCGTCGCGGACGGTCCAGATGGGGCCGACCTTCTCGCCGTTGAGGTCGCCGCGCTTGATCGCGTTGATGACGGCCTGGGTGGTGCAGCCGAGCCGGTCGGCGGCCTCGGACGTGGGGATGACGCGGGTCACGACGGGGCGGTGGTGGACGGAGGGAAGGTAGGGTGGATGTTGTGCGGTCGCAACAAGGTGCGTAGGTTCTCGAACCCCTCCGCTCCTACCACGACGTGAGGCCGCCGAACCTCAAGCCCCCGCCCCTCACCGACGAGGCGACCGAGTACCGACCCGAACTGCCGTTCCACACGTGGTGCGGCGTCGAGGGAGAGACGTACGGCCTTCCCGTCGGCTCCATCTGGCCTGACGATGCCGACGGCGACGTGATCGAGGCGGCGTTGCCGGAACCGTTCGGCGACCTCTTCGAGTCCTACGTCGAGCAGCAGAAGCGGTGGGCTCCTGCCAGCCGCCCCCCAGAAGGGGGCTACCTCTTCCCGTCTCACGGTTGGACACGCTATCTGGAGCGGGGCGGCACCGAGGTGGAGTACGTCACAGCCAGCGAGCCGCCGGGCGTTGCTGTCCAACTGCAAGCCCGGGTTGAGCGGCGTGCTGATGAGATCGCGGAAACGCTGGAGACGTTGTTCGCCGAGGTGGCGAGCGTGCTCCGTGTCGTCGTCGCAGAAGTCGAAACCGAGACCGGGACGCACCCGGGCATGACGTTCGATCCCGCCCGGTCGCTACGCCCGTTCCGTAACGAGGTCCGCAGGTTGTGGGACGGGCTTCAGCGAGGCGAGCCGGCCGACGAGGTGCTTGGCTCGTTCGACGCGCTCGCCGACGGCTGGGGGCTCCTGAACGCGCCGTGGGCTCGCCAACGTTCGCTCTTGGAATGGCGGCTCGATGCGCGCGACGGCTGGCTTGTGGAGCTCAGGAGGCTTCTCCGTGAGTGGGTGAGCTATGAGTTGGTGCTGCGCGGCGTGGTGACAGACGAGGCGGATGATCGGGACCCTCGCCGGATGAGCGATGACACCCAGAAGGTGCTCTTCGTAGCTGCGCGCCTGTGGCGAGACCGGTAGCCTGAGGACGCTGACAGTCCGTGAGATGAACGATGATACTGAGGAGGACGGTCAACCAGCTAGGAAAGCCCGGTGACGATTTCCTCAACAGACCTTTCGGAAGCACGTTGGGTATCGGCTCGGGAAAGGCAGATCGAGCGCGGCGACCTTCGTCGCCTTGATCGTGAAGAAGGCCGACGAGGTCGCCGATGAGATCACGGGCTGCACGGCGACGGACTGCGCGACGGTGGGCGCGTACGGCTGGTTCTCGTAGCGCGACGGTATGAGAGGTCGTGAACGCTGATGAGCTCTCATAGCCGCCTGTCGGCGCTCCCCTGGTAGCTACCGAACTACCACGCAGGGAGGCGCACGGTCGCCGCTCTGGAGCTCTCGACAGATCCCCCCACCGCCTCTGGCGGTACCGACAGGGGGCGCCGCGCCCGTGGTAGGAGCTCGCGGCGTTCCCTGTCCTCGTTCTTCGGCCTGACCGAAACGACCGACGCCGCCCCCGGACGAAGGGGGCGGCGTCGAGGTGCCGCGAGGGGCGCAGCAGTCTGCCACTGCGATGCCCAACCTACCACACGCACCGGACCCGCACGACGGTCCGGCTTCAGCCCCAGCGCTTTCCGACTCCGACCTCGACGCGCTCGCGGAGCGGATCGCCGAGCGCGTCGCCTCGCTCCCCCAGGCCCCGCCGCCGCTTCTGACCTCGGCCGAGGTCGCCGACTGGCTCAACGTCGCCGAGCGGACGGTCGACAACCTCGTGGCCCTCGGCGAGCTCACGCCGGTCCGCGTCACGCCGAGCGGGCGCGGGCGCCGGTTCGAGCGCCGGGCCGTCGAAGCGTTCATCCGCCGGAGCGCGGGGGGGCGGTCATGAACAGCACGACCAACCGGCGGCCTACGCGCCTGCCGTCTGCTGCTGTGGCCGACGCTCTCCGCCGACGTGACGGCGCCGCGCTGGCGGCGCTCGCCCGGCTGAGCCCGGCGCACGCTCGCGCCGTCGCGCGGGCGCTCGACCAACTCGCCGTCCGTCCCCAGCGGGCCGGCACGACGACGGGGTGCTCGTGATGGATGCGACGCACAACGAGGGGCGGCCCTTCGATCCGACCGACCCTAGGGACCCGGCGTACCTGCGCGTGACGAACGAGGCGCCGGCCGACCAGTCCGACGCCCACGTGCTGGCGGGCTTCGATGCGCTGAACGACTGGCACCGCGCGAAGGAGGCGGCCGAGACCGCGCGGCTCCGCGCGGCGGCCCTTACGCGCGGGTGGGCCACCACGCCGCCGGACCCCGACGCCCAGGCGCCCTACGTCGAGACGGCGTCCAGCGACGACGCGCTTATCGTCCGCCCCGTCTCGGCGTGGATGGACGAGGCCGCGCGGCTCCCGGCGGCACGGCCGCTCCTCGGCTCGCTCTGGTTCGAGGGCGAGATGTCGATCCTCTTCGCGTCCACGAACGTCGGCAAGTCGATCCTGGCCGTCCAGATCGCCGAGGCGCTGGCCAGCGGTCGGCCCGTGCCCGGGTTCGGGATGGAGGCCGAGGCCGGCCCGGTCCTCTACGTGGACTGCGAGCTCGAGCCCGAAGCAGTTCGAGACCCGGTACTCCGACGGCGGCCGGCCCTACCGCTTCTCCGAGCGGTTCGCCCGCGCCGAGATCAACCCCGACGCCCTCGTGCGCGAGGCGTGGGACGAGGACGTGCGGGCCGCCGTTGAGCGGGCTGTCGAGCGCGACGGGTTCCGCCTGGTGATCGTGGACAACATCACGTTCCTCGGTCGCCAGTCGGAGAAGGCTCGGGACGCGCTCCCGCTCATGCACGCGCTCCACCGGCTGAAACGGCGGCACGGGCTGTCCATGCTCGTCCTCGCCCACACGCCGAAGCGCGACGAGTCGAGGCCGATCACGCTGAACGACCTGGCCGGTAGCCGGCACCTCGCCAACTTCGCCGACGGCGTGTTCGCATTGGGTCGGAGCTCGCGCGAGCCAGACGTCCGGTACGTGAAGCAGCTCAAGGTCCGCTCGGCCGAGTTGGAGCGGCACGCCGAGAACGTCGCCGTGTGCCGCGTCGAGAAGCGCGGGCCGATGCTCGGACTGTGGCACGAGGACGACGGGGAGGAGCGCGAGCACCTACAGGAGCGGACGCAGGCGGATCACGTCGAGCTCGACGCGGAGATCGTGGCGCTCGCCGCGTCCGAACCGTCGCTCTCGCACCGGGAGATCGCCCGGCGGCTGGGGACGAACCACAAGAAGGTCGGCCGTGCGCTGTCGAGGGTCGAGCAGGACGGTGGGACACCCGGGACAGGTGGGACGGGTGTCCCAGGTGTCCCACCTGTCCCACCTGGGGGCGACGGATGGATCGGCCCGCCGCCAGCGTCGGCGCCGAACGCCTCAGATGACCCCTGGAGCACCGAGGACCCACGATGACGACGGAGACCACGCGCACGACCGAGACGCCGCGCGAGACGCGCCGCCGGCTGAACCAGATGGAGCGGTGGGTCGAGCGCCACGCCTCCTTCCTCGGCCCCGAGGCCGTCCGGCTCCGGGCGCTCTTCGAGGTCGCGTTCACGACGGCCCACGCCGACCACCTCGCGGGCGAGCTCCGCGACCTCGCCGCCCATCACAACCTCACCTCCTGAGATGGGAGCCCGCATCCGCTACCGCGCCGCTGAGCCCGCCGCTCCCTTCGTCCTCGGCATCGACCCGGGCCAGACGACGGGGCTGGCTGGCTACGATCCCGCCCGGCGCGCGCTCGCGTTCGTCACCTCCGCCGGCCCGCTCGCCACCGTCCGCCAGCTGGAGGCGTGGCACGTGGCTGGGCTCCTGCTGGCGGTCTACGTCGAGGACGCGACCGGCCTGCCCTTGTACGCTCGCCATCGGCAGACCGCCCGGGGCGAGCGCGACCGGATCGCGCGGTCCGTCGGCCGGGTGGACGCGCTGACCGACCTGTACCTCGACGCCTGCGCCGCGCTCGGCGTGCCGGCAGTCCCCGTCGAGCCCGTCCGCTCGAAGAAGTGGGACGCCGAGGCGCTGCGGCGCGTGACCGGATACGCCGGCCGCTCGAACGTCCACGGCCGCGACGCCGCCCGCATCTGCTGGGGGCGCCCCGTTGCTGTGCCGCCTCTACTCTGACCTCAACAGACCGGGGGGGGTACCCTTCCCATACCGCAAACGACCGATGCCCGGAGACACCCGCCCCCACCTCGCCCGCCTCGCCCGCGCCGAGCGCCGCCGCGCCACCGAGGCCGGCACACTCGGCGACGTCCGCGCCAAGCTCTGGGCCGCCATTGAGCGCGTCGAGACGCTGACCCAGGCCGACGACGCCGGCACCGCGCTGAAGGCGACGCACGCGCTCGTCCAGGCGTGCGGGGCCTACGTGAAGGTGGTCGAGGTCGGCGAGCTGGAAGCCCGGCTGGCGGACCTCGAAGCCTCTGCGGACCACCAGCGGTCCGACCTTGCCGCTGAGGCGGCGTAGCCCAGACCATCATGAGCCTGCGCACCCGACTGAAGAAGCTGGAGGCCACACGCCGACCGGTCCACGTCGTGGACTCCTGGGAGGACCGGCATGCCGCATGCAAGGCGTTCGGCGTGTGGTCGCCGACGCTCCACGAGGTCCTGACCGTAGCCGTCGACGGGCCGAAGGAGGGGCGCCCCCCGACCTACGACGAGCTCCGCGAGGCCGGCGAGATCGTGGAGACCGAGCGGTACGTCGCCTTGCTCCGAGCCGACGCCGAGGGGCGGGCGCGGGACCTGCTGGACTTCGACGTCAAGCGCTGGCGGTCGCTCGTGGCGCGCGACGAGGTTGGGGCCTACGCGACGGCCCGCCCGATCCGCGCGGCGGTGGAGGCGCCGGCGCCCGACGCCCGGTACCGACCGGACGGGCTCACGGGGTTCATGCCGCTCGACCCGACCGACCCCGCGGCCGTGGCGGCGGCTCAGCGTCACGACGGCGCGCAGGAGGTCGCCGCGTGGGCGGCCGAGTTCGAGGCCGAGCACCCTGACGCCGAGGCGCTGGCCGTGGCGTGGCGCGACGAGGCCGACCGGCGCGAGCACGAGCGCCAACGGCAGATCCACGTTGACGCCGGCTACCCCGACCCCGGGCCGTGGCGGGGACCTCAGACCGTGCACGATGCGCTCGACGCGCTCGCCGAGACCGACCCCGGCCCATGAACCGGCCCCACGCGCTCCCGCCCGCCGTCGTCTACGTGCTCGACCGGCTGCCCGACCCGCCCGCGACGTTCACGGCCTCCGACGTGCTCGACGCGCTCACCGAGGTCCGCGCACTCGGCGTGGCTGGCGCTGACGGCCTCGACGTGGAGAGCGTGCTCGACGCGCTGACGGCCGCCGAGGTCGTCGTCGGGCGCTCGGGCGTCTACGTGGTCCGAACCGAGGCGCGGCCGTTCTGAGGAGCCCGTCAGACAGCGGGCGGGGGACCGTGGCAAGTTGTGTTTTCGTCCTGACGAGAACCGCCGCCGGCACTCCCGGCCGAGGGCACCGGGAGTATCGACCGCGTGCTCAGAACAGATCGGCCATGAGCTGCTGCAACTCGGCCGCCGTCTCCGGCCGCCCCTGCCGCTCGGCCTCTACGCGCGCCGCCCGCCAGTCGAGCACGGCGGCTCCGACCTCGAAGGCCACGTTGACCCCGTGCGTCTTGCGCTTCACGTCGCCGCCCGGTGTCACGTACGGGTCGCCGCCCGTGACCGCGATCACCGCGAGCCGGACCGGCCGGCTCTGCCGGAGGACCGGGAGCCACGTCCGCGCGTGCTTCGGCTGGACGTCGCCGAGGCGGAGGCCGAGCGCGTAGACCGTCGGCCCGTCGTGCTCCGTGAGGATCCATCCGCCCCGCGCGTCGAGGCGGGCGCTGACAGCCGCGGCGGCATCCTGGTACGACGATGTGCCGGTGAGCTTCGACGGGACGGCGAGGCTGCCGAGGTCGTTGCCGGCCGAGAAACGGAGGGCCGACGCCGCCTTGCGGGCCACGTCGAACCGGGCGCCGGTAGCGCGAGCGCACTCGGCCCATGCGACAGCCTGCTCACGGAGGGACGGGAGCGGGCACCGGCGGACACGCGCGTGGACCTCCCGGAGCGCGGCCGAGAGGCAGGCCGGGTAGCTCTCGGACGGGTAGCGCTGGCGGAGCGCGCGGGCGGAGGCGTGGGCCTCGCGCATCGTGTAGGTGCGGGCGGCGTTGGCGAGGGTGGCGCGGAGCGTGGTCATGGTAGGGTGCCCGGCGGGCGGTGAGGTTGGATCGGACCGCGAGTCGGTCCGGCGGTGAGGGGTTGCGTCCCTTGTCTGCGTCTTTCACGATATTCGTGAACATTGGTTCCGGTTGGACTCGGCTATTTTCACGGAAGACGGGAACGGTAGTTCACGCGATCCGTTAAGCCTGTCGATCCCCAGAGCCCTGCCCATGTCTCCGTCCTCCCCGCTCCGCGCCGGCCGGCTCGTCACTGAAACCGAGCTCGCCGAGACCGCTTCCGCTGCGCTCGACGCCGCCGGTGTCTCGCAGTCGGAGGCCGCTCGGCGGATCGGAAAGAATCCGAGTGCCATCACGATGGCGCTGGACCCGGCGAAGTACCCGGACCGCGGCCACGCCGTGCGTCGGGCGCTCGTCCGAGAGTTCGGGGGCTACGACCTCGACGGGCCGCTCTACCGGCTCCGCAAGGTCGAGGGCTGAACGGATCGCGGCCGGGGGGCAACGCAACTGCCCACCCGGCCGCTCGCAGCAACCTTCCAACCTCAAGCCGCAAGGCTACCGCTATGCCCAACCTACCCACCTCCACCGCCGACACGTCCGCCGCCAGCCGGACCGCGAACGGTCCGTCACCGACGGCCTACGACGCGATCATGTGCGGGGCCGGTCCTGGCGCTGTCCCGCTCGCCGTGATCCCCGAGGCGTTCGCCCCAGTCGGCCCCTTCCTCTTTGGGCACGGCCACGGCGACGCCGAGCCGGCGACGCGCCCGCGCATCGAATGGAAGAAGGCGGAGGATCCCCGCGCCGTCCTCCGGTGCGAGCTGACCGGCGAGACGTTCACGCCGCACCGCCACGGCGTGCCCTCGCTCGTCTTCGACCTCTCGGGCCGCGACGGGGCCAACGCCTACCGGGTCCACCCGTCGCTGGCGCTGGCGGGGCTCCCCGCCGTGGCCGGCGCGCTCCGGCACAAGGTGTGGGGCGTCCTCGACGACCTCGCGGCCGAGCTGAGCCCGCTCCACTGGTTCGCCGAACTCGCGCTCCAGATCGAGGCGGCCGGCCCGGTCTCCGACGAACTGCCCGAGGCGGCCCCCACCGAGTAGGACCGCTGTGCCCCGCTGGCCCGCCTCGGTGAGCCGGCGGGGCACCTCGCTTCCCCACGGCCCTGCCGGGGGACTACGCCGAGGCAGGAGGACTGCCACCCGTGGAGGCGCGTCGGGTTCGGCGGCCCGAGTGAGCGCACCGGGGGGCATGTCAGCGCGTCAGTTTGCCGTACATGTGCCGTACTCCACCTGTCGGCCGTCCGCATGACCCCGTTAGGGCATCAATAGAAAACGGCCCTCCCGCTGCCGGAAGGGCCGTTTATGATTCGTGGAGCTAAGGAGATTCGAACTCCTGACCTCTGCAGTGCGATTGCAGCGCTCTACCAACTGAGCTATAGCCCCATCGCCGCCATGCGAGCGGGACCCCAGAATACAGACCCTTTCCCGTCGGGGTCAACGGGCGAGCCGGGAAGATCGGTGAAAGCCGACCGCTGCGGGGGCCCGACCGCCAGTCGGCAACGGCCATCCATGGGCGGCGATCGTGAGGAGACGGCGGAAACCCGGTGCCGGGGCTCCGAGTGAGGCACCCCGGCGCCGTTTGGGCGTGTACGTCTCCGACCCGATCTTCCGACCTCCGCATCCCGACATGGCAGCAGACCCCCTCGGCGCCCGCGACACCCTCCGCACCTCCGGCGGCTCCGTCTACTACTACCGCCTCGACCGCGCCGCCGACGAGTTCGGCGTGGACCTCGACCGCCTCCCGTTCTCCATCAAGGTGCTCCTCGAGAACGCCCTCCGCGCCGCTGGCGAAGGGCCGGTCACGCGAGAGGACGTCGAGAACCTCGCCCGCTACGAGCCCGCCTCCCCGGCGGAGGTCGAGGTCCCGTTCTCGCCGGCCCGCGTGCTCCTCCAGGACTTTACGGGCGTCCCGGCCGTCGTCGACCTCGCGGCGCTCCGCTCGGCGATGGCCCGGAACGGCGGCGACCCCGAGGCCATCAACCCCCGCGTCCCCGTCAACCTCGTCATCGACCACTCGGTCCAGGTCGACAGCTTCGCGCTGCCGCAGGCGTTCCAGATCAACGCCGACATCGAGTTCCAGCGCAACCAGGAGCGCTACGAGTTCCTCCGCTGGGGCTCGAAGGCGTTCGACAACTTCAGCGTGGTCCCGCCCGAGCGCGGGATCTGCCACCAGGTCAACTTGGAGTACATCGCCCGGGGCGTGTGGACGAGCCCGAGCGACGAGGGGCTGCCCGTCGCCTACCCCGACACGCTCGTCGGCACCGACAGCCACACGACCATGATCAACGGGCTCGGCGTGCTGGGCTGGGGCGTCGGCGGGATCGAGGCCGAGGCGGCCATGCTCGGCCAGCCGATCTACATGCTCATGCCGGAGGTCGTCGGCTTCCGGCTCTCCGGCAAGCTCAAGGAGGGCGTCACCGCGACGGACCTCACGCTGACCGTCACGCAGATGCTCCGCCGGCACGGCGTCGTCGGCAAGTTCGTCGAGTTCTTCGGGACCGGCCTCTCGTCGATGAGCCTCCCGGACCGCGCGACGATCGCCAACATGGCCCCCGAGTACGGGGCCACGATGGGCTTTTTCCCCATCGACGCCGAGACGCTCGACTACCTCCGCCGCACGAACCGGAGCGAGGAGACGGTCGATCTCGTCGAGCAGTACACGAAGGCCCAGGGCCTCTTCCGCACCGACGACTTGGCGGACCCCGAGTTCGCCAGCGTCCTCGAGTTGGACCTGAGCGAGGTCGAGCCGTCCATGTCCGGCCCGAAGCGCCCGCAGGACCGGATCGTGCTCCGCGATGTCCAGCAGGAGTTCGAGGCGTCGCTGACGCGGCCCGCCAGCCCCCAGGGCTTCGGCCTTCAGGAGGACGCGCTCGGCAACACCGGCCGCTACAAGGACGAGGCGGGCAACGAGCTCGACCTGAGGCACGGCGACGTCGTCATCGCCGCCATCACGAGCTGCACCAACACCTCGAACCCGAGCGTGATGGTGGCCGCCGGCCTGCTGGCGAAGAAGGCCGTCGAGCGCGGCATGACGGTGAAGCCGTACGTCAAGACGAGCCTCGCGCCGGGCTCGCGCGTCGTGACCGCCTACCTCGAGAAGGCCGGGCTCCAGGACTCCCTCGACCAGCTCGGCTACAACCTCGTCGGCTACGGGTGCACGACCTGCATCGGCAACTCGGGGCCGCTCCCCGAGCCCGTCGCCGAGGCCATCACCGAGGGCGACCTCGTGGTGGCCGGCGTGCTCTCGGGCAACCGGAACTTCGAGGGCCGCATCCACGCGCTCGTCAAGGCCAACTACCTCGCCAGCCCGCCGCTCGTCGTCGCGTACGCGCTCGCCGGGACCGTCGACATCGACCTCCAGAACGACCCGATCGGCCAGGACCGCGACGGCAACGACGTCTTCCTGAAGGACGTCTGGCCGTCGCAGCAGGAGATCCTCGACACGATCCGCGAGGCCGTCACGCCGGACCAGTTCGAGGAGCTCTACGAGGGGATCGAGGACTCGAACCCGCGCTGGAACCAGATCGCGACGAGCGAGGGCGCCGTCTACGACTGGCAGGAGGACTCGACGTACATCCAGGAGCCCCCGTTCTTCTTCGACGTGACCGCCGAGGTCCCGACGATCCAGCCGATCCACGGCGCCCGGACGCTCGTCAAGGCCGGCGACTCGACCACGACCGACCACATCTCGCCCGCCGGGGCCATCCCCAAGAGCGAGCCGGCGGGCCAGTACCTCCAGGACCACGGCGTCGAGCCGAAGGACTTCAACTCGTTCGGGTCGCGGCGCGGGAACGACCGCGTGATGACGCGCGGGACGTTCGCCAACATCCGCCTCCGCAACCAGATGGCCCCCGGCACCGAGGGCGGCTGGACGATGAAGGACGGCGAGCAGCGGTACATCTACGACGCCGCGCAGGAGTACCAGGCCGAGGGCACGCCGCTCGTCGTGTTCGCGGGCAAGGACTACGGGATGGGCTCCTCGCGCGACTGGGCCGCCAAGGGGACGATCCTCCTCGGCGTGAAGGCCGTCGTGGCGCAGTCGTACGAGCGGATCCACCGCTCGAACCTCATCGGGATGGGCGTCCTCCCGCTCCTGTTCCAGAAGGGCGAGAGCCTCGACACCTACGGGCTCGACGGGACCGAGGCCTTCGACGTCCCCGTCTCCGACGGCGTTCGCCCGAACGACACGCTGACCATCACGGCCACGAAGGACGACGGCTCGACGGTCGACTTCGACGTGATCGTCGCGCTCTCGACGCCGATCGAGGTGGAGTACTACCGCCACGGCGGGATCCTCAACTACGTCCTCCGCGACTTCCTCAACACGCAGATGGAGCTGGCCTAGCTGCCGCACGGGCGGACGCGCTCCGCCAGCGGAACGAGACCGCCGCCCTCGGTGCCTGTGCGTCGAGGGCGGCGGCGTGCGGAGACGCGCTGCAAGCGTCCCCAGGGCGGGGGAACAGGGGCGCTTCCCACGCGGTGGAGTTGCCGTACACTAGGAACGACCGTGAGACTCCGACCGCCAGCCCGTCCTGCTCCATGAAAGCCCTCTCGTCTCTCGTACTCTTCGGTGCCGTAGTTCTGGCCGCCCCCGCCGCCCTGGCCGACGACGTCGGTGGGCTCCCGAGCTGGGCGGCTCCGTCGAGCCCGCCCCCGGCCGCGCCGGCCGCCGCGCCGTCGATGGTCCCCGCGCCGCCGCCGCCGCCGGACCCCGTGCCGCTCGACGGTGGCCTCGGGCTGCTCGCGCTGGCGGGCGCTGGCTACGCCGCCAAAAAGCTCCGCGCGCGGTCGGCCGAGTAAACGGCACCTCTTGTAGAACCGCCGCCCCCGGTGCCTGTGCGCCGGGGGCGGCGGGCGTTTTGGGGAGGCTGACACGCAGGCGGCACCGCCGGGTCGGACTCTGGGCGCCCCTCGTGCGCCCATGTCCCGCTCCCTTCACGTCACCATCGGCGTCGGCCCGGCCCCCTGGCCCGACGGCCCCGTCGGCCTCTCGGCCGACGTCCGGCTCGTCAAGGCGGCGCTGCTCTACGGCGACGCGGCGACGCTGTGCAGCCCGGCCGCCGCGCTCGTCGCCCGGTTGCTCCGGCTGGAGGCCGCCGCGCCCGACACCGCCGGCCAGCTCGACGCGCTGGCGGCGCTCGCCGGCGACCTCGACCTGAGCGACGGACCGCGCCTTCTCGCCGACGCCTACGCATCGCTGGCCCCTCGCCCGGACGAGCCCTGGGCGGCGGCCTCGCGCCGGGCCTGGATCGAGCGCGTCGCCGAGGAACAGTGGCACGACGCCCGCGACACGCTCCGCGCCCGCCTCGACCAGGGCGGGCACGGCGAGCTGCTCGCCGCCGTCCGCTCCGGCCGGCTCTCGGTCGACGGGCTCGACCTCGACGCGCTCGGGGCGCCCCACGACTTCGCGCCCGTCGCCGCCGACGTCTACGCCGCGCGCGTCCTCGACGCCATCTCCTGCGGGCTCTCGGTCCCCATGGTGGACGCCGCGACGGCCGACCTGCTCCGCCAGCGGGCGGCCGGCGTCTCCGAGCCGCGCGCCGGGTGGGCGCGGCAGGGCGGCCTCGCGGCCGACTGGCTCCCGCGCCTCCCCCTCTTCGACCTCGCCACGGTGGAAGAGACGCTCGACGTCCGCCGCGACCTCGACCCCCACCTCGCCCGGTTCCGGGCTGCCGTCGCCGAGTTCGCCGAGGCCGTCGCCTCGGCCGTCTGGGACCCCGACTTCCCGCTCGACGCCGAGCGCGTCTACCGCCGCGACGTGGCCCCCGCCATCTCCGACATCGAGGACGCCGTGGCCTCGGTCGGCTTCCTCCGCGAGCTGACGTCGCGCTACGCCAACGGCGCCCACCGCTTCCTCCCGCTCGCCGTCCCGGCCCTGACCGTCGGCCTCGCCGCGCCCGGCTGGGTGTTCGACGCCGTCGGCGCCGCGCTGGCGGCGCTGTCGCTCGGCGCGAACGCGGCCGAGGCGTGGCACGAGGCGGCCGATCAGCGCCGTGCGGCCGAGGCCCACCGGCTGTTTTTCTACTACGCCGCCGGCCGCCGCCTGGCGCGATAGGGGGGAGGACGGGCAGCGAGCGGCGTGCGGGCGTGGACGACTCCCCCTCGTCCCGCTGGCGACCGTCGCCGCCAGCGCGTCGGCCTTCACTCCACCAAGTCCTGCTTTTCGGTGAGGTACGGCCAGTAGCGCTTCGGGACGTGCCGGAGATGGAGCGCGAGGTTCCGCCGTTCGGGGATCGTGACGGCGCGGAAGTAGGCCCGCCACATCCGCTGGTAGCGCTCCTCCTCGTCGGTCGTGGTGGCGGGGAGGTCGAGCGTGTCGGCAGGGACGATCTGGGACGGCGACTGGCCTTCCGCGCGGAGCGGGGCCGGCGTGTGGACGAGCGCCAGGCTGCGCCGCACGTCCACGATCCGCCACGCGAGCGCCGGGTAGCGCGTCTCGAAGTGACCGTGGAGGATCGGGAGGACGTTGTACTCGGGCCGGATGCGGGCGGCGAACGTCTCGGGCGCCTCGTGCTGGCCGATCTCCTCGTCGATCCGCTCGAACCGGACGAACGCCTCCATCCGGTGCGCCTCGCGCCCCACGCGGCCCGACCACCGCGCCACCTCGCGGGCCGGCTCGAACGTCCAGTCCTCGGCGGCGTCGGCCCCCCGATCCGCCACGGCCCCGATCAGGCGGAGGACGGCGACCTCCATGCCGGGCCGCTCGCTCAGGAACGCCCGCCGCATCCGCCCGACGAGCCCGGCTTTCAGACGCTCCACCCCGCGCTCGACGCGGTCCGCCAGCGCGGCGTGCGTCTCCAGCGGGACCGCCTCGGCGAAGAGGGCGCCCGAGGCGGGGTCCCCGAGCGTCCGCACCTCGGCCGGGAGCGCCTGCCGCCGGTGCGCCTCGGCGTACGACGCCAGCAGGCCGGCGAACGTGCCGTCCGTCTCGAACGTGAGCGCTGGATCGACGGGGAGCAAGGAGGAAGAGAGAGTTCTGGACAACCGCTGGCCGGTCCCGCTGGCGGTGACGGGCGCCAGCGGAGCGGGTCTCCGCTCTAGGCCGCCTGCGCCCGCGGCCCCGCGAACAGCGAGAGCTGCGGGGTCTCCGCCGCCCGCCCGCCGACGATCCGCGACCGGACGGCCTCCGGGTCGCGCCCGATGAGGTGCGGCCGGTGGTCCGGCGTCGTCAGGAAGT
Organism: Rubricoccaceae bacterium; assembly: GCA_963811175.1. Classification (GTDB taxonomy): domain Bacteria; phylum Bacteroidota; class Rhodothermia; order Rhodothermales; family Rubricoccaceae; genus Rubrivirga. Next base: position 953,251 of record CAWEQE010000001.1, on the reverse strand, counting down.
GCTGGGCGCGCTTGAGCACGACGCCCATCCGCCGGAGGTCGTCCCACCGGACCACGGAGTGCCGCCGCGCCGCCACGATCCGGTGCGCCGACTTCAGGCCCAGGCCGGGCACCCGTTGCAGCCACTCGACCGCCGCCGTGTTGACGTCGATGGGGAAGAGGTGCGGGAAGCGGAGCGCGTAGGCCGTCTTGGGGTCCACCTCGGCATCGAGGTTCTCCGAGCCCGGCGGGGCCACCTCGTCGAGGTCGAACCCGTACGTGCGGAGGAGCCAGTCGGCCTGGTAGAGCCGGTGCTCGCGGTGGAGCGGCGCGCGGTACGTCGCCGGGTCCGGCACGCGGCGGTCGCCGCCGAGCGCGATGAAGCCGGAGTAGTAGACGCGCCGGAGCTTCTGCTCGGAGTAGAGCCCGTCGGCCAGCTCCAGCACCTGGCGGTCGCTCTCGGGCGTCGCGCCGACGACGAGCTGCGTCGACTGGCCGCCGGCGGCGAAGCGGGGCGCGCGGCGACTCCGCCTCCGCTCCTCACGCGCCTCCTCGATCCCGTCGCGGACCGTCGCCATCGGCGCGAACACGCTCGCGTAGTCCTTCTCCGGCGCGACCGACTTCAGGCCCGGCTCGCTCGGGATCTCGACGTTCACGCTCAGGCGGTCCGCCAGCCGGCCGGCCTCCGTCACCAGCTCAGCGCTCGCGCCGGGGATCACCTTGAGGTGGATGTAGCCGTTGAACTGCGTGCTCGTGGCGGAGCGACCGGGCGACGGCCACGAGCTTCTCCGTCGTCGTGTCGGCGTCCTTGAAGATGCCCGACGAGAGGAACAGGCCCTCGATGTAGTTCCGCTTGTAGAACGCCATCGTGAGGTCCACGACCTCCTTCACCGTGAACGCCACGCGCTCGACCTCCTCGTTCGACCGGCGCGAGACGCAGTAGGCGCAGTCGTAGATGCAGACGTTCGAGAAGAGGACCTTGAGGAGCGAGACGCACCGGCCGTCCTCGGTGTACGAGTGGCAGATCCCAGCGCCGGTGCTGTGGCCGATGCCCGTCGGGGAGTTCTCGCGCTTCCCGCCGGAGGAGGCGCAGGAGGCGTCGTACTTCGCCGCGTCGGCGAGGATCTCGAGCTTCTCGATGACCTGTCGTCTCATGCGGGGCGGCCTCGGGGGAGCGGGGTGGGGCGGAGCCCGAAGGTCCGGCCGCGGGGTGCCAGCGGCGTGTCGTGCGGCGGGGTGCGCGGGCGGCGTCGCGCGGCCGAAACGGGGAGTGCCCCATGTACCTGTCGGGCGGTATTCTTGCGAACCGCGCCGGCCGCTCCGCCAGCTGTTCCTCTCGCCCCGCCCCTCCCGATGGACTTTGCCCTGATCGATTACGTCGTCTTCGGCGCCTACGCCGCCCTCATCGTCGGCGTCGGCCTCTGGGTCTCCCGCGAGAAGGAGGGCCACGAGAAGGACTCCGCCGACTACTTCCTCGCGGGGAAGGCGCTCCCGTGGTGGGCCATCGGCGCCTCGCTCATCGCCTCGAACATCTCGGCCGAGCAGTTTATCGGGATGTCGGGGTCCGGCTTCCGGCTCGGGCTCGCGATCGCCTCGTACGAGTGGATGGCGGCCGTGACGCTCTTGGTGATCGCGTGGTTCTTCCTCCCGATCTACCTCGAGAAGCAGATCTTCACGATGCCGCAGTTCCTGGAGCGCCGGTTCGACGGCCGCGTGCGGACGCTGCTGGCCGTGTTCTGGCTCCTCGTCTACGTCTTCGTCAACCTCACGTCGGTGCTCTACCTCGGCGCGCTGGCGATGGAGGGGATCATGGGCGTCCCGCTGTTCTGGGGCATGGCCGGGCTGGCCGCCTTCGCCACGATCTACTCGATCTACGGCGGGCTCGAGGCCGTCGCCTGGACCGACGTGGTGCAGGTGGTCGTGCTCATCGGCGGCGGGCTCCTCACGACCGTCCTCGCCCTCGACGCCTACGCCGGCGGGGCCGGCGTCTTCGCCGGCATGAGCCAGCTCATCGCCGACTTACCGAACCGGTTCAACATGATCCTCGGGCCGGGCGAGCTCGTCTACACCGACGACGCCGGCGTGGCCCAGGACGCCTACCAACTCCTCCCCGGGCTCGGCGTGCTCCTCGGCGGGATGTGGGTGGCCAACCTGTTCTACTGGGGGTGCAACCAGTACATCATCCAGCGGGCGCTCGCGGCCAAGTCGCTGAAGGAGGCCCAGCGCGGGCTGGCCTTCGCGGGCGGGCTCAAGATGATCCTCCCGATCATCGTCGTGGTCCCGGGCATCGTCGCCTTCGGGCTCGACGCGCCCATCGACAAGGCGGACCAGGCGTACCCGTGGCTCCTGGGCACCTACATCGGGCCGGGCCTGAAGGGGCTCGCCTTCGCCGCGCTGGCGGCGGCCATCGTCTCGTCGCTGGCGTCGATGATGAACTCGACGGCCACCATCTTCACCATCGACCTCTACAAGTCGCGGAACCCGGAGGCGCCGGAAAAGCGGCTCGTGACGATCGGGCGGATCGTGAGCCTCGTCGCCATCGTGGTGGCGGCGCTCGTGGCGTACCCGCTCCTGGGCGCCATCGACCAGGCCTTCCAGTACATCCAGGAGTACACCGGGTTCATCAGCCCCGGCGTGCTGGCCGTCTTCGTGATGGGCCTGTTCTGGCGGAAGGCGACGGCCAACGCGGCCCTCGTGACGGCGGTCCTGTCGATCCCGCTCTCGGCGCTGGCCAAGGTGCTCCTGCCGTCGATCCCGTTCCTGAACCGGATGGGCTACGTGTTCCTGTTCTCGGTCCTGCTCATCGTCGTGATCTCGCTCATCGAGAACAAGGGGGCCGAGAGCCCGAAGGCGATCCGCGTCGGCGACGTCTCGCGCGGGAAGGACCCGGTGTTCCTCACGGCGGCCTTCGGCATCCTCGGGCTCACGGCCGCCCTCTACCTCCTCTTCTGGTAGGTCGCGCCTCGGCGCTCGTCTCTTCTCGCCTCCGCCCGCTGCGCCCGCCGCCAGCGGGCGGAGGCGTTTTGGGGAGGCCGCACCCGGTCTGGGAAATACGTGGGCGCCGGGTTGCAATCGTTCAGGTCTAAGTGGCTATAATCAAGAAGCGTGAGGCGCCCGGTGCGGGTGGCGGTCTGGTGGTGCGTCCCTGACGAGGGCGCGGTCCGAATGGGCGCGTCACACGCTCGGCTCGCTGCCATTTCTCACGTGACGATGGGACACGCCTCGGGGTTTACGACTCGCTCTCAGCCGCTCTCCACCTCCGGCCCTCTTGGGGACGGGGCCCCGCCGGTCCGGGTGTACCTCTTCGGGAGCTTCCGGGCGTCCACGGCAGCGGGGGAGCCCCTGCACGGGCTGAACGGGAAGGCGCAGGAGCTGCTGAGCTACCTCGTCCTCCACCGGCGCCGCGCGTCGTCTCGGGAGGTGATCGCCTCGGCGCTCTGGGAGCACGGGACGACGGCCCAGGCACGGGCGCACCTGCGGAAGGCGCTCTGGCAGCTCCGCAACGGCCTCGGTGAAGCGTCAGCGTGCGCGTGCCTCGACTGCGGGCCGGAGTACGTCCGCCTCGACACCGCCGCCGTGTGGTGCGACGCGGTGGCGCTGGAGGACGCCTGGAGCGGCGCCCACGGGCACGCCGGGGCCGACCTGGACGCGGACGAGGCCGAGGTGCTGGCGGCGGCCGTGGCCCTCTACCGGGACGACCTCCTGCCGGGGTGGTACCACGAGTGGTGCCTGTTTGAGCGCGAGCGGCTCCAGATCCACTACCTCGACCTCCTCTACAAGCTGGTCGGCTACAGCGAGGCGTGCGGAGCCATCGAAGAAGGCCTCCAGTTCGCCGAGCACATCCTGGCCGTGGACCCCGCGCGCGAGTGGGCGCACCGGAGCATCATGCGGCTCCGCTACACCTCCGGCGACCGCGTCGGGGCGATCCGCCAGTATGGGCGGTGCGTGCGAGCGCTGGAGCGTGAGTTCGGGTTGGCCCCGTCCACCGCGACCGAGGCATTGCTCGTGGCCGTCCGCCAGGAGCGGCGCGCCGACGACCTCGCCGAGGAGGTGCTCTGCTAGACCCGCTCGGGGCGGTCCGCGGGCGACGGGGCCTGCCCGTGGCGCGGGGTGAGGAATGGACCGTCCGTCGGCCTGCGGGCGACGCCCGCCAGCGGCGGCGGAACGCGAGAGGAACGCAGACGGAACGCCGGTTCCACGCCCAGGGATACGCGGCCGGACACGGGCACCGTCTACCGTACGGCATTACCTCTCCCGCCACGTGGCCCGTGTCCCAGACTCAGGGGGTAGACCCGACCGGATCTCTGTCGTTCGTCGTCTGTGCCCGGGTCTGGACCGAGGCGCCCGCCGACGGGCCGGGGCGGTGGGTGGGCCACGTCGTCCCGTTGGAGACCAATGAGCGCATCCCCGTCACGAGCCTGGAGGAGATCGAGGGGGCGCTCCGCCGCGTGTTCGAGGAGCACGGGGCGGACCCGTCCCAGCGGTCGGCCCGGCCCGGCGCCGGGCGCCCCCGACGCGCCGGCTGACCCGAGCCCATGAGCGCCTTCACCACGATCAGCGACCTCAGCGTCGAGCTGCGCCGCCGCGTCCACGGCGCGCTCCGCAGTGCGCCCGGCGTCGCGATGGGGACGGCCGACCCCGACGCCGACGTGACGCTGTTCCCGCCCGGACACGACGACCTCCCCGATAGCGCGCTCGTCTCGCTCTTCCTCTACCACGTCGCCCCGGACGGCCACCTCCGCAACCTGCCGCGCCTGCCGGTAGGCGCGGGCGCGCTCCGGTTCCCGCCCCTCACGCTCCAGCTCCTCTACCTCGTCACGCCGCTCGACGTGCCGCCCAACGACCACCTCGCGCTGGGGCGCATCCTCCAGCACTTCCACGACACGCCCGTCGTCGATTCGGTCGGCGGCGTCCCGGTCGGGACGAGCGGTGGGGCGGCGAGCCCGGCGTTCCGGGTGACGCTGGAGGTGCTGTCGGTGGACGAACTGGCGCGCGTCTGGAACGCGCTCAACGCGAGCTATCGGCTTTCGGTGGCCTACCGCGTCCGCGTCCTCGCCGTGGACTCGGCGCGCGAGACCGAGCCGGCGCACCGCGTCACCGAGTCGCTCGTCGCCGTCGGCCACAAAGACCCCGTCGCCCCCTGATGCCCGCGCTCGCTCACCTCGATGCCGTCGTCGCGCAGCAGGCCCTCGTCGTCGGGCGGGCGCTCGACGCGGTGACCGGCGAGCCCGTCCGCACGCCGCCGTCGGCGACGCTCCGCCACGACGAGCCCGAGGGCCGGCCGGTCGGACTCGCCGCGCGGTGGGCGCCGGGCCGCCACGTCGTGTTCGCCGGACGGCCGGACGCGCTCCGCCAGCCGGGCGCCGGCGAGACGCTCCGTCTCCGCCTCGACGTGGCCGCGGAGGGCTACGCGCCGGTCTCCGACACGTTCGAACTGAGCGTGGCGGACCTCGACCCCGGCCCGCACCCGCGCCGGATCGACGGGCGTGACGTGGAGGTCCTCGCCGTCGACGCCCCGCTCCACTCGGTCGTCTTGCTGATGGCGCCGCTGCCCGTCGCGCTGGCGGGCCGCGTGGTCGGGGCCGAGGACGGGGCGCCCGTGGACGACGCGCTCGTGGAGACGCTCGGCGCCGGCGCCGTCAGCACACGCTCCGGGCCGGACGGCTTTTTCCAGATCGACGCGCTGCCCGTTCGCGCCGAGGTCGAGGTGCGCGTGACGGCGGCCGGCTTCGCCGCCGCCACCCACGCCCTGCCCGTCGACTACGGGCGACCCGTGGCCCGCCTCGACGTCCGGCTTCCCCCGTCCTGATCCGTTCCAGCCAACGCCGCAACCACCCCGCACAGGGGGACACACCATGCCCGAGTATCTCGCCCCCGGCGTCTACGTCGAGGAGGTCCCGTCCGGAAGCAAGCCCATCGAGGGCGTCAGCACCAGCACGGCCGGCATGGTCGGCGCGACGCAGCGCGGGCCGGTCGACGAGCCCACGCTCGTGACCAGCTTCCCCGAGTACACCCGCCGCTTCGGGGGCTACCTCGACCACCGGCTGTTCACGAACCGCCGCGACCTGCTGCCCTACGCGGCCGAGGGGTTCTTCACGAACGGCGGCCAGCGCCTCTACGTCACCCGCGTCGTCGGGCCGGACGCCGCGTTCTCGGAGGCCGACGTGTTCGGCCTGCCCACGGAGGACGGCACCGCGACGACGCTCGTGGCCCAGGCCAACCCCGACGACACCGCGCTCGTCCTCCGCAGCGGCGACAACGTGACGCCCGGCAGCCGGCTCCTCCTCCTCGACGGCACGCGCTCCGAGTACGTCACCGTCGAGGCCGTCGCCGCGCGCGACGTGCTCGCCCTCAACGGCCCGCTTCGGATCGCGTTCGGGGACGGAGACGCCGTCCATCTGCAGGACGTGACCGAGGGCGCCGAGGTCCCGTTCGCCGCCGACACGCCCGGCGCCCTGGAGGCCGGCGGCGACCTGGACGACGGCGACGGCGGCCTCGTGCTCGACCTCGCGGGCCTCGCCGACGGCGTCGTCCTCCGCCTCACCGACACCGAGGACCCCGCCCGCACCGAGTACGTCACCGTCCCCGACGTCACGGCGGGCGACGTCGGCGAGGGGGAGCTGCTGTTCGACCACCCCCCGGACCGGACCGCCGTCCGCGTCGTCACGCTGGCGGACGCGGCCGACGGGCAGACGACGCTCGACGGCGCCCACCTCTCGGACGTGCTCGACGTGGCCGTCGCCGCCTCCGCCGACCTGGAGGCCGGCTCGGTCGTGGCGATCTCCGGAGGCGGCAACCGCGACCTCCAGGTGCTCCACGGCGTCCACACCGACGTCACGCTCGACACGACGTTCGACGCGGCGACCGACACGGTCCCGAGCGCCTACGCGGCGGTCGGGAGCATCCACGCGGCCGGCGTGCGCGTGAGCCGCCAGGAGCCGCTCTTCCGCGCCGTGGCCCGCTACGAGGGCGGGTGGGGCAACGGGCTCCGCGTCCGCGCCCTGCGCTCGACGCAGCTCCGGGCCGTGGTCTTGGAAGACGTGGCCCAGGGCGCCTCGCCCGTCCGGCTCGACACGGTCGTCGGGCTGAGCGAGGGGTCGGTGCTGGAGCTTCCCGGCCCCGATGGCCCGGTCCGCGAGCGCGTCGCCGGCGTCGACACGGACCTCAACGAGGTCGAGTTCGCGGGCGGCGTGGACGTGGCGCTTTCGAGAGACGACGAGCTGGCCTCGGTCGAGTTCGACCTGATCGTGGAGCGCGTCGAGAACGGGCGCGTGGTCGAGAGCGAGGCGTTCGAGGGGCTGGCGATGGACGCGGCCCACCCCCGCTACGCGCCCGCCGTGGTGGGCAGGTTCGACGTGGCGGCGGGCGAGCCCGAGCGCGTCGGGGCCTCCAACCTCGTCCGCCTCGTGGACCTCGCCAGCGGGGCGGCGAACGAGGCCGACCGCCGCCTGAGCGTCCCGTTCGACGGGCCGGGGCGCGGGCTCGCCGGCGGCACCGACGACGCCACCGGCATCGACGACGCCCGCTACGTCGGCACGCCGGCCGTGGACCCGGACCAGCGGACCGGCCTCCAGAGCCTCGAAAACATCGACGACATCAGCATCGTGGCCGTCCCCGGCCAGACGGGCCAGGACGTCCAGAACGCGGTCGTGGCGCACTGCGAGAAGATGCGCTACCGCTTCGCCGTCCTCGACGCGCCGCTCGGCGCGGATGTGGCCGGCGCGCAGCGCCACCGCCAGCTCTACGACACGACGTACGCCGCGCTCTACCACCCGTGGCTCGAGATCCGCGACGCGTTCGGCCGGGCCGAGGACGTCGTCGCCATCCCGCCGAGCGGCCACGTGGCCGGGATCTACGCCCGCACCGACGTGCGGCGGGGCGTCCAGAAGGCGCCGGCCAACGAGGTCATCCTCGGCGTCCGCGACCTCCGCGTGAGCCTGACCAAGGGCGAGCAGGACATCCTCAACCCGCGCCACGTCAACTGCCTCCGCAACTTCCGCGACCTCGGCCGGGGCCTCCGCGTGTGGGGCGCCCGGACGCTCTCCTCGGACCCCGAGTGGCGCTACGTCCCGGTCCGCCGGCTCTTCCTGTTCGTCGAGAAGTCGATCGAGCGGGGGACGCAGTTCGCCGTGTTCGAGCCCAACGGCGAGGGCCTCTGGGCGACGGTCCGGCGCAGCCTCTCCGGCTTCCTCACGTCCGTCTGGCGCGACGGCGGGCTGGCGGGCGTGACGCCCGAGGAGGCCTTCTTCGTGAAGGTGGACCGCAGCACCATGACCGAGCAGGACATCGCCACCGGGCGCATGATCTGCCTCGTCGGCATCGCCCCGGTGTTCCCGGCCGAGTTCGTCATTTTCCGCATCAGCCAGAAGACGCTCGCGGCGACGGACTGACGCGGCGCGTGGGGGATGGGGGAGTGGGAGGGGGGCCGAGACTCCTCCCCTCCTCCCACACCCACCCTCCGCGCACCAGCTGACCCACGACGCTCTAACCCCCGACCCTCATGGCAACCGGCGACCGCGTAGACCCCTACGCCCAGTACAACTTCCTCATCGAGATCGACGGCCTCACGCGGGGCGGCTTCACCGAGTGCAGCGGCCTCACCGCCGAGCAGGACGTGATCGAATACCGCGAGGGGAGCGAGACGGCGACCGTCCGCAAGCTCCCGGGCCTCCGCAAATACGGCAACGTGATGCTCAAGCGCGGCTTCACCGCCGACGCCGAGCTGTGGCTGTGGCGGCGGACCACCATCAACGGCGTCACCGAGCGCCGCGACGGCTCCATCGTGCTCCTCAACGAGGCCCGCGAGGAGGCGCTCCGGTTCAACTTCCGCAACGGGTGGATCTCGAAGTGGGAGGGGCCGACGCTCAACAGCACCTCCAACGAGGTCGCCATCGAGTCCATCGAGATCGTCGTCGAGGATCTCGAGCTCGACGCCTGAGCCCGCCGTGATCCCCACCGTCCCCGGCGTCTATTTCGAGCCAGCGGCGCCCGCGCGCCGGCCGGCCCGACCGCTCCGCACCGATGTGGCCGGCTTCGTCGGCTACGCCGCGCGCGGGCCGCTGGGCGTGGCCGTCGAGGTGAAGGACTGGCGGGCGTTCGAGCGGGCGTTCGGGGGCGCGGTGCCGTGGGCGCACCTGGGGGCGTCGGTCCGGGGCTTCTTCGAGAACGGCGGCGCGACGTGCGTCGTGGCCCGCGTGGCCGACCCGCTCGAGGCGGCGGCGGCGGCCCTGACGCTCCCCGACGCCGCCTTCGAGACGGCCCAGCAGGCGCCGCCGCCCGCGCCCCGGCCCACACTCCGGCTGTGGGCTAGCCACGGCCGCGAGCGCGACGTGGACACCGGCCGCTTCCTCCGCGCCGACGGGCGCCCGCTCCGCTTCGAGAGCCCCGGCGCGTGGGGCAACCGGCTCGCCGTCGAGGTCTCGGCCGTCTCGCTCGGCGTCACGCGGAGCGCGGGCGACCAGGCGGACCCGCGCCTCCCGACCGCGGTCGCCAGCCTGGCGGGCGTCGCGGTGGGCAGCGTCGTGCGTATCCGGGCCAATGGGGCGACGCTCTACCGCCGCGTTGAGGCCGTCGACGCCGCCGCGCGGGCGCTGACGTGGGACCGGCCCCTGGACGGCCTCGCGCTCCCGGCCTCGCTCGGAATCGAGACGGTCGAGCTGACGCTCCGCGTGTTGCTGGATGGTCAGGAGGCCGAGCGGCACGAGGGGCTGAGTTTGTCTCGGGCCCACCCCCGCTACGCGCCGGTCGTGCTCGAACGCGCGAGCGCGTTCCTCGACGCCGACCTCGTGTGCGCCGGCGGCTTCCCGTGCGACCCGGAGACGCCGGGGGCGTGGCAGGACGCCGCGACGTGGCCCGAGGTCGGCCCGCTCTCGCTCGGCGACGGGCGCGACGGGCTCGCCTCCGTCACCGCCGCCCACTTTCTCGACGCGCTGGCGGTGCTGGAGACGGTGGACGTGGTGAGCGTCCTGGCCGCCCCCGACCTCGTCCTCCGCCCGGACACCGCCGCCGCCGCCGAGCCGACGCCGGCGCCCGCCCCGGACTGCGCCGCGCTCGCGCCGCCGCCCGCCGGCCGCGTCGAGGGGCTCGTGCAGACGCCCGAGGGCCGCGCGCTCGCCGGCGTCGAGGTGCTCCTGCCGGGCGTCGCCCGCACCGAGACCGGCCGCGACGGGCGGTTCACGCTCGCCGGCGTGCCCGAAGGCCGCGTCAGCCTCCGGCTCTCGCGCGCCGGCTACGAACCGCTGGAGGCCACGGCCGAGGCGCGAACGGTGCCGTCCTCGCTCGTGCCCACCTTCGTGCTCCCGCCGCTGGCGGTTCCGCCCGCGCTCGCGCTGGACGAGGTGGCAGACGTGCAGGCGGCGATGGCCCGTCAGGGCGAGGCCGGCGGCTACCGCGTGGCCCTCCTCGACCCGCCCCTCCTCGACACGATGCCGGGCGCCGCGCCCGAGGCCGTCCTCGACGCCTCGCTCGAACCCGACGTGCTCCGCACGTGGCGCGCGCGCTTCGACACGTCGTACGCCGCGCTCTACACGCCGTGGGTGCTCGTCGAGGACCGCGAGACGCCCGGCGGGGTCCGGGCCGTCCCGCCCAGCGGATACGTGGCCGGGATCATCGCGCGGACGGACCGTCAGGAGGGGCCGCACCGCGCCCCGGCGAACGCTCCGCTCCGCGACGTGGCGGCGCTCGCGCGGCCCGTCGGCGACGCCGAGCAGGGCGTCCTCAACCCGCTCGGGATCAACTGCCTGCGGGCGCTGCCCGGACGCGGCATCCGCGTCTACGGCGCGCGGACGCTCTCCAGCGACCCGGCGTGGCGCTACCTCAACGTGCGCCGCCTGATGCTGCTCATCGAGGAGTCCGTGGAGGAGGCGCACGGGTGGGCCGTGTTCGAGCCCAACACCGCCGTGCTCCGCAACGCCCTCGCGCACAGCGTCCGCCAGCTCCTGGGCGAGCAGTGGCGGCGGGGCGCCCTCGCCGGCTCCAGCCCCGAGGCCGCCTACTACGTCACCTGCAACGAGGACAACAACCCGCCCGACGCCATCGCGTCCGGCCGCGTGCTCGTCGAGGTCGGCGTGGCGCCGGCCGTCCCGTACGAGTTCCTCACGTTCCGCCTGGGACGGACCGAGGAGACGCTCCAGATCACCGAGTAGCGCGATGGACCTCCCCCGCGTCGACCCGCTCCCGGCCTTCCGCTTCCTCGTGGCCCTCGTCGACACGAGCTCGCCCGTCGCCGCCCTCGGCAGCCTGGCGAGCCTCGCGCTCGGCGGGTTCACCGAATGCACCGGCCTGGAGTCGACCGTCGAGACGGCCGAGTACCGCGAGGGCGGGCTGAACGACCGGCTCCACCGCTTCGCCTCGCAGACGGCGCCGACCAACATCGTGCTCCGGCGCGGCGTGGGGCTGGGCGAGGACCTGTGGCTGTGGCACGAGGGGTTCGTCCGGGGCGAGGGCGTGCGGAAGGACGGGCTCGTCATCCTCCAAGACCAGCTCGGCGTGCCTATCAAGATGTGGTCGTTCTCGAAGGGGATCCCCATCAAGTGGACCGGCCCCGCGCTCCACGCGCAGCAGAGCGAAGTGGCCATCGAGACGCTGGAGATCGCGCACGAGAAGCTGGAGCTGGTGGTCTCGCCCGGCGCCCTCCTCGGCCGCGCCCTCAGCGGCGCCGCCCCCGTCGACCTCCCCGGCTGAGCCGGCCCCTCATGGACGTCCGCATCCACGAAGTCTCCAGCACGGTCCGCATCGCGGACGCCGAGGCGCTCCTCACGCCCCAGGTCCTCGACGCCATCACGCGCGCCGTCCTCGACCGGCTGGACGCCGAGGCCCGCCTCCGCGCCTCCCGCGCCGCCGACACCCGCCTCAGCGACCGGGCCGCCCGCCTCGACCCGACCTCGCGCAACACCCGCGCCTGATGAGTGATCCCGTGGTCCTGCCGCCCCGCCGCCGCTGGCGACGCCCGCCAGCGAGTCCGGAAGCGTCCATCCTGCGCAGTAGCGCGTCCTCATGGAAAAACTGACCTTCCAGCGGCTCGATCTGGCGAAGGCGCCGGTGGGGGATCCGATCGCGGTCCCTTACAACCCGCCGGAGTACACCCTCCGCAAAGGCGCCCAGTTCGCCGAGGTCGCCATCCCGGGCCTCGACGCGCCGGTCCTCCAGTTCGTCCGGGGCGAGAGCGAGACGCTGGCGCTGGAGCTGTTTTTCGACACCAGTGAGGAGAAGACGCTGCTCGGCGAGCGGAAGCCGGTGACGGAGGTCGTGGACCCGCTCTACCGGCTCGTGAAGGTGGACGGCAACCTCCACGCGCCGCCCATCGTGCGCCTGACGTGGGGGGACCACTTTCCCGGCACCTCGCTGGAGTCCGGGAGCGGGCCGGCGCCGTCGCGGCCGGTCCCGTCGTTCGACGCCGTGGCCGAGAGCGCCGAGCGGCACTACACGCTGTTCGCCCCGGACGGGATGCCGCTGCGGGCGACGCTCGCGCTCCGGCTCAAAGAGTACAAGACGCTGGAGGAGCAGCTCCGCGAGCTCAACCTCCGCTCGGCCGACCACACGCGCGTCCACGTCGTCAGCGAGGGCGAGACGCTGCCGGGCATCGCGCACGCGGCCTACGGCGACCCGCGCCGCTGGCGGACGGTGGCGGCGCACAACGGGCTCCGCGACGTGCGGACGCTCGCGCCCGGCCTCACCCTGGAGCTCCCCCCCATCGCCTGAGCCCATGCCTCCAGCCCTCGCCCAGGCGACGCCCATCGAGCAGGGACGCACCTTCTACGCGCCCTACTTCGAGATCCACCTTCGGGGCCGGCCCGTCGATCAGGCCGTCGTGCGCGACGTGCTGGAGGTCCGCTACTCCGACAGCCTGGACCGGATCGCCTCGTTCGAGTTCACGCTCCACGACTGGGACCCGGTGCAGCGCGTCCCCCGCTACAGCAGCCCGTACGACGAGGCCGGCGCGCTCCGCCGCCTCGACGACGGGACCGAGGTCCCCAGCTTCGACCCCGGCGCGCAGGTGGACCTCTACGTCGGCTACTACCCGGACCCGCCGGTCCGCCTGCTCACCGGCCAGGTCGTCTCGCTCTCGCCCACGTTCCCCGCCAGCGGCGCGCCCACCCTGACCGTCCGCGCCCTCAGCCTGCTCTACACGCTCCAGCGCGCCCAGGCGGTGATGCCGTTCGAGGACAAGCGCGACAGCGAGATCGCCCGCGCGATCGGCCAGGCCCTCGGCATCGAGGTCCGGATCCCCGCCGGGCAGGAGCAGGACGAGGTGCCGCACCCGTACGTCCTCGTCAACAACGAGTACCCCATCCTCTTCCTCATGGGCCGCGCCCGGCGCCTCGGCTACGACATCTACGTGGAGGTGCCGGACGAGGGCGAGCCGTCGCTGTTCTTTGGGCGGACGGAGCAGAGCGGGACGGTCTACGGGCTCACCTGGGGCCGATCCCTCGTCCAGTTCACGCCCGAGGTGAAGACGAAGGGGCAGGTGGCGAAGGTGGTCGTGCGCGGCTGGAACCCGCTCGCCGAGGGCGACGACCGCGCCATCACCGGCGAGGCCACGATCCAGGACCTCGACCCCAGCTTCCCCGACCCCGAGCTGCTGGCGGCCATCGACGGCGCCCTCGCCGAGACGCACGAGGAGGTCGTCGACGACCCGGTGGAGACGCAGGCCGAGGCTGACGAGAAGGCGCTCGGCATCCTCCGCGACCTCGTCAACGCCCTCGTCACCGGCACCGGCCGGACCGTCGGGCTGCCGGAGCTGCGGGCGGGGCGGACGATCTACCTCGACGGGCTGGGCGTCCGCTTTAGCGGGAGCTACCTCGTCACCGAGAGCACGCACACGCTCGGCGCCGGCGGCTACACGACCGAGTTCACGGCCCGGATGGAGGTGACGTCGTGAGCCGCCCGATCCACGGCGTGGTGGTCGGCCTCGTGACGACCGTCGACGACCCCGAGGGGCTCGGGCGCGTCCGGGTGCAGTTCCCGTGGCTGGCCGGGCCGGACAACGAGAGCAACTGGTGCCGCGTGGCGACGCCGCTGGCGGGGCCGGAGGCCGGCGCGTTCTACCAGCCCGAGGTGGGCGACGAGGCGCTCGTGGCCTTCGAGCAGGCCGACGCGCGGCGCCCCTACGTGGTGGGCTACCTCTGGAGCGCCGGGCACGCGCCCCCCGAGACCGACCCCCACCTCCGCACCTTCCGCTCGCGCGCCGGCCACACGCTCGTCTTCGACGACTCCGGCGGCGACGAGCACGTCCGCATCGAGGACGCCGACGGCAACAAGGTCGTCCTCGGCGCCGACGGCATCACCATCGAGTCGGCCGGGGACGTGACCATCAAGGGCGCCAACGTGACCATCGAGGCCACAGCCCAACTCACGGCGACGGGCAGCCCCATCCACCTCAACCCCTGACGCCATGGAGACCGTCTTTCCAGAGGCCCAGGGAACGGCCGGCGCGTTCGTCGTCGGGTGGCACATGGGCGCGGGTGGGCCTGAGCAGGTGGGCGTGGCCGTTGTGAAGCGGACCTACGACCTTGACGGCGGCGCGCTCGTCCCGTCAGCCAGCCCGCTCCCGGTGTTCCTGACCGACGAGCCCGGCGCGCTCCTCGTCAACGGCGACGTCGAGGCGGCCGGCGCGTCCGAGAGCGAGGCCGTCTCCTGGACGCCGACGGGCGCGACCACCGCCACGCGCCAGCCCGAGGCCGGGGACCCCTCGAACCACGTGCTCGGCGTGTCCGGCAGCGGCGGCCACGTCCGCCAGTCGGCCACGCTCGGGCGCCGACTGGGGCACCAGCCCGTCGCGCTGAGCCTCCGGGCCGACGCGACCGGCGGCGCCCACGCGGCGGCGCGCGTCGTCACCTCGGCCGGCACGCTCTGCTCGCTCTCGACCGGCGACGACGACCCGGCCGCCGACGACCCGCCCGACCTCTACGCCGCCTCCGGGACGCCCGGCGGGCTGGCGAGCCGCACGCTGACCGTCGAACTGGACCCGCCCGACGACGACGCGGAGACGGCCCACTACGACGACGTGGTGCTGGCGACGACGGCCTACGAGGCCGATGTGGTGCCGACCAAGCCGGCAGGCGACCTCGTGGTGCTCGACCATCGCGCGGCGGCGTCCGTGACGGTCTCCGTCGATGGCGTCGAGCGGATGAGCGGAAGCGGCGCGGCCGTGTTCGGCTGGGAGCCCCGCCTGGACAGTCCGCGCGAGGCCTTCGCGGGCGACGAGCCCGTGGACGTGCTCCCGACCGGCTTCGACGACCGCTTCTTCAATGGCTTCCGGCGCGCCGCCAGCGCGTCCGCCTCGCCGCCGCACCTCCCGAGCGACGCGGCCGTCGCCATCGACCGCGACGGCGAGGAGACGGCCTTCTCGCTCCTCGGCGAGACCGTCACGGCCGAGGTGGCCTACCACGGCGGCGACGCGCCGGACGGGCCGCCCTGCTGGCGGCGGTTCGCAGTGGCGATGGCGCTCGACACGCTCGTCGTCGAAACCGACGAGGACCGCTGCACCGCCGTCTGGCGCGGCGCGTGGCCGTTCGCCCAGGTGGCCCCGGACGCCTACCGCCGCCTCACCGTCACCCTCTCCTGAGCCGCTATGGGAACGCCCATCGCCCCCGCCACAGGCATCGCCTTCGCCTTCCCCGACGTGTGCAACACGCCCGCACCGCCCGGCCCACCCGTGCCCATCCCGTACCCCAACGTCGCCCAGCTCGGCGACGCACGCCCCGTCTCGGACGTGCCCGGCAAGGAGCTGCTCGCCGGCGGCGACCCCGTGCTGCTGGCGACCTCCGAGGTGGCGACGAGCAGCGGCGACGAGGCCGGCTCGGTGGGCGGCGTCGTCAGCGGGACCACGAAGGGGACGTGCACCATCACGCGCGCGAGCGCGAGCGTGCTCTACGGCCCCGACGGCGTCGGCCTCGTCCGCTTTCTCGACCCCACCAGCCAGAACAGCGACAACGCGACGGGGATGATCCTGAGCGCCCTCCCGACGGTCCTCGTGGGGGACTAGAGCTGGTCCCTCGTCGAGAGCGATCTGATCCCTGTCTCCTGATTCCTACCCGCCTCCATGCCCTCCCCCACCACCCCGATTCCCGCTCCACGTCCCGGCGTCGCCGCTCAAGTCGGTTTCTCGGGCGCGGGTGGAAGTTCCCGGTCCGCGTCAACGGGCGCGGCGGGCTCTCGTACTCGGAGGGCGCCGAGAGCATCGCCGAGAGCATCTGGATCATCCTCGGGACGCCGCTGGGGAGCCGGGTGATGGAGCCGGCCTTCGGGTGCGGCCTCCACGAGTACGTCTTCGCCCCGGCCACGGCCACCACGGCCGCCCTCGTCACGCAGCAGGTGTACAGCGCGCTGCTCCGGTGGGAGCCCCGGATCGACGTGCTCGACGTGCGGGCCGAGCCGCGCCCCGAGACGCCGAACGCCCTGTTCATCCGCGTCGACTACCGGATCCGCACCAACAACGCCTTCCACAACCTGGTCTACCCCTTCTACCTCACCGAGGGGTAGCCCCCGCGCGACATGGCCTTCCCGACGCCCCGGCTCGACGACCGCACCTTCGACCAACTCGTGGACGAGGCGCTGGCGCGCATCCCGCGCTACGCCCCCGAGTGGACCAACCACAACGAGTCGGACCCGGGGATCGCCATCGTCAAGCTCCACGCGTGGCTGACGGAGACGCTCCTGTTCCAGCTCAACCGGCTCCCGGAGCGGGCCTACGCCGAGTTCCTCGACCTCCTCGACGTCCGCCCGCGCCCGGCGACGCCGGCCCGCGCCGACCTCACCGTCACGCTCGCCAAGCTCAACGGCCCCGACGACCCCCTCGCGGTGCTCGTCCCGAAGGGCGCCCAGGTGCAGGTGGACGACCCCGA
The DNA here is from genome assembly GCA_963811175.1 of Rubricoccaceae bacterium. Classification (GTDB taxonomy): domain Bacteria; phylum Bacteroidota; class Rhodothermia; order Rhodothermales; family Rubricoccaceae; genus Rubrivirga. The sequence goes on along the minus strand of CAWEQE010000001.1, from coordinate 936,429 downwards.
CCTCGCCGAGCCGCTCGTCTTCGAGACCGACCGGACGCTCCGGGCCGTCAACGCGCTCGTCGCGCTGCTGGCGGGGCCGGGCGCCGGCGGCGCGCCGACGCTCCTCTCGACGTACGACCCCGACGAGGTCTCCGTCACGGTCCACACGCCGTTCTATCCGTTCGGGCCAGAGCCGGTCGTCGGCGACACCCTCACGCTGGGCCTCCTCCTCCGCCCGCACCGCCAGCCCGGCACGGACTACGCGCTCGACCGCTTCCCGGAGGGCGAACTGGACCTCGCCGTCCTCGTGCCCCAGGTGTACGAGGTGGACGCCGGGGAGGAGGTCCTGGAGGGGCCGATGGCTGAGACGTGCCGGTTCGCGTGGGAGGTAGAGGCCGAGGCGGAAGGGGTCGTGTGGGAGGCGTTCACCGGGCCGCGCGCCGACGACTTCTCAGACCCCCGCGCGTGGCGCCCGCTCGGCGTCGTGGACGCCACGGCGGGGCTGGTGCGGAGCGGCCACGTGTCGCTGGAGGTCCCCGCCGGCCTCCCGACCGTCCGCTTCGACGAGCTGGACCGGACGGCGTGGGCGGCGTTCGGGCTCCTCAAGCCGCCCACGACCTACGGCGACCTGAACGACGACCTGAACGGCGGCCTGCCGGACGTCGTGATCGAGCAGACCGACGCCCTCCGCGACGCGCTCTGCCAGATCCTCGGCACCGGCGACGACGATCCGTGGGCCGCCCTGACGGCTTGGGTCGCCCTCCCGGGAAACGCCGAGACGGCCATCGACGCCGAGCTGCTGACCGAGGAGGTGCTCGTCGAGGCCGGCTACGACCCGGCGCCCGTCGCCGACGGCGAGGACCCGCCCCAGGCGCTCCCGCTGACGTGGTTCCGCGCCCGCCTCGCCGCCCTCCCGGACCGTCCGCCCCAGATCAGCGCCCTCCACCTCAACACCGTCGCCGCCACGGCCGCCGTCACGCGCGTCGAAGAAACGCTCGGCTTCAGCGACGGCCAGCCGGGCCAGACCGCCGCCGTCCGCCACACGCCGCTCCTCGTCGACGAGGAGACCGGCGCGCCCGACCTCGACCTCCGCATCGAGGAGCGCGGCGGCGACACCGACTGGACGGCCGTCTCGGACTTCTACGGCGTCGGCCCCGAGGACGCCGTCTTCGTCGTCGAGCCGCAGACCGGGACGCTCCAGTTCGGCGACGGGCGGCACGGGCGGATTCCGCTCGCCGGCGCCCGGATCGTGGCCGAGCGCTACCGCTACGGCGGCGGGAGCGTCGGGAACGCGGGGCGCGGGACGATCACGAAGCTCAAGAGCGCGCTCCCCGACGTGGCCGAGGTCACGAACGCCCGCGCGGCGTCCGGCGGCGGCGACGCCGAGCCGCTGGAGGAGGTGATGCTGCGGGCGCCGCACACGCTCCGCACGCGCGAGCGGGCCGTCGCCGCGTCCGACTTCGCGGAGCTGGCGGCGCGGACGCCCGGCGTCCGCATCCAGCGGGCCTACGCGCTCGCGCTCCACCGGCCCACCTTCGAGCCCGACGGGTCGTTCGAGCTGGTGGACGAGCAGCCCGGCGCCGTGACCGTCGTCGTGCTCCCCGACCATCCGGACGAGGACCGCCCACAGCCGACCGAGGCCGAGCTGCGCCGCGTCTGCGCCCACCTCGACACGCGGCGCCTCATCACCACCGAGCTGTACGTCGTCGGCCCGCGCTATACGGCCCTCGACCGCATGCGCGTCGAGCTCCGGGCCGACCCCGACGCCGACCTCCGCACCGTCACGCAGGAGGCGACGGACGCGCTCCTAGCCTACTTCCACCCGCTGACGGGCGGCGAGGACGGGCGGGGTTGGCCCTTCGGCGGCGACGTCACGCTCGGCGGCGCCTACCGCCAGGTGCTCGGCGTGGCGGGCGTCCGGCGCGTCGAGTGCGTCGAGATCGAGGCCGGCGGGACGGTGCTCGGGGCCGACGCGGGCGTCCCGTGCCACGTCCTCTCGGTCCCGCCCGGGCACCTCGTCTCGCTCCCGCGCGAGGCGCTGGATCTCCGGGCCTCCTACGACCGCGAGGCGCCATGACCAGCGCCGCCCTCCCAACTCGCCCGACGGACGCGCCGCGTGCCCGCGACGCCGGGACGCCCCGCTTCCGCCTCGACGGGCGGCCGCACCCGGAGTTCGGGACGGCGTGGCTCCGCTCGTCCGCCAGCGCGGACGTCAGCTCCGACGACGCCCTCGGCGGCCTCCGCCTCGGCGACGCCTCCACGACGGCCCTCCCGCCGACCGAGCCGTTCGGCACCTTCGGCGGCCTGACGACGCCGACCGGGTTGGCTCTCGGCCCCGACCACGCCCTCGTCCTGGCCGACCCCGACGCCGACCGGCTCCTGGTCTACGATGGCCATCGCGGCGGCCTCCGCCCGCTCTGGGACGCCCGCACCGACGCGACCGGGCGCGACCCCTACGCGCTGGCGGCCCCGCGCGGCGCGGCGTTCACCGCCAGCGGCGACCTCGTCGTGGCCGACACCGGGCACGGCCGGCTCGTCGTGCTCGCGTGGCCGACGCTCGCGGTGCGGCACGTGATCGGTGGCCTCGACGAGCCGTGGGACGTGGCGGCGGACGGAATGGGAGGGTTCTACGTCGCCGACGCCGGGGCCGGGCGCGTCATCCGGTTCGACCGGCTGTGGCGAGTCGACGCGGAGTACGAGGGCGGAGGGCTCGAGGCGCCGCGTCACCTCGCGCACGACGCCGAGGGCACGCTGTTCGTGCTCGGCGGAGACCGCCGCGTCGTCGCGCTCGACCGGCGCGGGCGCGGGCTCGCGGACCCCGGCGCCCCCCTGCACCGACGCGCGTTCCCGCCGCCGCTGCGCGCCGAGGCCGACGGGCTGGCGGTGCCGCAGGCCGGGCGCCCCGGATGTCCGGCCGTCCTGCTGCAGGGGGTCGAGGTGGACCGATCGGGGCGGCTTCTCGGAGGGACGGGCGGCAGCCGGCCGGCGCTCCTGGCCCGGCCGCGTGGCCTCAGCTACCCGCGCACGGGCGTGTTCGAGACGGCGGCGCTCGACAGCCGCATCTACGCCTGCCCGTGGCACCGCCTCACGCTCGACGCGGACGTGCCCGAGGGGACGAGCCTCGCCGTCCAGACGCTGACGGCGCCCGAGCCGCTGGCGCCCGACGAGGTCGGGGCGGTCCCGTCCGGGCGGTGGTCGCGTCCGCTCCAGATCGGCCCCGGCGACGCGCCCGAGGTGCTCCTCCAGAGCCCGCCGGGCCGCTACCTCTGGCTCCGCCTGACGTTCCGCAGCGACGGCGAGGGGACGCCGCTCGTCCGCTCGGCGCTCGTCTACGCCCCGCGCCGGTCGTCGCTCCGGTTCCTCCCGCCCGTCTTCCGCGAGGACCCCGTCGGGGCCGACTTCCTCGACCGATTCCTGGGCTACTTCGACACCGTCTTCGACGAGGTGGAGGCGCAGGTCGAGGCGTTCCCGGCGTACCTCGACCCGCAGGGCGTCCCGTCCGGCGCGGCCCTCGCGTGGCTCGGCCGGTGGCTGGGCGCCACGTTCTCGGCCGACTGGCCGGAGCCGCAGCGTCGGGCGTTCGTGGAGCAGGCCGTCCAACTCCACCGCCAGCGGGGCACGGTCGCTGGCCTCCAGGCCCTCATCCGCCTGCGGACCGGCCTGCGCGCGCCGTACCCGGTCGTCCTCGAAGGCTTCCGCCTCCGGCCCTACGCCGAGGGCACCGCGCGCCCGGCGGACGAGCTGTTCGGCGGGCGGCTCCACCTCGCCGGCCGGCCGCTCGACCTGGGCGCCGAGGCGCTGCCGCACCGGTTCCTCGTCGTGCTCCCCGCCAGCGCGGCGCCCGACGCCGACGCCGAGGCGTCGCTGCGCGCGCTCGTCGAGGCCGAAAAGCCCGCGCACACGCAGTTCGACCTGCTCCTCGCCCGGCCCGGCGTCCGCGTCGGCTGCCAGTCCACCGTCGGCGTGGACGCGCTCCTGGGGACGCCGCCGTCCGTCGGTCTCGGCGCGCTGGCGCTCGACGAGGACGCGGTGCTTTCGCCCTCTGCCTGTTAATCGCTCCACTGCCTCTGTAGCCCGACTGTAGCCATGCCTCCCGAGACCGCCCCCGCCTCTTCGACGGACACCGGCGTCTGCCTCCCCTGCGGACTCCACTCGTTCCGGCGCAACACCTACTTCAACGGCAAGCTCCTCGTCGAGCGCGACTTCCTCGACGAGCAGGCCTATTTCGTGGGGAAGGACCGCCTCCACAACGCGCACCTCCACGGCGTCGGGACGGTCTGCGGCCTCCGCGTCGTGCCCCACCCGAACCCCGCCTGCCGCGCCGACTTCGTCGTGGTCGAGCCCGGCCTCGCGCTCGACTGCTGCGGGCGCGAGCTGGTGATCGAGGAGCCGCTCCGCGTGGACCTCGCCGCGCTCCTGGCGGACGTGGAGCTGGGCGAGGAGCCGCAGGACGTGTTCGTCACGCTCTGCTACGACGAGGCGGCCGTCGAGCCCGTCCCGGCCCTCCTGCCGGACTGCTCCTGCGCCGACGGGAGCCTGGCGCACAACCGGATCCACGAGGGCGTCCGCGTGCGCCTGGTCTCGGGGGACGACGTGGCCCCGGCGCCGGCCCGGCCCCCGTCGCGGCCCCGCGCCGAGTGGGTCCACACGCTCGCGCTCGTGGGCCAGTCGCCGCGTGCCGTCGCCGCCAGCGCCGAGCGCGGGTACGTCTACGTGGCGGCGCAGGCGGTCGGAGCCGAGGCCGGTGGGGGGAGGCTCTACGTGTTCGAGAGCGCCACGCACGACCTCGTGGCCGCCGTCGACGCCGGGCGCGACCCGCACGACCTCGCCGTCTCGCTCCTCGGCGATCACGTCTACCTCTCGGTAGAGGGCGAGGGCGAGCGACGACGGCGGAGCCAGCGTCGCCGTGTTCGTGGCCGACGACCTGACGGACGGCGCCGGCGCGGCCGGCGTGCTCCCGCTGGAGGCGCCCGCCCGGCTGGCGGTCTCGCCGCGCACCGGCGACCTGTTCGCGCTCCTCCCCGATGGCCGCCTGCTCCACTGGTCCGAAGACACGCTCCGCGACTGGGTCGCCAGCGGCGGCGACGCGCCCGCCCCGACCACCGAGGTCGCGCTCGACGGCTTCGACGACGCCGGCTCGCGGCTGGGCGAGGGCGCCGCCGCCTTCGAGGTGACGCAGGACGGCCGCTACGTCCTCGCCGCCGACGCCGCGCGGCTCTACGTCGTCGAGGTCGCCACCCTCTCCGACGCCGACGCCGTCCACGCCTTCACCGCCGCCGACCTGCTGGGGCGGGACGCCGCGCCCGTCGCGCTGGCGGCCTCGCGCGACAGCCAGTACGTCTACGCGCTCTGGTCCGAGGGGGGCGGCGCGTTCCTCGGCCGCCACCGGATCGACACGTCCACCGGCGCCCTCCGCCTGCTCGCCGAGGGGCGCGGAGGGCGCTGGACCGCCACGCCGCTCGACCTCGCCCTCGCGCCCGACGAGCGCTGGGCCTACGTGCTGGAGGAGCGCGACGGGGCCTCCGTGCTCCAGCCCGTCGCCACCCGCGCCATCGCCCGCACCGACGCCGAGACGCCCGTCGAGGCCGACGCGCCGGGCGGCGAGGGGCTCCTGGCCGAGCGCGAGCCCGTCGCCGGGCAGGCCCGGCTCGCGCGGCTGGCGCTCCTCGGCCGCCGTCTCTACGTCGCCTCCGACGACGAGGGCGAGGGCGAGCCCGACCGCGGCCTCGTCGCCGTGCTCGACGTGGCCGAGGGCGACTGCGAGGCGCTCTTCGAGGGCGTCCTCGACGGGTGCGAGACCTGCGACGAGGACGACGGCTGCCTCGTCCTCGCCCACCTCGTCGGCTACACGCCCGGCGCGCGCGTCGAGGCGCCCGAGGAGGCCGGCGACGCCGACGCCACCATCGACAACCTGACGTACCGCCCGCTCGTGCCCAGCACCACGCGCATCGTCGAGGCCATCCGGTGCCTCATCGACGAGGGCCTCGGCGGCGGCGTGCCCGGCCCGCGCGGACCCGAAGGCGCCGAGGGACCCGCCGGGCAGCCCGGCGAGCCGGGACAACCGGGCGAGCCCGGAGCGTCCGGCGAGCGCGGCCCCGGCATCACCGACGTCGACGTCACCTTCTTCGAGGGCGACCCCGGCGACGGCAGCGCCCGCCTGGAGCCGCCCGCTGGCGACGCCGACCGGACGCTCGTCCTCCGCGTGCCCGTCCCGTCCGCCAGCGGCGGCGAGGACCCGGAGACGACCCGGATCCAGGCGCTCAGTTGGGTCCATGCCGAGAGCCCGGGTAGCGTCCTGGACCTCGCCGTGCGCCTCGCCGACGGCCCCGGCCTCGTCGTCGCCTTCACCGGCGAGATCCAGGTCCCCACCGTCGCCACGCCGGGCGCCGACGGCAAGTCGCCGTTCGGGAGCGAGGTGTTCCAGCTGTTCCTGCGCCTCCCGTACACGTTCCCGACGGGGCCGCGCGGGGCCGTCGGGGCGTTCGGGGGGACCGACGTGCTCGTGCCCCAGCTCGTCTGCGAGCCCGTCGAGGTGGAGGAGATGGACGGCGACCGGATCGTGGGGGTGCGTCCGCTCGACGGCGCCGACACGGCGAAGGCCGTCCGGCTCTCGTTCCCCGGCGGCTCCGACGGGCTCGTCCAGACCTTCCGCTCGCTCTCGGCGCTGGCCCAGACCCAGGACTGGAGCGTCCTCACGGCGCGCGTCGTGATGCGGACCGACTTCGTGCTCGACGTCAACGAGCAGGCCGTGGACGGCAATCACCTGGGCGGCCGGCTCCCCAGCGGCAACGGCCGGCCCGGCTCGCCCTTCGAGAGCTGGTTCTTCCTCCAGACCTAGCGTGCCCACCGGCCCGGTACAGGTGCCGGGGACGGCGCCCGTCGTGCCCCATGCCGCGTGCCCGGTACCTCCAGACCCATGCCTCCCATGCTGACCTCGTTCGACCACGCCCTCGAACGGCCCCGCTTCGTGGACCGCCAGCGGCTCACGGCCGACGACCTCGAACGGACCACGGCCTACGTCCGCGAGCGGCTCCGCCGCCACAACCGCTTTCTCCACGGCTGGGGCGTCGTCTGCGGCGCCCAGGTCCGCCGCGCCGACTCCGCCGACCCGTGGGAGCTGGCGGTGGATGAGGGCTACCTCGTCACGCCCGGCGGCGCCGAGGTCCTCGTCCCGCCGGGCCTCCGGGTGTCGGTGTGCGAGGGCGCGCGGGCGTGCGCCCCCGGCCTCGGCAACCCCTGCGACCCCGACCGCGACGGCGGCGAGGTCCGCGAGACCGAGTGCGTCACGTTCGACGGAGAGCGGCGGGTGAGCGACTCGCGGGCGGCGATGCTTCCGGCGACCCGCACGGTCCCCGGCCCCGTGACGGTGGGCGACGTGACGGTACGCGCCCCGGCCGGCGGCGCGCTCACGGTCGTGACGTCGGGAGGCCGGGCCGGCCTCCGGCTGGCGGACGGCGTGCGCGTGGAGGTCCCGCCCAGCGACCGCGTCGAGCTGAGCGTCCTGGTCCTCCGAGCGGGACTGGCGGTCGGAGCGTTCGCGTTCGAGGCGCTCAACGCAGCGGGCGCCGTCGTGGCCAGCCGGTCCGTACGGAAGGCGGGGTCCGCGCCGACGACGCTCACGCTGACGGGCTTCGGCATCCAGACGGTCCGCGTCCGCGCCATGGCCGGGCGGGCGCCCGATGGCGTGCTCCTCGGCGTCTGCTACCGGCCGCTCCCCGACGAGGGCGAGCCCCAGACGGTCTACCTCGTGGCCGAGCCCGAGGAGGCGCCGGCGTGTCCGCGCGCGCTCGTGCCACCGCGCTGCGGCCCGGCCGGAGCGGACCTGGAGCCGGTCCGCATCCGCGAGGGCCTCCGTCTGTCCATCCGCTGCGACCTCCCCGACTCGCACCGCCCGCCGCCCGACTGCGACGCGCTGGCGGACCGGGTGTGCGGGCGCGCCCACACGCCCTGCCCGCCCGCGCCCGACGACGAGGCCGTGGTCCTCGCCACGCTCCGCGTCACGAGCGCCGGCGTCGTCGGCGTGGACGACCTCGCGGACCGCCGGCTGCTCCCCAGCGAGGCGCTGCTCCACGACTACCTCCGGTGCCAGTGCGTCCAGCTCGGCGAGCCGCCGCGGCCGGGGGCCATCGCCGGGGCCGTCCGGGAGAGCCAGCAGGGGGGGGCGCTCCCCGGCGTGACGGTCTTCGTTCGACCCGCCGACGTCGAGGCGGCCGAGCCGATGGGGACGGTGACGGACCTGGACGGCCGCTTCGTGATGCGGATGCTCGCGCCCGGCCCGTACGTCGTCGCCGCCAGCTTCCCAGGGTTCCTGACGGCCTCGGTGCGCGTGGAGGTGACGGCCGGGGAGACCGCGCCGGCCGACCTCGTCCTCCGCTCCAGAGGCGGCGGAGGGGGGGGCGTGGTCGGTCCGCCCGTCTTCGTCGGCGGGACTGAGGTCGTGGTCGAGGAGATCGACCGCGACCTGCTCGACATCCTCGTGCGAGGCGAGGGGCCGGTCGGCGGCGGGCCGGTCGTCGTCACGGACCGGATCGAGGCGGTGGTGAACCCGCCGGAGCCCGTCGTCGTCGCCGGGCGGGAGACGGTGGAGGCCGTGCGTCCGCCCGTCCTCGTGTTCTCTCCCGACGAGACGGACCTGGGGCGCGCCCGCGAGGAGGGGACGCGGGCCGTGGAGGGCGTCGGGGAGGCCCGCGAGCGGACGCTCCGCGACGCGGGCATCCGAACGGTCGTGGACCTCGCCGCGTCGCCGCCGGGCCGGCTCGCCGAGGTGCTGGGCGTCTCCGCGAGCCGAGCGGCCGTCCTCCGGGGCGCCGCCGTGACGGCCATGCGCCGGAGGTAGCCGCCGTGTCTTCTCCTACGACCTGCCCCTCACGCCCGCTGGCGACGGCCGCCAGCGGCGCGACCCGCTGACCGCCGTGCTCGCCATCGACCAGTTCCACACCACGTACCACCTCCCGGCCACGCGGTCGGGCCGGGCCGAGGCGCGGCGCCTCGACGCGCTCGTCCGGGGTCGTCTCGAACGGGCGCTCGCCGACGTCGCCCGCTTCCCTGCCCACGACGCCGACGCCGTCTACCGCATCCGCCGCCTCGACCTCGACCTCTGGCTCGACCCGGCCCGGATGACGGCCGACGAGCTGGCGCGGCGTTGGCGCGACGCCCTCCTCCGCGCGCTCGCCCGCGCGATCCAACAGGGGACGCCCCTGGAGGTGGTCCGCTACGAGAGCCGGGCGCAGTACCTCGCCGCGTTCCTGGCCGACCTGGCGGACGGGCAGGCGTGGGGGCGCTGGGTGTACGAGGAGTTCGCCGTCTTGCGCGACGTGCGCGCGGGGCAGGCCGCCGTCTACGTACTGGCCGAGGCGCCGGGCCTCGTCGTGCCCGTCGCGTCGATTCTGGAGCGGTCCGGCCAGCTGGACCGCGTGCTGTCGACGCTCTCGGCCGCCGACGCGGCGCTTCTCTGGGACCGCGCTCTCGGCCTCGGCGCGCTCCCCGACCGGCTCCCGCTCGACGGGCGGCTCCGGGAGGCGTTGGAGCGGCTCGGTCCGCAGGTCGGCCATCCCCTCCGCGGCGACGCGGCGGAGGCGCGTGCTCGGCTGCGGCATCTGTTCGTCCTCGCCGGTGGCACGTCGGACGACCTCCGGCGGGCGGCGACGCTGGCGCTCCACCTCGCCCGGCTCCAGCGAGCGGCCGGCCGGCTGCGGACGCCGACGCTGTGGACGGCGTTCGCGCGCGGCGAGGTCGCCTCGGCGGAGGCGGTCGGGGCCGCGCTCGCCCCGCTGGCGGCCCCCGTGCGGGCGTGGCTCGTCGGTCTTCTCGAGGACGACGGCGGCCGAGCGTACCTCGCCCGGCTGGTCCGCGCCACGGCGCCGGAGGTCGCTGAGGCGGCTCCGTCCGCACCGCTCCCTGCGCGCCAGCGGGTGTCCACGGCGTTCGCCGGCCTCGCGCTCCTGCTCCCCACGGTCTGCGCCCTCGGGCTGGACGAGCGGTTGGGGCGCGACGGGCTCTACCAGCTTCTCCTGGCAGCCGCCGGGCGCCGGATGCGCCCGCTCGCGCTGGCCGACGCGGGCCCGGCCCTGCTGGCAGGCGTGGAGCCCGAGGATCGGCGGGCGTCCCGAGAGGCGGAGGTCGAGTGGCCGACGGTGGGGGACGAGGGGCCGGGGGACGAGGTCGAGGTCGCGTTCGGAGAGGGGCCGGCGGCGGAGGTCGCGGCCGGGGTGGTGCGGGCGTTCGCCGCGCGGCTCCGGGGCTTCCGCGAGAGCGGTCTGCCCTACCTCCTGGAGCAGTTCGTGGTCCAGCCCGGCACGCTCATCCTCTCGCCCGACGCGCTCGACGCGCACCTCGCGCCGCCGCTCGGCGTGATCCTCCGCCTCTCCGGCCACGGCGGCGACCGGGGTGCGCTCCCGTGGCTGGACGGGCGGCGCCTCACGATTCACCTCCCCGATGCCTGAGCCCGCCCCCTCGGCCGCCGTTCTCCACGACGCGCTCGGGCACCTCGCCCGGCGCCTGCGCCGGCTCGTGGGCGAGGCGCGCGCCGCGCGGGCGCGCCCTACGGAGGACGCCCTGCTCGGCCTCTACCTCACCGACGACGACGCGGACCGGCTCCTGGACGAGCTGGACGGCTCCGCCGCCGACGCCGCCAGCGCGGACGACGCCGCGGGGCCGGAGCGGACGACGAGACCGCCGCGGGCCGACCTGCTCGCCCGCCGGTTCGACCTCTCGCCAGCGGCCGAGGAGGTCGTCTTCCTCCTCCTCGCGCCCGAGCTGGACCGCCGGTTCGCCCAGCTCTACGCCTACCTCCAGGACGACGTGGCGCGCCGATGGCTCGGCCCCGGCCTCGCCCTCCGCCTCGTCCCCGGCCTCGACGCCGTCGACCCCGCATCGAGAGCGCTGTTCTCGGCGAGCGGCCCGCTCGTCGGGTCCGGGCTCGTGGAGGTCGGCGCCGGGGGCGTCCCGCCCGCGCCGCTCCTCGACCGTCCGCTCAAGCTGGCGGACGCCGTCGTCGAGTTCCTCCTGGGCGGCGAGGGACCGGATCCGTCGCCGGATGGCCTCGTGTGGCGCGTTGAGGAAACGGATCGCCGCCCGCTGCCGGCCTCGACGCGCCCCGCCATTCGCCACCTCGGCGCCACCCGCCAGCGCGGCGCGGCCCAGCGCGGCGCGGCCCAGCCCGTCGCGTTTCGGGGGCGGACGGGGAGCGGGCGGACGCGCGCGGCGGCGGCGCTCGCGGAGGCGTCCGGGCGAGGGCTCCTCGCCGTCGACGCCGAGGCGTGGGCGGCGCTCGCGGAGGCCGAGCGCGGACGGCGGCTGGCGGCGCTCGCCTGCGAGGCCCGCCTGTGGGACGCCGACGTGCTGGTACGGGACTGGGCGTCGCTCGACGAGTCCGAGCAGGGCCGCTGGCGTCGGCGCCTCCCGGCGCTGCTCGTCACCCTCGGCCCGGAGGACACGGCGCCCGCCGACGCCTTCGTCGTGGACGTGCCGGCGCCGGACGCGGCCGAGCGCCGGGCCTTCTGGGAGGGCGTCCTCGATGGACACGCCGAGGCCGACCCGGACCTCGGCTCCGACCTCGCCGGGCGGTTCCACCTCACGCCCGCCGCGCTCCACGCCGCCGCCGCCGCCGCCCGCCGGCGCGCCCTCCTCCGCGACGGAGCAGGGGCGAGCCCACCCGCGCCGACCTGTTCGAGGGCTGCCGCCAGTCGGCCCGCCCGGCGCTGGGGCGGCTGGCACAGAGGGTCCGGCTGCCTCACACCTGGGCCGACCTCGTGCTCCCGCCCGAGCCGCTGGCGCAGCTCCGCACCATCGAGGCGCAGGTGCGGCACGCGGCGACGGTCTACGAGACGTGGGGCCTGGGCGCCCGGCGGACCGGGGGGACCGGCTGCGCGGCGCTCTTCGCCGGCCCCTCCGGGACGGGCAAGACGATGGCGGCCGGCGTCCTGGCGCGCGCCCTCGGCCTCGACCTCTACCGCATCGACCTCTCGGCCGTCGTCAGCAAGTACATCGGCGAGACCGAGAAGAACCTCGCCCGCGTGTTCGAGGAGGCCCGCGCGACCGGCGCCGTCCTCTTTTTCGACGAGGCCGACGCCCTGTTCGGCAAGCGCTCGGAGGTGAAGGACGCTCACGACCGCTACGCCAACATCGAGGTCGGCTTCCTGCTCCAGCAGATGGAGGCGTACGACGGCGTGGCCGTGTTGGCCTCGAACCTCGCCCAGAACCTCGACGACGCCTTCCGGCGCCGGCTCCAGGCCATCGTCACGTTCCCGATGCCCGGCCCGGCCGAGCGCGCGCGGATCTGGCGCGGCCTGTTCCCGCCGACCGTCCCGCTCGCGGACGACCTCGACCTCGACTTCCTCGCCGAGCGGTTCGAACTGGCCGGCGGGCACCTCTCGAACGCGGCCCTCGCCGCCGCCTTCCTCGCCGCCGAGGCCGGCCGGCCCGTCTCGATGGCCGACGGCGTGCGGGGCGTGGCCCGCGAGATGGGCAAGCTGGGCCGGCCCCTCACGAGCAGCCAGTTCGGCGAGCACTTCGCCGTGGCGCGGCGGGAGGTCGCCGCTTGATGCCCCCGCCCGACGCCCCGGCTCGCGCGCCTCGGATGCTGGCTCCGGCCCGAGAGCGCGACCGCGCGTCGGTCGAGGACCGGCCGGCCGAGCACGACGCCGAGCGCCGACCCGGCGACCGCCAGATCGAAGGCCTGGTCGAGCGCGAGCAGGTGACGCAGAGCCCGGACGCGGTGGCGGCCGTGCAGCGCCACGCCGGCAACGCCGCCGCCGCCCGGCTGGCGGAGCGCGAGCGTGCGGCGTCCGACGCGGAGCCGAGCGTTGACCCTCGACGAGAGGAGCCGCTCCCCTCCGACGGTGAGGCCGTGGGCACAGGCGCCTCCCCACAGCGGGAGGAGGCCAGGCCGGACGCTTTGCCCGACGCCCAGCCTTCCCCCGGGGGGAGCCTGAGATCCCAGCCCGCTCCCGAGCCGCGTCCCCCCAGAGATGACGTCGCCGGGCGACTGGCGGCGTTCGCCTCCGCCCCCACCGTCGAGGCGTGGGTCGGGCTGATGACGGCGGCGACGGCAGCGCTGGAGGCGCCCGCGCTGGACGCTGCGGCCGAGGCGCCGGTCGCGATTCAGGAGGAAGGCGCGGCGCTCCGCGACGGCCAGGAGGTAGACCCGGAGGAGGTGCTGTCCGAGGCGCGGTCGAGCGTCCGCGCACCCCCCGAGCCGGACGAGCCCGCGCCCGAGCCGGTCCCCGCCGACCCCGTGCCCGAGGCGATGGCGCGCGTCGAGAGAGCCGCCGCCGCTCGCCTCGCCGACCGGCACCTCCCGGCGCCGGTCCGCAGCCCCGGCCACGAGGGCGTGAACGGCGGACGCGGGCAGCTCCCCACGCTCCGCCCCCGCATCACCCCCGACGACGCCGACCGGCCGGCGGCCGAAGTCCCAGAGCCCGAGGCCGACGACCGTGCGCGGGAGGACGACCGCGACGCGCCCGCCGACGAACTGGCGGAGGCCGAGGGCGAGCCGATCCCGTTCACCGACGAGCGCGAGGACGTCCCCGAGCTCGTCTCCGACGAGGTCCGCGCCGACACCGCGACGGTGCTCGCCCAGGTCTACGCCCGTGTCCCGGAGATGGCGATGGCCTTCGCGCGGAGCGGCGCCGCGGCGGCCTACCCGCAGCAGGCCCTGCTCGGCCCCGACGTGCTCGACAGGGGCGGGGCCGAGATTCGCGACGACCTCGCCCGCGAAGAGACCGCGACGATCCGTGAGGAGCTGTCGCAAGTGGCGAGCGCGGCGGGCGTGGCCGAGGGCGAACTCGAGCGGCGCGGCGCGGTCCTCCGCACGCGGCTGGCGCTCGACCAAGACGAGGCGCTGGCCGAAATCGAGGCCGCCGCCGAGGAGGAAGTCGATGAGCTGGCGGTCGTCGGGGAGTCCACGCTCGGGTTCGTCCTCGCTGCCAGCCGGGCGGTCCAGCGCGAGCTGGAAGACCAGAGCAGCGTCGGCACGGGCGCCGATCCGGAGGCCATCCGCCGGCGCCGCGAGGAGCGGATCGCCGAGATCGGCCGGATCGCCGCCGAGGGCCTCGCCGCGCTCCGCCTCGCCGCCGACGCCCTCACCGCTGACCTGACGCGCCAGGGCGACGAGCTGGCCCGCGCCTACCTCGTCACCGCCGATGCCGAGGCCCGCGCCATCCGTCTCCTAACCGACGACGAGGCCGCCGGCCGCCTCGCCGCGCTCCCCACGCTCGACTGGGGCGACGAGCAAAGCCGGCTCGTGCGTGAACGGGTGGAGCTAGAGACAGGCCGCGTGTCCGACGACGCGCAAAGCCTCCAAGACGCCATCCGCCGCGCGGCCCGGCAGTCGCGGGACGACGTCCGGGACTGGGCCGCCGAGCGGCTCGGCCGCGAGCGGAGCTGGTGGGAGCGCCTGTTCGAGATGCTCCAGGATTGGCTCGCCCAGGCCGACGCCGAGCGCGAAGCGTGGACCGAGGCCACCGCCGAGCGCACGCGGGACGAGACGATCCGGGACCTCCAACGGCTCCAGACGCTCCGCGACGCCCTCGCCCGAGGCGCCACCGACGACGCCGAGGCCGCCCTGTCGTCGCTGTCGGAGGCCGAGGGCGTCGTCGTGGAGGACTTCCTGTATGGCGGGGACCGAGACGCGCTCCGGGCCGTCGCCACGGGCATGATCTACCGGCTCCAGCAGCGCCGCATCCCGGCTCTCACGGAGCGCGCCCGCGCCGAGGCGCTCGACCGCGACCTCTCGTGGGAGGCGCTGGACGCCCTCGGCAAGGCGCAGGACCCCGCCTTCGACGCCAACGCCCTCGCGCGTGACCTCCACGACGCGATCTACGGCCTCGGCACGACACACGAGAAAATCTGGCGCTCGCTCGAAGGGCGCACGCCGGTCCAACTCGCCGCCATCCGCGCCCGGTACCTCCGCTACGGCGGCCCGACGCTGGAAGAAGACCTCCGCGACGACCTCTCGTTCTCGGACCAGGAGCGAGCGCTCGGGGCGCTCCGAGGCGATCCCGTCGAGGCCGCCGTCGCCGCCATCCACGGCGCCATCGGCGTGGTGTATGACGACGAGCAAGTGGTCCTCGACGTGCTCCGGGGCAAGACCCCGCGCCAGCGCGAGCAGATCGTCGCCCGCTACCGGCAGCGCCACGGACGCGACCTCCGCGACCTCCTCAGCGCCAACCTCTCCGACCGGGAGTACGACCGGGCCACCACGCTCCTCCGCGACGACCTGGGCGCGGACGAGGCCGCCGCCCGCGCCGACGCCATCGGCATCGCGGACGCTCGGGCGGCGTTCTGGGGGACGGATCACGAGGCGGTGGCCGCCATCTACGAGGCCAACCTCGACGAGGTCACGCGGGAGGCCGACCGGCGCGGCCTCACGACGGCCCAGCTCGACGCCCGCATCCGCCAGCGGCACGGCCGCATCGCGGACGAGTACGCCTCGCTCTCCACCTCCGACGCGCTCGAAGGCGCCTACGGCGGCGGCTCGCTCACGGCCGCCATCGAGCGCGACTACGCCGAGGGCGACCTGAACCGGCAGGAGCGCGACCTCCTCCTCGGCCTCCACAGCCACGATCCGACGCGCGTGGACGCGGCGCGGATGCGGATCGAGACCACGGCCTTCGTCACGAGCGACAACAGGGTCAACGAGCTGCTCCGCCGCCCCTACGAGCGCGCCCGCGACGACGCCCAGCGCGACCGGCGGGTCCGCCTCGGCGAGCTTCGCGGCCGGCTGGCGGCGGGCGAGATCGGGCCGGGCGAGTACGAGACCGAGCGGCAGGCGCTCACCGAGGCCGTCCAGGAGACGATCCGCACCCAGAGCGCGGCCCACCAGGAGGCGTTCCAGAGGGCGTACGAAGACTCGTACGACCGCTTCCTCGTCCTGGACGTCGCGCTTACCACCTTCGGCTACAGCACGGACGAGGCGTTCGACCTCATCGAGAGCGACGGCCAGCTCACCCCGGCCCAGGAGATCTACTACGCCATCCGGGGCGAGGGGACGGACCACGAGCGCGTCCTCCGCATTCTCAACGCGCAGAGCGCCGAGGAGGCTCAGAAACTCCGGGGGGACTTTTCGGACTTGTGCCTGGAGCTGGAGGGCGCCCGCTGCGACCTGGACCAGGAGCTGCTCGGGACCGGCTGGCCGCTCAGCGGCGAGGTCAGCGGCGACCTCGCCTTCGACGTGGAAGAGGCGTTGCAGGGGCAGCCCGGCACGCCCGCCGAGCGCCTCCAACGCCTCCAGGCGCGCGTCCAGCACGAGCGGGACGGACGCAGCGAGCGGTACCGGACGAGTCCGGAGACTCAGTTTGCCGCCGACCTGCTCACCCCGACGGTCTCGTCGTTCGCCCTCGATGCCGCCAGCCTGGGCGTCGGGGTCGGGACCGACCTTCTCTCCGAGACCGAGATGCACGCGATGGAGGGCGGCCTCGCCGAAGCCGAGGCGGCGTTCGACGACTACCAAGCCGCGCTCGACGCGTACCGCCGCGAGCACCCGGCGCAGGCGGACGGGGCCGAGCAGGACCCCGAGGTCGTCCGGCTCCGGGAGCGGTTCGAGCGGTTCGCGCGGTCCGTCGAGGGCGACGTTCAATCCTACCGAGGCGCCGTCGAGCGCGTGGCGGACTACGCCGGCACGGCGGCCGAGGTCACCATCGTGATCGTGGTGGCCGTCGGGGCGGGGCTGGCGTCGGGCGGGACGGGGACGGCCGGGACGGCGTCCGCGTATTTCACCTACCTCGGCACCACGGCGACGGGCGCGGCCCTCACCGCCGCCGGCTCGGCCGGCGCCGGCGTCACGGTCCGCTACGCCATCCGGGGCGACGCCTATGAGACCGAGGCCATCCTGCGCGACCTCGGCGTCGGCGCCGTCGACGCGGTGGCCTCGGCGGCCACGTTTGGGACCTCGCGGATCGTGTTGCAGGGCGCGCGTCTCGGTCGAATGGCCGAGGGGACGGTCGGGCGGCGGCTGCTCGCGCACGCGCTCGCGGAGGGGGCCGAGGGGGCCGTCGGGGCGCTCCCGTCGGGCCTCGCCGCCGGCCTCTTGGACGAGCGGACGTACCGCTCCGACGACCCGCTCCTCGCCATCGGCCTCTCGACCGGCATGGGCGTGGCGATGGGCACGGGCCTGAGTGCCACCCTCGGCGCCGTCGGTTCGATCCGCCAGCCGCACGCGGGCGGCGTCGGAGACGCCATCCAGATCGACTCCGTCGCGCCGCGCCCGCGCCCCGACGGCGCCGACGTCCAGGCGCCCGCCGCGCCGCCGCGGCCGGTAGAAGAGCTGGCCGCGCCGCGCGCTGAGATCCGCGACGCGCTCCCGCCCGACCTCCGAGGCCGCCTCTTCGTCGACGACGCGCTCCCCGAGCGCTCCGTCCGCGTCTATTTCGAGGCCGGCGCCGACGGCCTCGTGACGAGTGTTCACGTTCGGATGGGGCGGGGGGCCTCGGCGGCGGACGTGGCCGGGCACCTCCAGACGGTCCGCCTCGTGGAGCGCTACGCCGGGATGTCGGGCCGCGTCCGTGCCCTCCTGCGCCGCATCGCCGATTGGTTCGGGCTCCACGGGCCGTCGCGCCCCGGCGAGCTGGCGTTCGACACGGCGGCCGAGATTCGCAAGCTGCCGGGCCTCCTCCGCAACCGCCAGCGGCGCCTCGCGGACGGCTCGCTCCGCCCCGACGAGCGCGCCCTCGTCGAGGCCGACATCGACGCCCTCGAACGCCAGCTCGCGGCCCACCGGCGGACGCTCGACGCGATCCACGAGGACCCCAGCCTGGGCCGCGCGCCCAGCCGGGGATTCATCGCCGCCGACCTCGACGGGCCGGAGCGCGGCGTCGCCGTCCTCCCGCTCGGCGGCGACGGCGACATCGGGGTCGTAATTCGTCCAGGCGACGACGATATCGGCGTCACGGTCCCGATGGACGAACTCCCCGGCGTGGACTTCCTCCTGCGGAGCCTGGGCGATGATCTCGACCAGATCGCCCCCGACCGGCTGGCGGCCCTCCGGGACGACCTGCAACGGTTGGTCGACGCGGGCGACCGGGGCCGGTACCTGCTGGATCGGTACGAGGTCGGCGAGATCGCTGCGATGTCGGAGCGGGAGCGGGTGGGGCTCCGCGACTACCTCCGGCTCCTGGACGAGGGCTCCGCCTACATGCGGAGGACGTGGGCGGACCCGAGGGCGTTCGTGGCGAGGTACGAGAGCGGACGGGTCTTCGACTTCGACGGAAGCTGGCCGTTGGCGGACTCGGCGTCGACACCCAGCCTCCGGCTCCCCGACGACGCCACGCCGGCCAGCACGTTCGCCCACCTCCAGAGCGAGTCGCCTTCCTATGAGAGCTTCCACGCCATGCTCGTGCGGCTCGGCCTCGACGACGTTTCTGGGACGCAGGCGCGCGCGTTCCTGGGCGAGCGGAGCACGCTCGGCGGGCTCACCGAGGACACCGTCCGGCACTGGCTCAAAGAGCAGTTCCGCCCCCTCGTGCTGGACGCCATCGGGGGGCCGCCATCGGGATCGTCCGCTCGGCCGGGCTTCCTCGCAGCCCTCCAATCCGCCTACCCCGGCCTTCCCTGGACCGACGCGCCCGCCGTCGCCTTCCAGCGCGCGAGCTACCGGGAGATGCGCCGAGCGGTGGAGGGCCTGAACGAGTCCGACCGGGGCAACCTCATCGAGGCGTGGTACCGGCGCGTCCACGTCCCCGACGCCTCGGCGCACGTGGCCGTGTCGCGGGAGGACTCGATGATCTCCGGCCTCCTCCGCGACATAGACCGTCTGCGAGAGCCGTCGGCCGTCGGGCTGACTCCGGCGCAGCTCGGCCCCGACGGCACGATGGTGGACCTCCCCGGCGGCCAGCGGGGGGAGGTCCTTCACATCGACGGCGAGGCGATGCTGATGGTCCACGGGCCGGCCGACGACCTCCTCGTGGGCGACCGCGCGCCCGACCTCATCGGCCCGACGGGCACGCTGCGCGAGATCAAGTCGGTCACGCGACGGCTGGCGGGGCGCGACCTCGAACAGGCCGAGGACTTCGTGCGCCTCGTCCGCGAGCGCGCCACGGTCGGGGTCGGCGGCGCCGGCAGCCAGCGCGCGGCGCGGCAGGTCCGCAACGGCGTCTACGTGTTCACGATGCCCGAGGGCGCTGTCGCTAACGGGGACTTTATCGTCCGGCATCTCCAAGATCTCGAAAACTTCCGGGCCGAGGTCTTCGCCGAGAGCGGAGCCTCGCACATCCTCACCCGCTCGACGGTGCTGCCCACCTCGGACGGCGGCACGGTCACGCTCGGCACCCTCGACCCCGACAACCCGGCACAGATGGCCCTCGCCCGGGACGCCCTGCGGCTCCTGCTTGGGACCTGACGCCGGCCTGCCTCGGCGGCGCCACGTCGTTGTGTGCAACGACGCTACGGTTGCTGCTGGCGATGCCCCTCGCCAGCGCAGCGCGGCCTCACCCGAACCGGACGCGGCGGCCGGGCTTCGGGCCGCCTCCCGAGAGGTCGTCCACGAACCGCAGCAGCACGTACCGGCCCCGGCGGTTCACCCGCTCCTCCTGGGCGTGCGCCGCCGCGTTCGTGAACGACACTCCCAGGTTTCGGTCCAGCAGGTCCGTCGCCGCCAGCTCGATCCGGGCCTTGCCAGCCATCAGCGACGCCGAACGTATGCTCATGCGCCCGCTGCTCCGCCCCCGCGCTCGATGTTTTGCATCGCGCGCAGCTCGGCCGCCAGTCGCTCGGCGATGGCGCGCCAGTCGAACCGGGCCTCGGCCTCGCGGCGGAGGTCGGGGGCCCACTGGCGGGGCGCGTCGAGCGTCGCGATCAGGCGGTCGGCGAGGTCGGGGATGCGGTGCTCCGCTTCGGGGCGGGTGAGGAGGAGCGGGCGCGCGGCCTCGGGCAGCCCGTCGGCGAGCGTCCGGAGGCTGTCGCCCATGCCGCCCACGTCCGGCCCGACCGGCAGCACGCCCGCCGCCGCCGACTCGGGCACGACGAGCGGGCTCGCCTCGCGGATGACGGACGGGAACGCGCCGGCGTCGGCGAGGCCGTAGAGCGGGCCGAGCGCGTCGTGGTCGAGGAAGCCGGTGAACACGACGGACGCGGGCGTGAGCACGCGCCGGGCCGTGGCGACGTAGGCGTCGAACGCGCCGTCGGCGTCGAGGCCGTCGAGGAAGGCCTGGCCGGCGAAGAACGGGTCGGCGTCGAGGCCGCCGCCGCCTTCGAGCGCGCCGCCGAGCCGGACGAGCTGGCGGACGAGGTCGCCGCGCCCCTCGCTCAGCGCCCACGCGAGCGCCTCCAGCCCCTCGCGGAGCCCGCCGGTCCCGGCGACGAGCGCGACGGCCTCGGGGTGAGCGTCGGCCACGAGCGGGAGGGCGAGCACGAGGTCGGCCGGCCCCTTCGCCGCGATCAGCCGCCCGACGTAGACGACCGTCTTGGCGGGCCACTCGACGGCGCGGAGCTTCGTCTCGAGGTCGGCGTCGGGCGCCGAGCGGGGGTAGTCGGCCCGGAGCGCGTCGAGCACCTGTTCGTCGGAGGGCCCGTCGGGGAGCGCCGCCAGCCGGGCGTGGAGGCCGGCGGTGGCGTCGGCCGGGCGCCCTCGCTCGACGCCGTCCACGATCCCGGCGATCCGCTCGACCGTCGCGGCGCGGTCGGATCGGTCCACCCGCTCGAAGATGGACGTGTCGGTGCCGACGGGCATCCGGCCCAGCTTCGCCTCGACGCCAGGCACGGACCCGAACACGTCGCGGACGCGGCCCTCCATCTCGCCGTTGAGCGCGAACACGCGCGCGGCCCCCTCCAGCGCGGCCTCCGCCAGCCGGCGGCTCCGCTCCTCCTTTTTGACCACGTACTCGATGGCGCTCCCGTGGGGGAGGACGGCGTACGGCGCCCCGCCGCGCTGGCGGGCGCGGTGCGCGGCGACGGCCATCAACACGACGTGGTTGACGACCCACCCGGCCACGCCGGCCTCCGCCGCCACCGCCCGCAGCACGCGCGCGTTCCGCTCCACGTAGCCCTCGACGGCGCCGTCGTCCAGGTCCGGGACGTAGACGACGTAGTCGCTGGGCGTGCTCGGCCGGACGAACGTGGGCAGCACCTCGAGCTCGGGCCGGTGGACTGTGACGGCGCCGGGATAGTCGGTCCGGCGCTCGAACAGCGTCGTCGGCGCGCCGTCGGCGTCGTACGCGATCGCCGTCGAGACGAAGTCGTAGCGCTCGGGGCGGCTCTCCTGGCAGACGGCGTGGACGGTGTGCCCGCCCTGGGCGAGCGCGCGGAGGACCGCCCGCGTCCACAGGTTGGAGCCGGCGCCGGCGAGGCCGTAGCCGTGGACGACGCCGAGCGGCGGGGAGGGGAGGGGCATGGAGGGACCGAGGGGTGAGCAGAGGGACGCTTGCTGAACCGCCCCGCTTCCCGACGGTTCTGCCCATCCCTCGATCCCTTCTCCCTCCGCATCTCTCCCGAATGGACGCCATGATTCTCGCGGCCGGCCTCGGCACGCGCCTCCGCCCGCTCACGAACCACACGCCCAAGCCGCTCGTCGAGGTCGATGGCGTGCCGATGCTGGAGCGCGTCGCGCGCCGCCTCCTCGACGCCGGGGCCGACCGGATCCTCGTCAACGTGTCGCACCTCGCGGAGCAGGTCGAGGCGTACGTCCAGGCCTCCGACTGGCGGACCGCCAGCGGGGCGCCCGTCGAGGTCGTGGTCTCGGACGAGCCGGACGGGCCGCTCGAAACCGGCGGCGGCATCAAGAAGGCGGCCGGCTTCTTCCGCCGCGACGCGCCGTTCCTCGTCCACAACGCGGACATCCTGACCGACGTGGACCTGCGGGCGCTCTGGGAGGCGCAGCGCGACGCCACCGACGGCCGCCTCGCCACGCTCGCCGTGGCCGAGGCCAAGACGGACCGGGCGCTCCTGTTCGACGACGGCGGCCTCGCCGGCTACACGCTCGACGGCGGCGAGCCGAAGCGGATGCGCGAGGCGCAGGGTGAGGGGCGCGTGGTCGACTTCTGCGGCGTCCAGGCCTGCGGCCCCGACCTGCTGGCGGTGGTCGAGGCCGAGCCGGCGGACACGTTCTCGATCATGGACACCTACCTCCGCCAGTCGAAGGCGGGCGAGCGGATCGCGGCCTTCGACGGCACCGACGCCCAGCCTAACCGCTTCCTCGACGTCGGCACGCTGGAGCGGCTTGGAGCAGGCCAACCGCGTCGTCGCGGGGGGCGACTTCGTCTGACCCCGCCCGCCTCGGGTCTTCGCGGTTTCATACTGACGGAGGTCGAGAGTCTGGCACCAGCAGGTACATGCGGAGGGGGCGCCGGGGGTGGACGGGCTCACTCGCCGTTTCGGCGTCCCGTGGACACCGAGGCAAGCGGCGTCAGCGCATCACGGTCACGCGGCGGGTTTGGGTGAACGAGCCCGTTCGCATCTCCACGACGTACACCCCGGCGGGGAGCGCCGAGGCGTCGAGGGTGGCGACGTGCCGACCGCGCGAAAGCTCCCCGTCCACGAGACGCGCGACGGCCCGGCCCAGCGCGTCGTACACGACCACGCGGACGGCCGACGGCTCCGGAACGTCGATGGGGAGCGTGGCGGCGGCCGCAGCGGGCAGGGGGTTCGGGTAGGCGGCGCCCAGAGCGAAGGCGCTCGGCGCATCCGGAGCGTCGGCGGCTGTGGGGGCCGTGCCCAAACCGCGGAGCGCGATGTCGATCTGTGGAGCGTCGGGGTCGTCGGTCCCCAGTCGCAGGGTGGCGGAGTGGTCCCCAGTAGCCGAGGGCCGGAAGGACAGGGCGACGGCCCGGCTCTCGCCCGGCTCCACAGCGAACGCGGCGGACCCCTCGAGGGAGAACGTACCGGCGTCCGGGCCGACGAGCGAGGCCCCGTCCACGGTCAGCGCCGCGCGGCCCGTGTTGCGGACCACGACGGGCTGCACCGCCGCCGCGCCGACCTCCACCTCGCCGAAGGCCAGGAGGGCCGGGAGCACGACGGCGTCGGGCGCGGCCGAGCCGTCGGGCGTGAGCACGAGGTCGAGGTCGAGGACCGGCGGGGGCACGCCGACGACCGGGCTCGTGAGCGGGAGGTACCCCGAGGCGGTCACGGTCACGTACCAGCACCCTTCGGCCACGTCCCACGCGTACCGCCCCTCACTGCTAGTGACCTGCGCGCTGAGGCGGGGGCTCACGAGCAGGCTGTCCGACGTGGCCGGGTCTATGCCGACGCCGAGCGCGACGGGGGCGGGCTGCGACCACACGCCGCCCTCCCGCGTCTCCGTCGTCTCGCAGACGCCGGCGGTGCCCTCGGGGTCGTCGGCCGCCTCGGGGCGGAAACCCGGGACGCGGTAGAGTTGGACGACGGCGCCCTGCACCGGCAGACCGGTCTCCGCGTCGGTGATCTGGCCAGCGGGGTCGTAGAGCCGAGGCGTGACGTTCAGCGTCCCCGTCGTTTCCTCCTGCCCGTTGCAGAGGGCGCGGATCTCGATGGGCCGCCCGAGGTCGCCCGAGCGGATGTCGGTCGGCGCCTGGAGGGTGGCGGTGTACCACTGCGAGCCCACAGGGTCCTCCTCCATCGCAAACCGGTCCCCTCCTCCGAGCACGAGGTCCACGGACTCCGGGACGGAGCCATTGGAGCACCCCGCGCGGGCGGAGAACGAGACGGGACCCGTCACGTTGCGGAAGCCGAGGATCTGGACTGTCCCGTTCGGGCCGGGTCCACTGGACCACACGCCCCGCACGACGATCGGGGCGTCGGAGGGCGGGAGCGCGGCGCTGGCGGTCGCCGTCTGCCCGGCCTCGACGGCCACGAGCGTGGCCTCGTCGGGGTCCGTAGCTCCGTCATAGTAGACCGTGGGGTAGCGGCCGAGCGGGTCGAAGAACCGAAGGACGTACTCGCCTGGGAGGGCGGGGTCGAGGCGGAAGGTGCCGTCGGACCCCGTGCGGGCGTCGTACGACGCGGCGGGGAGGCCCCGCTTCCAGGCGCGGACGAGGACGCCGGGGATGGGGGTCCCGGTCTCGGCGTCGGTGAGGGTCCCGGCGATCGCGCCGGGCGCCGCGGGGGCGAGCGCGAGGTCGGCCGAGACGGCGGGGCCAGGCCCGACCGAGAGAGGCGTCGCGTCCTCATACGTCGCGGCGCCATCATACCACCCGCCGGCGTGGCCCGCGGCGAAGGCGAAGGCGCGGTACGTGCCCGCCGTGAGTTCCTTATGGTACTGCCCCGAGGCGTCAGTCTGTGCCCAGGCGCGGACTTCTGGCCCGTCGCCGCCGTCGGCCCAGAGCTGGACGAAGGCCCCTTCGATGGGGAGGCCGTTCCCCTCGGTCGTGACCTGGCCGCTCACGACGCCAGTCTCGCCCGCCAGCCCGACGAGCGTGAGCGTGACGCCGTCGCCGTACGTCACCTCGAACGTGTAGCCAGGCGGCTGGATCACCGTGCTGAACTCGCCGGAGATCGTCCCGTTGGACCGGGGGGCGAGCACCAGAAAGGTGTCGCCGATCGAGAGCGCGGGGTCGCCGACGACTGTGATCTCGAGAGTCCCATCGAGCGTGGTCCCGGTCGCGGGCATAACGAGTTGGTCGTATCCGTCGGGGGCGCCCGGCTCGCCGGTTCCGGCGATCTCGATGGCGAGCGTCGTGCCGGGGTCGAGGTCGAGGGCGGAGAAGTACGAGAGCGTGAGGATGCCCGGGGAGAGGCCGGGGCTGATGGTGCCGTCGAGCAGCGTGGTGCTCGTCGAGGTAAACTCGACCGAGCCCACGCCTTCGAGCACGGCGCCCTCGCGGAGGTCAAAGCGGCCGCTGAACTTCAGCCCCCCGTCCTCCAGGCGGACCGCGCTCCCCGGGTGGCTGACCACTTCCACGCGGTTGAAGGTGGGGGTCCCGTTGCCCTCCGAGGACAGGATCGTCCCGTAGTTGTCGAAGGTGGCGTCGTCGGCCGGGGTTTCGACGCCGAGCGAGCTCCCGGTGGCGAGGTCGTAGACGCCTCCCGCCGCGTTGACGAACCGGCTCCCAGCGCCCTCCAGCACCACGCCGGCCCCCTCAATCCGGAAGGTGCCTTCGTTGGTCAGCGTCTCGCCAGTCCGTACCAACCGGGAGGCGAACCCGCCCGTGGTCCGGACCAGCCCCCGGTTGGTGATGCCCGAGAGGTACGAGCCGCCCTGTTGCCACTCCAGGCCCGTTCCACCCATGTCGAGGACGCCACCGGTGATCGTAGCGCGCGTGAGGGAGACGGTCCCCTCGGGGTCGCCGCGCATCGTGCCGGTGATGACGTGCGTGCCTCCCCGAAACTCGACCTTGGCTCCGCCCAGGGCGGTGAAGGTCGGGTCCTCGTGGGTGTTCGCGACGTCTCCCGCGAACTGGATCGTGCCCGTCTCCGCGCGGACGACCCCGTTGTTGTTGAACGAGAGCGCCCCGGTTGTGACAGTCGTGGTCCCGGTGCCGCCCGACTTGACGAACGTGCCCCTGTTGTTGAAGACGTTGTCACTCCCCCCGCTACCTGAGAGAAAGATCCCGTCGAACTGTACGTCGAACGTCGCGCCCGCCTCGTTGACGAACACACTCTCGGGACCCTCGAACCGCACAAACTGCGGCCCCGCGCCCGGCCCGAAGTCGACAAACTCCGCGGTGCCCCGGTTCACCAGAGTAGCGTTCGCGTCAATGGCCACGGTGCGCTTCAACTTCATCGTCCTGGCGTTCGTGAGTGCGCCCTGGACGCGGGTGGACTCGAACAGGGCACCCTCGCCGCTGAAGTCGAGCGTGGCGTCATCACTAATGACGAGCGCCCGAAAGCGGAGCGTCCCCTGCACGTCGCCCGTGAGGGTGCCGGAGATCTCCGTGGGGAAGTGCGGGCTCCCGGCGCCGGTCACGTCGATCAGCGCCCCGGCGTCCACGTCGAACACGGCGTTCTCGTGGACAGCTCCCGTCATCAGGATCTCTCCCACCTGGGCGTGGAGGGTCCCCGTGTTGATCACGTCGAGCCGCCGGTAGGTGTTGATAAGGAACTGGCCGGTCCCGCCCACCTTCCGGAGGGTGCCCGCATTCTCGAACGTTTTCTCGATGTCGTTCTGGTTCCAGGGATCGAATAGGCCGTCTCCCAACAACTCGATGAGGCCTGAAGCCTCGTTGATCAGTGCGCTCTCGTTCTGGAAGAAGAGCCGCCGGCCATCCATCTGGAGCAGGCTCCTGTTCCGGATGGTCGAGTTCTCGGCGATCCACTTGTCCGTCGCGACCGTTGTGAGATCGGTGTCGACCGCGAGGTGAAGAGTGCCCTCGTTGAGCACCTCTGTCGCAGGGCCGGTGTGCAGCCCGCCCGCTTCCCATTCGAAGACCCCACCGGGCTGGATCGTGGCCCCGCCGTTGAAGGTAAACCGTCCCTCAACCTGGACTAGCAGACCTCCGCCTTCGATCGTGGCGCCCCCCTCCACGGTCAGGTCACCAGAGCCCAGGATGCCCGTAGTCGTTTGGCGAGCTTCACCCTGGACGACAAGCGCCCCGCCGACGTTGATGGGGTCACGGTCCCCCCACGTCAGCAGCCCCGTCGGTTCGATGAGGATGTCCCCGCTCGCCGACAGCCCGGCGCCGTCGGAGAGGCGGAGAGTCTGGGCGCCGGCCGTGGCGCCGAGCGTGAGACGGGCAACGTTTCTGTACCCGCTCCCGCTGAGACTGACCTCATAGGCCGCGCCCGCCAGGTCACCGATGCAAACGTCGTCGGTAGCGGTGGGCACGGCGCCAGTGTCCCAGTTAGGGGGCGTGCTCCAGTCACCACCAGAGGGGTTGATCCAAGAGACGCTGCAAGACGGTGTTTGGGCGTCGGCGGCCGGGCCGAAGGCCAGCAGGACGAGGGCGGCAAGGCTGAGGGCGTAGAAACGCGGCATGGTCTCAGAGGCTGGATGTCAGCAGATCCGACCCAAGGTGGTGGGCGAGCCGGGCGTTTCGTGGAGCGGCCTGTACGTGTGCTCTGGTCGTCTCGTGGGTCCCGTGGACACCGAGGCGAACGGCGGACCACAACGTGCGCGTCCCGCCCCACACGCCATAGGACAAATCCGACAAATCCGCTCCCTGCGCCCTGGCTAGGCGCCTAGCTCAGCCACCTGCCGGTCGATGGGGTTCAGCGCGGCCCGGTATGCCGAGGGGCTCATGCCTGCGAACCGCCGGAACTCCCGCCCGAGGTGGGACTGGTCGGCGTAGCCGTAGCGGACCACGAGATCCTGCCAGTCCACACCGGGACGTCGGTTGAGCTCTATTGCCACGCGGTTGTAGCGCGTGATCTGGGCGAACGTCTTGGCCGGCATCCCGACCGCCTCTTGGACATGGCGCTGGAGCGTCCGCTCGGTCACTCCGAGGCGGTCGGCGAGCCGGGCGACGCGGAGGGCCCCGCCCGCCTCGGAGATCTGCTGCACGGCGGCCCGGGCGAGCGGCACTGCCCGAGGCGTAGCTACGACGCGTTGCTGCAGTCCGAGCAGGGCGCGGTCTGTGAGCGCCACCCGCGCTGCGAAGTCAGGCGCCTCACGGAGCCGCTCCACCCACTCCCGCAGGGCTGGGAGGGAGAGCGCGTCGATCTCGGGCGGCACCTCGTCGTCCGTGATGTCGCCGATGGCGTGGCCGAGGAGCGCGAGCGGGGCCGTCGGCCGGAGCGTCACGAAGAAGACTCGAAAGCGGCCGGCGAAGCGGTTCAGGACCGCCCGGGTCACCTGCCCCAGCAGGAAGGCGTGCGGCATCGGCTCGTGCGTGTCGGGCACATCGAGCCAGCCGCACCGGAGGGTCCCGCTGAGGACGACGATGAGGGCCGGGCATCCACGGGGCGTGAAGGGGACCTCGGCCCGCGTCACCCCGGGCTCCCACGACGACTCCCCATATCCGACGACCGTGGCGTGGAGGGAGCGGGCGGGCGGAGCGGATTGGAAGTGGAGCATGGCGGAGCAGGCCACACAGCGCTCTTGGCCGATCGCGGCCATCGGGTTCGGGGTCCGAAACCGACTAAACTGTGAGGACGGGGCGTGAGCTCAGAAGCGAGACCTACGGCTGCGCGCACATAGGTAGGGATCACCCGCCATATAAACAACCGCTGCTCGCGCCCTCGAGATGCGCCTGTTATCGGTTTAGACCAGCGGCATCACGAGCGCGAGGAGCAGGGTCGTCATGAACGCGACGAGGCCGACGACGGCCAGGAGCGGCGTCCACGTCTTGAGCGTCTCGACCTCGCCGAGCCCGCCCATCTTGGCGAAGATCCAGAACCCGCTGTCGTTCATCCACGAGCCCACGAGCGACCCGCTGGCGATGGCCGTGGCGAGGTAGACCGGGTGGAACGGGAGGTCGGCGCCGGCCACCACGCCGCCGACGAGCCCGACCGTCGTGATCATGGCGACGGTCGAGGAGCCCTGGGCGATCTTGAGCAGGCTGGCCGTCCCGAACGCCACGAGCAGGAGCGCGAAGCCGCCCGCGCCGTCGGCCGCCCAGGCCGCCAGGACGTCGCCCACACCGGCCGCGCGGAGCATGGCCCCGAACGCGCCGCCCGCCGCCGTGATGAGGATGATGACGCCGGCCGACATCAGGGCCTCCTCCACCGACGCCGCCACCTCCTGCCGGTCCGGCCGCCGCTGCCGGACGTAGACGACGAGCGCGGCGACCGTCGCCAGCCCGAGGGCGAGGTTCGGGTTGCCGAGGGCGTCGAGGAGAGCCACCGGCCGCCCCAGCGCGCTCACGATCGTCGACGCCGTGATGAGGAGGACGGGGAGGGCGATGGGGAGGAGCGACGCCCCGAGCCCCGGCAGCGTCGGCGGCGGGGCGTCGGCCTCGGGCACGCCGCCGGCGTCCGGGTCGTCGGCGTCGGGGAGGGCCACGGGCATCCGGCGGTCGGCCCACCGCGCGAAGAGGAGGACGGTGGCGGTGCACGGGATCGCGATCACGAGCCCGACCAGCATCATCGTCCCGAGGTCGACGCCCAGCTCGGCCGCCGTCACGAGGGGGCCGGGCGTCGGCGGCACGAGCGCGTGCGTCACGACGGCGCCGCCGGCGACGGCGAGGAGGTACTTCAGGTAGTGCCGTCCCGAGGCCCGCGCGGCCGACCGGGCGAGGGGGACGAGCAGGTAGAAGACGGTGTCGAAGAAGACCGGGATCGAGAGGACGGCCCCGCTGGCCGTCAGCGCCGGCGCCGCGCGGTCGTGGCCCTCGCCGGAGAACGACCGGACGATCCGGTCGGCCGCGCCGCTGTCGGTCATGGCCTTCCCGATGACGGCCGCGAACGCGATCACGATGCCGATGCTCGCCGCCGTCGCGCCGAACGCCTCGGCCACGCGGGCGACGGCCTCGCCCGTCGCCCCGGCCGCGAGCAGGCTGACGACGAGCGCGGCGGCCAGGAGCGCCAGGAACGCGTGGACGCGGGCGACGACGATCAGCCCGAGGACCGTCGCCATGCCGATGGCGAGGATCAGGAGCGGCGGGAGGTCGGGCATCGGCGCGGGCGGCGGGCGGTCCGGTCGGCGCCTAGAACCCGACGCCGCGCGCCGCCAGCCGGACGCGGAGGAGCTGGTCCGACGAGGTGAGGTAGAGGCTGTGGCCGTCGTCGCCGAAGGTGGCGTTGGCCGTGGCCTTCGGCGTCCGGATCGTGCCGAGGTGCTCGCCCTCGGGCGAGAGGAGCAGGACGCCGCCGGGGCCGGTGGCGAAGAGGGTCCCGTCGGCGGCCATCGCCATGCCGTCCGGGAGGCCCGGGTTGTCGGGTCCGACGAGGGCCGTCGCGTCGAACAGGAGGCGCGCCGGGCCGAGCGAGCCGTCGTCCACGCACGGGGTACGCCCGCCAGATCGCCCAGTCGGGGTCCGAGTTGGCGACGTAGAGCGTCCGCTCGTCGGGGGAGAGGATGACGCCGTTGGGCCGCGTGAGGTCGTCCACGAGGAGCGTGACCGCCCCGTCCGGGTCGACGCGGTAGACGCCGTTGTGCGGCTGCTCCTTCAGCGGCGACTCGTCCTGGCCGTCGAGCCCGTACGGCGGGTCGGTGACGTAGAGCGCGCCGGACGCGTGGCGCGCGAGGTCGTTCGGGCTGTTGAGGCGCCGCCCGTCGTAGCGGCTGGCGACCGTGTCGCGGACGAAGTGCGGGCCGAGCCGCATGACGGACCGCGTGCCGTGCTCGGCGAGGAGCAGGCGGCCCTCGGCGTCGAGGATCAGCCCGTTGCTCCCCGTCTCGCCCGGCGTGCCGGTGCCGAACGCGCGGCTGGCCGGGCGCAGGAAGACCGAGAGCCCGTCGGCGTCGGACCAGCGCCAGACCGTGTTCTCGGGGACGTCCGAGAACAGGAGGTCGCCCTCGGCCGGGCGCCAGACGGGGCCCTCGGACCACGTGAAGCCGTCCGCCAGCACCTCGATCTCGGCGTCGGCCGGGACGCGCTGGCGGAAGGCGTCGGACTGCGCGACGGCGGGGGCGGCGAGGACGACGAGGGCGGCGAGGAGGAGGCGGTGCATGAGCGGAGGAGGTGGGGGCGTCGGGAGAGCGGGAGTCCGGCGGGCGACCGCCGCCAGCGGGGCGCTGGTCAGTCCATCGCCGTGTTGCTGACGAACGCGATCCGGCGGCTGTCGGGCGACCACGAGGGCACGTTGATCGTCCCCTGGCCGCCGTAGAGGTAGGCCACCACGCGCGGCTCGCCGCCGCTCGTGGGCATCACGCGGAGGAGCACCCGCTTGTACCACGGGTGGTCCTCCGGCTCGATCTCGTCCTGGTAGGTGAGGAACGCGACCTGGCGGCCGTCGGGCGAGACGTGGGGGAACCAGTTGTTGCGGTCGTCCTGCGTCACGCGCTCCTGGCCGGAGCCGTCCGGGCGCATCCGCCAGATCTGCATGCGCCCGCTCCGCGACGAGTTGAAGTAGATCCACGCGCCGTCGGGCGAGAACTCGGAGCCGTCGTCGAGGCCGGGCGTGTGGGTGAGCCGCGTCTCCTCGCCGCCGTCGACGGAGACGGCGTAGATGTCGTACTCGTCGTCGCGCCCGCCGGTGTAGAGCAGCGTCGAGCCGTCCGGCGACCAGCCGTGGAGGTACGACGGCCCGCGCGCGGTGACCTGCCGGGGCGTGCCGCCCTCGACGGGGACGGTGTAGACGATGGAGGCCCCGCCGTGCTCGGCCGCGTGGTGGCTGATGCCGAGGAGGCGGCCGTCGGGCGAGAGGACGTGGTCGTTGTTGTTCTGGGTCGCGAAGCCGAGCGGGATCTCGGCCGTCGCGCCGCTGGCGAGGTCGAGGCGGTGCATCCGGCCGCTGGCGTTGTAGATCAGCGCCTCGCCGTCGGGCGTCCAGTTCGGCGCCTGAACCGCCTCGGACGACGTGAGGACGACGGTCCGGTGGCCCGTCGCCACGTCCATCGTCTCCAGCCGCGCGCCGAGGTAGTCCTGGTACGGGCGGACGTCCGGGGCGGCGGGGACCGTCACGCGGACGTTCGAGAACGTGGCCGTCTCCACCACGTCGGGGTTGTGGGCGCCGACGAAGAGCCCGACGAGCACCTCGTCGCCCAGGTCGACGTCCGCCGCCAGTGGGACGATCTCGAACGGCTCGCCGCGCCGGGCGACGGACATCGTGTAGGCGCCGCCGCGCCGCTCCAGCCGGATCACGTCGGGCGCCGTCGTCACGGCGCGCTGCTCATAGGTCGAGTCGCCCGCGGCCGGCCGGACCTGCATCGCCGTCAGCCCGTCGCCGTGGACGGCCACGTCGACGTAGGCCGCGTCCGGGTCGAGCCCGTCGCGGACGATCCAGCCCGCCTTGCGGTGCGGGTCCACGCCCTCGCCCTCGAAGGCCACGTCGGCCGTGAGGATAAAGTCGCCCGCGATGGGCCGGTAGACGAGGTGGAACTCGTCGTTCGTGGCCCACATGTTGGTCCCCGACCCGGAGACCGTGTAGGTCTGCGCGAGCGGGCTGTAGGCCACGGTGCCGGGGTGCCGCACGTCGCCGACGTCGGCGTGGGCGGTGAACGCGCCGAGGTCGGGCTGGGCGCTGGCGGTGGCGGCGAGCGTGAGCAGGGCGAGGGAGAGGCGGCGCATCGGGGGGCGGGGGCGAGTCTGCGGAACGATACGTCGCGCCCTCCACGGGCTGGACGAAAGCGGACGCCGGCGGAGCCGGCACCTACACGCCCGCCTTTTCGAACGCCCCGGCGACGATCTCCTGGGCCTCGGCCTGGAGCCGTCCGAGGTGGTCCTCGCCGCGGAAGCTCTCCGCGTAGATCTTGTAGATGTCCTCCGTGCCGGAGGGCCGCGCGGCGAACCAACCGTTCTCGGTCTGCACCTTGAGCCCGCCGATGGGCGCGTCGTTGCCCGGCGCCCGCGTGAGCTTGGCCGTGACGGCGTCGCCCGCCAGCGTGTCGGCGTCGACGGCGTCGGGCGAGAGGTCTTTGAGGGCCGCCTTCTGCGGGCGCGTGGCGGGCGCGTCGATGCGGGCGTAGACGGGGCTCCCGAACCGCTCCTCCAGGTCCGCGTAGCGCTCGCCGGGGTCCTTCCCCGTCACGGCCGTGATCTCGGCCGCCAGCAGGGCGAGGAGGATTCCGTCCTTGTCCGTCGTCCACGTCGTGCCGTCCTCGCGGAGGAACGAGGCGCCGGCGCTCTCCTCGCCGCCGAAGCCGTACGCCCCGGAGAGCAGGCCGTCGACGAACCACTTGAACCCGACGGGGACCTCCGCCAGCGGCCGGCCGAGCGAGGCCGCCACGCGGTCGATCATGGACGACGAGACGAGCGTCTTGCCGACGG
The DNA here is from genome assembly GCA_963811175.1 of Rubricoccaceae bacterium. Classification (GTDB taxonomy): domain Bacteria; phylum Bacteroidota; class Rhodothermia; order Rhodothermales; family Rubricoccaceae; genus Rubrivirga. Next base: position 903,802 of record CAWEQE010000001.1, on the reverse strand, counting down.
CCGCGCCCTCCGGCCAGCCGGGGCGGTGCGTGAACAGGTACTCGACGGCCACGGCGAGGTAGTGGTTCGGGTTGAGGAGCCCGGCGCTGGGCGTCACGACCCCGTGGCGGTCGGCGTCCGGGTCGCACCCGACGGCCACATCGAAGCGGTCCTTCAGGGCCACGAGCCCGGCCATCGCATAGGGCGAGGAGCAGTCCATCCGGATCTTCCCGTCGTGGTCGAGCCGCATAAAGCCGAACGACGCCTCGACGACCTCGTTGACGACCTCCAGGTCGAGCCCCCAGCGCTCGGCGATGCGCGGCCAGTAGCCGATGCTGGCGCCGCCGAGCGGGTCCACGCCGATCCGCACGGCCGACTGGCGGACGGCGTCGAGGTCGAGGACGGCGCCGAGGGCGTCCACGTACGGCCCCACGAGGTCGCGCTCGTGCGTCGTGTCGGCGGCGCGGGCGCGGGCCAGCGTCGTCCGCTTGACGGCCGTCAGGTCGCCCTCCAGGATCTCGTTGGCCCGCCGCTGGACCGGCCCGGTGACGTCGGTGCCGGCCGGGCCGCCCGTCGTCGGGTTGTACTTGAAGCCGCCGTCGGCGGGCGGGTTGTGGCTCGGCGTGATGACGACGCCGTCCGCCAGCCCGTCGGTCCGGCCGCGGTTGTAGGCGAGGATGGCGTGCGAGACGGCCGGCGTGGGCGTGGTGCCGTCGCCCTCCTGGATGACGGCGTCCACGCCGTTCGCGGCGAGCACCTCCAGGGCCGTCCCGAACGCGGGGAACGAGAGCGCGTGCGTGTCGAACCCGACCACCATCGGGCCGGTGATGCCGGCCTCCGCGCGGTGCTCGCAGAGCGCCTGCGTGATGGCCAGGACGTGGGCCTCGGTGAAGGCGCCGTCGAGCGAGCGCCCCCGGTGGCCGGACGTCCCGAAGCTCACGCGCTGGGCCGGGTCTTCGGGGTCGGGCCGCTCGGTGTAGTACGCCGCGACGATGCGGGGCACGTCGGGGAGGCGGCTCGGGGGGACTGGCTGGCCGGCGAGGGGGTCGAGAGGCATCAGGGGGTGGGGGAGGAGCGCGAGGAGTCTACCCCTGCCGTCTCCCCTGGGTCCGGCCGGCCGGGCCCGAATCGTGGGATCACCCGATGATCCGGAACGCCCGACGCCCTACCATCCGGTCACACCTTCTCCCCCTCGCCATGCACGGTCTGGTCAAGATGATCCCCGCTGGGGGTCCCGTCTCCGTCACGCTCCGGTTCGCGTTCAAGCAGGGGACGATGTGGCGGTACCACTACTCGGCCGGGGGGCCGGCACCGTACGCGGGCTCCGAGGCCGACGGCCCCGAGCGGACCCACGAGCTCGGCGCGCCGGCCACCCTCGACTTCAAGATCCACGCCTGGCGGGTCGCGCTCGCGGACCTGGGTGCCGACGACGCGCTCGACGGGACCGTGACGCTCGAGTGGTGGCAGCAGGTGGACGGCCAACGCGTCGTCCTCGAACGCCAGCGGGAGACGTACGACCCGGCCGAGGCCGGGAAGACCAGCGACGTCGTCGGCGATGAGGTCGAGTTCGAACTCCTCCCGGCGGACCTCCTCGCCTCCCATGAGTAGCCGCCTCGCCCTCCTCGGCGCCGTGCTCGCGTTCGCCGCCGGCCCCGCCGCCGCGCAACTCCCCAGCGCCGCCGTGGTCGACAGCCTCGACGCCTACTACGTCGACTTCAGCGTGCCCGACCTCGCCGCGTTCACCCTCCTGGGGGTGGACGTGAGCCGGGTCTCGCGGCCTGGCAACGTCCGCGAGACGGCGCTGGCCCTCGTCAACGGGCTCAACGCCTCGGGCGAGGCCGAGGCCGGCGTCGGCGTCGAGGTCGCGCTGGCCCGCGTCCTCGCCGCCCCCCAGGTGCGGGCCGACTACGACGGGCTCCGGGACCGCTTCACGGTCTCGTTCGCCACCGACCGCCAGGACGACGCCGCACGCGTGGCGCTGGGCGTTCGGTGGGTTCCCGTGGACAAGGCTGACCCGTACGAGGACGCGGGGCTCCGGCGGGCCGTCGGGCGAGCGCTCGACGACGCGCTCGCGGACCGGCCGACGGCGACCGAGACGGCCGCGTTCGCGAACGCGCTCGTCGAGGCCCTCCAGGCCCTCGGCGCCGCCGACGACGCGCTCGCCCTGGACCGGGACAGCCTCCGGGACGTCCGCAGGACGTTCTCGGCCGAGCGCGACGCGCTCCGTGCGCTCGACCGCGTGCCCCCGCCCGACACGGCGCGGGCGTCGCTGCGCCGTCGGATCGCGGCGGCGGCGGGCGTGCCCCCGTCCCGCGTGCGGCTCACGCCCGCGCTCGACGCGCTGGCGGTGCGCTACGCGGCCCTCGCCGCGCTCGCCAACGAGGTCGATTCCCGCGCGCGGCTCGACGCCCGTGTGGTGGCCGCGAAGGACTCGTTCCGCGCGGCGACGTGGAACGCCTTCTCGCTCCAGGTCGCCGCCGGCGTCACGGCGACGGTGCCGACGCTGGGGGACGCTCGGGCCGAGGCCGTCCGTGCGTTCGGCGGCGTCTCGCTCCCGCTCGGCCGGCGCGGCCAACTCGTCGGGCACGGCCAGATCGCCCTCCCGCTCGACGGCGAAACGGCGGACGACGTAGCACCCGGCGGCGAGGTCCAGGCGTCGGTGGGCGGGCGGCTCCTGTGGGGCACGGCCACCCAGCGGTTCGCCGTCGAGGCCCTCTGGGGGACGAACGACCCGCGCCTCGACGGCGAGGACCACCTCCGTCTGACCGTCGGCGCCGAGGTCCGCGTGGACGACGGCGTGTACCTCGAGCTCGTCACCGGCCTCGACGACCTCGGCGACGGCGCCCGGCTCCTCTCGCTCGGCGGGCTCCGCTACGCCTTCCGCAAGGACCGCCGGTTCCCGTCCCCGTAGCGGCCCTCTACATCACCGCCCCGATGAGGGCGAACCCGAGGGCGGCCACGGCCGCCGCCAGCAGCGCGTACGGGAGCTGCGTCCGGACGTGCGAGATGTGGTCCGTCGCGGCGGCCAGCGACGAGACGATGGTGGTGTCCGAGATGGGGGAGGCGTGGTCGCCGAAGATGCCGCCGGCCAGGGAGGCGGCGAGGAACGGCGCCAGCGGGAGGCCGAGGGCGGCGGCGGCGGGGACCGCGATCGGGATCATGATGGCGAAGGTGCCCCAGCTCGTCCCGGTCGAGAAGGCCACGAACCCGCCGGCGATGAACACGAGCGGCAGGAGGAGCGCCGGCCCCACGCCCGCCTCGGCCACGCCCGAGGCCACATAGACGCCGGCGCCCAGCTCCCGCGTGACGCTGCCCAGCGCGAGCGCGAGCAGGAGCACGAGGGCCATCCCGAGCATCCCGCCGGCCCCCTTCAGGCCCGTCGTGGTGAGCTGCTCGACGGTCATCCCGCGCTGGACGAGCATGAGCGCCCACGCCACCAGAAGCCCCGTGAGCACGGCCCACAGCACGGACGTCGAGCCCGAGCCGGCGAGGAGGTCGCCGTCGCCGGTGATCCACAGCCCCAGCGGCATCGCCAGCACCATCGCCCCCAGCGGGAGCAGCATGTTCACCACGCGCGGCGGGATGGCCCCGATGGGCTCCGGCACGAGCGCCGACTCGTCCACGTCGGGCGCGGCGCCGGGGTCGAACCGCTCGCCGCGCTCGGCCCGCGCCTCGGCCCGTTTCATCGGCCCGAAGGCCCAGCCGGTCACGGCCACGAACGCCGCCAGCGCGACGGCGGCGAGGGCGTACAGGTTGTACGGGATCGAGGCCACGAACAGGCGGAGCGGCTCGTCCACGCCCTGCTCGCCGAGGAGGCCGAGGATGTAGGCGCCCCAGGCGTTGAGCGGGATGAGGATGCAGACGGCGGCGCTCGTCGAGTCGATGAGGTAGGCGAGCATCTCGCGGCTGCGCCGCTGGCGGTCGAAGAGCGGGCGGCTGACGGCGCCCGAGACGAGGACCGTGATGTTGGACTCGATAAAGATGACCACGCCCACGAGGAACGCGAGCAGGCGCGCCCCGCGCGGCGACGACGCCCACCCTTTCCGGTCCAGCCACTCGATGAAGCCGCGCACGCCGCCGGCCGCCTCGACCGTCGCGATCAGCGCGCCGATGACGAGCGTGAACAGGAGCACGCGCGTGTTGCCGGGGTCCTCGAACACGCCCACCATCCCGTCGACGGCGCCCGCCAGCCCGGCCAGCGGGTGCCACCCGCCCAGGATCGTGAACCCGAGCCAGACGCCGGCGCCCAGCGAGAGGTACACCTGGCGCGTCCCGATGGCGAGGCCGATGGCGAGGACGGGCGGGAGCAGCGAAGTCCAGGTCGGGTCCATCTGGGGGGGCGTGGGGACGGCTCGGAGTCTACCACTGGCGGCGACCGCAGCCGAAGGCCGCGCTACGACCCTGCCGATGCCAGGGCGGCGGGCGAGCCTTCGGCCACCCACGGGCGCGCAAGGTCCCACCGGACGAAGGCGTACCGCTCGCTGCCCTCGCTCACGAGAGCCACGGCACCGTCGCCGGTCGGGGTCACGGTCGCCAGGACGAACTGGAGGCCGACGGGGGAGGCCCGGTAGAGCCACCGGACCGTGCCCAGGTCGCCCGCACGCGCCACGACGAGGTTGTCCACGCCGTCGAGGTCGATCCCGTCGCGGTCGGCGCCGTCGGCGTAGGCCACGAAGGCGCTCGACGCGCTGAACCCGGCGGGCCGCTGCGGGCGGGCCGTCCGCTGCGACGCCACCGCGGCGCCGGTGGCCGTGCTCACGGTCCGCACGGCCCTGGCCTCGCCCACCAGGAGCCGCCGGCCGTCCGGCGAGGCCGTGATCTCCTCCGACTGGAGCGGGTCGGGCCGGACCCAGCGCCGCTCCCCGCTCTCCGCGTCGAACGCCGCCAGCCGGCCGTCGTCCAGGGTCGCGTAGACGGTCCGGTCGAACCTGTCGAGCCGAAGCACCCTCCGCGCCGAGGCCCCGACGGTCTGGAGGAGCCGCCCGTTCCCGAGGTCCCACACCGAGATCGCCTCCCGCCCACACGTGCCCGCCGCGCGCTGCCCGTCCCCGCTCACCCGGAGGTCCGCGCAGGTCGGCGGGAACGAGTCGAGCGTCACGGTCCGCTCCAGCCGGCCGGCCGAGTCGAGGACGTGGAGCTGCCCAGGCGTCGCCGGGCGGGCCGTCACCAGGCGCCCGCCGTCGAGGATGTCGAGCAGCACGGAGGCGCCGGGGTAGCGCCAGACCACCGCCCCGGTCCTCGTGTCGATGGCGCCGAGCCCGCCGTCGAGGCCGGCGTAGAGCTGGCCGCCGTCGCCGCGGAGGCGCGGCTGGCTGGCGGCGAGGCCGGGGAGCGAGACGGCGACGGCCACCGTGTCGGAGGGCAGGACGGGATAGCGGACGGTGAGCACGTCGCCGGGTCGGCTCTCGCGCCCGCCCGTCGGGCCGAGCGCCACGACGCGGTACCGGCGCCGGGTCCCCGTGAGCCCGCGCTCCGTGAACGAGAACACGTCCGCCGGGACGACGGCCACCGTCTCGAAGGCGTCGAGGTCTGGGAGCCCCGCCGCCTCGATGCGAAAGCCGGTGTCGAAGGAGCTGCCGTCGGTCCACGTGAGGGTGACGGACGTCCCGGTGGCGTCGGTCAGGCGGAGGTCGGTGGGCGGCGAGGCAATTCGCTCGCCGTCGAACGCGGGGTCATAGGGGTTCGTCCGCTCGGGCGCCACGAGGTCGTCGCACGCCGCGAGGCTCAGGGTGAGGAGGGCGAGGGCGGCGAGGCGCATCGGAGTCAGAGAGGAATCGTCAGGCGGACGCCTGCGCCGTCCAGCGCGAGGTCAGGAGCGCGGGGCGAGGCCACGTCGAGCCCCGGCTGCCACACGTGGTGGAGGAGGGCATCGACGCCGGCCGCGAGGTAGAGCGCGGAGGCTACGACGAGCGCCCCCCGCTGCGTCCGCCGGATGCGCTGGGCGCGGTTCCCGTCGAGCTGCGCCAGCGCCGCCTCGACCTCCGCCTCGGAGTTCGCGTTCCGGTACTGGGTGAGGGCGGCCCTGTGGTCGCGCTGCGCGTCGTTGAAGGCGAGCTGGCCCGCGAGCGCGACGCCGACGCTGGCGACGGTCCCTCCCAGGGCGAGCGCGCCCACCGTCGGCCGGCCATCGAGGACCTGGGCGCCGCCGGGGACGAGGGCCGTCACGAGCGCGAGGTTCGGCCGGAACTGGCGGCGCCGGTACGTCACCGTGGTCTCGACGCCGCCGTACACCGGGACGCCGATGCGGAACGGAGCCCGCCCTGGAACGGCCACCTCGACGGCCACGCCGCCCACCTCCACCGAGGCCGCGCCGTCGGCGGGCTGCCCGTCGACGAGCACCACCGATCCACCGGGGGCGCCCGCGACCACGACGGTCCCTCGGAGCCGCGCCATTGGGGCGCCCACGAACACGGTGTCGCCCGGGGCCGCCCTCACCGACCGCTCCCACACCTCGTACCCGTCTCGGAAAAGCCGGACCGTCCGCATCCCGCTCTCGACAGAAGCCGTGAGCGGCGTCACCCCGACCGCCACCCCGTCCACCTCGACGCGGGCGCCCTGCGGCTTGCTCTCGGCGACGAGCGTCTGGGACGCGACCGTGAGGGGTGAGGCGGCGACGGCGAGGGCCGCGATCCACCAGCGGCCGGCGGACGACGACGAGCGGAGCAGGGGCATCGCAGGCTGGCTGAAGAGGCGGCGACGATACGATCCCGCCACCGGTTGTCAAGAGGGGACGGGACGTTTTTTCCGCGGCGCCGCGCGCGTCGAGAACGGCGCCGTGCCGGGCGGAGGACGTTCAGGGTCGCCGGCTGCGTTCCGCTCGTGAAATCCGTTGATGAGTGATTGTATATCCTGACGTTCCGTGTCTCTGGCGACGCCCCCTCCCTCTCCGACCATGAGCCTCCTTCCGCGCCGTCGCGCTCCTCGCGCCGTCGCGCTCCTCGCGGCGTGGTCGCCCAGCCCCGCCGGTCCAACCACTCGATGAAGCCGCGCACGCCGCCGGCCGCCTCGACCGTCGCGATCAGCGCGCCGATGACGAGCGTGAACAGGAGCACGCGCGTGTTGCCGGGGTCCTCGAACACGCCCACCAGCCCGTCGATGGCGCCCGCCAGCCCGGCCAGCGGGTGCCACCCGCCCAGGATCGTGAACCCGAGCCAGACGCCGGCGCCCAGCGAGAGGTACACCTGGCGCGTCCCGATGGCGAGGCCGATGGCGAGGACGGGCGGGAGGAGCGAGGTCCAGGACGGGTCGATCTCGGGGGGCATGGGCGAGCGTGGGGACGGCCGGCCCGAGTCTACCACGCACGCGGGACTGGCTGGCGGACTCCTTCCCGACGGCCGCCCACCGGCTTCCATGCTCCCGGCGCATGGCCGTCGCGTCCGTGCCCCGCAGCACCGATCCGCCACCGTCCGGGAGCGCCGGGAGCGCCGGGAGCGCCGTCACGCACGGCGACAGGTCGGTGCCGCCAGCCCGGCGTAGAGGAGTGCCCTATCCACGGGGCGTTCGCGAACCGCACGCGCCCGTCCCCGTGGAACCGGCCGACCCCCATCGACAGACATGGCCGAAGTCCCCACCGCCACCGACACCGTCCGCCTCCAGGTCGCCGGCGCCCAGAACCCCGACGTGGGCAAAGGCGTGGCGCGGCTGAGCCAGGACGCCCTCGCCGAACTCGGCCTCGCGCCGGGCGCCATCATCGAGCTGCGCGGGCCGGCCCGCACGACGGCGGCCATCGCGCTCCCCCCCTACACCGCCGACGCCGGGCTCGGGATCGTCCGCCTGGACGGGCTCCTCCGCGCGAACGCGGGCGTCTCGATGGGCGACCACGTGGAGGTCGCACCGGCCCGCGTGAAGCCGGCCCAGAAAGTGACGCTCGCGCCGGCCCAGCCGGGCGTCCGCCTCCAGGGGAGCGGGCAGGCCCTGCTCCGCACGCTCCTCGGGCGCCCGCTCGTCGCTGGCGACACCGTCTCGACGTCCGTCTACCGGAGCCAGCCCGGCCCGGCCGACGGCATCCCCGGCCTCCCGCCCGAGGTCGCGCAGCGGCTGTTCGGGCAGCAGCGGGCGTTCGGGCTCCAGGAGATCCGCCTGCTCGTGACGAGCGCCTCCCCGCGCGGCGTGGTCCAGGTGACGGAGCAGACCGAGATCGAGCTGCTGGCGGAGTACCAGGAGCCGCGCGGCGGCGAGGGCCCCGTCGGGATCACCTACGACGACATCGGCGGCCTCGGCGACACCGTGGACCAGGTCCGCGAGATGATCGAGCTGCCGCTGAAGCACCCCGAGCTGTTCGCGCGCCTCGGCATCGACCCGCCGAAGGGCGTCCTGCTGTATGGTCCGCCCGGAACCGGAAAGACGCTGCTGGCGCGGGCCGTCGCCAACGAGACGAACGCCCACTTCTCGGTCATCAACGGGCCCGAGATCATGGGCCGCTACTACGGCGAGAGCGAGGGCCGCCTGCGCGAGGTGTTCGAGGAGGCCGCCCAGAACGCGCCCGCCATCATCTTCATCGACGAGCTCGACTCGATCGCGCCCGCCCGCGACGAGACCGGCGAGGCCGAGCGCCGCGTCGTCGCCCAACTCCTGACGCTCCTCGACGGGCTGGAGGCGCGCGGCAACGTGGTCGTGATCGGCGCCACGAACCGGCCCGACGCCATCGACGAGGCGCTCCGCCGGCCGGGCCGGTTCGACCGCGAGATCGTGATCGGCGTGCCGGACACCAAGGGCCGCCGCGACATCCTCAACATCCACACGCGCGGGATGCCGCTCGCCGAGGGCGTGGACCTGGAGGCGCTGGCGCGCACCACCTACGGGTTCGTCGGGGCCGACCTCGGCGCGCTCGCCCGCGAGGCCGCCATCTCGGCGCTCCGCCGCGTGCTCCCGGGCATCGACCTGGACGACGACGAGATCCCGGCCGAGGTCCTCGACGACCTCGTCGTCGGCAGCGACGACTTCGACGACGCGCTCCGGCGCGTCCAGCCGTCGGCGCTCCGCGAGATCCAGATCCAGGTCCCCAACGTCGGCTGGGCCGACATCGGCGGGCTGGAGGAGACCAAGCGCCAGCTCCAGGAGGGGATCGAGCTGCCGCTCAAGCACCCCGACGCCTTCCGCCGACTCGGCATCCGCCAGGCGCGCGGGTTCCTGCTGTTCGGTCCCCCGGGGAACGGGAAGACCCTGCTCGCGAAGGCCGTCGCCCGCGAGGCCGAGGCCAACTTTATCGCCACCAAGTCCAGCGACCTGCTCAGCAAGTGGGTCGGGGAATCCGAGAAGCAGGTCTCGAAGCTGTTCCGGCGCGCCCGCCAGGTCTCGCCGACGGTCATCTTCATCGACGAGATCGACGCGCTGGCGCCCACGCGCGGCGGCTCGATGGGCGACTCGAACGTGACCGAGCGCGTCGTCAACACGCTCCTCGCCGAGATGGACGGGCTCGAAGAGCTCCAGGGCGTCGTCGTCATCGGCGCCACCAACCGGCCGACGCTCCTCGACCCGGCGCTCCTGCGTCCGGGCCGCTTCGACGAGATCGTCTACGTGCCCGTCCCGGACACCGAGGGCCGCCGCCGCATCCTGGAGATCCAGACGGGCTCCATGCCGCTCGCCGACGACGTGGACCTCGACGCGCTCGCCGAGCGGACCGAGCGGTTCTCCGGCGCCGACCTGGAGAACCTCGTCCGCAAGGCCGGGCTCCTCGCCCTCCGCTCGGACCTCGACGCCGAGACCGTCACGGCCGCCGACTTCGAGACGGCCCTCGAGGACACGCGCGCGAGCGTGACGCCGGAGGTGGAGCGGGAGTACGAGCGGATGCGCCGCCAGCTCAAGCAGGAGGACCCGCGCGGGCGCCCCATCGGCTTCCAGATTGCGCCGGCGGGCGACGCCAACAGCGGCGACGGGGCCTGACCGCGCACGCCTCTGGGAAAGGGCTCTGCCCCTCGCCGGCTGAGGGGCAGGGTCGGATCCTTAGGGGGTGTCGTGAGGGCTAGTAAGCCAAAGGTTTATAGGAATTTGAGCGGAACGACCATCTCTCCCTGACTGTTCGACGGCAGAACCGTAGCGGAGGGTCACTAGCGGACGCTCAGGCTTTCGGACCCTGGCCCCCATGGGCGGAAGTGGGGGCTTCCTCTCGCCTCTCCGACCCATGCCATCTTCCTACGCAGCCCCGCGCTGGGCTTCCCGCCCGAGACTCCTCGCTCTCACCGCGCTGGCGCTCATCGCCACCGTTTCCGCTTCGGCTCAACCCGTCTCTATCGAGACCGTCGCTAGTGGGCTCACCAGCCCCTTCGGGATCGCCGCCGGCCCGGACGGCAACTTCTACGTGGTCGAGCAGGGGACCGGGGCCGACGACGCCCAGATCTCCATCGTCACGCCGACGGGAGCCGTCTCCCCCTTCCTCGTCGGCCTCCAGTCCGTTGTGAGCCCCGAGGGGGAAACGGCGGGCACATGGAACCTCGCCTTCGACGGCACCGACCTCTGGATCGTGGAGGGGGTTGGGGGGACCGGGCTCGGGAGCCACCTCCTGCGCGTGAGCACGGCCGGGTTCACGCCTGGCGACCCAGCCCTCACGAGGGCCGACCTGGACGTGGAGCAGGACATCAGCGCGTTCGTGATGGGCGAGGGGTTCTTGGACACCAACCTCTACAATCTCACCTTCGGCCCCGGCGGCGACCTGTTCCTCGTCGACGCTGGCGCCAACGCCGTCCTCCGACGCGACGCCGCTACGGGCGCCCTCAGCGTCTTCGCCACTTTCCCTTCCATCTCCAACCCTACCACCGTCGGCGGCCCATTCATCGAGCCCGTCCCGACCAGCATCGTCTATACGGGCAGCGGCTTCCTCGTGAGCGCGCTCACCGGGTTCCCCTTCGTCCCTGGTCTCTCGCGCGTCTACAGTGTAGACCTCAGCGGGAATGTGACGCTCCTCCAAGACGGGCTCACCTCCCTCACCGATATCGCGCTCGATCCGGGAGATGGACACCCCGTCGTGCTCACGTTCTCTGAGTTCCTGCTGGCGCCCCCACCGGGTGGAGGGTTCCAGCCGGGCACGGGCGGCCTCACAGCACTCTACGACGGTACCCCCGTGCCGCTCGTTGGCGGCCTCAACTTCACGCCCGCGTTCACGTTCGGCCCGAGCGATGACCTCTATGTGACCAGCCTGTTTGGTCTCGTCCTTCGCATTGAGGTAGGCAACCTGCCACCTGCACCGGTGGACATCGCCGATGGAGACATCATCGATGTTGAGGTCGGGAGCGGCTCGACGACGGTCAACTTCTCGTTCATCAGCCCCGAGTCGGGCCAGACGACGACGATCGCGCTCCATGAAGCGGCCGACGTGGACCCGACGGCGAGCTACTTCCCCGGCGACTTCACGTTCAGCCAGACGCCGGGCAACCCGGCCACGGCCTCGGCCTCGTTCTCCGTCTCCAGTTCGATCTCGAACGACACCGGGGACTACGACTTCATCATTACGGCGACCGACGACGGCTCGCCGGCCGAGTCGACCGAGATCAGGGTCACGGTCCGGGTGAGCTACCCACCGACGCTGGCGTGCGACTTCGGCGTGAGCTTCTACATCAACGAGTTCATGGCCCAGCCGACCGACAACTACTTCCAGATCTACTCGACGGAGCCGGGGCCGGTCGACCTCTCGGGCTGCTCGTTCGTGGCCCTTGATGCGATGAGCGAGCAGATCGTCGTGTCGCAGCAGCTGAACTTCCTTCAGTACCCGTTCGTGGAGCCGGAGCGGCGCTCCGGTCTCGATTTCACCGGGCTGATCCCATCCGGGCCGGGGGCCATCGCCATTGTCAAGGGCACCCCCGCGCTCGGGTCCGGCGTCGGTGCAGTGCTGGGTGACGTGGTCAACGCCATCGTCTACTACAACGACGGGGGCGGGGACTACGACGGCGACAGCATCTTCGGGATCTGCGGGGAGGGCACCCTCATCGGCGGGACGGTTCCGGCAGCGCCGTGCAACAGCTCAGAGGGGTCGGACGCGCTGGTCGAGGCGCTCAACCGGCTCGGGAACGCCATCGCCGAAGAGGCGGGCGGAGCGCTCGACCTCTCCGTGGTCGCCGCCCCGAACCCGGTCGCCGGCACGGGCTCGGTCTCGTTCGGTCTGGCGGAGGCCGGCGACGTGACGGTCGCGCTCTACGACGCGCTCGGGCGTCAGGTGGCGGTGCTGGCCGAGGGGCCGCACGGCGCTGGCCGCCACGAGGCCGCCTTCGATGCCTCCGCGCTCCCCGCCGGCGTCTACGTCGTCCGTGCCGTGGCTGGGGGCGAGACCCGAACCGCGCGGCTCACGATCGTCCGATAGCTCCCGACCTCCGCACCCACGATCCGATGACCCCGACACCCGCACTCCCTGAGCCCGCGCCCACGCCGTACGCCGCCCCCTCGCTCGTGCCGCTCGGCACCGTCGAGACGGGGACGGCCGGGCCGGTGGCCGACGGCGGCAACATCGACCAGCTCGTCGGGCTGGTGGGCGGGTTCGGGACCGGCGACACGACCTCGTAGCGCGTTCCTCCCGCAAAGACGCTCGGCGCGGCCGGCCTCCTCGGGGGCCGGCCGCGCTCTGTTTGGTGCCGGCCGCCAGCGCGGAGTCCGCGGGCAGGCTCGGGCGTGGGTCCTAGCGCACGCCTTTTTTTTGCGAGGCGTGAGCCGGTGCGGCCCGTTTTCTCGGTTTGTATAGGATGGGCCTCTCGTTGTTTTATGTTTTAAAAAGACTTATGCGCCTTATGTAGATGGGCGTGTGCTCCTGAGTGATAGTCGATCACCCCCGGCATGCATGTAGATAGACGGCGTCCCTCGGTTTACGACGGCGAGGCCCGAGCCCGCGTCGTCCTCTCCCAACCCAACGACGTCCTCATGTTTGTGACTCCTCGGCCGGCTTCGACGCTGGCCTCGCGCCTGCTCACGGCGCTCGTCCTCACGGTCGCAGCCCTCTCCGGCTCCGCCGCGCTCGCCCAGACCTGCCCGGCCCCGGCGACCGAGTGGGCCAACCCGGTAAACGGCAACTGGGGCGACGCGGCCAACTGGACCGCTGGTGTTCCGAACGCCGGCCTCAACGCGTGCATCATCGCCAGTGGCACCTACACCGTCACGCTCAACGTGGCCGGAAACGCGAGGAGCCTCGTGCTCGGGCGGACGACGGGCGGGGCCACCCAGACGCTGCTCAACACCGGCCAGACCCTCTCGCTGGGCAACCCGAGCACGATCAACGCGCGGGGCGTCTACGACTGGCGGGGCGGCAACACCGGCGGCGCCTCAACGCTGACCAACAGCGGATTGCTCGCGATCTCGGGCGCCGCCCTCAAGGACATCGCCGGCAGCACGACGATCCGCAACCAGGCCCTCACGACGCTCGATGGGACGGGCAACCTCCGGTTCTTCGGCTCGGGCAGCCGGTTCGAGAATGCCTCGGGCGCCACGTTCGACGTCCAGAGCGACGCCGACTTCACCATCTTTAACGGCGGCAACGCGTTCGACAACGACGGCCTCTTCCAGAAGAGTGGGGGCACCGACGTGAGCCTGGTCAGCCGCAGTGGGCTCGACTTCGACAACGCCGGCACCGTGGACGCCCAGGCGGGCACGATCCAGTTCGACGGCAACGGCGCGCACGACGGCGGCGTGTTCGCGGCCGACGCCAGCGCCGAGGTCTTCTTCAACGCCGGGACCCACACCATCGTCGGGACGATCTCGGGGACGCCCGAGGGCGTCGTCCGGCTCGACGCCGACGCGACGCTGGCCGGCGGGACCGTCGACTTCGGCGGGAGCGGGTTCGAGTGGCAGGGCGGCAACTTCGGGACCGTCACCAACGTGGGGCTCCTCAAGCTCACGACGGGCGGCCAGAAGGACCTCAACGGCGGCTCGACGCTGACCAACGAGTCGCTGGTCGAGATGAGTGACACCGGCCTCCTCCGGTTCTTCGGCTCGGGCAGCGTGTTCGTCAACGCCTCCGGGGCCACGTTCGACCTGCGCTCCGACGCCAGCTTCACCATCTCCAACGGCGGGAACACATTCACCAACAACGGCACCTTCCAGAAGACCGGCGGTACCGACGTGAGCCAGGTCAGCCGAAACGGGCTCGACTTCGACAACAACCAGACCGTCCGCGCCGAGAGCGGGACGATCCAGCTCAGCGGCGCCGGCACCCACACCAACAGCACGTTCACGGCCGACGCCGGCGCCGCCGTCTTCTTCGACGCGGGCGTTCACACCATCGTCGGGACGATCTCGGGCACGCCGGAGGGCGTCGTCCGCATGGACACGGGCGCCACGCTCGTGGACGACGGCTCGGGGGCGACGCTCGCCTTCGGCGGGAGCGGGTTCGAGTGGCAGTCGGGCAACGTCGGCGGGGACGTCACGAACACGAACCTCCTCAAGCTCACGACGAGCGGCCTGAAGGACCTCAACGGCGGCTCGACGCTGACCAACGAGTCGCTGGTCGAGATGAGTGACACCGGCCTCCTCCGGTTCTTCGGCTCGGGCAGCCGGTTCGAGAATGCCTCGGGCGCCACGTTCGACGTCCAGAGCGACGCCGACTTCACCATCTTTAACGGCGGCAACGCGTTCGACAACGACGGCCTCTTCCAGAAGAGTGGGGGCACCGACGTGAGCCTGGTCAGCCGCAGTGGGCTCGACTTCGACAACGCCGGCACCGTGGACGCCCAGGCGGGCACGATCCAGTTCGACGGCAACGGCGCGCACGACGGCGGCGTGTTCGCGGCCGACGCCAGCGCCGAGGTCTTCTTCAACGCCGGGACCCACACCATCGTCGGGACGATCTCGGGGACGCCCGAGGGCGTCGTCCGGCTCGACGCCGACGCGACGCTGGCCGGCGGGACCGTCGACTTCGGCGGGAGCGGGTTCGAGTGGCAGGGCGGCAACTTCGGGACCGTCACCAACGTGGGGCTCCTCAAGCTCACGACGGGCGGCCAGAAGGACCTCAACGGCGGCTCGACGCTGACCAACGAGTCGCTGGTCGAGATGAGTGACACCGGCCTCCTCCGGTTCTTCGGCTCGGGCAGCGTGTTCGTCAACGCCTCCGGGGCCACGTTCGACCTGCGCTCCGACGCCAGCTTCACCATCTTCAACGGCGGCAACAGCGTCTCCAACAGCGGTCTCTTCCAAAAGACGGGGGGGACGGGTTCGAGCCAGGTCAGCCGAGGCGGCCTCGACTTTACCAACAACGCGGGCGGCGTTGTCAGCGCTGAGAGCGGGACCCTCGACGCGGATGGCGTCTTCGTCCACGCCGACGGCGCGCTGATCCAGGGCACGGCCACCTTCGACCGGGCGGGCGCCGCGCTCACCCAGAACGGCGACACCGGCCCCGGCGTCAACCCCGGCCCCGGCGTCCTGGCGTGGACGGGCGCGTTCGTGCCGCAGAGCACATCGGTGTTCAACGTCGAGGTCGCCGGCAACGACGGCGCGGGCGTCGGTCACGACCAACTCCAGGTGACGGGCGCGGCCACCTTGAGCGGGACGCTCGACGCCAGCCTCTTGGACGGCTTCCGGCCGGAGGAAGACAACGAGTACGTCGTGCTCACCGCCACCGGCGGTGTCAACGGCACGTTCAGCAACCCGAACGGCCGCGTGTTCGCCGGCAACGGCGTCGCGTTCACCATCGTCTACCAGCCGAACCAGGTCCTCCTCGTGGCCGACCTTCTCGAGTCCGACCTCGTTGTCTCGAAGACGGTCGATGGAGCCGCCAGCACAGCGGTGGACGTGGGCGCGCAGGTCACGTTCGTCGTGACGGTCCAGAACACCGGCCCGGACGACCTGAGCGAGTTCGGGATCGACGAGAACGTGGTCGTGACGGACAACCTCCCGGCGGGGCTCACGCTCGTCTCGGCGACGGAGAGTGCCGGCACCTACGACGCGGGCACCGGCGAGTGGACGATCCCGTCGCTCCCGTCCGGCGCCAGTGAGGCGCTCACGCTCGTCGCTACCGTGGACCAGGCCGGCACCTTCACCAACACGGCCGCGATCACGTCCTCCGACCTCGCGGACACGGACGACTCCAACAACAGCGCCAGCGCGACGGTCGAGGGCCAGGCCGCCGACCTCCGGGTCGAGAAGGCCGCACCGCTGGCGACCGTCGAGGTGGGCGACTCGTTCACCTACGTCGTCACGCTCACGAACGACGGGCCGACCGACGCCACCGACATCGTGATCGACGACGAGGTGCCGGCCGGGCTCTCCTGCACGGCCGTGACGAGCAACGGCGCCTACAGCGCCGCCAATGGCGAGTGGACCGTCCCCACCCTCGCCAACGACGCCAGCGAGACGCTCACGTTTAGCTGCACGGCGGCGGCGACGGGCTCCTACACCAACACGGCCACGCGCAGCGAGAGCAGCCCCGTGGATCTCAACGCCGACAACGACTCGGACGCCGCGACCGTCGCGGTGATGGCACCGGGCGAGGCCGACCTCGCGCTGGCGAAGGTCGTGGACGAGGACGAGCCGACCGTCGGCGATCAGGTCACGTTCACGGTCACGCTCACCAACAACGGCCCCGAGGACGCCGCCGACATCACGGTCTCGGACCCCGAGCCCGACGGCCTCACCTTCGGCTCGGTGACCTCCGAGACCGGCGGCAGCTACGACGCCGGCGTCTGGACCGTCGCCGCGCTGGCGAGCGGCGGCAGCATCGACCTCACCATCGTGGCGACGGTCACCCGAACCGGGACGTCCACCAACACGGCGACGGTGACGGCCAGCAGCCGGCCCGACTCCAACACGGACAACAACACGGCCAGCGCGACGGTGGACGGCCAGTCGGACGTGGTGGTCCAGGACTGCACGACGGCCTCGCCGCTCTACATCTCGGCCTTCAGCGCAGGCAGCCCCGGCCAGGTCACGGTCCAGAACGACTCGGGCACGGAGACCGTCGACCTGCCGGGCTGCACGCTGGCGATCTACGACGGCTTCGACGAGACCGTCGAGGACACCGCCGTGGCCCCGACCCCGCTGGCGCCCTCCGCGCCGTACGACTACTCGGTGGACATCGAAGTCGGTCGGCCCGGCGCCGCCGTCGTCTCGACGGCGGACCTCTCGAACGGGAGCACCGTGTCCGACGCGGCCGGGACCGTCGTGGCCGCCGTCGTCTTCGATGCGACGGGCGCCGTCTACGAGGCGGAGGACGGGACGCGCGGCGAGTGCGGCAACGGCGGAGGCCTCCGGTCGTGCTCGTCGGCGGAAGGCCGTGCCGCGCTCGCCCGAGCGTTCGCGGCGCTCTTCGGCAACGCCACTGCCAGCGAGGGCGACGGAGCCCTCGCGCTGGGCGTGAGCGTCGGGCCGAACCCGGTTCGCTCGTCGGCGCGCGTGACGTATGGCGTCGTGGAATCTGCCGACGTCCGCGTCTCGGTGTACGACGCGCTCGGCCGCGAGGTCGCCGTGCTGGCCTCCGGCCCGAAGGGTGCCGGCATGCACGACGCTGCCTTCGACGGCGCCTCGCTGCCGGCCGGGGTCTACGTGGTGCGGGCCGTCGTCGGCGCCGAGGCCCGGACGGCGACCGTCACCGTCGCCCGCTGATCCCTCACAGTCCGGCGGCGACCTCCCGCCGCCGGGCCACCCGATGCCCCTCCGACCCATGACCTCCGACTCCATGACGCCCGCCCTTCCCGAATCCGACCTCTGGCCAGACGCTCCCAAGCCCTACGCCACGCCGTCGCTCGTGCCGCTCGGCACCGTCGAGACGGTGACGGCCGGGCCGGTGGCCGACGGCGGCAACATCGACCAGCTCGTCGGGCTGGTGGGCGGGTTCGGCCAGGGCGAGACGACCTCGTAGCACGTTTTTCCCGCACGCGCCGCGCGGCCGGTCTCCTCGGGGGCCGGCCGCGCTCTGTCGGAGGCAGACCGCCAGCGGAGGAGGGATGCAGAGGGAGCACGCTCCTCTCCTCGTCGTACGTTGCCCCTCCATGCGTCGCCTGCCCGCCCTCACCCTGCTCGCCGTCCTCCTCGGAGGGCTCGGCGCGTCGTCGGTGCACCGGGTGCAGCACGCCGTGGAGTGGGCCGAGGCCCAGCGCTCGCACGCCGCGGACCACCACGAGGATGGGTCCGACCGGGCCACGACGCCGTGCACCGGCGGCGACCTCCACGCGCTCGACTGCGCCGTGTGCGCGGGCCTGAGCGCGGCCGTCGTCGAGCGCGTGGCGCACGTCGGAGTGTTGGGCGGCGTCGTCCACGAGCGGGGTGCCACCGAGGCGCACGCGGTGTTCCGCCGCGCCGCCACACCGGCCCGGGGGCCGCCCGCCGTCGCATAACCACCGCCCGCAGGATCGCTGTGGGCATTCGTCTGGACGGCATCGCGCCGTCTGGCTTCTGGTTTCGGCCGCACGTCCGCGGCCTCTGCGACAGCTCCCATGCCCATCCTCCGCCTTCTGGTGGCCGTCCTCGGCCTCGCGGCCCTGGCCGCCGTGCCCTCCGCTCAGACCCTCGCCGGCCGCGTCACCGACGCCGAGACCGGCGACGCCCTCCCCGGCGCCACCGTCGCCGTCCCCGCTCTCTCCCGCGGCGCCTCGGCCGATGTCGACGGCCGTTACCTCCTCCCTGGCCTTCCCCCCGGCCCCGTCCGCGTGCTCGTCAGCTTCGTCGGCTACCGGAGCGAGGTCCGGACCGTCGACGTGTCCGGGCCGTCGACGCTCGACGTGGCGCTGGCGCCGTCGATCGTCGAGGCGCCCGACGTGACGGTCACGGCGCGGGCTCGCGCCTCCGACGTGCTCTCGACGCCGCAGTCCGTCGCCGTGGTCGACGAGGGCCAGCTCGACCGGGCCTCCGGGGCGACGCCGTTCGACGCGCTCGACGAGGTCGCCGGCGTGCGCCTGCTCCGGACCGGCTCGGGCATCGCCAAGCCCGTCATCCGCGGGCTGACGTCGCAGCGCGTGCTCGTCGTCAACGACGGCGTGCGGCAGGAGGGCCAGGGCTGGGGCGACGAGCACGCGCCCGAGGTGGGCGCGGCCGACGTGGACCGGATCGAGGTCGTCCGCGGCCCGCTCAGCCTTCTCTACGGCTCCGACGCGCTGGGCGGCGTCGTGCAGACGGCCCCGCGCGACCTCTTCGCAGACCCGGCCCCGCTCCGCGGCGAGGCGTCGGTGTCGGGTGCGACGGTGACGCAGCAGGCCGAGGGCACGCTTGCACTGGGCGGCGTGAGTGGGCGCCTGGGCTACGAGGTGCGCGGCGGCGCGCTCCGGGCGGGCCTCCTCCGCACGCCCGACGGGCTCGTTCCCAACACGGCGCTCGACACCGAGACGCTCTCGGCCCGCCTCGGCACGCGATTCGGCGAGCGCGGCCGGCTCACCGCCGAGGCGGGCACGTTCCGCCAGTCGCTCGGGCTCTTCGAGGCCGACGACGCGGGCGCCTTGCTTGCCGAGGCGCCCGACCGGTTCGGCATCGCCATGCCGCGGCAGGCCGTCGCCCACGACCGCGCGCTCGTCCGCCTCGATGCCCCGCTCGGGGCGGAGCGCCTCGAGGTGATCGCGGCCGTCCAGCAAAACCGCCGGCAGGAGTTCGAGGACGAGGGGACCGCGGACCCGGCCCTCGACCTCCGTCTCACCACGGCGACCGCCGACGCCCGCCTCCACCACCGCCCACTGGGCCGCGTCTTCGGCACGCTGGGCGCGAGCGGGATGCTCCAGCGGAACGAGACGCTGGGCGAGGAGACGCTCATCCCGAGCGCGATCACGGCGAACGCGGCCGTCTACGCGGCCGAGCAGCTCGTGACGGGCCCGCTCACGCTCGACGCGGGCCTCCGCTTCGACGCCCGCACCATTGACGTCGACGACGACTCGGACCTCGGCATCGCGGCGCAGACCCGGAGCTACACCGCGCTCACGGGCGCCGTCGGCGCCGCGGTCCAGCTCCGGCCGGACCTCTCGGTCTCGGCCAACCTCGGCCAGGCCTTCCGCGCACCTATCCTCCAGGAGCTCTTCGGCGACGGCGTCCACGAGGGGACGCTCCGCTACGAGCGTGGCGACGCGACGCTCACGCCCGAGTCGAGCCTCGCGCTCGACGGCGTCCTCCGCTACCTCACGCCGCACGTCTACGCCGAGCTCAGCGGTTTCGCGAACGCCATCGGCGGCTACATCTTCCCCCGCGCCACGGGCGCCTTCGACCCGGAGAGCGGGTTCGAGGTCTACCAGTTCGTCCAGGCCGACGCGCGGCTCGTCGGCGCCGAGGCCCGCCTCGACGTCCACCCGCACGCGCTCCACGGGCTGGGCGTCCACCTCGCCGGCGACGTGACGCGCGGGACGAACCGCGAGGCCGACACGCCGCTCCCGTTCGTCCCGCCGGCCCGGCTCCAGACGGCCGTCGAGTACCGGGCCGACCGGCTCGGCGGCGCCCGCGACGTCGAGGCCCGCTTCGGGCCCACGTTCGTGGCCGCCCAGCGGCGCGACGCGCTCCCCGAGGAGGTCCCCACGAACGCCTACACGCTGTGGTCGGCGAGCGCCTCGGCCAGCTTCGCCGTCGGCGCGACCACGCTCACGCCGACGCTGTCCGTCGACAACCTCACGGACGCGACGTACGTGGACCCGCTGAGCCGGTACCGCCCGTTCGGGGTCCCGGCGCCGGGCCGGAGCGTCCGCCTCGCGCTCCGGGCCGCGTTTTAGGGGGACGGAGGAGGGGACGGGGAGCGGGCAGAGGCTCGATTCCACCCCTCCTGCCTGGCGGGCCCTCCCCGCCTCGGTGTGCCCGCGGAGCCACCGAGGCGGGCGTGGCGGTTTCATAACGCCTCCGTTTGCCCCCGCCGCGGGGCTCGGTACTTTGCGAGTGCCCCTATAGCTCAGTTGGTTAGAGCAGCGGACTCTTAATCCGCGTGTCGTAGGTTCGAATCCTACTGGGGGCACCGCCGAGATCGGCCCGGAGCTGTCCGTAGGGGATGTCTTCGGACCCGCTCCCTCGAGGTCCGTCCAGCGACGTCCGCTGGGGGCAGAGGCAGGATCTCATCCCCGCTGCCGACCCGTGGCGGAGCAGAGACCGCCGGCCCTCTGCATCGGCCTGTGGGCGGTGAGGGGCTCGAACCGGCCCCCGGTCAGACCTGGATTGTCCCCACAAAAGCACCTCTGGAGCCGGAATCGCATGTCTTGACGAGCCGCCCCGCCCCGGGCGCTTCTGTCGTCGAGAGGGGTACCCACAGTGGTACCTGGTTTCAGGCCCCGCCCCCCGCCTCTCCGTCGTCGCCCGCCCCAAGCCGCACCGCCAGGGCGAGCTCCCGCTCTACCTCCGGATCTCCCACGGCGCCGGGACCAAGCGCCACGGGCCCCCGAGCCACCTCCGGCCTCGGCAACGAGCCTCATCGCCTACGGCCGCCACGTCCAGGCCGACGGCGACCCCGCTCTGCTCGCGGACGGCCTGCGCCAGCCGGCCGGAGAGGGTCCACAGGCGCCTCGGGGCGGAGGCGCCGGGGCCGAGGGGGCGCTCACGCTCCGTCGCCTCTCGGGAGCCCGAGGACGAACGCCGCGCCTTCCCCCTCCGCGCTCTCGACCGCCAGCGTCCCGCCGTGGCCCTGCGTCACGATGTCGTAGCTCATGCTGAGCCCGAGCCCGGTCCCCTCCCCCGTCGGCTTCGTGGTGAAGAACGGCTCGAAGACCCTGGCGCGGACGGCCTCCGCCATCCCCGGCCCGTTGTCCTCCACGCGGACCTCGACGCCGCCGTCCGTGCGGCACGTCGAGACGGTGACCGTCGGGGCGTACCCGTCGGGCTCCGCCTCGGCGCGCTGGCGGACCGCGTCGAGCGCGTTGGCGACGAGGTTGACGAGGACGCGGCCGATCTCCTGCGGGACGACCTCGACCAGGCCCGCCTCCTCGGCGAGATCGAGGTCGAGCGCGACCCGGAGGTCGGGGTGGCGCACCTTCGTCGCGTAGAGGGCGCGGGCGGCGTACTCCTCCACGAGGTCGTTGATCGCGACGGCCCGGCGCTCGCCCGATCCGCTCCGGGCGTGCTCCATCATCGACCGGACGATGCCGTCGGCGCGGCGGCCGTGCTCCTCGATCTTGGCCGCGTTGGCCTTCAGGTCCGCGAGGAGGACCGCCCGCACGTCGGGGTCCGCCTCGTCCGCCAGCTCGGCGACGAGCTCCTGGGAGAGCGCGGCGAAGTTGTTGACGAAGTTGAGCGGGTTCTTGAGCTCGTGGGCGATGCCCGCGGTGAGGGCGCCGAGGCTCGCCATCTTCTCCTTCTGGACGAGCTGGGCCTGCGCCTCGCGCAGCGACGCCGTCCGCTCGGCCACGAGCCGCTCGAGCTCCTGGTTGCGGGCCCGGAGGGCGTCGATCGGCAGCGAGTCGCCGTCGGCCTGCTCCGGATCCGGCCGCGAGGTTTGCCACAGGACGACGAGCCAGCCGGAGCCGTCGTTTCGAAGCGCACACGTATGCCGGTACGCGACCGTCAGGCGCTCGTCGTCGGGTTGAGGAATCTGGAGTTCGAGGTCGCCGAGCACGAGCCCCGCCGACGGGTTCAGAAGCAGCGCCCGCGCGTCCGAGAGGGTGTACGTGAAGGGGACCGGCACGTTGTCGTGCTCCCGTCGCAGGAGCTCCGTGAGCCGATCCAGGCCGACAGCCACTTCATCGGTGCCCGACCCGATCGTCACGACGTTGGGGGCGAAGTGCGAGAGCGTCCGTTCGAGGGCTCCGTCGGCGCGACAGGCCCAGTCGTCCAGCAAGGCGCGCGTCGCCGCGATCAGGTCGGCCTCGACAGACGCGGTCTGGTCGACGTCGGTGCCGTTTCTGGTGCCGGTCATGGCCCCACACCGTCGGGGACGGGGGCTTCCTCGTCCTCCCCGATGAGGACGGTGACGAAGGTGGTCCCGTGGGTGCACGGCGTCGGCGAGCCGGGGAGCGGGCAGATCCCGCCGTAGGTGTAGAAGCCGACGGCGGGCACGTCGGCGCCGACCTGCTCCTGGAGCAGCCCGAACTCGCGGCCCACCTGCGTGCCGAGCCAGGCGTGGCGCCCGGCGCAGGAGAAGACGAGGGCGGCGTCCGGCGTCCCCGCGTAGCGGGCCCGGGCACTCCCTGCCGAGGAACCGGCCGCCTCCAGCACCTGGTCTCGGGTCGCATCGGCGAACCAGATGCGGGCGCCCTCGATCACCGGGTTCAGCGTGACCGTGCCGCCATCCTCCTGGAAGTGCGACGGCGCGCAGAGGAAGAACTCCCGCGACTCCACCCCGACCGGGTAGGCCACGAACTGGTTGCGCGAGCCGCGGAGCTCGAACGACCCGAAGTGGCGGTTCCACACGTCCCGGACGGGCTCCCCGTCGATCTCGAGGATCGTCTGCCCCTCCGTCTTCGTCAGCCGGTGCTCCTCGCCCATCGGCACCCAGCCGCTGGCGACGCCGGTGGCGACCTGGTGCGGCCCGGCGAAGAGTCGGCCGGCACCGGGCGCCGCCCCGCCGAGCGTCGCGGCGCAGGCGTCGAGCACCTCGGCGATGGCGTCGGCGGAATCGAGGTCGTGGCTGTGGCCGGTGGCGACGGTCATGGGGATGGAAGGCGGTCCGGTGAGAGGGTCCGGCCTGCGTCGTGCCTGCTGGCGGCCCGCACCAGCGGGGCGATGTGGCGGCGGCGGGAGGCGGCCGGCGTCCCGTCCCCGAAGGTAGGCGACCGGCCTCAACCACCCATCGATCCACGACCTAGGCCGGCCCCTGCAGTCTGCATGTGGTCGCGACTTCGACCGGCACGGCGCGCTGGCCCGCGAGCGGCTCGTCGATTGAGGCGGGCGCCGTGTCGAGGGTGGACGGGGCCGCGGCGAGGGCGGGCGCCAGCAGGGCGAGGCGTCCGATCGTCAGAGGTGGGTGATTCATGGCGGAAGGTCAGATCGGGAGTGTGGCGGTTCTCAGACGAGCACCCCGGTGGGGGGCTTCGACGGCGGGCGCGGGCTCCTCGCCGAGCCCGTCCGCCGGGTCGTCGGGCAGGAGGCGGCGGTTGAAATAGGCGTAGACCGGCAGCCCGAGCGCGATCAGGCCGAGCCCCGCCAGCGCCCGCCCCGGCGTCGCGAACAGCGTGTTGACGAGGAGGAACCCGACCGCCAGCAGGTAGAGCGCGGGCACGACGGGGTAGCCCCACGTGCGGACCGGCCGCTCGGCGTCGGGCCGCGTCCGGCGGAGGACGAACACGGCCCTCACGGATAGGAGCGTGAAGAGGAGGCTCGCGAAAACCGACAGGTCCGTCATGATGTCGAACGTCCCGGACGCCGCGAGCACGACGCACCACGCCCCGAAGGCGACGATCGCGTTGCGGGGGACGCCGCTCGGGGTGACGCGGGCCAGCCAGGCCGGGAGCAGCCCGTCGCGGGCCAGTGCGAAGGGGAAGCGTGCCGCCGCCAGAACGAGCGCGTAGAGCGTGCCGAACGACGACAGGAGCAGGCCGCCCGCCATGATCGAGGCCGCCCCGGCCCCGAGGAAGCGAACGGCCACCTCACCGGCGACCGACGATACGGCCGAGACGCTCGCCACCTCCTCGGGAGCGAGGACGTAGAAGTACGTCGCGTTGATGAGCATGTAGAGGACGACGATGAGCCCGAGGGCTCCGGCGAGGGCTCGCGGCAGCGTCCGCGACGGCGCTTTGATCTCGCCGGCGAGGGAGACCAAATACTGCCACCCGCTGTAGCTCCACAGCGCCCCGATCACGGCCGCGCCGAACCCGGCCACGCCGAGCCGCGCGCTGGCGGGCAACCCCCTCGCAGGTCCTGGCCGCACCCGCTCCCGCGAGGTGGCCCCACGACCCGTCGCTCAGCACGAACGCCCCTACGCCGATGCCGAGGCGAGGGCCACCTTGACCGCCGTCAGGGCCGTCGCGATGCGGCCGGACGCCTGCACGGACGCCAGGTTGAGCACGATGCCAACCCCGAGCACGACGGCCGGCAGCACCCGGAGCGCCCACGGCGGGAGCGTGCCCCCGAGGAGGTCGTTCAGGAAGATGACGAAGATGAGCGAGACGGCGGCGGCGCCACCGGAAACCACGACGGCCGTCATGGCCCACCCGAAGAGGAACGCCCAGCGCCGGCCGTAGGCGGCCCCGAGGTAGTTGTACGCCCCGCCCGCCCGTGGCATCGTCGTCGCCAGCTCGGCGAAGGCGAGGGCGCCGGCGAGCGTCAGCGCGCCGGCCAGGGCGTAGATGCCCAGCACGAGTCCCGGCTCGCCGACGTTGCACGTCATCACGCGGGCCTTCACGAAGACGCCGGTCCCGATGACGATGGCGATGACGATCGCCGCCGTCGGGATGAGCGTCAGCCCGCGCGTGAGGCTCGGGGCCGCGCCGGCGTGGCTCATCAGACGGCCCCGAGCGTGCCGGCGTAGCGGAGCCTGCCGCGCGGCTGTTCGAGCGTGAAGTCGGCCGCGCCCGTGATCGCGCCCGAGCCGGTGTGGCCCGCGTACACACCCGTCCCGCTCTCGACCTGCCACGCGCCCGTGACGGAGGCCGAGGCCGGGTCGGCGAGGTCCACGGTCGCATCGCCCGTGAGGACGAGGGTCCCCTTCCCGCCCGTGACCGTCCGGCGGAAGGTGGCGACGAGCGGGTTGGCGCCTTCGGCGCTGGACACGTCGAGCGCGTCCTCCGTCGTGCCCGTATCCGAGATCGCGCCGGACGCTTCGAACGTGCCGGCGAACGTGCTCGGGCCGGTAGCGGACTGCTCGAAGACGAACGTGACCTGGCCGTCGTCCCGGCCGTTCGCGCCGGGCGTCGAGACGGCCAGCGTCGCGAAGTCGGTCATACCCATCGCCTCCAGCAGGCCGGCGTCGAGCGGTTCGAGGAGGGCGTTCCGGTCGCGGACGCCGAGGTCCACGCCCAGGCACGTGCGGAACGGGCGCGTACCCGGCGCCATCGCCACGAGGTCCGCGATCGCATCCACGACGATCGCCGGGTCGGTCGGCGTGTCCGGGTCGGCGAACATGCCTTCGAAGGCCGCGCTCGTCCCCTCGAGCGTCTCGTGGACGACCGCCGGGTAGGTCGCCGTGCGGCCGTCGGCGTCCGCGGGGTGGGGGCTGCTGGGGAAGAGCGACGTGGTGAACGGCCCCGGCTCCACGAGCACGACGTCCACGCCCGACGAGGCGAGCTCGGTGCGGAGCCCCTGGGAGTAGCCTTCGAGCCCCCACTTGCTGGCGTGGTAGACCCCGAAGAAGGGGATGGCAGCCCGGCCGGCCACCGAGCTGATGTTGACGACGAGGCCCGATCCGGCCTCCCGCATCGCGGGGAGGAACGCCCGGTGGACGCGGTGCACGCCGACGACGTTGACGTCGAGCTGCGTCGCGAGCTCGTCGGCCGTGAACACCTCGGTGATCCCGACGAACATCTGCCCGGCGTTGTTGACGACGACGTCGGCCGCGCCGGCCTCGTCGTGGACGGTCGCCGCGGCGGCCTCGACGGAGGCGTCGGAGGTCACGTCGAGGTCGAGCACGCGGAGGTCGAGGTTTTCGGCAGTGGCGAGGTCGCGGAGGGATCGGGCGGCGTCGGCGTTCTTGCCGTCGGGCGCGCGCATCGTGGCGTAGACGCGGTCGCCGCGGCGGGCGAGGGTCAGGGCGAGGTCGTAGCCGAAGCCGGAGCTGCAGCCGGTGATGACGATGGCCTGGTTCATGGCTCAGGGGGGGTAGGGACATCAGGGCGCCCCGCTGGCGGCCGGCGCCAGCGGGGCGGGGTCGGCGGGGTCACGGTCTCGACGTGTGCGCCTCGAGCTCGATCTCGATCAGGAGCTCGGGCAGGGCGAGCCCCTTCACCTCGAGCCAGCTCCCGGTCGGGAACTGCTGTCGTGTAGATCGTGCCCCGGTAGGCGGCCGCGTCGAGGAACCCGGCCATGTCCGTCGTGAAGACGTTCTCGACGACCACGTCGTCGAACGTGCAGCCGTAGTGCTCCAGGACCCGGCGGAGGTCCTCGTAGACGTTGCGCATCTGCTGCGCGAGGTCGCCGACGGCGGTCGGGTTCCCTTCGTCGTCCATGCTGACGGCGCCGGAGACTTTGATGTCGTCGCCGACGCGGACGGCGTGCGCGTAGCCGTAGGCCTTTTCGACGTCGGGCCGAAGGTGGAAGTAGTCGGGTGTGCTCATGGGTCGCTCCTTTGCTGGGTTAGGGGAAGAGCGGAACTCGGAGTGAGCCCCGCTGGCGGGCGCCGTCGGCAGCGGCCGCCAGCGGCTCGGGCGGATCAGTTGACCGACGGACCGGAGGTCCAGGTCTCGCGGTGAATCGGGCCGACGGCGCGGACGTCCGGCCCGCTCACGCGGTGGAGGTGGGTCGACGGCATCTGCGCCTACAGAAAGGGGACCAGGGCGGTCGCATCCCAGAGCGCCGTGACCGTTGCGGAGGCGCCTGAGGCGTAGCGGTGCGTCGTCGTCCCGGAGACCTCGACCGACTCGCCACGTACCGTGCCCCGCGCTGTCCACCGGGTCACGACGGCGTCGCCCTCTACGGCCTGCGTCTCGACGTCGAAGCGGAGGTCGGGGACGACCCGGAGGAGCGCGCGGGCGCAGGCGGCGAGCCCGGTGGCACCGGGCGCGGTGGGTCGCCGCCCCAGGGGGACGGCGTACCGACGCACCGCCTCGGGGTCGTGCCCCTCCCACGCCTCGTTGAGGCGCTGGCGGGACGTCTCGCTCAGTCGAGTTGTAGCCATGTCGGAACAGGTCAGGGTCGGCGGCGCGCCATCGGGGGCCGTCAGTTGGAGGCCGTCGGCGGGGCATCTTCGCTCCATGCGTCGGCCGCGATGCGCCAGCCGTCGGGCGTGCGGCGCCAGACCGTGAGGTACTTGCCGCCGTCCCACGTGCCGACCTCGTAGGCCAGGTCGCCCGACTCGGCGATGGCGACGTCCTCGGTCATGAACCTCTGGTCCAACGGCTCGGCGTGGGCCGTGGCGAGGTAGGCGTCGACCGCCTCGCGCCCCCGGACGGACGGCTCGTTCGGCGGGTGGAGGACGGCGTCGTCGGTGTGGACCGCCGCGATGGCGTCGGCGTCGCCGGCCCGCACCGCGGCGGTGTAGTCGGCCGTGAGCGCCTCGATGGCCGCGCGGTCGGCGGCGGGGTCGGAGACGGTGCGCGTCGGGAGGACGGCGACGGGATCGGCGGTGTCGGGGGTCTGGCAGGCGGCGAGCGTGAGGGCCAGGCCCGCGAGGAGGAGGGTGCGTGTCATGGGGGGCGGGGCGAGACGAGGGGAGCGCGTCCCGGCCGCTGGCGGAGGCGGTCGCCAGCGGCCCGGGCGGCGGGGCTAGTCGCTGGCGGACGCCGCCTGCGGCCCGTCCGAGTTCCAGATGTCGCGGTGGAGCCGCCACGTGTCTCCGTCCTTCATCCAGAGCACGCTGTAGCTGAACGGGTCCCCCGCCTCGCCGCCGACGGAGATCCTCCCCGTCCCGATCTCGAGGGCGAGGTCGCCCATCGCCTGCACCTCGTGGGTCTCGAGGCTCACGCCGTCGACGCCACCGGCGACGAAGCCGGCGAACAGCTCGGCGATGGCCTCACGCCCCTGGACGGGCGGCATGTCGGGCGGGTAGGCCACGGCTCCTTCCGTGTAGAGGCTCGCGACCGCGTCGGCGTCGCCGGCGGCGACGGCCTGCTCGAAGCGGCGGTTGCTCCGCATGATGCCGATGCGCGCGAGGTTGGTGCGGCTGACCTCGAAGGCGGGGTCCTTCGTGAGCGCCATCTCGAACTGGGCCTCCGCCTCGTCGAGCTTGCCCTGGCTCAGCAGGAACTCGCCGTAGGAGTCGTACGGGTTGGCCTCGCCGGGGGCCACGCGGATGTAGTCGCGGAAGGCCCGCTCGGCCGCCGCGTCGTCTCCGGCCGCCATCGCGGCGTAGCCGAGCCCGTTGTAGGCCCCGCCGAAGGACGGGTCGATGGCGAGGGCCCGCTGGAAGGCCGCGGTGGCCTCGTCGTGACGGCCCATCCCGTAGAGCTCGAAGCCGACCTGGAAGGGCGGGAACGGGTCGGACGGGTGGGCCCCGGCGACCGTGTTCAGAAGGGCAATCTCGCGCTCGTGGTCGCCGTCGAGGTGGGCGGCGTAGGCCGCGATCATCTGGCGCTCGCCCTCCGAGGCGCGGGCGCCGTGGGCCGTCGCCTGGCGGGCGTGCTCCTCGCGTCCCTCCGCCGCGGCGACGGCGCGGTACATGTGGGCCATCGCGAACGACGGGTCGGCGGCGAGGGCGGCGTCGAGGTGCGTGCGGCCGCGCGCGAAGTCGGCGTTGGAGAGGGCGTCGACACCGCGGACGTAGTGGGCGCGGGCGGCGTCGGAGGCCGTGGTCACGGGCACCCGCTGCGCGTCGGCGGCGGTGGCCGTCGCGAGGAGGACGGTGAGGGAGAGAAGGAGAAGGCGGGTCATGGTCGTAGGGGGTAGGGGGGAGGACGTCGGGGGGAACTGGGGAGTCGAACTAGAGGTCGGGAGCCGGCTGGCCGGCGGACTGCTCGACGCCGGTGACGAGGCCGTCGGCGAGATGCCAGACCGTCCGCACGGACCGGCCGTCCGGACGCCTCGAGACCGCGACGACTCGGCCCGACGCGTCCAGGCCGAGGGCCTCGGGCGCCGGGGCCGCCAGCGCGGCGACGCGCGCGGCGACGACGCTCCGGCCGACGAGGCGCCCGCCGGGGCCGGTCCACATCACGTGGTCGTCGAGGGCGGCGGCGATGGCGCCGGCGTCGCCCCGCGCCACGTCGGCGTAGAGCCGGGCGACGGCCGCCACCGAGGGGTCCAGGGCACGGCCGTCTGGCCGCTCCAGGCGGACCTCGTCGGCGCACACCGCGCCCCGAGGCGACGTCGCCGGGCCGGCCGGGTCGCAGTCGACGGAGCGGACGTGCGGGCGGGGCTCCTGGGACTGCGCCGAGACGGGGACGAGAAGGGCGGCGAGCGGGAGGGTCAGCAGGAGGGCGCGGGCCACGGCAGCGGGGGAGGGCGGACAACAAGAGCGGGTTAGGGGCGCGGCGGCAGGCGCGCGATGGCGGCGCGGAGCCGGGCCGCGTTGAAGGGCTTCGCGAGGAAGCCGTCGGCGCAGGTGGGCGGGGCGCGCGCGCCGGCGGGGCGTGCCGCACCGCTGACGAGCAGGAGCGGGATGGCCGCCGTCGCCGGGTCGGCCCGGAGGGCACGGCAGAGGGCCTCCCCGCCGAGGCCCGGCATCACCACGTCGCTGATGACGAGGTCGGGGCCCTCGGCCTGCGCCAGCCGGAGCGCCTCGTCCCCGTCGGCCGCCTCCAGGACGGCCCCGACGCCCGCGGAGCGGAGGCAGCTGCGGACGTAGAGGCGCATGTCGTCGTCGTCGTCGGCGATGAGGACGGTCCCGACCGTGAGGCGGGACGACGTGGAGAGTCCGAGCATGGCGGGGAGGGAAAGAGCCCCCGAAGGGGCGGCCGGGGAGGGGCCAGGCGTCCCACCACAGGCGCCCGTCCCCCCGCCCGACCGCTAGCGGAGCAGCGTGAGCCGCTGCGTGGCCGTGAGCGCCCCGGCCGTCAGGCGCACGAGGTAGGTCCCCGTCGGGAGCGACGAGCCGTCGAGCGCCGCCGTGTGCCGGCCGGCCTCGACCGTCCGGTCCACGAGCACGGCGACCTCCCGGCCGAGCGCGTCGTACACCGCGAGCCGGACGGGGGCCGCCTCCTCGACGGCGAAGGCGACCGTGGCCCGCCCGTCCGCCGGGTTCGGGAACGGGGCCTCCAGCCCGAACGCGACCGGGTCGGCCTGGAGCGACGCCGAGGCGGCCAGCGCCGCGCTGGCGGAGGCCGAGCACGGGGCCGAGAGCGCGCCGACGATCGCGTCGAGCGAGGCCACGAGCGCGTCGGCGTCGGCCGGCGCGAGCACGCCGTCGGTCTCGAGCGAGCGGACCTGGCTGCGGAAGGCGCCGAACTGGCCCGAGGGGTCCTGGCCCCGGTCGAGCTTCCGCCGGGCCTGCTCGAGCTTGACCGTCAGCGCGTTGACCTGGCCGCGGTTGAGCCTGGGCGTGCCCGCGACGGCGGCGAGGAGCACGTCGAGCGCGTCGTGGACGGAGAGCGCGGTGACGGTGACGGCGGCGGGATTGCCAGAGTCCACGGTCCCGTCGTTGACGACGAGCGAGGCCGTGTAGGGGCCGCCGTCAGCTGTCGCCTCGGCGGCGCAGAACATGGGGCTGACGCCGCTGAGGGTGACCTCGTCGGTGTAACCGGGGCCCGTGAGGGCCCAGGCGTAGGTAAGGTCATCGCCGTCGGGGTCGGTGGAGCCGGAGCCGTCGAGGGTCACGAACTGGCCCGCGACGACCGTCTGGTCCGGACCGGCATTCGCGACGGGTGGCTCGTTGAGGACGAGGCAGTCGGCGAGGCGGGTCGAGCCCTCGCCGAGGGTGGTCTGGCCGTCGGGGCAGGCCGTGGCCTCGGTGGCGGCGGCGACGTCGACGTAGGTGCCGACGGGGGCCGGGAGGCAGGCCGCCTGGCCCGCGTCCGGCTGGTAGGACCCGAGTGCGCAGGCGGTGGCGGTGACGGCGCCCTCGACGTCGACGTACCGCCCGGGCGGGGCGGGGAGGCAAGCGGTCTGGCCCTCGTCGGGCTGGTAGGTGCCGACGGCGCAGGCCGTGGGCGCGGTGGCGCCGGCCTCGGCGACGAAGGAGCCGGCCGGGGCCGGCATGCACGGGGTGTTGCCGGTCGCGCTGTAGAAGCCCGACTCACACGCGACGGGGGCGGAGAAGTACCGCGCCAGCGCCATGGAGCCGTCCGCCTGCCCGGCCACGACGATCCGACCGGCCGAATCGAGCGCCAGTGCGAGAGCCCTGTCGGTCACACCGAAGCTGGTCTCTACGGCTCCGAAGAAGCCGAAGGCGTCATCTTGCGTGCCCGATGACGTGAGGCGACCAACCACAAAATCGGCATCCGGCGTGTCAGCGAATCCATGGTAGCCGGCCACGACGATTTTCCCATCGGGCTGGAGAGTCACCGCCTCCCAACTCTTGCGATCGCACAGTTCAGGGTTGCTCCCCCCCAAGTCGGGGCAAAATCGGATGCCGCCCGAAGCGGAAATGGCTAAACCATTGGAGCCAAACGAGGCATCCCGAGCACCGCTGGCCGCGTAGCGTAACGTCACCAATTCATTCGCGTCATCGTCGGCAGGGGATAAATAGTTACCCACAACGACGATGCGTTCGGACGCATCAAGTACTACAGCGCGGAGGTAATTTAGAGTGGAAGTATATATACGATCCGTGACGATACCGCCATTGCCGAACGTCGGATCGAGGGCCCCGTCTTCCGTGTAGCGCGCTAGCGCCCAGTCTCTGTAGTGGACCGGGGAGTAGGTGCTCCTGACGTCGCCGACAGCGACGATGCGCCCGTCGGAGTAGATCGCCATGTCGTACGCGACGGACGTGCCGTTGCCGTTGACGTTCGTGACCACAAGGCCTCCGGCGCCGAACGTCGGATCGAGCACGCCATCGGCGGAGTAGCGCGCCAGCGCGAACCTTCCGCTACTCGACCCCGCTACGATGATGCGGCCGTCGGGCTGGAGTCCCACAGCAGAGGCCGTCTCCGCCGCGCCGAAGTCCGTCGCCGCGGTGCCGTTCACTCCGAAGGTTAAATCGAGCACGCCGTCGGCGCCGTATCGCGTCAGCACGAAGTCGCCGTTCGAGGTCCCGGCAACGAGGATCTCGCCATCGGGCAGGAGGACCAGCGATGCCGCGACGCCGCCCCCCGGGAATTCGGTGGTGACGCGACCGCTCGTGCCGAAGCTCGGGTCGAGCGAGCCGTCGACGGTGAACCGCGCCACGGAGAAGTGGCCGCCGAACGCGCCCGCTACGAGCACGCGGTCGGCGGGGTCGATCACCACGTCATTCGCAGCCGCGATCACACTGGATGTGACGCGGCCGTCCGTGCCGAACGCGGGGTCGAGCGTGCCGCCTTGTGCGTGCACGGGACCTACGGCGGCCAGAAGTAGGAGCACCGCCAGGGTGGGGAGGGGGCAGCGCCGGGTCAGAGCGTGTCGAGGCGTAGTCATGGTCGTAGGATTCGAGTGAGACACGGAGAGAGGAGGGTCCAGGGGCGGGAGGGCGCCGGCGAGGCGGGGGCGCGACCACCACGGCGCGCCCCGCCCCGACGGTGCATGCAGGCACGGGCCCGGCCCTACACCTCAGGGCCGACGATGCGCACGCTGTCCGCCGCCCGGAGCGGGTCCCCACCGAGCGTCGTCCCGTTGAGGATGAGGCGGGTGGACCCGGCACCGAGGTCGCCGTTGCCGACGAGGGCGGGCACCTCGAAGTGGAGCACGAGGTCGGCGAGGCCGTCACCGTCCACGTCCTCCAGGCTCGCGAAGAGCGTCCCGTTGCGCCGGGCGGCGACGGGCGTGTCCGCGCCGTCGTTGTCGCCGAGCGTGATCGTCGCGGGGTCCAGCGTCGCCGAGTCGAAGGCGTCGGTCGAGAGGACGGCGACGGGGAGGCGCCCGCGGCTCGTCAGGTTCACCGGGTTCTCGTCGCTGCCGGGCAGGATGTCGATCCCCGTCGAGAACCCGAAGAGACTGAAGCCGAAGTCCTGGTCACCAAGAGCGCTGCCGGCTGGCCCCCAGTCGCCTCCATCGGGATCACCTGCAAAGAGGGCTGGGCTACCGACGGGCGGGACTCGAGCGAGCCAATTGAACGCCGCCTTGAACTCGTCGTCTTCGTTCACCACGTCGAAGACGAGCCAGTACGTCCCCCCCGCGAGAACGGGCGCGGCCGCACCGGAGACGTCGAAGGAGTAGGCGAACCCCTCGGACGTGTAGTCTGCGTTGGTCCGGCTGAACAGCGCGCCAGGCGCAGGAGCGCCCCTGTCATCGGCGTGGAGGCCGAACGAGAAGCCGTCGAAGGACGTGTTGGCGTTGAAGAAGGCTTCGATGCCAATCTCGCTGATCGTCCAGTACGCGCCCTCGGGCACGGCGAAGTCGACTGCGTAGTAGCAGGGCGCTCCAAAACACGCCCATCCGTAATTCTGATTTCTCGGTTGGAGGTAGAGCGGAGGGGCATCACTGGATAGGGCCAGCCTCGCGGCGTCTCCCGGGGGTCCGGCGTCCGGCGGGGCCATGACGCGGACGGACGTCCCGGCGGTGACGCCGGATGAAGCCGCCGTGTCCGTTCCGGACGTGCTGTCGCACGCGGCGAGGGACAGCACGAGGACGAACCCGAGTCCGAGCGTGGAGCAGGTCTTCAGAAGCGTGGCCGGGAACGGGTGGCGCCGCGAAGGGGCGGGTCGAGGCATGGTCATGGCTGTAGGGTCTGGGAGTCAGGGGAAGGGAAGCGACCGCGTAGGGCGCCCGTCATGCAGGGGCACCGGCGAGGCGGGCGCGCCCACCACAGCGCGCCCCGCCCCCATCGGCGCGTACCGCCTCAGCGGATGGTGACCTGGCCGTGCGTCAGGTCGTAGAGGGCACCTACCGCCGCGAAGTCCTCGACGCTGAACTCGTTGCAGTCGAACCCGGTGGACGCCAGGAAGGAGCCGCTGATCTGGTCGGCCGGGTCCTGCTGCGACGTCCCGTTGTCCACGACCGCCGTGAGGGAGCGGAACCCCGTCAGGTCGTTCCCCTCCCCGTCCGTCCCGCGCGTGACCACCCCGCCGATCACGGCCGTGTTGCCCTGGATGTGGACGCAGTCGATCTCGGAGTGCTGGCCCAGGCCGCCGCCCGAGAAGGTGTCCTGCCACTGGCCGCTGGCGGTCCCGTCGGCGTCGACCCTCGCCGTGAGCGAGAAGTTGGCGTCGCAGCCGGTGGGGAGGTCAAGGGCCTCGCAGGCGTCGGCGCCGCCGACGGAGATGGTGGTGACGACGCGGGCGTCGGCCGTGGGGGCCGCCAGGAACGCCATGCTGGAGTCCGTGGGAGCGGCCTGGTCGCAGCCGGCGGTGAGGGCGGTCAGCAGCGCGAGGGTGCCGACCAGAGAGAGAGGTTTCATGGTGAACCGTGGGGGAGGAGGTGGGGGCCGTCCACGTCGCAGGGCGCTTCGGGCCGGGAGAGAGAGCCGGCGCCGTCGCGGGTCCCGAACCGC
This sequence comes from Rubricoccaceae bacterium, assembly GCA_963811175.1. Taxonomy (GTDB): domain Bacteria; phylum Bacteroidota; class Rhodothermia; order Rhodothermales; family Rubricoccaceae; genus Rubrivirga. The sequence continues at coordinate 868,947 of CAWEQE010000001.1, read as the reverse complement.
CCCCACACTCGGGACGAACCCCCTCCCCGCCGTTCCGCCCACGTCACATCCTCTTCCGCTGAGGTCACATGCGACGTGGACGCAAGAGATTGTGACCTCAGCGCATGCCGCCAGCGCCCCAGCGGAGCGCCCGCCGCTGGCGGCCGGGTGGCTGGCGGCCCTGCCCGGGCGCGTCGGCTGCAGAGCGAGTCGATGGTGAGCCTGGATGGAGGCCCGCGGCGGAAGCGGCCGCGGCGTCCGGCCCGCCGCCCGCTACGCCCCCCGTCCTCCGCCGCTCTCTCACCGCCGGCGTACCCGGACGGCTGCCGGCCGTCCGTGTCCACGAGACGGTCCGAGACGTGCCCGGCGCTCTTGGAGCCGACGGCGTAGGCCTGGAGGAGGCCTCCCTGCTTTTTTGGCCTTCCCCCGAGCCGATGCGTGCCGTCCTCTCGGTTCAAGAACGGTAGGGGGAGCGCGGCCTGTGGAGCAGCCGTCGCCCGCCTCGGCGCGGGCTCGACGCGGTGCCGCAGCGCCGCCAACCGGCTGCGCCCTCCTCCTCGGCCATCCCGAGGACGGCAGGTGTCGGTGGACCCGTCGTGCGCACGGCGGCCGCGCGAACCGTGCCGCCGACCCCTCGTTCGACGGCTCCCCCTCCGACCCCCGATGCCCCAGGCCTCCGCTCCCAGCCCGCGCGATCTCCTCGTCGGGCTCGCGCGCGCGTTTGGCGGGGCCGTCATCTTCGCCCTCCCCCTCTTCATGACGATGGAGATGTGGTGGCTCGGGTTCTACATAGACCGCCTCCGCCTCATCCTCTTCATGGGCGCCATGCTCCCGCTCCTCGTCGGCCTCTCCCGCTTCGGGGGGTTCAAGCCGACGTCGTCGTGGGCCGAGGACCTCGCCGACGTGTTCATCGCCTACGGCGTCGCCTTCGTCGCTGCCGCCGCCGTCCTCGCCCTCTTCGACGTGATCACGACGTCCATGCCGCTCAGGGAAGTCGTGGGGAAGGTGGCAGTCCAGGCGCCGCCCGGCGCGTTCGGCGCCATGCTCGCGCGGAGCCAGTTCGGCGGGAAGGAGCAGGAGCCCCGGGGTGGCTTCTGGGGCGAGGTGTTCCTGATGGCCGCCGGGGCCGTCTTCCTCGCGTTCAGCATGGCCCCGACGGAGGAGATGGCCCTCATCGCTTACAAGATGACGCCGTGGCACGCGCTCGCGCTCGCGCTCGTCTCGCTCACTCTCATGCACGCGTTCGTATACGCGACCGACTTCCCCGGCGGGCACGACCGCCCAGAAGGGACGCCGTGGTGGAGCGAGTTCCTCCGGCTCACCGTCGTCGGGTACGCCGTCGCCCTCCTCATGAGCGCGTACGTGCTGTGGACGTTCGGGCGGTTCGAGGACCACGCGTTCGGGATGTACGTGGTGATGACCGTCGTCCTCGGGTTCCCCGCCGCCATCGGCGCCGCCGCCGCCCGCCTCATCCTCTAGAACTCCCCGACGACGATGGCTGAATCTCGACATGCACAGGACGGGGGGCCGGAGTCCGGGCACGAGTCGGGGGGCACCTCGCGGCTGGAGTGGGCCGTCGCGGCCGCGTGCGCGCTCCTCGTCCTCGGGAGCATCGGCTACCTCCTGTACGACGCGCTGTCGGGTTCGTCGACGCCGCCGGAGGTCTGGGTGACGGTCGAGGCGGTCCGGCCCTCGGGGCCGGGGTACCTCGTCGAGTTCGAGGCGGAGAACCTAGGCCACAAGACGGCGGACGGGCTGGGCATCGAGGGGACCCTGAAACGGGGGGCGACGACGGTCGAGACGCGGTCGACCACGCTCGACCACCTCCCGGGGGACTCCAAGCGGCGGGGCGGACTCTACTTCACCGAGGACCCCCGCGCCTACACGCTGGACCTCGTTGCCACGGGGTACGGCCGCCCCTGACCGCCGGAGCCTGGGCGGACCGGTGGTGCTCCGGGGGGAGGAGCGGGCGCCAGCGGGACGGGGTGCGCAGGCTCCGCGGACCCGGACCGGCACGCGCGGAGCGGGTCCGCCGGAAGTAGCGAGAGCGCCCCGTGTGAGTCGCCTACGTGGCCTCTCCTCCTCCCCGCCCCACGCGCTCTCCGGTGCCCGGGACGCCCCAGGGCCCGACCGCCTGGGGCCGCGCCCCGCCTCGGACGAGAGGCCCACCGGTCCCCCCGAGGACCGCGCCCGGGGCGTAGGCCCTACGACGGTTCCGCCGCGGCCGCCTCCTCCCGCTCGGCGTAGGCCGAGGGCCGGCAGCCGTAGGCCTCCAGGAAGCTGTCCGAGAAGTGCCCGACGCTCTTGAACCCGACGGCGTAGGCCACCTCGCTGACGGTCCCGGCGCGCGCGCCCAGCAGCGTCGCGGCCCGCTCCAGGCGCACCGTACGGAGGAGGGCCGTGGGCGTCTGTCCCGTGAGCGCCGTGAGCTGGCGGTGGAGGTGGCCGCGGCTCACGCCCACGGCCTCCGCCAGTCGCGCGACCGAGAACGTGTCGTCGCCGAGGTGGGCCTCGACGGCCGCGCGCACCTGCGCCAGGAAGGCATCGTCGGCCGACGGCACGGCCTCGGGCTCCTGGAGGACGTCCGTGGCGCCGTCGCCGCCGCCGATCGCGAGGGCGATCCCCTCCTGCCGGAACCGCTCGCGCAGCCGCTTCCGCCCCTCGATCAGGTTGCCGACGCGCGCCCGCAGCTCGGCGGGGTCGAACGGCTTGGTGAGGTAGTCGTCGCAGTGCTCGCCGAGCCCGTCGAGCCGGTCTTCGGGCGCGGCCTTCGCCGTGAGCAGGATCACCGGGAGGGAGTCCGTCTCGGGGTCGGCCTTGAGCGCGCGGCAGAGGCCGAGCCCGTCGAGCCGTGGCATCATCACGTCGGAGACGACGAGGTCCGGGAGCCGCTGGCGGACGCGGTCGAGGGCCTCCTCGCCGTCGGCGGCCTCCACGACGCGGTAGCCGCCCGCCTCGAGGTGGCGGCGGACGAAGGCCCGGATGTCGGGCTGGTCGTCGACCACGAGGACCGTCGTCACGTCGTCGTCGCGGCTCTCGTCGGGCGGGGGGGAGGCGGGCGTCTCCTCGTCCGCGTCGGCGAGGGCCACCGGCTCCACGGCGGAGGCCGTCTCCCACGGCCGGTCGTCGATCTGGTCCGGCGCAAGGTGGTCGCGGCCGAGCGGCAGCGCGAGGGTGAACGCGCTTCCGGAGGGCCCGCCGTCGGCGCCGCCGACGGGGCTCTCGGCCGCGAGCGTCCCGCCGTGGAGCGCCGCCAGCTCGTGGGCGAGCGCGAGCCCGATGCCCGACCCGAGCGGCCGGCCGGCGGCGCCCTCGGCCTGGTAGAACCGGTCGAACACGTGGGGGAGGTCGGCCGCGGCGATCCCCAGGCCGGTGTCGCGGACCGTCACGCAGGCCGCCCCGCCGGCGGCCTCGACCGTCACGCGGACGGCGCCGCCGGTGGGCGTGAACTTGAACGCGTTCGAGAGGAGGTTGGCCAGGATCGTCCGGAGGTGGTCCGGGTCGGCCCAGACCCTGAGCGGCGCCTCGGGCGTGGACACCTCGGCGGCGATGTGCTTGTGGGCGGCGAGCAGCGCGAACGCCTCGACCTGGGCCTCGACGAAGGCCCCGAGGTCGAGCTCGCCCGCCCGGAGCGGCGTGCGCCCGGCCTCCAGCCGCGAGACGTCGAGGATCTGGTTGATGAGGTCGAGCACCCGCTCGGCCGACCGCCGTGCGAGCCCCAGCGGCTCCGACGCCTCCTGGGGGACCGGCCCGTACTCGCCCGCGAGGACGTCGTCGAGCGGGCCGAGCGTGAGCGTGAGCGGCGTCCGGAACTCGTGGCTGACGTTGGCGAAGAAGGCGCTCTTGGTCGTGTCGAGCGTCTCGAGGTCCCGCGCCTGCGCGGCCACGGTCTCCTTCTCGGCCCGCAGCTGCTCGGTCCGCTCCTCCACGAGGGACTCGAGCTCCCGACGCCGCGCGCGCTGGGTCCGCTCGCGGGCCCGGATGCCGAGCGCGAGGGCCGCCAGGAGCCCGAGTCCGCACAGCGCGGCGAACCATCCGGTCTCGTAGAAGAACGCCGGGACGACGAGCGTCGCCTCGACGGGCTCGCTCCACACGCCCCCCCCGTTCCGCGCCTGGACCCGGAACGTGTAGGTCCCGGGACCGAGCCGGTTGTAGGCGACGGAGCGCGCGGCGCCCTGGTCCTGCCACGCGTCGTCGAGGCCGACGAGCTGGGTCCGGAAGCGGACGAGGTCGGGCGCCGTCAGGTCGAGGGCCGTGTAGACCACCTCGGGCGAGCGGTCCCCACGCGGCAGGCGGATCTCCTCCCCGGCCCCCGTCGGCGCGCGCTCCCCCGACCGCGATCGGACCGCCTCGACGAGCACGGGCGGCGGCTCGGCGAACTGGCGGGCGTAGGCGGCGGGGTCGATCCGCGTGACGCCCCGGTCGGCCGGGATCCAGAGCGCGCCGTCGGGGGCCTTCACGGCCTGAACGGTGTGATTGGCCGACCCGAGGTGCCCCGCCGAAGGAGGGAGCGTGACGACGTCGACCGGCCCGGACGAAGGCGTATCGAACGCACGCTCGACGTCGGCGACCCGCGCCCGGTAGAGCAGGGTCCGGCCACTGAGCCACACGAACCCCTGGTCGTCGATGAGAACGGCCACGATGTGAGACGAGGGGAGCCCTTCGTCGAGGCCGACGGCGTCGACGGCCCCGTCGCGGATGCGGAGGAGCCCGCGGGTCTCGGTCGCGGCCCAGAGCGAGCCGTCTGGCCCGTCCGTGAGATCGCGGACGGGCACGCCCGCCAGCGCGTCGACCGGGTGGGGCCGACCGTCCTCGCCCACCACGACGAGCCCGCCTCGCGAGGCCACCCAGAGCCGGCCGTCCGCCGCGCGGTGGACGTCCGTCGGCCGTGCGGAGCCGATCGGGGGATCGGGCACGCGGAACGAGTCCGTCGGGGCGAAGGCCTCCGTGTCGAAGCGCCAGAGCATGCCGTCGTCGTCGCCCACCCAGAGGGCGTCGGGGTCCGCCGGGTCCGGGAACGGGATCTGGAGGGTGCGGCCGTTCTGAGTCATCCAGACTCTCACGACCCGGCCCCCGTCGATCCGAGCGAGCCGGCTCCCGTAGGTCCCGAACCGCCGCCCGCGCCCGTCCTCTTGGATCAGGCCGATGGTCGGGCGCCTGCTGAGGTCCTCGCTGGCGAACGCTGCCGGGCCGAGGTCGATGACGCGGCTCGCCCAGGCCCCGTCGCGGACAGCGAAGAGGGGCGCCTCCTCCGCTCCCTGCTTCGCGCTGACCAGGACCGACCCGTCGGCCGCCACGACCGCGGCCTCGGCGTTGAGCGGGGCGCCCTCGGCCGGCCCGAACCGCCGGAACGGCTCCGGCGTGACCTGGAGCAGGCCGCCGGCGGACGAGAGCACCCACACGTTGCCCTGGCGGTCCTCGAACAGGCTCTCGATCCATTTCGAGCCCTCGGGCCGGATGCGGGCGACCTCGGTGCCCCCGTCGAGCACGGTGAGGGTGCCGTCCGAGATGAGGGGCTCCGTCCAGACCCGCCCGGCCCGGTCGACGAGCTTGGCCGACTGCGGCGCGCTCCCCACGACGTACGCCCCCCGCGGCGTCCCGTCGGCGTCGGCGAGGCGGACCCGGAGGCCACGAGCCATCTCGGTGGATGTCGCGGCACCCACCTTCCCAGCGGGGTGGTGGAAGAGCGGGCCATGCGACGTCATCTCGAACCCGAAGAGCCGCCAGTCCTGGGGGGGCGCGAACCGCTTCCCATCCCACCGGGCCACGACGGCCGGGAGCTCGACGCTGGGGTGGAGCGGCGAGATCGGCACGCCGGGCGCGTCGGAGGCGGCGAGGTAGGTCCAGATCGTCCCCTCGGCGTCCGCCGCGAACGGCGTCCAGACATCCCGGATCTTCTGCCCGATAGGTTCCCATCGGGTTCCGTCGAAGCGCGCCACCGAGCGACCTGAGCCCGCTGCCCACACGGTCCCGTCGCCATCCTCCACGATCTTCTGAACCCAGTCCGTGCTCCCGAACGCCTCCGCGATGCGATACGCCGTCCACTCGCCCTCGCGGAGCCGGTACGTCCAGCCGTCCTTCGAGCCGACCCACAGATCGCCGGAGGAGAGCACGTCGGCGGACAGGAGTTCGTTCGACCGGAAGGCTGGGACGTTGGCCGTCGAGAAGCCGACGAACCGGGCGCCGTCGAACCGGAAGAGCCCCTCCTCCGTCGTGATCCAGAGGTAGCCGTCGGGCGTCTGGGCGACGCGGCGGGCGCGGTCCAGGAGGCCGTCCTCGACGGTCCACGCCCGGGTGCGGAACGAGGTGAGCGCGACCGCTGCCGAGTCGCGGGCCGGCGCGGTCGCCGGCGCCGGGGACGCCTCTCCTGGGACCAGCCCCTCGCGCGGGGAGGCCTGACACCCGGCGAGCCCTCCCGCGACGACGGCCAGGAGGAGGGAGAGGAGGCCGCCTCGGAGGACGAGGCCGGGCCCGGCGCCGACCGCGGGCGCCCCGCCCGACGCACGCGGAGCGGCCGTGAGCTCCGCCGCCGGCCGACGGACCGAGGAAAAGGCAAAAGTGTCCACGCGTCCGTACCAAGATCATGTCTGCGCTGAAGATAGACTCCAGCCGGTTTCTCTTTGCCGGCCGGGGGCCCAGAGCGCCGGGCGCGCTCTCCACTCGGCGGGGAGACGGGACCGTCAGGGACGGCCCGATGGCCCCTCGGACCTCCGCGCGCCGCGGCGTGCGGACGCTCCCCGTCCCTTCACGCGCCCTTCGATGGAACTCGAGCGCCCCGGCCCCCAGTCCCACAACGGCGACGGAGCGCTGGCGGGTGGAGGCCGGCATCAGCGGCTCTCCGTCCGTCGAGGAGAGGCCGTGCATCGCCAGTGCGGCGGAGGAAGGCGCCGGGAGACCTCAAGAAAAAGTGGTACCTACCGTGGTAACCTCCGAAAGCGAAACCGGCCGCGCGGGTTGCAAAGGGCGATCTGCGACGGGCTCCGGTGGGCGGTGAGGGATTCGAACCCCCGACCCTCTCGGTGTAAACGAGATGCTCTAACCAGCTGAGCTAACCGCCCGGACCGGCTGGCGACGGCCGTCGCCAGCAACACGTGAGGCCGGCCAGCAGACGCCGGCCGGCCTCGGAGCGGGAAACCGGACTCGAACCGGCGACCCTCAGCTTGGGAAGCTGATGCTCTACCAACTGAGCTATTCCCGCACGCGCCCCGACGCAGAGGTCCGGGCGGACGACGAAGGTACGGGGCTGTGCCTGTCGGAGTCAACACGGAGGCCTATGCGGCGCGTGCGAAGTCAACGTGCCTTCACGGGTGGCCCGGCGCCGCTCTGTATCTTTTCTGCCCGCCGCAGGTCGGCCGTCCACGACGGGCGTTCCCCTGCGGCGTTTTCGTGACCTCCCGCCGGACCCTCACACCGGCCTGACGACGATCCGCCCCTCGGGGTCCCCCTCATGAAGCGCACGTATCAGCCCAGCCGCCGCAAGCGCGCCAACAAGCACGGGTTCCGCTCGCGCATGGCCACCAAGAACGGCCGCAACGTCCTCGCCCGCCGCCGCGCGAAGGGCCGCCACGCCCTGACCGTCCACGACACCAAGGCAGGCAAGTAGCCCCGCCGGCAGCACGAGCCGCCGGCGGACCCGACCCCGTGCGGACCCACGCCTTCCCTCGCTCGCGCCGCCTGAAGCGCCGCCGGCTCATCCGGCCGCTCTTCGACCGCGGCCGGGACGACGTCGGGCGTCTCCGCCAGGGGACCGTCCAGGTCCTCTACCGGACCGTCCCGCGCGAGGCCACCGGCCAGGCCGTGGGCGTGCAGGTCGGGTTCGCGCCGGGTCGACGCTCCACGAACGCCCAGCGGACCCGGATTCGACGGCTCCTCCGCGAGACGTTCCGTCTCCACCAGGCCGCCCTGCTCGCCGCGTTCGCCGAGCGCCCCGACTGCCTCACGCTGATGGTCCTCTACCGAGGACGCGAGGCGACGGCATCCGAGGACCTCCGCCGCGACCTGCCGCCCGCGCTCGACCGGCTCGCCGGCCGCGAGATCCCGCCGCCCGTCGGGGCCCCGTAACGACGGCACCCCGCCCCCGTAGGCACCGCCCCACCCCCCCAACGTCTGTGGAATCCCAGGGCCTCGACCGCACCGCTCTCCTCGGCATCCTCCTCATGTCCCTGATCTTGGGGCTGTGGATGGTCCAGTCAGCGCCGACGGAGGAGGAAGTCGCGGCTCGCCAGGCCACCGCCGACTCGCTGGCGGCCGTCCAGGCCGAGGCCGCCGAAGAGGTCGCGGCCGAGGCCGCGCCGGCCGACGAGGCGGCCCCCGCCGCTCCCACGGACTCCGCCTTCGCGCGGGCGGTCGGCGGGCCGGAGCGCCTCGTGACCGTCCTCACGGACCGCTACGAGGCCACGTTCTCGACGAAGGGCGGCACGCCGGTCCACTTCCGGCTCCGCAACTACGACCGTGCCGAGACCGACGAGCCGGTCGACCTCGTCTCGAACGAGGCGGGCGCCCTCGCGCTCGGCGTGCTCCCCCGGCGCGGGGCCTACCTCGACACCCGCGTCCTCTCGTTCACGCCCGTCGTGGACGGCCAGCCGTTCGAGGGCGACACGCTCCGCATCGTGGACGGCGAGGGCGACATCGGCTTCGAGGCGCCCGTCGGCGACGGCGCGCTCCGGCTCGTCTACGGGTTCCACCACGACTCGTACTCCGTCGACTTCCGGGTCCAGACGCCGGGCACGGACCTGCTCACGCAGGGCGGCGGCTACGAGCTGATCTGGGACGGCGCGCTCCCCCTCGCCGAGGCCGACCCGCAGGGCGAGAGCCAGCAGGGCGGGGCCTACCTCCGCTCCGGCGGCGAGACCGAGCGCGTCCGGCTCCGCGAGGAGGGCGAGGTGGAGCCGATCACGCGGAGCGGGGGCGTCGATTGGGTGGCCGTCAAGACCAAGTTCTTCATCGCAGCGCTCATCCCCCAGGACCCCACCGGGGGCGCGCGCCTGACCGGCGAGCAGATCGGCGAGGCCGACGGCGACGCCTTCGGCCAGGACTACACGGCCCGGCTCGAGATGCCGGCCCTCGGCGCCGGCCAGTCCGACGCCTTCACGCTCTACCTCGGCCCCCTCGAGCTCCGCCGCCTCGCCGACTACGGCCTCTACGACACCGTCGAGTTCGGCGACTGGGTGGGGTGGATGATCCGGCCCATCGCACAGTACGTGGTGGCCCCCGTCTTCGCCTTCCTCTCGACGTTCATCCCGAGCTACGGGCTCGTCATCATCGTCTTCGCGCTCCTCGTGAAGCTGGTGCTGTGGCCGCTGACGGCCGTCAGCTACCGGAACATGGCGAAGATGCGGGAGCTCCAGCCGCAGCTCACCGAGGTCAAGGAGAAGTACGGCGACGACCCGCAGAAGCAGCAGGAGGCCATGATGCGGGTCTACCGCGAGGCCGGCGTGAACCCGCTCGGCGGGTGCCTCCCGATGCTCCTCCAGTACCCGCTGCTGATCTCGCTCTGGCGCTTTTTCCAGTCCACGCTCGTGCTCCGGGGCGAGCCGTTCCTGTGGGCCGCCGACCTCTCGGCGCCGGATCCCATCCTCCACCTCCCGTTCACGATCCCGTTCTACGGAGACTACGTGGCCGGCTTCACGCTCCTCATGGGCCTGTCGATGATCGTCTCGATGCGGCTCTCGTCCACGGGCGGCGTCGGCGGGCAGCAGAAGGTGATGATGTACATGATGCCGGCGGTGTTCTTCCTGTTCTTCAACCGCTTCCCGTCCGGCCTCTCCCTCTACTACCTCGGGTTCAACGTCTTCTCGATCATCCAGCAGCGGCTGATCAACAAGCAGGTCCACGAGGCCCACGAGAAAGGCGAGACGCCGGAGATCGACCGCGCCGCGGCCGTCGCGGACAAGGAGACCGGGAAGCGGACGAATGGGAAGCGCCCGTCGCGGCCGGGCCGGAAGGGCGGCTTCACCTCGCAGATCGTCTCGAAGAACGGCCGGGGCGACGCGAAAAAGTCGAAGCGGTAGGGACTCGTCGTGCGTAAGACGTGGAGCGTGGGCCGTCGCCGACGCTCGACGGACCTCGCCCCACGCACCATGACCGACACCATCGCGGCGCTAGCGACGGCGCGCGGCACGGCGGCGCTGGCGGTCGCGCGGGTGAGCGGGCCGGAGGCGGTCCCCATCGTGGCGAGCCGGTTCACGACCCGTGCGGACGGCGCCGCCCACGCCGGGCTGGCGGAGGCGGAGGGCCGGACGGTCTGGGTCGGGTGGCTCCTCGACGGCGACCGCCAGCGCGTCGATCAGGTGGTGTGCGTCGTCTGGCGCGGGCCCCACTCCTCGACCGGCGAGGACGTGGTGGAGGTGACGAGCCACGGCGGCGACGCGGTCTCGCAGGCTGTCCTGCGGACGCTCTTCGAGGCCGGCGCGCGGCCGGCGGCGCCGGGCGAGTTCACGCAGCGCGCGTTCCTCAACGGCAAGCTGGACTTGGCCCAGGCCGAGGCCGTCGCGGACCTCATCCACGCCGAGAGCCGCCTCGGCCAGCGGACCGCGCTCGCCGGCCTCCAGGGCCGCGTCTCCGACGCCGTCGCCGACGTGCGCCGGGCGCTCGTGCAGACGGCCGCGCTCGTGGAGCTCGAGCTGGACTTCGGGGAGGAGGACGTCGAGTTCGCCGACCGCGCCGGCCTCCGCCGGCTGCTGGAGGAGGCGGACGACGTGTTGACGGAGCTGGTGGGGACGGCCCGCCTCGGCGCGCTCGTCCGCGACGGCGTCCGCGTCGTCCTCGGCGGACGCCCGAACGCGGGCAAGTCGACGCTCCTCAACGCGCTCGTGGGCGAGGACCGCGCCATCGTCAGCCCGACGCCCGGCACCACGCGCGACGCCGTCGAGGCGGAGGCCGAGATCGACGGGCTCCGGTTCCGCTTCACCGACACCGCCGGGCTCCGCGAGACCGCCGACGCCGTCGAGGCCGAGGGCACGCGCCGCGCCCGCGCCGCCATCGACCGCGCCGACGCGCTCCTCTACGTCATCGACGCGACGGCCGGGCTGGACGCCGAAGAGCAGGCATTCCTCACCGACCTCGCGCAACGCCGGCCCGACCTGCCCGTCCTCCGCATCCACAACAAGGCGGACCTGCTGGACGAGGCGCCGCCCGGCGCGCACGCCGTCTCGGCCCGCGAGGCGCTCTCCGCCCCGGCTCGCCTCGACGGCCTCCGCCAGTCGCTCGGCGAGGCCGTCCGCGCCGGGCTGGCGGGGGCGGAGGCCAGCGAGATCGCCGTCAACGAGCGGCAGCGACGGCACCTCGCCGCCGCCCTCGAGTCCGTCGGCCGCGCCCGCCGGTCGCTCGACGCCGGCTCCGGCGGCGACACGCTCGCGCTCGACCTCCGCGACGCACGCCACCAGCTGGGCCTGGTCACGGGCGAGGTGACGACGGAGCACGTGCTCGACGCCGTGTTCTCGCAGTTCTGCATCGGGAAGTAGGGCTCGGACTCGCGGGTGGAGGAGGGCGGCACGCGGGCCGTCTACGCGAGGCCCGGCTCCGACGAGAAGGCCACGTGGTCGGCCACGTTGGCATAGGTCAGCCGCCACGTGTCGAGCTGCTCCTCGGAGAGCCCCGTGATCATGTCGGCCACGCGGTCGATGGTGTCGTCGGTCTCGCGGAGGATGAGGTCGAGCGCAGCCGGGTCCGGCGTCTCGGCCACCCACATCTTGACGGCGGAGAGCTGGTTGAGCACCTGGTCGGCCAGCATCTCTCGGATTTCGACGATGGCCCGCGCCCGCAGCCGTCGCTGCCGCTCCCGGTCGGCCCACTGGATCGCGGAGAGGATGCCGCCCATCCCGAGCGCCGTCGCCGCGATGGAGAACGCCGTGCTCGCATCCGTCCACACGAGCGCCACGATCACCGCCACGAACACGAGCGTCATGCAGGCGATGTACAGCTCGAACCGTTTGAGGACGTGGGCGCGGATCACGGTCGATGCGAGATCATAGAGGGAGCGCCACCGCAAGAACCGGGGCGGGCTCGGTGCCGCCCCTCGGTGCGTAAGACACCGGCGGGAATTGGAACGTTCTTGCACCCGGCGTCGGGCCGTCGGGCCTACTCTCCCCCTTCCACGCGAGACGCCTTTCGCCCCCCAGATTCTCTTGGACTCCCCGACCTCTTCCGATCTGTACGACGTCGTCGTGGTCGGCGGCGGGCATGCCGGCGCCGAGGCCGCGCACGCGTCCGCCCGCCTCGGCGCCCGCACGCTCCTCGTGTCGATGAACCTCGACGCCCTCGGCGCCATGTCCTGCAACCCGGCCATCGGCGGCGTCGGGAAGGGCCAGATCGTGCGCGAGATCGACGCGCTCGGCGGCCTCATGGGGCGCGTCGCGGACCGGACCGGCCTCCAGTTTCGGATGCTGAACAAGGGCAAGGGGCCGGCCGTCTGGAGCCCGCGCTGCCAGAGCGACCGGGCGCGCTACGCCGCCGCCGTCCGCGCCGCCCTGGAGGCCACGCCCGGCCTCTTCTTCCGCCAGGACATGGTGACGGACCTCGTCACCGCGCCGCTGGCGGAGGGCACCGCCAGCCACGAGGTGCGCGGCGTCGTCACGCAGACCGGCCTCCAGATCGCCGCCCGCGCCGTGATCCTGACGTCGGGCACGTTCCTCAACGGGACCATCCACCTCGGCGAGCGGCAGTTCGGGGGCGGACGCGCCGGCGCCCGCGCGGCGGTCGGGCTGAGCGCGGCGCTGGAGCGGCTGGGGTTCGAGATCGGACGCCTCAAGACGGGCACGCCGCCCCGCGTCGACGGCCGGACCATCGACTACGACGCCTGCACCGAGCAGCCCGGCGACACGGACCCGCGCCCGTTCTCGCACCTCACGGACGCGCTCCCCACGGAGCAGCGCTCGTGCTGGCTGACCTACACCGCGCCCGAGGTCCACGACACGCTCCGCACCGGCTTCGAGCGGTCGCCCATGTTCGCCGGGCGGATCGAGGGGCAGGGGCCGCGCTACTGCCCGTCCATCGAGGACAAGATCGACCGCTTCGCGGACCGCGACCGGCACCAGCTCTTCCTGGAGCCTGAGGGCTGGGACACGCACGAGGTCTACGTCAACGGCTTCTCGACCTCGCTTCCCGAAGACGTCCAGACGGCGGCGCTGCGGCAGGTTCCGGGCCTGGAGCGCGCCCACGTCCTCCGCCCCGGCTACGCCATCGAGTACGACTACGTGCCGCCGCATCAGGTGCGGTACACGCTGGAGACGAAGCGCGTGGGCGGCCTCTTCCTGGCCGGCCAGATCAACGGGACGACGGGCTATGAGGAGGCGGCGGCGCAGGGCCTCGTGGCCGGCCTCAACGCGGCCCGCCTCCTGGGCGGGGACGACGGGCTCGTCCTCGGCCGCGACCAGGCCTACGTCGGCGTCCTCATCGACGACCTCGTGGCGAAGGGGACCGACGAGCCGTACCGGATGTTCACCAGCCGCGCCGAGCACCGGCTCCTGCTCCGCCAGGACACCGCCGACCGCCGCCTCACGCGCCTCGGCCGCGCCCTCGGGCTGGCGACGGCCGAGCGCGAGGCCCGCCTCGACCAGAAGGAGGCCGCGCTCGCCCAGACGCTCGACGCCCTGGAATCGACCAACGCCGATCCCGACGCCGTCAACGGCTACCTGGAGCGCGTCGGGACGACGCCGGTCTCGACCCCGACGCGGCTGGCGAAGCTGGCGCTCCGCCCGGAGGTGGACCTCGCCGAGATGCTGGCGGCGACGGGCCAGCGCGACCTCGTGGTGCCCGGCCCCGGGATGGAGCGGACCGACGAGCTGGCGGCCGTCGAGCTGCGCTACGCCGGCTACGTCGAGCGCGAGCACGAGCTGGTGGAGCAGATGCGGAGCCTGGAGCGCTGGCGCGTGCCCGACGCGTTCGACTACGACGCCGTGACGGCCATCACGAAGGAGGCCCGCGAGAAGCTCGGCCGCATCCGCCCCGACACGCTCGGGCAGGCCAGCCGCGTCTCGGGCGTCAGCCCGGCCGACGTGCAGGCGCTGATGGTCCTCCTCAAGCGGCACCGCCGGCCCTCGGGCGACGGCGCCGCCCTCGACGCCGCGCCCGCCGCATGACCTCCGGCCTCCCCGTCGCCCTCGACAGCCGCCAGCGGGCGGCGCTCGACGCCTACATCGCCGAGCTCGAGCGCGTCAACCAGCGCGTGAACCTCGTCGCGCGGCCGGCCTCGCACGACGACCTCGCCCGGCACGTCCGCCACTGCCTCGCCCTCGCCGTCCGGCCGTTCCCCGACGGGTCCGTGGTGGTGGACTGGGGGACGGGCGGCGGGCTCCCGGCCATCCCGCTGGCGGTCGCGTTCCCCGAGGTCCGGTTCGTGGCCGTCGACGCGGTGGGGAAGAAGACGGAGGCGGTGCGCCTGTTCGCGCGGCGGCTGGAGATCGAGAACGTGGAGACGTGGAACGGACGTGCCGAGGCGTACGACGGCCCGGCCCCGCACTACGCCGTGAGCCGCGCGACGGCCCCGCTCGCCGACCTCTGGCGCTGGTTCGCCGCCTGCCGCCGGCCCCTCGCGGACGCGCCCGCCGACGCCTGGGCGCCCGGCCTCGTCTGCCTCAAGGGCGGCGACCTGGCGGACGAGATCGCCGACGCCGAGCGCCCGGCGCCCGGCCTCCGCGTCGAGACGACGGCGCTGGCGGACGTGCTCGGTCCCGAGTGGGCGGACAAGGTTCTTTTGCACGTCACGGACGGGTAGCCCAGACGAGACGCGCCCGCCAGCTGCGGGCTGGCGGGCGCGGTCGGCGCGGCGGTCCTGTGCGGAGTCGTCGGCCGAGGTCGACGCCGGAGCTAGTAGCGGTAGCCGCCCCCGCCGAAGCGGTAGCCAAACGTGAACGTGACGACCTGGTTCTTGAAGTCCGGCGCGAGGTCGAGGCCGGGATCGTAGTCGACCGCTTCGGCGAGGCCGAGGGAGTAGCGGGCGTCCACGTAAAACGGGCCGGAGCCGAGGTCGACGCCCAGGAGAGCGCCGTAGTCCGTGTTCGCGTCGAGGTCCGTGGCGAAGTCGCCCTCGACGTCCACCTCGGACTTGACCGGGATGCCGACGTAGCCGCCGACCGAGACGCCGGCGTCGAGCAGCGGGCTGAGCGGGACGCTGAGACGGACGGACGCAGGAATCTCGACGTAGTCGAGCTTGGTCGTCTCCTCGAAGCCGCCTGTGTTCTCGGCCACGTCACCCTTCTGGGAGTAGAGGGCCTCGAGTTGGAGCGCGACCGACGGGTTGAGGGCGTACCGCCCGGTCAGCCCGCCGACGAAGCCGAGGCGCGGGTCCGAGTTGGTGGCGTCGTCGCCGGAGAAGAACGAGGTGTTGAGGCCGGCTTTTACGCCAATCGTGGCCTGGGCCTGGACGGGGGCCGCCAGCAGGGCGGCGCCGAGGGCGAGGAGGGCGAGAGAGGTGCGCATGGGATCGGGGGGAAGTGGGGGGTGCGCGAGTACGAACGGGAAGGCCGTTCGGTCCGCGCCCCGCTCAAGCCGCGCGCCAAATCCGCGAGGTCTCGCCTCCACGCCCTCTTCAGCGGCCAGGGAGAACGGTTCTCATCGGCGAGTCGTTGACATTTTCGTGTCACCCGTCCGATCCTTCGGACGCCTCTGCCCGGCCCACTCGTCACCCCCGTCCCGCCCGGATGCCCCGCTCCGACCGCTCCCTCAACAAGACCGAGCGCCTCTTCGCCCTCGTCCTCCTCCTCCAGAACCGGCCGAACATGACGAGCCGCGATCTGGCGGAGCACTTCGGCGTGAGCCGCCGGACCATCTTCCGCGACCTCCGCACGCTCGGCGAGAGCGGCGTCCCGCTGACGTACGCCGAGGCCGGCGGCTACGAGATCCTGGAGGGCTACCAGCTCCCGCCCCTCATGTTCAGCGCGCGCGAGGCCGCCACGCTCCTCATCGGGACCGAGTTCACCAAGCTCCAGCCCGACGCCAGCCTCCGCGCCGACGCCGACGCCGTGGCGATGAAGATCCGGGCCGTGCTCCCCGAGCCCGTCCGCGACTACATCGACCGGCTCCAGGAGCGGACCGTCCTCTCGCCTTTCAACGAGACCCAGGACCGGGGCGGCTCCACCGACGACGAGCAGGGCCTGTGGTTCGAGCTGAGCGAGGCCGTCGCCCGCCAGCGCGTCGTCAAGATGACGTACTACGTGGCCAGCCGCGACGAGGAGACCGTCCGGCAGGTGGACCCGCTCGGGCTCGTCTACTACTCCGACCACTGGAACCTCATCGGCTACGACCACCTCCGCGACGACATCCGCAACTTCCGGCTCGACCAGATCAAGAAGCTCCGCACGCGGTTCGACCCGTTCGAGCCGCCGGCCGGGTTCGACCTCAAGGAGCACCTCCGCGAGCGGGGCACGAGCCCCGAGAACGTCCGCATGCGGGTCCGCTTTCGGAACCGCGCGTGGCGCTGGGCGCGCCGCCAGGTCCCCGCCGACGTGGAGCAGGAGCTGCCCGTCGGGGACGACCAGACGGAGGTCACGTTCGAGTTCGAGAACGTGGCCTACGTGGCGAAGTGGCTCCTCCGCTACGGCACCGACGCCGAGGTCGTGGCGCCGGACGCGCTCCGCGCCGAGGTGGCCGCGCAGGCGCGCGGCGTGGCGGCCATGTACGACGCGGTGGAGGCGTGACGGCCTCGACCCCGACCGACAGCGGCCCGGTCGGCGACACGCCGGCCGGCGACGAGTACGTCGTCGGCGTGATGACGATGGACGTGGAGGGGAAGGACTCCGAGCGCTTCCGCGAGCACGTCGAGCGCGCCACGCGGGCCTTCGAGAGCGCCCTCGACCGGGTGCTCGGCGTGCGCGTGGAGCTGCTCACGTTCCAGGGGCCGCACCTCGCGCCGGCCGCCGGCGCCTACGCCCCGCTCGACTTCCTCCAGGTCGGCCTCGCCGAGAAGCTGGAGCGCGGCGTCCACTTCCTCCTCATCGTGACCGAGGTGGACCTCACGGCGGCGACGCTCTCCTACACGCTCGCGCTCCCCAGCCAGCTCACCAACGTGGCCGTGGTCTCGACCAAGCGGCTCGACCCGAGCTTCTGGGGCGACGCCGGCGACGAGAACGTCGTCGTCCAGCGGCTGACGGCGCTCCTGCTCCACTCGTTCGGCCACCTCCTCAACCTCAGCCACACCGACGACCCCGGCAACGCCATGCACGACGTGCCCGGCGTGGACGGGCTGGAAGCGATGACGCAGTTCTCGGAGGCCCAGCGCGAGCAGATGCGGCGGGCGCTCCCGCGCGAGGCCCACGAGCGGACGAGCCGGCGCCACCACGCCCGGTTCGTGCTGAGCACGCTGGTGCGCGACGCGCCGAGCATCGCGGCGGCCGTCGCCCGCGCCAACCCGCTCCGCCTCGTCACCCGGCTCCCGACCATGATCACGGCCGCGCTCTCGGTCCTGATCATCGTCTTCTTCAGCTCGGAGATGTGGGACGTGGCGAGCACCGTGGAGCTGTACCAGCTGGTCGGGTTCGCGGCCGTGGCGCTGGCCGCCTCGACGGCCGTGCTGTACCGGGCGTTCGCGTTCCGGGGCGTGCTGGGGCGGGGCCGGGTCCTCGCCGAGTCGACCGTCGTGACGGGCGCGGCGACGATGATCAGCCTGCTCCTGACGATGCTCCTCCTCTACGGCGCGTTCGCCGCGCTCACCTACCTCGGCATCGTCACGCTCTTCCCGCAGAAGCTGATGGAGACGTGGCCGACCGTGGACCCCGCCGTCCGCACGCTCGACCACGTGAAGCTGAGCGTGTTCGTGGCCGCGCTCGGCGTGCTGGCGGGCTCGCTCGGCGGGCGGGCCGACAGCAAGGACCTCGTGCGCGGCGTCCTGTTCGTGGACGAGGAGGTGTAGCGCCTGCGGCGCGGAACGAGGGGGGCGCAGCGCGCCCGCCAGCGGGGCGGACCGACGAAAAGCGCCCCGGCTCAGCGAGAGCCGGGGCGTCGGTACGTCGGAGACGGGGGCGTCGCTAGATCACGTCGAAGTCCACGCGCTGGCCGACGGCCGTCTCGACGACGTTGGTCACGTTGACGGTCGCGTCGCCCTCGCCGGAGGTCGTCTTGTGGTAGATCATGCCTTCGAACGTCGCCTCACTGACGTCCGTCGTGATGGACGAGTCGTCGCCGGCGAAGAACACGCCTTTGTATTGCTTCCCCTCGAACGTGTCGACGGGGAACACGTAGCCTTGTCCTTCCACGCCTGCCAGCGTCGCGTCCTGAAGTTCGTAGAGCGCCAAATGAAACCTCTCTGTAAGTGATACAAGCCGGTCCGTCGGGAGGCGCGGGGGGCTCCAGAGAGCGACCTCGCGCGCCGGCCATCGACGGCCGGTATTTTTATGACCCTTCCGCACCGTGGTTTCTGTCGCCCCATGAAATCCCCCATGCCTCCTGCCCGCGCGTCCGTCCCCGCGCTCCTGGCCGCCGTGCTGGCGGCGTTCCTCGGCGCGTGCGCCGCCACGGCGCCGGCCGCTCCGGCGCCGGCCGCGCCAGCCGAGGGCGGGGCCCGGCCGGACACCGTCTCGTTCACGGTCCTCCACCTCAACGACGTGTACGAGATCACGCCGGTCGAGGGCGGGCAGGCCGGCGGCCTCGCCCGCGTCGCCGGCCTCCGCCAGCGGCTCCTCCGCGACGACCCGAACACGCTGACGGTCCTGGCCGGCGACTTCCTCAGCCCGTCCGCGCTGGGCACGGCCCGCGTCGATGGCGAGCGGCTGGCGGGGCGCCAGATGGTGGCCGTCCTCAACGCCCTCGGGCTCGACGTAGCCGCCCTCGGCAACCACGAGTTCGACCTGGGCGAGGACGCGTTCCGCGAGCGGCTGACCGAGGCCGACTTCCCGCACGTCTCGGCGAACGCCGTCGCGGCGGCCGGTCACGCTCCGTTCCCGAACGTGGTCCCGGACCTCGTGGTCCCGCTGGCGCTCGCGCCCGGCGACACGCTGCGCATCGGGATCACGAGCGTCGTCCTGCCCTCGACCCCCAAGCCGTACGTCCGCTACCTCGACGCCGACTCGACGCTCCGCGCCGAGGTGGCCGCCCTCGACGCGCGCACCGACGTCGTGATCGGCCTCACGCACCAGGCGTTCCCGGACGACGTGACGGCCGCGGCCACGATCCCCGGCCTCGACGTGGTGCTCGGCGGGCACGAGCACGAGAACGTCCGCGTCTATCGCGGCCCGGGCCACACGCCCGTCCTCAAGGCCGACGCCAACGCCCGGTCCGTCTACGTCCACCACGTCGTCGTGGACCGTGCGACGGGCCGGGTGGACGTGGCCTCGCGGCTCGTCTGGATCACGCCGGCCACGCCCACCGACCCGGCCACGCAGGCCGTCGTGGAGACGTGGGTGGCGGCGGCGACCGCCGGCTTCCGCGCCGAGGGCTTCGAGCCCGACCGCCTCGTCGCCGTGACGACGGACGCCCTCGACGGGCGCGAGGGGACGGTCCGAACACGCCCGGCGCGGCTGGGCGTGCTCATCGCCGAGGGCTTCCGCCAGTCGGCCGGTACGGAGGCCGCCCTGTTCAACAGCGGCTCCGTCCGTGTGGACGACGTGCTCCCGGCCGGGCCGTTCACCGAGTACGACGCGATCCGCGTGCTCCCCTTCGGCGGCGAGGTCGTGACGGTCACGATGCCGGGCGCGCTCCTCCGGCGCGTGCTGGAGCAGGGGCTCGCCAACGTCGGCACCGGCGGCTTCCTCCAGACCGCCGGCATCGGCCACCAGCCGGACGGGACGTGGACGGTGGCCGGCGCCCCGCTCGATCCGGATCGGACGTACGCCGTCGCCACGAGCGATTTCTTGGTGTCGGGGCGGGAGACCGGGCTCGACTACCTCGACGTGGAGACGAACCCGGACCTCACGCTCGTCGGCACGCACGGCGACGTGCGGCGCGCGCTCCTGGACGAGCTCGTCCGCGTCTACGGGGCGCCGTAGCGCTCCGCCGTCCACACCGTGGACAACGTGTGGACGGCCGCCGCGCGAGGCCGAGCCGACCGCATGGGGCGGACCCCGAAGCCGGGGGACGGGAGAAACCACGCCGCGAGCGTGAGGATTAGGCCCGCGTCCCCGGACGCGCTCCCCATGCCCGAAGGCCCTGAAGTCCAACGCTCTGCCGACCTCCTCGATGGGGCGCTCGCGGGCCGGACGATCCGCTCGCTCGGCGCCCGGACGAAGGCGGCCAAGGCCTGGCTGGCGGAGCACCCCGGTGCGTTCGAGGGCCAGCGCGTCGAGGGCGTGTGGGCGCACGGGAAGCACCTCGTCGGGACCGTCGAGGGCGGCCTCTTTTTCCACTCGCACTACCTCATGTGGGGCCGGTGGAGGGTGGTGGACCCCGACGACGAGGCCGTCGCCACGCGCGACCGCCGCGAGCGCGCCCGGATCGTCACCGACGCCGCCGTGGCCCTGCTGTACTCGGCGCCCCACTTTACCGTCGGCCGGGGCGACCCGTACGCCGAGATCCCCGCGCTCCCGCGCCTCGGCCCCGACGTACTGGCGGAGCCCTTCGACGCCGACGAGTTCGTGCGCCGGCTCGGCGAGGAGCCGGACCGGACGGTCGGCGCGGCGCTCCTCGACCAGTCCGTGGCCGCCGGCGTCGGCAACTACCTCCGCGCCGAGATCCTCTACGCCTGCCGGATGGACCCGTGGCGCCTCGTGGGCGAGCTGGACGAGGCCGAGCGCGGCGGCCTCGCCGAGACCGTTTCGGCCCTGAGCCGCCAGGCCTACCGGCACACGGGCCGGACCGTCCCCGAGCCCGTCCGGGACGAGATGACGGCCGACCGCGACCTCCGCTACTCGCCCCACGCTCACGCCTGGAACACCCGCCACTGGGTCTTCCGCCGCACCAACCTCCCGTGCGTGACGTGCGACGACTACGTCCGCCAGCAGCACCAGCTCTCGCACGAGTGGACCGACGACGAGACGGGCGAGACCGTCGAGAAAAAGCGGATCATCTACTTCTGCCCGACCTGCCAGGGCGTCGGCCCGGAGCACGGGAAACCGGCCCGCCCACACAAGGACCGCCGCCCGCCCGACTCCGAATGGGCCGACCCCACCGACGAACGCGACCCCGACGATGGCTGAGTCCGCCCCCTTCGTCCGCTTCGCGGAGACGCTCGACGCGATCGGCACGCTCTCCGGCCGCCACGACAAGGCCGACCGCCTCGGTGCGCTCCTCGCCGACCTCGACGACGCCGACCTCGCCCGCGCCGCGCGCTGGGCCGCCGGCCGCGTCTTCTCGCTCAGCGACCAGCGGACGGTCAACGTCGGGTTCTCGGTCCTGCGAAAGGCGACCGCCCGCGCGACGGGCGCCGACCCGGACGAGCTTCAGGCTGCCCTGGTCCGCCTCGGGGACCCCGGCGATGTGGCCGCCGGCGCCGTCGGGGCGCTCCTGCCGCCGGCGGACCCGACGCTGACGCTGGCCGAGGCCGAGACGTTTTTCGAGCAGGTCGCCGACACGCGCGGCTCGGGGAAAAAGACGGCGCTCATCGCGGACGTGCTGGCGCGCGTCGCGCCCGTCGAGGCCCGGTTCCTGGTCAAGCTGCTGGCGGGCGAGCTGCGGATCGGGATGGGGGAGGGGGGCGTCGAGTCGGCGCTGGCGCGCCTCTACGAGCGGGAAGGCAAGGCCATCCGTCGCGCGAGCATGCTCACGGGCGACCTCGGCGAGGTGGGCGTCCTCGCGCGCCACGACCGGCTGGCGGAGGCCCGGCTCCGGCTGTTCCACCCGATCCGGTTCATGCTGGCGACGGCCGCCGAGGCGTCCGAGGCGCGGACGCTGGCGGAGGAGGTGGGCCGGCAGATCCCGCCGCCCGTCGCGGTCGAGGACAAGTTCGACGGCATCCGCGCGCAGGCTCACGTCTCGGCCGACCCCGGCGACGACGACCTCCACGGCGTGACGGAGGCGGGCGCCCGCGTCGCCCTGTTCTCGCGGACGCTCGACGCCATTGAGCGCGCCTTCCCCGACCTCGTCGGCCCGCTGGCGGCGCTGGCCGGCGCGAGCCCGGCCGGCGTGATCCTCGACGGCGAGATCGTCCCGGTCGACGCCGGGGGCGCCGTCGTCCCGTTCCAGGCGCTCCAGAGGCGGCTCGGGCGGACGGCGGCCTCGGCCGCGCTTCAGGCCGAGGTGCCCGTCGCCTTCGTCGCCTACGACGTGCTGGCCGTCGACGGCGCGCCGACCCTCGACCTCGCCTACTCCGACCGCCAGCGGCTCCTCGACCGGCTCCCGCTCGACGGCCCGCTCGTCCGCTCGTCCGTCACCCGGCTGGACGACCTCACCCGCCTGGACGACCTGTTCGACGAGGCGCGGGGGCGCGGCAACGAGGGGCTGATGGTGAAGGCGCTCGGCTCGCCGTACAAGCCGGGCCGGCGCGGGCGCGACTGGCTGAAGATCAAGAAGGCGCTCGCCACGCTCGACGTCGTCGTGACGTCGGTCGAGCGCGGGAACGGCGGGCGCCGGAAGCTCCTGTCCGACTTCACCTTCGCCGTCCGCACGAGCGAGGCCGACGGGACGCTCCTCAACGTCGGCAAGGCGTACTCCGGCCTGACCGACGCCGAGCTGGCGGCGCTGACGGAGTGGTTCGAGGCCCACACGCTCGAGACGTTCGCCCACGGCAAGGTGCGGACCGTCGAGCCCGAGGTCGTGGTGGAGGTCGCCTTCGACAACGTCCAGGTCTCGAAGCGCCACAAGAGCGGCTACGCGCTCCGCTTCCCCCGGATCGTTCGCTGGCGGCAGGACAAGCCGGCCGCCGAGATCGACACGCTCGCCACCGTCGCCGCCCTCGCGGGCTCGTCATGACCGGCCCGATCCCGCTCGCCGACGCCTTCCCCGAGGCCGTCCACACCGTCAAGCAGTGGCTCGGCGCCGTGCCGGCCGGCGGCCGGTGCGTCGTGTTCTGCCACTTCGACGCCGACGGGCTCGGGGCTGGCGCCTTGTTCGGACGCGGACTCCCGCTCCTCGGCGTCGAGGACGTGGTCGTCGTGCCGTCGGGCCGCGACGAGTCCGCCTTCTCCGACGGCGCCCGCCAGCGGCTGGCGGCGCTGGCGCCCGACGCGCTGGTCGTGACGGACCTCGGCGTGAACGAGCGCGGCACGCTGGAGGACGCCGGCATCCCCGTGCTCTACGTGGACCACCACCGGCCGAGCGGCGCCCCGGCCGGCGCCCACGTCGTCAGCGCGTACGACTGGGACCCGATCCCGTGCAGCGCGTGGCTCGCCTTCGACCTCCTGGAAGCGGCCGTCCCAGACGTGGACGAGCTGCGGGAGCTGGACTGGATCGCCGCCGTCGGCGTCCTCTCGGACCTGGGCGACACGGCGCCGTGGCCGCTCCTCGCCGACGCCAAGAGACGCCACACGGCGAAATGGCTGACGGAGACCGTCGCCCTCGTCAACGCCGCCCGCCGCGCGCCGACCTTCGACGCCCAGACCGCGCTCGACGCGCTGCTGACGTACGACGGCCCGAGGGCGCTGGCGACGGCCGAGACGCCGGCGTCCGAGCGGCTCCGCGCCGCCCGCCAGTCGGTGAAGGAGGAGCTGGCGGCGGCGCGGAGGGCGGCCCCCGTGTTCTCCGAGCGGCCGGCCGACGTCCCGCGCGACCTCGCGCCCGAGGACCTCCGCTTCGCCCTCGTCACCATCGACTCGGCCGCGCAGGTCCACCCGCTCATCGCGCAGCAGTGGCGCGGGCGCCTGAAGGGCTACCCCGTGATCTGTGCCAACACCGGCTACCTCGACGGCCTCGTCGCCTTCTCGACGCGGACCTCGCGGACCGACCTCTCGCTCCCGGCCCTCTTCCAGTCCGTCGACACGCCGGGGTGGAACGGACGCTGGGGCCACGGGCACGACCAGGCCTCCGGGGGCCACCTCCCGCCGGACGTGTTCAACGGGGTCCTCGACGCGCTCGGGTTCGGGCCGGAGGCGCACGTCGCGGAGGAACGGTAGCGCCCGCATCGGGTACCGACGCGGCGGCTGGCGGAGCGCGTCGCCAGCGGGGAGCGGAGGAGCTCCCGCCCGTTATCGTCCCTCGCTTCTCGCTTTGACCATGACCGACTGGTTCGCCGCCTCGCCCGAGAGCCTCCTCGCCATCGTCCTCTCGACGGCGGGGCTCTACGCCGTCCTCATCGTGCTCGTCCGGCTCGTCGGCCTCCGGAGCTTCTCGAAGATGTCGAGCTTCGACTTCGCGATGACCGTCGCCGTCGGGTCCGTGCTCGCGAGCACGATCGTGGCGCCGACGCCGGCGCTGCCCCAGGCGGCCGTCGCGCTGGCGAGCCTGTTCGGCGTCCAACTCGTCATCGCGTCCCTCCGCAAGCGGACGCGGTGGGCCGAGCGCCTCGTCGACAACGAGCCGCTCATCATCATGGTCGGGGACCAGATCCTCCACGACAACCTCCGCCAGGCGCGTGTGACCGAGAACGACCTCTGGGCCAAGCTCCGCGAGGCCAACGTGCTCGACCCCGTCCAGGTGCGCGCCGTGGTCGTGGAGACGACCGGCGACATCTCGGTGCTCCACGGCGACCCCGACGGCCGCGACCTCCACCCGTGCCTGCTCCGGGGCGTCCGCGAGGCCGACCGCGCGGACCTGGGCGAAGACGACTACGAGGCGTAGTGGCCGAGGGGCCCGCCGTGATCCGTGGGCGCGTCGGCCGGCACCGCTCGTGGGCGAGCTACCTCGGCCCGCGCTGCCAGCGGTAGGGCTGGCGCGGGCGGCGCGGCGTGCCCTGGGACACGAGCGCGGCGGCGGCGAGCACGACGACGAGGAGCGGGACGAGGGGGAGCATCGGAAGAGCCATGTCGGAGGGGGAGGCCGCTCCGATAAGACACCGCCCGGCCCGACGAGTTGCTCGGCGGCTGGCGGCGCGGGGGAAGCGGCGTGAAATCCGGGCGCGGGGCCGCCTGCAGCTTGATCGTGACGAACATGGACCGGTCCCTTCCCCATCCCCGTCCGTCCCCCGCTCATGAGCGCGTTCCCGTCCGCCTTCTTCCGCTGGCGTCCTCACCCGTGGCACGGCCTCGACGCCGGCCCTGAGGCCCCCGGCGTCGTCACGGCCTACATCGAGATCACCCCGTTCGACACCGTCAAGTACGAGATCGACAAGGTGACGGGCTACACGCGCGTCGACCGCCCGCAGCGCAGCTCCTCGCACCCGCCGACGCTCTACGGCTTCGTCCCCCGGACCTACTGCGCCGAGCGCGTCCGGGCGCTCTCCGGCCCCGAGGCCGAACGCGGCGACGGCGACCCGCTCGACATCTGCGTCGTCAGCGAGCGGCCCATCGAGCGGGGCGACATCACGCTGAGCGCGCGCGTCGTCGGCGGGCTCCAGATGATCGACAAGGGCGAGGCCGACGACAAGATCGTCGCCATCCTCCAAAACGACCTGTTCTGGGGCGACGTGAAGGACCTCAGCGACCTCCCGCCCAAGATGGTCGAGCGCCTCACCCACTACTTCTCAACGTACAAGCTCGTCCCCGGCCGCCAGTCCGAGGCGTCGATCGCACGGACCTACGGGCGCGAGCACGCCGAGGAGGTGATCCTCGCCGCCCAGGCCGACTACCGCGACGAGTTCGAGGGGCCGCAGTAGGTCGAGCGCGGGGGGGAGGAGGGAGGCGTTGTCCACGCCGCACTCCTCAGCGCCGCCGCTGGCGGAGCGCGGAGCCGAGCACGCCGAGCGCGCACGCGCCGGCGAGGACCGCCAGCGCGAGGGCCAGCCCGCCGTCGCCCGCGAGGTGCGCCGCGTAGCCGACGCCGCCGGCCCCGGCCGCACCGACGGCGTAGCTGAGCTGCCGGAGCCCCGCGCCGATCCGGTCCGCTGCGACGAGCGTGTCGGGCTGGCGGGTGACGAGCGCGCCCGTTTCGGCCTGGGTCAGCACGCGGTCGAGGCGGGAGGGGAGGCCGAGGAGGAGCTTCGCCTCGCGCACGAGGCGGTCGCGGAGGGCGCCGGCGGCGGCCGGGGCCACCTCGCCCACGAGCGGCTCGATGTGCGGGCGGAGCACGCGGAGCGGGTTGGCGTCGGGGTCGAGGGCGGTGCAGAGGCCGATGAGGAGGAGCGCCGTCCGCTCCAGCAAGATCCAGTCGCGCGGGACCCGGAAGGCGCTGGCGAGGTCGCCGACGGAGAGGCCGAGGTCCGCCATGTCGGCGAAGGCGTCGGCTTTGTGTTCGAGGGCGAGGTCCAGCGTGAGGTCGCCGAGGCGGATCGCGTCGGGGTCCATCCCCTGGAGCACGCGCTCCTGCGCGCGCTCGACGAACTGGAGCACGACGGCCTGCGCCTCCGCCGCGCCGGCCTCGGGGACGAACCCCATCGCGGAGAGCGCGGCCGTGACGCGCCCGGCGTCCTGGCCGAGCGTCCCGGCGATCATCTCCGCCAGCCCCTGGCGCATCGGGGCCGTGAGCCGGGCCACGGCGCCGAAGTCGAGGAACACCAGCTCGAACCCGTCCGGCTGGGCGGCGTCGGGGCGGACGAGGAGGTTGCCGGGGTGCGGGTCGGCGTGGTAGAGGCCGTCGCGGAAGATCATGCGCCCGTAGGCGTCCAAGATGCGCTCGGCGAGCGCGGCCCGGTCGATGCCGGCCGCGTCGAGGGCCACGAGGTCGCCCGCCTTGATCCCGTCCACGAACGCGGTCGTGAGCACGCGCTGCGCCGACCGCTCGGGGACGACGGCCGGAACAGACACGCCCGGCCCGAGCAGGGCGCCGATCTCGGCGGCGCTGGCCGCTTCTCGCCGGAAGTCCAGCTCGCTCAGGATCACGCCCTCGATCTCGCGGAACTGGTCGCGGAGCCCGCGAATCCCGAACCACCGCCCGACGACGCGCAGGATCGTCTCGATGGCGCGGAGGTCGAGCCGCGCGATCGCCTCGATGTCGGCGTGCTGGACCTTCACCGCCACGTCGCGCACCGCCGCCACGCCGTCGCCGCCGGCCGCGTCCGCCAGCCGCGCGCGGTGGACCTGGGCGAGCGACGCGCTGGCGACGGGCGCGGCCGAGAAGTCGAGGAACAGGGCCTCCGGCTCGGCGCCGAGTTCGGCGGCGATCCGGGCGCGGACGCTCTCGGCGGGGCTGGCGGGGACGCGGTCCTGCAGGCCCTCCAGCTCCACGCGGAACGGCTCGGGGAGGAGGTTGGTGAGGACGCTCGCCAGCTGCCCGGCCTTGATGAACAGGCCGCGCAGCCGCAGGATCGACCGCCGCACGCGCCGCCCGTTGCGCCGGTGGAGCGCCGGCCGCCGACGCCGCGCCCACGCCGGGCCGAGCACGAACGCGAGGGCCTCGAACCCGAGGTAGCTGAGGGCCACGCGGAGCGCCGCCGCATACGCCCGGACGAGTCGGAACCGCCGCCGCGCCGGCCGCGCGACCTCGATGGCCGGAGCGGGAGACGCGGGCGGAGGCGTCTCCGCGAGCGGCGGCGGGTCCGACGGGAGGACGGTGGTTTTGGCGAGCATGCGCTGCGTACGGGCGCGCGGCGCCGTTTGTGTCCCCCCTCGCCAGATCAGACGCCCGCGGCCTCGACGGCCGCGCGGATCGTCCCCGCGACGGCCGCCAGCTCGCCGTGCGAGACGGGCTCGTCGGCCTGCGGGGCGAGGTCGCCGGGCCCGTCGAGCGGGATCAGGTGGACGTGCGCGTGTGCCACGCCGAACCCCTCGACCACGACGCCGACGCGGGCGGCGCCCATCGCGTCTCGGATCGGCTCCGCCAGCCGCCGCGCGCGCTCCCAGAGCCCGGCGTAGACGTCGGCCGGCAGGCGGAACACGTCGTCGCCGGCCTCTTTGGGAATGAGGAGGACGTGGCCGGGCCGCGACGGGCGGACGTCGAGGAAGGCGAGGTAGCCGTCGTCCTGCCACACGCAGTGGGCGGGGACGTCGCCCCGGACGATCTGGTCGAAGACGGTGTCGGGCATGGCGGGAGACGGAGGAGCCGAGGCGGCGCGAACGGCCGCGGGCCGTCGTTGTTCGAGGCGTCTCCCTCGCCCTGGCCGCTATGTCGCTTCGCCTTCTGTTCGTCCTCGTCCTGATCGTGGCCGGGTGCGGATCGTCCCCAGAGCCCGACGCCACAGCCGCGCCGGTACCGCCGCCGGTCGCGCCCCCGCCCCGGCCACTCGTCACGGCCGACCCTGCCGACGCGGCGACGACACGGCCGGCGGACGCCATCGCGCTCGACGGCGAGGGCCTCCGGTTTGTCTCCGCGACCGGGAGCACGAGCCTGCTCGCCTTCGGAACCCCCGCCGGAGATGCCGTCGACGCCGTGGCCCGGCTCCGGGGCGAGCCGGCGGAGCGGAGCACGAACGCCGAGTGCCCGCCCGGCCCGCTCGACGCGATCCGGTGGGACGACGGGCTGACGCTCTACGCTCGGGAAGGCCAGTTTGCCGGGTGGGCCGTCCGTGGGGAGCCGCCGTCCCGCACGCTCGCCACCATGACGGGCGTCGGCATCGGCTCGGCACGCGCCGACCTGGAGGCGGGGCACGTGGCCGACGCTCGGGAGACGACGCTGGGGACGGAGTTCACTGCAGGCGGCCTGTCCGGCCTGCTCACGGGGCCGGACGCCGACGCGACGGTCACGGCCCTGTGGGCCGGCACGTCCTGCGTCTTCCGGTAGCCGGCGGACCCGGTCCGGTCGGCGCGTCGTCTGATGGTCATGCTCGCGCGCCCCACCGTCCTCCTCCGCCTCGAAGGGCTGGCGCTTCCCGCCGCCGTCGGGGGCTACGTGCTCATGAGCGCTCCGTGGGGCCCGTTCGCGGTTCTCCTGCTCGCCCCGGACCTCTCGATGGCGGGCGACCTCGCCGGTCCGAGAACGGGGGCGGCCGGCTCCACCGCGGCGCACACGAGCCCGGCGCCGCTCCTGCTGGCGGCGCTCGCCAGCGCGTCGGGGTGGGCGCTCGGCCTCCCCATCGCCCTCGTGTGGGCCGCGCACGTCGGGCTCGACCGCGCGCTCGGCCACGGGCTCAAGCACCCCGACGGCTTCCACCAGACCCACCTCGGCCCCACCGGCCCCGCCCGCCATGCCTGACGTCCGCCCCGGCCTGTTCCGCACCCCCGACGCCCGCTTCGCCGACCTCCCCGAGTGGCCGTTCGCGCCGCAGTACCTGGAGCTGGCGGACCTCCCCGGCGTGCCCGGCCCGCTCCGCCTGCACGTCGTGGACGAGGGGCCGCGCGACGCCGCGGAGACGGTCCTGATGCTACACGGCGAGCCGTCGTGGAGCTACCTCTACCGCCACATGATCCCGCCCCTCGTCGAGGCCGGGCATCGGGCCGTGAGCTTCGACTTCCCCGGCTTCGGGCGGAGCGACAAGCCGACCGACGTGGGCGCCTACAGCTACGACCTGCACCGGCAAGCGCTCCTCGGCGTGATCGAGCGTCTGGACCTCCAGAACGTCACCCTCGTCGTGCAGGACTGGGGCGGGCTGATGGGGCTCCCGACCGCCGCCCTCGACGTGCCCGACCGCGTCGCTCGGCTCGTGGTGATGAACACGTTCCTCCCGACCGGCGAGGAGTCGCCGTCCGTCGGGTTCCGGGTGTGGAAGGGGGGCGTGGCGCTGCTGCGGACGTGGCTCCCCATCGGTCCGCTGATGCGGCTGGCGCTCCCCGAGAGCCAGCACCCGTTCGTTCCGGCCTACACCGCCCCGTTCCCGACCCGCCGCTCGAAGGCCGGCGCCGCCGCGTGGCCGCTCCTCGTCCCGACCTCGCCCGGCGGGCCCGTCGCCGAGCGGATGGTCGAGGCGCGCGCCGCGCTCCGCCAGTGGCGCAAGCCGTGCCTGCTCGTGTGGTCGCCCAAGGACCCGATCCTGGGCGGCGCCGCCCGCTTTTTCGAGCGGCTCATCCCGACGGCCGGCCCCGCCGTCGAGGTCCGCGGCGGGCACTTTCTCCAGGACAAGAGCGGCGCCGAGATCGCCCGCCACGTCCTCGAGTTCATGGGTGGGCCCTCGGTCGGGACAGACCCCTCCCCGGTGCGGCCCTGAGGACGGGCGGCGCAGAGCAGGACGTCAGTCGCGGCCGGGCAACTGGCGGAGGTGCCACGCGACGACGAGCCCGAAGGCGGCCCCGGCGAGGGCGAGCCCGCCCGCGACCGGGAGGAACCGCGTGAGGTTCGCGAGGTGGAGCGTCGTCGCCACGGCGGCCGCCGCGACGCCGGCCCCGGCCCAGAGGCCCGCCTGGAGCGCGTACTCGCGGGCGTCGTACCTGGCCCGGCCCGACGTGCGGGTCGGCAGGATCGCCTTGAGCCGGTCGTAGTCCCACACGAGGAGCCACAGGCAGGCCAGGGTCATCAGGACCGTGATCTGCTCCGTCCCCTGGAACCCGATCGCGTTCGTGATGATGGCGATGGTGAGGATGATGGGGAAGTAGATCACCGCGCCGAGCGTGGCCGTCCGCGGCCACAGCAGGAGGAGCCCGGCCGCGACCTGCGCCAGCCCGACGAACAGGTACAGCTCGCCGGCCTGGAAGAACGCGTCGAAGAAGTACCCGACGGGGTGGCTCGTCGGGAGCTGCGTGAACGGCTCGCCGCTCAGCTTCTTGAGGCCGGGCGGGATGAACCCGATGGCGAGGAGGACGCGGGTGAACGCGGTGAACCGCTGCAGGAAACGAGAGCGGACGATCTGGGCGTGGAGCCGGTCGAGCATGGCGTCGGGGCGGAGGGACCGGGCGCTACGGCAC
This sequence comes from Rubricoccaceae bacterium, assembly GCA_963811175.1. GTDB lineage: Bacteria > Bacteroidota > Rhodothermia > Rhodothermales > Rubricoccaceae > Rubrivirga. Next base: position 838,366 of record CAWEQE010000001.1, on the reverse strand, counting down.
CTCCGCCGGGGCGGTTACGGCCGGCCGCCCCCGCTCCCACTGGCGGACGCCCTCCGCCAGCGGCGCGCGCTACTCCAGCACGCGGACCGAGAGGTGCGACGGGTGCTCCGCCGAGACGAACACGCGGTGCGTGGCGGCCTGGTAGTCGTCCGCCGTCGCCTCGGCGATGCGCATGAACCGCTGCGGGTTCCGGTCCACCATCGGGAACCACGTGCTCTGGACCTGGACCATCATCCGGTGCCCGCGCTGGAACGTGTGCGCCACGTCCTCCATGTCGAACGTGACCTCCGTGACCTCGCCGGGCACGAACGGCTCCGGCTCCGAGAAGCTGTTCCGGAACTTGCCGCGCATGACCTCGCCGCGGACGAGCTGCTGGAAGCCGCCCATCGGCACGGAGCAGTCGCCGTCGGGAAGCTCGCAGGCCGCGTCGCCGGGGTAGACGTCGATGAGCTTGACGACGAAGTCGGCGTCGGTGCCGGTCGTCGTCACGAAGAGCGTGGCGAGGAGGTCGCCGGTGAGCGTCACGTCGTCCTCCAGCACGGGCGACTCGAACACGAGCACGTCGGGGCGGGTGGCGGCGAAGCGCTGGTCCTGCACCACGTAGCGGTCGTCGCGCGTGACGACGATCTGGGGCGTGTGGGGGACCGGCTTGAACGGGTCGCTGACGTACTCGGCGAAGAGGCCCGCCTCGGTCGGCGCGTCGAAGCCGAGGCCGCCGCCGGGCTGGAGGTAGAGGCTGCGCTCGACCGACGGGCGAGGCGGCCAGGCGTCGAAGAACTGCCAGCGGTCGGCGCCGGTCACGAACACGGACGCCTCGTGGAGGCCGAGGCGCCCGCGCTCCTTGAGGTAGTGGGCGAAGAACGGGGCTTCGAGGTTCTCGCGGTAGAACTCGGCCGTGGCCTGCCCGAACCAGAGGTCGCCGTAGCGGTCGCCGGCGCCGCGCGCCCAGCCGCCGTGCCACCACGGCCCCATCACGAGGTACGACGGCGTGTCGGTGTGGTCCTCGATGGCGTGGTACGTCTTGAGCGGGCCGTAGAGGTCCTGCGCGTCGAACCACCCGCCGACGACGAGGACCGCCGGGCCGACGTCGCGGAGGTGGGGGAGCGGGGTCCGCGCCTGCCAGTAGGCGTCGTAGGCGTCGTGCTCGATGATCTCCTGCCACAGGTCGTTCTCGCCGCCGAAGAACCGCTCGTTGACCGTCGCCAGCGGGCCGAGGCCGAGGTACCAGGCGTAGCCGTCGGGCGTGCCGTAGTCGCGGAAGCCCGGCGCCCGCGCGGTCGTCGGCTCGGGGCGGGGAGCGCCGTACGACGAGACGAAGCTGAACGTGGCCTGGAGCTGGAAGGCCCCGTTGTGGCGGCGGTCGTCGCCGAGGTACCAGTCGGTGACGGGCGCCTGCGGCGAGACGGCCTTCACGGCCGGGTGCGCGTCGATGAGCGCCTGGGTGGCGTAGAACCCCGGCGCCGAGATGCCCCACACGCCGACGCGCCCGGTGCTCGGGACGTTCGCCAGCAGCCACTCGACCGTGTCGTAGGTGTCGGTCGTCTCGTCGATGCCGCGCGGCCCCTTGTCCGGGTCGTAGGGCCGGACGGCCACGAACTCACCCTCGGACTTCATCTTGCCGCGCACGTCCTGGTAGACGAACACGTAGCCGTCGCGCATCAGCCGCTCCGACGGCCCGAGCGACGAGCGGTAGGCGTCCGCGCCGTACGGCCCGACGCCGTAGGGCGTCCGCTGGAGGAGGATCGGGTACGTCCGCGCGTCGTCGCGGGGGACGTAGATCGACGTGAACAGCCGCGTGCCGTCGCGCATCGGCACCTCGCGCTCCATCTTGACGTAGTGCTGGCGGACCCAGTCGGCGCCGTCCTGGGCGTGGACGCTGGCGGCGGCCAGGACGAGAGCGAGGACGGAGGCGAGACGGCGGAGCATGGGCAAGGGAGAGGCTGGGCAGAAAGGTAGCGGCGTGGGTCGGCCGGCCGCTCCACGGGTCTACAGACCGTCCCGCCGGTGCGGTCGCAGGCCGTGCCCTACCGGACGACCGTGAACCAGGCCGAGGCTCCCGTCGCCGTCTCGCGGACGGCGTAGACGCCGGTCGGGACGTCGTCGAGACCGACGGCGACCTGGGCCGCCCCGGCCGGGACGTCCCACCGACGCAGCACGCGCCCGAGCGCGTCGACCAGCTCGAGCTGGCTCCTTCCGTGACCGGCGTCGAGGGCGACCGTGGCCGAGCGCGAGGCCGGGTTGGGCCAGACGCGCAGCGGGTCCCTCTGCCTCGGTGCCGTTTCGGCCGCCGTGCCGCCCGCCAGCGTCAGCCGAATAGCGTCCACGCTGACGTAGGCCGGGCTCTGGGCGCCCGTCGCAGCGTCGGTGACCACGAGGCTGTCGCTCGGGGCGAGGTCGAACGTGCCGATCTCGTTCCACTGCCCGGCCGTCGTCGCGTCCGTCTGATCGAGGCGGACGGTCGTCCCGACGCCCCCAGCGTAGACCGTGAAGGGCGCGTCCGTGGCCCGGTTCGAGGCCGGCACCCACCACGCCTCGACCGTGTACCGACCGGCCGCGACCCCATCGAACGAGAACACCGCCTGGTCGTCTCCATCGCCGACCTCGTTGAGGCGCGACGGCGTCCCGCCGTAGAACGGCGTGTTCGAGCTCTCGAACCACCCGCCCGTCTCGCGGTAGCCGTCGTCGCCGGTGTCGATCACCGTTCCGGGTTCGTCGGGGCCGTCTCCGGGCGTGCGGAGGCGGAGGGCCGAGGCCACCGACCGGGTCGAGGCGACGAGCGCGACGTCGCCCGCGCTCATGCCGGTCGATCCTCCGCCGTCGAGGTTCAGCGCTTCGTCCGCGCCGAGGTCGACGAAGAGCTGGGCCAGCTCCCCGAGTGTCATCCCCGCCGTCTCCGGGACGGCGACGATCAAGACGGCCGCGTCGGAGCCGCGAGTGTACCCGACGGCCGTCCGCGCTCGGCGCGACGTGAGGTCGACGCCCGAGCCTCCGAAAAACACCTCCTCGTCGTAGGTGATCGCCACGGCACGGTCTTGGACCAGGACCGGCCCTCCCCCGATGGCGGTCTCGGCGTCGAGCACGGCTCCTCCTTCGGGGAACGTCGGGTCCGGGCGGGGCTGGGGGGCGCCGGGCGCGTTGGGGCTCGGCACGGGGTAGGCCCACGTCACGCCGTCGACGTCGTAGACCCAGGTCACGTCGGGGGCGCGGTCGGCGGAGAGGGCGAACGCCCCGCGCGTCGGGTAGAACGTCACGCCACTCCGGGTGAGCGCCCGGATGTTCGGCGCGGCGACCCCGCCCTCGTCGAGGACCAGGCTGTACGACTGGCCCCCGCCGAAGTAGCCGCCGTTGACGGCCACCAGCACGCCGTCGTCCTGGGCGAACGAGGACACCGTCTCGGTGCCCTCGTCCGAGAGGACGGCCTCCAGCGCCCAGTCGTCGGCCGCCACGGTCGCGCGGACGAGCGACGCGCGGAGCGTCGTGCCCTCGCGGGAAACGTCGAACACACGGACCGACGCGGGCAGGCCCGCCTCGGCGTCGGGGCGAGGACTGAGCGTCAGCGGCTGCCCCGAGACGGCCGTCGGCAGCAGGGGCGCGGCGAGGAGGAGAAGGCGGAACATGGCGGCGGAGAAAGGAGGCGGCAATCTAGGGGGGCGGCTTTGGGTGCCGGTAGATTCCGCCATGCCCGACGACCTCTTCGCCGCCGCCGCCGAGCGCCGCCAGCGCAGGAACGCGCCCCTCGCCGACCGGATGCGGCCCCGCACGCTCGACGAGTACGTCGGCCAGCCCCACGTCCTCGCGCCCGGCAAGCTGCTCCGCCGCGCCGTCGAGGCCGACCGCGTGACGAGCCTCATCCTGTTCGGCCCGCCCGGGACCGGCAAGACGACGCTCGCGCGGATCATCGCGGGCACGACGCGGAAGCACTTCGCCAGCCTCAACGCCGTGCTGGCCGGCGTCAAGGACATCCGCGAGCAGATCGCGGCGGCCCAGGAGCGGCTCCGCCTCCACGGCCAGGGGACCATCTTGTTCGTCGACGAGGTCCACCGGTTCAACAAGAGCCAGCAGGACGCGCTCCTGCCGCACGTCGAGAACGGGACGGTGACGTTCGTCGGGGCCACGACGGAGAACCCGTTTTTTGAAGTGAACAAAGCGTTGGTGTCCCGGAGCCGGGTCTTCGAGCTCCACACGCTGACGGAGGACGACTTGCGCGGCGTGGTCCGCCAGGCGCTCGCCGACGCCGACCGCGGCTACGGGGCCCTGGACGTGCAGGTCGACGACGACGCGCTCGCGCACCTCGTGAGCACCGCGAACGGCGACGCGCGGAGCCTCCTCAACGCGCTCGAGCTGGCGGTCGAGACGACGGAGCCGGACGAGGCCGGGGTCGTCCGCGTGACGCTGGCGGTCGCCGAGGACTCGATCCAGCAGCGGGCCGTCCTCTACGACAAGGACGGCGACGCCCACTACGACACGGTCTCGGCCTTCATCAAGTCGATGCGCGGCTCGGACCCCGACGCCGCGCTCTACTGGATGGCCCGGATGATCTACGCCGGCGAGGACCCCCGCTTCGTCCTCCGGCGGATGCTCATCTTCGCGTGCGAGGACGTGGGGCTGGCGGACCCGAACGCCGTCCGCGAGGCCGTCGCCTGCATGGAGGCGTTCGAGTTCGTCGGGATGCCGGAGGGCCGGTTCATGCTCGGCCAGCTCTGCGTCTACCTCGCGACGGCGCCCAAGAGCAACTCGAACTTCGCCTTCTTCTCGGCCCTGGAGCACGTCGCGAAGGAGCGCTCCGAGGACCCGCCGAACGCGCTGAAAGACGCCTCGCGCGACAAAAAGGGGCTCGGCCACGGCGAGGGCTACAAGTACCCCCACGCCTACCGCGACCACTACGTCCCCGAGCAGTACCTCCCGGGCGGGATGCAGGGGACGTACTTCTACGAGCCGTCGGGCCAGGGCTACGAGGCCCGACTGGCGGCCCGGCTCGACGCGCTCCGCCAGCGGGACGCGGAGGAGAGCCTGGAGAAGCGGGTCCAGCGCTACGCCGAGGACGCCGGCGAGTAGCCCGAGCCACGCCGCCCACTGCTCGTGACGAAACCGTGTCGTCATACGGGATCGCGTCGCGGCCCGTTGGAGTGTCCGCCCCACGCTCATCCTCCCCGCCCGTGACCCCGACCCGTTTGCTCGTCTTCGTCCCGCTCCTCCTCATGGCCGCCGCGCCTGGACCCGCCGACATGGCCGCCGTCCGGTGGGGCGAGCAGGGCCACCGCCTCGTCGGCCGCGCCGCCGCCGACGCGCTCCCCGAGGCCATGCCGGCCTTCTTCCGCGACGCGGCCGCCCAGCTCTCGTACCTCAACCCCGAGCCCGACCGCTGGCGCGACCGGTCCGAGCGGACCTTCGACCCGGCCCTCGACGCCGCCCGCGCGCCCGAGCACTACGTCGACCTCGAACTCGTCCCGCCCGGCGCCCTCGAGGCCCCCGACCGGTTCGCCTACGCCGACTCGCTCGTGCTCCACGGCGGCGAGGCCAAGGTGGCCGGCGTCCTCCCGTACCAGATCCTCGAACTGACCCAGCGGCTCCGCATCGGCTTTCGCCTGTGGCGAGCGGCCGAGACGGAGGAGGAGCGGGCCTGGATCGAGGAGCGGATCGTCAACGACGCCGGCATCCTCGGCCACTACGTCGCCGACGCCTCGAACCCGCACCACACGACGATCCACTACAACGGGTGGGCCGGCGAAGACGGCCGGTTCGCGTCGCTGGAACGGGGCTTCCACGGCCGGTTCGAGAGCGCGTACGTCGAGACCCACGTCACGCTGCCGGAGGTGGAGGCCGCGCTCACGGCGCCGGTCCAGGCCGTCGGGCCGCTCCGCCCGGCCGTCTGGAGCTACATCAACGAGACGCACGGGCTCGTCGAGCGGCTCTACGAGCTCGACGAGGCCGAGGCGTTCGGCGCCGAGACCGAGGGGACAGACCACGAGGCGTTCGCCATCGACCGGCTGGCGGCCGGGGCGGCCATGCTCCGCGACCTCTGGTGGACGGCCTGGGTCACGAGCGCGCCGGCCGACTGACGCCAGGCCCCGCCGGCGACGTTCCGCCGGCGGATAGATGGAGCGCGTCGGCACGCTCGGCGCGTCCGTCGCCGAGATCGTCCAGTACGACCTGGGCGATGACTACTACCCGTGTTACGCCGACGAGGAGTCCGAACGGCCGATCCGGCTGAACCGCCCCGCTGGCGGTAGGGGCTCGCCAGCGGGGCGGGTTCGCGTGGAGCCGGCGGTGCGTGTGGCAGTACCATCCGGTATGCAGATCGAACGCGCCCGCCTCGACGACTTCGCCGCCGCCCTCCGCCCCCGGCTCGACGGCGACCTCCGCCTGGACGGCCTCCACCGCGCCCTCTACGCCACCGACGCCTCGCTCTACCGCGAGCCCCCGCTCGGCGTCCTGCTCCCGAAGCACGCCGACGACATCCAGGCGGCGCTGGAGGAGGGCGCGCGGTTCGGCGTCCCCATCGTCGCACGGGGCTCGGGCTCCAGCCTCGCCGGCAGCGCCGTCTCGGCCGGGCTCGTGGTGGACACCACGAGGCACATGCGCCAGATCCTCCACGTCGACCCCGAGGCGCGGACGGCCGTCGTCCAGCCGGGCGTCGTCCTAGACGACCTGGACCGGGCGGCGCGGGCGCACGGGCTCACGTTCGGCCCGGACCCCGCGAGCTCGAACCGGGCCACGCTCGGCGGGATGCTCGGCACGAACGCGACCGGCACGCACTCCATCCAGTACGGATCGGTCGTGGACCACGTCGCGTCGGTCCGCGCGCTGCTGGCGGACGGGACGGCGGCGGCGTTCGAGGCGCTGGCGCCGGACGCGTGGGCCGGGAAGACGCGCCAGTCCGGCACGGAGGGCGAGATCTACAAGCGCCTCGACGCGCTGCTCAAGGTCCACGAGCAGGCCATCCGCCGCGACACGCCGCGCTGGTGGCGCCGCGCCGGCGGCTACCGCCTGGAGCGGATGTTCGAGGCGCCCGAGGTGGACCGCGGGCCGGGCCGCCCGTGGGACGGCACGCGCAACCTGGCGCACCTGCTGGCGGGCTCCGAGGGCACGCTCGGGATCGCCACCGAGCTGACGGTGGACCTCGTCGAGCGGCCGACGCACGCCGTCCTCGGCGTGGTCCACTACGGCACGCGGCGGGACGCGCTCGAAGCCGTCGAGGGCATCCTGGAGACCGGCCCGACGGCCGTCGAGCTGTTCGACCGGATCGCCCTGGAGCGCGCGCTCAACGTGACCGAGTACGCCCCGAAGCTCCACTTCGTCCAGCGCAACGCGGACGGCTCGCTCCCGGCGGCGCTCCTCATCGTCGAGTACAGCGGCCGGTCCGCCGCCGAGGTCCGCGACGGGTTGGTCCGCCTCCGCCGGCACCTCGGGCAGGGCGCCGTCATCACCGAGCTGGTGGAGGCGGCCCGGATGGACGACGTCTACGCCGTCCGGAAGGTGGGGCTCGGGCTGGCGATGAGCGCGCGGCTGCCGGTCCAGGCCGCCGCGATCGTCGAGGACGCGGCCGTCCCGGTCGAGCACCTCCCGGCCTACATCCGCGAGCTGGAGGAGGCCATGCACGCCGACGGCGTCGAGGCCGTCGTCTACGCGCACGCGAGCGCCGGCTGCCTCCACGTCCGCCCGTTCCTCGACCTCCGCCAGCCGGCCCAGGTCGAGGTCCTGGACCGGATCGCGCGGGCCTCCGCCGCTCTCGCCAAGAAGTACGGCGGCGTGATCGCCTCCGAGCACGGCGACGGACGGGCGCGGGGCGCGCTCGCGGAGGACTTCTACACGCCGGCCCTCTACGCCGCCTACCAGGCCACCAAGCGCGCCTTCGACCCCGCCGGACGCCTCAACCCCGGCAAGATCGTCGAGGTCCCGCCGCTGACCGAGGCGCTGCGGATGGGGCCGGACTACCACGCCCGCGAAGTCCCGACCGGCCTCTCGTTCCCCGACGCCACCGGCGCCGACGCCGGGTTCGCGGCGGCCGTCGAGGCGTGCAACGGGTCGGCCGTCTGCCGGAAGGTCGGCGTGGGGACGATGTGCCCGCCGTTCATGGCGACGCTCGAGGAGAAGGACTCGACGCGCGGCCGGGCGAACGCGCTCCGCGAGGCGCTCTCGTCCGGCCTCACGAACCTCACCGGCGAGGGCGTCGCCGCGGCGATCGACCTCTGCGTCTCGTGCAAGGCGTGCAAGTCCGAGTGCCCCGCGGGCGTGGACATGGCCGCGCTCAAGACGGTGTGGCAGGAGCAGAAGTGGAAGGAGGAGCGGCCGTCGGCGCGGACGCGGCTGTTCGCGCACCTCCCGGCCGTGGCCCGGCGCGTGGCCGGCCCGCTGGCCGTCGTCGCCAACAAGGCGAACCGGAGCGGGATCGTCCGGAGCCAGCTCGCCCGCCTCGGGATCGCCACCGAGCGCGCCCTGCCGACGTTCGCCACGCGCCCGTTCTCGCCCTCGCGCGACCGGCCGGACGTGGACCCCCTCTTCTCGGCCGACCCCGACGCCCCCCGCGTGGCCCTCTTCGTGGACACCTTCGGGCGGTTCCAGGAGCCGTCGATCCCACGCGCGGCCCTCGCGGTCTTGCAGGCCGCCGGCGCGCGCGTCGAGGTCCCCGAGTACCGCTGCTGCGGGCGGACGTACCTCTCGAAGGGGTTCGTCCCGCACGCCACGCGCCTCGCCCGCCAGCTGGTCGAGACGTACGCGCCGTACGCCGAGGCCGGCACGGCCATCGTCGGGCTGGAGCCGTCGTGCATCCTGACGCTCCGCGACGAGATCCCGCGCCTGCTCCCCGGAGACGCGCGCGCGCGGTCGGTGGCGGAGGCGGCCGTCACGTTCGAGGAGTGGTGCGTCCGGCACACGGCCCGCCTCGGCCTGCTCGACTGGCGGACGGCGGCGGACGCCTCCGACGACGCGCTCGTCCACGGCCACTGCCACCAGAAGGCGCTCTCCTCGATGGACGCCAGCCGGGGCTGCCTCGCCACGGCCGGGATGAGCGTGATGGAGACCGGCGCCGGGTGCTGCGGCGTGGCCGGGGCGTTCGGCTACGAGGCCGAGCACTACGAGGTCTCCATCGCCATCGCCGAGGACCGCCTCGCGCCCGCCGTCCGTGCGACGCCGGGGGAGACCGTGATCGTCGCCGCCGGGACGAGCTGCCGCGAGCAGATCGAGCACACGACGGGCCGGCGGGCGCTCCACCCCGCCGAGGCGCTGGCGGCCCGGCTCGGCTAGAGGAGCATCAGCACGGCGGTCTCCGTTCCCTGGAGGTCGCGGATCGTCTCGGCGTGCTCACGCAGCAGGGCCTCGACGTCCCGCGTCGAGCAGTTGCCCCGACGAATCCAAACGACGTGCGGCGGGGGCCAAGAGAGGACCGCGAGATCGTGGAAGTCGGAGTCCTTCGTGACGACGATCAGGCTCTGCTCGTGGGCGTACCGCCACACATCCGCGTCCGACGCTTCCGCCAGCCCCGCGTCGGCGACGTGCTCCGTGCCTGGAAATACGTCGGCCAACCGGGCGACGAGACGGGACGACAGGTTCTGGTCGAGGAGCAGCACAGAGCGGCGGCGCTGTCAGACGGCAGCCAGCCGCCGCTCCCGGTCGGCGGCGTACTGGAGCACGGCCAGCAGGTCTTCCCGCTCCAACATCGGGAAGTCGGCCAGTACTTCGTCCGGCGTCATCCCGGAGCCGAGGTACTCCAGCACGTCGTAGACCGTGATGCGGAGGCCTCGGATGCAGGGCTTCCCGCTCCGCTTTCCGGGCTCGATGGTAATGCGGTCGCGGTAGTTGGTCATGGCCGAGCGGCAGCGGTGGAGGCAACGTACGACGGGCCGGCGGGCGCTCCACCCCGCCGAGGCGCTGGCGGCGGGGCGGATCCTCCCCGGAACGCGCCGCCAGTGGGGCGTAGCTTGGGGCCCCTCTCGTCCCCCCTCCGCTATGTCGTGGTGGCAAGCCGCCCTCCTGGGCCTCGTCCAGGGCCTCGCCGAGTTCCTCCCCATCTCGTCCTCGGGCCACCTCGTCCTGGGTGAGTACGTGCTCGGGCTCGACACGGCGGCCGCCAACGACATCACGTTCGAGGTGTTCGTCCACTTCGGGACCGCGCTCTCGATCCTCGTGGTCTACCGGAAGCGGATCGGGCGCATCCTCCGCGACGCCGTCGGCGCGCTGGCGACGCCGAGGGTGTGGGCCGAGGCCGTCCGCCCCGGCAAGATCGAGCGCGCGCGCGGCGACGAGCTGAGCTACGACGCGCCCGAGGCGTCCGGCGGGCCCGTGCCGTCGCTCCGGGTGGCGCTCTACGTCCTCGTCACGATGGTGCCCACGTTCATCGGGTACGTGCTGCTCGGGGACTGGCTCGAAGGCAAGTTCGGCGACCCCCGCTTCGTCTGCGGCGCCCTCATCGTGACCGGCGTCCTGCTGCTCCTCACGCGCCTCCGGCCCGACCCCGACGGCGTGCTCTCGCCGCTCAAGGCCGTCCTCGTCGGGATCGCCCAGACGTGCGCGCTGGTCCCGGGCATCAGCCGCTCGGGCTCCACGATCTGCACGGCCATCTACCTCAACGTGGACCGGAAGGAGGCCGCCGACTTTTCGTTCCTGATGCTCCTGCCCGTCGTGCTCGGCGCGACGCTGCTCAAGACGCTCGACATGCTGGAGGTCGGGATCACGGTGGGCGTGGTGCCGCTGGCGGTGGGGACCGTCGTGGCGTTCGCGTCGGGCGTGTTCGCGATCCGGGCGGTCCAGGTGCTCGTGCAGCGCCAGTCGCTCCAGTACTTCGCGTACTACTGCTTCGCCATCGGCGGGTTGGGCCTCGTGCTGATCTAGCTGGCGACGTCCGTCGCCAGTCCGGGGCCGGCAGCGAGGGAATGAGGAGACGCCTGACGAGGCCGTACCGGTTTGAGACAGCGTGCGGCCCGCCGATACCAGAAGGCCCCATCGCCCCCGCAGCCTGTGACCACTCGGTTCTTCGTCGTCGACGACGACAAGCACTACGCCCGCCTCCTCTCGTACCGCATCGACAAGGAGAAAACCCACGAGGTCCACGTGTTCCACTCCGGCGAGGACGCGCTCGACCAGCTCGACGCGCTCCAGCCCGACCTCGTCCTCCTCGACATCATGATGCCGGGGATCGGGGGGATGGAGACGCTGCGCCGGTTGCAGCTTTTCCGGCCCGACCTCCCCATCGTGATGATCTCGGCGCAGGGCACCGCCGACGTGGCCGTCGAGGCCATGAAGGGCGGCGCCACCGACTACATCACGAAGGGCCAGGACGACCTCGTCAAGCTCGACGTGGTGGTGAAGCGGCTGAAGGACCGCGTGAAGCTGGCCCGCGAGGTGGAGCAGCTCCGCGCCGAGGTGGCCCAGAAGTACGGCATGGAGGAGATCGTCGGCGACAGCCCGGCCATGGAGCGGGTCTACCAGCTCGTCCAGAAGACGCTGCGCGGCAACCTGACCGTCGCCATCGAGGGCGAGAGCGGGACGGGCAAGGAGCTCGTAGCCCGCGCCATCCACTTCAACTCGGACTCGCTGCCGGGCAAGCCGGAGCGCGGGCCGTTCGTGGTCGTCAACTCGGCGGCGATCCCGAAGGAGCTCATGGAGAGCGAGTTTTTTGGGCACGAGAAGGGCTCGTTCACCGGCGCCCACGCCCGCCACATCGGCAAGTTCGAGCAGGCCGATGGCGGGACGCTCTTTTTGGACGAGGTGGGCGAGCTGAACCTGGAGCTTCAGGCCAAGCTGTTGCGCGCGCTCCAGAACCGGGAGATCACCCGCGTCGGCGGCTCGGGCACCATCAAGTTCGAGTGCCGCGTGATCTCGGCGACCAACAAGGACGTGCTCCAGATGGTGAGGGAGGGGACGTTCCGGGAGGACCTCTACTACCGCCTGTTCCAGTTCCCCGTCAGCCTGCCGCCGCTGCGCGCGCGCGGCAACGACGTCCTGCTGCTGGCCCAGGGCTTCCTGGAGGCCTACGTGGAGACGCACCCGCAGTTCAAGGGGAAGCGGCTCTCGGGCGAGGCGGTCCGGGCCATGATGGAGTACCCGTGGCCGGGCAACGTCCGCGAGCTGAAGTCGACCGTCGAGCGGGCCGTGCTCATCGCCGACGGCGACGAGATCGTGGAGGCCGACCTGCTCATCGGCGGCCCGCAGGCGATCCGGCCGTGGGCCGAGCGGATGGGCGTGGCGCCGCCCACGCCGACGGCTCCGGCCGCGCCGCCGCCGCCCGCCGCGCCGCCTCTCGCCGAAGATCCCGCCGTCGCCTCGGGCGACGGGATGGCCGGCCCGCCCGCGTTCCCGCCGATGGCGGGGCTGGCGACGCCGGCCGCCAGCGCGCCGGCCGCGCCCGAGCCGGCCGCGTCGCAACCTCGCGCGGAGGCCGGCGGTATAGCCGCCCCCGCCCCGGACGACGCCATCGTCCCCCTGGAGGACCTCAAGCGGCACGCCGTCGAGCGGGCCTTCGAGGTCTGCGAGGGGAACGTCGAGCGGGCCGCCAGCGAACTCGGGATCGGCCGGGCGACGATGTACCGGCTCCTCAAGAAGTACGACATTGGGGCCGAGTGATTCGTGATGCGTGATGCGTGACGGGTGACTCGGAGTCCCCACACCTCCCTCTTCACGGATCACCCGACCATGCGCCTCACCGAGTACGAACGGACCGCCCAACGCGAGATCGACCGCTGGGAGCGCGGCGAGACGCTCCTCCAGCAGGCCCTCGGCTTCGCCATGAAGCCGGTCGACTGGGCCTTCGATCAGTTCGTCCCGGAGGCGGTCGTCGACAAGCTGACGGACGCGCTGACCGAGGCGCTCTCGACGCTCAACGACGCCAGCGCGTGGACCTACGACGAGGACGAGGTCCTGGGGAAGGCGCGGGCCGCCGGCCTCGACGTCGAGACGGTCCCGGCGCTGCGCGACCAGCCGCTCGACCGGCTCGACGCGCTGGCGAAGCCGTACGCCTCGCAGAACTCGGTGCTGGCGGCGCTCTCCGGCGGCGGGGCCGGGCTGGGCGGCGCGCTCCTGCTCGCGGCCGACATCCCGGTCCTGTTCACGGTCAACTTCCGGCTGATCCAGCAGATCGCGGCGGCCTACGGGTTCCCGCTGAAGGGGCCGGGCTACACGCCCCTCGTGGTCGCCATCTTCAACGTGGCCGCCAGCGGCTCGCGCGAGGCCAAGTCCGACGCGCTCCGCGAGCTGGCCGTCGCGGCGGCGGCCGTGGACGGCGGCGGCTACCGGGGGCGGAAGGCGCAGGGCACGCTCCGCGAGCAGATCGGGCACGTGCCGCGCGAGATCGCCAAGAACCTCGGCGCGCAGAAGCTGGCCCAGATGATCCCCATCGCGGGCGCGGCCGTCGGCGCCGGCGTCAACTACTGGTTCACGGACCAGACGGCGCAGGCGGCCATCATGCTGAGCCGGGCGCTCTACCTGGAGCGGAAGGAGCGGCTCTAGCGATCGTGGCCCGCTGGCGACGACCGTCGCCCGCTAGACGAACACCGTGCCCATGTTCGGCCACCTCCAGGAAGGCGCGGAGGGGAGGATGGCTTTCGCACCCACTTGGCGGCCGTCGAGGGCGAGAGCCGTGCTCACGCGTAGGGCCGCCTATTCGAACGCCGAGGCGTAGCGGCCGTAGCCCTCGGCCCGAAGCCGATTCGCCGGGACGAACCGGAGGGCCGCCCCGTTCATGCAGTAGCGGAGGCCGGTCGGCGCCGGCCCGTCGCGGAAGACGTGGCCGAGGTGGCTGTCGGCGCGGGCCGAGCGGACTTCTGTGCGGACCGACCCGAGCGAGCGGTCGGTGTGCTCGGTGACGGCGCCCTCCCGGATCGGCCGAGTGAAGCTGGGCCAGCCGGTCCCGGAGTCGAACTTGTCGCGGGACGAGAACAGCGGCTCGCCCGAGACCACGTCCACGTAGAGGCCGGCGGCGTGGTTGTCGTCGAGCGGGCTCGTGCCGGCGCGCTCGGTGCGGTCCTGCTGCGTGACGCGGTACTGGAGCGTCGTCAGCTGGCGGCGGAGCTGGGCGTCCGACGGCTTCCGCCAGTCGGGGCCGGGGGCCTGGGCGAAGGCGGGGGCGGCGAGGAGGACCGCCAGCGAGGCGAGGAGGAGGCGCGGCATCGGGTCAGGCGTCGGGGCTCTCGAAAAGGGCGGCGTACTCGCCATAGCCCTCGGCCTCCAGATCCTCGACCGGGACGAACCGGAGGGCCGCCGAGTTCATGCAGTACCGGAGGCCGGTGGGCTCGGGGCCGTCGTCGAACACGTGGCCGAGGTGGCTGTCGGCGCGGGCCGAGCGGATCTCCGTCCGCGTCATGAACATCGACTCGTCGGTCTTGGAGGCGACGGCGCCCTCGTCGATCGGCCGGGTGAAGCTGGGCCATCCGGTCCCGGAGTCGAACTTGTCGCGGGACGAGAACAGCGGCTCGCCCGAGACCACGTCCACGTAAATGCCAGCCCTCTCATTGTCCCAGTACGCGTTGGCGTACGGCGGCTCGGTGCCGCCCTTCTGCGTCACGTAGTACTGCATCCGCGTGAGGCGGTCCTTGAGGTCGGAGGCGTCGGCCACGGCGGCTGGAGACTCGGGGGCGGAGGAGCCGGGCGCGTCGCAGGCGGCGAGGGCGCCCGCGAGGAGGACGAGGAGGGAAAGCGTGCGCATGGTGCTAGAGGGTGTCTCCGAGGTGGCGGGCGTTCTCGCCCCAGAGCTGGTCGAGTCGCTGGTCGCGGCGGCAGCCGGTGCGGTAGCTCTGGTAGTGGCCGGGGTTGGTGCGGTAGAAGTCCTGGTGGTAGGCCTCGGCCGCGTAGAACGGCGCCGCGTCGAGGACGGGCACCACGACGGGGTCCGCGAAGCGGTCCGCGAGGGCGGCCTTGGTGGCCTCGGCGGCGGCGCGCTCCTGGGCCGTCGAGACGAAGATGGCCGGGCGGTAGGGCGAGCCGCGGTCGCAGAACTGGCCCGTGTCGTCGAGCGGGTCCACGTTGTGCCAGTAGACCTGGAGGAGCGTGTCGTAGGAGACCACGCTCGGGTCATAGATCACCTCGACGGACTCGTAGTGGCCGGTCGTCTTGGTCGAGACCTGATCGTAGGTCGGGTTGGGGACGGTGCCGCCGGAGAACCCGGAGATCACGGCGGCCACGCCGTCGAGCTCCTCGAACGGCTTCTCCATGCACCAGAAGCACCCGCCGGCGAACACGGCCGTGTCGGCCTGGGCGGGGGCGATGTCGAAGCCGGCCGGCGTGGCGACGGGCTCGGGGCTGGCGCAGCGTGCGGCGAAGGCCGCCAGCACGACGACGAACAGGGGGACGAGAAACGGGAGGCGGCGCATGGGGGCGGGGGTGAACCGCTCCCTAGACGCACCGGGCGCGCGTCGTATTTCGTCCTCCACGGAATGCGCACGCCGCTGCGGGTGGCGCCGCCAGGGTGGGCGCTCAGTGGCCAGACTCGGCCGGCGAGGACGACCCGCCGTCGGGTGGGGAGCCGACGGCGGCGCTGAGGCCGGCGATACCAAGCGCGAGGACGCCGAGGAGCGCAGCGAGGCGGAAGGGACGCAACATGGATCAGGGGGAAGAGTGAACACGGCCGGGCCAGCGACGCGGCCCGACGCCGACGCGGCAGCACGCCGACGGGGCCGTCCCCCGTGGCTGAGTCGATGTGCCGTATCGGTCCGAAATGGGGACGCGGAGGGGGGGCGAAGGGTCCCGCGCGAGGAGCCGTTCCAGAAGCGCCCCACGGACCTGTAGGGGAATTCCCTCGCTAGAGAGGGCTTCCCCGAGCCGGAGAAGAGGGCGGGGAGGAACCACCCGGCGCCGGCCTCTAGTTTGCCCGTTCGCCCCCCCGTCTTCCCTATGGCCCTCGTCGCCATCGTCGGCCGGCCCAACGTCGGCAAGAGCACCCTGTTCAACCGGCTCACCGAAGAGCGCCACGCCATCGTCCACGACGAGCCGGGCGTCACGCGCGACCGCCTGTTCGGGACCGTCGAGTGGGCCGGCCGGACGTTCGACCTCGTCGATACCGGCGGGCTCGTCCCGCGCTCGGCCGAGCGGTTCGACGCCGCCATCCGCGAGCAGGTGATGCTGACGCTGGAGGAGGCCGACGTCATCCTGTTCGTGGTCGACACGCTCACCGGGATCTCGGACCTCGACGCCGAGGTGGCCGGGCTCCTCCGCCGCGCCGAGCAGCCCGTCCTCGTCGTCGCCAACAAGTCCGACAACCCGACCCGCGCGCTCGACGCGAGCGAGTTCTGGGGCCTCGGGTTCGAGCAGATGTTCCCGCTCTCGGCCGTCAACGGGACCGGCACCGGCGACTTCCTCGACGCCGTCGTGGAGGCGCTCCCCGAGGAGTCGGAGGCGGACGAGGAGGACGAGGCGCCGCGCATCGCCTTCCTGGGCCGGCCCAACGTGGGCAAGTCGTCGCTGGCGAACCGGCTGCTCGGGCGCGTCCGCTCCATCGTCACCG
The DNA here is from genome assembly GCA_963811175.1 of Rubricoccaceae bacterium. Classification (GTDB taxonomy): domain Bacteria; phylum Bacteroidota; class Rhodothermia; order Rhodothermales; family Rubricoccaceae; genus Rubrivirga. The sequence goes on along the minus strand of CAWEQE010000001.1, from coordinate 821,937 downwards.
AGGTGGCCGGGACCACCCGCGACGCCGTCGACGCGCGCCTGGATTACAACGGCCGCGAGGTGGTCCTGGTGGACACGGCCGGGCTCCGCAAAAAGGCCCGCGTGCGCGAGAACGTCGAGTTCTACTCCACGCTCCGCACCGAGCGCGCGCTCCAAAGCTGCGACGTGGCCGTGGTCTTGATCGACGGCGAGCGCGGGCTGGAGAGCCAGGACGCCCGCGTGCTCCGCGAGGCCGAGCAGATGAAGAAGGGCCTCGTGATCGTGGTCAACAAGTGGGACCTCGTGGAGAAGGAGACCAACACGGCGCGCGACGTGGAGAACGCGATCCGGGAGCGGCTCGGCTTGCTCGACTTCGTCCCGGTCGTGTTCGCCTCGGCGCTGACGGGCCAGCGGGCCGAGAAGGTGCTCGACGTGGCGCTGGCGGTGTTCGACGAGCGACGCAAGCGGGTCCCGACGGCCCGGCTGAACGAGGTGGTCGAGGCGGCCGTCCAGCGCCAGAGCCCGCCGAGCTTCCGCGGCAACTACGTCAAGATCAAGTACGCGAGCCAGGTCCGCGACGAGCCGCCGGTGTTCGCCTTCTTCTGCAACCACCCGGAGGGCGTGAAGGAGAGCTACCGGCGCTACCTCGAGAACCGGCTCCGCGAGGCGTTCGGGTTCGAGGGCGTCCCGCTGACGCTGAGCTTCAAGAGGAAGTAGGAACGGGGGGACGTGGGGCTATGGGAAAGCCCCGGGTGTCCTTCGCCCGCTCCGGCTGGCGGGGCCCCTCGCCAGTCAGGCACCGACGCCGTAGTGCGTTTGGATCAGGAGCGGCGGTGAGGCGCGGTCTAGCTTGGACTCACCCGCCCGCGCCTCCCATGCTCCCGTTCCGTCGCCTCATCCTCGTCGGTCTGATCGGTGCGGTCGCCGTCCCGGCTGCGGCCCAGACGGGCGAGGCGTCGGGGTTCGTCGAGGCCGGCGGGCGGCTGACGCACTTCGAGGTGGTCCGCGACAGCCTCGTCGTGTTCGGGGAGGGCGTCGAGGGCCGGCCGCGCGTGACGATCCCGTACGCCGCCTTCGTCGACGTGCTCGGGCGGGCGGCGCGGGCGGGCGCGCTCGTGCCGGATACGTTGGCGGGGCCGGAGCACGTCCCGTTCGCGCTCGCCGTGGACGACCGGGCCGTCGTGCGGCTGGCGACGGCCGTTCCCGTGGGGACGCTCGCGCTCGGCGCGCTGGGCGTCGGGCTGATCGCGCTCGTCGGCGGGGCGGTCGTGTGGGAGCGGCGGGCGCGGAAGGCGCGGCGGCTGCGGGCCGAGTTCCGGCGGCGCCTCGCGGCGGCGCGCGAGGCCGAGCGCGCGCACGTCGCCCGCGAGCTCCACGACGGGCCGGTGCAGGACCTGTGCGCCGTGCAGGTGGCCCTCGCGGGGCAGGAGGGAGGGGAGGCCACGCGGGAGGCCGTCAACGGGGTCGTGGGCGAGCTGCGGGCGCTGTGCGACGAGCTGCGGCCGTCGGCGCTCGACGCCTTCGGCCTGACGGCGGCGCTCGCCGCGCTGGCGGACCGGGCCGGCTGGGGCGAGGGCGGCTCGCCCGACGTCCGCTTCCGGATGGACCCCGCCGTCCAGCCGGTCGCGGACGGCCCGGCCGTGAGCGACGAGAAGCGCCTCGCACTCTACCGAATCGCTCAGGAGGCCCTCAACAACGCCGTCCAGCACGCCGCCGCCGCGCGCATCGACCTCGCCCTCGCCGTCGAGAACGGCCGGCTCGTCCTGACGGTGGACGACGACGGCGTGGGGCCGCCGGCCGCGGACGCCCTCGACTACGCCGCGCGCGGCCACTACGGCCTGCTCGGGATGCAGGAGCGGGCGGACCTCCTCCGGGCCGACCTCGCCGTCGGGCCGGGTCCGCTCGGCGGCACGCGCGTGGCCGTCGCGGCTCCCGTTTCCCTCCACCGCCTCGACCCCGTCGCCCATGCCCTCTGATCCGCCCGTCACGCTCGTCGTCGCCGACGACCACCCCGTCTTCCGCGCCGGCATCCGCGACGCCCTGGAGAAGGGGGGGAAGGTGGAGGTGGTCGGGGAGGCCTCCGACGGCGCCGAGGCGCTCAAGCTCGTCCGCCGCACGCGGCCGGACGTGCTCCTGCTCGACATGAACATGCCGGACGTCTCCGGGCCCGAGGTCGCGGAGGCCCTCCGCGGCGATCCCGAGGCGCCGCGCATCCTCGCCCTCAGCGCCTACAACGACTCGGCGTACATCCACGGGCTGTTGGACGCCGGCGCCGCCGGCTACATCACCAAGGACCAACACCCGACGGCCATCCGCGAGGCCGTCCTGGCCGTGCACCGGGGCGAGGGTCGGTGGTTCGTCCCGATCCCGAAGAGGCCCGAGACGCTCTCGCCGCTGACCGGGCGCGAGCACGAGGTGCTGGTGCTGATGGCGCGCGGGCTCGACAACGCCGACATCGGCGAGCGGCTGCGGATCGCCGAGAACACGGTCCGCAACCACCTCGCGGCGGTCTACTCGAAGCTGGGCGTGGGCTCGGCGCGCGAGGCCGTGGCGTGGGCCTGGGAGAACGGCCTCGTCCGCGCGGCCTGACTGGCTGGCGGCGCGCGTCGCCAGCGCGGGGGCAGCGGCCGGCATGGTGCATTCGGATGAGACGCGGTCTCGTATGTCGGCGCACCTTGCACGCCTCCCTCTGAGCCCCCCTATGAGACTCTCCCTCTTCTCCGTCGCTCTCGCCGCGCTCACTGGATGCGCCGGCGCGACCCACACCGTCGACCTCCGCGACGACCTCAGCCGCGTCAACGCATCGCTCGCCGGGCGTCCGGCCGTGGTCATCCTCCAGGACGGCACCGCGTACGCCGCCGCCGCCCTCCGCCTCGCCGCCGACTCGACCTCGTGGATCGACCCCCAGACCGGCGCGCTCGTCGTCGTCCCGACGGAGGTCGTGGGTGTGGTCGAGCGACGGGACCGCAAGCGCGCGAGCGAACGCCTCGTCCGGCGCGGGGCCTTGGTGGGCGCTGCCGTCGGGGCTGTCCTCGGTGGCATGGCAGGCAATGAGTTCAGCGAGTGTTTCATCGTATGCTCGGAGCCGACGGCGACCGAGCGTGCCAAAGGGATCGCGGTGTTCGGCGTGAGCGGTGCCCTCGGCGGCGCCCTGTTCGGCGCGTATGGAGGGATCATCACGAGTATCGTCAGCAGCCCGACCGAGCGGTTCGTCGTCGCCCCGCCGGGCGCATCGCCAGCCGCTGGCGGCGCCGGTGAAACCGGGCCGAACGGGACGGCACCGCCGAACCGCGCGCCCTGACCGACGTAGCTTCCCGACCGACCCTCCGACCCGACCCGATGCCCGGTACCCCCGTCAACAAGGCCACGCCCGACGAGCGGACGCTCAACTTCTGGGAGCGCCTCTACCTCCCGGAGATTTTTAAGGGCCTCGGCTACTCGGCGTCCAAGATGTCGCTCGAGAGCTACGCCTTCGAGTACCCCGAGGAGCAGTGGTACCCGCCGGACTCGTACCGGGGCCGGCCGGTCCTCGTCGAAGAGCAGGGGCGCCCACGCTGCGTGGCCTGCGGGCTCTGCGCCCGCTCCTGCCCGCCGCTGGCGATCTCGATGCAGGCCCACGAGGTCGTGGACGACATCAAGGAGCGCGAGCCGGCGTGGTTCGAGATCAACATGCTCCGGTGCATCTACTGCGGGTTCTGCGAGGAGGTCTGCCCCGAGGAGGCCATCGTGATGTCGAAGGAGTACGACATGACGTTCCAGGACCGCGAGGAGGCCCACTTCGGCCTCGACAAGCTGCTCGTCCCGAAAGAGCGCCTCGTGGACCGGCTCGCCTTCCTCGAGCGCCGCCGCAACGGGCAGCCCGCCGACGGCTGGCAGCACAAGCCGGAGAACAACATCCACACGCTCCGCGACCGGCTCGACTACCTCGCCCGCGTCGAGGACGCCGTCGCCGAGGCCGACGAGCCGGACCCCGTCGGGCCGCTGGCGGAAGACGTCGCGTAGAGGGCGGGGGGGACCGGGCACGAGGCGTGAGGCTTCTGGGTCCCCTTCCCGATCGCCTCCTTCCTCTTTCCCATGTTAGACCCCTACTCGGAGCCCCCCCGCGACGCCGCGACGCTGGCGGCCCGGCGCGACGCGCTCCTCGACCAGCTCGGGTGGCTGGAGGACGAGGCCGCCGCACTCGCTCCGCTCCTCGCCCGCCTTCCCGTCTGGGCCGTCGAGCAGGCCCCGCTGCCCACGGACCTCTCGGCCAAGGAAACGTTCGCCGCGCTGGCGGCGCTCGACCGGGAGGTGTACCCCGCGTGGGTCGCCCGGCTTCAGGCGGAGGACGCGCCCGACGTGACGACGCCGGACCCGCTCCCCGGCACCGACGGCGCCAACGAGCAGCCGCTCGACGCGCTCCTCGACGGGCTCCGCCTCTCCCGCGAGACGTTCCGGGAGACGGTGGAGGCGGTCCCCGCCGCGGCGTGGGCGCGGCCCATCGTCGTCGATGGCGAGCGGACGGACCTCTACGGGCTCGCCCTCACCATCGTCCGCCGCGATGCGGACCACCTGAAGGAACTGGCGTACCGGCTCCACGAGGCCGACCTTCGCACGCCGGGCGCCTGATCAGGGCCGCCTCAGGTCGCCATCGCGTACGACTCAGGCGAGTGCCGTAAGCGTGCGGGGCCGTTCTGGACGGGACCGTCGCGCGAGAAAGGCGACGACGTCGCGCGGGCGTCTGAGGTTTTGTCGAGGGCGCTCGGGATACGGCGTGGCTCCTCTAGCTTCACCCTTACCGCTCGTCGCGCCGGGCCCCGGCGCTCCACGTCTCCCCCTGATTCCCGTGGCGAAAGGCCGCTCCAAAACCGGCGCCTCGTTCGACGACCTCGTCACGGCCTTCAGGCACGGTCGGTTCGCGCCGCTGTATTTCTTCTACGGGGAAGAGGGCTGGTTCATGGACGAGCTCCAGCGGCTGGCCGTCGAGCACGCCGTGGCGCCGCACGAGCGCGACTTCAACCTGGACGTGGTGTTCGGGCCGGAGGCGAACGCGCAGGCCGTCCTCTCGCAGTGCGCCCAGTTCCCGATGATGGCCGAGCGCCGGCTCGTGATCGTGCGGGGGTTCGAAAAGCTGGCGGACAACGGCCTGTTCAAGGGCTACGCCGAGGCCCCGAACCCGCAGGCCGTCGTCGTCCTGCTCTGCAACGCCAAGCCGAACACGTCGGCCCACCCGTACCGGGCGCTCAAGGAGCGCGCGACGTGGTCCAACTTCGAGCCGCTCAAGGAGCGCCAGCTTCCCGGGTGGGTGGAGGGCCGGTTCCGAGCCGAGAAGGTGGAGACCGAGGCGGGCGCGGCCCAGATGCTGGCCGAGATGGCCGGCCCCGACCTCCGCTCGCTGGCGGCCGAGGTCGAGAAGCTGGTCACCTACGTCGGCGAGCGCCAGCGCGTCGAGCGGGACGACGTGCTGCGGGCGGCGGGCCACAGTGCAGAGCAGAACCCGTTCGAGCTTCAGAACGCGCTCGCCGCCGGCGACGTCCCCCGTGCGCTCCGGATTGCCGACGCGCTCCTGGCGCAGGCGGGCAACCGTGCGGGCGAGGCCATCCGCATCGTGGCCCTGCTCACGGCCTACATGACGAAGCTCTGGAAGCTGACAGGCTGTCTTGCGTCCGGCCTCCCCGAATCGCAGTGGGCCGGCCAGATCGGCGTGAACCCCTACTTCCTCCGCGACTACGTCCCACCGGCCCGCCGGTACGGGTCCGCGGGGATCCGACGGGCCATCGAGGCCCTGTTGGCGGCGGATCTGGAGCTTAAAGGCGCCTCTCACCGCGACGAACGCCTCGTGCTCGCGCTCGCGCTCCGGCGGATGGCCGTCCCAAACCACTAGTCCATGCACGGGAAAACCACGAAAGCCCCGTGATTGTCGTCCAAACAAGTATGCGGGGCACAGTGCTTGCGCTTTTGTCCCCTCCCGGCGCGCCGGCCGCTCTGGCAGCCGCCGCCCGGCCCCACCACCTCTCTCCTCGACCCCGACCGCATATGCCCACCCTGAAGAAGCAGACGTTTGCCAAGGCCGCTGCCCGTACGGTGACTCCCGCTTCGAAGAACCACGGCGTCCTCTCGCAGATGAACGACGAGGACCTGATGAGCCAGTTTCAGATGGGGACGGTCGAGGCGTTCGACATCCTCGTTAGCCGCTACCACGACCCGCTGACGAACTACATCTATCGGTTCCTGGGCGACGTCAAGGAGTGCGAGGACCTGCTCCAGGAGACGTTCCTCCGGGTCTACCGAAACCGGCACAGCTACCGCCGAATTGCCAAGTTCTCGACGTGGCTCTACACCATCGCTGGCAACCTCGCCCGGAGCGAGTACCGCAAGCGGAAGCGCCGCCGCCTTTACAGCCTCCAGTCCGTCAACCGCGACGACGAGGAGTATGAGGTCGAGATCCCGGACGAGACGTTCCTCCCCGACAAGCACGCCGAGGGCACGATCCAGGACAAGTACATCCAGGAGGCCCTCGGCCAGATCCCGGAGGAGTTCCGCGAGGTCGTCGTGCTCCGCGACGTGCAGCAGCTCGCCTACGAGGAGATCGCCGACATCACCGGCCTCCCGATGGGCACTGTCAAGAGCCGGATCAACCGCGGGCGGACCAAGCTTCAGGGCATCCTGAAGGACGTTTACACGCCGGCTGAGGCGTAGCAGGCACCGACGGTATCGAGTCCACCACGTCGATGTCCCACCACACAGCGGGCTTTCTCGAAAGGGAGAGCCCGCTGTGTTCGTACCGATCCCGCGGCTGGCGACGGCTGCCGCCAGTGCGGCGGGGCGTCCTCGCGGTCTCTCCATCGGGGCGTCTTGCCGCAGCGTGTGGAGCCGGGCTACCTTCGTCGATCGGGCCCTTAGCTCAGGGGTTTAGAGCGCTCGCCTCACACGCGAGAGGTCGTTGGTTCAAATCCAACAGGGCCCACTAGTGACCCCCGATCCCATTGTGACACAACAGGATCAGTAGGGGCGGGTCCAACATGGGTCCAACAAAGCGCCCTCAGACGGGCGCAGGAGCCCGATCACGAGTCCCTCATGGGGCCGACGCCAGATCGGGGGGCTCTAAGCAAGGGGCCGGTCCGTGACGGCCAATGCCCCGTCGGACCAGGCGCCAAAGAGCGTGAGCCCTCGCTTTGACCGACCGCCGGAAGGCTGGTACATGGCACCGACGACGTGCCCGATGGTGGACCCGGCTGTATCGGCCTCCCGGACGAGCCAGTCGAGGTAGTCGGATGCGACCTCGGGGAACCCACAGGCGCACGGCCGTGGACGAGCGGGACTGTACGCCTGGGGTCGGCTGACGGCGTCAGCGGGCAACGGGGGGAGTTGACAGAGAGCTACTGGACCGCGGACGGTTCGGTGCCCAGCTGCCAGGGGCCTTCCGCCCCACTCGGCTAGGTCCGGACGGTCGCGATCTCGTCCCACCGCGTCGTGTAGCGGGGGCTCATCCGCTGGCGCCGCATCTCCCACTTCGGGGCGCCCTCGCTCCCGTCCCGCGCCTTCTCGAGCGCCGACGGCGGGCCCACCGAGGCGAACGCGACGGCGCGCTTCCCGAACCGTCGGTTCAGCGCGTCCACCGTCTCCATGAGCCGGGCCTGCCCCTCGGCCCACGCCGGGCACCGCTCGGCGACCCCGCCGTCCTCGTCGAACAGGGCCGCCCGCTCGGCCCCCTCGGGCCGGACCTCCGAGAGCACGACGCCGGCCTTCCGGTACCGGTACGTCGTCGGTCCGCCGCCCGCGTACGTCTCCTCTAGCGCGAGGAGCGCGGCCCGGATGAGGGCGGGCTCCGGCTCGTCGTCACCGCGAGCGGTCTCTCGACCCACCCCAGAGGTACACCCCGCTGGCGGCCCGGACTCGGCACGGTGTGGGACGGCCGGGCCATTACCCTGCTCGGCCTCGAGCCGGCCGACGTCGCCGCCGTCTCTGGGCTCCGGCTCGGCCCGGCCGTGGCCGAGGTCGGCCGGGCCGTCATGGTCGTCCAGCGCGAGGTCGACGGGGCGTGTCCCTCCTGTTCCAGACGCTCGCCCGTCGGTGTGGGAAGGGCGCCCTCGTCCCGGGGCCGTTGACGGAGGGCCTCGCCGCGCTCGGGCAGGGGCGGAGGTGTGGGACGCCCTCGAGTGGACGCCGGCCCCGACGTGTCCGCGGGACCGTGGCCCACCGCGGGCACGGGCCCCGCTGCCGCCCGCTGAGGTCGTGAAGCAGATCGCCCCCGCCAGCAGGAGCCGACGGGGGCGCAGTTCCGGCCGCCGCGGAACCACCATGGGCCCCGAAACGCTCGGCGTCAGCGGCGGAGCGTGACGGTCCGGCTCGTCGCCCCGCCCTCCGACACGACGCGGAGGACGTAGAGTCCCGACGGGAGGTCCGCCCCCGCCGCGAACGGGACGAGCGTCTCGCCGCCCGGCTGGACCGTCCCGTCGAAGAGGACGGCGACCTCCCGTCCCAGCACGTCGAGGACCGTGACCCGGGCGTGCTGGACGGTCCCGGACGCGATCGGGAGCGCGGTCCCGGACGCGAACGGGTTCGGGAACGGGGCCCCCACGACCAGGCCCTCCCCGTCGGCGACCCCGAGCGCGACGCGGACCTCGCCCGAGTACGCCGCCCGCCCGTCGACGCCGAGGGCGGCGACGCGGAAGAGGTGGACGCCCTTCTGGAGGCCCGACACGGCCGCCGAGTACTCCAGGGCCTCGCCGGTCCACCCGGCCCCGGGGACGTAGGCGGCCCGGCGGAACGCGCCGTCCTCCCACCGCTGGAGCTCGAACCCGGCCACCCCGTCCTGCTCGGCCATCCCCCACGTGAACGAGGCGGCGTCCCCGGACACCGCCGCCACGGGGGCGGTGAGGGCGGCCGTGTTCGTGGCCACGTTCGACCTCACGTCGTACGTCGTCTGGGAGCACGGGCCTCCGGCGCCGTCCGCCCTCTGCTCGCAGTACTCGTAGGTGACCTTCCTGTACACGAACCCTAGGTCCTCGTAAGGGGCGTCGACCCCCTCCGAGGCGCCGACATTGTAGTAGTTGACGGTGGCCCCCTCCAGCACGACCCTAAAGAACACGAACGAGCCGAGGCTCCCGGTGGGGAGCACGTCCCTCCTCACGAACTCGAACGTGACCTCGGGGATGACCCGTCCCGTGTTGAGGGCGAAGACGAGGGGGATCGTGCTCTTGTCGAGGCGCTTCACGAAGGAGACGGGGGCGTGGGAGGCCTTCCCTGAGCCGCCCCCCCTGGGGCCAGTCGTGGTGGTGCTGGTGCTCATCCCGTGGCTGAAGGAGAGGACGTCGATCCACCCGCGGTGCCCCTCGTCTTGGGACCCCCCCTCGATCCCGCCGACCTCCGCGAAGATGTCGGTGGCCATCGCGGCGGCCGCGGCGACCTGTTCGTGGAGGGCCACGTCTTGGGCTCGGGCGGACCCGGCGAGGAGGAGGACGGCGAGGAGGAGGGCGGGGAGGGCGTAACGGTGCTTCATGGCGAGGAGGGCGGGGGCGTGGAGAGGGGGCCGGCCGGGTGGGCCGACCACAGCCGACGGTACGGCGCCCGGAGTCCCCGGGCAAGCAAGACATGCTGTTGTACTTAAGACATATGCGCAGCTACCTACTACCCCTCGGCTACCCGTGGCGTGGCCGCGCGGGATCGGCCGTTCTCCGGCCCCTGCTCGTCGTGTGCCGCCCCTTGGCCCCGGCCTCAGTCGCCTACGGGCGGCCCGGCCACGCGGACGCCGGCGGGATTCGGTCGTTGTGACCTACGCCGGGCACGCGGGGACCGCCCTGTTTATGGGGGCCCGCACCAGGGGCCCGGACGGGGCGCCATAAGTGGACGGGAGAGCACGCCGGAGACCTCGTCTGCGACCCGTGCCTAAGGCCCGGAATCGCAATAGATTCGCCGGCCGAACCACCCACCCGCGCGCCCGATCAGGCCCGCAACCACGACGCCCACGCGCCCGATGACCCCTTCGCCACGCCGCCCGCGGCTCCTCGCGGCTCCTCGAGGCCCTCGCCGTCCTCCTCGCCGCCCTCGCGGCCCCGGCCGCCCTCGCGGCCACCTTCACCGTCACGACCACCGCCGACGCGGGCCCGGGATCGTTGCGCCAGGCGATTGCTGACGCCAACTCCACGCCGGGCAATGACGTGATCGTCTTCGAGACGGGCGTAACGGGCACGATCCAACTGGCCGGCCCGCTGCCGGAGCTCGCGACGAACCTCGTGATCAGCGGCCCGGGCGCCTACTTGCTCACCGTCCGGCGCAGCACCGGCGGGGAGTACAGCGCCTTCAGAGTGGGCCCGGGCGCGGTGGTGACGATCGACGGACTCACGATCTCCAACGGGTTCGCTCCTTCAGGCGGCGGCGGCATCTTCAATGAGGGGATTCTAACGGTGCGGCGCTGCATCCTCCGCGCCAACACCGCCGCCAACGGGGGCGGCATCTTCAACTCCGGGGAGCTGAGCGTGCTGGAGAGCACCCTCAGCGACAACGAGGCCATCACCAGCGGCGGCGGACTCTACTCGGACATCGGCCCCGACGGGTACACGGCGGTGGTCAGCCGCTCTACCGTCAGCGGCAACAGGGCGGGGGTCGAAGGCGGAGGCATCTTTAATCGTCGTGGTCCGATGGCTCTCCGGCGCTCGACGGTGACCGCGAACTCCGCGCCGCTCGGCGAGGGCGTGTTCTCGTACAGCGAGCAGGGGACCAGTACGAGCGTCGACGGCAGCATCGTCGCCGGGAACCCGGCGAGCGGTGTCCTGAGCACAGATTTGGCGGCTGGTGGCTCGGGTCCGTTCCCGTATGCGAGCCAAGGGTTCAACATCGTCGGCGGTGGCAACGGGAGTACGGCCTTCAACAGGCCCGGCGACGTGGCAGGCGTCGCCGGGCCGGGGCTCGGGCCGCTGGCTGCCAATGGAGGCCCCACGCCGACCCACCGCTTGCTCGATGGGCCCGCGGTCGACATTGGCGGGACGTGTGGGCCGACCGACCAGCGTGGCGCTCCTGCTCCCTTCGGTCTGGCCTGCGACGCGGGGGCGTTCGAGGGCCTGGCGGTGCCCCCGCCAGTCTTTACCCAGGCGTTCGCGCCCACCTCCATCCCGGCCGGCACGCAGAGCACGCTCACGTTCACCATCACCAACCATCCGCCGGGGCTCGACGCAACGGCGCTCGCGTTCTCCAATACCCTCCCGGCGGGTCTGGTCTTCGCATCGCCCGCCAACGTGCTCAGCACGTGCGAGGGCGTGGTCTCGGCGCCTGCGGGGGGATCCAGCCTGTCGCTCGTCGGCGGGCGCGTCGCGGTTGGGGGCGCGTGCACGGTCTCCGTTCAGGTGCTGGGCGGCGAGGTTCCCGGTTTAAGGGTGAACGTGACCGGGGAGCTCACCTCGTCGTCGGGCTCCAGCGGCACGGCGGCGGCGACGCTCACGGTCACTGAGCCTACCAGCACCCCCCCGCCCCTCGCCGTCCCCTCCTTCACGACCGGCCCAAACGGGACCGTCACCGTCTCGAACACGTCGGCCGACGCCGCGGTCGGCCTCTCGTGCTGCACGGCCGTCGCCTTCGACGGGTACTCCGAGGAGGCCGCGGACGTGGCCACGTCCGCGGACGTCCTCGCCGCCGGGGACGACTACGTGTACGACCTCGCGCTCCCGGCCGGCCGGCCCGGCGCCGTCGCCGTCGTCGAGGGCGAGTTCGCCGAGGGGGCCGGAGTCCTCACAGCCTTCGGGCGCGTCGTCGCCGCCGTCGTCTACGACGAGACGGGGGAGGTCTACGTCGACCTCGCGACGGGGGACCGGGCCGAGTGCGGGAACGGGGGCGGGTTCGCCCCCTGCGACTCGGAGGAGGGCGCCGCCGCCGTCGTCGCCGCCATGGCCGCCCTGTTCGGGCAGCGGACCGGGGCCGAGGTCGACGGGCCCGTCGACCTCGCCGTCTCGGCCCGGCCGAACCCGTCGTCGGGGCGGGCGGCCGTGGCGTACGGGGTGGCCGGGGCCTCGGACGTCCGCGTGGCCGTGTACGATGCGCTCGGCCGGGAGGTCGCCGTCCTCGCCGCCGGGCCGCACAGTGCGGGCCGTCACGAGGCGTCGCTGGACGCGGCGGCGCTCCCGACCGGCGTCTACGTCGTCCGCGTCTCGTCCGGGGCCGGCGTCCACACCGCCCGCGTCACCGTCGCCCGCTAGCCGCCGCGCCCTCGTCCGACCCCTCACCCATCGACACGACTCCCATGACTGACCAGACTCAGAACGCCGACCCCGACCGCCAGCCCGCCGCCCTCAGCCCGTACGAGCCCCCGTCGGTCCTCTACCTCGGGCGCGTCCGGGCGGTGACGGCGGGGCCGATCAAGGACGGGGGGAACATGGACGCGCTCGTCGGGCTGACCGGCGGGTTCAACGCCACGAGCAGCCCGGTCTCGTAGGGCCGCCCTCACCGCCCGACGACGTCGCGGCCTTCCCCCTTCGAACGGTGGGGCGGCCGCGTCGTGTGCGGGGCCGGCCCTTCACGAAGGCTGCTGAGGGCGACGGACCTGAGGGCTCGGGGGCCCCCGAAGGCGCTGGGGAAGACCCGCGACGGGACGGTGGGCGCCCCCGTTGAGAGATTCGCCGGCACTGCAGGAGCCCCCGCTACACGACCCGCTGGACGAGCTCCCCGTCGTGCGAACCTGACGTCAGCCACGAGCGCGGAAGGGGCGGGGCCCCGACGGTTCGGGCGGGTGGCTGAGCGACCGGGAGCTTGAGGTGTTCGATCCGTACGGGATCGAGGAGACCCGTGGGCTCCCCAACTATAGTTAGGGGGGAGGTCTGCCGTGGAGGCCAGGGGTGGTACTGTCGCCTTGCCCCTCCTGCCCACAAGCAACTCAACGACATGTCATTACGCATGTATCTCCTCGGAGCGGCCACGCTCCTCCTCGCCCCGCCGGCCGTCCGCGCTCAAGGGGCCGGGGCCGCCCCGCTCGTCCCGCTCTTGGCCGGGGCGGAGTGGGCCTACGCCTCGGTGTCGTCCGACCATCTCGCGAACGAGGCGGAAGAGCCCCCCGTGACCTTCCGCGTGACGGGGACGAAGACGGTCGGGGGCGACGAGTGGTTCGCCGTCGAGGAGACCTCCGGCGACGGCGGGGAGCCGACGGTGTGGTTCTGGCGGAACGCGCCCGAGGGGTTCTACGAGTTCTACGGCGACGACCTCTCCAAGGAGACGCGCGGGGCCGCCGTCCTCTACCGCTTCCCGATCGGGGAAGGGGAGACGTACCGAGCGCTGACGCAATTCGACTCGGACTTCGGGTTGCTCGAGGCCCACACGAAGGGGTTCACCGTCGGGGGCCGGGCGGTCGAGGCCGTCTGCTACGCCCGGCCGGACGGCCAGTACGGGTGGATGGACTGGGACGGGGAGTACTCGCTCTTCGAGGGCGACTGCTTCGTGCCCGGGGTCGGCCGCGTCCTGCACCGCCACGAGTTCGGGGAGGACAGCCTCGTGACGGGGGAAGGCACCTACACCCTCGACGCCCCCAACGAGCGGTAGCCCGGCCAGTGCTCAAGGCCACGGGAGCCGGCTAAGCCGAGCCCTAGCCGGCTCAAGACGGCGACCGCGATCTGCCCGTTCACGAGCCCCGTGGGGAGCGAGGACGTCTTCGAGCTCGTCGCGTCCGGCTGCCACTCCGCCGCGCCCTCGACGTTCAGGGCGTACACGAACAGGGGGCGGTGAACCCGGTGAACGTGCCGACCGTCCCGGGCGCGAGCCCCTGGACCGGGACGGTGTAGACGTAGGTGTCCTCGTTGGCCCGGAAGGCCCCGGCGGCCGTCCACCCGTTGTCGGTGAAGGAGACCTCGGTCCCGCCGGGGACGGGGGCGAACTCGTCCGGGTCGTCGGTCCGGGGCCCCCGCCGGGGGCCTGGGCGGAGGCGGCGAGAGGCCCGAAGAGGAGGGCGAGGACGCAGAGGGCGGCGAAGTCCGAGACACGAGGGCGCAGCAGTGGGGCCCCGAAGGGTACCACAGCGGGGGCCGCCCGCGGCTCGGGCCCCGAGGAGTAGACGGATGTTGGCGACGGTTGGAAATTGCCGGTCTTCGTCGGGTGAAAATGTCCGGGGGTGCGGTCCCTGTCAGGGCCGTCCGGGATCGCCGCCAGTCGGTGAGCCCGCCCGGCCCACACCTCCAACTTGGGCGCTCCACTCCCCGGAGCGCCCGTGATCGGACTCGACCTAGCCGAGGCCGAGCGGCTCCGGTACGAGGACCGGGGAGGGAACGTGGGGTACACCTCGGACCTCTCCGCCAAGCTGGCGGGAAGCGACCACCGCTAGGACTGGAACGGGTTCCCCCTCGCCTTGAAATGGACTACGGCGTGCCGAGCGGTCCCGGTCTCCAAGTCCGTGACGACCACCTCGAACGAGAGCTGGTGCTTCTCCTTCCCCTCGTATACCGTACCCGTGAACGTGCTGTAGGGGCTGTCGACAGAGAACAGCTTGGAGTCGGCCTCTCTCGAGCCACTGTAGAACACGCCCTCGCACCTCTTCATTCCGCCCCGACCCGCCTCTATCTCCGCGTAGCCCTCACCAGGGATGCCGTCGAGTGTTGCCGGTGCCGTCATAGCAGAGAGTGAGAGCGGGCCTCTATGGTACGGCGTGGAGGAGGTACGGCGTGGAGGAGGTACGGCGTGGAGGAGAGACCCTCTAGCCTGGCGTGGAGCCGGATCAAGGCCTCATAGCCTCCCCCGGCCCGGAGGGCGCAGACGTCCCCGAACCGCATGCCGCGGCGTAGAACGCCCACACGAACGCGTCGCGGGCAAGCCCCGTCGCCGAGGCCGGCGTCGCGGAGCGCCTCGACCTCGGCGAGCTCGAGCTTCCGGCGGTGGACGGCCTGCCCCCGCGGCTTCTCGTAGACGAGGAACGGGTCGTCGGCCGGCCCGATCTCGCCGTCTCGGATCGCCTGCTTGAACACGCGCCGGAGCCTCGTGAGCTCCTTCTGGGTCGTGTTCGCGTTGTTCCCCTTGACCCGCCGGAGGTGCCGCTCGAACCGGCGGAGCGCGTCGACCTCGCCCCACGACAGGGTCTGCCCGAGGGCCCCGCGGAGCTTGGCGAGGGTCGTCTGGTACTTCCGGTGCTCCCAGAGCTTCCCGTCGTCGTCGAGCCCGGCCACGAACCGCTCGAAGTACGCCGTGAGCGAGCCGGCCGCGCCGCCGACGGCGGCCTTGACGGTGTCGGCGGAGGTGGCCCCGAGGGCGGCCGTCCGGGCCGCCGCCTCGATTCCGTCGAGGCGGGCGTTGAGGGCGGGGGCGATGGGGGGGAGGCGCGGACGCGGGCGCGGTTCTCGTTCCAGTGCCTCGGCTCGACGGCGACGCCGGTGGCCTGGTACCGCTTCTCCCGGTGGGCCGTGAGGCGGGGTAGACGGGGCATGTCCCGTCCCGGCTCGTCCGGTCGGTCCGGAGGAGGAGCTTGACGGTGGCGTGGGGGACGGGCCGGTGGGCGTGGTGGAACGGAGGTGGAACACTCGACGGAACGGGCGGCGGCTGGCGCTCGCACCGACTCCCGAAAAGTGCGCCTTCCGCGCCCCTACAGTCTTAGTTGCGAGAGGACTCCGCAGTGTGGTACAGATCCTGCGACCCAACAGGGCCTACGGAGAACGCCGATTCTGTTAGGGAGGCGGCGTTTTGCATTTGGGGCCGGCAGGCCGGGTCACGTGGGAGGGCCATCGGGCAGGGTGTCCGTCCGAGCATCGGCCACCTTCTGGCGGACCGACCGCGCCGTAGACCACGCCCCGCCGACGACGAGAAGCCCCACGACGCCGTAGACCCACCACGGCACGTTCTGCCCGGCCACGATCAGGTAGAGGTAGGCCGAGACGAAGAAGAACCCGGCGCACAGGGCCGGCACGACGACGCTCCGCCCGCGCCGCGCGTTGCGGACGATCCATGCCACGGACGCTGTGAAGAACGGGATCGCGCCGACGTAGATCGCTCCGAAGAGGAGCGGGTTGACGCCGTACTCGGCGCCGAGCCCGAAGAACCAGTCGCGGAGGGCGTCGAGCATGGAACCGGGGAGGGAGAGGCGGTGTGCCCTCGGACGCCTTCCGCCTTCCCGGACCTACCCCCATGCCCAAAACGATCGCCGACTTCCCCGCCCGCGAATCGCTCGGGACCACCCTCGGCATCGACATCACCGAGGCGACGGCCGCGCGCGTCGTGGCGACGATGCCGGTCGAGCCGCGCCACCACCAGCCGCTCGGCTACCTCCACGGGGGCGCCACCGTCGCGCTGGCGGAGACCGTCGCCAGCGTGGGCGCCTACCTCGCCGCGCCCGATGGCTACACGGCGTTCGGCATGGAGATCAACGCCAACCACCTCCGGCCCAAGCGCGACGGGATGCTCACGGCGACGGCCGAGCCGGTGTACGAGGGACGATCCACGCAGGTCTGGCAGATTGTGGTCCGCGACGAGCGGGACAAGCGGATCTGCGTGAGCCGGTGCACCCTGGCCGTGGTCCCGATCGAGCGGCCGGCGTGAGGTCGGATTCGGGAGGAGGAATGGATCTGGGAGGACGCGCGCAATCCACTCCCACGCGGCCCACTCCTGGCGCTACTGGCCGTCCTCGTTGCGGAGCCGCTCCAACTCGTCCCGGATGATCTGGCGGATGTCGTCGTTCGGCTCGGCCTCGCGGATCGTCCGGCGCTCCCGCTCGGCGGCCTCCGGGTTGAGGACCGTGAACTCGACGCGGCGGTTGAGCGCACGCCCGGTCTCGGTCTCGTTCGAGGCCACCGGCCGGTTTTCGCCGTAGCCCACCGCCGTGAGCTGCCCGGCGGCGACGCCGGAGCCGATCAGGAAGTCGCGGACCGACTCGGCCCGTTGCTGGGAGAGGCGGAGGTTGTACGCCTCGGAGCTGATCCAGTCCGTGTGGCCGCCGACCTCGACGCGGAGCTCGGGGTAGCGACGCAGCACGGCGGCGACGGCCCGGAGCGACGCCTCGGAGACGGGCAGGAGCGTGGCCTTCCCGAACTCGAAGTTGACGCGGGAGGTGCGGAACAGCCCGGTGTCCAGGATCGCCCGCTCGATCTCGGCGACGAGCGGGTCCGCCGGTGGAGCGGGCGGGGCCGCGGGCGCTGGAGACGGCGCTGCGGGCGCTGGAGGCGGCGCCTCGGGCGTGGGGGACGGCGCGGGAGGGGCGAGCGGGGCCGCTGGAGGAGCGCCGGGCGCAGCGGGAAGGACGATGATCGGCGGCTGGTTTGGTGACGACGGCACCACCTGGGACGGCCGGTATCCAGGGTCGAGCGCTGCCAGCCGCTGGTCGATGGCACGGAGCAGACGCTCTTCCAGGAGCGCGAGGTCGAGCCGAGAGAGGCCGCCCGTGGTCGGCGCGACCTGGCCTTCCCGCTCGATGATGATTGGAGCCGTCGACGTGAGAGACGACGAGGGGGCGACCGGAACTGTCGGAGGAGCGGGGGGCTCCGGCTGCGAGCGCGGCGACCGCAGGCGGACGCCACCGGGCGTTCCGGCTCGGTAGTAGAACACGCCCTCGCCGTTCGGAAGCGGGACCGTCGTCACGCGCCGGGGCGTGGGCGGGATCGCGCTCCGCGCCCCGTCCGCCCGGAGCGAGTCGACCGTGGATCGGAGAGACTCGACGGTCGACTGCGACGCAGTCGAGTCCGTCGGCACCTGCGCGCTGGCGGGGGCCACCGCCAGCGCGACGAGGAGAGCGGGGAGGGCGGCGCGCATCAGTACGCCGACCGGCCGAACGGGAAGCGGTACCCGGCCGTGATCCGGTTGTAGCGGCCGAAGTTGCCCGTCGTCACGTCTACGAAGACCCGGCCGCCCCCGGCGGCGAGGTCGGCGCCGAGGCCGAGGTTCAGCGTCAGCGTCGTCTTGCCGTCGTTGTTTTCGTCGTCGAAGTCCACGCGGTCCTCCTCCGGGACGCTCCCGTAGCTGAGCAGGCCGATGCCGGCGCGCAGGTACGGCGCGCCGTAGTCGGCCACGGCGTCGACGGGGACGCCGAAGGCGAGGTCGGCGTTGGCGAGGAAGGTCGTCCGGCTCCCGACGCCGACGAGCAGCTCGGGGATGTAGCGGATCGTGCCGCCGGTCTCGTAGTCCACACGGGCGCCGATGAGGGCGCCGTCGGGGCCGCTCCCGAACCCGAGCCCGGCGGTCGGCGAGACGGCGAACGTCCCGGCGCGGCGGTCGATGGGCGTCACGCCCGCCGTGGTCGTCGGCGTCCTGGGCCGCAGGACGACCGTCTCACCGTCCGGAGTGGTCGTGACGACGGGCGCGGCGGGCTGCGGCGTCGGGGCGACCGCCGGGGCGCCGGGTTGGACCACGATGGGCGCCTGCGACTGGCGGTTGTTCAGCTCCACGCGGAGCGACCGGATCTCGTCGATCAGGTCGTCCTGGCGGCGTTCCAGCGCTCGGATCTGGGAAGCCGACGCGTCCGGCGCCGGCTGGAGCCGGTTTCCGATGCGGTCGGCGATGCGGTCCTCCACGCGGCGCTCGATGGCGGCCACGTCGGACTCCGTCAGCGTCTCGGCGTTCTGGTCCGCCAGCGACTCGCGGAGCGTCTGGCGGATGATCTCGCGGATCTCGTCCTGGCTGAGCCGGGGCGCGGCGGTCGTCGCCGCGGCCTGCGGCGGGGCGGCTCGTGGCGCGGCGGCGGAGGTGCCGAAGCCGTCGCCGATCTGGACGCCGCCGGGATCGCCGTAGCGGACGTACAGCTCGCCCTGCTCGGGGAGCGGGATCGTGACGACCCGGTCGCCCTGGGCCGTCCGCACCTCGCGGCCGACGACGGTGAGCGGCGCGGCGCCGAGCCGCGCGTTGGGCGTCATGGCCTCGGTCCGCACGCGGGCCTGCTCGTCTTCCAGGCGCGCCACGGTCCGGGCGTCGCCCTCGGCGCGGGCCTGCTCGATCTGGTCCTGAAGCTCCGCCTCGCGCTCGGCCGCTGCCTCCTGGGCCGCCGCCAGCTCGGCGTCGAACTGCTCCCGCTCGGCGGCGAGGCGCGCGCGCTCGGCCTGGATCTCGGCCTCGAACTGGGCACGCTCCGCCTCCAGCTCGCTCTGGCGGACGACGGCCACGCGGCTGCCGGCGTCCCCGCCGAGCCCGAACGAGAGGCCGGCCCGGAAGAGCGGGCTCACGTACACGTCCTCGGGCTGGCTCAGGTCCTCCTCGTCCTGCGTGCTCATCACGAGCGCGCGGGCCTCGCCGATGGCGCGGAGGCGCGGGCTCAGGAACAGCTCGACGCCGGCCCCGCCGGCCGCGAACGGGCGGTCCTCGGCGAGCGCGTTCTCGGGCGTCGCGCCTTCCTCGGCGGCGTAGCCATCGAGCACGTCGAGGTAGCCGCCGCCGACGGAAAGGAAGGGCGCGAACGAGCCGCTGTCGCTGAGCCGGAGGCGGAGGTCGCCCCCGACCATCTGGATGTCCTCGAAGCTGGTCGGGTCGCTGCCGTCGGTGCCGCGTGCGTAGAAGCCCCGGATGCCGACGAGCGGCCCGAGGTCGAAGCCGATCTCGCCGCCCACGAACGACTGGTCGCGGTAGGCGAAGGCGTCGTCGAAGTTGACGCGCCCGTAGAACGGCTCCACGACGAGGCTGAGGCCTCCGAGCCCGCCGGCGAACTGGCGGCGCAGCTCGCGGTCCACGTCGGAGAGGCTGCCTGGCCGGCGCCCGCCGAGGTAGAGCTGGACCGAGCCGCGCACGGCCAGGTTGTTCACCGTCGTCTGGTTGAAGTCGCCGGCCGCGAGCCCGGCGGCGACGAGGTCGGTGGCGTTGAAAAACGTGGAGCCGGGGTTGTAGCGGTAGGCCATGTCCTCCACCGAGACCGAGACGGCGTAGCGGTCGGCCGCCGTGAACTGGAGGCCGCCGCCGCCGAGGAGGTAGATGTTGCGCGTCGCGTCGCGGCCGTCAGGGTCGAACCGGATGAGGCCCGTCCCGGCGGAGAGGAACGGGACGACGCTGCCCGTGCCCAGGTTCAGCTTGATCTCGCCGCCGTAGCGCTGGATGTCGACCTCGCGGCCGTCCAGTTGGGCGAGAGCCGCGATGCGGACGGAGTCCCCCTCCACGCCCGAGAGATCGGAGTAGTCGGTCTCGAACCCGTTGCCGAGGAGGTACGAGCCGTTGAGCTCGAGGAACTCGCCGAACGAGAGGCCCGCGCCGCCGCCGTAGAGGAACCCGTCCGAGAGGGCCGCGTCGCCGTCGAAGACGACGTAGGAGGCCGCCGGCGCCAGCCGGTAGCCCACGCCCTCGAGCTGGGCGGACGCCGGGAGGGCGAGCAAGAGGACGAGTGTGAGGAGCGGGAGGCGGTACAAAAGACGCATGGGAGAGAGGGTCGGGGCCGGCTGGCGGAGGTCAGGCGTCGGTCGACACCGGGGACAGGCGGAGGACGATCTTGCCAGGGACGTCGGTGAAGACGCCGCTGGTGCCGTAGCCGGCGGGGTCGTACGCCTCCAGGTTCACGCGCGTCGCCGTGCTCGCGGCGAGCATGGCCCCGTCGCGGTTGAAGATGAGCTCGGGGGGGAGCAGGAGCCGCCGCCGCTCGGTGTCCGTCCCCGAGTTGAAGGTGAGGCGGACCTGCTCTCGCCGGACTTCCACGCTCCCCTGGATCACGCGCTGGGACTGGTTGGGGCCCCGGAGCCGGTAGAGGAGGAGCGCGGAGCCGCCGTCGAGCACCTGGACGGTCGTGGCCGAGACGGCCAGCGTGTCCAGCAGGCTGACCGCGCTGATGGCCGGGGCGTCAGGCTGGAAGCGGAACTCGGCGATCTCGTACGTCCCCGCGATGTCGGCCGGGGTGGGCGGGTCGACGGCGGAACCGGAGTCACAGGCCGGCAGCGCGGCGAGCGCGACGGCAGTCAGGAGGAGGAGGGGGAGACGGGACACGGAGAGAGAGGGCTAGTGGACGCGGGACTCGGAGGCGGGCTCGTCGTCGCTGTCTGGGACGTAGAGATTCGACGGCGATAGTGGTTGCCTCCACCACTGGAAGCTTCGTCATGGACTCGACGCGGTCGGAGACGTTCCGGCGCGCGGTGCCGGCGACGGCCGCGGCCTCCTGGTCGACGTGGTCTCGGCGGGCGGCCGTCGGAGCCGGTGGCGACAGCCGCCAGCGGCCGGCGTCCCCTCCGTTCCGCCGGCGCCGACGAGGGGGAGGGGCGCAGTAGGAACGCGCTCTCTGCGCTACCTTCACGAGAGTCACCCTCCCCCCGCCCATGCAGATTCTCGAGCCCGCCCACGAATACGACGTCTGCATCGTCGGCTCCGGCGCCGGCGGGAGCATGGCGGCGAAGGTGCTCGCCGACGCCGGCGCCGACGTGGTCCTCCTCGAGGCCGGTCCGCAGTGGACGGTCGAGGACGACGCCGAGATGCTGACGTGGAACTACGAGTCGCCCCGGCGCGGGGCCTCGACCACCGAGCGGCCGTTCGGCGAGTTCGACGCCTGCCTCGGCGGCTGGAACATCGACGGCGAGCCCTACGCCTCCGAGGAGGGGACGCGCTGGGCGTGGTGGCGCGCGCGGATGGTCGGCGGCCGGACGAACCACTGGGGCCGCATCTCGCTCCGCTTCGGGCCGGACGACTTCCGGGGCAAGAGCCTCGACGGCTACGGCGAGGACTGGCCCATCACCTACGACGACGTCGCGCCGTACTACGACAAGGTGGACCGGCTCGTCGGCATCTTCGGGTCGCGCGACGGGTTCCACAACGAGCCCGACGGCCAGTTTCTGCCGCCGCCCGAGCCGCGCTGCTACGAGAAACTGGTGGTGAAGGCCGGCGAGAAGCTGAAGGTCCCCGTCCTCGCCTCGCGCCTCTCGATCCTGACGAAGCCGCTCAACGGCCGGCCGGCGTGCCACTACTGCGGGCAGTGCAACCGGGGCTGCTCGGTGGGCGCCAACTTCTCGGCCGGGCGCGTCCTGCTCGACCCCGCGATGGCGACGGGCAACCTCACGCTCGTGACGGGCGCGATGGCCCGCGAGGTGCTGACCAACGACGAGGGCCGCGCCTCGGGGGTCTCCTACGTCGACACGAGCACGCTGGAAGAAGGGCAGGTGCGGGCGCAGATCGTGGTGCTGGCGGCGAGCGCGTGCGAGTCCGCGCGGCTGCTGCTCAACTCCAAGAGCCCGCGCCACCCGAACGGCCTCGCCAACTCCAGCGACGTCGTGGGCAAGTACCTCATGGACACGACGGGCACCTCGATGTCGGCGTTCGTCCCGGCGCTGATGGACGCCCCGTCGCACAACTGCGACGGCACGGGCGGGATGCACATCTACATCCCGTGGTGGCTCCACGACCAGCACGCCTCGCTCGGCTTCCCGCGCGGCTACCACTTCGAGACGTGGGGCGGGCGCGGGATGCCGGGCTACGGCTTCATGGGGAACGTCCAGGGCGCCAACAGCCGGTGGCGCGGCGTCGAGCGCGAGCGTGGCGGGGGCGGCTACGGCACCCAGCTCAAGGACGACTACCGGGCGCTCTACGGCACGCGCATCGGGTTCAGCGGGCGCGGCGAGATGATCGCCCGCGAGGACAACACCTGCGAGATCGACGAGGCCCGCGTCGACCGCTACGGCATCCCGACGCTCCGCTTCAACGTGACCTGGAGCGACGCCGAGCTCCAGCAGGTCCGCCACATGCACGCGGCGGGGCGCGAGCTCTTGGAGGCCGCCGGCGGCGAGATCGACGAGGCGCCCGGGGCCGACCGCGACTTCGGCATCTCGACGCCCGGCGAGATCATCCACGAGGCCGGGTGCGTCCGCATGGGCGACGACCCGGCCACGTCGGCGCTCAACGGCTACTGCCAGGCCCACGACGTGGACAACCTGTTCGTGGTCGACGCCGCCAACTTCGTCTCGCAGCCGCACAAGAACACCACCTGGACCATCCTCGCCCTCTCGATGCGCGCCGCCGAGTACATCGCCGACCAGCGCCGCCAGCGCACCATCTGACCATGCCCGACTCTCCCGTCAGCCCGTTCTCCCGCCGCGAAATCCTGCGCCTCCTCGGCGTCTCGGCCGTCGCGCCCGCCTTCCTGGCCGGGTGCCGGGACGACGAGGCCGGGGCCGCCGCCGCGCACCACGCCGAGCACCGGGCGCGGGGCGAGATGGTGCCCGCCATCGGGGCCGAGCCGCAGTTCTTTACCGAGCACGAGTTCGAGACCGTCCGGATGCTGGCGGACTACGTGCTCCCGGCCGACGAGCGCGGCCCGAGCGCCTCCGAGGTCGGCGCCCCGGAGTTCATCGACTTCGTGATGACGGACGAGCTCCTGGGCAACCCGACGGACCGCCAGACGGCCATGCGCGGCGGGCTGGCGTGGCTCGACACCCAGAGCCGGCGCGCGACCGGCGTCCGATTCACGGAGGCCACCGACGCCCAGCGCCGCCAGCTCCTCGACCGGATCGCCTACCCGGACGACGCGGACCCCGCCGACGCGGCCGGCGTCGCCTTCTTCAACCGCTTCCGCGACTACGTCGCGACGGGCTACTTCTCCAGCCCGCAGGGCATCGAGGACCTCGGCTACATCGGCAACGTGGCCCGGCCCACGTGGCCCGGCTGCCCGGCCGAGGTCGCCCGCCACATCGGCCTGACGGCGTAGTTGGTAGTTCGGCGGCCTCAGGCCACTTGCCTTTATCAGCGGCTTGCCCACTCTGTGAAGCTCCCTCCCCCCAACACCCTCATGCGCAGGCTCCTACTCCTCGGGTTCCCCCTTGCCGCACTCTCACTCGCGGCGTCCCCTGCAATGGCCCAGGCCGACGTCAGCGCGGATGAACTGATGACGCGCTTCGCTGAGGCGTGGAGCGCCGACGATTCCACGGCCGTCTCGCAGATGTTCACCGCCGATGTGGTCGTCGTTGGCAGCGACGGAGCCTTCACGAATCGCGACGCCGTCGAGGGATGGCGGCGGCAGCAGATGGCGGGGACTGATGCGATGGAGGTATTCCCTCTGCAGTCGGGGATGAGCGGCGACTTGGCCTATCAAGCTGGTCGGTGGTCGCTCGGATACGGTGGCGGGGCGGGTACGGCCACCGGCAGCCACACGTTCGTGTTCCGCCGTGGCGATGACGGGGCGTGGCGGATCGCTGCGGTAAGCATCACGAACGATCCACAGGGGTAGGCGGCGTAACCCGAGGCTGTTACTAGAGCTCGTCATGGACCTGGAGGGTCCAGGCGAGCCGGAAACCATGCCGGACGAGCAGCCGGAGACCCTGGACGTGGCCCCCCAACTCGATCCAGGATCTACATGGCGTCGGAGCCCCATCGGGGGCTACGGGGAGCCCCACCCCCCGCCTGCGCGGGGCAGGCCGCGCGGGACTGACGGTCGTTTTGAGGGCGGAGGATGAGACCCGACCGAGGCCATGACGTGCTCCAAGCTGAAGTCGAGGGGTCGACAGCGAGTGCGGTCGCTCAGATTGAGGAGAGCATGAGAGGGACGAGACGCCGTGACTCCCTACGCCCCCACTGAGGAGTTCACTGCCCGATGGGCGAGCCGGGGGGCACGTCCAGCGTCTCCGGCTGCTCGTCCGGCTCGAAGTCGCGATTCAGGAACCGCTCGATCCGGCCGGCCAGCCACGCTCCGCGCGCGGCGTCGTCCGCGGCCCACTGGCGGAGGCGCGGCGCCAGCGCAGCGAGGTAGCTCTCGGCGGGGGCGCGGGCGGCCGGCGCGGCGTCCTCGTCGGCGGCGAGGGCGAGGAGGCCGTCGATCCACGCGCCCCAGACGGCCCGGCGGATCTCGGCGTGATAGGGCGTCGGCGCGGGGGCGTCGGAGAGCGCGGCGTCGGTGCGGGCGAGGAGGCCGTCGAAGCTAGGGAGCGACGGGTCGAGGGCGTGCTGGGTTGCGAGGCGCGCGGCGCGGTCGGGGTCGAGGAGGAACGAGATGGTGAGGGCCGCCGCCGTCTCGGCCGGTGCGACGGGGTCGAACGTCAGGCCGGTGCGGCCGTCGAACAGCTCGCGGGTGGCGTCGTAGCCCGGCGGGCGCGGCGGGATCTGGGCGAGCGCGGCGTCGGGGAGCGCGAGCTCTTCCGGGAGCAGCGTCGCCAGGAGCGCGTCGATGGCTTGGCGCTGGACGTCGCCCCCGACCGGCTCGGGACCGGCCTCGCCTCGGTCCGCATAGCCGTAGCTCACGCCGCCGACGAGGTGGGCCGTCGCGTCCACCTGGTAGCGGTGGCGGAGGACGAGGGGGACGAGGACCTCCTCCAGCGTCGCCAGCGGCCGGCCCTCGCGGATCGCCGCCTCCGAAAAGCGGTCGAGCGCCACGCGGCGGACGGCCATCTCGTCGCGGAGGGCCTGGACGGCGTCGGCGCCGTTGTCCCAGAGCGCGCCCGTGGGAGAGGCCGCGCCGGTCGGTCGCGCGTCGGCGTCGGTGACGTAGCGGAGGCCGCGCTGGCGGTTCTCGGCGAGGACCGCCTCGGGCACGGCCGGGTCCGGCGCGTAGCCGTAGCGGATCGCCTGCACGTCCCACGCGCCGATCCCCACGTCGTAGGCCTCGGACAGGTCGATCTCGCCGTCGCGCGTCGAGCGTCGCCAGCGGGGCGGGGTAGTCCATCACCGTGGTCCGGCCCTGCGTCGAGCCGGCGAAGTTGTGGGCGAGCCCGAGCGTGTGGCCGACCTCGTGCGCGGCGAGCTGGCGGAGCCGGGCGAGCGCGAGCTGGAGCATCGGGTCGGCGGCCTCGGACGCGAAGCCGGCGGCGTGGGCGCCGGTGTACGGCGCCAGCAGGCCCTCCGCAATCAGGTAGTCCTGCCGGACGCGGAGCGAGCCCAGCGAGACGTTCCCCTTCAGGATCTCGCCCGTGCGCGGGTCGACGACGCTGGCGCCGTAGCTCCACCCGCGCGTGGCCCGGTGGACCCACTGGATCGTGTTGTACCGGGCGTCGAGCGGGTCGACGGAGTCCGGCCGGACCTCGACGCGGAAGGCGTCGCGGAAGCCGGCGGCGCGGAAGGCGTCGGCCCACCACCGCGCGCCGTCGAGGAGCGCCGAGCGGACGGGCTCCGGCGTGCCGGGGTCGAGGTAGTAGACGATGGGCTCGGCGGGGTCGCACAGGCCCCCCGCCTCCGCGGGGGCCGGCTCTGCGTCCGGCGGCGCGGCGCAGGAGAGCCGGTGGCGCGTGACGAGGCGCCGTTCGATCTCCTCGCCGATGGGGACGGCGTAGTCGGCGTAGCTCGTGGGGAAGTAGCCCGAGGCCGGGTCGAAGGCGCGCGGCTCGTAGCCGTCGTCCGGGAGGGCCACGAACGACTGCCGCACGCGGACCGTCACGGCCGTCGGGTCGGCGGCCACGTCGCGGACGTAGCCGCCGGGCGCGTCGCTGGCGAACGTGAGCCGCGCCTCCAACTCCGTGTTGCGCGGGAACGCCCGGAGCGCGGACGGCACCGGCGCGCTCCGCGATTTGTCGAGCGAGAACGAGCCCTGGCCCGTCCCCTTCAGCCGCTGCGCCACGCCGTGCGCATCGCGGACCACGAAGTCCGTCGCGTCGACGAGCACGCGGGCGCCGGCGCCCGCGGAGGCGGGCGTCTCGGCGGCCACGTCGAAGCCCCACACCACCGACGGCGCGAAGGCGTCCTCGACGGCCTCCCGCTCGGCCGGGTTGTCCGTCTCGGCGCGGAACCGGAGGTTCGGCTGGACGAGCAGCACGCGCCGCCCGACCCGCTCGAACCGGACCACGCGCTCGCCGCCGAGCTGCCCCCGGTCCAGCCCGACGTCGTTCGACCCGAGCCCGGCCGCGAGGCTGACGGTGTAGAGGAGGTCGGTGTCGAGCGCCGGCACCTCCAGCCAGACGGTCCCCGCGTCGGCGTCCCACCAGACCGGCAGGAACCCGTCGTGGCGCTCCAGCCCGGCCGTCTTGGCCTCGACGGTCGGGAGCGCCTTCGCCGCCGGGGTGCTGGCGGCGGGCGTCGGCGGGGCGGTGGTGGCGCAGCCGGCGACGAGGAGCGCCAGCGCGGCGAGGACGAACGAGCGAGACATGGGCGTGCAGAAGGGGAGCCGAAAGGTAGACCGCTCGCCTACGGGGTCGTCGGCCGGTGTCGCCTCCAGACCGAGCCCGCGAACGCGCGCACACTCAGGTACGCCACCCGCCGACGCCACCGCACGACGCCCTGCTCGCGCATCAGCCGCGCGAACAGACGGTCGGCCTCCTCGCGCGTCCACGGCGTGCCGACCGACTCCCACGGCGAACCCTCGTCGCCGGTCCAGCGGAGCGTCTCGACGCGGCCGCCGTGGCGGTAGAGCCAGTCGTGGAAGATCGAGGCGATGCCCAGGTCGAGCGGCGCGACGAGCGCCCACAGCAGGCGCGGCACGCTGGCAAAGTCGTGCTCGAACCCCGCGGGCACGACGAGCCGGTAGACGCCGGGCGTCTCCTCTTCGCTCTCCGGCATGTGCCACGTGTACGTCGCGTCGTCGGCGAGGCGGAACCGGCGGAGGTCCGGGAGGAGGATCTGGCGGGGCGCCGAGACGTGGCCGGGGACGTGGGGAGGGAGCGGCGGGTCCAGCACGGCGCGGAGGGGCGGGGCGCCGCAATCTAGGCGGCCGTCTCGGCCACGCTTTTCGAGCGGCGTTCGCGCCCCGTGCGGCAGCCCGCGCGATCTTGCCCGCTCTCTTCGCCCGACTCCCCGCATGGCCGACCTCGACACGATCGTCTCCCTCTCGAAGCGCCGCGGCTTCCTGTTCCCGTCGTCCGAGATCTACGGCGGGCTCGGCGCCGTCTACGACTACGGCCCGCTCGGCGTCGAGCTCAAGCGGAACGTCCGCGAGCGGTGGTGGAACGCGATGGTCCGCGACCACGAGAACGTCGTCGGCCTCGACGCGGCCATCCTCATGCACCCGACCGTCTGGAAGGCGTCGGGCCACGTGGACGCCTTCAGCGACCCGCTCATCGACGACAAAGCGAGCAAGCGCCGCTACCGCGCCGACCAGCTCATCGAGGGGCACGTCGAGAAGCTCCGCAAGAAGAACAAAGACGAGCAGGCCGACGCCGTCTACGACCGGTTCGTGGCGGCCCTCAACGCCGAGAACCCGGCGGCCGAGCTGGGATCGATCATCCAGGACGAGGAGATCCGCTCGCCCGACTCCGGCGCGTTCGACTGGACGGAGGTCCGCCAGTTCAACCTCATGTTCGAGACGGCCACCGGCGCGCTGGCGGAGGAGGCCAACAAGCTCTACCTCCGCCCGGAGACGGCCCAGGGCATCTTCGTCCACTTCAAGGACGTCGCCGAGACGGCCCGCCAGCAGGTCCCGTTCGGGATCGCCCAGGTCGGCAAGGCCTTCCGCAACGAGATCGTCGCCCGCCAGTTCATCTTCCGGATGCGCGAGTTCGAGCAGATGGAGATGCAGTACTTCGTCAAGCCCGGCGACCAGCTCGACGCCTACGCCGAGTGGGCCGAGAAGCGGCTCGCGTGGCACCAGAACAACGGCATCCGCGCCGAGAAGCTCCGCTGGCACGACCACGAGAAGCTGGCCCACTACGCCGACGCCGCCAAGGACGTCCAGTACGAGTTCCCCTTCGGCTGGAACGAGGTCGAGGGCATCCACTCCCGCACCGACTACGACCTCAGCCGCCACCAGGAGTTCAGCGGCAAGAAGCTGGAGTACTTCGACCCGCAGAGCCACGAGCGCTTCGTGCCCTACGTCGTCGAGACGTCCGTCGGGCTGGACCGGACGATCCTGATGGTCCTGTGCGACGCCTACCGCGAGGAGGAGGTCGACGGCGACACGCGGACGGTCCTCCGGTTCCACCCGGCGCTGGCGCCGTTCACGGCCGCCGTCTTCCCGCTCGTCAAGAAGGACGGGATGCCCGAGATGGCGCACAAGGTCGAGGCCGACCTCCGCCGCCAGTTCAACGTGACCTACGACGAGAAGGGCGCCGTCGGCCGCCGCTACCGCCGCCAGGACGAGATCGGGACCCCGTTCTGCATCACCGTCGACGGCGACTCGACCGAGGACGGGACGGTGACCGTCCGCGACCGCGACTCGATGGAGCAGGACCGGATCCCGGCCGAGAACGTCCGCCGCTACATCGAGGACCGCGTGGAGGGCTGGGCGCCGGCCCCGTAGCCGCTGGCGGCGCGCGTCGCCAGCGGGGACGCTACCCGGCCAGCCCGAGCCACCGCGTCACGATCCACCAGAGCTGGAGCTGGGGGACGATCAGCCCGAACGCGGCCCCGGCCCACACCTGCCCCACCGTGTGCGCCTCCACGCGGACGCGCGCCCACATCAGGAGGGGCACGAGGAGCACGAGCGGCCCGACCGTCACCAGCGTGAGGGCCGTCTCCACGCCCGCCGGGAGGTCCCGCCAGGCCGTCAGCGACGTGAACAGGAGGACGCCCACGAACCCGGCCAGGCTCGTCATGTGGATCGAGATCTTCCACCGCAGGTTGATCAGCAGCAGGAGGGCCGTGTTGATCGGGAACAGCGCCGCGAACGCCACGATCAGCGGGAGCGCCGGCCCCTCGACGGTCCGCCACAAGAGGAGCGCGCCGACGACGTAGGACGCGAGGCTCACGAGGAACGCGCTCAGCCGCCGCTCCTGGCTCCGTACCTCCAGGCTCTCGGCCCGCCCCGCCCGCACCATCCCGAGCACGTAGAACAGCGGCACGAGGCAGAAAAAGACCCCCGACACCCCGAACGTCCAGGCGATCTCGGCCCGCCCCGCGCCGAAGTGCGCGTCGATGAGCGCGAACGCGATGGGCGGGAAGATGAGCGGGTTGAGGAGGTACGAGATCGCGTTGGCGAGCCGGTACCCCCGGTCGCCCTGCGGGCGGACGGCGCGGGCCGGCGGGCGTGGCCCGTCGGCGGCGGATCGAGTCGGGCCGTCCATGTCCCCGCTAGTAGGCGCGCGCGTAGACCACGCGTCGCTCGGCGGGCCGGCCGCTCACGGGGTCCGTGCCGGCCTCCTCCGTGTCGACGCCGGCGAACTGGTGCGGGAACGGGACGCAGCGGATCGTCGCCTTCGTCTCCTCCTTGACGCGGGCCTCCGTCTCGGGCGTCCCGTCCCAGTGCATGAGCGCGAAGCCGCCCTCGTCCATCACCTCCCGGAACCGCTCGTAGGAGTCCACGACGTGCGTGTGCGTCTGGCGGAAGGCGGCGGCGCGGTCGTAGAGCCCTTGCTGGATCTCGTGGAGCACGCGGCGGATCGAGGACGTGATCTCGCGCTGGCTGACCGTCTCCTTCTCGCCCGTGTCGCGGCGGGCTAATTCCGTCGTCCCGTTCTTGACATCGCGCGGGCCGACCGCCAGCCGGACGGGGACGCCCTCGGCCTCGTACTGGGCGAACTTCCAGCCCGGCCGGTACTGGTCGCGGTCGTCGAGGACCACGCGGTAGCCGGCGTCGCCGAGCGCGTCGCGCATCGCGGCGGCGGCGTCGAGGACGGCCTCGTTGTCGCCGTCCTTCCGCAGGATCGGGACGATGGCGACCTGCGTCGGCGCCAGCTTGGGCGGCAGGATCACGCCCTGGTCGTCGCCGTGGGTCATGATGAGCGCGCCGATGAGCCGGGTGCTCACGCCCCAGGAGGTGGCCCAGACGTGCTCCTGCTCGTTGTCCTGGTTCTGGAACGTGCAGTCGAAGGCCTTGGCGAAGTTCTGCCCGAGGAAGTGGGAGGTCCCGGCCTGGAGCGCCTTCCCGTCCTGCATCAGGGCCTCGATGCAGTAGGTGTCGACGGCGCCGGGGAACCGCTCGGCCGGCGTCTTGACCCCCTTGATGACGGGCATCGCCATCCACTCCTCGGCGAACGTCGCGTAGACGTCGAGCATCGTCCGCGTCTCCTCGACGGCCTCGGCGGACGTGGCGTGGGCCGTGTGGCCCTCCTGCCACAGGAACTCGGCGGTGCGGAGGAACAGGCGCGTCCGCATCTCCCAGCGGACGACGTTGGCCCACTGGTTCAGCTTGAGCGGGAGGTCGCGCCAACTCTGAATCCAGCGGCTGTAGGTGTCCCAGATGATGGTCTCGGACGTGGGCCGGACGATGAGCGGCTCGTCGAGCTCGGCCTCGGGGTCCACGACGAGGTCGCCGTCCACCTCCTTCAGCCGGTAGTGCGTGACCACGGCGCACTCCTTGGCGAAGCCCTCCACGTGCTCGGCCTCACGTGCCAGGAAGCTCTTCGGGATGAACAGCGGGAAGTAGGCGTTCCGGTGGCCCGTCGCCTTGAACATCCCGTCGAGCCCGCGCTGCATGTTCTCCCACAGCTCGTAGCCGTTGGGCGGGAGGACCATCGAGCCGCGCACGGGCGACGTCTCCGCCAGCTTGGCGGCGCGGATGACGTCTTGGTACCACTGGGCGTAGTCGGTGGCGCGGGGGGTGATGGTCTCGGCCATGGGTCGGGGAGGGGCGAGGGGCACCGCGATGGGTGCAACATGGGCGGTCCGGAGGAGTTACCCTGACGTGCGCGGACCGTGTGCGGCCGTTGTCCGGCGACGAGCCGTCGCCGCGAATGCCGAGGGCGCACGTCCAGGCGTTACCTCGGCGCGCGTGGATGCGGCTCCACAGACACGGGCCGACGAATATACCGGGCTCCCGCCCCGGCCGGCCGCTCCTCCATCCTCTTCGCGCGGCTTCCGCACCGACGTTCTCCCCGCCGCCATGCGACACCCCCACTCCTTCCGGCCCGCTCTCGTGCTGGCCCTCGCCGCCGCCCTCGCCGGCTGCGCCACCTCCCGCCCCGATCCCGCTCCGGCGCCCGTCCAGCGCACCGAGACGGTCCGCCCGGAGTCCGCCGCCGGCCCCGCCCGCGTCGGGCTGGCGGCCACGATGGACATCCCCGAGAACCCCTACGGTGACACGGCCGCCGTCGAGATCCCGGACCCCGTGGACGTGGAGTCCGGGCGCGCGCTCCCGCTCGCCTATGAGGGCGAGGTCGTGGGGGAGGGCGCCGTCGATCCCAACGCCGTCACCGTCTCGCGCTACTACTACGACGACGAGGGGACGTACTACTACGAGGACGTCCAAGAGGACCTCACCGATTACGGCCAGGGCACCGACGACGACTACTACTACGGCGGCTACTACGCCGACTACTACCGCTACGGCGACCCGGCCTACTACCCCTCGGTCTACACGTACTACCGCCCCTACCGGACCTACGGCGCGTACTCGCGCTACGGCTGGTACAACACGTGGCACCGGCGCCACTGGGCGCCCCCCTACTACGCGGGCTACTACGACCCGTACTACTACGACTCCTACGGGTACGGCCCAGGCGTAACGATCTCTGTCGGCTGGGGGTGGGGAGGGTACGGCTACGGATATGGGGGCTACGGCGGCTACGGCTACGGGCATGGGTACTCGCACGGCTACTCCGACGGGTACGCGGCCGGCTACTACGGCCCCGGCTACTACGGCCGCCCGCGCCACCGCGGCTACTACGACGGGTACCGCGCCGGACGCGGCGGGGACGACGGCGTCCGCACGCCGATCCGGGAGGCGGCCCGCCGCCGGACGGCCATCCAGTCGTCGCCGGACCCTTCGCGGGACGTGGCGACGGGCCGCCAGCCCGCACGGCGCGGCCTGACGCCGGCCCGCCTGCCCCGCGACAGCGGCGGCATCACGCGCTCGACCGGACGCGGCTACCCCGACCGCGCCGACGCACCGGACCGGCGCCGCACGCCCGACCGCGCCGACCTTCCCGCGCCGACGCGAGGCTCCGGTGCGTCCCCCTCGCGGACGACGCCACCCACCCGCACGTCGCCAGTGCGTGAGCCCGCCCGGACGGCCCCGGCTCCGACGCGCCAGCCCTCGCGCACGGCGCCGTCACGGGAGCCCCGACGCGAGACGTCACGTCCGGCCCCCGCTCCACGCCGGGAGACGCGGCCCGTCCCGCCGCCCCGTTCCGAGACGCGGCCCGCGCCAGCCCCGCGCCGCGAGACGCGCCCGGCGCCTGCCCCGCGCCGCGAAACGCGTCCGACGCCTCCGCCACAGCGTGAGTCACGGCCGGCGCCGGCGCCCCGCCGCGAGAGTCGTCCGGCGCCCGCACCGCGTCGGGAAAGCCGTCCGGCCCCCGCTCCTCGTCGCGAGAGCCGCCCCGCTCCGGCGCCTCGCCGGGAGTCCAGCCCGAGCCGTGGCTCCGGCGGCGGCGGACGCTCCACGGGCCGCAGCTCGCGCCGAGGCGGCAACGACTAGCCGACCGTCTCTCTCCACACCCGACGGGGTCCGCCGATCCGCTGGCGGGCCCCGTCGTCGTTGGCGGCGGCGGGTCAGGCCGCGTCGACGGGCTGGTTCTGTGAGCGCGAGCGAGAGGGCCGCCGTCGAGGTGCCGTGTGAGGCCACCGGCCGACGATCTCCCCGAGGAACCCGTACACCCCCGCGATCCCAACCGTCGTCAGGGCGGCGCGCGCGGGAGACGTGAACGTGGCCGCCTGGAGCACGAGGGTGAGCACGCCGAACGGGATGGAGACGACGAACGGCACGAACCGAGCCGACGCGCTGAAGCGGTCGCCCCGCCGCGAGAAGGGGGGCGCCCGGTACAGGGCCGCGTAGAGCCTCGTCACGAGCGCTACGACGGCCAGCCAGAACGCCGCATGGAGGAGGGCGTCGAGGGCCGGCATCTCGAGCGCGAGCAGCACCGCCAGCCCCACGTGGATCGGGAGCAGGACCCGGAAGGCGAGCGCCTTCTGCGCCCCGAGTTGAACGAGCCGGGGCTGCGCCTCCGGGAGCGTCCCGAACGTCCACGACGCCTCGGCGTGGTCCGAGAACTGGAGCGTCTGCACGAGCGACTGCGCACAGAACAAGAGCACCACGAGCACCGAGAGGTGAAGCTGGGTCGCGGGGTCCTGGAGGACCGCGAGCGTCCGTGCCAGCGGGTCCGCGGGGCCAATGGCGAACAGGCTGCCCAGTCCGTCGGTGAGCCACCCGAACGCGACGAAGCCGACGGGCAGGAGGGCGGCCGGCCAGAGGCGTCCGCGCACCAGCCGGTCGTCCGCAAACGCCGCGGTGGCGAACCCGTAGGACGCTCGGATGGGACCGGGTCTCGCAAGGAGACGCTCGATCCCCGAGAGCCGGCGGCCCGCCCGGCCCCGCGCGTGGTCCCGCCGCGTGCCGTCGGCGAGGAGGCGGAGGAGGCGGAAGTAGTGGTGCGGGAAGAGGGCGCCGAACAAGACCGCCATCGTCCCGACCGTGGCGAGCAGCCCCGCCAGCCCCCACGTCGAGCGGCCGAACAGGGCGTCCGCCATCCAGGCTCCCGGCCACCAGGGCGCCTCCAGCGCATCCGTGGAGGCGCCGACGAGCTGAAACCCGAACACGAGCGCCGCGATGAGGAGCGTCCGCGCTGCCGAGAGCGTGACCCGCAGCGCGCGCTGCGGGAGCGCGAGGGTCAGCGACCACAGGACGGCCAGGGCCAGGAGCGCCGTCCACGCCACCGACCCCACGAGTCCGGCCGCCACCGTCAGCCCGGCGCCGACGCCGTGCGCGAGGCCGGTCCGCACGCCCACCGGGAGGGCCACGCTCAGCGCCATCAGCGCCACGTAGGCCCCGATCCCGAGCAGCCGCGCGCCGTAGTGCTCGCGCTCGGTGGCGGGGAGCGTCGCCAGCCACGCGTTCTCCTTGGGCCGCCCCATCAGCTCGTCGTACGAGCCGACCACACCGAACGCGGCCAGCACGATCCCGAACGAGGCCGCGACGAACAGGACCTGCTCCGGCGGCGCAGCGCCCAGCGAGAGCGCCAGGATGAGCCCCGAGAACCCGTACGCGAGCGCCGTCGTCGCCACGCGCCCGGCGCTCCGCTTGCCCGACCGCGCGTGGCGGAGGTCGGCCCGGAGCTGGGCGGCGGCGAGCGTGAGGGCAGGGCGCATTCTCGTGGGTCGGTCCGTCCGGGCGTCGGTCGTCAATGCATCGGCCAAGTCGCCGCCCGGTTGAAGCCGCCGCGGGGGTGGAGGGGCGCCGCCCGCGCGGCGGAGCTTACTCGCCGCTGGCCGCCGAGCCGGCACTCGCGGCCTGCGCCGCTTCCCGCTGGCGCTTGATCCGGACCTGCTCGCTCAGCCACTCGCTCCAGCGCCGGGCCTTCGCGTTGTGCTCGCCCACGGTCCGGCTAAAGTCGTGGCCGCCGGTCCCGTCCGCCACGAAGTAGAGGAAGTCGCCCTCGCCGCCGGCGAGCACCGCGTCGATGGCGTCGTCGGAGGGGTTGTTGATGGGGCCGGGCGGGAGGCCGTCGATCTGGTACGTGTTGTACGGGTGGTCGAAGGCGTAGTCGCGGAAGAGGAGGCGCCGCATCGGCCCGCCGTCGGTCTCCATCAGCGCGTACTGGACCGTCGGGTCGGCCTGGAGCCGCATCCGGCCGGCCGGCGTGCGGCCGAGGAGCCGGTTGAGGTAGACGCCGGCGATGGTCGGCCGCTCCTCCGGCTTCTGCGCCTCCCACTGCACGATCGACGCCAGCGTCGTCGCCTCGTCGGGCGTGAGGCCGAGCGCCTCGGCCTGGGCGCGTTTCTCGTCGGTCCAGAAGCGGTCGTGCCACTCGTGGATGCGCGAGACGGCGCGGCGCGCGTCGGTCGTCCAGAGCACGTCGTAGGTGTTGGCGCGCATGTGGCCGAACAGGTGGGCCGGGTCGGTCCCGAGTTGCTCTGCCAGCTCCGGGTCCGCCAGCGCGGCGACGACGGCGGCCGAGTCGGTCCCGAGCTGGCGCTCCAGGACGCGCCCGAACCGCTCCGGCGTGAGGCCACCGGGGATGGTGATGCGGATGGGGTCCTGGAGGCCCTTGCGGATTTTGTCGAGCGTGGCCCAGTTGCTCATCCCCGGCTCGATGGCATAGTGGCCGGTCTTGACCTGCTCGCCCCAGCCCGTGATCCGCCCGAACAGCGCCATCGAGGTCCGCGAGCCCAGCGCGCCGGCGGCCTCCAGCGAGTCGAGGGCGGCCTCGAAGTCGGTCCCCTCGGGGAGGCGGACGCTGGCGGGCCCGTCGCCGGTCGTGTTGGGGAGGAACGCCAGCCACGCGCCGAACAGGGCGCCGACGAGCGCGAGGACGACGAGGCCGAGGAGGAGGTTTTTCATCTGCGAGAGAAGACGGTCGGGAGGGTCGCCCGGAGCGAGCGGAGCGAGTCGGGAGACCTCGGGTGCGACACGGCCCCGGGCGGACGCCGGCGGTGCTGGCCCGACGCGCTGCGCGCCAGAGAGATCCTTCGGCTCCGGGCTGCGCCCTCCGCTCAGGATGACATGGAGCAGAGGCTAGGCGGGCGATGCGCCGTCCCCACTGGCGGCGCTCGAGCGCGCGGCTTGGTCGCGGCTGTCGACGGAGCAGACGGTGTGGATGCCACCGCGCACGGTGTAGTCCGTCGTGACGACGAGGCGGTCGGGGTCGTCGAGGTGGCGCATCAGGTCCTCGAACAGGAGGGCCGTGATGTCCTCCTGCGCCGCGCCGATGTGCCGCCAGCTCATGAGGTAGTACTTCAGGCTCTTCAGCTCCAGGAGCCACGAGCCCGGCACGTACTCGATGCGGACGGTCCCGGAGTCCGGGAGGCCGGAGAACGGGCAGAGCGCCGTGAACTCGCCGGGCTCGGTCGTGTACGTCACCACCTGGCGGGCCGCGTGCGTGTACGGCATCCGGTGGATCTCCTGCTGCCGGGCCTCGGGCGGGAGGAAGAGGGCCACGCGGCCCTCGGGCTCGATCCCGTAGCGCGCCATGTGCGCCAGCGACTGGCGGGTGTGGTCGAGCGCCTGCTGGTGGAAGGCGTCGAGCGCGTCGGCGGCGGTCGCCAGCGGGTCGGAGGTCGTGTCGGGCATAGCGGGGCGGGACATCGTGGAGGATAGCAACGGGAGGCGAGGGCCGATTCCGGCGCCGTACCGTGTTCTTCGCAAAACCTCTCGGGAGGAGTCAGGGGTCAGGAATCAGGGGCGCGGGCCGTGCGTCGGAGGCCCGGCGACGTCCTGACTCCTGCATTCCTGACCCCTCATGCCCGACTCCTCCAGCGCCCTCGTCCTGTTCTCCGGCGGCCAGGACTCCACCACGTGCCTGTTCTGGGCCCTCGCGCCCCCCCCGCTCGGCGGCGGCTTCGCGCGCGTCGAGGCCCTCGGGTTCGACTACGGGCAGAAGCACGCCGTCGAGATCGGGCAGGCGCGGCGGATCGCCGAGGCCGCCGGCGTCCCGTTCGTGGTGAAGGACCTGAGCGGGCTGCTGGCGGGCTCGTCGCTCACGGAGCACGAGAAGGACTCGAACAGCGCGCACGCCCTCGCGCCGGACCTGCCGGCCTCGTTCGTCCCCGGCCGCAACGCGCTCTTCCTCACGCTCGCCGCCGCCCACGGCTTCCTCCGCCAGACGCACGACCTCGTCGGCGGGATGTGCCAGACGGACTACTCGGGGTACCCCGACTGCCGGCTCGACTTCGTCCAGAGTCAGGAACGGACGCTCGGCCTCGCCCTAGGCCAGCCCGTCCGCATCCACACGCCGCTCATGCACCTCACGAAGGCCGAGACGTGGAAGCTGGCGAAGGACCTCGGCACGGTCCGCGGGCTCGACGTGCTGGAGACGGTCCGCGAGATGAGCCACACGGACTACAACGGCGACCGGACGGAGCGTCACGCCTGGGGCTACGGCACGCTCGACAACCCGGCCTCGGTGCTCCGCGCGCGCGGCTACGCCGAGGCCGAGGCGCGCGGCTGGGTATAGGGCGACGCCCGGCACCGCTCCGAGGCGGACCCGAGGGCCGTGTGGGGGCGTGTGTTGACGAGACCGTGCCCCCTCCGTCTGCATGACCGACACCGACACGCCGCTCGACACGCCCGTCGCCTTCCGCCGCCGCGCCCGGTTCGTCGTCGCGCTCTCGGCGCTGGCCGTGGTCCTGCTCTTCACGGTCTGGGTTGCGCGGCAGGCGCTGCTGCTCGTGTTCCTGGGAGTGGCGATGGCCGTCCTGTTCTACCACACGAGCGCGTGGCTGGCGGGGAAGACGCGGGCGCCGCGCCCGCTGATGGTGGGCGTGGTGACGCTGTTCGTGCTCGCGGGCCTGGGAGCGGCCGCCTACTTCGGCGTGCCGCGCGTGGTGGCGGAGGCCGAGTCGCTGGCGGAGGACGTGCCTGCTTTCCTGGAGTCCGTACGGACCCAGATCGGGCTGCCGGAGAGCGCTCTCCACCTCCCCCAGGAAGCGAGCGTCGGCCGCTTGCTCGGCGTGTTCTCAACGCTGGCGGGGGCGCTGGCCAGCATCCTCGTCGTCCTCCTGATCGGGGTGTACGGCGCCCTCTCGCCCGGCACCTACACCGACGGCGTGGTCCGCCTGTTCGACCGGCCGCACCAGCCGTTCGTCCGCGACGTGCTCCGCCAGATGGGCCGGGTGCTGCTGGCGTGGTGCAAGGGCGTCGCCATCGCCGTCGCGGTGTTGGGGGCGATGGGCCTCACCGGGCTCTCGCTGATCGGGGTGCCGGGGGCGCTGGCGCTGGCGGCGTTCGCGGCGGCCTTCACCGTCATCCCGAACATCGGCCCGCTGATCGGGTGGGCGCCAGCGGTGGTCGTGGCCTTCTCGCAGGGAACGACGATGGGCCTGTGGACGCTCGGGCTGGCGCTGGTGGCGCAGCAGGTCGAGGGCAGCATCATCACGCCGAAGGTTCAGGGCGACATGATCCACGTGGGGCCGGCGCTGATCATGGCCGGGCAGGTCGTGTTCGCGACGCTGGCGGGGCTCCTCGGCGTGCTCCTGGTCGTCCCCATCCTGGGCGTCGGGCGCGTGCTCGTCCGCGAGCTCTACATCGGCCCGTTCGTGGAGGGGGAGCCGGCGCAGCCGCCCGACGAGGAGTGACGGGACGCCGGGCGCTGACGGGTTTCGACCACGCCGTGCCCTCGGCGCCGGGAACGACCCGGGAGGCCGTCGGTCTGGGCGGATGACGGTCAGTCGCAGCCGAAGGCGGCCTCGGCGGGGGGCGCGAGGCGGACCTCGTACCGAGCGCGGCCCGACGTGCAGGCGCCGGCCAGGCTCCCGTCGTCGCGGGCGCGGAGGTCGCAGGTGAGCGCTCGGGGGAGGAGGGCGCCCGGCATCCGCAGGCGCGGGAGGCGGAACCGGAGCCGCCCGTCGGCCCAGGCCGCCGTCTCCGTCTCGGCCGTGCGGCCGCCGACCGTGAGGGCCACGCGGAAGCCCGTCGCGCACCGCTCGATCTCGGCCTCGGCCGGCTGGCGGTCCCCGTCGCGGACGATCTCGCCGGTCCACGTCCCGGACGGGAGCATCTGGGCTTCAGCGGTAGGGGCGAGTGCCCAGACGAGCGCGAGGAGCCAGACGAGACGGGCGGGCATGGTCGAGGAGAGCTAGAGGGTGCGGAGCCGGTCCGCGAGGTCGGCGGGGACGGGGACGGAGGCCGTCGTCGCCCGGCCGATGTCGAACGTGGCGGCGACCTCGGCTGGTGTCCGCGCCCGGACCTCGCCCTGGCCGAGCGCGGCCGCCAGCCACCCGACGAGCGCCTCGGGGCGGACGCCGGCCTCACGAAGCGACCGGACCGTCAGCGCGTCGGTCCGCTTGGAGAGCTTCTCGCCCCGCTCGTCGACCAGGAGCGGGAGGTGGGCGTAGGCGGGCACATCGCCGCCGAGCGCGCGGATCAGCAGAATCTGACGGGCCGTCGAGTCCAGGAGGTCGAGGCCGCGCACGACCTCCGTCACGCCCATCGCCAGGTCGTCCACCACGACCGCCAGCTGATAGGCGTAGACGCCGTCGCGCCGCTTCAGCACGAAGTCGCCGACGGACTGGCGGACGTTCTCGGCCACGCGCCCGGCCACGGCGTCCTGGAAGGCGACCTCGCCGGCCTCGACGCGGAAGCGGAGGGCGCAGTCGGCGCCGGCGGCGAGGGCGTCGAACCAGTCGGGCGCGAGCGCGCTCGGGCGGAGGCGCGGCGGGTACGGGGGCTGGCCGGAGGCCCCGTGCGGGGCGCTCGCCAGCTCCCGGAGGTCGCGCCGCGAGAGCCGGCACGGGAACAGGTGGCCGCCGGCCGCCAGCCGCGCGAGCGCGGCCTCGTACACGTCCCCGCGCTCGGACTGGCGGTACGGCGCGTGCGGTCCGTCGGCGCCGGGTCCCTCGTCCCAGTCGAGCCCGAGCCAGCGGACGTCCTCCACCTGGCGCTCCGGCGAGCCGGGCACGGCGCGCGGCCCGTCGAGGTCCTCGATGCGGTAGACGAACCGGCCGCCCCGGCTCCGGACGCTGGCCCAGGCGCCCAGCGCGGCGAGCGCGCTGCCGACGTGGAGGTCGCCCGTCGGGCTCGGCGCGAACCGGCCGACGGACGGGGTGGAGAGGTGGAGCGGGGTCCGCACGTTGGCGTCGTCGTCCGGTCGAGATGGAAGGGGGAGATGGCTTGCGGACCCACTCAACCGGCCTCACCCGTCGAACCGATCTCCCGCAGCACGCGGTCGTTCAGCCGATGCTCGCCGGGGAACGAGACGGTCCGGTACGGGACGCCGGCCGCCGCCAGCGCCCGCTCCTGCTGCATCACGCGCGCGGGCGTCGCCAGCGGGTCGCGGTCGCCGGCCACGAGCACCACCTCGATGGGGCGGAGCCAGCCGGCGTGCGCCTCCAGGTCGAAGTCGTGGGGGAGGGCGCCGCCCCACAGCACGAGCCGCTCGGCCCGCCGGTCGCGCGATCCGACGAGCGGACTGAGCGCCAGCCAGCGCGCGATCGTCGCGGCCCCCTGGCTGAACCCGACCCCGACGAGCGGGACGGCACGTGGGTCGGCGCCGGCGCGGGTGCAAGCGGCCACGAACACGTCGTCGAGGTAGCGCACGGTGTCGTCGAGGTCGGCCTCGCGGGCCTCGCGCGTCATCCAGCTCGCCCCGACGCGGTCGGCCGGGCGCGTCTCGCCGCGCGCGACGTAGAACCGGCTCAGGGCCTCCGGCACGACGACCAGCCGGCCCGGCCGCTCGACGGCGCGGAAGTGGCGGCCGAAGTACGTCGCCAGCTGGCCGTAGCCGTGGCACGCCACCCACACCTCGTCCACGGGGCCGTCCTCGGGTCCGAGCACGACGTAGCGGGCGGTCTTGATGGCGGAGATCGAGTGGACGGTCACGGGACGCTCGGCGGGTGAGAGGCCCGCGCGGCTACCCGAGCGGGCCGTCCGGTGCCTCCGAGTGCCCCCGTCACGCCATCGCCATCTCCGCCGCCGGGCGGTGACGGACGATCCCGTACGGCCCCGCATGGCCGACGTACTGGCCCAGCACCTCGTCCCCGTCCTTCGGGTCGTCGCACTCGACGCAGCCATCGGCGCCCATGCGGCCGAGCGCGAGGCGGTCGCCCCCCAGCAGCACGACGGGCTCGCCTTTGGGGGCGTCGCCCTCGGCCACGAACACGTACTGGGCCTCCCCCAGTTCGCTCGTCCGCGAGGTCTCGTCGTCGAGCTTGAGGGCGTGGAGGCCCGTCACGTCCCGGAGCAGCGTCCGGAGTGAGAGCCGGTCGCCGTCGCCCGGCTCCAGGCGCCCGCGCTGGAACGCACCGCGCACATGCACCGACCCGTCTTTGCTCTTGGGATCGACGAGGGCGTATCCGTCGCGGCCTCGTCGGAGGAAGCCTTTGCGCGAGAGGGCCTGGAGGTTCTGCGTGACCGAGTTGGGCGACTTGTAGCCGAAGTGGTCCACGATCTCGCGGTAGGTCGGCCAGACCTTGTGTCCTGCGACGTGGGCGCGGAGGAACTCTAGAAAGGCGTGCTGTTTATGGGTCAGTTGACGACGGCTCATGGCGAAGACCTATGTGTACGTCGAAGAAGGTAGGAGGGCGTCCTCGAACAAACAAGCGAGTCGGGAAAGGAGCAGGAGATCCCTGGTAGGAAACTCATTGTGTGCGGTCGTCCTAGGTGCGGCCGTCGCCGTCGCGCGACGCGAGCCCGGCGTCGAGCTGGTCGGTCACGCCCCGGACCCGCTCGGGGAACGAGGTCTCCATGTGGGTGCGGACGTAGGCCTCGACGAGCCCCTCGACCTCGTGGCGGACGTCCGGGGCGAGCCGCATCCGAAGCGCCGTGTCGAGGTCGGCGCGGGCGAGGATGGCGAAGGCGCGGAGGGCGGCCCGGCTGGCGGCGACGCCGTCGCCCGAGGCGACGAGCCCGCTCTCGGAGACCTCGGCGCTGGCGGCGAGCACGGTCCCGCTCTGGAGCAGGAGCCGCCCGCCGTCGTCGCCGAGGGCCAGCACGTCCTCGCGCTGGACGTCCGGGGCGAACCCGAGGAGCGCCGCCAGCCGGAGCTGGAACCAGGGGACGGCATTCGCCACGTGTCCGTCGGAGGCGTCGAGGGCGCCGAGCGTGCGGACGACGAGGTCGAGCACCAGCGGGTGCGCCTCGCCCTCCTCGACGCGGAGCCGGGCCGTCTCGATCACCCGGAGCCCGAGCGTGAGGCGCGGCACGTCGCTCGTGAGCCGCGTGAACCGGACCACGTGCGCGGCCTCCTTCAGCGTCTGGAGCCCCCGCTGCGGCCGGTAGTAGTAGACGGCCTGGACGTACGACATCGGCTGGAGCGTCGAGCCGAACTGGCTCGTCGGCCTCCGCGCGCCGCGCGCGAGCACGCCGATCACGCCGTGCTGGCGCGTGAGGAGCCGGACGATCCGGCTCGTCTCGCCATAGTCGAAGGCGTGGAGGACGACGGCGTCGGTGCGGACGATCATGGGTCGGGTGGGCCGCGTCGGTGGGGGCTCAGGGACGTGGAGAGCGACGGTGGGGGCGGCCCCCCACTCGTACGTCGAGGCCAAGGCGGTGTGCCGAGGGTTACGGAATCGGTTCCGGCTGGTCTACCCCAGGCCCCGACCCCTTCCCGATGCACTGGCTCTACCGACTCCAGACGCGCGCCGGCCTCTCGGGCCCGGAAGGCGCCGCCGCCCTCGTCCTCGTCGCGGCGCTGGCGGTGGGCGTGGTCGTCCACCACCGGCAGGGGGCGTCGTCGCCCGTCCCGCCCGACTTCTACGCGGCGGCCGACGAGGCCTTCGCCGTCGCCAGCCGGGCGGAGGGGGATACGGCTGCCGCCGTGCCGCTCGCGCTCGTGGCCGCGCCGACCTCACCGGATGACCCCGCGACGGACTCCTCGGGGGCTCAGATCGCGGAGGCGGAGGTCGAGGCGGCGGCGGCTCCGCGCCGCACGGGCAAGCCGCCGCCCGCGCCGACGAACATCAACACGGCCTCGGCCGCCGATCTCCAGCGGCTCCCGCGCATCGGCCCCGCGCTGGCGGAGCGCATCGTGGCGTACCGCCAGGCGAACGGCCCCTTCCGCAGCCCGGAGCAGATCACCGGGGTCAAGGGGATCGGGGACAAGACGTTCGAGAAGCTCCGCCCCTGGATCCGACTCTGACCGAGAGGAGCCGGCGTCCCCGCGCTGGGCACACGGACGCCGGCTCAGGCCGTCGCCTGCGGTCCGTCGTCCGACGCTCCGCGACGCGGGGCCGGGCGGACCTCCGGCGGTGCGCTCCCCGGCGCCGCCGCTCCGTCGCCGCTCGGGTCGCGCATCGCGCCATCGGCCGCCGCTTGGCGCCGGCGGCGTGCGATGGAGTCGGAGGTCCAATCGTCCGACAGCTTCTCCTCGCGCCGGAGAAAGCGGTACACCGGGAACAGCAGGACGAAGGCGAGCGCGACGAACCCGATAAAGGTGGCCGCGACGACGAGGTAGATCTGGGAGTCCATGAGTCGCGGGGCTGGGGCGGGTAGAACCCGGCGCCGCCGGTTCCGTTCTCCCGCCGTGCCTTCGCTCTCGTCCCACGCCGTCGACGTGTACCCGTACCGCCGGGCGGACGGCGGGACCGCGTGGCTCGTGCTCCGCCGCACGGCCGGCCGCCCCGACGCCGGCCGCTGGCGGATGGTCGGCGGCAAGATCCGAGACGGCGAGGCCGCGTGGCAGACGGCCCTCCGCGAGTTGGCCGAGGAGACGGACTGGCACCCCGGCCACGGCCTCCGCCAGTTGTGGGCGCTCCCGTCCGTCAACGCCTTCTACGAGGGGGACACCGACCGCGTGGTGCTGGCCCCCGCCTTCGCCGCCGAGGTCGCGGGCGACCCCGCGCTCGACGACGAGCACGACGCCTGGGCGTGGCTCCCGGCCGAGGCCGCCGCCGACCGGCTCGTGTGGCCCGAGCAGGCCCGCCTCCTCCGTCTCGCCGCTCGCCTCGCCGGCGTGGACCGTCCCTCTGCGTGGAGCGTGCCGTTGTGAGCGGCGCGCCGGGAAGACCGAGTATCATACACCGTCCCTTCACGAAGCACCGTCATGCCCGAGCAGCCCGCCGTCTACCCGCCCGCCCCCGCCGTCCAGGAACGGGCCTTCGTGTCCTCGATGGACGAGTACGAAGCCATGTACCGCCGGTCGGTGGAGGACCCCGAGGCGTTCTGGCGCGAGCACGCCGCCCGACTCGACTGGATGCGCCCGTTCGAGACCGTCAAGGACGTGAGCTTCGATCCCGACGACGTCCACATCCGGTGGTACGAGGGGGGCACGCTCAACGCCTGCTACAAC
This sequence comes from Rubricoccaceae bacterium, assembly GCA_963811175.1. Lineage (GTDB taxonomy): Bacteria > Bacteroidota > Rhodothermia > Rhodothermales > Rubricoccaceae > Rubrivirga. The sequence goes on along the minus strand of CAWEQE010000001.1, from coordinate 777,701 downwards.
GCCGTCGACCGCCACGTCGAGGCCGGCCACGGCGACCGGACGGCGCTCCTCTTCGAGCCGGACGAACCGGGTGACGGCGCCCGCCGCATCTCCTATCGGGAGGTCCACGAGGAGGTCCAGCGGCTCGCGAGCGTGCTGACCGACCTCGGCGTCGGGCGCGGCGACCGCGTTACGATCTACCTCCCGATGATCCCGGAGGCCGCGTACACCATGCTCGCGTGCGCCCGGATCGGCGCCGTCTTCTCCGTCGTCTTCGCCGGGTTCAGCCCCGACGCGCTGGCGAGCCGGATCGCCGACTGCGACTCCGACTTCGTCGTCACCGCCGACGAGGGGACGCGCGGCGGCAAGCGCGTCCCGCTCAAAGCCAACGTGGACGCGGCGCTGAAGCGGGCGCCGGGCGTCCGCCACGTCCTCGTGGTCCGCCACACCGGGGCCGACGTCGGCTGGGAGGACGGGCGCGACGTGTGGCTCCACGAGGCCCGCCCGTCGGCCAGCGCCACGTGCCCGTGCGAGGAGATGGGCGCCGAGGACCCGCTCTTCATCCTCTACACCTCCGGCTCGACCGGCACGCCGAAGGGCGTCGTCCACACGACCGGGGGCTACTGCGTGTGGACCTCCATGACGCACCAGTACACGTTCGATTCTCACGAGGGCGACGTCTTCTGGTGCACCGCCGACGTCGGCTGGATCACCGGCCACAGCTACATCGTGTTCGGCCCGATGATCAACGGGGCCACGCAGGTCTTCTTCGAGGGGACGCCCACCTACCCCGACGCCGGGCGCTTCTGGCAGGTCGTCGAGGACCACGGCGTGACCCAGTTCTACACCGCCCCGACGGCCATCCGCGCGCTCATGGCCAAGGGCGACGAGCCGGTCACGCGCCACGACCGCTCCTCGCTCCGCGTGCTCGGGACCGTCGGCGAGCCGATCAACCCGGAGGCGTGGCGGTGGTACCACGAGGTCGTGGGCGAGGGCCGGTGCTCCATCGTCGACACGTGGTGGCAGACGGAGACGGGCGGCCACATGCTCACGCCGCTCCCGGGCGCCACGCCCGAGAAACCCGGCAGCGCCACGCGCCCGTTCTTCGGCGTCGTCCCCCAGGTTCTCGATCCGGACGGGACCGTGCTGGAGGGCGAGGCGGAGGGGCTCCTCGTGATCGCGGAGTCGTGGCCCGGACAGGCGCGGACGGTCTACAACAACCACGCGCGGTTCGTGAAGACCTATTTCACGGCCTACCCCGGCAAGTACTTCACCGGCGACGGCTGCCGCCGCGATGCCGACGGCGACTACTGGATCACGGGGCGCGTGGACGACGTGATCAACGTCTCCGGCCACCGGATGGGCACGGCCGAGGTCGAGAGCGCGCTCGTGCTCCACGACGCCGTGGCCGAGGCCGCCGTCGTCGGCGTCCCGCACGGGATCAAGGGCCAGGGCATCTACGCCTACGTCACCCTCGTCGAGGGGACGGAGCCGACCGAGGACCTCCGCGCCGAACTGGTGGAGCAGGTGCGCGAGCACATCAGCCCGATCGCGCGGCCCGACTTCGTCCAGTTCTCGCCGGGCCTGCCCAAGACGCGCTCTGGCAAGATCATGCGCCGCATCCTCCGCAAGATCGCCGAGGACGCCCCCGACCAGCTCGGCGACACGTCCACGCTGGCGGACCCGGAGGTCGTGGACGCGCTCGTGCGGGACCGGCTCAACCGGACCTGAGGAGGCGGCCGGCGCGTGTGGAGGAGGAACGAACGGAAGAACGGCGGGCCGGCGCTCTGGCAGGAGAGAAGGGCCCTTCCCATTCGTCGGTCAGGGATGGCCGTATTCGAGGGGGTATCCTCTTGAATTCTTGGAACCCGGAGACCTCGCGCGGGACCTGGGGGTTTGCGCCCCTCCCGGTTCGACCGGACGCTCTCTTCACCCACCCCCGTTCCCATGAGCACCCGACTTTCCCTTCTCGCCCTCGCCCTCCTGCTCCCGCTCGCCGCCTGCGAGACGGAGCCGGACGTCGACGCCACCACCATCGACACCACGGACCCCATCGTCACGGAAGATCCGATGATGGACGACACGATGGATGACGGCATGATGGACGCCGACGCGGTCACCGCCCAGGGCACGCTCGACGCGGTCCCGGCCGACGGCCTCACGGCGATGGCCCCCGCCACCGCCCTCGCCAACATCGATAGCTGGATCGACCAGCTCGACGGCGCCACCTTCACCAACGCCTCGGAGATCCGCCAGGGCCTCATGACCCTCCGCGATCAGCTCCAGGAGGACCCGCTCAACGGCTCCGCCATCGGCGAGACGCTGACGAACCTCGGCAACTGGACCTCGGAGGCCGCCGGTGGCGACGCTGCCCTCGGCCAGCTTGGCTCGGCGCTCACCTCGGCGGGCAACGGCCTGACCGGCATGTAAGCCCGCCCCGCTGACGGCGCGGCTCCTTCCGCGCCGCAGATGGCCCGCCCGGCCACCGGCCACCCCCACGGGGATGGATCGGTGGCCGGGCGTCGTTCGTGTGACCCCGCCCACATCGCCTCCGTCCATGCCTGTTCGCCTCGCCGCTCTCGCCTTCGCTCTCGCCGCTGCCGGATGTGCGACGGACCCCGCCAGCCCCTCGGCCGCTGACTCGCCAGGGGGGGGAGAGTCGGCGCGGGACACGGCCATGGTCCGCGAGGTGACGGTGGGGGGGACCACGGACCTCGTGCGTGGCGTGCGCCAGGCCTCGCCGTCCGTAGCGATCCAGACCGTCGACCTGTGGATCGCGCGCCTGGACACGGCGTCCGTGGCCGGCGGAGCCGAGATCCGAGGCGACCTCGTGACGCTCCGCAACCTGCTCCAGTCGAGCCCGCTCGACGGCGAGGCCATCGGGCGAACGATGACCCGTTTGGGCGAGCAGACAGCGGTCGTGGACAGTACAGACGCGGACCTCGGGGCGCTCGCGACGGCACTCCGGACAGTGGGACGGCGCCTCGCCCCGCCGCCTGCCGCTTCGGATAGCACGGAGGCGGAGTAGAGCGCTGGCGGCTGCCGCCCGGCAACGGGAGTCAAGGCCTGAGTGTGTAGGACAAACGCGACCATTGACGCTCGAATAGTTTTAGGTAGCCTGGGGTAAGCATTTGGGTCACTAATAGATAGGCGGGAAAGGAGGGATGAAAGGGATTTCAGGGTGTAACCATCAGGTCGATCCCCCTGTTCATGCGCTGCCGACGGACCGGCACCCACCACACCTGCTTTCTACCATGACCCTGTCCTTCTCCCGCCTTTTGCGGGTTTCCCCCCTTCTAGTCGCCCTCGCCCTCGCGGGGTGCGACAGCTCTGGCGGCACCTCCGTGGACTCCGACGTGACCGCCGAGGGCCGCGTCACCAACGACGCCTCGGCGGCTCGCACGGCCGCCGACGTCGAGGGCGCCGTCGTCACGGCCGCCTCGGTCTCCGCGTCGGGTCAGACTCGCGCCCTCCCGGGCGAGACCACGACGAGCGCCAGCGGCGCGTACTCCCTTCAGACCTCCGGCTCCGCCGACGCCGTCGTCGTCAGCGCGACGAAGGGCTCGTTCGAGTCCGCCACGCTGGTCGAGGCCGACGGGTTCGCCCGGGGCACCATCCGGACCGCGCCGATGACGGCCGAGACCGCCAGCGAGGCCGCCGTCTACGTGGCCGCCCGGGGGGAGGGGAGCGCTGCTCGCGCGGCCGACGCCGCCTACTTCGTCACCGCCGAGGTCGCCTCCGACATCGAGGCGGGTCGGTCGACTACCGCGGAGGTGGCCGCCGCCCTGGAGGCCTCTCTGGAGGCCGAGCGTCGCCAGGCCGAGCAGGACGACGTGGAGCCCGACGAGATCGACAAGGGCGCCGACGAGCGCGACGACTCGTACCGCACGCTCCGCCTGGCCCTGTCCGCATCGGCGTCCGTGGAGGCGTCGACGGCGGCGTTCGAGGAGGCGTACGCGGAGGCCTATACGCGCGCCGACATCGAGGCCCGGGCCCAGGCGCGCGCTGCGAGGGCGCGCGCCTTCGCCACCGAGCGCTACACCTCGACCCTCGCGTCGCGGACGGCGACCGCCCTCCAGGTGCGCGCCCAACTCCTCGCGGCCCACGCGACGGCGCTGGCCGTCGAGGCGCAGTTCGAGGCGGAGGGTGCGGCCCAGACCCGCCTCGCGGCGCTCCGCTCGGCCCGGACACAGCTGGTCGCGGCGCTCCGGTCTGCCACTACCGCCTCGGCGCGTTCGGCGGCCGAGGCCGCGTACGCGGCGACCGTGACCGCTCAGCTCTCGACGGAGACGGGTCTGTCGGCGTCGCAGCTGGCGCTGGCGGCCTCGACCACCACCTCCGCCCGCCTCTCGCTCGCGTCGACACTGGACGCGGCGGGGTCGGTCGACGCCCTCGTCGCCGCGACGACGGACTTTTTTGCCGACGCCCGCGCGGCCGTCACGTCGAGCCTCGGCGCCGACGCTGGGCTGGCGACCGAGGTCGTCGTGCTGCTGAGCGCTTTCTAGCCCTCGTCGGCCCCTCCAGACGCCCGCAGTGCCAGAGGGGCTGCGTCTGCGTTCAATCGCCCCGGGGTCCCAGGACCCCGGGGCGGTGATGTTTTTGTCGAGTCGGGGCGGGGAACGAGGGCGAGCTTTCGGACCCCACCCCCGCCGCCATGTCGCTCCGCATCGTCCAGTTCGGCCTCGGCCCCATCGGCCAGGCCTGCGCCCGCCTCGTCCTCGACCGCCCCGGGCTCGACCTCGTCGGCGCCCTCGACCTCGACCCTGGCCGCGTCGGCCGCGACGTGGGCGAGGTGCTCGGCCGCGACGCCGTCGGCGCGACGGTCCGGGACGATGCTGCCGCCGCACTGGCGGAGTGGCGGCCCGACGTGGTCCTCCACACGACGCTCTCGTTCCTCGACACGATCGAGGGCCAGCTCCAGACGTGCATCGAGGCCGGGGCCCACGTCGTGTCCTCGTCCGAAGAGCTGTTCTGGCCGTTCGATCGAAATCCTGGCTTCTGCGAGCGGATCGACGCGGCGGCCCGCGAGGCCGGCGTGGCCGTCGTCGGGACGGGCGTGAACCCGGGCTTCGTGATGGACCTGTTCCCGGTCGTCCTCTCGGGCGTCTGCGCCCGCGTCGACCGCGTGGACGTGTCGCGCTCGGTCGACGCCGGGCGGCGCCGCGGGCCGCTCCAGAAGAAAGTCGGCGCCGGGCTGACGGAGGCCGCGTTCCGCGAGCGGGAGGCGGCCGGCGGGTTCGGCCACATCGGGATGGTGGAGTCGGCGAAGGCGCTGGCGGCCGGGCTCGGATGGACGGGCGCCGAGGTCTCGGAGACGTTCGGCCCCCACCTCGCCACGGCCGACCACCAGACCGAGCACGCGACGGTCCGGTCCGGCGACGTGGCCGGCATCCACCAGACGGCCACGGTCCGCCTCGACGGCGAGGTCCGGGCCACGCTCACGCTCACGATGGCCGTCGGCGCGCCCGATGAGGACCGCGTCCAGATCGCGGGCGACCCGCCGCTCGACGTGGTCGTGCAGGGCGGGACGTTCGGGGACACGGCGACCGTCGCGGCCGTCGTCAACACGGCGGCGCGCGTGGCCGTCGCCCGGCCGGGCCTGCGGACGGTGCTCGACCTCCCGGCCGCCGCCGTCTAGCCGCCGGGCGTTGTCTGATCCCTTTCCCACCATGCGCGTACGGCCTCTCGCTCTCCTGCTCCTCGTCCTCGCCGGCTGCGACACGTTCTCGGACCCGATCGGCGCCTCCCTTCGCGTCGCGGCGGCGCCGCCCGCCAGCGCGGTGCTGACGCTCCGGAACACCGGGGACGAGCCGATCTCCATCGGGCCGATCCCCTGTGAGGTGGACCTGGAGGTGGAGGAGGGCGGGGACTGGCGCTCGTCCGGTCACGAACTGCTGGCCACGTGCGTCGACGTGCTCACGCAGGTCTCGCCCGGCGACGAGATCGAGGGGACGTACCCGATGAAGGGCGTGCCGAACGGGACGTACCGCTTCCGGGTCGTCGTCTCCAGCGAGGACGGTGGGAGCACGCGCGACGTGGTGTCCAACGAGATCGCCGTCGTCTCGGCCGGCTCGTAAGCGTCGGCGTCCGCGCGGCCGGCTAGTCCGCCAGCGCCTCGACCTGAGCCGCGAGCCGTTCCCAGCGCTTGTAGAGCGCCTTCAGCTCGACCTCGGCGGCTTGCATGGCCTCCATCGTCTTCTGGAACTCCTTCGGCTTGGCGTAGAGGTCGGGGTCCGCCATCTTCTTTTCCAGGACGGTCTTTTCCGCCTCCTTCTCGCTCACCGACTGCTCCAGCAGTTCGAGCGCGCGCGTGGCGAGGTCCGGCCCCAGCTCTTTGGCCGAGGGGACCGTCCCGTCCTTCATCATGCGGTAGAGCTTGTTTCGGGCCTCGGCCTCGCGCCGCTTGTCCTCCTTCGACTTTTTCCCGCCGCCGGACGACTTCGAGGACGGGCTCGACGCGCGGGCGGCCGGCGCCGATTTGGGGGAGGCCGCGCCGTCGCCGCCGGGCGTCGCCAGCCGGGAGGCCGTGCCGTGCTCGCGCTGCCACTGGACCTCGGTGTAGGTGCCCCGGTAGGTCTTCACGCCCTGGCCCTCGACGTACCAGACGGCCTCCGCCACCTCGTCGATGAAGGCCCGGTCGTGGCTGACGAGCACGAACGTGCCGGTGTACTGGCGGAGCGCCTCGGCGAGGACGCCCTTCGAGACGAGGTCGAGGTGGTTGGTCGGCTCGTCGAGGACGAGGACGTTGGCCGGCGACAGCAGCGTCCGCGCGAGGGCGAGGCGAGACCGCTCGCCGCCGGAGAGCACGGAGACGCTCTTCTCGGCGTCCTCGCCAGTAAAGAGGAAGGCGCCGAGGATCGAGCGCAGCTCGGTGTCCGAGTGCCCGCGCGACATCTCCTGGATCGACTGGAAGACGGTGTGGGCCGGGTTGAGGGCCTCGGCCTGGTGCTGGGCGAAGTGCGCCATCTCGGCGCGTCGGTCCACGGTGCGGTCGCCGTCGAAGCCTTCCGTCCCGAGCAGCATCCGCGCCAGCGTCGACTTGCCGGCCCCGTTCTTCCCGACGAGGGCCACCTTGTCGCCGCGCTCCAGGAGCAGCGGGTCGGCGTGGTCGAACACGACGGTCTCGCCGCCCTCGGGCGCGGGATACGTCTTCGAGAACGGGGACAGCTCGACCACCTGGCGGCCCGAGGGCGGCGGCTCGGGGAAGCGGAACCGCATCGACGCGGCCTCGGGCGGCGGCGGCGGGATGCGCTCCAGCTTCTCCAGCGCCTTGATCCGGCTCTGGGCCTGCTTCGCCTTCGTGGCCTTCGCGCGGAAGCGGGCGATAAAGCGCTCGGCGTCGGCGATCTCCTTTTGCTGGTTGTCGTAGCGGGCCTGCCAGTGGGCGCGGCGCTCCTGCCGCGCCTCCAGGTAGTGCTCGTAGTTGCCGGGGTACGAGTCGATCTGGCCCCGGACGAGGTCGGCCGTGGCCGTCGTCATCCGGTCGAGGAAGTAGCGGTCGTGGCTGACGAGGACGACGGCGCCGGGGTAGCCGGTGAGGTAGTCCTCCAGCCAGTCGATGGACTCGATGTCGAGGTGGTTCGTCGGCTCATCCAGCAACAGCACGTCGGGCTCGCCGAGGAGGAGGCGGGCGAGGGCCACGCGCATCCGCCAGCCGCCCGAGAACGTGCCGAGGGGCCGGCGCATCTCCTCGTCGGTGAAGCCGAGGCCGGAGAGGACGGCGCCGGCGCGGGCCTCGGCCATGTGGGCCTCGCGCGTCACGAGCCGGTCCTGGACCTTCGAGAACCGCTCGACGAGGGCGAAGTAGTCGTCGGTGGTGTGGTCCGGGTGGTCTTCCATCGCCGTCGTCAGCCGCTCGGCCTCGGCCTCCAGCCGGCGGACGTCGTCGAAGGCGTGGAGGGCTTCTTCGAGAGGGGAGATCGAGAGGTCCTCCTCCTGGGTGTCCTGGCGCAAGAACCCGACGGTCGCGCCGCCCTCGCGGATCACCTCGCCCCGGTCGATGGACTGCTCGCCCGCGATCACGCGCAGCAGCGTCGACTTGCCGGCCCCGTTCGGCCCGACGAGCCCGACGCGCTCGCCGCCGCGCACGGTCCAGCCGAGCCCGTCGAAGAGGACGCGCCCGCCGAAGGCGAGGTGGAGGTCGCGGAGGATGAGCATGGGGCCGGGAGGAGCGCGCCCGAAAGCTACCCGGCCTGCGCGCCGCGACGGGCGAAGAACGGGCGGATCGGGCGCCGTATGGACGCGTGGGCGCACGGCCGCCAGCGGCACGCGCAGGCTCCTCCGCCAGAGCACTTCGCCGATGGCGGCCACCTCTCCGCCTCCGAGTTCGTCAAAGAGCCGGGACCACTACGGCGTCGAGATGGCAGGGCCGATGCGGGTCGACGCAAGTTGGCGGCCGGCCCTGGCGCCTTCAACGTCCTGACGGACTCCGCTACGTTCAGCGTGCTGCTGGCGGATACCCTCGCTCGGTATCGAGCTAACGAGCGATCACTATCCGTCCGCTCTCTTGCATCCCGGCCGCCACAAGCGTGTAGATGTAAACTCCCGACGGCACGGCCGAGACGTTCCACTGCACCTCGTGCCGTCCGGCGGGCATTGCTCGGTTGGCGAGTGTGGCTACGCGGCGGCCGAGGAGGTCAAAAACGGATAGCGTGACCTGACTAGCTCGATTGAGGACCAACGGGAACGACGCTGTACTCCACGCCGGGTTCGGGTAAGGTTTGCCTACGTGCTCGTCCGCCAGCGGCGTGTCCTCGGCGTCCACGGCGAACGTCTCGCCGGTCACCATGTCGACGCGGATTTCGAAAGTGTCGAGGCCTTCTGGTGCCGCAGCCAAGAGACGAATGTCCCAAAACGGAGTTGGGTCGTACCCGGTTAGCAGCCAGTGACGGTTCCCACCGAGAACGGACACCGTCACATTCTCCGGGGGGTAACGCTCGATGACGGCGTGCCCGCCCCGTTCGAGAGCGACGGTGAGGGCTTGGTCTGAGTCAATAAACTCGTCTGGGACAGGACTGACGATGCGTTCCAGAGTGGAGGTAGCAGGTCTCTGCGAGAGCGCCACGCCGATAGGGTCAACGAGAGCCGTGATAAGCGTGTCGGCACGGCCTGAGTAGAAGAGGTACGACCATCCGTAGGCCGTCCCGTCCAGCCGCGCACCGAACTCAGAGTCGATCAGTTGGAGTCGAGGGGCTGGGTCATAGCCAAGCGCGTTTACAGCCGTGCGTGCAGTGGCGAGTCTGTTGCGGGCGGTTGTGGGAGCGAAGGGGAAGACCGTCAGGTCGATGTTCGAAACGTTCCCGTTTAGCACGAGGGAGTCCGGTTCGAGGTCACCGTCGTGGTCGTAGTACCCTAGTGCCTCGACGGTAAGGTGGGACGCCCCCGTATAGCGGACGGCGACGGGCCAGTAGACTCCGGGGCGCACTTGCTCAACTGTGTAAGAGCCTGAGGTGCCTTCCACGATGCTGGCCGCCTTCGCACGCCACGTGATGGCGTCGGGGCTGTACGCGTCGAGCAAGAGGACTTGGGTGTGCGGTTCGAGCGAGGCGGCGGCCTGCGAACTTCTGCCGCCGTCAGTCGCGGAGGGATGGACTACGAAAATTTCAGTCACAGACGATTCCAAGTTCACTGACGGATTGGGCTGCTCCACGATGCCCTCGTACACGTTCCGGAGGAAGCGGTGTGCGACCGGGGACGCCGTGGCCGATGACGTTGTGGCGGCGTCGGCGTGCTGCAAGGCTCCCGTTACAGTCAGAGATCCTGAGTTGGAAGCCGTCGTGTATCGCAGCGTGTGGGGAAAGGCCATGTAGTCCCCCGCAGCGCTTTGGATGGCATAGACGAGCCACGTATAGTCCGTGTCGGCGCGGTGGGTAACTGTGAACTCGACGACGGAGGGCGGGTTGGTCGGTCCTGCAGGGCGACTCAGATCGGGCACGAGGAGGGCAACCTTCGTGATCGTGGCGGCCTCCCGGGGGTGCACCACGAAGGCACGCGCGAAGTCGTTCGCAGTGCTGACGGCCTCATTGAACTCGAAGCGGACAACCGATTCGATCGGTACGCCGGTCGTGCCGTTAGCTGGGAGAGTCGTCTCGACGTGGAACTGCGCCGCGGCAGGCGACCCCAGCACACTGATGCTGAGTAGCAGGAGGGTACTGAGACTGAGTGCGCGAGAATGCATACGGGTCACAGGACAGGGGATCGGTTCCAGCAGAGCGTCATAAAGGTAGGAAGGCCCGCCGTTCGGCGGACCTTCCTCGCTAAACCCCGAGTGCTTCCTACTAACGCAGTAAGGTGACCCGACGGGTCTCGGAGTAGCCCGGCGCCGAGAGGCGATACAGGTACACCCCGGAGCTCACGGCTGCGCCGTCAGCGGTGTGGCCGTCCCACTGGACCTCTTGGGAGCCCGCACTCAGGAAGCCGTCGACGAGCGTCGTGATCTCACGGCCCATCAGGTCGTAAACCGTGACACTGACCTCCATCGCACGGGGGAGCGTGAAACGGACCGTCGTGTTCGAGTTGAACGGGTTCGGAGAGGCGCCATCCAGCACGACGATGTCCGAGATCGCACCCATCTCCCACACGGGGTCAGAGATGTGGACGTTCTGGCACCCGTTCGTCGCGATGATGTAGTACCGAAGCTCGCTCGCCGTCGCTGTGATCTCGAACGACGCGGTCGTCGGGGCGGGCCCGTTGGCCGCCGAGTCCCAGTAGAAGCGATACGGGTCGGCCGGGTCCTGAACGAATCCATCCGAGTCCGTGACCATGCCGCCCATCAAGTACGGGTTCCCGTTTGAGTCCTTGAACTCGATCAGCGTGAGCCCCGAGGAGGCGTTGGCGTTGATCGTCTCGATCACCGTCTTCGCGCTGTTGTCGACGCTCGGCGATCCGAACGATGGCATGCCACAGACGGGCGCTACCGTAGTGTTGATCGTCATCGTGCACTGCGTCGTCAGTCTCCCATCCGATACCGATAAGGTGACGAACTCCGTGCCGACCGCTGAGGGCGTCCAGTCAAACGTGGTGCTGAGCGGGGACGGGCCGGTAAGAGGGACGCCCGGCGTCAGCGTCGCTCCGGTGGGGAGCGAGCCAGCAGAGGCGATCTCGAGCACATCTCCTGCGTCCGGGTCCGTCGCCGTAGCCGTGAATGAGACGGCGTTGCCAAGCGTGTTGTTGATCGGGCTGGCGGGGTTCAGCGTCAGACCGGGGGGTCGTTGTCCGGAGGGTCACCGCCCAACTCCAAGATGTAGTCGTAGGGAGTATCGTTGGACGACGTTGCCTGAGGCATCCAGTTCCTCGATGATGACCTGGGTCGTGTAGAGGCCATTCGTAAGCCCTGCATTGTCCCAACTGAGCTCGCAGGTACTCGCGTCGATCGAGAGGCCGGGCGGATTAGGGTTCCCGGCGCCCCCAGTGGCCTCTTCAGAAGAAGCGAGCCGGCAGCGGTACGGGTCTCCGTCTGGGTCATTGACGGGGAACGGTTGGACGACCAGGGTCGCCTGCGGTGGCTCTCTGCGGATACCCGTAGATCGGGGGGAGCTCGAGCGTGGCATGATGCTGCCTAGGTCCGGGTCGACCAGCGCGTTACCAGCCAGCTGTTATTCGCTCGGTTTTGCAGCTGGCCGATCCGGCAGCAGCCCTGGAAAGCGATGACGTGAGGGTCCCCATTCGAAAAGGTGTACTGAAACGATCCCGTTGCGAGCGACCAATCCTGCGCTGGGGAGATCGCCTGCACCTCCATTGTCACACTGTATAGGTTCACGAAGGCTCCACTCGGAGTCTAGATCGCGATACCCCTCGGTGTAGGTGTCGCCCACTTGATCCCATGCTGAACTGTACGTGCGCCGCCAGACGAGCTGAACGTCGCAGTCCATGGTGAGCGCCATTCCTGCTGTCGGGGAGCAGTAGATGTGGCCGTACCGGAAGTGGGTGGCTTGTGCGGGTTGGGAGATTGCGGCAAGGCCGCCTAGGACGGCGATCGCGGCGGCAAGTCGATGTAGCGTTCGTGACATGAGGGTTGGGGATCAAAAGAGGAGGACAGTGCGCGCTCGCCACCTAGCGGTAGCTAAAGGGACGCTGCGGGCAGAGCGGACACGAACTGCTGGAGGCGGCGTCAGCTGAAGTTGAACACGCGTTCTCCGGTGGCTATGGCCACCTCTCCAAGCCGCCGTAAGGAGGGAGGGGCGTAGGCGTGCCGAGTGTCGGCCTCGGCGTGACGTTCGACGTCGGAGGCCACCTCTGTTGGGCAGAGCGCCTCTTGGGGAGTTGGAGGGAGCGTGGGCTGCTTCATCGCTTCTAAGAGGGGTTGGGAAGGGGTTACAAGCACGCTGAACGTGACCCTCTCGCCAGATGCGCAACGGAGGGCCAGTTAGCCCCAGCCGTTTCATAGTCCTCCTATGCGTCAGGAGAGACGTATTGAAGGATAACGTTAGCGTTCATATCATCTTAGGGAGCCGGGGTCGGGCTTGCAAGGGTGTGAGAGGATTCGCTGATGATTGAGCCATTGCTTGGGGTCGGGGCAAGCCAAAGGAGCATCAACTCTCTCGTTTCAGTGGCGGGAGCGCTTTGGGGGCGGCTCTCTGCACTTCGTGTGATCGTGGCGGGCGTAGCCGATAGGGGACGCCGTCGGGTTAGACCTCTCTGCTTGCCGCCAGTGGCTGGTCTACCGTTTCATTCGCCCTCCTTAGGCTCTGGCGAGAGAGACGAGCGCTCGGCTACCCCGGCTCGTTCCGCCTGGTCTCGCGCTGGGCGTAGGGACGTCGGCCTGAGTCCCACCCGTGCACCCCGCGTAAGTATCCGGCGCCGTGTACGGGTCTCCCGGCCGACTCGGCACGATGGCGCGGCTCTCGTCAACGAGGCGGCTTGCCTGGCTCCTCGTCCGCGATCCAGAAGCGCTCGACGACACCAAGACCGTCGTGCTAGCTCACACCCGGCGAGACCCGAGGTCGCCACGTTTCACGACCTCGCGCGCCCGTACACGCTGAGGGTGCCGGAGAAGCCCCGGATCACCTCGCCCCGGTCGATGGATTGCTCGCCCGCGATCACGCGCAGCAGCGTCGACTTGCCGGCCCCGTTCGGCCCGACGAGCCCGACGCGCTCGCCGCCGCGCACGGTCCACCCGAGCCCGTCGAAGAGGACGCGCCCGCCGAAGGCGAGGTGGAGGTCGCGGAGGATGAGCATGGGGCCGGGAGGAGAGCGGCCGAAAGCTACCGGCATCGCGGGACGGGGCCGGCGAAGAACGGGCGAGACGGGCGGGTGGGTTAGACCGGGAGCCCGACGACGAACGCCGCGCCTTTCCCCGTGTCCGTCTCCGCCGTGAGCGTTCCGCCGTGGCCGTGCGTGACGGCGTCGAAGGCGAGCGAGAGGCCGAGGCCGGTCCCCTCGCCGGGGGGGCGCGTGGTGAAGAACGGCTCGAACAGCCGGGACTGTACCTCCTCCGGGATCCCCGGCCCGTTGTCCTCCACACGGATCTCGACGCGCTCGCCGATCCGGCGCGTCCGGACGCCCACGCGGGGCTCACCCTCGGCCGCGGCGCCGTCGAGGGCGGCGCGGAGGGCGTTGTCGAGCAGGTTGAGGAGGACCGCCCGCATCTCGCGCGGGTCCAGCGGGACGAGGCCCGCGTCCGGCGCGTAGTCGCGCTCCACGCGCACCGGGGGCGCGCCGTCCCCCCCGCCCGGGCGTGGAGCCGGCTCAGGGCGACCTCAACCTGCTTGTCCACGAACGGGTTGAGGTCGGTGACGGCCCGCTCGCCGGGGGCGGCTTGCGCGTGCTCCATCATCCGGCTGACGATCCGCGCCGCGTTCTGCCCGTGCTCGTCGATCAGCGCCGCATTCCGGGCGAGGTCGGTAAGGGGCTCTTCGATCTCCGGGAGCGCCTCGCCGACCGGCCGCTCGGGCGCCTCCGCCAGCGCCTGGCGGATCTCGCCGACGAGGTCGCGGTTGAGGGCCGCGAAGTTGGTCACGAAGTTGAGCGGGTTCTGGATCTCGTGCGCGACGCCGGCGGTGAGCTGGCCGAGTGCCGCCAGCTTCTCGTGGCGGACGAGCTGGTCCTGGGCCGCGCCGAGGTCGGCGAGCGACCGCTCCAGCTCGTGCGTCCGCTCCTCGAGCTGGGCGCGCAGCCGCTTCGCGCGCTCGAGCGCCTGGTGCTGCCCGTACCGCGTGGCGTAGAGGTAGGACGCGAGGGACACGACGACGACGATCGAGAGGATGAAGAAGGCGAGCCGGTGGTCGTGGAGGTGCGGCGCCAGCCCCTCGACCCTGAGCGAGAGCGTGACCACGTAGACCCCGAGCATCGCGGCCGCTAGCCCGAGCGCCTGGCGCGGGGTGTACGGGACCGTCCCGATGGCGACGAGGAGCACGAGCACCAGCCACGCGGCCGTGAACGAGAAGTCGGCCCGCACGACGTCGTCGAGCGCGATGGCGAGGCCCCCCGCCACCATCGCCGCTCCCAGGAGGGGCCGCCCCCACCGCCGGACGAGCGACGTCCGCGCAAGGGCGAGCAGGAGCAGGCACAGGACGGCGACCACCGTCTTGTCGGCCAGGGAGACCGCCGCCGTCTCCTCGCCGCCGTGGAGCCAGACGGGTCGGCTCCCGGAGACGAGGGGGATGCCGACGAACAGGGCGACCCCGAACAGGCCGAGGACAGCCGTCAGCACCATCCCCCGCCGGGTCTGGGCCTCGAGGGCCTCGCGGAACGAGGGGTCCTGCTCCGCCGCGGGAGTCGCGAGCAGGCGCCGGATCGTTCGCCGGGCGAGGGATCGGAAGGGCATGGCTGCCTGAGACCGCGAGCGGAAAGGCGTCCGAGGAGTCCGGGAGCCGGAGCTTCGGATGTGGACGCGTGCGACGCCTAATGCTACGAACGACAAGGCCCTGCGCGGTGCGGGACAGTCCACGGCTCGGGTTCCGAATTTGGGCGGTGATCCTCGATGCCGCGCGCCGTGCCGCCCAGGTTCTTTCACCTCGTGGCTGTCGCCTTCGCCGTCCTCAGTGCGACCGCCGTCCGCGCGTCCTCTGCGCCGTGGGATCACGCAACGTGCGGGGAGCCACCAGGCCGGGTCCACTCCACAGCCCACCGCTCGGGCGCGCGCCCTTCAGTGGGCGTTGGGGTGGACGAACCCCTTGAACACCGTCAT
Source organism: Rubricoccaceae bacterium (assembly GCA_963811175.1). Lineage (GTDB taxonomy): Bacteria > Bacteroidota > Rhodothermia > Rhodothermales > Rubricoccaceae > Rubrivirga. Next base: position 762,595 of record CAWEQE010000001.1, on the reverse strand, counting down.
CACCACGATCTTGAGGTCTAGCCACAAGCTCCAGTTGCGGATGTAGAACAGGTCATACTCGAGCCGCTTGGTGAGGCTCGTGTCGCCGCGCCAGCCGTGGACCTGCGCCCAGCCCGTGATGCCGGCCTTCGTCTTGTGGCGGAGCATGTAGCCGGGGATCTGGCCCCGGAAGTCCTCGATGAGCGCCGGGCGCTCGGGGCGCGGCCCGACCACCGACATGTCGCCCCGGAGGACGTTCCAGAACTGGGGCAGCTCGTCCAGACTCGTCTTGCGGAGGAAGGCGCCGACGCGGGTCGCCCGGCTCTCGCCCGGCTTCGACCACACCGGCCCGGAGGCGGCCTCGGCGTCGACCGGCATCGAGCGGAACTTGAGGATCTCGAACGTCTGCCCGTTCAGTCCCATCCGCGTCTGTCGGTAGAGCACCGGCCCCGGCGACGACAGTTTCACCGCGATGGCGATGACGAGCAGGAGCGGCACGAGCAGGACGAGCGCGGCGAGCGAGAACGCCACGTCGGCCCCGCGCTTGAGGAGCTGGCGGACGTCGAAGGGCGCCTCGTCGAGGAGGTGGATCACCGGGAGCCCGTCGACGTCGGAGACGCGGCTGTTGAGGAGGAGGTCGAGCCCGAGCAGGTCCGGGACGAGGCAGAGGTGGGCCGTCCGCGTGAGGCACGCCTCGGCGACGGCCTCGATCTTGTCGGTGGCCGAGAGCGGGAGCGCGGCGTAGACGAGGTGGACGTCGTCCAGCTGGTCGAGCACGGGGCCGATCTCGTCGACGGGGCCGAGGACGCGGGGGGACGGCTGCGGCTCGGGGTAGATCGGGTCGGCCGGCTCGGCCTCGACGGCGTCGCCGCGGTCGTCGAGGAAGCCGAGCACCTCGAAGCCCATCCAGGGGTAGTGCCGGAAGGCGCGGTCGAGCCGCTGCCCCGCCTTCCCGGCCCCCACGATCAGCACGCGGCGGACGTTGGCGCCGCGCTGGCGGCTCCGCCGGAGGACCACGTAGATCGTCAGCCGGAGCCCGACGAGCAGCCCCGACGAGATCGCTCCGAACAGGAGCATGTGGAGCCGTGAGAACGAGAACTCTCGATAGAAGAAGAGGGCGCCCAACGAGGCGACGAGCCCCAGCCCCACCGCCCGCGCCACCGCGTAGATCACGAGGGGGAGCCGCTGCGCCCGGCGCGTCTGGTACAGCCCCGAGACCAGGAACACCGCGCTCCAGATCACCAAGACGAACGGGAGGAACGTCAGGTACGCCGAGAGCGGGACCCACTCGGGCGGCGTGAGCACCTCGAACCGGACCACCCAGGCGATCACCCACGCGACCGCGATCAGGACGAGGTCGGCCCCGAAGAGGAGCCGCTGGAGGAGCAGGCTGCGTTCGCGAAGCATCTGACGGCCGACCGACGCGAGGTCGGCGGAGGACGGGAGGAGGCCTTAGAGGGGTCTCAAGCGGTCAGACAGGTCACGGGCGGTGCGGAGGGGAAAGTACCGCCGCCGCCGGGGGGCGGAGGGCACGCGGGGGTGCCCCGTGTGTCCTCACGCGCTGGCGACAGTCGCCTCGCGGAGCTTTCGGGGGTGCGTCGACCGGATCAGCGCCCGCGCCAGCGCCCGCGTCGAGCTGACGAACGGGACGCCTCCGCGCTCGGCCTCTGGGATCGCCAGCGGCAGCTCGGTGCAGCCCAGGATCACGGCCTCGGCGCCGCGCGCGATCAGGTGATCGGCGGCGTCGAGGAGGGCCTGGCGGGCACGGGGCGCGGGGGGCGCGCTCTGAGCCTTCAGCCCCCACTCGTCTCCGTAGATCGCCTCCTGGACCTGGGCCTGGTGCGCCTCGTCGGGCTTGACGGCCTCCAGGCCGGCCGCCTCCAAGCCCGTCCGGTGCAGCCGGTTCTGGACCGACGACGACGTAGCGAGCACGCCGATCCGTCGCGCGTCCGGGGCCACCTCGCGCACGTTGTCCACGATGGCGTCCACGATGTGGAGGAGCTGGAGGTCCCGGCCGTCGGCGAGGAGGCCGTCGCGGAGCCGGTCGAAGAGGGGCGGGGCGTGCGCCGTGTTGCAGGGGATGCCGGCCACGGCGCACCCGGCGTCGTCGAGCCGGCGGAGCACCTCCATCATGGCCGGGAGCGGAGAGGGCGCCGTCTCGTCGGCGATCCAGGTCGCCCGGTCGGGGATGCGATTGGGGTAGGAGATCAACGTCACCGGCAGGTGCTCCTGGTCGGCGTGGGCGTCGGTCTCGTCGAAGATGGCGCGGACGAGGTCGAGCCCCGCGTACGGGCCGAGGCCACCGAGGACGCCGATGGCCGTCCGCTCGTCCGGCGGCGGGGCGCCGTGGAGCGCGGAGAGGGTGGGGTCGGTCACAGGCAGGCGGACGGGGTGGGTGAAAAGGGGGGCAAGAAGCCCCGCGGACGGCTCGCCGAACGGTCCGGAAGGTGCGCAGGCGTTGCCCGCCGCCGCCGCCGCCCTCTAGTTTAGGCGCTTGCCCCGGCTCCGTCGGCGTCGCGTCCTCGTACGCCGCGTCTCGGCCCCCGGTGCCAGCACCCTGCCCGATGGTGTAATGGCAGCACACCACTCTTTGGAAGTGGTTGTGGAGGTTCGAATCCTCCTCGGGCAACCCGCCGCTGCCCTCGCGGCGACCCTCTCCCACGGCCCCCCGCCCCGTGCCCACCGTTTCCGCCCTTCCCATCTCGCTGTTCGCCGGCCGGAGCAACCCGGCCCTGGCGCGGCGCATCGCCGAGGCGTATGGGCAGGAACTGGGAGCCGTCTCGCTCCGCAACTTCTCCGACGGCGAGATCTACGTCCGCTACGAGGAGTCGATTCGGGGCACCGACCTGTTCATCATCCAGTCGACGCCGCCGCCGGCCGAGCACTGGATGGAGTTGCTCCTCATGATCGACGCGGCGCGGCGGGCCTCGGCGGCGCGCATCACGGCCGTCATCCCGTACTTCGGCTACGCCCGCCAGGACCGCAAGGACCAGCCGCGCGTGAGCATCGCCGCTCGGATGTTCGCCCAGATGCTGGAGCAGGCCGGCGTGGACCGCGTCCTCACGATGGACCTCCACGCGGCCCAGATCCAGGGGTTCTTCGACATCCCCGTGGACCACCTCTACGGGAGCGTGGTCTTCGAGGAGTGGCTGGAGGAGAACACGCTGGCCGCCGCCCACGCGAATGGGCGCGCCGACGGCGAGGCCGTCGCCCGCCAGTTCCGCGACAACCTCGTGGTGGTCGCCCCGGACGTCGGCGCCTCGAAGATCGCCCGCGCCTACGCCAAACGGCTCGGCGCCGGGCTGGCGCTCATCGACAAGCGGCGGCCCGAGGCCAACGTGGCCGAGGTCATGAACATCATCGGCGACGTGGCGGGCAAGAACTGCCTCATCATCGACGACATGTGCGACACGGCCGGCACGCTCACCTCCGGAGCCCAGGCGCTCCACGACGCCGGCGCCCTCGACGTGCAGGCCTTCTGCACGCACCCGCTCCTCTCCGGCCCGGCCATCGACCGGATCGAGGCCAGCCCGCTCAGCCGCGTCATCGTCACCGACTCGATCCCGCTCCAGCGGGTCTCCGACAAGATCGAGGTCCTCTCGGTCGCCCCGCTCTTCGCCGAGTCGATCCACCGGATCGGCTCCGACGAGTCCATCTCGACGCTCTTCGTCGATTAATCCCGGTACGGGGGACGAGGCGCGGGGTACGATCCGGCCCCGGTGTCCGCGCCCGTCCCGCGCACCCAGTACTTCGTACCCGACCTGATATGCAGACCCTCACCCTCGACGCGCAGGCGCGCGAGACCGGCAAGAAGGCCACCAAGGCCGTCCGCAACGCGGGCCTCGTCCCGTGCGTGCTCTACGGCTCGCACACCGAGCCCGTCCACTTCGCGGTGGAGACGCTGGCGGTCCGCCCGCTCCTCTTCACCACCGAGACCTACCGCGTGGCGCTGGCCGTCGGCGGCGGCGACCACGAGGCCATCCTCAAGGAGGTGATCTACCACCCCGTCACGGACCAGCCGCTCCACATCGACTTCCTGGCGCTGACGGCCGGCGAGGCCCTGACGATGACGATCCCGGTCCACCTCGAAGGGACGCCCCACGGCGTCAAGGCCGGCGGCGTCCTCTCGCAGTCGCTCCAGGATCTCGAGATCCGCGCGCTCCCGAAGGACATCCCCGGCCACGTCTCGATCGACATCTCCGGCCTGGAGATCGGCGAGTCGATCCACGTCGAGGAACTGGCCGTGGGCGAGTCCGTCGAGGTCCTCACGGACCCGGCCCGGACGATCGCCAGCGTGACGGCCCCGCGCGCGCTCGTCGAGGAGGACGAGACGGAGGTCGAGGGCGTCGAGCTGCTCGAAGGCGAGGGTCTGGCCCCGGTCGAGGGCGAGGGCGAAGCCCCGGAGGCCGAGGGCGAGGAGGCGTAGAGGGCCGTCGGTCGTGGGACGTAGGGTGTGGGGGACTCCACGCCTGCGTCCCACGCACGATTCCGCCATGTCCTGGCTCTCCCGATTCCGCCTCGGCGACCGCCCCTCTGGCACGGGCCGGGGCGGCGGGCCGTCCGTGAGGCCGCGCCGGCTGGTCGTGGGCCTGGGCAACCCCGGCCCCGACTACGAGGGCACGCGCCACAACGCGGGCTTCCTGGCCGTCGACCGGCTGGCGGCGGAGACCGGCGTGCCGCTCGACGCCGAGGCCGCCCAGTCGGCCGTGGGCGAGGGGCTGTGGCGAGGTGAGCCGCTCGCGCTGGCCAAGCCGCTCACGTTCATGAACCGGAGCGGGCCGGCGGTCGCCGCGCTCCTCCGCCGCTACGGGCTGGAGCCCGCCGACGCCCTGCTCGTCTACGACGACCTCGCGCTCCCGCTGGGCCAGATCCGGCTGCGCGGGAAGGGCTCGGCCGGCGGCCACAACGGGGTCCAGAGCGTGATCGATGCCCTGGGCTCCACTGAGTTTCCCCGGTTACGAATCGGCGTGGGGGATAGCTTCCCGCCCGGTGGCCAGGTCGACTACGTCCTGGCCCCGTTCGACGAGGACGAGCAGGAGGCGGCCGACGCCGCGCTCGACGCTGCCGCCGAAGCGGCGCTCACCTTCGTCCGAGACGGCCTCCAGGCCGCCATGAACCGGCACAACGGCCGCTAGCCGGCCGGGCCGCTCTCCCTCGATAGATCCGCCCTCCGGGGCACGCATTCACTCACCCACCCCCCGATGTCCGAATCCCTCCTGTCCTGGCTCGTCCCCATCTCGGGCGTGCTCGCGCTGGGCTACGCCTTCCTCCGCACCCGCTGGGTCAACGCCCAGCCCGTCGGCACGGACCGCATGGCCGAGATCGCCCGCGACATCCAGGACGGCGCCGCCGCCTTCCTCCGCCGCGAGTACCGCGTGCTCGCCATCTTCGTGGTCGTGGTGGCGGCGCTGCTGCTGCTGGCGAACCTCTCGCGCGCCGATTCCAGCCCGCTCATCGCCCTCTCGTTCGTGGTCGGGGCCGTGTGCTCCGGGCTGGCGGGCTTTTTCGGGATGCGCGTGGCGACCAAGGCCAACGTGCGGACGACGAACGCGGCGCGGTCCTCGCTCGGTGAGGCCCTCAACGTGGCGTTCTCCGGCGGGCTCGTGATGGGCCTCTCCGTCGTCGGGCTGGGCCTGCTCGGGCTCGGGCTCCTGTTCATCCTCTACACCGGCCTCTTCGACGGCGCCGACGGCATCCTCGACCCGCTGGAGGTGACGCGCGTGCTGAACGTGCTCGCCGGCTTCTCGCTCGGCGCCTCGTCGATCGCGCTGTTCGCGCGCGTCGGCGGCGGCATCTACACGAAGGCGGCCGACGTCGGCGCCGACCTCGCGGGCAAGGTCTACGAGGGCATCCCCGAGGACGACCCCCGCAACCCGGCCACCATCGCCGACAACGTGGGCGACAACGTGGGCGACGTGGCCGGCATGGGCGCCGACCTCTTCGAGAGCTACGTCGGCTCCATCGTCGGCGCGATGGTGCTGGGGGCGGCCTTCGCCACGGCCCTCGTCGACGCCGACGGGATGGAGCTGGGCGCGGTCCTGCTCCCGCTCGTCATCGCGGCGGTCGGCATCGTCGTCTCGATCCTCGGGTCGTTCTTCGTCAAGGTGAAGGAGGGCGGCAACCCGCAGAAGGCGCTCAACATCGGCGAGTTCGGCGCGGCCGGGCTCATGGCCGTCCTGGCGTTCTTCATCATCCAGGCCATGCTGCCGGAGACGTTCACGGCGACGACGCCCATCGTGGGCACGTTCACCTACTCGTCGCTGGGCGTGTTCTGGGCCGTCCTCATCGGGCTCGCGGCCGGCACGGCCATCGGCTTGGTCACCGAGTACTACACGGCCACGCACACGACGCCGGTGACCAACATCGCCCGCCAGTCGGTCACGGGCGCGGCCACCAACATCATCGCCGGCCTGGGCGTCGGGATGTACTCGACGGGCATCCCGACGATCATCCTCGCCCTCGCCATCATCGGCGCGTTCACCTTCGCCGGGCTCTACGGGATCGCCATCGCGGCGCTCGGGATGCTGAGCGTGACGGGCATCCAGCTGGCGGTCGACGCCTACGGGCCGATCTCGGACAACGCCGGCGGCATCGCCGAGATGGCCGAGCTGCCCCCGGAGGTCCGCGAGCGGACCGACCTGCTCGACGCCGTCGGCAACACGACGGCGGCCATCGGGAAGGGCTTCGCCATCGGCTCGGCGGCGCTCACGGCGCTGGCGCTGTTCGCGGCGTTCATGCAGCAGGCCGGCATCGAGGCCATCAACGTGGCCAACCCGACGATCCTCGCGGGCGTCCTCATCGGCGGCATGCTCCCGTTCGTGTTCTCGGCGATGGCCATGAACGCCGTCGGCCGCGCGGCCGGCGACATGATCAAGGAAGTCGGCCGCCAGTTCAACGAGATCCCCGGCCTCCGCGAGGGCACGGCCAAGGCCGACCACGCCCGCTGCGTCGACATCTCGACGAAGGCGGCGATCCGTGAGATGGTCCTCCCGGGCCTCCTCGCCGTCATCGTCCCCGTCGGGATCGGCTTCATCGACAAGTACATGCTCGGCGGCCTGCTCGTGGGCGTGACCGTCACGGGCGTGCTCATGGCCATCTTCCAGTCGAACGCCGGCGGTGCCTGGGACAACGCGAAAAAGCGGATCGAGGGTGGCGTCGAGTTCGACGGTGTGAAGTACGGCAAGGGCTCCGACGTCCACAAGGCCGCCGTCGTCGGCGACACCGTGGGCGATCCGCTCAAGGACACCTCCGGCCCCAGCCTCAACATCCTCGTCAAGCTGATCTCGGTCGTGGCCCTCGTCATCGCCCCGCTCATCGCCGGCACCGGCGCGGGCCTCGAGGCGGAGGTCGAGGAGACGCTCCAGATCGAGGAGGCCCCGCTCGGCGCAGTCCAGACCGACGAGGACGCCGTCCCGCTCGTCCCGGCTCCGGACGCCTCCGACCTCTCCGAGACGGAGTAGCCTCGCCCCGCTGGCGACGGTCCGCCAGCGCTCGGGACGACAGGCGCCCGGCTCCCTCGGTGGGGCCGGGCGCCTTCTGTTTTGATAGAGGTTGCGAGCGATAAATGCGTGCCAAGCACATCTCCCCCCCCCTCTTATATTAGGAGATAGATTCGTAGCGACCGCCGACATGAAGGACTCCGTCCGCCGCGCCCGAGACCTCATCGACGCCCGGTTCGCCGATCTCGACGGTCCTGAGGAGCTCGCCGATCTGTTCGACCTGTCGCTCGAAACACTGCGGCGGGCGTTCCGGCGCGAGGTGGGCGTGCCGCCCGGTGAGTACCTCACGCAGCGACGCGTGGACGAGGCGAAGCGGCTGCTGGCCGAGACGGACCTCCGGGCGTTCGAGGTGGGGCACGCCGTGGGGTGGGACCGCGACGACACGGCGGCGCGGACCTTCCGACGTGTGGCGGGGACGACGATGCAGGCGTACCGGAGGGACGTGCGCGGGGAGACGGGCGGCGGGGGCGAGTGACCGTCTCGGCCAACCGCCAGGGTCAACCGTCTCGGTCAACCAGGAAAGCCAATGTTTTGGGGTTGGAGGGAGGAGGGCGGGCGCCTATCGTGGGCGCGCCCTCCACCCGATCTCCATGCGCCTCTCCACGCTCCTGCTCGCCCTCGTCGCCCTCGCGGGGTGTGACGCGGGCGAGGCCCCCCGGACGCTGGCCGACGTGCCGCCCGAGCGCCGCGTCGCCTTCGTCGCCGTCTACGACCAGACCATCGGCGACGGCCCTGGCGGCGGCCCCCCCGCCCACCGGATCGTCGTGGCCGACATCGAGGACCCGACGGTCTTCGAGATCATCTCGCGGCCCGACCACAAGAGCGTCTCGCCGCACCTGAGCCGAGACGGGCAGCAGGTGCTCTTCGGGGACGAGACCATCGGGCCGGTCTCGGCCGTGCAGTACGTCCGCTACGACCTGCGGACGGGCCGGGCCGACACGCTCGGGCACGTGCCGCCGGGGGGCGAGGTGGAGCGGCCGATCCTGGTCGGGCTCGGGTCGCCGGTGGTGTGGGAGCGGGACGGGGACGGGTTCTACTTCACGAACCCGCAGCCGCCGTTCTCGATCAAGCAGGACGTGCTGCGGTTTCGGTTCGCCGACGGGTACTTCGAGCGGGTCCACGACGGTGGGCCGTACGCGACGGTGGCGATTGGGATGAAGGGTCCAGATACCCTCGTCGTGTTCTCAGGAGAGCCGCTTGATTTTCCCGAGTTTGACCCGGACGATGGACTCACGGAACGCAGGGGGGCTGTTCTACATGAATCTGGATGGGGACTTCCTAGTGCGTGCCAACAATCCGAACCTCACCTACCTCTACGACGGCCAGCGCTCGGTGCGCCAGGTCCTCTGGCCGACGTGGAATGACGCGGAGGGGTTGTTTGCCTATACCCTCATCGAGCCGAACCCGAACCCGAACGCGCTTCGCAGCTACGTCGCTAAGATCGCAGTAACGAACCTGGACGGCACCTACTTCCGAACGTACACCGCTAGGCGATTACTATGATTCTACCCCGAGTTGGGGACCGGGACGCACGCTCCTCTTCAGCAGAGTCCGGGATGTGTCCGACGGAGCGGAGTACCACCGAGCGATGGTATTAGATCTGGAGACCGGCTCCATTCGAGAGCTTGCCGACCCAGCAATCTACGGGGCCGTCGGGACGCGAATGCCCAACGCGGGTGACCGCTGACCCTGTCCCTCCCAAACCCAAGCCAATGCCTGCCTATGTAGCGCCTCCCCAATCCCATCCGTAGCGGAAGCACCGGGTCGTACTCCGGCAAGAGACTCGGCCCGGTGCCCGCCTTACTGGCGGCGACGGTCCGCCAGCGAGTCCGACGCCCGGCTCCCTCGGTGGAGCCGGGCGCTCGTCGTCAGAACCGCCTGCGCGCGGGGGCGTTGGACGAGCCGCCCGCGCCGATGCCCATGAGCCCCCTCTACCCCCACATCGAGACGACGCCCGGCGTGGCGGGCGGGCGCCCCCGGATCGCCGGTCGCCGGATCACGGTCGCGGACGTCGCCGTGTGGCACGAGCAGGTCCGCCTGAGCGCCGACGAGATCTCGGCCGCGTATGACCTCTCGCTCGCCGAGGTCCACGCGGCCCTGGCGTACTACTTCGACCACCGGGAAGAGGTGGACCGCTCGCTCCGCGAGGGCGCGGCGCTGGCGGAGGCCGTCCGCGAGCGGACCTCGTCGCCGGTCGCGGAGAAGCTGCGGCGCCTGGGCGAGGCCGCGTGAGCGAGCCGGTCCGGTTCTACCTCGACGAGCACGTGGGCGCCGTCGTGCGCCGGGCACTCCGCCAGCGGGGCATCGACGTGGAGACGGTGGCCGAGGCGGGCCGGCTCGGTGCGTCCGACGAGGAGCACCTCGCCTACGCGCGAGCGTCCGGTCGCGTCGTCGTGTCGCAAGACAGCGACTTTCTGGCCTTGCACGCCGAGGGGCGCGAGCATGCGGGGATCGCGTACGCCCAGCAGCAGGTGTCGGCGCGACGGCTCCTCGACGGCCTGCTCCTGATCCACGCGGTCCTCGACGCCGGTGAGATGAGGAGCCGCGTCGAGTTTCTCTGAGCCCGCCGCGCTGGCGGCGACGGTCCGCCAGCGGGTCCGTTCTGCGCCCGGCTCCCGCGGTGGGGCCGGGCGCGTTTGTTGAACGAGGTCCCCTAATCGACCACAGGCTCCACGGGTGGGTCCGGCGGGGCGGGGGCGGCGTACACGCCGAGGCCGTCGTTGATCTCGAGCGTGAACCCTGTGTCGTCCGGCTCTCCGGAGACGTGGGGGACGCCCTGCCACGTCCGGCACGGGTCCTGGAACTCCGGGTAGTCGGACTCCGGGGCAGGGCCGTCGGTGCAGACGAGCACCGTGACGCGGTGGTAGGTCGGGCTGCTCGGTTGGTAGGGGTCCTGGAGGGGACGCAGGTGGAGCACGCGGGTCGGCCGGAAGGACGTCGTGAAAACGGCGTTGGCCCCGCTCGTGCCCGGCGTCCCGCGCCCGTCCTCGACGACGACGAGGACCTGGAGCGAGTCGGAGGCGTGGACGACGAGCGATCCCCCCGCGCGGACGATCGGACCGTTCGAGCCCATCTCCCCCTCCGTCTCGTAGACGACCCTCCCGGCGTCGTCCACGAACACGTCGATCACGTGGACGTCCGAGACGTCCGGGTAGAACTGAGCGTGCGCGGCGGAGCAGGCGAAGAGGGCGGTGAGGGCGAGGGCGTGTTTCATGAGCAGAGGGAGGGAGAGGACGAGACGTTGCCCAGCTGGCGGCGGGCGTCCGCCAGCCGGGAGAGGGGCAGGCTAGCGGTCGATGACGGGTCTCACCGGAGGGTCTTCCCGCATGGGGGCGTCCCGCCCAGGGCCCCCAGCGTTGATCTCGTCGGTGATCTCAAGCACGAAGCCTGGGCCGCCGCCCAGGTCGGAGGCAGGGCGCGCGGGCTCCCACACCCGACACGGCGGGTCGGGCTCGGCGTCGGTGGCCGCCGTTGCGTCGGTGCACACCAGCACCGAGACCCGGTGGAGAGTGGAGGCGGCCGCGGCGTCGGCGTCGAGCGGGGGCCTCATGTGGAGGGCGCCCGTCGTCTGGGGAGGCATCACGAGCGCGCTGCTCGGCCCGCTCGTGCCCGGCACGCCGGACGCCAAGGCCTTCGAGACCGTGACGAGCACCCGGAGAGGACCCGCCGTGCGGACGACGAGGGTGCCTCCAGCGTGGAGAATGGGGCCTCCCAGACGGAGCGAGCCACGGACCCCGTATTCCCCCCCTGCGGCAGTGGAGCGTACCTCAACGAGGAGGGTGTCAGCCACTCCGGAAGGCTGCGCGATTGCGGCAGAGACGGCCAGCGGAAGGAGCAGGAGCCATCGCATAGGACTAGGGGGTTGATTCGAGGATGGACCGGAACGTGGGGGTGGTGCGGAGGTCGGCCAGCCACGGCGAGCGCTCGGCCTGGGTGCGGCCGACGCCCCGGTCGAGGGCGCTCTGGAGCCAGACCAGCGCGCGAGGGCGCTCCCCGATGATCTCGTAGGTGACGCCGATCTGGTAGGCAGACTGGACGTTGGCCGTCTCCGGCGAGAGGAGGCGCTCGACCTCGGCAAGCGTCACGTGCGCACTGTCCCGTTGGCCCGCTCCGGCAAAGGCCCCGGCCATCGTAATCAGGACGGGCGGCGTCCTCCCTAGCGCGAGCCGGCTCCGGGCGAGGGCGATGACGGCTCGATAGTCCTGGCGGGACCTCTCGCGCTGACCGGGCGCCCACCTCCGTGCTTCTGCCAGGCTGTACCGGATCTCGTAATCATCGGGGAGGAGCGCGACGACTCGCTCTCCGATCTCGACGGCCTCGGCATACTCTCCGCTCGCGAATCGAGTGGCCAGGAGGTTCTGCGCGGCCTGGACGTTGTCAGGGGCGAGGCGAAGGACACGCTCGAACGCCTCCGCCGCGGCATCGAGGTCGTCGGCCTGCCACGCCGCCACGCCGAGGTTGGTGAGGAGAGAGGTGTTGACGGGGTCGAGCTGGAGCGCCTGGCGGAACTGGTCGGCGGCCTCTTCGGTGCGCCCTTCCGCGAGGTAGAACGCGCCGAGGCTGTTGTACGGCCGCCAGTAGTCGGGGGCGAGCGCGACGGCCCGGCGGTAGGCCGCCTCGGCCTCGTCGGGCCGCCCGAGGGAGGCGTACACCTTGCCCAGCCGGCGCTCGCCCTCGGAGCTCCGCGGGTCGAGGGTGAGGGCGCGGTCGAGGGACGCGAGCGCCCGGTCGTACTCGCCGCGCCCCTCGTAGATGTTGCCCAGGACCGTGTGGACCTCGGCGAGCCCGTCGTCGAGGGCGAGCGCCCGCTCGGCGCTGGCGATGGCGCGGTCGGTCCAGGCGAGGTCTTCGGTGAGCCGGTACGTCTGCCACTCGGCCTCCGCGAGGGCGGCGTGGGCGAGGGCGAACGACGGGTCCAGCGAGATCGCCTCCCGGAGCAGCGACCGTGCCTGCGCCAGGTCGTCGGTGGACTGGTGGTTGCGGAGGACGCCGAGGCCCCGGAGGTAGAGCTTGTTGGCCTCGGGGTCGTCGGTGCCGCCAGCGGAGAGGGCGGTTTGGTCGGTCATCCCGACCTCGATGCGGAGCAGGTCGGCCACCTGGAGCACGGCGGCGTCCTGGAGCGCGAAGGCGCTGCCGCTGGCGTCGTCCACCTCGCGGGAGCCGAGTTGGGCCGCGTCGCCGGTCCCCACGTCGATGAGCGTGATCGTGACGCGGACGCGCCCGCCCTCGACCTGCACCGCGCCGTCGATCACCAGCGACGCCCCGAACCGCTCGCGGGCGTCGCTCGGCGTCATCCCGCTGGCGACCTCGCTCGACGGCACGATGCGGACGCGCCCGTCCAGAGAGGCGAGGTGGCTGAGCTTGCTCGTGACCGCCTCGACCAGCCCGGCCGAGAGCGGCTCGGCGTCCGATCCGACGGCGCGGAACGGGAGCACGGCCAGGCGCTCGGTCCCGCCAGCGTCCGTCCCGCCGGATCGGAGCGCGGCCACGCCGAGCGCGGCGACGGCGAGCAGGCCGAGCGCCGCGACGGCCCACCGCCAGCGAGGCCGTGGGGGCGGACGCCCGCTGGCCGCCGCCCGTGCGACTGGCGGTACCGGTGGGGTGGAGGGCGCCGTGCCCCGGCGGACGTCGTCCAGGGCCTCCGCGAGCGCGTCCATCGACGGGTACCGCGCGTCCGCCGACTTGGCGAGGCACCGCGCGACGACGGCCGCCACGCCGTCGGGGAGGTCCTCGCGCTCCAGCGGGGCCGGGTCCTCGTGGAGCACGGCGTAGCCGATGGCGGCGGCGTAGCTCCCGCGGAACGGGCGCTGCCCGGCCAGCATCTCGTAGAGCACGGCGCCGACGGCCCACACGTCCGCCCGCCCGTCGACGGGCTCGCCCCGGAGCTGCTCGGGGCTCATGTAGAGGGCCGTCCCGACGCTCTCGCCGGTCTGCGTGAGGTCGGCGTCGTCCACCTTGGCGATCCCGAAGTCGAGCACCTTCGCGCACGGCCCGCCGTCGGGCATCCCGTCGGGGAGGACCATCACGTTGGCCGGCTTCACGTCGCGGTGGACGATCCCGGCGTGGTGGGCGGCAGCGAGCCCCTGGGCGATCTGGAGCCCGAGCCCCAGCGCCTCGTCGGCCGGGAGCGGACCCCGGTCGATCCGCTCCGCCAGCGTCTCGCCGTCGTAGTACGCCATCGCGACGTAGGCGCGGCCGTCGGCCGTCTCGCCGACGTCGTAGACGCTGGCGACGTGGGGGTGGTCGAGCGCGGCGACGGCGCGGGCCTCGTGGAGCAGGCGCGTCCGCGCGCGGGGGTCGGCGTGGAGGCGGGCCGAGAGGAACTTGAGGGCCACGTCGCGGTCGAGGCGGAGGTCCGTCGCCCGGTAGACCACGCCCATTCCGCCGCTCCCCAGCCGCTCCTCGACGCGATACGGCCCGATCTCCCGCCCGACGAGGGAGTCCATAACGAGAGCGTCGTTGTCTGGGGGAGCCACAGGGTGTGAGCGAGGCCGGCGATCGGGGCGTGCGGACCGTCCCCGCACGGCGTCAATCTCTGGACGCGGGGCCGATTCTCCAAATCCCTGTATTCTCCAAGGAAACGCCCCTCTCCCATGACTCCGCCCTCCTCTTCCGATTCCGAGGTCCTCCGCCTCCGCCGGGCCGTCGACGAGCTGGCGCTGCTCAACGACGTGGCCGTCGCGCTCGGCAGCGCGCGCGACCTCGACGGGGCCGTCCACACGCTCGTCCGGCGCTCGCTCGAGGCCATCGGCGCCGGCCAGGGCGTGGTCACGCTCGTGGGGCGGCAGGAGGGCGCCAGCGAGACGTTCGTCCGCACGCGGCGCGGAGCCGAGGGCTCCGCGCTCCGGCCGGACGACGCGCTCCTCGGGTGGATGGGCCTCCACCGCCGCACCCTCCGCCTCGACGACCCCCGCGCCGAGCCCCCGTTCTCCCGGTTCGAATGGGACGAGGCGGTCCAGACGGTGCTCTGCGCCCCGCTCGTCGCCCACGGCCGCTTTCTCGGCACGCTCACGCTCTACAACAAGCGCGACGGGACGTTCACCGACGAGGACGGCCGGCTGCTCACGATCCTCGGGATGCAGTCGGCGCAGACGCTCGACGCGGCGCAGCGGGAGGCGGAGCAGACGCGGATCCTCAACGTGTTCGGCCGCCACACCGCCCCGGCCGTCGTCGAGGAGCTGCTCCGGCACGAGGCGGACCCGCCCGGCCGCCGCACCGCCGCCTGCGTCCTGTTCCTCGACGTCCGCGACTTTACGACGTTCGCCGAGCAGGCCGACCCCGAGGCCGTCGTCGACTTCCTGAACCGCTTCTTCAGCCTGACCATCGACGCCGTGACGTCGCGCGGCGGCATCATCCACCAGCTCCTCGGCGACGGGTTCATGGCCATCTTCGGCGCCCCGCTCGCCACGCCCGACGACTGCACGAACGCCGTCGAGGCCTCGCTCGACATCGTCCGCCGCGTCGAGGCCGAGGTGGCACGCGGGGAGCTCCGCCCGACGCGCGTCGGGATCGGGCTCCACGCCGGCGAGGTCGTCGCCGGGACCGTCGGCTCGGCGCAGCACAAGGAGTACAAGGTGACGGGCGACGTGGTGAACGTGGCCTCGCGCGTCGAGGGGCTCAACAAGACGCTCGACGCGTGCGTGCTGGCGACGAGCGCGGTGTGGGCGCGGGTGCCGGAGGGCCGGTTCGAGGCGAAGCGCCACGTGGGCGTCCCGCTCCGGGGCCGCGCCGGCACGCTGGACCTGTATCAGCTGGCGTGATCCGGGACGGTCCCGTCGCGCTGGCGGCGGCCGCCAGCGGCGGCGAGGCCCGGAGGTCCCTCGGGGCGCACCGCCTGTGTGCCCCGACGGTCCACCCGCGCTACTCCGTCTCCTCCGGCAGCAGCACCACCTGGACGTACCGGTCGGTGTCGAGGAAGCGCCGGGCGGCGGCCTGCACGTCGGCGGGCGTGACGGCCGCCAGCCGCTCGCTCTGGGCGAGCGCGTCCGCCAGCGGGATCTCGTAGCGGACCGCGTTGGCGATGGTGTTGAGCCAGTAGCCGTTCTCGCGGAGCGCCGTCTCCTGGCCGCGCCGCGCCGCCTCGTGGACGTTGTCGACGTAGCGCGGCTCCGGGCCGTCGGCCTTGACCTCGGCGAGGTCGGCCATGACGGCGGCGACCAGCTCGTCCACGCGGGCGGGGTCGGCGCCGAAGCCGATGGTGACGGTGTAGGCGGGGCGCGGCTCGCGCTCGGCGTTGCCGTTCGCGCGGATGCTGTACGTCCCGCCCAGCTCCTCGCGGACCGTCTCGCGGAGCTTGGTGGTGAGCACCTGCCCGAGCGCGTCGAGCTGCGCCTCGGTCTCCAGGTCCACGCGGTCCAAGCTGCCGTGGAACACGATCTGGACCTGCGCCTGCGGCTCGATCCCGCGCCGGACCGTCTTCTTCACGACGCCCGCCGGTCGCTCGACGCCCACGTCCTGCGCCACGTCCGTGCGGGGGAGCGTCGGGAGGCTGGCGAGGTAGGTCTCCAGGAGCGGCGTCAGCGTCTCCATCTCCACGTTCCCGACGATGACGAAGGTGAAGTCGTCGGCGTCGGCGAACCGCTCGCGGAGCACGGCCACCGAGGCGTCGAGGTCGGCCCGGTCCAGCACGTCGGTGTCGAAGGGCTGGCGGCGCGGGTGGTTCTGGGCGAGCGTGACCTGGAGCGTGTCGCGGAAGGCGGCCTGCGGCGAGGCCGACTGGTTGGCGAGCAGCCCGCGGTAGCGCTGGAGCACGGAGGCGAAGGCGGCCTCGTCGCGGCGGGGCTGGGTGGCGCCGAGGTAGACGAGCTGGAACAGCGTCTCCAGGTCGTCCGGCGAGGCGGAGCCCCGGAATCCCTCCTCGCGCTCGCCCAGGAACGCCGAGACGCCGACCGTCTGGCCGGCCAGCTTCTTCTGGAGCGCCGTCGCGTCGAAGGGGCCGGCGCCGGAGAGGTTGGCGATGCCGGCCGCCAGTTGCGTGGCCTCGTACGTCTCCAGGTCCAGGAGCGACGTGCCGCCGGGGCTGAACCCGTAGAGCAGCACCTCGTCGTTCTGGAAGTCGGTGGGCTTGACGAGCACGCGGACCCCGTTCGAGAGCGTGAGGTCCGTGACCCCGTTGCCCAGGTCCGCCCGGCGGGCGATCTCGCCCGGCGCGGGCGGCGTGGCGACGAGCGGCTCGTCGGAGACGTCGTCGGCGTAGGGCTCCAGCTCGGCGCCGTCGACGGCGGCGAGGAGGGTGCGGACCTCGGCCTCGGTGGGCGGCGTGACGCCCTCGGCCTCGGGGAGCGCGAGGCCGATCACGCGGTTGCCCTCGGCGAGCAGGTCGTCGGCCAGGCGGTTCACCTCGCCGATCCCGATGGTCGGGAGGAGCTGGCGGGTGAGCGCGGCGCGCGCGTCGACGCCGAGCGTGGGGTCGCCTTCGAGGAACGTGTCGACGAGCTGGCTGGCGAAGACGCGCGAGGGCGTCTGGTCGCGCTCGGCGAGGGCGCGGTCGATCCCGTTGAGGATCTCGGCCTCGGCCCGCTGGCGCTCGCCCTCGGTGAAGCCGAAGCGGCGGACCCGCTCGGTCTCGGTCAAGAGCGCCTCCAGGCCGGTGAGGCCGCCGCTGGCCGGCACGATGGCG
Source organism: Rubricoccaceae bacterium (assembly GCA_963811175.1). GTDB lineage: Bacteria > Bacteroidota > Rhodothermia > Rhodothermales > Rubricoccaceae > Rubrivirga. The sequence continues at coordinate 745,498 of CAWEQE010000001.1, read as the reverse complement.
AAAAACTGCGCCAGGTCGATCGTCCGAAGCCCGCCGCCGAGCCCGGCGAAGGCGATGGCGAACGGCGGGTTCGCCGACTGCGTCAGCTCCTGGAGGCGCGCGTTGAACATGGCGCTGTAGAGGCCGACGACCAGCGACTCCCGGAAGTCGCGCTCCGTCTCCGTCTCGCGCGGCTCGCGCTTGAGGATCACCTGGACCGTCCCCTGCGGAAGCTCCGGGTCGGTGGTGATCGAGACGAGGGTCTCGGCGTGATCGGGGACCTCGTAGCTCGGGCGGTCCACCTCGGCGGCCGGGTTCTCCAGGTCCGCGAAGCGGGCCTCGATCATGTCGACCACCTCGTCGGCGTCCACGTCGCCCACGACGACGACCGACATGAGGTCGGGCCGGTACCACGTCTCGTAGAAGTCGCGGACGCGCTGGGGCGGCGTGCTCTGGAGCACCTCCTCGGTGCCGATGGGGAGGCGCTCGGCGTAGCGCGAGCCCTGGTAGAAGACGGGGAACTGGACGTCCTGGACGCGGCCCTGGGCGCCGCGCCGGAGCCGCCGCTCCTCCAGGACCACGCCGCGCTCGTCGTCGATGGCATCGTCCAAGAGCGTCACGTTCCCGGCCCACTCGCGGAGGACGTCGAGCCCGGTGGAGAAGATCTGGGCGCTGTCGGTGGGCACCTGGAGCATGTAGACCGTCTCGTCGAACGACGTGTAGGCGTTGACGTCCGGTCCGAACTGCATCCCGGTCGACTCGAGGTACTGGACCAGCTCCTGCTCGGGGAACCGCTCGGTTCCGTTGAAGGCGAGGTGCTCCAGGAGGTGGGCCAGCCCGCGCTGGTCGGCGTCCTCCAGCACGCTCCCGGCGTCGACGACGAGGCGAAGCTCGGCGCGGTCGCGCGGCTCCTCGTTGGGGCGGACGTAGTAGACGAGCCCGTTGGCGAGGGTGCCCGTGCGGACGGCCGGGTCGAGCGGGAGCGGGCCGTCGTCCGCGTCGGCCGGCTGGCCGGCGGCTGGCGGCGCTGCGTGCTGGCGGGCGCGGCGTCGCCAGCGGGCGCGGCGTCGGAGAGCGGGTCGTCCGCCATGTCGCCGCCGGGCTCGGGGGCGGGGCGGGTCGAGGCGCAGCCGCCGACGAGGGCGACGGTGAGGGCCAGGGAGAGCAGACGGGCCATGCGGAGAGAGGCGAAGCGTGCCGGAAGCTACCGTGTGCAGGGCATGAGCGCATGAGGCCGCGCCGTACGTGGGCCTCATCATTTTCACAGCCCACGCGGGAGCGCTTCCGCCGGGGCGTACGTACCGGCCCGCGTATCTTTGCGCCCCTGCACCGCCCGTTCGTCTTTCCGCGCCCCGCGCACCTTCCAATGGCCCGAGTCGATGTCGTCATGCCCAAGATGGGCGAGAGCGTGATGGAGGGGACGGTCCTCGAGTGGAAGAAGGCCGTGGGGGACACGGTCGAGCAGGACGAGACGCTCCTCGAGATCTCGACCGACAAGGTCGACTCCGAGGTGCCCTCGCCCGAGGCCGGCCGGATCGTCGAGATCCTGGTCGAGGAGAACGACACCGTCGACGTGGGCACGGCGATCGCCGTGATCGAGACGGACGTGACCGCCGAGGCGGACGCGACGCCCGCCGCCGCACCGCCCGCCAGCGAGTCCGAGGAGACGGAGGTCGCCGACGCATCCGACGTCGAGACGGCCGCCGAGCCGCTCAACGAGGTCCATCCCGTCGGGGAGGACCCGCAGCCGGAGCCGGAGGCCAAGCCGGCCGCGCCGAACGTGCGCCCCGCTGGCGAGGCCACTGGCGAGGCCGCTGGCGGCGCGTCGGGCGGAGCCACGGGCGGCGGCGCGCGCACGGAGGTGGTCATGCCCAAGATGGGCGAGAGCGTGATGGAGGGGACGGTCCTCGAGTGGAAGAAGGCCGTGGGGGACACGGTCGAGCAGGACGAGACGCTCCTCGAGATCTCGACCGACAAGGTCGACTCCGAGGTGCCCTCGCCCGAGGCCGGGACGCTCTTGGAGATCCTCGTGGGGGAGGGCGACACCGTCGACGTGGGCACGCCCATCGCCATCATCGGCTCGGCCGACGCGGCGCCGACGGCGGCGTCCGGCGCGCCGGCGACGCCGGCCGCCAGCGGCGACGGCGCGGCCTCGCGCGAGCCCGAGCCGTATGAGAAGAGCTACGGCGGCGAGGCCGGCGCCACCGCCGCCTCGGCTCCGGCCGTCCGGGAGGAGCGCGGCGCCGAGGCCGCCGCCGCCGCCACGTCCGGCGACGCCGGACCCATCCCGCGCCGCGACGCCGCCGGCAACTTCTACTCGCCGCTCGTCCGCTCTATCGCCGAGGCCGAAGGCCTGTCGCTCGCCGAGCTTCAGTCGATCCAGGGCACGGGCTCCGAGGGCCGCGTCAGCAAGGACGACGTGATGGCCTACCTCGATCAGCGCGGGGAGGCCCCCGCCCCGCCCGCCGAGACGCCCCGGCCCAAGAGCTACGGAGCGGAGGGCGGCCCCGAGACGACGGCCGCCCAGCCCGCCGCGCCGCAGGCCCGCCCGTCGTCCGCCAAGCCGACCAAGGCCACGCCCGCGCCGTCTCCGAGCGCGTCCGACGACCGCGTCGAGGTGGTCGAGATGGACCGGATGCGCCAGCTCATCGCCGAGCACATGCGCCGCTCGAAGGACACGAGCGCCCACGTGACCTCCTTCGCGGAGGTGGACGTGACCGGCCTCGTGAAGCACCGCGAGGCGCACAAGGCCGAGTTCCAGGAGCGCGAGGGGACGAAGCTCACCTACACGCCCTACTTCATCGAGGCGGCCATCGAGCCGCTCCGCGACCACCCGCTGCTCAACGCGTCCGTCGAGGGCACCCGCGTGCTCATCCGGAAGGACTACCACATCGGGATCGCGGTCGCGCTGGGGAAGAGGGGGCTCCTCGTGCCGGTCGTCCGCAACGCCGGGCAGCAGAACCTCACCGGGCTGGCGCACTCCGTGGCCGACCTCGCCGAGCGCGCTCGGAGCAAGAAGCTCCAGCCCGACGAGCTGCAGGGCGGCACGTTCACCATCACGAACGTGGGCAGCCTCGGCTCGCTCATGGGCACGCCGATCATCAACCAGCCGCAGTCGGCGATCCTCTCGCCCGGCGCCATCGTCAAGCGGCCGGTCGTGGTCGAGGTGGACGGCGAGGACGTGATCGCCATCCGGCACATGGTCTACGTCTCGCTGAGCTACGACCACCGGATCATCGACGGGGCCATGGCGGCCAGCTTCCTGGCGGCCTACCGGCGCCAGCTCGAGGCCGTCTCGCCGGACTCGCCGCTGCTGTAGGGCGCCCACGCCAGCGGCCCCCACCGCTGGCGGCGCGCGTCGCCAGCGGTGAGCGGGGCCGCATCGGGCGGCCCCTGTTGCCAGCGGTCGGCGGGCGGTCTAGTTTTGGGGATAGCCGTTATCCAGCCTCCCCGTGAGGTCCCCCCGTGGCCGACGCCGACCCCCCGCTCCACCTCACCGTCGCCGACCTCGTCGCCCGACTGGACACGTTCGTCTCGGACTACCTCAAGGAAAAGAGCAAGGAGACGAAGGGGACCTACCGCCGCGCGCTCAACGAGTTCGAGCGCTACCACGCCACGCGCGCCGCCCGGCCGTCGAGCCGGTTCCACTTCGTGGAGAAGGACGTGGAGGCGTACAAGGCGTACCTCATGGAGGAGCGGGAGCTGAGCCAGGTCTCGGTGAGCACCTACCTCACCGCCCTCCGCCGCCTCTGCGACTACCTCGTCGCGCGCGGCGAGCTGGCGGAGAACCCGGCGCGCGGCGTGAAGGGCAACCGCCGGCCCGCCTCCCACTCGCGGGGCGTCCTCCGCGCCGAGGAGGTCGAGCACCTGTTCGGGATCGTCCCGCAGGAGACCGAGATCGGCCGGCGCGACCGGGCCCTCATCGCGCTCATGGTGTACGGCGGGCTGAGCGAGATCGAGCTCGTCCGCGCGGACGTGGGCGACGTGGACCGCACGCTGATGGGGACGTTCTTGCGCGTCCAGGGCAAGGGCCGCCAGTCGAAGGACGAGTCGGTCCCGCTCGACGCCCCCGCCGTGGACCCGCTGGAGATCTACCTCCTGGCGCGCGAGGAGGCCGGCCCGACGGCGCCGCTCTTCGTCAGCCACGGGCACCGGAGCGCGGGGACGCGCCTCAACACGCGGTCCGTGCGCGGGCGCGTGAACGGGTACCTCCGCAAGGCCGGGCTCAAGCGGCGCGACATCAGCCCGCACAGCCTCACGCACACGGCGGCGCTCATCTGGCTGAACGGCGGGATGCCCGTCGAGGAGGTCCGCCGGCGGATGCGCCACGGGACGCTCGAGACGACCATGATCTCGTTCAAGCGCCAGGGCCTCCTGACGCGCGACGTGGAGGAGGGATAGCGTGCCCCTCTCCCTCTCCGACGACGACCGCCCCCGCGCCGTGGCCGCCCTCCAACGCTACGCCGAGGACGCCTTCGCCGCCCCACTCGGCGACCTCGCCGCCGGCCTCCTGCTGGACTTCGTCCTGGAGGAGATCGGGCCGACCCTCTACAACCGTGCGCTCGCGGACGCGCAGCGCCACCTCGCCGCCCGGCTGGCGGACCTCGACGTCGAGATCGGGATGGACGAGTTCCCGTCCGAGCGGTAGCCGCCTACTCCGCCTCGACGGTCGAGACGGCCACGACCGGCGTCGCCTTGCTCGGGTTGTCCTGGCGGGGGTAGGGAGCCAGGCCCACCGCGTACACGAGCACGCCGCCCGCTCGGACCCCGGCCTCGGGGGTGGAGTCCGGGTCCACGACAGAAACGTCCGTCGGCGTGCCGTCGATCGTCAGCGCCACGGTGGCGGCGCCTTGCCAGACGCACATGACGTCTTCGGGGCACCGACTGTCCTCGACGACCTCGTCGAAGGTGATCGCCAGCCCGTCGAGCGTGGCCGTCTCGCCGAGGGCGATCCGGACCTCGCCGGCCTGGAGCTCGGCGCGCTCCTGCCCGGTCAACCTCGACGAGTCGCACCCGGCCAGGGCGACGGCTCCGAAGAGAAGGGCGAGGCGAATCGGGGACGTCATGGCGTGTCGGGAAAAGGGGATGCATGCAAGGAACGCCGGCCGCGTGTCGTCCGCAATCCCTCCGGCGTTGCCCTGACGCCGCCGTCAGAGTCGGGTGCGGACGCCGAACTGGTGGAAGCCGCCGAAGGCGCCCCAGTTGGTGTAGGCGTAGTCGACGGCCACGCGGCGGAGCGAGAGGCCGGCCCCCAGGCTCGTGCCCGGCGAGGTCGAGCCGTCCGCCGGAGCGGAGGTCGTCGCCGCGCCGCCCGTTGTAGCCGGCGCGGAGCGAGAGCGCGCTGCCCAGCTGCAGCTCGCCGCCGGCGGCGACGTGGTCCAGCGCCCGTGTCACGAACGACGAGTCGGCCCCCGGCCCCTCGAAGGCGTGGAGGTCGACGCCCGACACCGAGACCGTGAGGGGGAGGTAGCGGAGCCGCTTGGCCGCCGTGATCCGGACGTCGAGCGGGAGCCGGTCCGTGGCCTCGCCCAGCGACGAGAGCGTGGCGCCGACGTGGTGGACGCTCGCGCCCAGCGTGAGCGCCTGCGCCGGGACCGTGTACGTCACGCCCAGGTCGGCCGCCAGCGCCGAGGCGCCCGCGTCGTCGATGGAGGCGAACAGCCCGTGGACCGTCGCGCCGGCCCGGAGCTGGGGCAGCACCTCGCGCGAGGCCGTGAGCGACACCGCCGTCTCGCCCGCCGAGTACGTGTCGGGGGCGTCGCCGCCCGGATCGCCCTCTGCGCGCCGGTCGAAGTCGCCGTAGGACAGGAAGCGCACGCCGACGCCCACGCTCAGCCCGCCCCAGCGCCGGAGGTCGCGGGCGTAGACGGCCGCGCCGGCGCTCACGTCGCTGACGTGGTTCGTGTAGCTCAGCGCCACGGCCCCGTCCATCTCGGACGTGAGGAGGGCCGGGTTGTAGAACGCGGCCGTCGGGTCGTCGCCCGGCAGCGAGCCGGCCCCGGCGAGGGCGGCGGCGCGCGTCGAGGGGTCGAGGCGGACGAGGTCGAACCCGGTCTCGCCGCGCGACTGGCTCTGGGCGGGCGCGACGGCGAGCGCCGCCCCCAGGGCGGCGAGCAGGAGACGGGAGGGGCGCATGGCGGACGGGGAGAGCCCGGTGGAGCGGGCGGGAGCGTCGTGCGGGACCGTCTCGAAGGGGCTGCTAGGCGCGGGCGTCGGTGGAGGATCGAAGCTACGTCGGGACGGGCGCGACCGCAGGTCACCCCGCGTCGCCCTCGGTGGGGGCGTCGGTCGGAGCGGGGAGGTGCGCCATCGGCGTCGACAGGAGGCGCGAAAAGAACACGCGGCCCCTGTTGGAGGGGGATTCGAACGGCACGAAACTCGCGCCGGCGCCGCGCCCCTCACCGACCGCGCCGACCCGCCCGCGTGCGTCACCTCCTCGGTCTCGCGGCGTGCCTCGTCGGCACCGCCGCCTGGGCGCAGAGCCCCTCCTCCGTCGCGCTCCACGGCGACCTCCAGGCCGACACCCGGTCCGTCTGGGGCGAGGCCGACGTCTCCACGTCCGTCGTCCGGCGAGCGCGGATTCAGGTGGAGGGGACCGCCGACGAGCGGTTCCGTTTCCGCCTGCTCTCGGACTTCGGGAGCGGGCGCGTGGAGATCCAGGACGCGTTCGTGGACGCGCTCGTGGTGCCCGGCGTGACGGTCCGCGTGGGCAAGTTCAAGGGGCCGGTGGGGCTGGAGCTGCTCCGCTCGCCCACCGACCTCGACTTCCCCGAGCTCGCCCTCGCATCCCAACTCGTCCCGAACCGCGAGGTCGGCGCGCTCCTCCGCCTCACGCCGGGCCGCCAGTCGGTCGAGGTGGCCATCACGAACGGCGTCGTCGACGGTGCGAGCGGCGACGTCGACGCCGACGCGGCCAAAGACGTGACAGCCCGCGTGCTGCTCCAGCCGGTCCGGTCCGGGATCCTCGGCGGGCTGGCGGTCGGGGTGGCGGCGACGGCCGGCGCCCAGCGCGGGAGCGAGGAGACGTCCCTGCTCCCGACGTTCCAGACTTCGGGCCGGCAGGCGTTCTTCCGCTACCGCGCCGGCGACGACCCCGCCTTCGCCGACGGCGCCCGCACGCGCGTCGTGCCCCAGCTCTTCTGGACCGCCGGCCCGGCGGGCCTTCTCGCCGAGGCCGTCGGCGTCCGCCAGCGGGTCCGGATCGGGGAGGAGACCGTGGCCCTGGACCACCGCGCCTGGGAGGTGACCGGGACGGTCGTGCTGACGGGCGAGGACGCGACCTACGGCCGCCTCCGCCCGCGCCGGCCGTTCGCGCCCGAGGCCGGGCGGTGGGGCGCGGTCGCCGTTGCGGCCGGCGTGCACCGCCTCGCCGTGGATCCCGACACGTTCCCGCGTTTCGTCGCCCCCGACGCGTCCGAGCGGGCGGCCACGGCCGTGGCGCTCGGCGTCAACTGGTCGCTCACCGACGCCGTCCGCCTCCAGCTCAGCGGCGAGCGGACCACGTTCACCGCAGCCGACGGCGCCGACGCTCGGGAGGCCGAGGCGTTGGCCGTCGGCCGCATCCAACTCGTGTTTTAATGGAAGCGTTCACCTGGGAGGCGTGGCTCACCCTCGCCGTCGTCGCCGGCCTCGTCGTTGCGCTCGTCAAGGACGTCGCGCGGCCGGAGCTGCTCTTGTTCGCGAGCCTCGCGCCGCTCCTCGCGGCGGGCGTCCTCACGCCGGAAGACGCCTTCGCCGGGTTCTCGAACTCGGCCCCGCTCGCCGTCGGGGCCCTGTTCGTGGTCGCGGCGGGTGTTCAGGCCACGGGCGCCCTCGCCTTTACCGACCGGCTCCTGTTCCGGCGCTCCGGCGGCCTCGGCGCGACGACGGCGCAGATGATGCTGGTCACGGCCACGCTCTCGGCGTTCCTCAACAACACGCCGCTCGTGGCGATGTTGATGCCGCGCGTCCAGGCGTGGTGCGAGCGCGCGGGCATCGCGCCGTCGAAGCTGATGATCCCGCTCTCGTACGCGGCCATCGTCGGCGGCATGACGACGCTCATCGGGACGAGCACGAACCTCCTCGTGTCCGGGCTGATGGAGGACGCCGGGCTGCCGGGCTTCGGTCTGTTCGACCTGACGCTCATCGGCGCTCCGGCGGCCCTCGCCGTCGTCGTCTACTTCGCGCTCATCGGCCACCGCTCGCTCCCAGACCGCGGGGTCGGCCGGGACGACGCGCCGGCCCTCACCGAGTGCCTGTTCGAGGCGCGGGTCGCGCCGGGCTCGCCGCTCGCGGGCCAGACCGTCGAGGACGCCGGGCTGCGGGCGCTCGGCGACGCCTTCCTGGTGCACGTGCGGAGCGGGGACGACGTGACGCCGGCCTCGCCCGAGGCCGTGCTCCGCGAGGGCGACGTCCTCCTCTTCACCGGCCAACTCGACGCGCTCGACTGGCTCCTCGCGCGGCCCGGCCTCGCCCGCGTGATCGACGGGGTGGAGCCGAGCGGGCTGCCCGTGTTCGAGGCCGTCGTCGCCGGCCGCTCCCCGCTCGTGGGGCGGACGCTGAAGGAGGCCGACTTCCGCGAGCGCTACGGGGGCGTCGTCCTCGGCATCCGGCGGCGGGACGCGGCGCTGAGCGGGGCCATCGGGAGGACGCCGCTCCAGGAGGGCGACCTCCTCCTCGTCGAGGCGCCGCGGCGCTTCGGCGAGCGGTGGGGCCGGGGGCGCGACGTGTTCTACGTGGTCGCACCGGTGCGCGAGGCGCCGCCCGCCGCGCAGCCCGGCCGGGCCGCCGTCGCGCTGGCGATCCTCGCGGCCGTAATCGGTGTCTCGGCCGTGTTCGGCGTGTCGATCGTGACGACCTCGTTCCTCGGGGCCCTCGCCACCATCGCCACGCGCTGCCTGACGTGGACGGAGGCCCGCCGGTCCGTCGACCTCTCGGTGCTCCTCGTGATCGTCGCCGCGCTCGGACTGGGGAAGGCCATCGAGCAGACCGGCCTCGCCGCGGCCCTCGCGGGCGGGCTCGCGGACGCGGCCGTCGGGCTCGGGCCCATCGCCGTCGTCGCCGCCGCGTTCGTGGCGACGAGCCTGATCACCGAGGTCATCACCAACAACGCGGCGGCCGTCCTCATGGTCGGGATCGGGCTGGAGGCGGCCGAGGCGATGGACGTTCCGCCGGAGGCGTTCACGGTGGCCGTGGCGATCGCGGCCTCCGCCAGCTTCCTCACGCCCATCGGCTACCAGACCAACATGATGGTGATGGCGGCCGGGCGCTACCGGTTCTCGGACTACCTCCGGAGCGGCGCGGCCGCCAACGTGATCGTCACCGTGGTGTCGCTCGTGATGATCTGGCTCGTCTGGTTCTAGGCCGGGCGGTCGGCCAGTGCCGGCTGACCGTGCGAAACCGGGGCGAAGGAGGACGACCGGCTGTACGCTCGACGTTCTGCGGCCGATACTCGGCCCCCGCTCCTCGGCCAAGAACGCACGGAAACGGCACGCTGGCCGAAACAGCCCGCTGCTGCTGCCCGTCCGACCCCGGCGCCCCCGGACCCCGGCGCGTAGCTTTCCGGGCACTCCTTTTTATCGATCCACGCTCCCCTATGCTCAACGTCCTCAAGAAGGTCTTCGGTGGTGACTCCAACGAGCGCGAACTCAAGAAGATCTGGCCCATCGTCGACGAGATCAACGCGCTCGCCGAGCGGTTCCAGCACCTCTCCGACGACGAGCTGAAGGCCAAGACCGAGGGGTTCCGCGCCGCCATCCGCGCCGCGGGCGACCCCATCGAGGCCGAGCAGGACGAGATCCGCGCCCGCCTTCTCGCCGCCGGCGAGGACGACGAGGACGCCGTCGGGGGGGACGGGCAGTCCGCGCCCTCCGAGGGCCTGACCGTCCGCGAACGGCAGGACCTCTACTCCCGCCTCGACGACCTCGAAGGTGACTGGATCGACGCCGTCGAGGACGTCCTCGACGAGATCCTCCCGGAGGCCTTCGCCGTCATCAAGGAGACGTGCCGGCGCTTCCTGGGCGAGACCTGGGAGGCCGGCGGGGCCGAGATCGAGTGGCAGATGGTCCCCTTCGACGTGCAGCTCCTCGGCGGCGTCGTGTTGCACCGGGGGCAGGTGGCCGAGATGAAGACGGGCGAGGGCAAGACGCTCACCTCCGTCGCCCCGATCTACCTCAACGCGCTCGTCGGGCGCGGCGTCCACGTCGTCACCGTCAACCCGTACCTCGCCCAGCGCGACGCCGAGTGGATGGGGCCGGTCTTCGGGTTCCACGGCCTCACCGTCGACTGCATCGACAAGCACCCGTCGCACTCGCCCGGCCGCCGCCAGGCCTACCGCGCCGACATCACCTACGGCACCAACAACGAGTTCGGGTTCGACTACCTCCGCGACAACTCGTTCGTGGTCGATCCGAACCAGCTCGTCCAGCGCCAGCACCACTACGCCATCGTCGACGAGGTCGACTCGGTGCTCATCGACGAGGCCCGGACGCCCCTCATCATCTCCGGGCCGGTCCCCCAGGCCGACACCGACGAGTACAACGAGTTCAACCCGCCCGTCGAGCGGCTCGTCCGCGACCAGCAGAAGCTCGTCGCCGGCTACGTCTCCGAGGCCGAGACCAAGCTCCAGCAGGCCGACGCGAGCGACAACAAGAAGGAGGCAAACCGGCTCCGCGACGAGGCCGGGCTGGCGCTGCTCCGCGCCCAGCGCGGCTTCCCGCGCAACAAGAAGCTCATCAAGCTCAAGGGCGAGACGGGCATCGAGATGCTCATCCGGTCCGTCGAGAGCGTCTACCTCCAGGACTCCGCCAAGCGGATGCCCGAGGTGGACGAGCCGCTGTTCTTCTCCCTGGAGGAGAGCCAGCACCAGATCGAGATGACCGACAAGGGCCGCGAGGCCATCGGCCGCTCGGCCGGCACCGACGCCGACTTCTTCGTCATCCCCGACGTCGGCGAGGGGATCGCCAGCATCGAGCGGACCTACGAGGAGAAGAAGGCCGACCTCGTGGAGGCCCTCCAGAACGACGCCTCGCTGGACGCCGAGAAGCGCGAGAACAAGCTCCAGAACGACCTCCGCGAGCTCCGGAACGAGGCCGAGGAGGCCAAGCGCCTCCTCTACACGAACTACGCCGAGAAGAGCGAGCGCATCCACGCCGTCAACCAGCTCCTCCGTGGCTACACGCTCTACGAGCGCGACAAGGAGTACATCGTCCAGGACGACAAGGTGATGATCGTCGACGAGCACACGGGCCGCGTGCTCCCCGGCCGGCGGTACTCCGACGGGCTCCACCAGGCCATCGAGGCCAAGGAGAAGGTGAAGGTCCAGGCGGCGACGCAGACCTACGCCACCATCACGATCCAGAACTACTTCCGGATGTACGCCAAGCTGGCGGGCATGACGGGCACGGCCGAGACGGAGGCCGAGGAGTTCGGGAAGATCTACTCGCTGCCCGTCGTCGTCGTCCCGACCAACCGCCCGGTCGTCCGGGCCGACGAGGACGACCTCATCTACAAGACGAAGCGGGCCAAGTACAAGGCGCTCCTCGAGCGGATCGAGGAGATCCACGCGGCGGGCCAGCCCATCCTCGTCGGCACCGCCAGCGTGGAGGCGTCCGAGCAGGTCGCGCGGCTCTTGCAGCGCGCCGGCATCAAGCACAACGTGCTCAACGCGAAGGCCAGCCGCGCGCAGGCCGAGGCCCAGATCGTGGCCGAGGCCGGCCAGCAGGGGGCCGTGACGATCGCGACCAACATGGCCGGCCGCGGGACGGACATCAAGCTGGGCGAGGGCGTCGTCGAGAAGGGCGGGCTCGCCATCCTCGGCACCGAGCGCCACGACAGCCGCCGGATCGACCTCCAGCTCCGCGGCCGCGCCGGCCGCCAGGGCGACCCCGGCTTCAGCCAGTTCTACGTCTCCCTCGAAGACGACCTGATGCGGCTCTTCGGTCACGACCGGACGGCCAAGATCATGGACCGGCTGGGGATGGAGGAGGACGAGGTCCTCACGCACAAGTGGCTCACGAAGGGCGTCGAGCGCTCGCAGGCCAAGGTCGAGCAGAACCACTTCGCCTCCCGCAAGCGCCAGCTCGAGTACGACGACGTGCTCAACGCCCAGCGCGAGGTGATCTACGACCGCCGGATGCACGCGCTCGAGGGCGACCGCCTCCGGGGCGACATCCTCGACATGCTCACCGAGCTGGTCGAGCGGCTGGTCAGCGAGCACTTCGGCAACGGCGACCTCGAGGAGATCCGCGAGGGCCTCCGCCGCCACCTCGCCTTCGACCTGGAGATGGACCCGGCCACGGCGCACTCGCTGGGCGAGAACGGGCTCGTGGAGAAGATCCTCGACGAGGCCACGCGCCACTACCGCCGCAAGCGGACCGCGCTCGCCAAGCCGTTCTACACCTCGGCCCAGCAGATGCTGGCGAACGCCGAGGAGGACAAGCGCCCGTCACGGCTCTACGTCGACTTCACCGACGGCCGGAAGGTGCTCCGCGCGACGGTCACGCCCGAGGCCGTGATCGAGTCCGAGGGCCAGGAGATCAACGACGCCCTCGAGCGCGCCGCCGTCCTCTCGATCATCGACGAGAAGTGGATGGAGCACCTCCGCGACCTCGACGAGGTGAAGCAGGGCGTGGGGCTCCGGGCTTACGGCCAGAAGGACCCGCTCATCGAGTACAAGATGGAGGCGTTCCGGCTCTTCAAGGAGCTCGTCCAGGCCATCGACGAGGAGGTCGTCGGGCTCGTGTTCAAAGCCGGCCCGCTCGTCCAGGGCGACAGCCAGCGGCAGGCGGCCCGCCGCGTCCGCCAGGTGGCCAAGCCGCGCATCGACGCGAACCGCGCGCAGGCCACGCAGGAGAAGGCGCCGGACTACACGACGCAGATGGGCGGCGGCGACGGCGCCTCGTCCGCCGAGCGCGACCCGACGGCGAAGGCCGCTCCGGTGACCGTCGAGAAGACGGTCGGGCGCAACGAGCCGTGCCCGTGCGGCTCGGGCAAGAAGTACAAGCACTGCCACGGGCGCGGCTAGCGCCGGCCTCCCGCAGACGACCCCGACTGGCGGCGCGCGCCGCCAGTCGCTCGGGGTTGGCGGACGACGGTGAGCGTCCGGGTCACGGTGCGGCCGTCGGCCGCGGCCTCCTCGTTGGCGGCTCCGTCCCCGCCGCTTGTCTCGACCGGACCCCGAGCTCCTCGGGGCAGACCTCCGCGGCGTGGGACCTTTCACGGACGTTCGGGATGACACGGGGCGCCACGCGCCGTACCCTCTGACCCCACCCGCCGACCCCACCGCAGCGTGCTGCGCAGCCTCTACATCCGCGACTACGCCCTCATCGAGGAGCTCGAGGTCGAGTTCGACAGCGGGCTCAACATCATCACGGGCGAGACCGGCGCCGGCAAGTCGATCCTGCTCGGGGCGCTCAAGCTGCTCCTCGGTGACCGGGCCTCGACGGAGGCGCTGCGGACCGGCGCCAAGAAGGCCGTCGTCGAGGGCGTCTTCGACAACGCCGACGAGGGCCGGCTGCCCGCCCTGCTGGCGGAGCACGAGATCGAGGCGAACGAGGACGGGATGCTCGTCGTCCGCCGTGAGGTGACGGGCAAGGGCAGCCGCGCGTTCATCAACGACACGCCGGCCACGCTCGACGTGCTCCGCGAGGTGGCCTCGAACACCATCGACCTCCACGGCCAGCACGAGCACCAGTCGCTGCTCCGGACCGAGACGCACGTCGAGCTCCTCGACAACTTCGGCGGGCTGGGCGGGCTCGTCGGGACGTACCGCGCGGCCTACCATGCGGTCTCGCGGCTCGCCGCCGAACGGGCCGACCTCGTCCGCCGCGAGAAGGACCTCCAGCGCCAGAAGGAGCTCTACGCCTTCCAGATCGAGGAGATCGACGCCGCCGCCCTCCAGCCCGACGAGGCCGACGCCCTCGACGCCGAACGCCGCATCCTGGAGAACGCCGAGCGCCTCTACGAGGCCACGGCCGACCTCTACGCCCAGATCTCGGAGTCCGACGACGCCCTCTACGACCGCCTCGTCCTGGTGCGGAACGGGCTCCAGGACCTCGCCCGCATCGACGCCACCTTCGACGACACGCTCGCCGACGTCCGCTCGGCCGAGATCGCACTGAAGGAGGCGACCCAGTTCCTCCAGGACTACAACTCCCGCGTCGAGTTCAACCCGGAGCGGCTGGACGAAATCCGCGAGCGGATGCAGGAGATCGACCTGCTGGAGCGGAAGTACGGGGGGACCGTCGAGGCCGTCCTGAACTACCGCGCGGAGATCGGGGCGACGTACGCGCTGGCGAAGGACTTCGAGGGCGCCATCGCCCGCCTCGACGGCCAGATCGTGGAGGCGCAGGAGACGCTCTCGAAGGCGGCCTACCGGCTCTCCCAGAAACGCCACGAGACGGCCGAGCGGATCGAGGAGGCCATCGGCGTGGAGCTGGCGACGCTCGGGATGCCGCACGCCCGGTTCGTGGTCCAGTTCGAGTTCCAGGACGACGAGGGCGGGTGGGTCCGCCTGCCCGAGGGGCGCGGGGCGCGCCTCGTGACGGCGTTCCCGGCCGGCGCCGACCTCGTCGAGTTCCACCTCTCGGCCAACCTCGGCGAGGACCCGAAGCCGCTCGTGAAGGTCGCCAGCGGCGGCGAGGTCTCGCGCATCATGCTCGCGCTCAAGGCCGTCCTCGCCAAGTCCGAGCGGCTGCCGATCCTGGTGTTCGACGAGATCGACACGGGCATCTCCGGCCCCATCGCGCGGCGCGCGGGCGAGAGCATGCACCGGCTGGCGCAGTTCCACCAGATCATCGCCATCACGCACCTCCCGCAGATCGCGTCGCTGGGCGACGTCCACTTCGAGGTGGAGAAGGCGATCGAGGACGGCCGGACGCGGACGTTCATCCACCGGCTGGACGAGGCCGAGCGGGCCGAGGCCGTCGCTACGCTGCTGGCGGGGACGGACGTGAGCGAGGCGGCGCTCCAGAGCGCCCGCGAGCTGATCGAGGGCGGCCGGGCGCCGGAGTAGACGCCGCCGGCGCGAGCCGCCAGCGGGTGGCACTCCGCCGAGCGATTGTAGCGGCGGAGGTGGACGAGGAGGGGGCTCCGCGTCGTACCGTGCCTCCGTGCCCGCGTCGCGTTCCCACTGGCGGGCGGTCTATGAACGAGTCCTCGCGCCCGAAGGGGTGGACCCTCCTCCCGCCTCCGCTCGTCTTCGCGGCCCCTCTGGTCCTCGGCCTCCTCCTCCACAGTCGGTCCCCGGTCGTTCCTGTTTCCCCGCCCCTCGGGCGTGGACTGCGCGGGCTCGGGATCGCCCTCATCGGGATCGGGGCCGCCCACACCCTGTCCAGTGCCGCGATCTTCGCCCGCACGCGCACGACGATCGTCCCGCACCGCCGCTCGTCGGCTCTGGTCCTGCGTGGCGCCTACCGATGGACGCGGAACCCCATGTACGTCGGGCTCAGCCTCGTCTACGTCGGGGTGGCCGCGCTCGGCGCCGCTGTGTGGCCGCTCCTCCTCTTCCCGGTCCCGTTCCTCGTGATGGATCGGCGGGTGATCCCGATGGAAGAGCGCCAGCTCGAGGCCACGTTCGGCCCGCTCTACACGGCGTACAAGGCGCGGGTGCGGCGGTGGCTGTGAGTGGGGAGGTGCCTCCGCACGGACCCGCGCCGCCAGCGGCGCGGGGACCCGTCAGCCCGGGTAGTCGCCCGAGACGAACCGCTGGAGCCCCTCGGCGTGCTCGTGGACCTCGTCCAGCCGCGCCCGCACGCAGTCGCCGATGGAGACGATCCCGGCGAGGTGGCCGTCGCGGAGGACGGGGAGGTGGCGGATCTTGTGCTCCGTCATGAGCTGGAGGCAGTCGTCCACGCTCGTGTCGGGGGCGACGGTCACGAGGTCGGCGGTCATCACGTCCTGCACCTTCGTGTCGCGAGAGGTCCGGCCCTGGAGCGCGATCCGCCGGAGGTAGTCGCGCTCGGTGAAGATGCCTCGGACCTCGCCGCGCTCGGCCACGACGACGGCGCCGACGTTCTGCTCGACCATCCGGCCGATGGTGTCGAAGACCGTGGCGTGCGGGGGGATGGTGATGACCCAGTCGCCTTTGCGCGAGAGGAGGGCGGAGACGGGGGTGGACATGGGATGAACCGGCTGTTCTCCCAAAACATAAGCCACGGATCCTCTCGTCTACGCCCCGGCCCGCTGGCGGACCGTCGCCGCCAGGTCCTCGGGCTCGACGACGCCGTCGATCACGCCGTCGGCCCTCAGGGCGTCCACCGCGTCGTGGGTGAACGGCGAGGGGACGGCGAGGACCGGGAGGCCGGCGGCGAGGGCGGCGCGGAGGCCGGCCGGCGAGTCCTCCACGGCGAGCGCGTCGGCGGCGCCCACGCCCAGGCGGGAGAGGGCGAGGCGGTAGCCCTCCGGGTCCGGCTTGGTCTCGGCCACGTCGTCGGCCGTGACGACGGTGTCGAAGGCGTCCGCCAGGCCGAGCGCCGCGAGCACGGCGTCGGTGTTGTGGCGGTCGCTGGTCGTGACGAGGGCCGTCTGCCGGGCCACCTCGTGCGCCTGCCGGACGAGGGCGACGGCGTGCTCCCGCGCGTGGCGCCGGACGAGGGCGCCGTCCTCCAGCATGGCGCGGTACCGCTCCAGCCGGACGGCCACGTACGCCTCCCACGGCTCGACTGAGCCGTCGCGCTGGCGGGCGGCGTCCTCCAGACGGAACGCGTGGAGCAGGTGCGTGGCGATCTCCTCGCGCGAGAGCCCGACGCAGGCGCCGTACGCTTTTTCGACGTCGGCCTCGGCCACGTCGGGGCGAAGCTGGTGGGCGGCGTAGGCGTAGGACTCGGCCTTGAGCTGCTCGGTGTTGGCGAGCGTCCCGTCGAGGTCGAAGAGGAGGAGGTCGAGCATGGCCGAGGATACGAGCGCCCGCGCCCTCTGCGAGCCGGGGTAGCTTCCGGCCCCCTCTCTTCCTGAGCCCGTGAGCGACCAAGCCGACGACCTCTACGCCGACCTCGACCGGCGCCGCGCCGAGTCCCGCCAGGGCGGCGGCGAGGCCCGCATCGCCCGCCAGCACGAGCGCGGCAAGCTGACCGCCCGCGAGCGGATCGACGTCCTGCTCGACCCGGGCTCGTTCGTCGAGACCGGCGCGTTCGTCCGCCACCAGGCGAGCGGGTTCGGGCTGGAGGAGAGCCGGCCCTACGGCGACGGCGTCGTCACGGGCTGGGGCGCCGTCGACGGCCGGCCGGTCGCCGTGTTCTCGCAGGACTTCACCGTGTTCGGCGGGTCGCTGGGCCTCGCCCACGCCGAGAAGATCGTCCGGCTGATGGAGCTGGCGATGGAGAACGGGGTGCCGATCATCGGGCTCAACGACTCGGGCGGCGCGCGCATCCAGGAGGGCGTGGCGGCGCTCGGCGGCTACGCCGACATCTTCCTCCAGAACACGCTCGCCTCCGGCGTCGTCCCGCAGATCTCGGCCGTCCTCGGCCCGTGCGCCGGCGGCGCCGTCTACAGCCCGGCCATCACCGACTTCACGTTCATGGCGCGCGGGACGAGCTACATGTTCGTGACCGGCCCGAACGTGGTGAAGACGGTCACCAACGAGGAGGTCACGCAGGAGGAGCTCGGCGGCGCCGACACGCACGCCTCGAAGAGCGGCGTCTGCCACCGGGCGTTCCCGAACGAGGGCGCCCTCCTGCTCGGCATCCGGGAGCTCCTGGGCTACCTCCCCTCGAACTGCGAGGACCCCGCCCCCCTCCACCCGACGGCGGACCCCGCCGGCCGGGCGGACGAGGCGCTCGACACGCTCGTCCCAACCAACCCGAACAAGCCGTACGACATCCACGACGTGATCCGGCGGATCGTCGACGGCGGCGGCTTTTTCGAGATCCACCCGGACTTCGGCGCGAACCTCGTGGTCGGGTTCGCACGGCTCGGCGGCCGCTCGGTCGGCGTGGTGGCGAACCAGCCGGCCGTGCTGGCGGGCGTGCTCGACATCGACGCGAGCGTGAAGGGCGCCCGGTTCGTCCGCTTCTGCGACGCGTTCGGGATCCCGCTCGTCGTGTTCGAGGACGTCCCCGGCTTCCTGCCCGGGACCGACCAGGAGTGGAACGGGATCATCCGCCACGGGGCGAAGCTCCTCTACGCCTTCTGCGAGGCGACCGTCCCGAAGCTGACCGTCATCACGCGGAAGGCGTACGGCGGCGCCTACGACGTGATGAACTCCAAGCACATCCGCGCCGACCTCAACCTGGCCTGGCCGACGGCCGAGATCGCCGTGATGGGGCCGAAGGGGGCCGTCGAGATCATCCGGAAGCGCGAGATCGCCGAGGCCGAGGACCCCGCCACCGCCGAGGCCGCCTTCACCGACGAGTACCGCCAGCGGTTCGCGAACCCCTACGTCGCCGCCGAGCGCGGCTACGTGGACGACGTGGTCCGCCCATCGGAGACGCGGGCCCGGCTGATCGGGGCGCTGGAGATGCTGAAGAACAAGGTCCAGACGCTCCCGCGGAAGAAGCACGGCAACGTGCCCTTGTAGGCACAAAGGCGAAGCCGACCTGCCGCTGTAGCGTCCTCCCCGCTGGCGGCGCGATTGGGGGTGGCAGGGCTAGCGCACGACGGTCAGCGCCCGGCTGGTCGTGCCGCCGGCTGTGACCGCGCGGACGGTGTAAACGCCGGCCGGTAGGCGCGTCGCGTCGAACGCCAGCGGCGTCGTTCCGGCCGCCAGCGGTCCGTCGTGGACGAGGGCCACGCGCCGGCCGAGCGCGTCGACGACCTCGACGCGAGCGGACCCCGCCGCGCCGGCGGTGAGCGCCAGCCGGATGGGGCCGTGGGTCGGGTTGGGCGCCACCGACAGCACGAGAACGCCTGGCCCCGGTCCGTCCGCGCTCGCAACGGCTGACTCCACCCGGAGCACGACCGCGAGCCCATCCGGCGAAACCTCGGCAGTGAACGCGAGCCCGCTGGGGAGCCCCTCGGTTACGACCTGCGCAAACTCACCCTCGACGGCCGACCCACTCGTGAGGATCACGAAGGTGTCGCCGAGAGCGGGCACATACCCTGGCCGAACGCGGACCGCGAGCGTGCCACCTAGGCGCGTGTTCTGGGAGCCCGGCGCGAACATGACCCGGAGCGTGTCGCTCCGTCCATCGGTGTCCACGTCGACCACGAGGCGCGGGTCGCCGGCCGTGAGGCTCGGCCGGAAGTAGCTCGCGACGGTCAGCGTGGCCAACGGCTCGGCGTCCGTGCCGGGGCTGATCGTGCCCTCGTGATCGAGGGTGCCGGGGGTGCCGAGGGTCCCCGTCCCCGTCACCGTCGTGCCCCTGGGCAGCGTCTGTGCGCCCGGAGCATCGAGGTTCACCTGTGTGCCGTCGAGAACGCGGATCTCGGAGCCGGGCAGGCTGAAGAGCAGGCCGCTGAACCCGACCGTCGGGCTGATCGCCGGGCG
This sequence comes from Rubricoccaceae bacterium, assembly GCA_963811175.1. Classification (GTDB taxonomy): domain Bacteria; phylum Bacteroidota; class Rhodothermia; order Rhodothermales; family Rubricoccaceae; genus Rubrivirga. Next base: position 726,117 of record CAWEQE010000001.1, on the reverse strand, counting down.
GTTGCCCTCCCGGAGGAGGAGCCCGGCGTTCTTGAACCGGCCAGTTCCGCTGAGTCCGTTGCCGGCCGAAAACAGGATGGTCGCGCCCGGTTCGTTGCGGAGCACGGCGTCGTTGGCGAACTCAAAACTCGCCGGGAACTCGATGGTCCCCTCGTTGTGCACCGTGACCCCGTCGAAGGTGGAGAAGTTGCTCTCTGTCTCGGCCTCGCGCAGGCGGCCGGTGTTGGTGAACGAGCCTCCGCCGCTGGCGAGGGAGGCCCCCTGAAGCTGGAGCCCCGTCCCACCGACGGCGAGCGTCGCCCCGGGCGGACCTGCAAGCACGCCCGCCCCTTGCCACGCGACGTAGCCCTCCGGACTGCCCTGGATCGTTCCTTCGAGGGTGTACTGGTAGGGCGGCCCGGCGAGGTCGGCGTTTAGGAGCAGCGCTGCGGCGGGGCCGGCGTCGAGCGTGGCGCCGTCCATCGTGCCGCCGGCCTGCAACAAGAGCACGCCGCTGGCGGCGCGGAGCGTGCCGCCGAGGACCTCGACGGGTGCCAGGACGATGCATTGGCCGTTGGTCGCTGGGAAGGGGCAGCCGACGCCCTCGACGGTCCCCCGGATGCGGAAGCGCGAGCTGACGTCACCGACACGAGCCGTACCGCTCACGCGGAGCGTGCCACCGGGCGCCACGTCGAGTGTGCCGCCGGTCCTCAGGAACGAGACGCCACCGGGCACCGTGATCTCGCCCTCGACCGTGACCGTCCCGGTCGCATAGAGGCCGTCGTCCCCGCCGGGCGTGATGTTGACGAGCTCCAGGCGGCCGTTCGGTCGGATGGTGGCCGACCCGACACTCGGGTAGCCCTGCGAGGTCAGCGTCTGCGTGCCGCTGTCGCCCCCCACGATGAGCGTCCCGGCGTTGGCCGCCTCGAAGCCGCCGATGGAGACGGTGTAGGTGCCGCTCACCGTGATGCATGCTACGTCTCCGGTCTCGGGGACGCCCGCAGTCCAGTTGGCAGCGACGGACCAGCCGCCATCGGTAGGAGTGGCCCATGATGTGGAGCAGGTCTGGGCCAGCGCGGGGCGGGCGGCGAGCGCCGCCAGCGCGGCGAGGAGGAGCAGTCGGGGCATGGGCGTGGGGGAGGGGTTCCCCTCTGCAATCGGATTTGGACCCGACACTGGACCACCAGAAAGGATCCTCTTTCCGATCCCGCCCCTATCTTTGTGTTCCTCTGACCGTTATCCGTGGCCGACGTCACCGTCCTGCTTGACCGCGCCCGCGCCGGCGACGCCGAGGCCTTCGACCAGATGGTGAGCCGGCTCTACGGCGAACTCCGCGCGATCGCCCATGCCCAGCGGCGCCGGCTCGGGGCCTCCGACACCGTCAACACGACGGCCGTCGTCCACGAGGCCTACGCCAAGCTGGAGGGCGGCGGCGACTTCGCCGACCGCGACCACTTCCTCCGCGTCGCCTCCCGCGTCATGCGGAGCGTGATCGTGGACTACGCGCGGGCGCAGCGGGCGACCAAGCGCGGCGGGACCGGCCGGCCGGTCCCGCTCGACGCCGCAGGCCCCGTCGGGGCGCTGGATCGCCTCGACCCGGCGGAGGTGCTCTCGGTCGACCTCGCGCTCGAAGAGCTCGAACGGCTCGACCCCGAGGCGGCCCGGATCACCGAGCTTCGCTACTTCGCCGGGCTCACCATCGAGGAGACCGCACAGGCGCTCGGCCTCTCGCCGATGACCGTCAAGCGCCGGTGGGCCCTCGCGCGGGGCTGGCTCTACGACCGCCTCGCCGATCCGCCCGCCGTGTCGTAGCTGGTCCTCTGCACGCCCGGATCCCGATTCCTGGGTGCCCCCTCCTGCTGCCATGACCGACGCGCACTGGCGACGCCTCGCCGACCTCGTCCCCGACGTCCTCGCCCTCCCGCCCGACCAGCGCGCGGCCTTCCTCGACGGCGCGTGCGTGGACGAGAACGGGACGCCGGACACGTCGCTCCGCGACGAGGCGGCACGTCTCGTGTCCGCCTCGGCCGCCGCCGACGCTGCCGACGCCCTCACCTCCCCGCTCGCGGCCGTCGCCTCCAGGAGGCGCGCGCTCCCCGACCGAGTCGGGCCGTGGCGCGTGACGGGGCTGCTGGGCGAGGGCGGCATGGGCGTCGTGTACCGCGCCGAGCGCGCCGACGGCCTCTTCGAGCGGACGGTCGCCCTCAAGCGGATCCGCCCCGGACTGGCGGACGCGCTCGTCGGTCGCCTCGACGCCGAGCGCCAGGTGCTCGCCCGTCTCGAACACGACGGCATAGCCCGCCTCTACGACGGCGGCGTGAGCGACGACGGCGTGCCCTACGTGGTGATGGAGCTGACCGAGGGGGCGCCCATCACCGAGCACGCCCGCGCCGGCCGGCTCTCCGTCGAGGCGCGCGTGCGGCTGTTTGTGCGCGTCTGCGAGGCCGTCGCCTACGCCCACCAGCGGCTCGTCGTCCACCGCGACCTCAAGCCCTCCAACGTGTTCGTCACGCCCGACGGGCGGGCCAAGCTGCTGGACTTCGGTATCGCCAAGCTGCTCGACGACGACGCGCTGGCGACGGCGCTGACGCGGACGCAGGCCGCCATGACGCCGTCGTACGCCGCTCCCGAGCAGCTCCTCCGCGGCGAGATCACGACGGCCACCGACGTGTACGCCCTGGGCGTGATGCTGTATGAGTTGCTCGCCGACCAGCGCCCCTACTCATTGGGGGAGACGACCCCGGCCGAGGCCCAGCGGATCGTCTGCGAGACCGACCCGCCGCCGCCCTCCGCTGTGGCGCCGCCGGAACGGATGCGAGCGCTCCGGGGCGACCTCGACACCATCTGCCTTCGGGCGCTCGCCAAGGAGCCCGAGCGGCGGTACCCGTCGGCCGAGGCGCTCGCGGCCGACCTGGAGCGCCACCTCGGCGGCGTCCCGGTGGAGGCCCGGCCGGCGACGGCCGGCTACCGCGTGAGCCGGTTCGTGCGGCGGCACCGGGCCGGCGTCGCCGCCGCCGCGGTCGTGGTGGCGGCGCTCGCCGTCGGCGCGGGCGTGGCGCTGTGGCAGGCGCAGACCGCGCGCGCCGAGGCGACCAAAGCCACCGCCATGAACGACTTCCTGGTCGGTCTCCTCGAATCGGCCGACCCGACCGCCGACGGCCAGGACGTGCGCGTGTTGGACCTGCTCGACCGCGCCGCGGCCGACCTCGACTCGGTCTTCGCCGGCCAGCCGGACGTGGAGGCCGCCATGCGCTTCACGCTCGGCGAGACCTACTACCAACTCGGACGCTACGACCAAGCGGGGGCCCAGCACCGCCGCGCCCTCACCCTCCGCGAGCGCCTGTTCGGACCGCGCCACCCCGACGTGGTGCGCGCGCAGAACGAGCTCGGCTTCGTCTGGGTGCAGCAAGACCGCCTCGAACCGGCCGACTCGATCCTGACGCTCGCCCTCGCCTCGGCGCGCACGTTCCGGGGCGAGGACCCGCTCCTCGCCTCCGTCCTGTCCAGCCTGGGCAGCGTCCGCTACTGGCAGGGCGACCGGGAGGGCGCGCTCGCGGCCTACCTCGAGTCCGCCGAGGTGATGGCACGGGCCGACGAGCGCGACGAGGCCCAGATCGCCGCCGCCTACGGCAACGTCGCCGTCGCGCTTCAGGAGCTCGGGCGCGACGCCGAGGCCGTCGTTTACCAAGAGCGCGTGCTGGCCGTCTACCGCCGGGCCTACAAGCCGTCGAATGCCCGCATTGCGATGGCGCTCCGCAACCTCGCCTCGGGCTACCACGGCGTGCGCCGCTACGACGACGCCGTGCGCACGAACGAGGAGGCCGTCGCCCTTTTCCGCCAGGCCGTCGACCCGGACAGCCCGGACCTGGCGAACACGCTCAGCAACCATGGGCCGATGCTCATCCAGGTCGGCCGCTTTGCCGAGGCCGAGGCCGCCGCGCGCGAGGCGATGGGCATCTACGAGCGGACCGTCGGGACGGAGCACCAGGGGTACGCCGCCTCGCTCCTCAAAGCGTCGCAGGCGCAGGAACTCAGGGGCGAGATCGCCGAGGCCGAGGCCGGCATCCGCCGCGCCATCGCCATCTTCCGGAGGACGGGTCCGGAGGACCACCCCGCGATGGGCTACAGCCAACTCGCGCTCGGCAAGCTGCTCGCTGCCCGAGGCCGTGACGCCGAGGCCGAGCCCGTCCTCCGCCGGGCCTTCGCGATCCGCTCGCAGAGTCTCGCCCCGGACCACCCCGACCGCGCCGACATCGCCAGCCGCCTGGGCGAGGTGCTCGGCCGCCTTGGGCAGCGCGCTGAGGCGGAGTCGCTGCTCGTCTCTGGCGTCGACGTGCTCCGCCGGAAGGCTGGCGACGAGCGGGCGCAAGAGGCCGTCGCCCGGCTCGCCGCCTTCCGCGCGGCGCCTCGCTGACGAGGCCCGCCGCTACTGCGACACCGTCTGCCGGTAGACCTAGATAGCCGATTCGGCCGACGTGCGCCGCAGAGCTGTCCTTCGTTCAGCGAGCGCAGCGGCCTCCCCACGTCTCCACCGCGGGCCAGGCGGGCCCTGAGCAGTTCACAAACCCTCACGTCGCCCCTGGGAGCGGCTTCGTGGACGACGTGGTCCGCCCATCGGAGACGCGGGCCCGGCTGATCGGGGCGCTGGAGATGCTGAAGAACAAGGTCCAGACGCTCCCGAAGAAGAAGCACGGCAACCTGCCGCTGTAGCGACGGGCGGCCAACGGTGGACGACTCCCGACCGTCCCGCTGGCGGTAGCCGTCGCCAGCCGGTCGGCCCCCTGCCGCCTACCTCGCCATCCGCGCCTCGACGGCGTCGGTGAGGGCGACGGCCGGCTCGCTGTAGATGTTGACGCGGTGCTTGCGGAACACCTCGCGGGCGATGACCTCGGTCGCCTCGGTCCACGACTGGGCGCCGTCGAGGAGGTCGAGCGTCTCTCGGTAGTCGGCCTCGGAGCCCTCGAACAACTCGTCGACGAACCACTGGCGGCGCTCCCCGTGGTCCCCGAGGACGCGGGCTTCGAGGTCGTCCAGAGACGCCGGTGAGGAGGCGCGGGGGGCGGGCGTGGCCGGCGCGGTGGGCACGGGCGGAGCCGTCGCCTCCGCCTCCTCGCTCTCGGCGGCGAACTGTTTCCAGATGGGAGGCTCCTCGTCGGCGGCGGGCTCCGGGTCGCCGCCGCCGTGCGCGCGGGCGAGGCGGCGCCAGAGCGGTTCGTCCACGTCGTCTTCCTCCACGGGCGGGTCTGGTAGGTCGGGCGCGTCGGTGGGGGAGAGGAGGGCGGCGGGCGCTGGAGCCGCCAGCGGCCCGTCGGCGGACGGCTCCTCAGACTCTGGCGGAGCGTCGCCGTCGGACGTCTCGTCCACCTCCTCGACGTCGTCGAGAGCCGAGGGGCGGTCGTCGGGAAAGAGAAGGGAAGCGGGGGCGGGCTCGGTGGGCAGGGCCGCGTCTTGCGCCTCGGCGAATGCGTCGTGCTCGACCGGCTCCTGGTCGCCGGCTTCTGGAATCGCCTCGTCGTCGGCCTCGGCAGGGGCGTGGCTCGCCGGTGCCGGCTCGGGCTCCCCCTCGTCGGCCGCCGGCTCGGGCGACGCGACGAGCGGCGCATGCTCGGGAAGGGCGGCCTCCAGCCGCTGGCGGAGCGCGTCGGGCGTGAGCGCCTCGGCATCGCGGACGGCGCCGGAGAGGTCATCGGCGCCCTTCGCCTCGAAGAGCGACTGGAGCAGGGCTGTCGGGACGGAGCCCTCGGGCGAGCCCAGCGGCCCGACGAGGTCGAAGAGGGGGCTGAGGAGCGTCCGCCAGTCGTCGGCGGTGAAGGCGCTCACCATGCGCCGGTCGATCCGGCGGAGCAGGCGTTCCAGGGTGGCCCGGTCGATCTGCCCGAGCCCCTTGCGCTCGACGTAGCGGCCGGCGATCTCGGGGAGGTAGGGGTACGACGCGAAGGCCTGGATGCGGCGGAGGGTGAGGGCGGCGGCGATGGGCGCGTCGTCGGTCTCGAAGGCGTAGGCCGCCAGCGTCTCGGCGGGGCGGATGAGGTGGGAGAGGGCGAGGCGCGCGGCCCGCTCCACGTTCTCGGCCCAGAGGTCGGCGGGGACGCGGGCGGCGGCGCGGGCGGCCTCGCGCCAGGCGCGACCGGCCTCTCGCACGGCGGGGGCGGACGCGTCCACCCAGGGCGTGTCCGGGAGCGCGGCGGCCCGGTCCACGCGGGCATCGAGGCGGGCGCCGAGGAGGCGGGCGACGGGCGCGGGCAGCCGGGCGAGGTCGGAGCGGCTGTAGGGGCGGTCGTCCGGGAAGTCGGAGAGGAGCCGGTAGGCGAGGGCCTCGGCGGTGGCGTCGAGCGCGGCGTCGGGCATGGGGTCGGGGGGAGACGCGGCGAAGCTACGGCGGGCGGCGGGCGGCCTGGTACGGTCGTCGCAGGCAACGGCGCTCCGTCCGGCTGGCGGTGGCGGTCGCCCGTGGCGCCGCGTCCGCCCCGCCTACGCCGCCTCGGGGACGCCCTCCGCCGCCCCGTCGCCGCTCTCGTCGAAGCGGACGCCCACGAGCCGGCTGATGCCGGGCGTCGGCATGGTCACGCCGTACATCCGGTCGGCGGCCTCCATCGTCAGCTTGTTGTGGGTGACGAGGATGAACTGGGTCGAGTCCGAGAAGGAGCGGATGAGGTGCATGAACCGGCCCACATTCGCGTCGTCGAGCGGGGCGTCGACCTCGTCCAGGATGCAGAACGGGGACGGCTTGACGAGGTAGATGGCGAACAAGAGGGCCGTGGCCGTCAGGGTCTTCTCGCCGCCGGAGAGCTGGGTCAGCGAGACGGGCCGCTTCCCCTTGGGGCGGGCCGTGATCGAGACCGGCGCCTCCAGCGGGTCGTCGCCGTCGAGCGTGATGTCGGCCGTGGCGTCGCCGCCGAAGAGGTCCGAGAAGAGCCGCTGGAACGCCTCGCGGACCTGCGCGAACGTGGCGTCGAAGCGCTCGCGGGCGGTCTGGTTGATCTCGCGGATCGTGGTGAGCAGCGAGCCCTCGGCGCTCGCTAAGTCCGCGCGCTGTTCCTGCAAGAACGCCAGCCGTTCCTTCTCCTCCTCGTAGCTCTCCAGCGCGAGCGCGTTGACGGCCCCGAGGTCGCGGATCTTGACGCGGAGGCTGGGGATCTCGGCGCGGGCCGTCTCGGGCTGGAACAGCTCCTCGGCCTGGAGCCGGTCCAGTTCGGCCGTGGCCTCGTCGAGGTCCGCGCCGTGCTCGTCGGCGAGGCGCTCGAGCGTGGTCTCCTGGCGGGTCGCGACCTCCACGAGCCGGCGCTCGGCGTCGGTGAAGGCCGTCGCGGCGGCCTCGCGGCGGGAGCGGACCTCGCGGATCGATCGCTCGGCGTCGGCGATCCGGCTGCGGCCCTGGAGCACGGCCGTCTCGGCGTCGGCGGCGGCCCGCTGGAGCGCGTCGGTCTTTTGGCGCTCGGCGTCGAGGCGGGCGCCCTGCGCACTCTCGGCGCCGGCCGCCTGGTCGAGCGCCGTCGCCAGCCGGGCCTGCTCCTCGTCGCGGGCCGACTGGCGGCGGGCAATCTCGCCGCGCGCGCGGTCGGCGCGGTCGCGGGCGTCTCGGGCCGACTGCGCCTCAGACTGAGCGCGGGCGTGGGCGAGGCGGGCGTCGCTCCACGCGCGTTCCGCCTCGGCGCGCTGCGCGTCCGCCGTCTCGAACGCCTGTTCGCCGCGGACCCGCCGGGCCTCGGCCTGCTCGGCCTCTGTCTGCTGTTCGCGGACGGCGGCGTCCAGGTCCGCGTCGTCGCCGAGGGCGTCGAGGGCGTCTGCCAGCTCGTCGGCCCGCGTGTCGAGGCGGGCGCCTTGGTCGGCGGCGGCTTCGGCTTCGGCCTGGGCGCGAGCGAGCGCGGCGCGGGCCGTGTCGCGCGTCTCACGGGCGGCATCGCGGGCCCGCTCGGCCTGGGCGCGGTCGGCCTCGGCGCGCTGGCGGTCGTCGCGGGCGGCAGCGGCGGCAGCCTCGGCGCGTTCGAGCGCGGCCTCGGCCGTCGCCAGCGCCTCGGCGGCGCGCTCCTGGCGCTCGCGCACGCCGAACCGGCTCGTGCTGGTCGAGGGCGTCGGGCTGCCGCCGTGCACGGCTCCGCTCGCGTCGGTCCACGCACCGTCGCGCGTCACGAAGCGGACGCCGGGGTGCCGGTCGCGGAGCGCGCGCGCCTCGGCCAGCGAGTCGACGACGGAGACGGTTCCGAGGAGCGCTCGAAGGAGGGGGGCGTAGCGCGCCTCGGCGCGGACGAGGCCGAGGGCCGGCGTGGCGCCGGGCGGCGTCGGTGGCGGCTCGGCCGGCGCCGCCAGCCGGTCGAGGACGAAGAACGTGGCGCGGCCTTCCTCGGCGTCGCGGAGACGGTCGATGGCCGCGTCCGCCTCGCCCTCCGTCTGGACCACGAGCGCCTGCGCCCACGCGCCGAGCGCGGCGTCGAGCGCGAGCCGGTCGGCCTCGTCGGCCCCGACCACCTCGGCGACGGTGGGCACGTGGACGTCCGGCTGGGACGTGAGGAAGGCGACGGCGCCGTCGGTTCCCTCGCCGGACTCGACGAGCGACTGGAGCAGGGCGGCCTCGGCCCGAGCCGTGTCGCGCGCGATCTGGGCCGACTGGCGCGCGGCGTCGGCGGCCTCCCTGGCGTCGCGGGCCGCGTCGCGGGCATCGGTCGCCTCTGCCAGCCGGGCGGCGGCCTCCGCGAGGGCCGTCTCGGCGTCGGTCAGCGCGCCCGTGGCGTCGGCGGCACCGGAGGGTGTGCGTTCCGCGAGCGACCGGCGCTCCTGCTCGACGCGCTCGCGCTCGGCTTCCAGAAACGCGCGGCGGTCCACGGCGCGCGCCTGCGCGGCCTCGGCGTCGCGGAGCGCCCGTTGCGCCTCGGCCGCCGACTGGCGGGCGGACTGGAGCGACTGGCGGCGCCGGGTGGCCTCGGCCTGGGCCTCGGCGCGGGCGTCCTGCGCGGCGTCGAGCGCGGCCTGCGCCTGCTCGACGGCGGCCCCCGTGGTGGCGATCTGGGCCTCGGCGGCGGACCGCTCGGCCTCGACTTCGTCGGCGCGGGCCGAATCGGCGGCCCGCTCGCTCTCGATCCGGTCGAGCGCGCGGCGGTCGGCCGCCTGCCGCTCCATCCCGACGCGGCGCTCCGTCTCCAGCGTGGCGACGGCGTCGGCGTGGGCCTGGAGGTCGCGGGCGCGGGCCGCCATCTCGCCCTCCAGCCCGATCAGCGCCGCGCGCGCCTCTTCGAGGTCCGCCTCGCCCGTGGCGACCTGGGCGGCGAGCCCGTCGGCCTCGGTCTTGTGCGTGCGTGCCGACGCCTCCAGGGCCTCGCGGTCCGCCTGGAACCGGGCGAGGTCGTGGGCGGCGAGGGCCAGTTCGAGCTGGCGGAGGCGTGTCGCCAGCCGCTCGTGGCGGGCCGCCTTCTGGGCCTGGCGCGAGAGCGAGCGGACCTGCTTCTCGACCTCCTCGACGATGTCGTCGAGGCGCGTGAGGTCGGCGCGCGTGGTGTCGAGGCGGCGGAGGGCCTGGGCGCGGCGCCGCTTGTACTTGGTGACGCCGGCGGCCTCCTCGAACAGCCGCCGGCGGTCGTCGGCGTTCTCGCTCAGGATGTCCTCCACCATCGAGAGCTCGATGACCGAGTAGGCCCCCGCGCCCATCCCGGTGTCCATGAACAGGTCGAGGATGTCGCGGAGGCGGCAGAGCACGCCGTTGAGGAGGTAGTCGGAGTCGCCGTTGCGGTAGAGCCGGCGCGTGACCGTGACCTCGGAGTACTCCGTCGGGAGCACGCCCCGCGTGTTCTCGACGGTGAGCGAGACCTCGGCCATCCCGAGCGGTCGCTTCCCCGAGGCCCCGTTGAAGATGACGCCCGCCATCGACTCGCTCCGCAAGAGCCGCGCGCGCTGCTCGCCGAGCACCCACCGCACGGCGTCGATCACGTTGGACTTGCCGCACCCGTTCGGCCCCACGATGGCCGTCACGCCGGGCGAGAAGTCGACCGTCGTCTTTTGGGCGAAGCTCTTGAAGCCGTGGAGGTCGAGCCGGCTGAGGTACATGGGGGCGTTCGGCGCCGCGTCGGGGGGACCCGAAGATACCGACCGCCTCCGGTGGGCTCGAAGCGCTGGCGCAGCGGCGCCGCCCGTCCTGGCCCCGCCCGAGAGGGAGGGGCGCGGGGTCCCACCACGGCCCCCGCGCCCGAGCCGCTGCAAGTACGTCGTGCGGCGGCCTCCCTCTGTGCGTCCGATACGCGGTCCCGGCGCCAAACGTGTCACGCCCCCCGTGTATTCACACAGCCGGACGGGACGGTCGCCCTAATCGTCCTCCGGCGTCGTCGGGTCCTCGTCGACGGCCTCGTCGCGGTCCTCGACGCGGGGGCTGGACTTGAGGTCGTCGTCCATCATGCGGCCGACGTAGGCGTGGCCGGCCTCGGCGACGCGAGCGCCGTCGTCTACCTGGGTGGCGGCCGGGGCCGCGTCGTCCGCCGTGTCGAGGTCGGCGTCCGTCGACTGGCTGGACTCGGGGGCGTGGGGATCGCCGCTCACGCTGTCGGACGACTGGTAGCGGTGGGAGTCGGGCGTGGACTGGTCGGGGTGCATGGCAGGGGGGAATCGGCGTCTCGGAGAACCCGCCAGCGGCGCGCGGGTTGCGCCCGGGCCGCGGGTGGCGCCGGAGCAGGTCGCTCCTCCGCCGGACCGATCGGCGCGCCGGTGCCGGAGGCCGTGCCGATCCGGAGGGCGGGCCAGCTGAGATCGAGTCCGTCCGCAGGGGGTGCGCGACGCGCGGCGAGGTGCGAGCTTCCCAGAACTACCGCCCACGTCCATGCCCGCCCCCGATTACCACCTCGTCGGCAAGCGCGTCCGCGTGCAGCTCTACACCCGCGAGGGCCTCATGCTGGGGGCCATCGAAGGCCGCGTGGCCGACGTGTCGCCGGCCGTGACCGTTGGCCAGGACGCCGCCGGCCGCGAGATCAAGAAGGACCTCGTCTACGTGATCGACATCGTGCCGGGCCGGGGGCCGGACGGCGAGGAGGTCCCGTACACGAACTCGGCCGGGGCGGAGGGCGAGGGCTGGTTCGCCGTCCAGGACGTGACGGTGGTCGAGGGCGACGGGCCGCCGGTGTTCTCCAACTGACGAGGCGGTCGGCGCGACGAGGCGGTCGGCGCGCGTCCGGCTGGCGGTGCCGGTCGCCAGCGGAGCGAGGGGACTGTGCCCCCGCTGCCGAGGACTCGCCGGACCCCGCGACCAGCGAACACGGGAAGAATCGCGAACACAGGGCGCGGTGGAGCGTCACAGGAGGACGCCCACCACGATTGCACATGCTCCGACTGGCTGCCCTCACCGCGTGCCTCCTCACCCTCGTCGCGTGCAGCGACTCGTCCTCGATGCCGTCCGCCGGGGGCGACGAGCGGGCCGAGCCCGCCGCCGCGACTCCCGCGCCCCGGCCCCCCGCCGACCCATCGGCCACGAGCGCGGGAATGTCGGGCGACTCGCTCCTCGCTGCGCGCGCCCGGCTGGAGGAGGCGCTCGGCCGCTACCGCCGCATCGCCGACGGCGGGGGCTGGCCGGCGATCCCCGAGGGCGACCTCGTCGAGCCCGGCGACACGGCCTCGGCCCAGGTCGAGGCGCTCCGCCAGCGGCTGGCGGCCACCGACGCCCTCGGCGACGCCGCGCCCTCCGGGCCGGTCTACGACGGCGCCCTCGTCGCCGCGCTCGCCCGCTTCCAGGCCCGCCACGGGCTCGTCGTGGACAGCCTCCTCGGCGGCAACACGCGGGCCGCGCTCAACGTGCCGGCCGCCGACCGCGTCGCCCAGATCGAGCAGACCCTCGACCGGTGGGACGACCTCCCGGACCTCCCGACCGGCCCCGACGCCCGCTACGTGATGGTCAACGTGCCCGAGTACACCGTCCGCGCCTTCGAGGGCGGACGGGAGGCGCTCCAGATGGAAGTCATCGTCGGAGCGGGCTACGACGACCGGGCCACGCCGCTCTTCCACGACACGATGGAGCGCGTCGTCTTCCGCCCGTACTGGAACGTGCCGCCGTCGATCGCCACGGAGGAACTGGTCCCGAAGGGGCCGGCCGAGCTCCAGGAGGAGGGGTTCGAGATCGTCAGCCATTACGCCGCGGACGCGACCGTCTACGACATGACGGCCTCGAACCTCCAGCGCGTGGCGAACGGCTCGCTCCGGATCCGCCAGACGCCCGGCCCCGAAAACGCGCTCGGTCTCGTGAAGTACCTGTTCCCCAACGAGTACGCCGTCTACCTCCACGACACGCCGGCCGACCAGCTCTTCGAGGAGGCCGACCGAGCGTTCAGCCACGGGTGCATCCGTCTGGAGCGGCCGGCCGAGTTCGGCGCGTGGGTCCTCGGCCCGCAGGGCTGGGACGAGGCCCGCGTCCGCGAGAACATGACGACGGGCGACCGGCACGAAGTGGAGCTGGAGGAGACCATCCCGGTCTACATCGTCTACCTCCCCGTCTGGGCCGACGCCGGCGGTGAGGTCCACTTCGCGCCGGACGTGTACGACCTCGTGGGGTAGGCCGTGGCCCCCATCCCCGTCGAGCCCGCTCCCGCCGAGAAGGAGGCGCCGCCCCCGCCGCCGTCGGCGTGGCGGCGCCTCCGGCCTCTCGCGGTCGGGGTGGCCGTGCTCGCCGCGCTGGCAGTGGGCCTGCTCCAGCTCGTCTCGGACGAGGAGGCGCTCCCGACGCCGCCCGTCCCCGCTGAGCCCGCGCCGCCCGGCTTCCTCGACGGCGGGGCCGGGTTCGCCGTCCAGGTGGGCGACCTCGCCATCCCCTACACCCCGTTCGCCGTCTTCCCGCTCCCCGGCGACACGCTCCAGATCGAGGCGCTGTTCGTCGGGGGCGAGGCCGAGGCCACGGCCGACGGCGGAGCGCTGACGCGGACCGGCCCGCGTGCGTGGCGGTGGGTGGCGCCGGCCGAGCCGGGCCTCTCGCGCCTCCGCGTGACGAGTGCCGAGGGCGAGACGCTCGCGCTCCACGCCCTCACCCGCGTCCCCTTCGACCACGCCTCGGACGCCATCGACGGCTACGCCATCGGGGACTACCAGGACGAGCCCATGAACGGCAACCCGGCCTACGACGAGCCGGCCGGGTTCGTCCGCGTGACGCTCGAGAACCGCGACGTGGCCGTCTCGCCGCACCTCACGCTGGGCCAGTTCCTCGCCAAGCAGGCGTCCGGCTGGCCGAAGTACCTCGTCCTCAACGAGCGGCTGTTGCTCAAGCTGGAGCGGATCCTCTACGCGGTGAACGCGGCCGGCGTCCCGGCGCAGTCGTTCACGGTGATGTCCGGGTTCCGCACGCCGGCCTACAACGCGGCCATCGGCAACACGACCGTCTACAGCCGCCACCTCTACGGCGACGCCGCCGACATCTTCATCGACGAGGACGGCGACGGCTACATGGACGACCTCGACGGCGACGGCCAGGCCACGCGCGCCGACGCCGAGTGGCTGGCGGCCGTCGTCGAGGGCCTGGCGGACCAGCCGTGGTACGAGCCGTTCGTCGGCGGGCTCGGGATCTACGACGCCAACGCGGCCCACGGCCCGTTCGTCCACGTCGACACGCGGGGCGAGCCGGTGCGGTGGTAGCTGCTGGCGGCGGGCGTCGCCAGTCGCGTCGGCAGGGCCGCGCGCGGTAGGTTGCGAGCCCCCCGTGCCCGCCTGCCCGGTATGCCCACGCACCACGCCATCGACTACATCGAGTTCACCGTCCGCGACCTCGTGGAGGCGAAGCGGTTCTACGCCGACGCCTTCGGATGGACCTTCACGGACTACGGCCCGACCTACGCAGGCATCCGGGGGGGCGAGCGCGAGGTCGGCGGGATGGAGCAGTCCGAGACGCTGCGGCGGGGAGGGCCGCTGGTCATCCTGTTCTCGGAGGACCTGGAGGCCAGCGCGGAGGCGGTCCAGGCGGCGGGCGGGACGGTCTCCACGGCGCCGTTCGCGTTCCCCGGCGGCCGGCGCTTCCACTTTCTGGACCCCAGCGGGAACGAACTGGCCGTGTGGTCCCCCGGACAAGGCGCCGGGGCGTAGGGCACCCTACGCCCCCGCCTCGGCACCGAGGCGGGGGCTCGCCCGTCGACCGCTACGCCTCGCCGGCCGGCGCCATCGGCTGGCGGTCCACCTCGTCGGACTGGCGGCGGGCGCCGTCGCCAGCCGTGACCGCGGCGCCGTCGGGGAGCGGCTCGCCGGCCGGGACCGTCTCTAGCGAGACGCCCCCGCCGTCCGCCGCGTCGATCACGACGGCGTCGCCCTCCGAGACGAGGCCGCCCAGGATCTGCTCGGCCAGCCGGTTCGCCACCTGACGCTGGAGCACCCGCTTGAGCGGACGCGCGCCGAAGGCGGCGTCGAAGCCCTCGGCCGCGAGCGCGTCCTTGGCCGCGTCCGTCAGCACGAGCCGGAGGCCGTGCGACTTCTGCGCCATCGCGCGCGTCTTCGAAAAGAGGATCTCGACGATCTGGCGGATCTGGTCGCGCCCGAGCGGGCGGAACACGACGGTCTCGTCGATCCGGTTGAGGAACTCCGGGCGGAGCCGCGTGCGCAGGAGCGCCGTCAGCTCGTCGCGGAGCGCGTCCATCTCGGACTCGGTGATCTCGCGGTCCGTGCCGAGCTTCTGCGTGATGACCTCGGAGCCCAGGTTCGAGGTCATGATGATGATCGTGTTCGAGAAGTCGACCACGCGGCCCTTGGAATCCGTCAGGCGCCCGTCGTCGAGGACTTGGAGGAGCACGTTGTAGACCTCCGGGTGCGCCTTCTCGAACTCGTCCAACAGGACGACGGAGTACGGCCGGCGGCGGACGGCCTCGGTCAGCTGGCCGCCCTCGTCGTAGCCGACGTAGCCGGGAGGCGCGCCGACCAGCCGGGAGACCGTGTGGCGCTCCTGGTACTCGCTCATGTCGATGCGAACGAGGGCGCCTTCGTCATCGAACAACTGCTCGGCAAGCGCCTTCGCCAGCTCCGTCTTGCCCACGCCGGTCGTGCCGAGGAAGATGAACGAGCCGAGCGGGCGCTGCGCCTCCTGGAGCCCGGCGCGGCTGCGGCGGACGGCGTTGGCCACGGCCTCGACGGCCTCGGGCTGGCCGACGACGCGTCGCTCGATCTCGTCCTCCAGGTGGAGCAGCTTCTCGCGCTCGGTGGCGAGCATCTTCGAGACCGGGATGCCCGTCGAGCGTGAGATGACGTCGGCGATGTCCTCGGCGTCGACCTCCTCCTTGAGCATGGCCCCGCTCTCCTGGACGTCCGCCAGCTTGGACGTCGTCTCGTCGATGGTCTCTTGCAGGCCGGGGATCTCGCCGTAGCGGATCTCGGCCACGCGCGCGAACTCGCCCTGGCGCTCCAGGTCGGCCGCCATCGTCTTGAGGCGGTCGATCTCGGCCTTCGACTCCTTGATGGTCGTCACGAGGTCGCGCTCCTGCTCCCAGCGCGCGCGGAGCCGGTCGCGCTCCTCTTCGAGGTTCGCCAGCCGCTCCGTGATCTCCTCGACCTGGGCGTCGTCGCCCTCGCGCTTGACGGCCTCGCGGGCGATTTCTTGCGTTCGGATTTCCCGTTCCACGGAATCGAGCTCTTCAGGCGTCGAGTCGATCTCGATGCGGAGGCGGGAGGCGGCCTCGTCGATCAGGTCGATGGCCTTGTCCGGGAGGAAGCGGTTCGTGACGTAGCGGTCCGAGAGCTCGGCGGCGGCCACGATGGCGCCGTCGGTGATGCGGACGCCGTGGTGGACCTCGTAGCGGTCCTTGATGCCGCGCAGGATGGCGACGGTGTCGTCCACGCTCGGCTCGGCCACGAGCACCATCTGGAAACGGCGCTCGAGCGCCTTGTCCTTCTCGAAGTACTTCTGGTACTCGTCCAGCGTCGTCGCGCCGATGGCCCGGAGCTCGCCGCGCGCCAGCGCCGGCTTGAGGATGTTGGCCGCGTCCATGGCGCCCTCGCCGCCGCCGGCGCCCACGAGCGTGTGGATCTCGTCGATGAACAGGACGACCTCGCCGTCCGACTCCGCGACGTCCTTGACGACGGCCTTGAGCCGGTCCTCGAACTCGCCGCGGTACTTGGCGCCCGCGATGAGCGCGCCCATGTCGAGCGCGAGGATCCGTTTGTTCTGGAGCCCCTCCGGCACGTCGCCCTCGACGATCCGGATCGCCAGCCCCTCGGCGATGGCCGTCTTGCCGACGCCCGGCTCGCCCACGAGCACCGGGTTGTTCTTGGTGCGCCGCGAGAGGATCTGGAGGACGCGCCGGATCTCCTCGTCGCGGCCGATGACCGGGTCGATCTGGCCCTTCCGGGCGGCCTCGTTGAGGTCGCGCGCGTAGCGGTTCAGCGCGTCGTACTTCGACTCGGCGTAGGGGTCCTGCACGCGTTGGCCGCCGCGGACGTCGCGGAGGACGTCCAGCAGGCGGTCCTTGGTGACGCCCTGGCTCTGGAGCGCGTTCGCCACGGGACCGTCGCCCTCCGCGAGCGCCATCAGCAGGTGCTCGGAGGCGACGTACTCGTCGCCCAGCGCCTCGGCCTCCTGGAGGGCGCGGTCGAACGCCTGGTTGAGCGCCGTCCCGACGTACTGGCCCGACACGCTGGCGCCGGTCACGGTCGGGAGCTTGTCGATGGCGCGGTCGACGAGCGCGGCGAGCGTGTCGGCGTTGGCCTGGAGGCGCGAGAGGAGCGTCGGGACGAGCCCGCCCTCGTCCTGCAAGAACGCCTTGAGCAGGTGGGCCGGCTCGATGCCCTGGTTGTTCTGGCTCTGGGCGATCTCGAGCGCTTGCTGGACGGCCTCTTGGGCCTTGACGGTAAACTTCTGGAGGTTCATGGGGGTCTCGTCTCGGGCTGGCGGACGCGGTGGTTGATACCGCCAGCGGGTCGGGTTCGGTTTCCTTGAGGTCTGCGAAGGCCGTGCCGGGACGGGTGGGCCTGTCAGCATGTCGGCCGTTATTGGCAACGTTCCGGCGGACCCCCTTCCATCCTGCGCACGGCCCCGCCAGAGCTCGTCAGGGACGACGTCGAAAGGGAGCCCCCGTACAGCTCTAGCGGCCCGAGACGGAACGCGACCGTGACCACGAGACGGCTTTAGCGTCCTTCGCGGGCGCCGATACCCGACCGGCCCACACCACGCGCCCTCGTGTCTAGCTCGCCCTCCCCCGTGACCCTCCGCGCCTTCCGCTGGACCCTCGGGCTCGGGGCCGTGGCCGTCTTGTTGTTCTGGCTCGTCTACCGCTTCCTCGACCCCGGCTACTACGACCCCCTGGCGTATCGGGTGGGCTGCACCGTGCTCCTCCTCGCCATCCTCGGCCTCACGTTCGTGAGCGAGGGGGTCCGGGAGAGGGTGTGGTACGTGGTCCTCGCAGGGTTGTCCGCGGTGACGGCGTACTTCACGTGGCTTGGGGCCGCCAACGGGCTCGATGCGCCCTGGCTCGTCGGCGTCCTCACGGCGGGGTCGGCGGCCGTCCTCGCCGTCGCCTCGTACGCCCGGACGGTCTGGCGCGTGTGGGGGGCGGCCTCGGCCGTTTCGGCAGCGCTCGCCGTGACGCTCGTCGCGAACGAGGGGGGGCTGGAACAGAGCGTCCTGCTCGTCTCATTCTTTGTCACCCTCGCCGGCCTCATCGGGGTCACCGCCGTGGCCCAGGTGCGGACGCGGGAGGCCCTCCGCGCGGGGAGCGACGAGATCCAGGCCCGGTCGCGCCTGCTCCGGACCGTCGTCGACGCGATCCCGGAACACGTCTACGTGAAGGACCGCCAGGGACGGTGCCTCGTCCGCAACGCCTACAGCGCCTCGGTGATGGGCTACGACGACCCCGAGGACGCCGTGGGCTTGACCGTCTTCGACACATCGGAGGACCCCGAGGTCGCGGCGGCCTACTGGGCCGAGGAAGACCGCGTGATGGAGACGGGCGAGCCGGATCTGGACCGTGAGGAGCCCTACGCCTTCGACGGCGAGACCGGCTGGATCGTCACGTCGCGCGTCCCGCTCCGCGACGCCGAGGGGGAGACGATCGGGCTGGTGGGCGTGACGCGCGACGTGACCGAGCAAAAGAGGGCGCAGGCGGCCTCGCTCGAAGCCCGCGCCGAGGCCGAGGCGCAGCGCACCCTGCTCCAGACGGTCATCGACGCCGTTCCGGACTACATCTTCGTGTCCGGGCTCGACGGGCAGTTCGTCGCGGCCAACGCCGCGGGGCTCCGCGACGCGGGCCTCGACGCCGGGGAGTCGCTGGTCGGCCGGACCCCGGCCGGCGTGTTCGGCCCGGAGCTGGCGGCGACGATCGAGGCCGGCCGCCAGCGGGTCGTCGAGACCGGCGAGGCGGTCTACAACGTCGAGCACGCGGGGCTCGACGCGGAGAGCACGGACCGGACCTACTCGACCACGCGGGTGCCCCTCCGAGACGAGGCCGGGGCCGTGTGCGGCGTCGTCGCGATCTCGCGGAACGTGACCGAGCAGAAGCAGGCGCTCGCCGACGTGGTCGCGGCCAAGGAGGCGGCCGAGGCTCGGGAGCGAGAGGCCGGCGAGAGTCGGCGCCTGCTCCAAACGATCATCGACGCCATCCCGGACCACATCTACGCGCTCGACGCCCGAGGGCGCTTCATGCTCCGCAACAAGGCGGGGTCCGAAGAGAATGGGATGGCCCGCCCCTCCGACGTGATCGGCCTGACCGAGTTCGACGTCGCTCCGTACGAGATCGCCGCCGCGTCGCAAGCGGACAACGACCACGTGGTCAGGACGGGCCAGGCGATCGTCGCCAAAGAGGAGCGGCAGACCCGAGACCGCTGGTTCTCGGTCACGAAGGTCCCCCTCCGCAACTGCGCCGGGGACGTGGTCGGGGTCGTCGGCGTCTCGCGCGACATCACGGAGCAGCGGAAGGCCGAGACCGAGCTGCGCGAGGCGAAAGAGTCCGCCGAGGCGGCCACGCTCGCCAAGAGCGAGTTCCTGGCCAACATGAGCCACGAGATCCGGACGCCCATGAACGGCGTGATCGGGATGACCTCGCTCCTGCTCGACACGCCGCTCGACCGCGAGCAGCGCGACTTCGTCGAGACGATCCGGACCTCGGGCGACGCGCTCCTCACCATCATCAACGACATCCTCGACTTCTCGAAGATCGAGGCCGGGATGCTGTCCCTGGAGGTCCACCCCTTCGAGGTGCGGACGTGCGTCGAGGAGGCGCTCGACCTCGTGGCGCAGCGGGCGGCCGAGAAGGGCGTCGAGCTGGCGTACCTCGTCGAGGACGGCGTGCCCCGGACGGTCCTGGGCGACGTGACCCGCGTGCGGCAGGTGCTCGTCAACCTGCTCTCGAACGCGGTCAAGTTCACGGCCGAGGGGAGCGTCTGCGTCCGCGTCCACGCCGCGCCGCCGGACGCGGAGGCCGGAGGCCTCACGCGGGTCCACTTCGCCATCGAGGACACCGGGATCGGGATCGCCCCCGACAAGCTCGACCTCGTGTTCCAGAGCTTCTCCCAGGCCGACGCCTCGACGACGCGCCAGTTCGGCGGGACCGGCCTCGGCCTGACCATCTGCCGCCGGCTGGTCGAGATCATGGGGGGCGAGGTCGAGGTCGAGAGCGTGCTCGGGGAGGGGTCCACGTTCCGGTTCTCGGTCGAGGCCACGGTCGCCGCCTCGAAGCGGCGCGTGTTCCTGCGCCGCGAGCAGCCGGCGCTCAACGGCCGCCGCGTGCTCGTGGTCGACGACAACGACGTCAACCGGGACATCCTCACGCGCCTCGCACAGCGCTGGCAGATGGACGTCGAGGCCGTCGTCTCGGGGCCGGACGCGCTGGCGGCGGCCACGCGCGCCGTCGGGGAGGACCGCCCGTTCGACCTCGTCCTGCTCGACATGCAGATGCCGGAGATGGACGGGCTGGAGACGGCCCGGCGGCTCCGGTCCGCGCACGGCCCGGACCTGCTCATCGTGATGCTCACCTCGATCCAGCGCGAGGGGACGCTCCGCCGCGACGCCGACGCCGCGGGCATCCACGCCGTCCTCTACAAGCCGACCAAGCCGTCCCAGCTCTACGACGTCCTCATCGAGGCGTTCGAGGAGACGAGGGCGCCGGAGGAGACGGCGTGGGTCGTCCGCCCGCAGACGCCGGAGCCGCCGCCGGGCGCCGCGCCGCTCCGCATCTTGCTGGCCGAGGACAACGCCGTCAACCAGAAGGTGGCCGTTCGGCTCCTGGGCCGGCTCGGGTACGCGGCCGACGTGGCCGCCAACGGCGCCGAGGCGCTCGCCGCCGTCCGCCGCCAGCCCTACGACGTGGTGCTCATGGACGTCCAGATGCCGGAGATGGACGGGCTGGAGGCCACGCGCCGCATCCGCGCCGACGCCGGCCTCGACCAGCCCACCATCATCGCGCTGACGGCCAACGCCATGGAGGGCGACCGCGAGCGGTGCCTGGACGCCGGCGCCGACGACTACGTCTCGAAGCCGGTCAGCCTGGAGTCGCTCGCGGGGGCGCTGGAGCGGGCCGTCCAGCGCCGGGCGACCGTCGCCGCCGGCTGACGCGGCGAGTGGGGCTACCTCGGCCCCCGGTCGCGGAGCGAGAACCACGCGAACACGCCGAGCAGGACGAGCCCCGCGAGGCCGAGGAGGATGTAGAGGAAGCTGCCGAGCGAGCCCATGGGTTCGGGGGAAAGGGGGCGTATACGTCCCTGCGCAGACGGCGCTCCCGTCGGCGGCTCCGTGCCCGAGGCGTGATCCGGGGAGGGGCTCGGGGTCGAGCCGCTCGAACACGACCGGAGCGCGGGCGGTACCCGCGCCGCGCCGGCCGCGCTCGCGCTAGGCGTCGTCCGGGACCAGGTCCTCGTCCTCGTCGAGGTAGGGGACGCGCGGCGGGGCCTCGGCGGTGCGCGCCTCGGTGTCGTAGCGGCAGCCGGCGGCGAGCACGTGGACCCTCAGGCCGATGAGCGAGACGGGCTCGCCCGTCCGGGCCGAGTCCATCGACGAGAACGTGAGGTCGCTGGGGTCGACGACGGTCACGGTCCCGCTGCCGATCACCTCGAACGTGTCGTCCGGCCCGAGCACGAGCGCCGTGTCCTCGTCGATCCCGACGCCGGTGGCGAACGGGTTGTAGGAGACGGCCGTGAGGAGCCGCCCGAGCCGGTCGCGCTGGCGGAAGTGCTGGTCGATGACGAGCCGGTTGGTGAGGCCGAGGCCGGGCGCCAGCGTCACGCTCTCGGGCGTGGGCGTCGGGCCGGTGACGCCGCCGGCGATCATGTGCTCTGGGATCACGGCCGCCCCCGCCGAGGTGCCCGCGACGACCACTCCGGCCGCGTTCCGCCGGCGGACGGCCTGGGCCAGCGGCGTCCCGCCGAGGATGGTCGAGAGGCGGAGCTGGTTGCCGCCCGTCAGGAAGATGCCCGTCGCCCGCTCGACGGCCTCGGCGGCGGCCGGCACGCGGGCGTGCGCGCGCTCGGTGATCGAGAGCACGTCCACGTGACCCGCGCCGAGGTCGGTGAAGAGGCGGGCGTAGCGGTCGCCCGTGTCGGGCAGCTCGGAGGCCGTCGGGATGACGACGATATGCGCGTCGGCGTCACCGGCCAGGGCGATGACGTGGGCGAGGATGTCCCGCGCGCCCGTCTTGGCCTCGGCGCCGCCGATGGGCATGATGGCGCCGCGCGGCGTGTCGGTGGTCGGAGAGGGCATGGGGTACGAGGCCGAAAAAGCGGTGCGGAGGCGCCACGGCGGGCGTCACTACGAGCGTCGATGGTCGGTGGGGACGGGCGTCTCGAACGTGCCCCGCACGACGGGCGCCCCATCGCGGACGTGCCACCGGCCCCGCGCCATCACGTCCGTCGGCCGTCCGTCGGGGCCGAGGACGACGAGGTCGGCGTCGGCGCCGGCGGCGACGTGGCCTTTGCGGGAGAGGCGGAGGAGCGCGGCCGGGGTCTGGGTGAACGGCGGGAGCGCGTCCGCGAGGGGCACGCCGCGCCCGAGGAGATCCGCCAGCAGGTCGGCGAGGGCGCCGCTCGTGGCGAAGTCCATGCGGAGCAGCTCGCCCTGCGCGTCGAAGTGGGGGAGGCAGCCGCCGCCGTCGGAGGAGACGGTGAGGCGCTGGCGGTCGAGGCCGGCGTCGAGGAAGCGGACCACGGCGTCGGCGGCGCTCACCTCGTCGTCGGTGGCGAACTGGGGCGGAAAGGCCGTGAGGTCGACGGTCACGCCGCGCGCGGTGAGGGCGAACGCCTCGTCCAGCAGGGCGCCGCGCCGGTTGACGTGCGTCGGGTGGAGCGTGCGGGGCGGGATCTCGGTCCCGTCCAGGATCTGGCGGACGAGCGCGAGCCCGCGCGCGCCGTCGCCGAGGTGGAGGTGGAGCACGCCGGCCTTGCCGGTCATCAGCCCGCCCACGTGGCAGTCGGCCGCGAGCCGCGCGACCTCCTCGGCCGTCGGCTGCGACGAGCGGTGGTCGGAGATCGCCAGCTCGCCGAACCCGACGATGGGCTCGACGGTGGCGATGTCGGTGCGGACGGAGCCCGTCAGGGTGGCGGGGGGCAGGTGGTAGCCGCCGGTCCAGGCCCAGGCGCTCAGGCCCTCGGCGCGGAGCGCGTAGACCTGGCGGAGGAGCGCGCGCGTGCTGCGCGTCGTGTCGTCGGTGCCGAGGAGTCCGACGACGCTCGTCACGCCGGCCGTCGTGTAGCGAGTGAGGGAGGGCGCGGGCGCCGCCGTGTGCGGTCCGGCCTCGCCGCCGCCGCCGGTCACGTGGACGTGGGCGTCGATCAGGCCGGGGATCAGCCGGCGCCCCTCCAGGTCCACCGTCTCCAGCTCGACGCCGGCGATCTCGGGCGGCCGCTCCGCGAGGGCCAGCACGCGCCCGCCGCCGACGAGCACGGCCCGCCGGCCGAGCGGCTGCGGGGCGTAGAGGTCGGCGTTGAGGAGGAGCGTCAGCACGGGTCGGTCAAGGGTACAGGGGGCGGGGCGTGTCGGAGGAGGTCCCGGTCCGTTCCCCTCACTCTTCACCCGTCGCCCCCTGGCCCTTCACCAACGCCAGCACCTCGGCCCGCTGGCTCAGGACGATCAGGAGCGCGAGGTCGTCCGGCCCGATCCAGCCGAGGGCGTGGCGGGCGCCGTCGAGCGGCGCGTCGAGGCGGGCGATGGCGTCGGCGTCCACGCCGCGCTGGCGGAGGTTCTGGGCGAGGAGCGCCGGGACCTCGCCCTCGGCGCGGCCCCGGAGGTAGCCGGGGATGTCGGTCACGACGTAGCGGTCGGCGTCGAGCGTGGCGAGCACGGCGCACATGGCCGCGAGGTCCGCGTCGGAGCGGTCGCCGGCGCTCCCGAACATCACGAGCCGGCGGCGCGCGGGCCAGTGGGCGGCGAGGCGGGCGAGGGCGCGGAGGCCGTGCGCGTTGTGGGCGTAGTCGACCACGACGGTCCC
This sequence comes from Rubricoccaceae bacterium, assembly GCA_963811175.1. Classification (GTDB taxonomy): domain Bacteria; phylum Bacteroidota; class Rhodothermia; order Rhodothermales; family Rubricoccaceae; genus Rubrivirga. The sequence goes on along the minus strand of CAWEQE010000001.1, from coordinate 702,802 downwards.
GCCGCCGACGGCGAAGCGGTTGGCGCGGCCGGGGTTGTCCTCGTCGTCGCTGCGGAACGACCGGAGCCCGGCGGCGATGGCGTCGTCTCCGAGGCCGAGCGCCTGCGCGAGCGCCGTGGCCGTGAGCGCGTTCTTGACGACGTGCTGCGCCGCGCCGCCGAGCGCCGCCGGGATCTCGTCCACGGTGCAGACCGGCCGCCAGCCGTCGCCATTCCGCAGGCCGACCGCCCCCTCGACGACGGACGCCGCCAGCGGGGCCCCGCCGGGCACGTCGGCCGTCGGGTCGAGGGCCGTCCAGGCGAGGCGGACCCCGCGCGCCTCCAGCGCCGCGCGCTGGCGGGCGGCCTCGGCGGTGGCGGCGGGCTCGTCGGCCGGGACCACGAGCGTGCCGCCCGCGCCCAGCGCCTTCGCCACGACGAGCTTGGCCTCGGCCAGGTCCTCGACCGTGTCCACGCCGTAGTCGCCCAGGTGGTCGGCGGCGACGTTCGTCACGGCGGCGGCGGTGACGAGCGGGACGGGCACGCCGCGCCGGAGCAGCCCGCCGCGCGCCGTCTCCAGCACCGCCAGCGTGACGCGCGTGTCGCGCATGACGGCGCGGGCGCCGAGCGGCCCCGAGAAGTCGCCCCGCTCGATGGTCTCGTCGCCCACGGACACGGAGTCCGTGGTCGAGACGCCGGGCGTGTGGCCGGCGGCGCGCGCCATGCCGGCCAGCAGCCGCACCGTCGTGGACTTCCCGTTCGTCCCCGTCACCAGGGCCGTCGGGATCGGTCCGACGGCGCTCCAGTCGAAGGCGTCGGGGTCGGGGAGGGCGTCGGGCGCGACGGTCCGGCCGCGCGCGCCCAGGCCGACCGTCACGGCGTCGTCGTCCCAGACGAGCGGGACGCCGCGGGCCTCGGCGGCCGCGATGAGCGCCGCCAGCGGGGCGTCGGCCTCGGCCTCGGACTCCTCGCGGAGCCGGGCGACGGTGGCCTCGCCGTCGGGCGCGTCGGTGCTTCGCCAGCTCGGCGCGGGCGGCGGCCCAGGCCGCCTCGTTCACCTCGGTCGCCGTGTAGAGCCGGTCGACGGGCGCGCCGAGGGCGAGCGAGAGCCCGCGCGGGAACGGCCGGGCGACGAGCGGGGCGTGGGCCCAGCCGAGCGCGTCGCAGAGGGCGCGGGCGTGGCGGCGCCACGCGTCGGCGGCGTCGGCCTTCCGGTCGTCGGGGACGAGGGCCTCGAGGGCGGCGCCGGGGCCGTCGAGGAGGCGGCCCGCGCCCGTCTGGCGGCGGCTGTCGAGGGGGGCGGAGAGCACGATCAGGGGCGCGGTGCGGGGCACGAGGTACTGTCGGATGGCACGGCGTCCCGGAACCTCGCGCCCGGGACCCCGCACCCGCTCTTAATCGGCCTCCTCGTCGGGGGTGACGACACGGACGCCGCGGCGGTCGCGGACGACGGTCTGGCCCTCGCGGAGCCGGAACGTCTTGCTCTCCAGCCCGAGCGGGATCGGCGCCTCGACCGTACTCCCGGCGCCCGGCTCGAGGCGCCCGCCCGTCTCCGTCACCGCCTCATCGGCCGGCGCGACGCCGTTTGAGGCGTCGCCGAAGTGGACGATCTGCTTCCAGCAGCGCGTGATGTCGTCCCCGAACACGACCACGAGGTCGCCCGGGCCGGCGAGCTCGAGCGCGTGCTGGACGGCCTCGGCCTCGTCCGGGACCACCTCGACGGCGTCCTCCGCCATGCCGGCGTCGAGGAGCGCCTGGCGGAGCATCTGCGGGATCTCGTCCGGCCCGCGCCCCCGGAGCCGGTCGTCGCGCTTGCAGACGACGTGGTCGAAGGGGCCGGCGGCGGCCCGCGCCATCGCCTCCACGTCCTCGTCGCGGCGGTCGCCGGGCGCGGCCAGGGCCAGGATGCGGCGGCCGGCCACGTCCATGCGGGTCACGAGGGCGGCCATGGCCTCGACGGCGGCCGGGTTGTGGGCGTAGTCGAGGATGACCTTGAACGGGTGCTCGTCGAACACGTTGAGCCGGCCGGGCGCCTCGTAGAAGCTGGTCGAGAAGGTGCGGAGGCCGTGGCGGATCTGGTCCAGCGAGAGCTCCATCGGCCCGTTCCCGAGCGCGTAGGCGATGCCCGCCGCGAACATGGCGTTCTGGACGTTGTGCGTCGCCTTGCCCTTCCAGCGTGGCCGGGACGAGGTGCGTCCAGACGAGCGGGAGGTGGCGCCCGCCGTCGTGGATCGTGATCATCTCGCCGGCCACGCCGCGCTCGAGGACCACGGCCCGCCCGCCCTCGCGGACGTGGGCACGCACGAGCGCGTGCTCGGCGTCCATCGTCACGTAGCAGATGTGCTCGGCGTCGGTGTGCTCGGCCATCGCCAGCACGCGCGGGTCGTCGGCGTTGAGGACGACGGTGTCGGTGGCGACCTCGATGGGGATCCGCTTGATCTCGGCGAGCTGGTCGAGCGTGTCGATGCGGCCGAGGCCGAGGTGGTCGGCGGAGACGTTGAGGCAGGCGGCCACGTCGCACCGCTTCACGCCGAGGCCGGCGCGGACGAGCCCGCCGCGCGCCACCTCCAGCACGGCCACGTCCACCGTCGGGTCGCGGAGGACGGTGCGGGCGCCCATCGGGCCGGTCATGTCGCCCTTGACCGAGAGGCGTCCGTCGATGGCCACGCCGTCGGTGGAGGTGACGCCGGGGACGTGGGCGGCCATCTGGAGGATGTGGGCCACCATCCGGGTCGTCGTGGTCTTCCCGTTGGTCCCGGTGACGATGGCGACGGGCACGCGCGAGGGCGTCCCGGGGGGGAACAGCATGTCCATGACCGGGCTCGCCACGTCGCGCGGCGTGCCCTCGCTCGGGGCCACGTGCATGCGGAAGCCCGGCGCCGCGTTGACCTCCACGATGGCGCCGCCCACGTCGCGCCAGCTCTTCGTGATGTCGTCCGAGAGGAAGTCGACGCCGCCGACGTCGAGCCCGACGGCGCGGACGGCGCGGACGGCCATGTCGCGGTTGTCCGGGTGGACCACGTCGGTGAGGTCGATGGCGGTGCCGCCGGTCGAGAGGTTGGCCGTCGAGCGGAGGTAGAACGTCTCGCCCTCGGGGAGCACCGTCTGGGCGTCGTAGCCCGCCTTCGCCAGCAGCCGCTCGGCCTGGGCGTCGAACTCGAGCCTCGTGAGCACCTTCTCGTGGCCCACGCCCCGACGCGGGTCCTCGTTCACGATCTCGACCAGCTCCGCGATCGTGTGCGTGCCGTCGCCGACGACGTGGCCGGGCACGCGCTTCGCCACCGCCACCAGCTCGCCGTTGACGACGAGCATCCGGTGGTCGAAGCCGGAGACGAAGCTCTCCACGAGGACGCCCTGGCTCGTCCCCGGCCCGACGGCCCGCTCGAACCCGTCGCGCACCTGGTCGGCGGACGTGAGGCGGATCGAGACGCCGCGCCCGTGGTTCGCGTTGAGCGGCTTGGTCACGACGGGGTACCCGATCCGCTCGGCGGCGCGCACGGCGTCCTCCGGCCCATAGACGAGGTGCTGCTTGGGGACCGGCAGCCCGAGCGACTCCAGCAGCGCGCGCGTGTCCTCCTTGTCCGAGGCGATCTCGACGGCGATGTGGTGCGTCTTGCCGGTGACGGTCGCCTGGATCCGCTGCTGGTGCTTGCCGTGGCCGAGCTGGACGAGCGAGTACTTGTTGAGCCGAATCCAGGGCACGTCGCGCGCCTCGGCGGCGTCCACGAGCGACTGCGTGCTGGGGCCGAAGGCGAGCCGCTGCACGCGCCGGATGAACGCGTCGCGCTCGTCCTCCCAGTCGTAGCCGGGCTCTTTCTCCTCGTCCACGAGCGCCTGGACGTCCTCGGGGAGGAGGCGGAGGATCAGGCGCCGCGCCAGCTCGCCGGCCTCCAGCCCCACGTCCTCCTGCTGGTACTCGTAGACCATGTCGTACTCGCCCGGCGCCCGGTCCGTCGCGCGCGTCTTCCCGAACGTCACCTCGTGCCCGGCGACGCCCTGGAGCTCCAGGGCCACGTGCTCCCAGACGTGCCCGAGCCACGTCCCCTCGTCCTCGGTCATGCGGCGGATGAAGCCGCCGGCCGTGCGGTACGAGCAGCCGTGCTCGCTCAGGCCGGGGAGCGCCTCGCAGAGCCGGTCCACGAACCCGTCGAGCCGGGCCGTCGGGTAGTCCTCCAGCGGCCCGAGGTCGATGGTGTGGCGGATGACGGGGAACCGGGCGTACTGGTTCGGGCCGACGTAGACGTTCGTCGAGAGGATGCGCATGGGCGGGCGGCGAGGGAGGAGGCCGGAGGTGTGGCTCACGCTCCGCCGGTGCAATCGGTTCGGCGAGCGGCGTCCGGTCGTAGGCAACTCCCGCGCGTCCGACTGGCGACGACGGCCGCCAGTCGGGCGGGCTCCCCACACCGAAAACGCCCCGCCGGGCCGGAGCCGGGCGGGGCGAGGGACGACGCGGGGCGTCGGGGCCGGGGGCGCTGGACGGCTACCGGCTGCCGGACTTGAGGGGACGGGCGGCGAGCAGGAGGAGCGCGAGCAGGGCCGCCGGCATCGCGAGCTGTAGCGCAAGGACCATGGCGAGGGGCGGCGGTGAGAGACACGGGGGCATTCGTAAGAACGGCCCAGGAGTTGCGCTCGGCGTGCGATGATGCGGCGAACCGTCGGAGCCTTCGGGCGAACGGAACCGGACGGCCGGTGAGTGGGAGCGCCCCTCGAAAGCGTGTCCAGATCTCCACGCCTAAGAAGGCGTCGATGTGGGCTCGCGAACGGCGAGTCCGGCTCGTCGGAGAGGAGACCCGGTGGAACTGCAGGGGGAGAAAAAGGGGACGTCTACGCGGTCCGACCCGCCGCTCTCCTGCCGGCCGTCGCCCCGTCTTCCCCTCCTCGCCGCGCCGTCCATGGCGCCCCTGACCGTACGACCGCCCGCCTCCGCCCGGGAGAGGCCACCCGACGCCACGGAGGCCGACGCCCCGACGACGGGTGGCGCGGCTGCCCGGACCGCGCAACTCGGCCTCCGCGCGCCCCGGGCGGGCACTTGGCACGAGGGATCCGGTACAGGTCCTTCTCCCGCTCGCACCTCCAGCCATGCCCCGACACATCACCGACCCCACCCGCATCCCCGTCCCCGGCGGCAAGCGCATCGAGGAGCACGTCGGCCGTGTGACCACGGGCACCGCCAGCCTGTCGGTGGCCCACATGGTGGCGCCGCCCGGGTGGGACGAGCCGGCCCAGACGCCGGCCTTCGACGAGGTCACGGTCGTGATCCGGGGCACGGTGCGGGTCGAGCACGACGGCGGGCACCTGGACGTGGGGCCGGGCGAGACGGTGCTCTGCGAGGCCGGCGAGCGCATCCGCTACCTCAACCCGTCCGCGACGGACGACTGCGAGTATTGGGCCGTCTGCGCGCCGGCGTTCTCGCCCGAGGCCGTCGGCCGGGAGGACACGTAGCCGATCTGCCCGTCCGCCTGCCGCGCTGGCGGAGCGCGTCCGCCCGCAGGAGGGTGGGTACGTTCTGCCTCATGGCCGCCGACTTCTACGCCCGCCTCCCGAGCCTCACCCGGTTCTCGCAGCTCGTCGAGGACGCGGCCTACACGCCCCTCCCCGACGACTGGACCGTCGTCCTGACCGACGTGATGGGCTCGACGGAGGCGGTGAAGGCCGGGCGCTACCGGGACGTCAACTACGTCGGCGCAGCCTCCATCGCGGCCGTCCTCAACGCGGCGGACCGAGCCGATCTCCCGTTCGTGTTCGGCGGCGACGGCGCCACCCTCATCGTCCCGCCCGTCCACCTCGGCCCGGCGCTCCGCGCGCTCGCCGCGCTGCAGGACCACGCCTCCCAGCGGCTGGGGCTCCCGCTCCGCGTCGGCGCCGTGCCCCTCGCGGACGTCCGCGCCGCCGGCCACGAGATCGCGGTGGCCCGCTACCAGGTCGCGCCCGAGTACGCGCAGGCCCTGTTCCAGGGGACCGGCATGGCCTGGGCCGAGGACCAGGTCAAGGGACCCGAGACGGCCGAGCGCTACGCCAGCGACGCCGAGCCGACCGACGCCGACGACCCCTACGCCGGCCTCGAATGCCGCTGGCAGGACGTCGAGAACCCGCGCGGCGAGACGGTCTCGCTGCTCATCGAGGCCGTCGGCGAGGACCGGAGCGCCGTCTACCGCGAGGTGATCGGCGTCATCGAGGCGATCTACGGCGCCGGCGACGAGGCGCGGCCGGTGTCCGTCGGCCAGATCCGGCTGAGCACCTCGCTGGCCAAGTTCGGCCCGGAGGTCCGCCTGCGGCACCCCGACGCCCCGCTCCGCTGGCGGCTCAAGCTGTGGGGGCTCAACCTCATCGGCCGGTTCCTCATCCGGTTCGGGATCGAGACCTCCGAGACCGACTGGGACCACTACCCCCGCCTGTTCCAGGCGACGACGGACTACCGCAAGTTCGACGGCGTCCTGCGGATGGTCCTCGCCGGCGGCCCGCGCGACCGCCAGCGCCTGGAGGCGGCGCTGGAGGCGGCCTACCGCGAGGGACGACTGGCGTACGGCCTCCACGTCTCGGACCGCGCCGTGCTCACCTGCCTCGTCTATGAGCGGATGGGCCAGCAGGTCCACTTCGTGGACGGCGCCGGGGGCGGCTACACGAACGCGGCCGTCGGGTTCAAGCGGCGCCTCAAGGCGCTCCGCTCCGAGGCGCCGGCGGCTTAACGGGGCCCCGGGGGAGCCCGATACCGGCTACGCCCGACGCTTCCGCCCGCGCCCCGCGCTCCATGGTACTGACCGAGACCGCCCCACTCCAGCGAGCCGACGCCTCGGCCTCGACGGCGCTCGTCCGCCTCCGCCGCCTCCTCGACGTGAGCGTCGCGCTCAACGCGCTGGGCGACGTGGACCGGCTCCTCGACTTTATCGTCCAGACGACCACGACGGTCCTCGACTGCGAGGCCGCCTCGATCCTTCTGTTGGACGAGCGGACTGGGGCGCTCCAGTTCGCCGCCGCCTCCGGGGAGGTGGGCGCGCGCCTCGTCGGCACGGCGGTCCCGCTCGACGGGAGCCTCGCGGGGACCATCTTCCGGGAGGACCGCATCCTCCACGCCGTCGATGCCGAGACCGACGAGCGCCGCCACCGCGCCACCGACGCCGAGACGGGGTTCGTGACGCGCACGCTCCTGGGCGTCCCCATGCGCATCGACGGGCAGCCGGTCGGCGTGCTCCAGGCGATCAACCCGGCCGGCGGCCGGTTCGACCGCTCGGACGCCGAGGCGCTCCTGATCGTCGCCGCGCAGGCGGCCGTCGCCATCCGCAACGCGCGCCACGAGCGGGCGCTCCAGGCCGTCAACGAGAAGCTGGCGGAGCTGGACCGGCTCAAGACCAACTTCATGTCCATCGCCTCGCACGAGCTGCGGACGCCGATCACGGCGGTCCGGGGGTTCGGCCAGATCCTGGCCGAGGAAGTCCGCGGCGACCTCTACACCTATGCCGACGCCGTCGTCCGCGCCGGCGACCGGATGATGAACGTGGTCGAGACGCTGGACGTGATGGCCGGGCTCCAGGGCGAGCTGGGCGCGCACCCCGGCCGGCTCGTCTCGCTGGCCGCGCTCCTCCAGGAGGCCGTCGAGGCCGCCGAGCGTGAGGTCACGACCGGCATCCCGAGCGGTCCGCTCCTGGTTCAGGGCGACGCCTCGCGCCTCCGGCTCGCAGTCCACAACCTCGTCCGGAACGCCGTCCAGTTCACGCCGCCCGACCGAGCCGTCCGGGTGGAGAGCGACGTGGCCGACGGGCAGGTCTCGGTCCGCGTCGTGGACGAGGGGCGAGGGCTCGCCGCGGCCGACCTCGACCGGGTCTTCGAGGCGTACGTCCAGGTCCAGGACCCCGACCGCCGGGACCACGAGGGCCTGGGCGTCGGGCTGACGGTGGCGCGGGCGGTGGCGCTCCAGCACGGCGGCCGGCTCTGGGCCGAGAGCGCGGGGCTCGGGCAGGGCGCCACGTTCCACCTCCGCCTCCCGCTGGCGGCCTGAGCCGCTGGCGGCGCGCGCCGCCAGCGCCTTCGCGGGGCAGGCAGCGGGCGGCTACTCCTCGACGGGCGCCGTGCCGTCAGGCGCTCCCTCCAGCGCGTCGGGAGCGACCCCCTCGTCGTCCTCGATCACCACGCGGGCCACGTCCGCGATGGCGTCGTTCGCCTTCAGCGTGAGGATGCGGACGCCCTGCGTGTTGCGGCTGTAGACCGAGATGTCGCGGACGGACATCCGGATCATGATGCCGGCCTCGGTGGCGATCATGAGCTGGTCGTCCTCCAGGACGCTCTTGATGGCGACGAGCGGTCCGGTCTTGGCGGTCGTCTTCTGGGTGAGGAGGCCCTTCCCGTTGCGGCTCTGCGGGCGGTACTCGTCGAGGTCGGTCCGCTTGCCGTAGCCGTTCTGGGAGATCGTGAGCACCTGGGCGCCGTCGCGGCGGATGGCGATCATGCCGACGACGTACTCGCCGTCGGGGAGCTTCATCCCCCCCACGCCGCGGCTCTTGCGGCCCATCGCGCGCACGTCGGACTCGTGGAAGCGGATGGCCTGGCCCTCCGACGAGCCCAGCAGCACCTCGGTGTCGCCGTCGGTGAGGTGGGCCTCGATGAGCTGGTCGCCCTCCACGATGTCGATGGCGATGATGCCGGTCACGAGCGGGCGCTTGAACGCCGCCAGCGCCGTCTTCTTGACGCGGCCGTCGCGGGTCGCCATCAGGACGAAGCGGCTCTCCAGGAAGGCGTCGTCGCGGAAGTCCTCCTTCTTGATCGCCAGCACGGCGCGGACGCGGTCCTCCTGGTCGATCTGGATGAGGTTGCGGAGGGAGCGGCCCTTCGCCGTGCGCGAGCCCTCGGGGACGTTGTAGACGCGGAGCCAGTAGCACTGGCCGTGGTCGGTGAAGAACAGGAGGTAGTCGTGGGCGCCGGCCGTGAACAGGTGCTCCACGAAGTCCTCGTCGCGGGTGCCGGTGCCGCGGTGGCCGGTGCCGCCCCGCTGCTGCGTCCGGTACTCGTCCACCGACGTGCGCTTGACGAGGCCCTGGTGCGTGACCGTCACGACGACGTGCTCGTCCTCGATGAGGTCCTCCAGGTCGATGTCGCCGCCGCCCATGATGTCGATCTCGGTCCGGCGCTCGTCGCCGTACTTGTCCGCGATCTCGCGCAGCTCGTCGGCGATGATCTGCATCCGGAGGTCGCGCGAGGCCAGGATCGACTGCAAGCGCTCGACCTCCTGCAAGATCTCGCGGTACTCGGCGGCGATCTTGTCGCGCTCCAGGCCGGTGAGCCGCGAGAGGCGGAGGGCGAGGATGGCGTCGGCCTGGGCGGACGAGAGCCACGGCTGCGGCGTAAAGTCCTCCCGGGTGAGCGCGTAGCCCATCGCCTCGCGCGGGCCGGTGACCTCGACGGGCGCGGCGTCCGCCAGCCCGAGGCGCTGGCGCTGCTCGGCGGTGAGCCGCTGCGGGTAGACGCCGGCCATGAGGTTGGCCTTCGCCGCGTCCGTGTCGTCGGAGTGGCGGATGATGGCGATGACGGCGTCGAGGTGGTCGAGCGCGACGGTCAGGCCCTCCAGGATGTGCGCACGCTCCTCGGCCTTGCGCAGCTCGAACTCGGTCCGGCGGACGACGATCTCGTGCCGGTGCTCGACGTAGTGGACGATCATCTCCTTCAGCCCCAGCGTCTTCGGCCGCCCGTTCACGAGCGCGACCGTATTGACGCCGAACGTCTGCTGGAGCTGGGTGTACTTGAAGAGCTGGTTCTGGGTGACCGCCGGCACGGCGTCGCGGCGGAGCTCCAGCACGATCCGCATCCCGTCGCGGTCGGACTCGTCGCGGAGGTCGGCGATGCCCTCGATCTTCCTGTCGCGGACGGCGTGGGCGATCTTCTCGATCAGCGTCGACTTGTTGACCTGGTACGGGATCTCGGTCACGACGAGGGCCTCGCGGCCGACGCCGTCGCCGCCGCGCCGCTTGATCTCCTCCTCGTGCATCTTGGCGCGCATGATCACGCGGCCCCGGCCGGTCCGGTACGCCTCGCGCACGCCGCCGACGCCGTAGATCACGCCGCCGGTCGGGAAGTCGGGCGCCGGGATGTGCTCCATGAGCGCGTCGAGCTCGATCTCCGGGTCCGCGATGGTTGCGACGATGCCGTCGACCAGCTCGCGGAGGTTGTGCGGCGGGATGTTCGTCGCCATCCCGACGGCGATGCCCGAGGCGCCGTTGAGGAGCAGGTTCGGGACGGCCGCCGGCAGCACGGACGGCTCCTCGAGGGACCCGTCGAAGTTGGGCGTGTAGTCGACGGTCTCCTTGTCGAGGTCGCGGAGGATCTCCTCGGAGAGCCGCGTGAGGCGGGCCTCGGTGTAGCGCATGGCCGCGGCCGAGTCGCCGTCGACGCTCCCGAAGTTGCCCTGGCCGTCGACGAGCGGCCCGCGCACGTTGAAGTCCTGGGCCATCCGCACGAGCGCGTCGTAGACCGACTGGTCGCCGTGGGGGTGGTACTTGCCGAGCACCTCGCCGACGATACGCGCCGACTTCTTGTGGGCGCGGCCGGCCGCCAGGCCCAGCTCCTGCATCCCGTAGAGCACGCGGCGCTGGACCGGCTTGAGCCCGTCGCGGACGTCGGGGAGCGCCCGGCTCACGATCACCGACATCGAGTAGTCGATGTAGGAGGACTTCATCTCCTCCTCGATGTTGATCGGGATGATCCGGGAGGCGCTGTCGGGGATCTCTGCCATCGTGCTTTGGGGGGACGAAAACGGGGGCGGAATCGCTCAGTAAAGATACCGAAATCGGGCGACTTTCGCCCGCCGCGGAGGGCCTCGCGCGGGGTCTTCTCCCAAGCCGGACGCGGCCCGGAATCGGGGCCCTCTCCCGTCCGCCCCGCTGGCGACGGCCGCCAGTGGCGCGCGCCGTGCGCTCCCTACTCCTCGTCGGCCGGAATGCGCCCGCCGCCGGCGATGGCGCGGACGATGTTGTCCTGGGCCTGCGCGATCCGGCCGCTCCGGCCGGTGTAGTTGTTGGCCATCAGGACGAACACGTAGGGCGTCCCGTCCGGCCCGTTGACGTAGCCGGCGAGGCAGCGGACGGCCAGCAGCGAGCCCGTCTTGGCGCGGACCGGGATGCCGCCGAGCCGGTTGCGGAGCGTCGAGCCGGAGGTGCCGCCCTGGGGGAGCGAGTTGAGAAAGGGGGCCGAGGCGGGGTGGTTCCGCATGGCGCGGAGGACGGCGGCGAGTGCCTCGGGCGTGACCATGTCCTTGCGCGAGAGGCCCGAGCCGTCGACGATGTTGAGGTCGCCGCCGTCGGCGCCGGCCTCGTCCACGAACGCCTCCACGCGGTCGGCGGCGCCCTCGACGGTGCCGCCGCCGAGCGTCCGAAACAGCTGCTCGGCGTAGAGGTTGTCGCTCTCGCGGTTGGTCCGCTCCACGATCTCGGAGAGGACCGGCGAGACGGAGACGCGGAGCGGCTCGGCCCCGTCGTAGCGCGGCTTGTCCACCAGGTCGTCCACGTCGACGCGCTCGGCGCGCGAGACGTCGACGCCGGCCTCCTGGAGCCGCTCGGCGAAGGCGTGGACGGCGTAGAGCGTCGGGTTGCCGACGGGGACTTCGAGCGTGCCCCGGTACCGGGCCGGGACGCCGCCGCGGAGGGTGAACTCGTCGGTCCCGAGCGTCCGCTCGATGTCGAGGCGCCCGCCGCCGGACCGCGTCGTCACGTCGCCCCCGACCGTGGCGAACCCGGCCGGGTCGGACTCGAAGCGGGCGGGCTGGCCGGGGCTCGTCCCCTCGATCTCGATGTCGAGGAGGTTGTCGTTCCAGACGAGGCCGCCGGCGGGCGGGGCGTAGCTCTCGGTGGCGATGTGGGTGATGTCCCAGCCTTCGCCGTAGCGGGCGTCCTCGAACACGTCGTCGTCGCCGACGATGCGGCCCTCGACGCGGCGGACGCCGGCCGCCGCCAGCGCCTCGGCCCAGTCCTTCAGGGGGTCGCCGTGGCCGCTGCTCCCGAAGGTCGGATCGCCGGAGCCCCGGATCACGAGGTCGCCCCGGAAGGTGCCGTCGGGCGAGGTCTGGCCGAGGTCGTAGAGCCGCGTCGTGTAGCGGTAGGTCGGGCCGAGGGCGTCGAGGGCCGTGGCCGTCGTGAACAGCTTGAGGTTGGAGGCCGGGAGCAGGTTCTTGTCCGCGTTGCGCGAGAGGACCACGCGGCCGGTCCGCGCGTCGCGGATCACGATCCCCCAGATGGCCGAGGGGAGGTCGGCGTCGTCGAGGATCTCGTCGATGGCGGCGAGGGTCTCGGCCTCCACGCTGTCGTCGCTGGCGACGCTGGGGGACGAGTAGGCGAGCAGCCCGACGAGGGCGAGGACGAGGGCGGCGGCAGGCGGCGCGGCGCGGCGGATCATGCGGGGGACGGTGGGGGACGGGGCGTCCGAGAGAACGGGGCCAAGCTAGCGGTCGTGCGCACGGCTCCGGCCGGGCGTCCGTTATCTTCGGCCCGCACCCCGCCTCTGCTCATGGCCTCCCGGAAATCGTCCCGCCGCTCCCGCTCCGCGCCCCGCCCGTCCCGGTCCGAGTCGCGGGGGACCTCGCGCGGCGTCGCCACGATGCCGTTCGACCGGATGAACTACACGCTCCTGCTGGGGGCCGTGGGCCTGATCGTGCTGGGCTACGCGCTCATGATGATCGACAACGCGACGAGCGACAACCCGGTCGACAGCGCGCTCTCGCTCGTCGTCGCGCCGCTGCTGCTGCTGGGCGGCTACCTCGGCGTGGCGGCGGCCGTGCTCTGGGGCGTCCCGCGCGACGCGGCGCCCGAGACGCCGCCGGCCCCGGCCGATCCCGTGCCGGACCCCGCCTAGCGACCCGCTGGCGACGCGCACCGCCAGCGCCCCCCGATGCGCCACGCTCTCCTCCTGGGCCTGCTCGCCCTCGGCGCGTGCGGCGGCGACGAGCGGCGGGGCGTCGTGGTGACGGAGGCCGATCCGGTGGCGACCGTGGTGCCGCCAGGGCCGCGCCCGCCCGCCGCCTTCGACACGGTCTACGCCGACTCCGGCCGGTTCGTCGATCCGTCGCTCGACCGCCTCGGCGCCGACACGCTCGACGCCAACTCGTTGGAGACAGCCGCTCCGGCAGGGCCGGACTTCCGGACGTTCTGGCCCGCGTTCCGCGACGCGGTCCGCGACGGGCGAGCGGCCGTCGTCGCGCACACCGAGTTCGGCGCAGACGGCATGAGCCGGGATCGCTTCGACGAGACGATCGCTGCCGTGCTCACGCCGCCGTTCCGCGACGGCGTCCTCGCCCTCACGGCCCGCGACTTCCGCATCCGAGGCGCCGCGCGCGACGTGTCGGTGACCGTCGGCTTCGACGCGGGCGGGGACGTCGTCCCGGAGGACGAGGCGGTCACGGAGCGGTCGGTGCGCCTCCGCTTCGAGCCGCGCGACGGCGCGTACCGGCTCGTCGGGCTGGAGGTCGTGGGCTAACCCTCGGCTGGGGCCGCGTAGAATGAGCCGCGGAGCGAGTCCGTCACGGAAAACAGCGCGTCGGGAGGGCGAACGACCATCTGGAAGGTCCCACGCTGCGTCGGGACATCGAGGCGTCCAACGAGGGACCCGGTACGGTAATCCAGTGCCGGATCCCGGGCGTATTCTGCCGACACGAGGGCTCCGTCGGACTGATAGGTAAGTCGGAGCGTGTCCGTCGCGGTAGAGATGGTCACGGCGGTGTCGCGGAGGACCGCGCGTCCAGAGGTAACGGCAGAAGCGCACGAGCGCGGAAGACCGAGTCCTCCGGACCGGACGACGACGGCCTCACCGGCAGACAGTGCGTCCAGGCTCGGAACGGGACAGTCCGGTCGCGTCCCGCCACTATCGCAGGCGGCGACCGAGGCGCCAGCGGCGACGAACAACGCTACGCAGAGAGCCCGCGTCACGGGTACAGCCGGTAGGCGTCGGCGCGCTCGGCGAAGGCGTCGGCCTCGGCCTGCCACGAGGCGACGATGGCGGCCGGGTCGTCGCCGTCCACGATCCGCTGGCGGAGCGCGTCGGTGCCGGCCAGCTTCGCCAGCCAGTCGGCCTTGAAGAACTCGGTGTGGACGCCGCGCGGCGCCTGCCGGTAGACGGCCTCCACGAGGTGGACGCCCACCGCGACGGGCCGGAACGCGGCGGGGTCCGTCACGACGAGGCGGACGCCCTCCAGCCGCTGGCCCTCGCCCTTCGGGTTCGTCGCCTGGCCGGGGAGGTCGACCGGCGTGAACGCTGTGGGCTCGAATCGGACGCCGTCGAGGCCGCGCCCGTTGAGGTCGGCCGCCAGTGCCTCGCCGTCCACCCAGCGCGCGCCGACGTGCGTGAAGGGCGTCCGCGTGCCGCGCCCCTCGCTGGCGACGGTGCCCTCGAAGAACGCCGCGCCGGGATAGACGCGGGCCGTTTCCACGTCCGGCACGTTGGGCGAAGGCGCGACCCAGTCGAGCCCGGTCGCCTCCCACGGCATCCCGCGCTCGTACCCCTCCATCTCGACGACGCGGAGGTCGAGGTCCTCGAGGCCGTCCAGCCATCCCTCGCCCGCGATCATCCGCGCCAGCTCCCCGACCGTCAGCCCGTGCGTGACGGGGATCGGGTACAGCCCGACGAAGCTCTCGTGGGACGGCTGCATCGTCCAGCCCTCGACGCGGTCGCCGATGGGGTTGGGCCGGTCGAGGACGACGAACGGGACGCCGGCCTCGGCGGCGGCCTGCATGGCGTAGCCCATCGTCGAGATGTAGGTGTAGAACCGGGCGCCGACGTCCTGCATGTCGAACACGAGCGCGTCGAGCCCCCGCATCTGGGTGGGCGTCGGCTTCCGGTTGGATCCGTAGAGGCTGTAGACCGGGGCGCCGGTCGCCGCGTCGCGGCCGCTCTCGACGTGGTCGCCGGCCTCGGCCGTCCCGCGCAGCCCGTGCTCCGGCCCGAAGAGGGCGCCGACGGTCACGCCCGGCGCCTCCGCCAGTCGGTCGATAAGGTGGGCCGGCCCGCCATCAGACGTGTCCACGCGCGCCGTGTGGTTGGTGACGAGCCCGACGCGCGTCGCCCCGCTGGCGGTGAGCGTCGCCAGCGCCGCGAAGTCGGTGTCCACGAGTCGCTGGGCGCCGGTGGTGACGGGGGGACTGCCGGGACGAGGGAGGAGGGACGGGGGGCCGTCCGGGCCCGGGGTGTCCGACACCCCGCAGGCCAGCAGGAAGAGCGTGAGGGCGGCCGTGATGATCATGGTGAGCTGATGTGGTTGTCTTCCGCAAGTCCCGAGCCTCCCGTCCCTCATCCCCTATCGGAGCCGCGCCGTGTAGCGGACCGTCTCGGTCTCGTCCGGACCGAGGGTGACGGTAAACTGGGCCGTCCGGCTGTCGAGCCGCTCGGCGGGCACCGTGGACTCGAGGATCCGCCAGTCGCCCCAGAACACGCGCTCGACCACGTCGACGGTGGCGGCCGTCTCCTTCCGGTTGCGGACCTCCACCTCGACGGTGATCTCGCGCTCGGTGTCCGAGATCCGGCGGTTCGAGACCTCGCGGCGCGTGGCCACCACGTCGAAGGCGTCGCCGATGTAGAGGCGGACGGTCTCGTTGCGCGGCGTGTGCTCGATCCGGTCCTCGCCCAGAAACTGGAGGTTGCCGCGCGGGTCCGCCTTGTAGACGCGGACGGTCCCCTCCGGGAGCGGCATCCCCATGTTGTTCGACTCGGCGTTCTCGACCTCCAGCACGACGGCCGCCGACACCTCGTTGGTGGCGCCGCCCGCGCCGGGGCGGGGCCGGCGGTAGAACGGGAAGTAGCTCCCCGAGGCGTCCACGACGAGCTGGCGGCGCACGCCGACGTCGGCGGCCGCCAGCAGCTCGAGCTGCTTCGTCTCGCGGTCCTGGATCGTCGTCGGCGTGGGGAAGGTGTAGAGGTGGTACTCGAAGAAGGCCTCCTGCTGGGGCGGGGCGGGCGCTGCGCGAACGGCCAATGGCGGGGGCATGTCGTACATCATCTCCTGGCGTTGCTCCTGTACGCGCCGCACGTCGCCGGCGATGAGCTGGAGCCCGGCCTCCGGATAGGTGGCGCCGGAGCGGTTGTCGAGCGTGACCCAGCCCGTCAGGTCGACGGCCGTCTCGGCCTCATTCACGACGGCCACGTAGTCGGCCTTCCACGAGATGCCGTCGGTGAGGTAGCGGGCCTCGACGCGCTGCTCGCCGGCCCGCTCCGAGGCGAGGCGCCACAGGAGCGACGGGCGGCTGAGGAGTCCGTCCGGCCGCGTGAGTAGCTCGATGGTGCCCTGCGGATCGACGAGCACGCGCCCGTCGTCGAGTTCGATGATCCGTCCCTGGCCGGGCTGGCTGATGAGGACGCCCTCCTCGGCCACCATCCGGTCCCCGATCTCACGCACGAGCCGGACGCGCTGGCCGACGGCGGCGTCGAGCACGCTGTTCGTCCCGATCAGGTTGTACTGGTAGTTCTGCTCCAGCACGGAGAGCGCGCCGGGCGCCGTGAGCGAGGCGAGCGACAGGCTCGTCGGGTCGATCCGCGCCGGGACGCCCTCGAAGCGGACGGCCTGCACGCCGCGCCGGAGCACGAGCGGCCGGACCTCGCGGACGACCCCGAACCCGCCGTTGTAGACGGTGAGCGAGACGGCCTCGCGGCTCTCGGGCGCGGAGACGACGGGCGACTGGGCGGCGGCGGGCATGGCGACGAGCGCCGCCAGCGCGGCGAGGAGGAGGGATCGCATGGGGAGGGGAGAGGCTAGGGGCTCTCCCTAGACGCGCGATGTGGACGAAAAGTCTCTCGCCGATCCCGGCGGGACGCGGGCGGCGGGGCGGTCCGTACCCCCGACGCCGTCCGCTCAATCGCTAGGGGAGAGCCTGGAGCGCCGGGACGCCCGGAACCTCCGGGGCCGCTCAGGCGAATCGTGCGGCCCCGCCGAACTGCCATGGACTCGTCCCCCGTCGCCCTGGTCCTCGTCGACGTCGTCAACCCGTTCGACTTCGACGGGGCCGAGAAGCTGCTCCCCGCCGCCCGCCCGGCCGCTGAGGCCACCGGCGGGCTGGCGGAGCGGGCCCGCCAGTCGGGCGTCCCGGTGATCTATGCGAACGACAACTTCTCGAACTGGACCGAGGACTTCGCCACGCTCGTCGAGACGTGCACCCGGCCCGGCGCCCCCGGCCGCGAGGTGGTCGAGCGCGTCCGGCCGGCCGACGGCGACTACTTCGTGCTCAAGCCGAAGCACTCGGGGTTCTTCCAGACCCCGCTCGAATCGCTCCTCGGTCAGATCGGCGCCCAGACGCTCGTCTTGGCCGGGTTCGCGACCGACATCTGCGTGCTGGCGACGGCGATGGACGCGGCCATGCGCGACTTCCACCTCGTCGTGCCCCAGGACACCTCGGCGGCCGAGACGGAGCACGCGCACGCCGCGGCCCTGACGCACCTCCGCCGCGTGCTCCACGCCGAGACCCCGCCGGCTTCGGCCGTCGACTTCCAGGCCCTCGCGGAGCGGTCCGAGTGACCGCTACCGCCGGGCCTCGCCGAGCCGCCGAGTGAACGAGATCCCGAAGCCGAGGCCCAGGATCATCGTCCCGAGCCAGAGCAGCGAGATGAACGGCTTCTCGTAGGCCTGCACCACCAGCCAGTCCTCCTTCGCCACGTGCGCGCCGTCGAGGACGAGCTTGATGGCGCCCTGGTCGACGACCATCCCCGCGAAGGCGACCCCCAGGCCCCAGTCGGTCGCGCGGTTCTGGACGAACTGCTGCTGCCGGCTCTTGGTGATGACGTAGACCGGGCGGAGCGTGCGCGTCTCGCCCGTGGCCTCGTTGGTCACGTCGAGGCGGGCGGCGACGGCGAGGTCCACGGAGTCGGCCTCCAGGCCCGTGGCGTCGAGGTCCACGTCCAGCTCGTAGTCCACGAAGCGGAGCGTGTAGGCGTGCTCGCGGGCGGCGGTGGCGAGGAGCGTCGAGTCGCCTCGGGCCAGCGTGATCTCGCTTTGACCCTCGGCGTCGTTCTGGCTCATGGCCGACGGGAAGACGGCCACGTAGAGGTCGCGCGCGACGCCCTCGCGCACGTCCGGGTGCTGGATCCACTGGTCGCGGTCGTCCTTGTAGACCACGTTGCGCGTCTGGAACTGGCGGCCCTCCCGGTCGACGACGTCCATCACGTAGACCGGGCGGCCGTCGTCGTTCGTCTCCTGTCCCGCGTACGTCCAGCGGTAGCCGTCGGCGGCGACGGTCCGGCCCAGCGGGACGACGACGTTCTCGCGGCTGCCCTGGACGTCGGTCCCGTTCCCGTCCGAGATCGGGTCGTTGAAGACCGACGAGGCGAAGATGCCGAGCAGCATGATCCCGAAGCCGACGTGCGTCAGCGAGCCCCCGATCATCTTGACGTTGCCGCGCCCGACGCGCCACATCACGCCCAGGTTGCCCCAGAGCATGAAGAAGGAGGCGAACAAGAGGAGCAGGAGGAGCAGGCTCGTCCCGTGCGTCTCGAAAAAGGTGCCGACGGCGGCGGGGAGCAGCCCGGCCTCGCTGGCGGCCATCGCCGGCGCCTCGACGCCCAGCCCCGGACCGGGCCGGACGGTCTCTTGCACGAACGGCGTGAGCAGGACCACGGCCGCCGTCGAGGCGACGGTCAGCGCGACGGGCCGGAGGAGGACCCGGTTGGCGTCCTCGACCGTCATCTTGCGCCACCACATGAGCTGGCCCATCCCGGCCAGGAACGCGATGCCGACGCCGAGGGGGAGCGTCCAGGTGTTGTAGAAGGCGACGGGGACCGCGCTCGGGTTGTCGCGGAACACCTTGCCGAAGATGGGCGCCGACGTGCCCAGGATGATGACGCCGGCCACGACCGCCAGCAGCAGCGCGCCGGTGAACACGAGCGACTCGCGCGACAGGGCGGCCGGCGGCGTGGCGGGCGCCGGGAGGTCCCGCCAGCGCCACGCGAGCAGGCCGAACCCGAGCAGGCCGATCGTCCCGATCCAGAGCAGGAGCTGGTTGTAGAGCCCGAGGTCCACGAAGCTGTGGACCGAGACGTCGCCGAGGATGCCGCTCCGCGTGAGGAACGTGGAGTAGATGACGAGCTGGAAGGCGAGCACGCTCAGCCAGAGCGCCGCCTTGTGGCCGCCGGCCGTCTTCTTCTGGACCACCATCGCGTGGAGCGCCGCGACGGCCACGATCCACGGCACCAGCGACGAGTTCTCGACGGGGTCCCAGGCCCACCAGCCGCCGAAGCTGAGCGTCTCGTACGCCCACCAGCCGCCCATCATGATGCCCACGCCGAGCACGCCGCCGCCGGCGAGCGACCACGGCAGCGCCGGCCGCACCCACTGCGTGTAGCGCCGCTTCCACAGCCCGGCGACGGCGAACGCGAACGGGACCATCAGGAGGGTGAACCCGACGAACAGCGTCGGCGGGTGGATCGTCATCCAGGGGTTCTGGAGCAGGTCGTTGAGCCCCTGCCCGTCGGCCGGGACGAAGGCGGGGTTCGCCGCGAACATGGGCGCGTCGGCGAACTTGTCCGCCAGCCGCACGAACGGGCTCACGCCGACCGGCACCGGGCCGAGCTGGAGCCCCACGATCATCGAGAGCAAAAAGCTCTGGCACAGCGCGACGACGGCGAGCACGGGCGCGGCGAACAGCCGCCGGGCCTCCTGCGCCGGCGCCCCGCCCCCCGAGCGGACGCTCCACCGGACCAGCAGGCCGCCGACGACCGTCGTCATGAGCGCCCAGAGCAGGAACGACCCCTCCTGGCCGGCCCAGAACGCCGAGAACGTGTACCGCCACGGCATCGCCGTGGACGTCTGCTGGTAGATGTAGGCGTACTCGAAGTGCCGCCCGAACAGGCCCGTCCACAGCATCGCCGAGGCGCCGGCCACGCCGAGCGCGACGCCGGCCCAGCTCCAGCGCCCGATGCGCATCCAGCCCGCCGCGTCCGCGCCGTCGCGGCGGGCGGCGAGCAGGAAGCTGGCGAGCGCCGCCAGCGCGGCGACGAAGGCGACGACGACCGAGAGGTGTCCGACCGTTCCAATCATGTCCAGCGGGATCCAGGGGAGTAGAACGTACGGGGCGACGGCGCCCGTCCGTATGCGCGGACCGTGGATCTGGCGTGAGGCAGGGGCAGGGGGCATGGAAAAGTTCGGGGCCACCTCGTGTCCTCCCGACGGGCGGCGGTACCCACCAGTGGGACGGCGAGCGCCAGGAACGATCGGGGGAGCCGCGCCGGAAGGGGGCACGGTAGCTTGGCATCATGAGCACCTTCGCGGCGTACGCTTTCCTCGATGGTTCCCTGGCCCCTCCGGGCCTCACGGAGCAGCTGGGGCAGGAGACCTCCCCGACCCCGGCGGACGTGGTGGGCACGTGGGAGGATCGGCGGGACGGCCTGGCCGTGGGCCTCGCCGCGGCGGGACGGAAGACGGGGGGCACGGCTCACGATGCCGAGGCCGGCTGCGCCCTCGCCGGGAGCATCCGTCTCGACTCCCCCGGTGACCTCCGCCGCCGCCTCGGCTCTCCTCCAGAGGCAGGGGACGCGGCGCTGGTCCTCGCGGCGTACCTCGCGTGGGGGCCGGCATGCGTGGAGCAACTCGACGGCGACTTCGCGTTCGTGGTCTGGGACAGCCGGGTGCGCGAGCTGTTTGGGGCGAGGGACCGATTCGGCGTCCGCCCTTTTTACTACGCCACCCGCGGCGGCCGTGTCGCTGTGGGGAGTCGCCCCCGGCCGGTGCTGTCCGCCCTCGGCCTCTCCCGTCGCCCGGACCCCTGGCGCGTGGCCGAGCTTGTGACGGAGACGTTCGTCGACACGGGGCGGTCGTACTTCGAGGACGTCCGTCGTCTCCCGGCGGGCGACGTCCTCCGGGCCTCCGCCAGCGGCGTCCACTCACGAGCGTACTGGCGCCCGGACCGCGACCGCCAGACCCTGGACCTGTCTCCGGAGGCGGCGGCCGAGGCGTTCCGAGACCGGTTCGACGAGGCCGTTCGGCGGCGGCTCCCTGCTCCGGGCGAGATCGGCGCAGCCCTCAGCGGCGGGCTCGACTCCTCCTCCATCGTCGTCACCGCCCGGGCGCTCTGGGGCTCGACGGCCCCTCCGCTCCCGACGTTCACTGCCGTTTACCCCGACTTCCCGGCTGCCGACGAGCGGCCGTTCTCGCTCGCTGTCGAGGCCGGCGGGGGGGTAGTCCCTCACCCCGTCCGGCCCGACGCGGAGCACCCGGTGGCCGAGCTCGATGCGGCGGCGCTGGGGGTCGATGAGCCACTGTACCTCCCCACGTGGTCGATGGAGCACGCGACCCTCCGTGCTGTGCGGGACACTGGGCTCTCGGTGTACCTCGCCGGCCACGGCGGCGACCATGTCCTCTCGACGGGGGCAGAGGGGTATTTCCCGGACCTCTTCCGCTCCGGCCGGTGGCGGCGGCTCTGGCAGGAGGTCCGAGCTCTCGCACCGGAGGGGGAGGCTGGCGCGCTCGTCTGGGACCTCGTCCTTAAAGACGTCATCCGGCATGCACTCCCTCGCCCGGTCCGCGAGGCGCGCCGTCTGCCGGCCCCCGCCGTTCTCCGCCGGGACGTGGCCCGTGACCTCCAGTTCTCAGACCAAGTGGCGGACTTGACGGCTCCGCTCCGGACGGCCGTCGATCGTCATGCGGCGTTCCTGTATCACCCCCCGACCCACGATGGCCTCGAGCGGATGACCCATGTAAGCGGTGGGCTCGGCGTGGAACTTCGCACCCCGTTCTGGGACCGGCACCTCGTAGACCTCTGCTTCTCCGTGCCCCGGGACGCCCTCTACCGCGACGGCGTAGGACGCCGACTCCTCCGGGATGCGATGGCGGGGCGGCTCCCCGAGGCGATCCGGACGCGCCGCTCAAAAGCCTCGTTCGACCCGCTCCTCAACGTCACGTTGCGGCGGTACGCCTGGGACCACGTGCAAGAAATGGTGGCGGCACCGGGAGGGATGGAGGACTGGGTGGACCTGCCGACCGTTCGAGCGGCGTACGACCGCTTCGCGAGCGTTTCCGAATCTGACCTGCCCTCGCTCCGCTCGTCGGATTCGAGGCTCCTTCTCCGGGTGCTCACGCTCTGGCTCTGGCTGCAGCGCTCTCAGCCTCCCCGGTAAGACTGCAGCCAGTCTGCTCAGGAGCATCCCCGACGGTTCGGTACGGCGGGCAAGGAAGGGGCTCCTTCAAGTGGTTGATGACGGGTGTGTGGCATAGACTAGGGGTATGGAGCGTGGCGGGGTGAGGACTTGGCGCAGATGTCCTTCGGCTAGGGCAATGGGGCGCTTGAATGGAAACCTCACGGAGCGTATGCGTTAGGTATCCGCGGCCTGGTTGCTTGCGGCACGAGACCTGTCTCTATCCATAGCAACGATTTCCGCTCCCCATTTCCCCACCCCCAAAGCGTATGTCATCCCTACAATCCACCCCCACTCCTGAGGCGACGGCCCCCCGCGCTTATACAGTACCCTCGATTAAGGAACTCGGCCTCGTAGCCCGTATGACGATGGGCAACGGCGGTTCCAGCCTCGATGGCCAGGGCACCATGACCCAGAGAGGCCGGGGCAACGACGAGGACGACCCGACCCCGGGGACTCCGTAGTCAGCCCGCATCAGGGGGGGGCACTCCTCTTACCGCCGGGGCGGCCGCTGTGCCGCCCCGGCGTCGCTATGTTGATTCGTCTCGCCAGCCCCTCCCAGCCGTCGTGAGTGCCGCTCTTTATACCCACGGACTGCGCGTGGCATCGGAGGTCCCCTTGGGCCTCCCTCCCACAGTGGGAGGCGGGGCCCCAGACGTACGCGTGCTCTTTGGGGACGTGGAGCACCCGTCTCCGGCCGACCTGCCACCCGGCGAGGGCTGCTGGCGGGCGTCGAGCGACGAGGCCCGGTACTTCTGGAGTGACGTGGGCGCATTCGGCGTGTACGGAGGCACCAGGATCGTCCTGGACCCGGCACCCGGGCTGGACGAGGACGGACTCCGGCTGACCGTTCTCGGGCCACTCCTCGCCACGATCCTCCATCAGCGTGGGTACCTCGTGCTCCACGCGAGCGCCGTTGCTGGGGCGGACGGGGCGGTTGCCGTTGCGGCCCACTCAGGCACCGGGAAGTCGACCACGGCGGGGGCGCTCGTCAGCCGCGGCTACAGCCTGCTTACCGACGACGTCCTCGCCGTCGACCTGGCGGGCGCCGTGCCGGTCATCTGGCCGGGCGGGTCGAACTTGAAGCTGTGGCCAGCGTCCGCCGAGGCACTCGGCCACGACGCGGAGGCGCTGCCTACGATCGGGACACGGTACGTCAAACGGGTGTTGGACGTGGAGCCCGCGACGAAGCCCGTCCCGCTGCGGGGGCTCTACGTACTGGCGGCCGAGGCGGGCCCCACGGTGGAGGCGATGGGGCGGCCGCAGGCAGTGGGGGAGGTGATGTCGAGGAGCTACTGTAGCGAGCTGCTCCGCCTCGAGGGGGCGGGGCGGAACCTGAAGGAGGCCGCCGACCTCGTCCAGCGCGTGCCCGTACGGTGGCTGCGCCGGAGCGCCACGCTCGATAGCTTCGGGTCGTGGGTCGATCGAGTCGTCGCAGACATGGCCGACCTAGCGGGAGGCTCGCCGCCGGCTCACATCCCCGCGACTCGGACGTGGGGAGGATAGAGCGAGCTGGGTAGGGTCGGAACGTGGGGAACGTGAGGTTGGGAAGAGAGCGGACCGAGTGAAGGGTCGGTCTGAGAACTCCGCTCCTTGGCAGGAGGCGCCGTCTCGGCGCTGGAGGGGAGAGCAGCGCTGGCTGCCGGGCTCCTCGACGGTCGAGCCGCGTACGAACCTCTCTCTTCCATCCGACCCTTCTCGCTTTGCCCACCTCCCAGCCCCACCTCGGCGTCATCGGCCTCGGCGTCATGGGACGCAACCTCGCCCTCAACGCGCTCGACGAGGGCGTCGCCGTGGCCGGCTTCGACCTCGGCGCCGCCGCCGCCGAGGGGTTCCAGGACGAGGCCGAGGGCCGTGCCCTGATCTCGACGACCGACCTCGACGCCTTCCTCGCTGCTCTCCCGACGCCCCGCAACCTGCTCGTGATGGTCCCCGCCGGGCCGCCCGTCGACGCCGTCATCCAGTCGGTCAAGGGCAAGCTGGCGGAGGGCGACCTGCTCATCGACGGCGGCAACTCGTACTTCCGCGACACGCAGCGCCGGCAGGCCGAGATGGCCGCCGCCGGGCTCCACTTTTTCGGGATGGGCGTCTCGGGCGGCGAGGAGGGCGCCCGCCACGGGCCGAGCATGATGCCCGGCGGGCCGGAGGAGGTCTACGACCGCGTGGCGCCGATCCTCCAGAAGATGGCCGCCAAGGTGAACGGCGACCCCTGCGTGGCGCACCTCGGTGCCGGCGCCGCCGGCCACTACGTCAAGATGGTCCACAACGGGATCGAGTACGGGCTGATGCAGCTCCTCGCGGAAGCCTACGACGTGTGCAAGCGCGGGCTCGGGATGGACAACGACGCCATGGGCGACCTGTTCGGGTCGTGGAACGCGGGCGCGCTCGAGTCCTTCCTCGTCGAGATCACCGCCGACATCCTCCACCAGCCGGACACCGTCGAGGTGAAGCCCGGCGAAGAGCCGGGCGACGAGAGCCCGCCGGAGGGCGCCACGGGCCGCTACCTCCTCGACTTTATCGCGGACCACGCGAGCCAGAAGGGGACCGGCAAGTGGACCAGCCAGGACGCCATGGACCTCGGCGTCCCCACGCCGACCATCGACATGGCCGTCATCGGGCGCTACCTCTCGGCGCTCAAGGACGAGCGGGTCTCCGCCGCCGAGCACCTCGGCACGCCAGCCGGCCGGTTGACCGGCGAGGAGGCCGACGTCGTCCGCCAGCTCGGCGACGCCGTCCACGCCGCCTTCCTCGTGACCTACGCCCAGGGCTTCGCGCTCTTGAAGCGGGCGAGCGACGCCTACGAGTTCGGCCTCGACCTCGGTGAGGTGGCGCGCATCTGGCGCGGCGGCTGCATCATCCGCGCCGCCATGCTGGAGTCGTTCCGCGAGGCCTTCCGCGCCGACCCTGACCTCCCCAACCTGCTCGTGGCGCCGGCCGTGGCCGACGAGTTGAACGGGCACCAGGAGGACATCCGCGACATCACCGCCGAGGCCGTCCGCGCCGGCATCCCGGTCCCGGCCCTCTCGGCGTCTCTGGCCTACCTCGACTCGTACCGGAGCGCGTGGCTCCCGGCCAACCTCGTCGCCGCCCAGCGCGACTACTTCGGCGCCCACACCTTCACCCGTACCGACCGCGACGGCACGTACCACGCGCAGTGGGAGCCGGCCGGGCTGTAGAGGGAACGGGGAGTAGGGAACGAGGGCACAGTCCCTCCCTACGTCCGCACCCCGCCCCTCTGCCCGGTCTCCTTTCCTCGTTCTCAGTCCCCATGCAGTTGCCTCCCTCCGTCCAACTCGTCCTCTTCGGCGCCGCCGGTGACCTCGCGCACCGCAAGCTGATCCCGGCCCTCTACGACCTCCACCGGGAGGGCCACCTCCCCGACGGCCTCGACATCGTCGGCGTGGACCTCCAGGAGGTGGACGACGACGGCTTCCGGGAGTTCGCGTGCGACGCGGCCGAGGAGTCCGGCCGGTTTTTCCCGAAGGACGAGGACGCCGAGGATTGGGCCGCCTTCCAGCACCGCCTCGCCTACGTCCAGGGCGACGCCACGAAGGACGAGACGTTCGACCGGCTGGCGGCCCGCCTCGACGGGTTGGCGGTCGAAGGGGAGAGGCCGCACCGCGTGTTCTACCTCTCCGTCGCCCCGTTCCTGGTCGATCCCATCGTGACCGGCCTGAAGAGCGCCCGCCTGCTCTGCGACCCAGAGCGGAGCCGGGTCGTGATCGAGAAGCCGTTCGGCCGCGACGTCGAGAGCGCCCGCCAGCTCGACGCGATGCTGACCAAGACGGTCGACGAGCGCCAGATCTACCGGATCGACCACTACCTCGGCAAGGAGACGGTCCAGAACATGCTGGCCTTCCGGTTCGCCAACGCCCTGTTCGAGCCGATCTGGGACGCCCGCTACGTGGACCACGTCCAGATCACGGTCGCCGAGACGGTGGGGGTGGAGCACCGGGGCGGGTACTACGAGACGGCCGGGGCCCTGCGCGACATGGTCCAGAACCACCTCCTCCAGCTCTTGTGCCTCGTGGCGATGGAGCCACCCGTCGCGTTCCAGGCCGACGAGGTCCGCAACAAGAAGGTCGACGTGCTCCGGGCCGTCCGGCCGATCACGGCGGACCGACTCCACGAGATCGCCGTGCGGGGGCAGTACGGGCCGGGCTACCTCGGCGGCGAGCAGGTCCCGGGCTACCGCCAGGAGCCGAAGGTGGCCCCCCACTCGACGACGGAGACCTACGCCGCGCTCAAGCTGGAGGTCGAGAACTGGCGCTGGCACGGCGTCCCGTTCTACCTCCGCACGGGCAAGCGCCTGCCGCGGCGCGTGAGCGAGGTCTCGGTCCAGTTCCGGCCGGTCCCGCACCGCGCGTTCCCCCCCGGCGCCGACGAGGCGTGGCAGCCGAACCGGCTCGTGCTCCGCATCCAGCCCGACGAGGGGATCGTGCTCCGCTTCCAGGCCAAGCGGCCCGGCCCGTCGATGCTGCTCCACCCCGTCGCCATGCGGTTCGACTACGACGACGCCTTCGAGACGCCGCCCGACGCTTACGAGACGCTCCTCCTCGACGCCATCCGCGGCGACGCGACGCTCTTCATGCGGGCCGACCAGGTGGAGACGGCGTGGAAGGTGGTCCAGCCGGTGCTCGACGCCTGGGCGGCCTCGCCGCCGGCCGAGTTCCCCAACTACGCCGCCGGCACCTGGGGACCGGCCGCCGCCGACCGGATGCTGGCCCACGACGGCCGCTCGTGGTTCGAGCCGCTCCCGCCCGACCCGACGCCGAACGGGATGGCGCCCGAGGCCGCCGTCGAAGCGACCCCGGCGTCGGTGAAGGCGTAACCGCCGCTGGCGGCGCCTGGGAGAGTGAGTGAACGACCGGAGACGGTATCGTGGGATCAGCGCGCGGGGCCTCATCTACACCGACGCCGACGAGGCCCCGCCTTTTTTGTGACCGCCCCGCTGGCGGAGGGCGCCGCCAGCGGGACGGCTCCGTAGGGAAGACGAACAGAAGCCAGCGGAACACATTCCACTGGCCTCCATACAATCTGCACATTGTCGTTTTGCTCTTTGGGACCATGTGCTACTCCGCTTTCTCTGAGCCCATTCCGTGGCTGGCTCGTTCGAGGGCGACGACGGTCGGAGGTTGACGCAGGCCCGCCGGCTCACGGTGCTCCGGTGAGACTGCCTCCGACGACCAGCCCCCATCTCCTTCGGTCGTCTCGCCCTCGCAGGAACCGGCTCCTCTCCGGGAGCGCCGCCGCGCAGGCCGGGCCGCCCCCGTCGAGCGCGCCCCCGCCGGCTGTGGCGTGGGAGCCGTTAGGGCTCGACTCGTTCAAGGTCGAGATGCTCGCGTTCGCCGAGGGGCCGGCCCCCGACGGCTCCCTCGACACGCTCTACACTGCGGACTGGGCAGGCCCAGTTGGCCCACCCTCGCCTCGACCCCCTGGTTCGCTGGCCCCCACCGGCTCCCGCCCGGGGGCGAGTGGAGCACGTCGTCACGTCGAGCGACCCGGCGGGGTAGGCTCGCCCCTGGTCATCGACGGACGGCCTCGGGCGCGCTCCTCGTCGGCGCCGGGTCAGGAGCCGTTCAACGTCTACCGCTCGGCCGACGGGGCCGAGACGTGGGAGCGCGACGTGCTCGACAAGCACGTCTGTGCCTCTACGCCGCCTCCGAGGACTTCGGCCACGCCGTCTTCGCCTGCCACGAATCGGCCCGATCTGGCGGAGCGACGGCGACGGCGAGGCCGGGACCTGGGAGCCGCCTCGGGTACCCCGACCCCGACGAAGAGCGGGAATTCGACGCGTTCTCGCTCGCCGAGGCCCTCCCCGGCCCCGCCCTCCCCGGCCCCCGTCTCGTCGCCGCCGTCAAGAGCGGGATGGCCTACTCCGACGACGGGGGCCGAGACGTGGATCCGCTCGTCGCTGTGGCAGGAGTTCCGCTACTGGCCCGAGGGCGGCATCGCCCGGCACGCCATCGAGGGCCACCCGTACGGGGGCGTCCTCTACGTCGGCATCCGCGACGGCTGGGTACGGCTACCCGGCGGTCTACGCGAGCGAGGACGGGGGCGAGACGTGGGAGCTCCGCCACCGGCGGCCGGACATGACCGAGACCCGGTTCTTCCGGGGCGTGGTGGCGGCCGACGGCAGCGGCGGGGTGTGGGTGGGGCGGCGTGGTCGTCTGGGCCGGCGAACGACGGGGTGGACCGTGCTGTGGTCGGGGGACGGGGCAGGGCGGCCGACGTGGGCGCGGGTCTGCGGAGGGGCCTCCCGGAGGCGTCGGTCAACGCCTCGTTTTCGGGCGGGACGGCCGGCTCTACGCAGCGACGGACGAGGGTGTGTGGCGGACGGCGGACGCCGGTGCTAGCCGTGGCCTCCGAGCCGAGGTCGGCCCGGAGCCGCCCGCAGGCGATCTCGGCGTCCACGTCTTCCCAAACCCTACCGGCGGCGCCGCGAGCTCGCCCTCACGCTGGCGGCGCCCGAGCACGTGCGCCTCGCGGTGTATGACGCGCGGGGCCGGGAGGTGGCCCTCGTCCATGACGGCGCGGCGACGAGACGATCAGCGGTTCGAGATCGACACGTCGGGGCTCCCGGCTGGCTCGTTCCTCGTCCGCGCGACGGCCGGCCAGCGGGGCGACGGCCACGGCCGGGCTGACGGTGGCGCGGTAACATGTCGGTCTCGACTCGCTGGCCGAGGGCCGCCGCCAGCGGTGAACAACGGGCAACAACCGCGCGGCGCGGAATCGCAGCACGGACGGCGGCGGTAGGCACGGAAATCGATCGTCTCCTATGCCGCTCTCTCGCCGCCTCCTCGCCGGCTCGGCCCTCCTCGGAGGCGCCGTCGCCGCCGCCCTCCGCCACCCCGTCTTCGGGGCCGTGCCCGAGGGCGCCCGCCTCGACCGGATGCGCCGCTCGCCGCAGTGGGCCGGCGGGTCCTTCCACAACCCCGAGGGCGCGCGCGTCGGCGCCTCGGCCGCCTCCGTCTGGGAGTTCCTCACCGCCGGCAAGGCCCTCCGCCAGCCCGACGGCGCCGGTCCCGACCGTGGCCCGCACACGGGCCGACTTCGAGGCGCCGCAGGACCTCCGCGTGACGTGGCTCGGCCACTCGACGGCGCTCCTGGAGGTCGAGGGCCGCCGCTTCCTCACGGACCCCGTGTTCAGCCGGAACGCCTCGCCGGGGCCGCTCTTCGGCGTGGCCCGCTTTTTCGAGCCGCCGCTCGCGCTCGACGACGTCCCCGACCTCGACGCCGTCCTCCTCACGCACGACCACTACGACCACCTCGACTGGCGGACCGTCGGGCGGCTGGCGGACCGCGTGCCGCGCTGGGTCGTGCCGCTGGGCGTGGGGGCGCACCTGGAACGGTGGGGCGTCCGGCCGGAGCGGATCACGGAGCTGGATTGGTGGGGCGAGGCCGAGGTCTCCGGGCTCCGCGTCGTCGCCACGCCGTCGCGCCACTTTTCGGGCCGCTCGCTGGGCGACCGCAACCGGACGCTCTGGTGCGGCTGGGCCGTCGTCGGGCGCGAGCACCGCGTGTGGGTCTCGGGCGACGGCGGCTACCAGGCCGCGTTCCCCGAGATCGGCGAGCGGCTCGGTCCGTTCGACGTGTCGCTCGTGGAGGTCGGCGCCTACGACGCCTCCTGGGCCGACATCCACATGGGGCCCGAGCAGGCCGTCCGCGCGCACCAGGCGGCGCGGGGCGGGCTGATGCTCCCGGTCCACTGGGGCACGTTCGACCTCGCGCTCCACGGCTGGACGGAGCCGGCCGAGCGCGTGCTCGTGGCGGCGGAGGGCGCCGGCGTGGCGGTGGTGATTCCGAGGCCGGGCCAGAGCGTCGAGCCCGCCGCCCCGCCGGCCGTCGAGCGGTGGTGGCCGGAGCAGCCGTGGCAGACGGCCGAGGAGGCGCCCATCGTGTCGACCGACGTGGCGGCGTAGCGCCCCGGCCGCACGGTGCGCGCCGCCCGCGGCCTGCCCGCGGCGATCGGGCCGCCTGCTACCTTCGCTCTCTCCACCTCGGCCCCCATGCGCGCTCGTCTCGCCGTCCCGCTCCTCCTGGCCGCCCTCGTCGCCGGGTGCGACTCCGCCGGGATCGTCCTCGACTCCTCGTTCTACATCGGCTCCTGGACGCTCGCCAGCGTCTCCGACGACAGCGGCGACCGCACCGACGCCGTCCGCGCCGCCGTGGACGACTTCGACCTCCGGTTCGACCCCGACGGCAGCTTCGTCCTCGACGTCGACTTTAAGGTGGCCGTCAACGCCGCCGGGCAAGACGACGTCCGGCTGCCGGGCGACTACCAGGCGACGCCGGCCACGCTCACGCTGCTACTGGAGGAGGGCGTCCGGCTGGCGCTCGGGGCGGAGGCCGAGAGCGAGCGCCGCGTCCGGCTCACCATTCCCGGCACCCTCGTCTCGCTGTTCCTGGGCTCGGGGGTCGACTTCGACGGGGACGTGGTGCTCGTCATCCAGCGGGCGTAGGGCTGGCGAACGCCCCGCTGGCGGCCCTCGCCAGCGGGGCCAGACGAGGGGACGTCGGTGCCACACCGTCGTCAGCGCGCGGGGCGTGCTTGGCGAAGACGTGCGGACCTCGCCCGCGCGACGGAACGACGCCGGGGCCGGTCGGGTAGCTCCCGATCCGGCACCAACCAACCCTGTGGACGACCAGATCATCATCCGCGGCGCCCGCGAGCACAACCTCCAGGGCGTCGACCTCGACATCCCCCGCAACGAGCTGGTCGTCGTGACCGGCCTGAGCGGGTCGGGCAAGTCGAGCCTCGCCTTCGACACGATCTACGCCGAGGGGCAGCGGCGCTACATGGAGTCGCTCTCCAGCTACGCCCGCCAGTTCCTCGGCGTGATGGAGCGGCCGGACGTGGACTTTATCGACGGGCTGTCTCCCGTCATTGCGATCGAGCAAAAGACGGTCAACAAGAACCCGCGCTCGACGGTCGGCACCGTCACCGAGATCTACGACTTCCTGCGGCTCCTCTACGCCCGCGCCGCCGACGCCTACTCGTACCTCTCCGGCGCCCCGATGCGCCGCCAGTCCGACGACGAGATCATCGACGCCATCGCCGCCTTCCCGGAGGGCACGCGCGTCCAGATCCTCGCGCCCGTCGTGCGCGGCCGGAAGGGGCACTACCGCGACCTCTTCGAGCAGGTCGCCAAGCAGGGGTTCTCGCGCGTCCGCGCCGACGGCTCGGTGACGGAGATCGAGAAGGGGATGCAGCTCGACCGCTACAAGGTCCACGACGTCGAGGTGGTCGTCGACCGGCTGATCGTCAAGGAGGGCGTCCGGCCGCGCGTGGCGCAGGCGGCCGAGATCGCGCTCGGCATGGGCGGCGGGACGCTGGTGGTGCAGGTCGACAAGAGCGGCGACGAGGCCGAGGTCCCGGCCGGCGACATCGTGTTCTCGCGCCACCTGACGAGCCCGGCAGACGGCCTGAGCTACGAGGACCCCTCGCCCAACACCTTCAGCTTCAACAGCCCGTACGGCGCGTGCCCGGCGTGCAACGGGCTCGGCGTGCGCAAGGAGATCGACCCCGACCTCGTCGTCCCGAACCCCGCCAAGAGCATCGCGCAGGGTGCCGTCGCCGCGCTCGGCACGCCGCGCGACGTGTGGGTGTTCAGCCAGCTGGCGGCCGTCGCCGACGTCTACGGGTTCGACTACGAGACGCCGTTCGAGGACCTGACCGACCCACAGCGCGAGGTGATCCTGGAGGGCGCGGGCGACGAGCAGTTCGACATCCAGTACTCGTACAAGGGCCGCCAGGTGACGTACCAGCACCGGTTCGGCGGCGTCTACGGGCACGTCCAGCACACGCTCGACAACGCCTCGTCCAAGAAGCAGCGCCAGTGGGCCGAGGCGTTCATGCGGCTCCGCGCGTGCGGCGTGTGCGGCGGCGGCCGGCTCAAGCCGGAGTCGCTGAGCTACCGGATCGGCCCCACGCACACCTACGACGGCGACGCGTCCATCGCGGACCTCGTGCAGATGGACCTCGGCACGCTCCGCCAGTGGTTCGAGGAGCTGGAGCTGGAGGGCCGGCAGGGCACGATCGGCGGCCCCATCGTCAAGGAGATCCGCGAACGCCTCGACTTCCTCCTCAACGTCGGCCTCGACTACCTCACGCTCGACCGGCCGGCCCGGACGCTCTCCGGCGGTGAGAGCCAGCGGATCCGGCTGGCGACCCAGATCGGGACGCAGCTCACGGGCGTCCTCTACGTCCTCGACGAGCCCTCGATCGGGCTCCACCCGCGCGACAACGGCAAGCTTATCGCGTCGCTCGAGGCGCTCCGCGACCTGGGCAACTCGGTCCTCGTGGTGGAGCACGACCGCGAGATGATCGAGGCCGCCGACTTCGTGGTCGACCTCGGGCCGGGCGCGGGCGAGTACGGCGGCCGGGTGCTGGCGGCCGGCCCGCCGGGCGAGATCGCCACCTTCGAGGGCGACGGCGCCCCGCCGGACTCGCTCACGACGGCCTACCTCGCCGGCCTCCGCGCCGTCCCGACGCCGGCCCCGGAGGCCCGGCGCTCCGGGACCGGCCACGCTCTCCGCCTCGAGGGCGCCCGCGGGCACAACCTCAAAGACGTCTCCGTCGAGGTCCCGCTCGGCACGCTGACCGTCGTGACGGGCGTGAGCGGCTCGGGCAAGTCGTCGCTCATCAACCAGACGCTGGCGCCGATCCTGGCGGCCCACTTCCACAACGCGCAGGCGGTCCCGCTCCCGTACCGCGAGATCCGAGGGCTGGAGCACGTCGACAAGGTCATCGCCATCGACCAGTCGCCCATCGGGCGGACGCCGCGCTCGAACCCGGCCACGTATACCGGCCTGTTCGGGTTGATCCGCGACCTGTTCGCGAGGCTCCCGGAGTCCGAGATCCGGGGCTACAAGCCGGGCCGGTTCTCGTTCAACGTGAAGGGCGGGCGGTGCGAGACGTGCAAGGGGGCCGGCATCGTGAAGCTGGAGATGAGCTTCCTGCCGGACGTCTACGTCGAGTGCGAGACGTGCAAGGGCAAGCGGTACAACGCCGAGACGCTGGCCGTGAAGTACAAGGGCAAGAGCATCGCCGAGGTGCTGGCGATGCCCGTCAGCGAGGCGCTCGGCTTTTTCGAGGCCGTCCCCCGGATCGCCAAAAAGCTGCGGACGCTCGACGCCGTCGGGCTGGGCTACCTCCGCCTCGGCCAGCAGGCGACGACGCTCTCGGGCGGTGAGGCGCAGCGCGTGAAGCTCTCGAAGGAGCTCTCGCGCCCCGGCACGGGCCAGACCCTCTACATCCTCGACGAGCCCA
This sequence comes from Rubricoccaceae bacterium, assembly GCA_963811175.1. Lineage (GTDB taxonomy): Bacteria > Bacteroidota > Rhodothermia > Rhodothermales > Rubricoccaceae > Rubrivirga. Next base: position 669,475 of record CAWEQE010000001.1, on the reverse strand, counting down.
CCACCGGGCTCCACTTCGAGGACATCCGGCACCTCCTCGTGGTCCTCCAGGCGCTCGTCGATAAGGGGAACACGGTCCTCGTGATCGAGCACAACATGGACGTGGCGAAGCAGGCCGACTGGGTGCTCGACCTCGGCCCGGAGGGCGGCGCGGGCGGCGGGCGCGTCCTCTACGCCGGACCGCCGGAGGGACTGGCCGAGGCCGACACGCCGACGGCCCCGTTCATGGCCGAGGAGCTGGAGCGCGCCCGCCAGTCGGGCGACCTCGGCGTGAGCGTCCGCGAGATCGACCTCGACGCGCTCGCCGGCGACGACGGCGACTCCGACGAGGACGACGTAGAGGAGGACGAGCCCGAAGAAGCGGAGGCCTGACCCGCTGGCGACCGCCGCCAGCGGGGCGAGGCCCCGTCAGCGGAGCGGGCTCAGCCTCCGAACAGGTCGAAGTACACCGACCCGCCCACGCTGTCCGCTCCGAAGTCGAACCGCCCGCGGAAGGGGCCGACCGTCATGGAGACGCCGAAGATCACGCTCGTGGGGACCTCCTCGAGCTCGTACTCGAGCAACATCTGGCCGCCGATCATGGGGCCCGCGCTCACCCCGTCGAGCCCGCTCAGAGCGAACTCTTTGCCGATCCCGGCCTGGATGTAGAAGCCGTCCCCCTCCAGCGGCTCGTCGCTACAGAAGTAGCAGCTGTAGGTGAGGCTGATCATCCCCACGTCGAGGTACCCCATGGACCCGCTCAGGCCCATCCCGTAGCCGGTCCCCTCCACGATCACGCCGTCGCCGTAGTACGAATAGCCGAGGGCGGAGCCGCCGATGCTCAGCCCCCCGGCGGCCGCGACCCCGACCATGGTGGCGGCGACGGCGCCGGCCGCGGCGGCTGTCGTTTCCTGGCGCTGGCGCTCCGCCTCGGCGGCCTGCCGCTGCGCCTCGGCCTGTTGCACCGCCTCGGCCTGCCGCCGGGCCTGCTCCGCCTCGGCCTGTGCGTCGGCCTGGGCCCGTTGGGAGGCCGCGGCCTGAGTCCGCGCCGTCTCGTATTCGGCCGGGCTGACGGCGCGGTAGGTGCCGTCGTCGTTTCGGACGTAGTGGCCCCCGTCCGTCGTCCGGATGAACGGGGCCGTCTGCGGCGACTGGATGGCCGTCGTGTTTGGAGCGGTCCCCGGGGAGGCCGGCTCCGGGGTGGTGCTCGTCACGCCGCTGGCCCCGGGGCGGCCGTTCCCCGGCGCCGCACGCTCGGCCTCCAGGCGCTGCCGGCTTTCGACCTCCTGGCGCTGCTGGGTTTCGGCCTCCTGGCGCTGCCGCTCGGCCACGTCCTGGCGCTGCCGCTCTTGGGCCGCTTCCCGCTCGATCATGTCCGGGATGTCGATCCGCTTCAGGGGCGCGCTCGTGCTCACGGAGAGCCGAAGCGCGGGAACCGCCTGGCTGAGCTGGGCCGCCGTCGGCGTGTCGGTCCCGGTCAGCTCGCGTGTGGTGGCCACGCGGAACCCGAGGTTGCAGGACTCGTGCAGCGGCGTGGCCCACAGGTGCCCGTCGATCTGGCCGATCACGCGGTCCCCGGAGCGTACGGCGCCCGTGAAGGGGATCGTGGTGATGTCGGTGTTCTCAAACGCCGGCCGGGGCGCCGCCGCCGGCACCGACACGCGCTGGCCGTTCACCCAGTAGGTGCCGTCTCCGGCGAGCGTGGAGGGGAGGGAACGGGCGGTGACGTACACGGCCCCGTTGCACGCGGAAAACTTGTACTCCACCGTGACGGTGGCTTGGTCGTAGCCCCCGTTGCGTGCGGATCCGCTCTGCGAGCCCGGCCCGAAGGCGAGGGTCGTGGTGTGGAGGCGGCCCCAGGTGGGTTGCGCGGACGCGGCGAGGGGTGCGGAAACGAGGAGGGAGAGGAGGACGACGCGGGAGAGGGGGCGGATCATCGAAGGGGGGCTGAAAGGGAGGCCGCATTAGGGCCTGAGCGCGAGCAGGTATCAGCTGCATCCTCAGTCCCTTAAGAGGGCGTTAGCGTGAGGTGCAGCGCTCGCGTTTCCAGCTTGCCTCTGTCCACCCCATCAGCAGGCCGAGGCGGCGACGTGCCGCGCTGGTCCGGCGCTTAAAGAGAGGGCGCAGGGGACCGTCATCGGAGGCCACGACCCCGCCGGAGGCGGGTCTCGTTGTCGGGACGGCGCTCGTACCCAGCGTGGCGAAGGCGATGGCGGGCGCTTCGCGGGGCGTCAACGGAGCCCTCTGGCCGCAGGGTGAGGGCAAGGTGTACAGAATAGTGGACTGTCAGGGCCCCCGGAGTCCGGTAGAAGCGCGTGTCCAGGGGCGGCATGGCTGTTGCAGCACGAGGATGTGACCTCGCCCGTCCGTGTCGCGGCTCTATAGGTGCGCCCCACCCAGCGCGACTGCGACCTCCACCGTCCCCCCACAGTGATGAACCGACCGCTCCTCACGCTCTCCGCCCTCATGGGCCTCGTCGCGCTCAGCGGGTGCGCCGGCCTCGGCTCTTACGGCGACTACAACCGCTACCCCGACGGCCACTACGACGACGACTACCGCTACGACGACTACCGCTCGTCACCCTACTATCGCCGGGTCGAGCGCGACGCCCGCGACTACGCCAACGAGATCGACCGCTACCTCCGGATCTCGAACCGCGAGGAGCGCGCCATCCGCGACCTCCTCGTCCGCCGGACGTACGACCTCTTGGAGCAGACCCGCGACCACGGCCGCGTCTACCCGTTCCCGCGCCGGGGCAACCGCGCCCGGAGCTGGTGGAGCCGCGTCGACAATGACATCGAGCGGATCCTCGACCGCCGCTACCGCGAGCCCTACGCCTACTACAACCGCTACGGCGCGCAGCGCTACCAGGACTACTACCGCTACCGCCGCTACGACGAGCGCCGAGGCTGGTACGACACCCGACGCGACGACCGTCGCCGTGACGCCGACCGGGCCCGTGACCGCCGCGACGACCGCCGCGAGGCGGAGCGTCGGGAGGACCGCCAGGAGCAGCGGCGCCGCGCCGAGCGGGAGCGCCAGCGGGAGCAGGCGGAGCGTCAGCGCGAGCGTCGGGAGGCGCAGCGCGAGCGCGACAACCGCGAGCGTGCCGAGCGCCAGCGCCGTGAGCAAGAGCGGCGGGCCGAGCGCCAGCGCGAGCGTCGGCAGGCCGAGCGCGAGCAGGCCCGCCGCGCCGAGCGGAGCAACGAGCGGAACGCCCCCAAGCGGAGCCCCCGCCGCCGCGGCAACAACGAGTAGCCGGCCCTGCTGGCGGCCGTCGCCGCTGGCAGGAGTCCCGACCGTCGTCCCCCCGACGCCCGCCCTGGCCTGAGCGCTGGGGCGGGCGTTTGCGCTACGGCGCGTCCGGGAGCCGCTCGCCCGCCGTCACGGCCACCTCGAGCGTGTTCTCCGGCGGCGGGAGCGGGCACGTCCACGTCACGTCGTAGACGCAGTAGGGGTGGTAGGCCCGGTTAAAGTCGAGCGCGTAGCGGCCCGAGGGGGCGAGGTCGAGGTCGAGGTAGCGCCCGCCGCCGTAGGTCTGGCGCCCGGAGGTGGCATCGCGGAAGGGGACGAACAGACGGCCCGGCCCACCGTCGAGGGTCTCGAACGCCTCCAGCCGGCGCTGCACGCCGTCTGCCTCGAACACGAGGTGCCCCGCCGTCACCATCGGCCGCAGCTCGCCCGAGGTCGTCGGGAAGCGGACCGTGTCCTGCGAGAGCGACGGGACGAGCGCCGCCGCCACGGCGAGCGACGAGTCGTACGGGAAGTAGGGGAGGCCCGAGAACGAGTCGCGCGCGGCGACCGGCAGGGGCGAGTCCTCGGACCGGAACAGCGAGTCGCGCGCGGCGACCCACGACGCCCAGCCGTCCCGGAGCGCGGGCCGGTCGAGCCGGGGCGCGGCCGGCTCGGAGGCGCAGGCGCCGAGGAGGGCGCCGAGGAGGAGGCAGAGCGCGGAGCGGAGCACGACGGAGACCATAGACGTAGCAAGCTACTCGCCCCCCGCCTCCGGGCTCCCGCCATGCGCCATCTCCTTTTCGCCCTCGCCCTCCTCCTCGCTGGCCCCACCTGGGCGCAAGAGGTGACGGTCGAGGACGCCTTCCCGGGCGTCACGTTCACCACGCCCGTCGGCGTCGTGCTCGCGCCGGAGCAGGCGGGGCGGGCGTACGTCGTGGAGCAGGGCCGGAGCGGGGCGCCGTCGCGCGTCCTCACGCTCGAACCCGGAGACGCCGCGCCGACCGTCTTCCTCGACCTCAGCGACCGGACGCTGGCGGGCGGCGAGGCCGGGCTCCTCGGCCTCGCCTTCCACCCGGACTACGCGCAGAACGGACGGCTCTTCGTCTCCTACACCGCGCCCTCGGCGTCGGCCGCGCTCGTCTCGCGCGTCTCCGAGTTTTCGCGGTCCACGACGAACCTCTTCCAGGCGGACGCCGCCAGCGAGCGGGTCCTCTTGGAGGTGGACCAGCCCGCCCAGAACCACAACGCCGGCAAGATCGCCTTCGGACCCGACGGCACCCTCTTCATCGCCCTCGGCGATGGCGGCGGCGCCAACGACCCGTTCGGCAACGGCCAGGACCCGACGACGCTCCTCGGCGCCCTCCTCCGCATCGCCGTGGACGACGTGCCGGAGGGCCAGCCTTACCGCATCCCCGACGACAACCCGTTCGCGGCGACCGACGGCCCGGAGCGGCCCGAGATCTACGCAACCGGCCTCCGCAACCCGTGGAAGTTCTCGATCACCTCGGGCGGCGAGATCTGGCTCGGCGACGTGGGGCAGGCGAGTTGGGAGGAGATCGACGTGATCGAGGCCGGCGGCAACTACGGCTGGAGCGAGGTCGAGGGGCCGGCCTGCTTCCCGCCCGGCTCCGACGTGCGACCTCTCGGCCTACGAGGCGCCCGTCTATGCCTACGGTCGAAGCGACGGCCAGTCGATCACCGGCGGGTTCGTCGTGGAAGCGGGGTCTGAGCCTCGTGGGAGACTACGTCTACGGCGACTTCGTGACGGGCCGCGTGTGGGCGTTCTCCCCTTCCGTCACAGCAGAGAGGCCGGATACGAGGCTTCTCCTCGACGAAGTCCCAGACGGAACGGGCGGGACGCGGGCGATCAGCGTGTCGTCCATCGACCCGAATGAGAACGGCCTCCCACTCGTCACCGACTACGTGGGCGGCCGGATCTATCGACTCTCGACCCCTCTCTTCGACCCGGTCGACCCCCTTCCCGATGCCGACCCGCTGGCGCTCCGCGTGGTCGGGCCGAACCCGTTTCGGGAGGCGACGGCCGTGGAGGTGGAGGCGGTGCCGGGCGAGACGGCGACGGTCGCGGTGTACGACGCGCTTGGGCGCGAGGTGGCCCGGCTCCACGAGGGGCCGATGCCGCCGTCTGGCCTCCACCTCGGGCTCGATGGCGCCGCGCTCGCGCCGGGCGTCTACGTCGTCCGGCTGGCGACGGCGACCGCCAGCGCGGCGCGGCGCATCGTCCGGCTGCGTTGATCGGACCGGGTCCGTCGGGGGTCGGATTGGAGGTGGGAGGGCGACCGGCCGATACCCGCGTCCCCACGCCGGTTCAGCCATGACGTGCCCCCGCGGCCTCGCCGCCCTCCTCGTCGCCGGCACCCTCGTGCTGGCCCCACGCGACGCGCTCACGTACTCGGCCGGGGCGCCCGCCGGCTTCGCGGGCGACGTCTCCGGCAGCGCCGGCCCGCCGACGTGCGCCGTCTGCCACTCGTCGTTCGGGCTCAACACCGGCGCCGGCGGCGTCGCCATCGAGGCGCCCGCCCAGTTCGCGCCCGGCGAGACGGTCCAGATCACCGTCTCCGTGGACAACCAGACGCCGCCCTCCGCTGGCGGCGTCCGCCGGCAAGGGTTCGAGGTGGCGGTGAAGGACCCGGCGACGGGCCAGCACGTCGGGGCGCTCCAGATCGTCGATGCGTCCGACACCAAGTTCGCGCAGGGGGACGCGCGGTACGTGACGCACACGGCGGGCGGGACGAGCCGGGCGTCGTGGACCGTGGCCTGGATCGCGCCGGCCTCTGCCGCGCCCGCCTCGGTCCGCATCTACGCGGCCGGCAACGCCGCCAGCGGGGGCGACGGCTCGGCCAACGACCACATCTACACGGCCACGTCCGACCTCGCGCTCGCCAGCGTCACCACGGCACCACCGCCGGCCGCCTCCCCATTCGACCTCAGCGCGCCCATGCCGAACCCGGTCCAGGGGACGACGGCCCGCCTCGCTCTCACCGTCGAGCAGGCCGGTGACGTCTCGGTCCGCCTCGTAGACGGCCGCGGGCGCGCGGTGCGTCCGCTCGTCGCGGGGGCGTGGAGCGCCGGCGTCCACGACCTCGCGCTCCGGCTCGGGGGGCTCGCGCCCGGCCTCTACTTCATCGTCGCCGAGGGGGCGGGCGGCACGCGGACGCAACCGCTGGTCGTGGTTCGATAGACGAGGTCCGCCCGTCGGCCGATTCGGCACGACGTCGTTCCGTCTAGGCGGACTGTTGATGCGGCCGTCCGGCCAGCCGATATCCCTGCCAGCCCGTGCTCCCTCGCGTGGACATCTCCTCAATGACGTTTGAGACGCCCCCGCCCACCGAGGCGACGCTCGCCGCCTTCTTCGAGGGGGCTCCGATGGGCATGGGCGTCACCCGCCTCGTCCGCCGTCCCGACGGTGCCGACGACCTCCGGATCGTCGCCGTGAACGCGAGTGCGGCAATCCACTTCGGGGCCGCGCCTGAGATGCTGACGGGCCGGCTCGCGTCCAGCCTCGGCCTCGGCGAAGAGATCCTGACGCTCTGGGTCCGGGCGTGCCGGGAGGCGGCGACGGCCTCGGCCCGCCGGTTCGAGATCGAGACCGCCGCCCCCGAACGCCGTGTCCTCGCCACGACCGTGGCCCGGATCGACGGGGACGACCCCGATGACGTCCCGTTCACCTTCGTCGTGGAGGACGTGACGGCCGCGCGCCGGGCGGCCGACCATCTCCGCGAGCGCGAGGCCCAGGTCGAGGCCATCGTCTCGCAGGCGCCCGTGGCCCTGTTCGCCACCGACGCCGAGGGCCGGATCACCATGAGCCGGGGCCGTGGCGCCGACGCCCTCGGGCTCGACGCCTCGCAGGGCCTCGCCCTCGCCGACCTGTTCGCGTCGATCCCGGAGGCCGAGGTCAGCGTGCTCCGTGCCCTCGAAGGCGTGGCCTCGTCCTGGACTGTCTGCGCCGCCGACCGCTGGTTCGAGTGCCGCACGCTCCCCACGCACGACGACGACGGCCACTGCGTCGGCCTCATCGGCGTCGCCCTCGACGTCACCGATCGCGAGCGCGGCGCCCAGGCCGTGGCCCACGCCAGCCACAGCTTGGAAACGGCCGCCCAGGCCCGGAGCGCGTTCCTGAAGCACCTCAACCACGAGATCCGCTCGCCGCTCACCACCATCCTCGGCTACGCCGACCTCCTCCACGACGAGGCCCCGCCGGACGAGGTCATCGAGGTCCGCGACGTGATCGCCCGCTCGGGCAGCCGCCTGCTCGGCGCGCTCGACGACCTCCTCGACCTCACGCTCCTCGACAGCGACGACGTCAACGTCACGCCCACCCCGACGGACGTGGGCGCCGTCGTCGAAGCCGTGGCCGAGGCCAACCGGATGGCCGCGGAGGCCCGCCGCATCGCGCTCAACCTGTGGTGCACGCTCCCCCAGGAGCCGCTCCTCCTCGACGAGGCCCTGTTCGAGCGCGTCGTGCGCCACCTCGTCGGCGGCGCCATCGCCTCCGCGAACGGGACGCGTGTCGACGTCCGCCTGTTCGTCGGCGGGCCGGGGTACGTCGAGCTGCGCGTGACGGGCGGCTCGGGCGCGCACGGCATCGGCCCCGACCTCGTCCACCGCCTCGTCGCCGCGATGGGCGGGACCTCCGAGCACACCACCGACGGCGACGCGCCCGGCTGGACCGTCCGCCTGCCCCGGCGCCGCGTCCCCGTGGTCGACCTCGGGCCGGACGCGCCGCGCCCGCCCGCCAGCCTGGCTGGCGACACGCGGGGGCGGCCGGCAGCGGGCCGCGCCGGGGGTGAAGGTCCGCTGGTGGCGGGCGTGCGCGTGGCGGGCTAGGTTGGCCCCGTTCCCACCGAGAGTCCCGTGTCCGAGCGCCCCCTGTTCGTCCCCGAGTACGCGAAGCCGGACGCCCCAGGCGTCCACATGGGCTTCGACAACACCGTCGCCCTGTATCACGTCGTCGCGCCCGACGAGTCGTTCGAAGAGGCGGCCCAAGCCGTCGTCGCCCTCCTCCGCCAGGCCCAGGACCAGTTCCCCGACTGGCCCCGCGTGGTGTACCTCGACGTGGCCGGGCACGAGGGGGAGGCCGCCGGGTTCGACCCGGACTTCTACGAGTTCCAGCAGGACTTCTGGTTCTCGGCCGTCGCCCCGTTCACGTCCGCCTTCGAGACGCCGCTGACGGGCGGGATGGTGAACCCGGAGCCCCAGCGGAACGACGTCCCGGACCGGCTCCGGATCGGCGGCGACACGCGGCCGCACGCGGGGCAGGTGATCGGGGACCACGGGGCGCCGAGCGTGTGACCGCCTCGGGTGCGACGCCGAGGCGGCCAGAGAGGATCTGACGAGACGAGGGGACCGCTACGGGACCGGGATCTCCACGACGGTGGCCCCCGGGGTCAGCGCGTCCCGCGTCGCCCAGAGGCGGCCCCTCTTGTCGAACGTGATCGCCGTGAGCATCGGGATGCCCGTGACGACCTCCTCGCACACCAGCGTTCCGAGGTCGCACGAGTTGACCGTCCCGCCGACTCCGGCCTCGAGTTCGACCGCGAACCAGCTCCGCTCGTCGAGTTCGACGACGTGGAGGTCTCCGTCGGCGTCGAACGTGAGGTCGATGATCGAGGTGAACCCGCCGTCGAACACCTTCACGCAGTCCGGGCTCGACCCGCACAGGGCTCCGGAGGCGTCCGGGGAAACGCGCCAGACGTTGGACGCGCCGGCCGGCGCCGGGAAGCCCTTGAGCTCACCCACGTAGTAGTACCCGTCGGGGCCGATGGCGATGCTCGTCGGCACGGCCTGTGCCGAGATCATCTCCGGGAGGCCGCAGATGTCGGGCGGACCCGCAGGGCACCCGAAGAGGCTCTTGGCATTCGCGGTCGGGACGTCTTCTCGGGGAAAGACGGCGAGGACCCTGACGTGGCCCTGGTTGTCGACTCGGAGGAGCGTGTTGCTTCCGGCGTCGGCGACGAGAGCGGCGTTCCCTCCGAGCGAGGCGACGTCGAACGGGTTGGAGTCCACGACCTCACCGTCCGGATTGTTGGCCTGTTCGAATGCGAAGAGGTTGGCGATCTGGTGGGTCTTCCCCTGGGAAACACGGTAGAGGCCCTGACCGGAGTAGCTGCCGGTCAGCGGCTCGCCCGAATCGGGGTCGTCCCCCGCCCCAGTCGATGCCCACATGGAGCCCCGCCCGATGGGGCCGATGCCGGTGACCCCACGCAACGCGATCTCCGTGCTGCCGAAACGGTCGGAGATGCCCGCCCCGGCATCGGCGACGAGGACGTCGCCGTTGGGGGCCGTCGCGAGGTCGAAGAGCGGGCCGGAGAACCCACCCGCCGAGTGGGCGCGGGCTCCAGCTCGGGCGGCACTGAGGACCGCGTGGGGAGACGCGTCCCCGCTGGGGGTGACGTTCGTGGAGATGCCCGACGTGAGTGGGGCCTCCGTACACCCCACGACGAGCAGTGGGGAGAGCGAGGAGCAGAGCACGGGTCGTGCTACGTGGAAAGCGGTTCATGGGGAGGGGCTGAAGGTGGATAGCGGGCAGTCCCCAACTCCGAAAGACGTCGGAGCCGGGGCGCGTGGGGCCCAGCGTAGACGGTGCACAGAGAGCAGTCAATAGCTTAAAAAAATAATGGGTAGGTACCGGGATCGAGGGAGCGTCGATCCGGTCGCCACCCCCAGGACGCCCCGCCGAGGGCGGAGGGCGAGGCCCCGGTATCTTCGGGGCTCACCACCCGGTCCCCCGTGCTCCCGCCCGCCCGATCCCTCGTCGTCGCCCTGCTGGCGGCGCTCGTCGCCAGCGTTCCTGCCTTTGCCCAGGAGCGCCCGGCGCTCACCATCGACCAGATCACGCAGCGGACGGAGTCCTGGATCGGCGGCTGGCCCTCGGTGCCGTTCTGGACCGACCGGGGCGACTCCGTCTACTTCGAGTGGAACCCGCAGGGCACGCTCCCCGGCGACTCGCTCTTTCGGGCGCCGGCCGAGGGCGGGGAGCCCGAGCGCGTCCCCGCCGACGTCCGTCGCCAGCTGCCGCCCCGGTTCGACGGCTGGCACGCCGACGGCGCCTACTCGGCGGACCGCACGCGCCACGTGGTCGAGCGCGGCGGCGACCTCTACGTCTACCACCTCCCCGACGACCGGCTGGAGCGCCTGACGCGGACGGCGGCCCGCGAGACCTCCCCGCAGTTCCTCGCCGACGGCTCCATCGTCTACCGCCAGGGCGACGCGCTCTACCGGCTGGCGGACGGCGCCGTCGAGCAACTCACGAACTTTCAGGAAGGCAAGGAAACGCCGGAGCCGACGCCCTCCGAGCAGGCCGTGTACCTCCGCGAGCAGCAGCGTCGTCTGTTCGACGTGGTCCGTGAGTCGGTCGAGCGCGACTCGCTCCGGACTGCGCAGCGCGAGCGCGACGAGGCCGCCCGTGGCCTCCCGGCGCCGTACTACGTCGGCGACCAGTCCGTGGGCCAGCTCGACATCGACCCGACGGGCCGGTTCGTCACGTTCACGCTCTCCACCGACGACGACGCCGAGCGGACGCTCCTCGTCGATTACGTCACCGACACCGGCGTGGCCGAAGAGATCCGGGCGCGGCCGAAGGTGGGCGCCCCGCGCACCGGCGCCGCCCTCTACGTGCAGGACCTGGCGCGGGACACGACCACCCAGATCGACCTCCGCACGCTCCCCGGCGCCTTCGATCCGGCGGATTACGCCCGCGAGCGGGGCGCCACCGCCGACTCGGTCCGCCAGCTCCTCCCGTTCGTCTCGTGGAGCCCGGACGGACGCGGGGCCGTCGTCGACGTGCGGACGGTGGACAACAAGGACCGCTGGCTGGCCCGCCTCGACGCCGAGGCCGGCACGCTCACGCTTCTCGACCGCCAGCGCGACGAGGCGTGGCTCGCCGGACCGGGCATCTCGTGGTGGGGCGGCCCGAGTGCCGGCGGATGGCTCCCGGATGGCCGCTACTGGTTCCAGTCCGAGCGGACCGGCTGGAGCCACCTCTACGCCGTCGACGTGCGGACGGGCGAGGTGGAGGCGCTGACCTCCGGCGCCTTCGAGGTGGACGGCGTGACGCTCTCGCGCGACGGCCGGGAGTTCCTGTTCCAGTCGTCGGAGGGCGACCTCGGCCAGCGCCACGTCTACCGGATGCCGGCTGGCGGCGGCGATCGCCAGCGGCTCACCGAGGGCGTGGGCCGGTGGGACTTCGCGCTCTCGCCCGACGGCGAGCGGCTCGCGCTCCTCCACTCGACGTCCACCCGGCCGCCGGAGGTCTACGTGCAGGAGGTGGGCGGCGAGGCCGAGCGCGTCACCGCGTCGCCGACGGCGGCGTGGCTGGCCTACCCGTGGCGCGAGGCCGAGATCGTCGAGATCCCGGCGTCGGACGGCGCCCGCGTGCCGGCCCGCATCTACCGTCCCGAGACGCCGAACGGCGCGGCCGTCCTGTTCGTCCACGGCGCCGGCTACCTCCAGAACGCCCACCGCTGGTGGAGCACCTACTTCCGCGAGTACCAGTTCCACAACCTCCTCGCGGACCAGGGCTACCTCGTCCTCGACCTCGACTACCGCGCGAGCGAGGGGTACGGCCGCGACTGGCGGACGGCCGTCTACCGTCACATGGGCGGGCGCGACCTCCAGGACTACGTCGACGCGAGCCGCTACGTGGGCGACGAATTCGGGATCGACCCGGAGCGCGTGGCGATCTACGGCGGCTCCTACGGCGGCTTCCTCACGCTCATGGCCCTCTTCACCGAGCCCGACCACTTCGGCGGCGGCGCGGCCATGCGGAGCGTGACCGACTGGGCGCACTACAACGACACCTACACCCGCAACATCCTCAACACGCCGACGCAGGACGCCGAGGCCTACCGCCAGTCGTCGCCCATCGAGTTCGCCGCTGGGCTGGAGGACCCGCTCCTGATGACGCACGGGCTCGTGGACGACAACGTGGAGCCCCAGGACATCTTCCGCCTCACGCAGCGGCTGATCGAGCTCGGCAAGCGGGACTGGGAGCTGGCCATCGCGCCCGTCGAGCCGCACGGGTACGTCCAGCCGTCGTCCTGGGCCGACCTGCTCCACCGGATCTACGACCTCCTCGAGCACAGCGTCGGCCCCCCCAGCCAGCGCGCCGCCGCCGACTCGGAGGGCTAACCACTCGCGCCGCTGGCGACACGCGCCGCCAGCGGGCCGGACGCAGCGCGGCCCCGCCGGCCAGAGCCAGCGGGGCCGCGAGAGCCGGTCGGCCGGGTCGGCTTAGAACGTGTAGCGCAGGCCGAACTGGAGCTGCCAACGGCTGGCGAGGTTCGAGCGCGAGAAGAGGTCCTCGCGGTTCGTCTCGCCGTCCACGTTGCGGTCGGAGAGCTCGTTGAACCCGAGCACCGGCTTCCCGACGTCGCCGGCCGTCAGCGTCGTCCCGTTCAGCGTCGTCCCGACGTCGTCCTGCTCCACGTAGCCGTAGAAGTCGAGGAGCTGGTAGTTGTCGTTGGACGTGTACAGCACCTGGCCCCAGTCGTCGTTGAGGAGGTTGAGCACGTTGAGGACGTTGGCCGTGAGCTCCACGCTCTGGCCGCGCAGCGTCGTGATCTCCTGCGTGAGCTGGAGGTCGAGGATGTTGCGCCACGGCGAGCGCGCCGTGTTCCGCTCCACGACGCCGCCGCGGGCGTCCTGGAGCGACGGCTCGCTCTGGATGAAGCTGTCGAGCGCGTCGAAGTTGTTCGTCACGAGGACCACCTCGTCGGCCGAGTTCGGGACGTAGACGAGGTCGTTGTCGTCGCGCGTGTCGGCGTTCGCGTTGCCGCGGTAGATCCACGAGAACGGCGAGCCCGAGCGGCCGTCGTAGACGAGCCCGATGGACGTGGCGAAGCGGCCGGCGTAGGCGACGCGGTAGGCGAGGTTGGCCAGGACGCGGTGCCGGACCTCGTAGTCCGCCGTCCCGAGCTCCTGCGCGTTCGGGTCGAAGGCCTCGTTGTACTGGAAGTTCGAGATCGCCCGGCTCGACGACCCGTTGTTCACGTTCGTCGCACGGCCGAGCGTGTACGAGAGGCCGGCGTCGAGGGCCCGGTCCCGCTTGCGGAGCGCGGCCGTGAGGAAGTACTCGTAGCCCTCGCTCGTGTTTTCGAGCAGGATGGCGTTCGTGAACCGCGGGTCCACGAGGCTCTGACTCGCCCGCGTCGTGAACTGGATGGGGTTGGCGCTGTTGGCGAGCCCCGCGTTCCCGAAGACCGGGCGGTCGTCGAAGGCGGTCCCGGTCTCGTCCAGGTTGAGGTTCCGGTACGCGACGTCGTTGACGTTCTTGGTGTAGAGCCCCTCGAGCGTCGCGACGACGCCGCCCGGGAGGGCCTGGTCCACGGCGAGGTTCGTGCGCCAGACCTGGGGGAGCGTGAAGTCGTCGGCGAGCAGGTTGATCTCGGACGTCTGCCCGGTCGGGAGATTCTGAGCCGCCGCCTGCTGCGCCACGGGGTCCGCCTCGGGCACGAAGAAGCCGGGGTTCCGGGCGTCCACGCGGGCGAAGTCCACGCCCGTGTTGGAGTAGATGTTCGAGACGGCCACGTAGGGCGTCCGGCCCGAGAAGATGCCGGTCCCACCGCGGACCTGGGTCGTCCGCGCCTCGTCCGTGGCGTAGTTGAACCCGATGCGGGGCGAGAACTGGAACTGCCCGTTCGGGACGTCCGTCGTGCTGTACCCGAAGGCCTGCGTCGAGGCCGGGTTGTCGAGCGGCGTGTCCGGGAACACCGGGAGGTCCACGCGGAGGCCGGCCGTCACGTTGAGCGTGGGCGTGACCTGGATCTCGTCCTGGCCGTAGAGCCCGAACTGGAGCGCCGTGAACTCGGCGCGCGGCGTCGGGTCGTCGAGGAGCGAGTAGCTGAGGTAGTACCGGCTCGGGTTCCCGGCGGCGAAGTCGTCGATCGAGTTGAACTCGTAGCCGCCGTAGGCGTCCTGGATGAACAGGTTCGAGAAGCGGTAGAGCTGGTTGCTCGTCCCGAGCGTGACCGTGTGGATCCCCCGCGAGAGCGTGATGTTGTCCGTGAACTCGACGATGTCCTGGTCGAGCGCGTTCGCCTGGCTGAACCGGTCGATCCCGAGGTAGACGCTCCCGCGCTCGATCTGGCCCGAGTTGGCCGCGTCCGGGCTCGTCACGTTGATCCGGGTGTACGGGAAGGCGTCGGCCTGGACGTCGCGGCTGTCGCGGATGCGGGTGTAGACGAGGCGGGCCTCGTTGTAGAGCGTCGGGTTGATCGTCGAGCGGAGCTCGGCCACGCTCGAGAGCGTGTTCGAGGCGAAGACGTAGCGGCGGTTGGAGAGGTCGAAGTTGGACGTCGACCGGCTGATCCCGGCGTCGTCGGAGGCGTCGACGTAGTTGATGCGGAAGCTGGCGCGGTTGGCGTCGCTCACGTTCCAGTCGATCTTGCCGAGGAGCTTGAGGTTGTCGGTCCCGTTCGAGAGCGGGCTGAAGGCGCCCGGGTCGTAGTCGTACTGGCTCTTCGCGATCGAGATGATCCGCTGGAGCGAGTCGGCCGCGATGGGGAAGATGTTGGCCGCGCCCGAGCCGGGGACGCCGGTGTCGAGCGGGCTCGTCCGGGTGTTGACCTCCGCGTTGGCGAAGAAGAACAGCTTGTCCTGGATGATGGGGCCGCCGAGGGTCCCGACGAAGTACTGATCCGAGAACTCGCCGAAATCACCGGTGTCGGTCGTCCCGTCGGCGTTGCGGACCGGGAGGTTCCCCACGAGCGACTCGTTGCGGCCGAGGTAGCGGAGCGAGCCCGTGAAGTCGTTCGTCCCGCTCTTGGTGATCGCGTTGATCTGGGCCCCGGTGAAGCCGTTGTAGCGGACGTCGTAGGGCGCGATGTCGACGTTGAACGTCTCGACGGCGTCGAGCGAGATCGGCTGGGCGTTGGCCTGGCCGCCGGGGGCGCCCGAGGCCGAGAGGCCGAACACGTCGTTCAGCGTGGCCCCGTCGATCTGGATGTTGTTGTAGCGGTTGTTCCGGCCGGCGACGGAGATGGCGTCGTTCGTGCCGGTCGCGGCCTGCGGCGTGAGGCGCGCGAAGTCGGCGAGGGACCGGTTGATCGTCGGGAGCCGCTCGATCTGCTCCTCGTCGACCGTCGTCCGGGCGCCCGTCCGGCTCCCGCTGAGGATGGGGTCCTCGGTGGCGATGACGGAGACCTCCCCGAGGTCGGCCGTGTCCTCGGCCAGCTCGAAGTCGACCGCCTCGGTCTGGCCGAGCGTGAGCTGGAGGCCGGTCACCGTGGACGTCTGGTACCCCAGGAAGCGGGCCGTGACCGCGTACGGGCCCCCGACGCGGAGGCCTCGCAGGGTGTACCGGCCGTCGGCCTGGGTCGCCGCGCCGTACTGGGTTCCGGACGGCTCGTGCACGGCGAGGACGTTCGCGCCAGGGACCGGCCGACCCGCCTGGTCGGTGACGGTGCCCGAGAGCGACGCGGTCGTGGTGCCCTGGGCCATCGCTGCCGCCGGGGCGAGCAGGAGGAGGGCGAGGAGGATCTTCTGCATGGGATGCGGGGGGGAGGGTCCGCCGCGAAGCTAGGCTGTGGCCGGCCGGGACTCGGTAAAACCCCGGTGCAGATACACAGGCTTAACGCGACCGTGGGGCTGGCGGCGTGTCCGCGCGTCTCGGCGCTCCGCTTCACGCAAAGGGCACGTGGAATGGACCCGCCCAGCGCGCGTTACGGGACCGTCACTTCACCGGGCCTCCGCCGTGCCCGGCCCGGTCCGGGATACTTTGGGCGTGTCGACGTGTGCGGCCGCTCCCGATCCGGGGCCGGCCGCCGCGGTGCCCTCCCACGCCCGCTCTCTTTCGTCCATGCTTTTCCGACGGGCCGCCCGCGCGGTCGTGATCCTGGCCGCCCTCGCACTGGCGACGGCCGAGGCCCAGCCGTTCGAGCGCGTCGCCACCGACGTCGGCAACACCGGCCTCTCGCTCACGAACGTGGGTACGGCCGGCCGGCCCGGCGTCGCGGGCGACCCCAGCGGGCTCCCGTCCTTCGAGTACCCCCTCGACTCGGGCATCGAGCACCTGTTCGAGGCCGGCCTGTGGGTCGGCGGGCGCCGCGCCGACGGCGTGATCTCGGTGCGGACCGGCGCCCTCACCACGTCCGGCGGCTACTCGCCCGGCGCGCCGGGCTTCGAGTACGCCCCCGAGGCCGTCGTTACGCGCCGGTCCTCGCTCCCGACGAGCGCCTTCTTCTCGCCGCGCGCCGTCAGCCAGCAGGACTTCCTGACGGCCTACTCCGACACCGCCGCCGTCCTGCCCGGCACCAACACGCCGCTCCCGGACGTCCAGAACCAGCTCGGGCTCTCCGTCGAGCAGCGGTCGTACGCCTGGAGCTTCCCCTTCACGGAGTACTTCGTGATCGTCGAGTACGAGGTCACGAACGTGTCGTCGCAGCCGATCACCGACGTGTGGGTCGGGCTCTGGGACGACCTCGTGGTCCGCAACGTGGTCACGACGACGGAGGGCGGCGGGGCCTTCTTCAACAAGGGCGCGCGCGGCGTCTTCGGCTACCCGGACTACAGCGTGACGGGCGCGCTGGCGGAGGCCGCGACCGACTCGCAGTACGTCAGCTACGCCTTCAACGCGGGCGGGCTGGAGGAGAGCTTGAACACCTACGGCTCCATCGCCTTCCTCGGCGCCGAGTGGGACGACCCCGGCGCCGACGGCCGGCCGGCGGCCCGGCGCTTTTTCCACCCCCGCGTGGCCGACCGCTACGCCGCGCTCGGGCTCCCGAAGCCCGTCTTCAACCCGCGCTTCTGGCTGTTCGGCGGCAACGACGCCGACCCCGCGCTCGCCCGCCCGTCCGACGACCTGGAGCGCTACCAGCGGATGCGCCAGCCCTACCCGAACCCGGCGTCGTTCGAGACCGCCGACGCCTACGAGGCCGCGCTCGCCGACTTTTACGGAGCGGGCCAGGGCGAGGGTGTCCTCCAGACGGAGGGGACCGCCAGCCGGGGCAACTGGATCGGGCTCACCTCCGTCGGGCCGTTCCCGGTGCTGGCGCCGGGCCAGAGCGTGACCGCCACGTTCGCGTTCGTGGCCGCGCTCAAGCCGGACGCGTTCCAGACGGTCCCCGCCGGCCGCGAGGCGGACACGCCCGAGAGCCGCTCGCTCTTGCGCAACAACGTGTTCTGGGCGCAGGAGACCTACGCCGGCGAGGACGCCGACTACGACGGCGAGTTGGACCCCGGCGAGGACCTCAACGGCAACGGCGTCCTCGACCGCTACCTCATCCCCGAGCCGCCGGCCTCGCCGCGCTTGCGCGTGGAGCTGGAGCAGGGCCGGGCCATCCTCTACTGGGACGCCTCCGCCGAGGGCTCCGTCGACCCCGTCACGGGCCGGGCCGACTTCGAGGGCTACCGGATTTACCGCTCCGACCCCGGCGACGACCTCGAGGGCAACATCCTCGGGCAGGCCGGCCTCATCGCGCAGTACGACGCCGAGGGCAACGCCGTCGGGTTCAACAACGGGTTCGAGGCCGTCCGGCTGGCGGAGCCCGTCACCTTCGGCGATGCGCCCGAGGTGAGCTACGAGTACCGCTTCGAGGCCGACGGCCTCCTCGACGGCTGGCAGTACGCCTTCGCCGTGACGGCCTTCGACGCGGGCGACCCGACGAGCGGGCTCCAGCCGCTGGAATCGGCGCGGGCCTCGAACGCCGTCCGCGTGTTCCCGGGCACGGAGGCCGCCAGTGGCGACGCGGCCGTCGGCGTCTTCCCCAACCCGTACCGCGTGCGCGCGGCCTGGGACGGCCCGCTCTCGACCCAGCGCAAGCTCTACTTCTACAACCTCCCCGCGCGCTCCGAGGTGCGGATCTACACGCTGGCCGGCGAGATCGTCTCCGAGTTCGCCCACGACGCCGCCACCTACACCGGCGACACGCGCTGGTTTGAGGACTTCTCGGCCGAGGGCCGCGAGGTGGCCGGCGGCGTCCACGCCTGGAACCTCCTCTCCGACAACTCGCTCCGGCTCTCGTCCGGCCTCTACCTCTTCTCCGTCCGCGACCTCGACACCGGCGACACGCAGGCCGGCAAGTTCGTGATCCTGCGGTAGCTCGTCCCCCCACGGGACGCCCCGCGCGTCCTGACCTCTCACACCACCACCCCTTCCCATGAGAAACGCTACTCTCCTCGTCCTCGCCGCGCTGGCGGTCGGCATCGCCCCCCAGGCGGCGGCGCAGTGCACCGGCACCGAGGGCGTCGACTTCACGCGCGTCACGCTCCGCGAGATCAACGCGCTGCCCCAGTCCAACATCGACGCGCTCAACGCGGCCGGCGCGGACCTCACGACGGACCAGATCACCGAGAACGTCATGAGCCCGCTCAACGGCGAGCGCGTCGAGTTCACGGCCGTCATCCTGACCAACCCGCTCCTCTCGGGCCTCGGCTCGCCCAGCGGCACGGGCGCTCCCGAACCGCTACCACGTCTTCGTGCGCGACACGGCCGCCGATACGGCCGGTGTCGCGGGCATGGGCGGCCAGCTCGTCGACGGCGACGGCCTCAGCGCCGGCGCCATCACCGACTTCTTCGTCGGCGACGAGGTGACGGTGTGCGGCACGGTGTCCTTCTTCAACTTCACGGGCCAGATCAACCCGGAGAGCATCACGAGCAACGCGAACCCGCGGAGCCTCGACGACCCGATCCTCGACCCCGTGGTCGTCACCACCGACGAGATCCACGACACGTTCTCGGTCGAGGGGGACATCCGGAGCCAGGTGGACTGGGACGTCTACTCCGACTTCGTCAACCAGTACGTCCGGTTCGAGACCATCGAGCTGATCCAGGGCATCAGCGCCGCCCGGCCCAACCTGCTCTTCTCGACGAGCGGCGACGACACGACCATCCGGTCGTACGACACGTCGGTCTGCTTCCGGAACGACCGCCAGGACTCCTCCTACTATCCCGGCGGCGACGTGCCGACGTGCGTCACCAACGGCGACTTCGTGCCCCCGGCCACGGGGATCGTCAACCTCCAGGGCTTCCTCAACCTGCCGGGCACCTTCGACGCGTTCAGCAGCTCGGTCCCGCCGGGCGGCGCGTTCGCGATCCACCCGTTCGAAGACGAGGACTTCGAGATCGCGGCGGCGCCCCCGATCATCACCGCCGAGCGCAACCTCGCCACGGCCGCCGGCGCGCTCATCCGCGCGACCGTCATCCCCGGCACGGAAGGCAACACGGTCGCCTCCGTGACGGCCGACTACACGACGTCGAGCGGTGGCTCGGGCCAGGTCGTCCTCACGAACACCGCCGGCGACGTCTACGAGGGGACGATCCCGAACCTCACCGCCGGCGACTTCGTGACGTACACGCTCAGCGCCGTGGACAACCAGAACCTCGCCACGCCGGCCACCAGCCCGGTCACGCTGCGCGTCGTGGACGGCGAGATCACGTCCATCTTTGACGTCCAGGCGACGCCGGGCGGCGGGCCGGGCGCGAGCGGGATCGTCACCGACAACCCGGTGGCGTTCGACCTCGACGCCGTGGTCCAGACGGCCTACCAGACCGGGACCCGCTATCAGGTCACGATCCAGGACGACCCCGATCTCAGCGCGTTCTCCGGCGTCCTGATCGACTTTGGCTCGACCGACCCCGGCCTCGCCGTGGGCGACCAGATCAACATCTCGGAGGCTCGTGCGAGCGAGTTCAACGGCATGACGCAGCTCGTCGACGTGGTGTACACGACCACGGGCTCGGGCGATCCGTACCCGGCGAAGGTCGTCACCACGGGCCTCTTCAACGGGGCGCTGGGCGCCGAGACCGGTGAGCAGCACGAGGGGATGCTCCTCCGCTTCGAGGACGTCGAGGTCACGAGCACGAACCCGGACGAGGGCGCGGGCGACTTCGGTGAGTTCGCATTCTCCTCGGACGGCACCGTCGACAACCAGCTTCGCGCCGACGACGCCTCCAACGGCATCGACGCCGGGTTCAACGCCACGCTCACCGTCGGGCAGACGCTGTCCTCGATCGAGGGCTACCTCACGTACTCGTTCGGGAACTACAAGCTGATCCCGACCACCGAGGCCGACATTCAGTTCTCGGTCGCGCTGGAGGACGGCGCGGGGAACGCGTCGCTCCGGATCGTGGGGGCGTACCCGAACCCGGCGGCGGGCGGCGTCCGCGTCCGGTTCGAGCTGGACACGACGGGCCCGGCCACGCTCGCCCTCTACGACGTGACCGGTCGGCAGGTCGCCCTGCTCGCCGACGGCACCTTCGCCGCCGACGTGCACGAGGCGACGGCCGACCTCGGCACGCTGGCGGCGGGCGTCTACGTCCTCCGCCTGGAGGCCGCGGGCGAGGTCGCCACGGCCCGCATCGCCGTCGTCCGCTAAACCCGGACCCGCCGCTCGCGGCACACTCCCCGGCCGGCCGGCCCGTAACAGGGCCGGCCGGTCCTTCCTCCCGACGCTCGTCGCTCGTGATTCGCTCGCTCGCTCTCTTCCTCGCCCTCACGGCCCTGGCCGCGTGCGACGCCGGCTTCGACGGCGCCCTCACGGACAACCAGCCGCCCGACACCGAGCTCTCGGTCCGCGTCGCGGACCTCACCGAGACGCTCGGCGACCGCCGCCTCATCTCGACCGTGGACCTCGCGTGGAGCGGGACCGACCCCGACGGCGTCGTCGCGGCGTTCGAGGTCCGCGCCTACGCCACCGGCGCGGGGCTGGCGCCGCCGGCCGCCGACGAGGGCTGGAACCGGACCACCCGGCGCGACTCGACGCTGCGCCTCCCGATCCCGCTCGGCCGCGAGACGGCGGACGTGGCCGTCGAGGTGCGGGCGTACGACGAGGACGGCGCCGTGGACCCGACCCCGGCCCGGACCGTCGTCCCGATCCGCAACTCCAACCCGACGCTCCGGCTCGTGGACGCCGAGGCGCCGCCGGACAGCACGTGGCCCGTCGTCTCGTTCTCGTTCGCGGCGGCCGACATCGACGGCGACGCCAACCTCGCCGGCGTCGAGATCGCCCTCAACGATACCACGGCCGGCTTTACGCGCCTCGACCCCGACGTCACGTTCGCCACGCTCGTGGCCGCCGATCCCGGCGCGACGGGCACCACCCCGGCCACGCTCTACGCCGGCCGGGGCTTCCGCAACACCGGCGTCTCGCTGCCCGGCCTCCGCCTCGACGGCGACAACGTGGTCTACCTCCGGTCCGTCGATCAGGCCGGCGCCACGAGCCGGACGATCCGCTACCCGGCGCTCGACGAGGACGGCCAGCCGCTCGGGGCGCTCTACGTCCGCCGCGTGACCAGCACCGTCCTCCTCGTCAACGACGTGCGCGTCGGGGACGACGCCCAGGTGCTCGGCGTGGCCCGCGAAGCCCTCGCCGTCCACGGCACCAGCGGCTACGACGAGTGGGACCTCTCAGAGACGCCGCAGTCCACCGCCAGCCCCCGGTTCTCCGACGCCCTCCCGACGACGACGGACCCGACGCTCCGCCAGACGCTCGCGCTCTGGGACCGGATCTACTGGGTCTCGAACGCGGTCACGAACACGGCGGCCGGCAACAACCTGCCCCGGTCCGCGAGCGTGATGGACCTGTTCTTCGACGGCGGCGGGCGGATTCTCGTCCAGGTCCCCGTCTCGCTCCCCCAGGGGTCCGACGTGGGCGGGACGGCGAACGCGGCCATCGACATCCTGCCGCTCGCCACCCTCATCGAGTTCCCCCCGGGCGTCCGCGCCCTCCGGGCGAACGCGGGTACGCCGGTGCGGCCCCAGGAGATCGTCCCCGGGACGGACCAGACGCTCCCGCCGCTCGTCGCCACGCGCCTGATCACGAGCGCCCTCCCGTACGCCGTCGGGCCGGACGACGTGCCGCTCTACCGGATGTCGTTCTATGAGAACAACGTCCCCGACAACACCTGGGAGGGGGCTGAGGTGCTCGCCTCGATCCGCTCGGACCGCCGCTCGGCGCTCTTCGCGCTCCCGCTCTTCGCCGGGCCCAATCCGCTGTTCGAGCCGGCCGCGCCCGGCGGCGGCGGCGTCCCCGACGCGCTCGCCCTCCTCCTCGACGGCCTCGACTTCCCGACGGGCGCGACCCGCCTCGCCCGCCGCTAACGCCATGCGATTCTGCCTCCCCGCCCTCGCCCTGCTGGCGGCGCTCGTCGCCAGCGCCCCGGTCGCCGCCCAGGGCGCCATCGCCGGCACCATCACCGACGCCGAGGCCGGCTACACCATGCCCAGCGTCTCGGTGCTCGTCATCGGGACCACGCGCGGCGCGGCCACCGACATCGACGGCGACTTCGAGATCGACGGGCTCCGGCCCGGCGACTACACCGTCCGCGTCTCGTTCGTGGGCTACCAGACCGTCGAGTTCACGGGCATCGAGGTGGTGGACGGCCAGACGACCCGGCTCGACGTGCAGCTCGAAGCGGCCGTGCTCGGGACCGACAACGAGGTCGTCGTCATCGGCGAGAAGCCGCTCATCGACGTCGAGCGCGCCGAGAGCGCCTACACGGTCTCCGAGGAGGAGATCGCCGCCCGGCCCGTCCGCGACGTGCAGGACGTGATCGCCAACCAGGCCGGCGTCGTCCAGGACCCGACGGGCCTCTACATCCGTGGCGGCCGTGCGACCGAGACCGGCTACCTCGTGGACGGCGTGAGCGCGAAGGACCCGCTCGCCGGGACCGGCTTCGGGCTCGACCTGGGCGCGAACGCGCTCCGCGAGGTCGAGGTCGTCACCACCGGCGCCGACGCGAGCGTGGGCGACGCCACCTCCGGCGTCGTCTCGATCCGCACGCGCGAGGGCCGCGACGAGTTCGAGGCCGCGCTGTCCGTCCAGCGCGACAACCTCGGCTTCAACGACGACTGGGAGAGCACGTTCAACGAGGACAACGTCGAGGTCTCCGTCGCCGGCCCCATCGTGCCCGGCAAGGTCCGCTTTTTCGCCTCGGGCCAGGGCACGTTCTCGGACGAGTTCACGCGCGTGCTCTCCACGCCCGACCAGGTCCGGTCCTCGGTCTACGACAGCGACGTGCTGGCCCCGCGCCTGAGCAACCGGTGGAGCGGGCTCGGCAAGCTGGTGGTTCTGCCCAAGCCGGGGATGAAGCTCGTCGGGAGCTACCAGCGCTCGCTGGCGATCAACCAGAACACGCGGATGCTCCAGGTGACGGGCAACGACGCCGTCGTCGCGCCGGGCTACCAGTACGCCTTCGCGCTCCAGCCGGACCAGGCCAACACCTACACGCAGGACGCCAACCTGAGCTACCTGCTCTGGACGCACGCGCCCACCAACCGCTCGCTCTACGAGGTCCAGCTCTCGCGCCTGTTCACGCACCTCCGCGCCGACGCCAACGGCCTTGACTGGCGGCCCGACAACGTGAGCTCGGAGCTGGACCCGTCCTCGATCCCGGACTTCCCCGGCGACATCTTCGGCGGGATCGACCCCGGCTCGGACCCGATCCCGTCCGACTCGACGCTGTTCGTCCTCCCCGGCCCCGGCTTCTACAACAACGGCGGCGTGGCGACCGACTGGCACGACCACTTCGCGGAGCAGCTCACGGCGCGCGGCGAGTACACGCGCTTTACGCAGTCCGAGGCCTACGAGCTGACGGTCGGCGGCGAGGCGACGCTCAACGACTACCAGTGGATCGACATCGTCCGGCCGTGGGTCGGGGCGCCCATCGAGCTTCCCGACGGGACGTTCACGCAGTCCAACCGGCTCGGCCAGTCGTCCGACATCTGGCGGGTGAAGCCGCGGCGCGGCGCGCTCTACACCACGCACCGCTTCCGCTACAACGGGCTCGTCGCCAGCCTCGGCGGGCGGTTCGAGATGTGGGCCGCCGGCTCCTACGTGGACGACCTCGTGGCCGACAGCGCGTTCACGATCCCCGCCGCCATCCGGGAGGCGTACCAGGACGAGACGGTCTCGCTCTTCGGGCTCGGGTGGAAGGCGCGGTTCCTGCCCAAGCTCAACGTGAGCTTCCCGATTCGGGAGAACCAGGTGCTCTTCTTCAGCTACGGCCACTCGATGCGGCTCCCGCACCCGACCTACCTCTACACCAACCTCGACCCGTTCTACCAGGACCGCTCGTTCTTCTCCGACCTCGGCAACCCGAACCTGAACCCGGAGATCGACGTGGCCTACGAGCTGGGCGTCCGCAACCAGATCACCTCCGACGACGCCCTCGGCGTGACGGCCTTCTGGCGCGACAAGTTCGACTTCATCACCGTCGCCTCCGTCACCATCGCGGACGCCACGGGGAGGGAGACGACGCGCGCGCTCCGCGTCAACGGCGACTTCGCGCGCGTGCGCGGGCTGGAGGTGAGCTACATCAAGCGGATCGGCGGGTGGTTCCAGGGCCAGATCAACGCGAGCTACAGCCGGGCCTCGGGCCTCTCGTCCACCAACAACGACGCGCTCCAGGACCTCATCCAGAACGGGAACGTGGACAACACGTTCGAGACGCCGCTCGCCTGGGACCGCCCGCTCGACCTCAAGGCGTCCGTCACGTTCTCGCACGACGAGGCCGAGCCGTGGCTGGGCGTGCCGGGCCTCAACCGCTTCAAGGTGTTCGTCCAGAGCACGTTCCGCAGCGGCCAGCGCTACACGCCGGTCGAGTTCGTGGGCAACGAGCGGAACCCGTTCACCGGCGCCCGCGACTGGCGGCCGATCTACGAGACCGTGGACGACCCGGCCCTCCGCTTCTCGGAGACCGGCCGGCCGTGGTGGTGGTTCGACCTCCGCGCCGAGCGCCGGGTCGGGATCGCCGGCTCGGACCTCCGGTTCTCGCTCGAAGTCGAGAACCTGTTCGACCAGGAGAACAGCGTGATCGTCAACCCGGTCACGGGCCGGGCCTACCCGGCCGTCGAGGTGCCGGACGGGACGGACGCCGAGGACTACTTCGCCTCGCTCCGTGGCAACCCGGACTACGACGTCCCCTCGTACCTCCGCGACCCGCGCTACGAGGACCCCAACACGTCGGGCCTGCCGCCGCTCAACCCGGCCCGCTTCCTCACGCCCCGGCACGTCGTGTTCGGGCTGAGCTACCAGTTCTAGGGGGTGGGACGTGGGGCGGGGGAGACCCCCGCTCGACGGCCTACGCACCACCGCACCCATGACCCGACCGCTCCTCCGTCTCGCCCCGCTGGCGCTGCTGATCGCCGTCGCCAGCGCGCCGGCCTCGGCCCAGATCCTCCCGTCCTACGGCGAGGACCGCGCCGGGACCTCGGGCTTCCAGTTCCTGGAGGTCGCCGTGGACCCGCGCGGGGCGGCCCTCGGCGGCACCGCCGTGACCACGGCCACCGACGCCTCGGCCCTCTTCTGGAACCCGGCGCTCGCCGCGCGCGGCGCCGAGACGCAGCTCTCGGCCGCCCACCTCGCCTACTACGCCGACGTGGCGATGAACTACGCCGCCGTCACCCGGCGCGTCGGCGCGTTCACCCTCGGCGCGCACGTCCAGACGCTGGACTCGGGCGAGATGGCCGTGACGGACGAGTTCTCGGGGCCGAGCGGGACCGGCCAGACGTTCCACTACCTCGGCATCGTCGGCGGCCTGACGGTCAGCCAGGCGCTCACGGACCTGTTCTCGTACGGCGTGACGGCGAAGGTGGCCCGCGAGGCGGCGGCCGACGTGGCGGCCACGGCGCCGATGCTGGACCTGGGCGTCCACTACCGCGTCGGCACCACGGGCGCCTCCATCGGCGTGGCGATCCGTAACTTCGGCCTCAACGGGCAGGCCGACGGCGAGGTCGAGCGCCAGACGGTGGAGGGCGAGATCGTGATGGAGGACGACTTCGAGGACGTGGTGCCGCCGACCATGTTCTTGCTCGGCGTCAGCTACGACGTGCTCCAGGCGAGCGCCGAGCACGGCCTGACGCTCTCGGGCCAGCTCACCAACCCCAACGACAACGCCGAGCAGGTGAACGTCGGCGCCGAGTACGTCTGGAACGACCTCCTGATGCTCCGGGGCGGCTACCGCTTCGGCGTCGAGGAGGCCACGACGCCCTCGTTCGGGTTCGGCGTCAACGTGCCCGGCCTCGGCGAGCGCCGGCTCCGCGCCGACTACGGCTACGCCCGCCTCGACCGCCTCGGCACCACGCACCGCATCGGCATCTCGGCTCAGTTTTGACGACGACCGACCTCCGCCCAGGCGCTTCTTTGCTCCCCTCCTCACCCACGAGTCATCCCCGCGACGGCGGGGACCCGTCCGGCGCCTCGGCTCCGCGCCGACCTCGTATGGATTCCCGCGCGCGCGGGAATGACCCCCTTTGTTGATGGCGTTGACCCCACTCCAGCCCTCTGCACTCGCCGCCCCTCGCTGGCGGCCCACGTCGGCGCTGCTCCTGCTGGCGCTCGTCGCGCTCGGCGGCTGCGACGCCCTGTTCGGGTCCAAGACCGACGGCACGACCGACGAGATCTTCGACCAGGGACAGACCGACCCCACGCTCGTCGACGACGTGGGCTACGTCCCGCTCAACCCGTTCTACGAGCAGGGCATCGACGGGCCGTTCGACCGCCCGACGGACGTGTACGTCGGCTACGACGAGTTCATCTACGTCGCCGACGCGCGGGGCCTCCACGTGCTCGACCTCGCCGGACGGCCGCAGTTCCTGCTCCGCGAGGTGGCCGGCCAGCCGCTCCGCGACATCACGGCCGTCGTCCAGGACCGCCGGCTCGACGTCTACGTCGCCGCCCGCCGCGACACGACGGTCGCCGGGGCCGACTGCCCCTCGCCCGGTGGGCCGGAGCAGTGCGACCTGGCCGTGGTCTACCGCATCCGTGGCCTGACGACCGGGACGCCCCGGGTGGAGGACATCCTCTGGCACCCGTTCGACGACGGCAGCCGACGCCTCACGCGTTTCGAGCTCCCCGACACCTACGGCGCCTTCAGCGACGAGGACGTCCAGTTCACCGGCGTCGCGCCGCTCTCCGACAACCGGGTCTACATCACCCGGCGCGGGCCGGTCAACAACACCGCGACGGGACGGCCGAGCCAGGCGTTCGCGCCGTTCAACGCCTTCCTCCAGTACTCCCCCGAGGGCGACTACGTCCAGTACGTCCGCGCGCTCACGCCCGACCGCCCGAGCCTGCTCAGCGCCTACTTCCCGTCCGACGTGCTCACGTTCGTCGGGCCGCCGCAGCGGGCGTCGCTGGCGCTCGACGACGATTTCCTGATCGCCCAGGCCCCGCCCCCCGGACCAAGCGCGCGCGCCCTACGGCGTCCTCTCGGTCCTCGTGGTCGAGACGCCCGATGGCACCGAGTACCGCGTGGACAGCGCGCGCCTCGGCGCGGCGGGCAACCCGGACGCCGGGGACGGGGCGCTGTTCGAGTCCGGCCAGTTCGAGTCGGTCTCCAGCCTCGCCTACGCGCCCGACCAGACGGGCTACCTCTTCGTCCTCGACGAGGGCAAGGACAGCCTGTTCGTGTTCAACCAGAACGGGATCGAGGGCGTGGCGCCCCCACCGGGCGCGGGCTCCACGACGCCCGTCCGCGTGTCGTTCGGCGGCGTGGGCAGCGGCCCGCTCCAGTTCTCGGACCCGCAGGGCGTGGCCTACTACCGCGAGATCGTCTACGTGGCCGACACCGGCAACAACCGGATCAGCCGCTTCCGCCTCAACACGGACTTCGAGTAGGGACCGGGGAGGCGTCGCCGCGGAAACGTTGGCTGCGCCGTCGCGTCGCGGTCCGGCCGACTCGGGGCGCTCCCGCTGGCGGCGACGGTCGCCAGCGGGTCAGCGTCCATCCCGACCGCTACAGCCGGGCCTCCAGGCGGACGAGCAGGCGGGGGGCGAGGGTGGCCCCGAGCGGGTGCGTTTGCTCGCGGGCGCCGAGCACGTTCCGGCCGGACAGCGAGACGCGGACGTGCTCGCGCCACGCCCGCTTGCTGAGCCCGAGGTCGAGGACGAGGCCAGCGGGAATGTCGGGGTCGGGGAAGCCGGTCCACGTGGTGGCGGAGCGAGCGGCGAGTCGCGCCCAGAGCGCGAGGCGGGCGTCGGGGCGGAACGTGGCCTGGAGGTCGGCCGACGTGCTCGGAAGGCGGCGCCACGTTTCGCGGAAGGCGTCGTCGCCGCTCAACACGTCTCGCGCCGTCCCCGACGCCCGGAGCGAGACGGGGCCTCGCGCCCACGCTGCCGCGAGGGACGCGCGCACCGCCTGGCCCGTGGCCGCGCGCTGGCGGACCGTCCCGGCGGGCGCCGTCGGCGTCGGCTCGAACTGAACCAGGAGCACGTCGCCCGACGCCCGCTGTGCCTCGACCGTCGCCGCCAGTCCGACGCGCCCGAACCGGGTCGTCGCGCCGAGCCGGGCGAGGCGGCGCGTGCTGGACCGGGACGGTTGCCGGTCTAGGACGGAGACGTCGCTGTCGAGGCCGGCGTAGCCGCGGGCCCTCCAAAACACGAGGTCGGGGGCGGCCTCGGGGAGCGTCTCGTCGGCGGCGAGCGTGAGGCGGAGGGCGACGCGGGGCCCGAGCGCGCGCCACGCGACGAACGACCCGCCCATGCCGCCGCCCCTCTCGGAGAGCGATCCCTGCACCGTGAGCGACTGCGCCGAGCCCCGCCGCCGTCGCCCGATCCGTCCCCACAGCTCGCCCACGGACGCCGCGCCGTCGGTGAGCCCCGGCCCGCTGGCGGCGGTGTGCGTCCCGTGCACACCGAGGCCGACGGAGCCGCCCGGCCGCGAGCGGAGCGCGGAGACGGCGGCGTCGAGGCGCGTCTCGGTCCAACGTGGGTCGAGCGGGAGCGCGCTCTGGGCGGACCGGTCCAGCGAGAGCCGGGCGGCGTGGACGTGCCCGCGCACCGCCAGTCCGCCGGCGACGCGGCTCATCGCGGACGCCGTCGCCTGGAGCGTGCGCCGCGACACAGGCACCTCGCGGCCGACCTCGGGGATGAACGGGAGGTCGATCCCTCGGAACCCGCCGAGCCGCCCCCGGAGCCCCGGCACCCGGGTCGCCAGCGCGAGCGCCGTCCCCGACCGCGCCGGAAACACGCTGACCGCCTCGAACACCCGCGCCGACAGGGCCGAGTCGGTGGGGAAGAAGCCCCGGTCGCGGAGCGCGGCCCACGCCGACGCTCGGCCTCGCCTCGCAGCGAGCGCCGCCTCGAAGTCCGGCCCCCAGTGGTCCACGTTGGGGAGGTCGGGGCGGAGGTAGCGGTCGGGGCCGGGGTCGCCCGTCTCGTTCCCGTACGAGACCGCGCCCATCGCCGTCCCGGCGGGGACCTCCGTCAGCACGTCGATCCAGGCGCCGCCGAACGCGCCGCCCGCGACGCCGGGACCGGGGCACACCACGACGCGCGCGACCTCGCCCAGCGCCACCGGCAGGGGCTCCACCCCGAGCGGCTCGAGGGACGTGGTGCCGGCGACGGGTGCGCCGTCCACGAGGAGGCGGACGGGCTCGTCGAACGGGAGGCCCCACGCCGCCAGCGGCTGGCGGTCGTAGCCGTCGACGGTGACGAGGTCGAGGACGGAGGCGAGGCGGAGGGCGTCGTGGAGCGTCGTCGCGCCGGCCGCCTCCAGGTCGGCGCGCGTGACGACGGCGCCGCCGGGGCACGGGGCCTCGACGGTGTCGGCCGGGGCGGCGAGGGCGAGGGCGAGGCCCAGGACGGCGAGGCTCATTCCAGGACCGTCCGCAGCCAGCCCGGCGTGTCGAGGCGGACCGCCAGCCCGACGGCCACGCGCGTGATCGTCGCCGGGTGGGCGAAGGCGGCGCGGGCGGCCTCGGCCTCCGCCCACAGCCGCACGCGGCCCGCGAGGGGCGCCTCCACCCGCGCCCAGCCGCCGGCCGTCAGCTCGGTCTCGTTCTGGAGGTTGCCGCCGAACCGCCCGTCATCGTCGTCGAAGCGGAGGTAGAGCACGCCGACCTGGGGGCCGACGGCGAGGCGGAGCCCACCCGGCAGACCCGCCCCGAGCCCCCACCCGACCGACGGAGCCACGGCGACGAACTCGGGCAGGCCGCCCGCCGCCGGCTCGTATGGGATGACGACGAGCGCGAGCCGCGCCTGCCCTCCGTAAGCGGGCGCCTCCAGCCGCGCGCCGACTCCCGGCCGCGCCTCCCACTCTGGCCCGAACCCGCCGCCCAGCGCGACCGTGCCGCCGAGACCGGGCGTCAGCGTGCGCCAGTCGCCGGGTTGGGCGGCGGCCCCGGGCGCGACCACGGCCAGCAAGAGGAGGAGTCGTCGCATCGGCGGAAGCTAGGCGGGGCCGCCGGCGGATCGGCCGCGAGCGGAAGAACTCGACGGAAGATGAGGGCGCAGGGCTGGGACGAGGGCGGGGGTGCGACGGCCCTCCCGCACTCCCTCCCCCCACGCTCCTCCGAGCGTCACTCGCGCTCCGCCAGCGCGTCGGCCACGACGGACTGGACGTGCGCGCGGGCGGCCTCGGCGTCGGTCGGGACCTCGTCCCAGAACAGGGCCTCCTTCACGGCGCCGATGGCGGCGCGCTCCGGGCCGCGGAGCTGGCGGACGGCCTCGTCGAAGAGGGCGCCGCGTCGGAGCGCCTCGTCCTTGCGCGCCAGGACGTAGGCCCAGGCCGGGTCGTGCTCGTTGGGGACCTCGCCCTCCAGGACGGCCTCGCGGACCCACTCTTTCAGGATGCCGACCGCCACGCCCTCGCTCAGCCCGAGGCTCCGCTTGATCTCGTCGCCATCGACGGGCGGCTGCCAGTTCCGCATCCGGTCGCGCTCCTCGACCTCCGCGAACCGGCGCTCGACGCGGTCGAAGCCGGCGAGGTAGCGCCGCACGCGCCGCGCGTTCTTGCTCGTCACGTCGGCGCGGACGAGGAGCATCAGGTCCTCGACGTCGTCGCCGGCGTCCATGAGCAGGCGGCGGACGGCCGAGTCGGTCACGTCCTCGTCGACGAGGGCGGCCGGGCGGTGGTGGAGCCGGACGACGGTCTGGACGAAGTCGAGCGGGTCGCCGAGGGGGAGCTTGAGGCGGCGGAAGGTCTCCGGGATGATCTCTCTCGGGCCGACGTCCTCGTGGCCGTGGAACGTCCAGCCGGAGCCGCGCTCGTACCGCTTGGTCACGAACTTGCCGACGTCGTGGAGGAGGGCGGCCCACCGGAGCCAGAGGTCGTAGCCGTCGGCCCGCTCGCCCACGCCGACGCCGCGCTGGAGGTGGGCGAGGTTGTCGACCACTTCGAGCGTGTGCCAAAAGTTGTCCTTGTGCGCCCGCCCCCCGACCTCCTCGACGCCTTCGAGGCGCGTGACCTCGGGGAGGATGTGCGCCAGGAGGCCGGTCCGGAACAGGAGGCCGAGGCCGGCCGACGGGATGGGCGCGGCGAGCAGCTTGCTCAGCTCGTCGGTGATCCGCTCCTGGCTCACGATCTCGATCCGGCCGGCCAGGGGTCGCATCGCCTCGACGGCCTCGGGGACCACCTCGAACCCGAGCTGGGCGGCGAACCGGGCGGCGCGCATCATGCGCAGCGGGTCGTCCTCGAAGGTGACGGCGGGATCGAGCGGCGTGCGGAGGCGGCGGGCCTCCAGGTCCGCCAGCCCGTCGAACGGGTCCACGATCTCGCCGAAGCGGCCCTCGTTCAGCGACGCGGCGAGGGCGTTGACGGTAAAGTCGCGGCGGGCGAGGTCCTCGTCGAGGGTCCCGTCCTCCACGATGGGCTTGCGCGAATCGGCGCGGTAGCTCTCGCGGCGGGCGCCGACGAACTCGACCACGAGCCGGTCGGGGAGGTCGCCCAGGGGGCGGTCGTCGCCGAGAAGCGTCGCCAGCCGGGCGGCGGGGACGGTCACGGCGGAGGTCCCGAACGCCTCGTAGACGGCCGGCTTCTTGACGCCGAGCGCCGCCGCGACGGCGTCGGCGAGGGCGATCCCGCTGCCCGGCCCGACGGCGACCACGTCGAGGTCGGTCGTCTCGCGGCCGAGGAGCGCGTCCCGCACGGCCCCGCCGACGGCGTAGGCGTCCAGCCCCAGCCGGTCGGCCTCGGCGCCGACGCGGCGGAGGACGGGTTCGTACGGAAGTGGGCGCGTGTCCAAGTGGGGCGTGTACGGGTGGGGCAGCGGGTGGAAAGTTCGGTCGTCGTCGGGCCGGGGAATCCAAGCCTCGGGAAAGACGGCCCCCCTCGTGCACGCGCTCCCTCGCCCACGTCCTATCGCAGCCGGGCCTGGACGCGCTCGACGAGCCGGAGCGTGCCGAGGGCGTCGTCGAGCGCGTACGGCGCGGGGCGGCCGGCGCGAACGGCCGCGACGAACGCGGCGACCTCGGCCACGTCGGGAGGCCAGGACGAGGTCGGGGCGAGGACGGCGGGGCGGCCCTCCGCCTCGACGCAGAGCGGGCCGTCGAGCGACCGGGCTTCGATGCGCGAGCCGGGGCGGGAGGCGTAGAGCCACACCTCGTCGGCCGCGACCTGCTCCGAGGATCGGAGGAGGACCTGGGCGAGGGCGCCGGTGCGGAAGCGGGCCGAGAGGGCGACGGCGCGGAGGCGGCCGCCGTCGCGCTCGGCCTCGGCGTCGAGCCGGGCCACGTCGCGGCTGGCGGCGAGCGTGGTCGTGAGGTCGAGGGCGCTGGCGAGCAGGGCGGGCCACCCCGCGTCCAAGAGCCGCCCGGCGGGGGCGGCGACGGCCGTGACGGTCACGAGCCGGGCCGTCCACTCGTCCGGCCGGCCGGCGAGGACGCCGAGGCCGAGCGGCCGGGCCACGCCCACCTCGACGCCGGCCTCCTCGGCGCGGGCGCCGAGCGTGGCGGCCTCCCCGGCCGAGACGCCGGGGGGCCACAGGAGAAAGGCGTGCCCGCCGCCCGACACCACCTCGCGCGCCCGCGCCACCCGGTCGCCGGGCGGCCCACCCACGACGACGGTCGTCGCCGCGGCCACGTCGGCGCCCACCGCCAGCCCGGCGCGGCGGAGCCGGTCGGCGAGGGCGGGCGCGCCGACGACGGCGAGGGCGGGGGGCTCGGAGGCGGACACGACACGAAGGGGAGGGGCCGCGAATCTACCCGTCGCGTTCACCCCGAGGGCTGGGAGCGCCGTCTACCTTCGGCGTCCATCCTCCCGAGCCCATGCGACGCCTCCTCTGCACCGTCCTCGTCCTCCTTTCCACTGGGTCTATCGCTCAGACCGTCCCGGCTCGGGGGAGCGACGGCGCGTTCGAAGTGGCCTCGTGGAACCTCGAGTTCTTCGGCGCGCCGACGATGGGACCCTCGGATGCGGTCCAACTCCGGAACGTCACGGCCGTGATGGAGCAGGCGGAGATCGACCTGTGGGCCTTGCAGGAGGTCGTCGACCAGACGGAGTGGTCCGAGCTTCTCGACCAGCTTCAGGACGACGGCTACTCCGGCGTCCTCGGCCCGTCGGTGAGCAGCGACCCCACCTTCGACCAAAAGCTCGCGTTCGTGTACGACCGGTCCGTGGTCCAGGTGATCGGGACGCGGACGATCCTGGACGGGTTCGAGTACGAGTTCGCCGGGCGCCTCCCGTTCGAGATGCAGGCCCGCGTGACGGTGAACGACGTGACGCGGACGCTCTACGTCATCACGTTCCACGCGAAGGCCAGCACCGGGTCGTCGGACTACAACCGCCGCCGTGCGGGGGCCGAGGCCCTCAAGGACTACATCGACGCCCGGATCGCGCGCGGCGAGGAGGTCGTCCTCCTGGGCGACTTCAACGACTACCTCATTGGGTCGACCCGAGGGAGTAACACGTCGCCGTACGACGCCTTCGTCCAGGACACCGGCTACGTGACGGCCACGCTCGCGCTGGAGCAGGCCGGCCTCAACACGTACTGCACCAACGCGGCCTGCACGAGCGGCGACACGCGCGACCACCTCCTGTTCACGACGGGCCTCTCGGGCGATTACCTCCTCGACTCCGTCGACCGCTACGACGAACTGATCTCGGCCGTCCCCAGCTACACGTTCTCGACCTCGGACCACCTCCCGGTGTTCGTGCAGTTCCGGTTCGCCGGGACGGCCTCCGAGGCCGCGCCGGAGGCCGGGGTCGCGCTGCTGCCGCCGGCCCCGAGCCCGTTCCGCGACGCCACGGCCCTCCGCTTCCGCCTCGACGCCCCGGCCGACGTGGCCCTCGACGTCGTCGACGTGCTCGGCCGCCGTGTGGCGGAGGTCTCGGGGACGTACGGCGTCGGCGAACACACGGTAGCCCTGAGCGGTCGCGCCCTCGCACCGGGCCTCTACGTCGTCCGCCTCCGGTCCGGCGACGTGGTGCGGACGCAGACCTTCGTGCGCGCTCGGTAGCGCCCGGCGGTTCGCGGACGGACCCCTGGCGGGACGTCTCCGCCAGCCGGGCCGCCAAGCGGACGCCGGCCCCGCCTTCGACCGGGTGGGCACCAACGAACGAGGGCGGCGGCCCGGAGTGGACCGCCGCCCTCGAAGGCGTGGATGGGGAGGGGCTTAGTAGCCGCCGCCGTAGCCGCCGCCGCCGCGGTTGCCACCGCCGCCGCCGCCGCCACGGTAGCCGCCGCCACCGCCGCCGCCACCGCGGTAGCCGCCACCACCACCACCACCGCCCGAGCGCTCGCCACGCGGGCGGGCCTCGTTGACGGTGAGCGGGCGGCCGCCCATCTCAGTTCCGTTCAGGCTCTCGATGGCGGCCTTGGCCTCGTCATCGCTGCTCATCTCGACAAAGCCGAAACCGCGCGAGCGGCCGGTGTCGCGATCCTTGATGACCGTAGCGCTGTCGACGGACCCGAAGGCCTCGAACTGGCTGCGGAGTTCGTCGTCTCCCGTCGAATACGGGAGGTTTGCGACGTAGATATTCATAATGCGGGGGTTGAAAAGAGGAGCGCCGACAGGGAGGAACGAAAGACGGGTGGGCCTGAAAAGCTCGACTCGGATCTGTCGGCCCCGCGTGCTCCGGAGAAACAGGGAGCCCGCAACGACGGCGCGGAATCGGGCAGTCGCCACGGGCTCGGTCACTGCAAAATACCCGCGGCCTGCCCGTGTGATCCCGCACGCGCAGAATTCGTACGGGCGCGCTCAGTCCAGCCCATACGTCGCGGCGATCTCTTCGGGCGTGAACGCCGCGCGTTCGGCCTCCGGGAGCGTCGCCTTCGTGACGACGAACGGGCCGATGGCGAGCGCGTCCATGTGCGTCCGGCGGAACACGCGGACGGCGTCGGCGGGGCTGTGGACGATGGGCTCGCCGCGCACGTTGAACGACGTGTTGACGAGGACGGGGCAGCCGGTCCGCGCCTCGAAGCCGGCCAGGAGGTCGTAGTAGAGCCCGTTCCGCTCTTTCGTGACCGTCTGCACGCGTGCCGAGCCGTCCACGTGCGTGACGGCCGGGACGGTGCTGTCGATCTGGCGGAGTCGGTCGAGCCCGTCGCCTTCGACCTCGGCCCCGCGCACCGGCCCGACGAGCAGCATGTACGGGGACTCGGGGAGAGGGGAGAGGGGAGAAGCCGTCTCCCCGTTCCCTCCAAGATCAAAAAACTCGTCGGCCCGCTCCGCCAGCACCGACGGCGCGAACGGCCGGAAGCTCTCGCGGAACTTGATCTGGAGGTTCACGGTGCGCTGCACGTCGCGTCCGCGCGGGTCCGCGAGGATGGAGCGGTGTCCCAAGGCTCGGGGCCCGAACTCGGCCCGGCCCTGGAACCACCCGACCGTCTGGCCCCCGGCCAGCAGGCCGGCGGTGCGGGCGACGAGCGCGTCGTCACTGGCCGTCTCCTCGAACGGGAGCCCGTCCGCCTCCAGCACGGCGCGGATCTCGTCGGGCGTCCAGGCCGGGCCGAGGTACGAGCCGCGCATGGCGTCGGCCGGGTGGACCGTGCGCGGGACGCCGCCCCACTGGTGCGACGCGATGAGGGCCGCGCCGAGCGCGCCGCCCGCGTCGCCCGCCGCCGGCTGCACCCAGACGCGCTCGAACGGCCCCTCGCGGAGGAGCCGCCCGTTCGCCACGCAGTTGAGGGCCACGCCGCCCGCGAGGCACAGGGCGCGCTCGCCCGACTGGCGGTGGACGTGGCGGGCCATCCGGAGCACGGCCTCCTCCGTCACCTCCTGGACGCTCCGGGCGAGGTCCATCTCGCGCTGCGTGAGCGGGCTCTCCTCCGACCGCCGCGGCCCGCCGAAGATGTCTGCGAAGCGCCGGCCCGTCATCGTCAGGCCGCCGGCGTAGGTGAAAGACCGTTGGTCGAGGCGGAACGAGCCGTCGTCCTTCAGGTCGATCAGGTGCTCGCGGATCGCGTCCACGTAGCGCGGCTCGCCGTAGGGGGCCAGGCCCATCAGCTTGTACTCGCCCGAGTTGACGCGGAAGCCGCAGAAGTACGTGAACGCCGAGTAGAGCAGGCCGAGCGAGTGCGGGAAGTGCTGCTCGGCCCGGATCTCGACGCCCGCCTCCGAGCCCACGCCCCAACTCGTCGTGGCCCACTCGCCGACGCCGTCGGTGGTGAGGAACGCGGCGCGCTCGAAGGGGGAGGGGTAGAACGCGCTCGCGGCGTGGCTCTCGTGGTGCTCGGGGAAGAGGACCGGCCCGTCGTAGCCGGCCAGCTCGGTCTGGATCAGGTCGCCGATCCAGAGCTTCTGCTTCATCCACAGCGGCATGGCCTGGAGGAACGACCGGAGCCCGCGCGGCGCGAGCGTGAGGTACGTCTCCAGGAGGCGCTCGAATTTGAGGAGCGGTTTGTCGTAGAAGGCGACCGCGTCGAGGCCGTCCACGCCCAGGCCGGCGGCCTCCAGGCAGTAGGCGACGGCGTGGGAGGGGAAGCGAGCGTCGTGCTTGCGCCGCGTGAACCGCTCCTCCTGGGCCGCCGCCACGATCTCGCCGTCGCGGACGAGCGCGGCGGCGGAATCGTGGTACCAGCAGGAGAGGCCGAGGACGGTCATGCGTAGGTCGTGGGGCATAGGACGTGGGCTCTACGGCCCGGCGCGGGTCGCCCACGTCCTGCGCGCTCCGTTCAGTACATCCGCTCCAGGCGCTCGCGGCCGGCCGGCCCGTCGTCCCGGTCGATCCAGTAGGAGCCGGCCTCCGGGTCGGGCCGCTGGCGGAGCGGGTCGCGGCCGATCAGGCGGAAGACGAGCCCCATGGGGACGAACAGGACCCCGAAGGCGACCGTCAGGACCACGCGCGTCATGACGAAGCCGAGCGCGAGGGCCAGCGTCATCCAGACGCGGTAGACCGGCCCGAGCACGCCGGGCGCCAGCACGCCCAGCCCGACGAGCGCGCTGCCGACGCCGACCAGGGCCGTCGCCAGTGGCGTGAGCGTCCAGTCGTGGCGCCACGCCGAGAGCGCGGCCAGCGCCAGGAGCAGCCCGCCCACGGCCAGCCCGAACCGCCGCACCGCCCGCGCCGACACGTCGAGCGCGGCGACCTCGGAGCGGACGGTGGCGAGAAACCCGGCGGCGTCGGACATGGGGGCGGAGGCGGGCGGCCAAGCTACCGCGCCGGCCCGCTGGCGGTCGGGCACGGCGGGGCCGCCCTGCGGGGCCGCCCTGCGGCCGGGTCTAGCTTGCCGTCCCCCGCCCCGCCTCCATGCGCGTTCTCCCCGCCCTCCTGCTCGCCGTCGTTCTCGCCGCGTGCAGCGAGCCCGAGCTCGTCGGCCCCGGCGGGAAGATCGCGGACCTCCCGGACGTGGCCGCCACGCCGCCCGAGTGGGCCGCCGAGGCCGTGTGGTACCAGATCTTCCCCGAGCGCTTCCGCAACGGCGACCCGACGAACGACCCGACGCCGGCCTCGATGGAGGGGGCCTACCCCCAGGTCGGCGAGGACTCGCTCGTGGCCGCCGGCTGGGAGCCGTCCGAGTGGACCTCCGACTGGTACGAGCAGGCCGGCTGGGAGCGGCGGCTCCGCGACGGCGACTTCTACGCCACCGTCCAGGCGCGGCGCTACGGCGGCGACCTCCAGGGCGTGATCGACGCGCTCCCCTACCTCGACTCGCTCGGCGTGACGGCCCTCTACCTCAACCCCGTCAACGACGCGCCCAGCCTCCACAAGTACGACGCCCGGACGTACCGCCACGTCGATCCGCACTTCGGGCCGGACCCCGAGGGCGACCGCGAGATGATGGCCGTCGAGGACCCGGCCGACCCCGAGACGTGGTCCACGACGGCGGCCGACCAACTCCTCTTCGACCTGATCGAGGCCGTCCACGAGCGCGGGATGCGGATCGTGCTCGACTACTCGTGGAACCACACGGGCTCGGAGTTCTGGGCCTTCCAGGACCTCCTCGCCAACGGGGAGGCCTCGCCCTTCGCCGACTGGTACGAGATCGACGCCTGGGACGACCCGGCCACGCCCGACACGGACGAGTTCGCCTACAGCGGGTGGGCCGGCGTCTCGACGCTCCCCGAGTTCCGCACGGTGGGCCAGACCGGCGACCCCGGCGCGGGCATCCCGTACGAGGGCAACCTCGCACCCGGCCCCGCCGCCCACGCCGTCGCCGTGACGCTCCGCTGGCTCGACCCCGACGGCGACGGCGACCCCTCCGACGGGGTCGACGGGTTCCGGCTCGACGTGGCCGAGCAGGTCCCGCTCGGTTTCTGGCGCGACTACCGGCGCGTGGTGAAGACGGCCAACCCGGAGGCCATCCTGGTCGGCGAGATCTGGTGGGAGCGGTGGCCCGAGGCCATGTCCGACCCGGCACCCTACCTCGGCGACGTGTTCGACGCGGTGATGCACTACCGCCCGTTCCGTCCGCTCCGCCAGTTCCTCGACCCCGCCGGGCCGCAGGTCTCGGCCGAGGCGCTGGCGGCCGAGCTGGACAGCCTCTACACGAGCGTCCCCGCCAGCCACCTCCCGGCCCTCCTCTCGATGTCGGGCAGCCACGACACGCCGCGCCTCGCCACGACCTTCTCCAACGCGGGCGTCCCGTACAAGAACCAGGAGACGCCCCGCGACCGCCCCGGCTACGACGTGACACGGCCCGACGCGGCGACGTGGCGGTCCGTCGCCCTCTTCCGGCTGCTCCAGGCCACGCTGCCCGGCGCGCCGCACGTCTACTACGGCGACGAGGTGGGGATGTGGGGCGCCGACGACCCCGACGACCGCAAGCCGATGGTGTGGGACTTTCTGGACTTCGCGCCCGAGGCCGCGCTTCCCGGCGACAGCACGCGGCGCCGTCCCGACGCCGTCCGCGTGGACCGCGCGGTGCTCGCCGCCACCCGCCGCGCCCTCCGCTTCCGCCGCGCCCACGCCGACCTGTTCGCGCAGGGCTCGCTGACGTGGCAGCCCGAGGGCGACGTGCTCCGCTTCACGCGCCGGACGGACCGCGCGGCGGCGGTCGTGGTCGTCAACGGGAGTGGCATGCCGTACCGCGCCTCGGGCCTGGCCGGAGCGCGCGTCGGGCTGGTGGCCGGCGAAGCGCCCCTCGACGGGGGCGACGGGTCGTTCCTGGTGGCGCCGGGCTCCGGCGCCGTGTTCCTGTCCGGCGCGTCCGCCACGCGGGGGCCGCGCGCTGGCGGAGGGCCGCCGCCAGCGCGCGGCCCTTGAGGCAGCCCTACCTCCCCGCGGGCGTCACGAGGTCGCGCGCGCGCAGGGACTCCTCCCACAGCACCGCGCCGTCCGGGCCGTGCGCCCGCATCGTCATCGTGCGGTCGGAGCGGGGGCCGGAGAACGAGAGCGTCCCGAAGCTGTGCTCGCCGGCGACGAGCGTGCCGGGCACGCGGGCCGGGTTGTTGAACTCGGGCGACCCCTCCTCGGCCGCATACGTGGCCGCGCCGGCCGTGAGCGGGCTCGACGTGAAGTCGTAGAGCGGGTACGTGCCGGGCCGCTCGATCCGGATCAGCTCCGTGTGGTGGCGGTCGCCGGTGAGGAACACGACGCCGTCGATGCCGCGCGCCGTGATCTGGTCGAGGAGATACCGGCGCTCGGCCGGCGCGATGGCGGCGTACGTCTCGAACACCGGGACCGGGTTGAGCACCTGCCCCCCGACGGCGACCAGCTTGAACGGCGCCTGGCTCGTGGTGAGCGCGTCGAGGAGCCACTGAAGCTGGGCCGGCCCCAGGATCGTCTGCTCCGCCGCCGGCGCGCCGTTGGGCGCGCGGTGGTAGCGGTCGTCGAGGAGGAAGAACTCCGCGTCGCCCCACTGGAACTGCGTGAACACGCCGGGCAGACCGGGGAGGCCGCGCGGGCCGCCGGGCCAGTACCGCTCGAAGGTGTCGAGGGAGACGCCCTTCAGGACGTAGGAGCGGTTGGAGTCGTTGGAGCCGTAGTCGTGGTCGTCCCAGGTGGCGTAGTGGGGGGCGGCGGCGAGGA
Organism: Rubricoccaceae bacterium; assembly: GCA_963811175.1. Classification (GTDB taxonomy): domain Bacteria; phylum Bacteroidota; class Rhodothermia; order Rhodothermales; family Rubricoccaceae; genus Rubrivirga. The sequence goes on along the minus strand of CAWEQE010000001.1, from coordinate 629,179 downwards.
GCGCCTGGAGGTTTGGCTCGGCGCGGTTGTGGCGGTAGCGGTACGCGATCCCGCTCTCGCTCCACCAGTCGGCCTCGCGGAGGTAGACGTTGTCGCCGAGCCAGAGCATGAGGTCCGGCCGCTGCTGGCGGATGGTCTCGAAGATGTCCGTCGGGCCGCCGTAGGGCGTGCCGGGCCGGTCGTAGGCCGGGTCGTTGTCGTAGTAGCACGAGCCGAAGGCGACCGTGAAGGCGGGCGGGTCGGTCCGCCACTGCCAGAGCGGTTGCGTGGTGAGCGCCGTCGGGTAGGGCCGCGCGACGGGCGTGCCGTCGATGGTGACGGTGTAGCGGTAGGTCCAGCCGGGTTCGAGGTCGGCGAGGCGGAACGTGGCCGTGTAGGCGCTGGCTGCCGTGGTCAGGACGGGCGTCGCCTCCACCGGGGCGGGCTCCACGCTGGCCGCCGGGTCGGCCGTGGCCGTGGCGACGTAGCGGAGCCCGACCTCGGCCGGGCCGTCCGTCTGGACCCACACGACGGCGCTCCGGTGCGTGACGTCGGCGAGCATGGGGCCGGCGAGGAGCCGCGCCGGGGCCGCTGCCTCGACCACGGCCGTTGGCTCCGCCAGCCCCGACCGGACGAGGGCGCTCTGGACGGCCCGCTCGATGGCCGCCTGCCCGGCCGGCGTGGACGAGGCGGCGGTGAGGGCCGGCGCGCACCCGCTGGCGGCGACGCCGAGGAGGGCCGCCAGCGCGGCGAGGAGAGGAAGACGCATGGGGGCTCGGGGAGCGGGAGACCAAAGAAAACGCCGCGCCCAGTGGAGAACGCGGCGTTGGGACGGAAAGGAGGGCGGACGCTACTCGTCGTCCTCGTCGTCCTCGTCCTCGTAGACGGGGGCCGGACGGACGTCCCAGAGCAGCATCTGCTCGATGTCGGCCGAGTCCTCCCCCTCCTCGTCCTCGAACGTGTAGTCGCCGAGGTCGTCGCGCTTGCTGGCCGGGACGCGCTTCCACAGCTTCCCGTCCATGTCCTCGAACTCGTCCGGGAACGGGCTCTCGATGCGGTAGCTCGGGTGGTAGCCGCGGTACTCCTTGGCGGCCTCGTAGAGCGCGGCGCGGCGGGCGCCCGGCCGCGTGGCGCTGTAGCCGAGGACCCGGAAGGGCGCGATCTCGATGATGGCGATCACGTCGTCGCCCTCGTCCTCGGGGTCGGAGTACTCGGGGCGCACCACCTTGAACTCGTCGGGGTGGGGGTAGGCGCTGCGGTCGTCGAACATAAGGGGTCTCGAATCTCGTGGGGCGGCGAAAGTACGGTGCCGGCGGGGAGCGGGTCCGGGTCGGAACGAGCGCGCCCCCGCTTTCCCGGCCGATTCACCCGGATCGGAACGGACTTCCTCCACCGGCGTGCTTGCCCCCCTCGCCCCTCGGGCTGTAGACTCCTCGCTCTCCTTCGCCCCCTGCCCACGCCACGGTCATGGACGACTTCTCCCCCAGCCTCTCCGACGACTTCGACGACGACGACTTCGAGCTAGACGACGACTTCGAGCTCGGGGACGACGACGAACTGGACGACGAGGACCTCGACCTCGACGATGACGAGTTCGAGGAGGACGACCTCGACCTCGACGATGGCCTCGACTTCGAGGACGACGAGGACGACGACATCCTCTGACCGATCCGAAAAGGGCGAGTCAGCAGATCGGAGGATCCGTATGCACAGGGCGACGCCGAGCGAGCCGGTCGCGTTCGACGGCCGGATCACGCGCCGCCCGTTGGTTGGATGCGGCCATCCGGCTGGCGATTGTCGCCGGCGTTGCGCGGCGCCCCCTGCGTCTCTCTCGCGTGCGGCCTGTGAGGGTCTCAAGGTGAGCGCGCGTGGAGCCGCATAACGGCTCTTTTGGAGCGGCCGCTCGGGCGGCCCCGCACTGTCCTGGCCGGCATGGGCAAGACGTGTGGATGGCACGGACAAGCGAGCCCGTGCCGTCCGTTATGGGACCCGCTTTCTAGATAACGGATGCCGTCACGGGCTCGGCGGGGCGATTCGGAGAACGGTAGGCGCGGTGCAGGCCCTGAGGCGCTTCCGCGCACGATGTGGATAACCCGTGGATGGAGCAGGGTTGCACCTCGGCTAGGCTCGCCGCTTACTTGAGGTCCGCTTCAGCACGCCGTCACGTTTCGGGCTTGGAGCTGGGCCAAGGGCTCACAGGAGAGCCGGCCCGCTCGCCCCGTCCCCCATCGTGACGGCGTCGGCGTCTCTGCCATCCTCGGCCCCGGGTCGTGGGCGAGGCCCGGCGGCGCCCCCTCTCCCTCTGTCCCCCCACGCCCATGCCCAAGCGCACGGCTCCCGCCGCCCCGTCCGGCGGCCTCTCCATCGACCGCGTCTTCTCCACCGAGGGCCAGCACCCGTTCGACAGCCTCCCGTGGGCCACGCGCGAGGCCGCCATCAAGAACCACACGGGCGAGGCCATCTTCGAGCAGAAGGGGGTCGAGTTCCCCGAGGCGTTCTCGCCGCTGGCGGTCAACGTGGTCGCCTCGAAGTACTTCTACGGCGACCTCGCCAGCGGCAACGGCTCGCCGGCCGAGGGCCAGCGCGAGTACAGCCTCAAGCAGCTCGTCCACCGCGTCACGCGGACGATCACGGACTGGGGCCGCGACCAGGGCTACTTCGCCTCCGACGCCGACGCCGAGACGTTCTACGACGAGCTGACGTGGCTCTGCACCCACCAGTTCGGCGCCTTCAACTCGCCCGTCTGGTTCAACGTCGGCCTCGGCGCGCAGTACGGCGTCCGCGACTCGGGCGGCAAGACGATCTCCGGGTGGGACTTCGACAAGAAGGAAATCGTCGACGTCGACCCGTACGAGCGGCCGCAGGCGAGCGCCTGCTTCATCATCTCCGTCGACGACTCCGTCGACGACATCTGGCAGCTCATGGGCGAGAGCGCCCGGCTGTTCAAGTTCGGCTCCGGCGTCGGGGCGGACTGGTCGAAGCTGCGCTCGTCGCACGAGAAGCTGTCGGGCGGCGGCATCCCGTCCGGCCCCGTCTCCTTCATGAAGGTCCAGGACGCGACCGGCGGCACGATCAAGTCCGGCGGGAAGACGCGCCGGGCGGCCATCATGCAGACGCTGAAGGTGTGGCACCCGGACATCCTGGAGTTCGTCCGCGCCAAGCAGACCGAGGAGCGGAAGGCGTGGGCGCTCATCGAGGAGGGCTACGACGGCTCCTTCAACGGCGACGCCTACGGCTCGGTCGCCTTCCAGAACGTGAACCAGTCGGTCCGCCTGACCGACGCGTTCATGGAGGCCGCCAACAAGGGCGAGGCGTTCGGGCTCACGGCCGTCACCTCCGGCGAGGTCGTGGACGAGGTCGACGCCGAGGACCTCCTGCTCCAGATCGCCGAGGGCACGCACGTCTGCGGCGACCCCGGGGCGCAGTACGAGGACACGATCCAGCGCTGGCACACGTGCAAGAACCACGGGCCGATCAACTCGAGCAATCCGTGCTCGGAGTACATGTTCCTGGACGACTCGGCGTGCAACCTCGCCTCGCTGAACCTCCGCAAGTACCAGAAGGAAGACGGCACGTTCGACGTGGAGCGCTACCGCGCCGCGGCCCGCGTGTTCATCACGGCTCAGGAGATCCTGGTCGACAACGCCGGCTACCCCTCGGCCACGATCGCCCAGAACAGCCACGCCTACCGGCCGCTCGGGCTCGGATTCGCCAACCTCGGCGCGCTCCTCATGTCGATGGGCCTGCCCTACGACTCCGACGAGGGCCGCGCGGTCGCCGCCGCCATCATGGCCATCGAGCACTGCGAGGCGTACGCCCGCTCCGCCGAGATCGCGGCCAACGAGAAGATCGGCCCGTTCGACGGCTACGCCGAGAACGCCGAGCCCATGCTGGAGGTGATGCGGATGCACCGCGACGCCGTCCAGCACATCGACGCCTCGTGCCCCGCGTACCTCCGCGAGGCCGCTCAGGAGTCGGCCGACCGGATGGTGGCGCTCGGCGAGCAGCACGGCTACCGGAATGCCCAGGCCACGGTCCTCGCGCCGACGGGCACCATCGGGTTCATGATGGACTGCGACACGACCGGGATCGAGCCCGACCTCGCCCTCGTCAAGTACAAGCTGCTGGCGGGCAAGGGCGACGGGCTGATGAAGATCGTGAACCAGACGGTCCCCGAGGCGCTCGCCCGGCTCGGCTACACCGACGCCGAGGCGAAGGTCATCCTCGGCTACATCGACGAGCACGACACCATCGAGGGCGCGCCGGGCCTCCGCGACGAGCACCTGCCGGTGTTCGACTGCGCCTTCAAGCCGCACAACGGCGAGCGCTCGATCTCGCACCTCGGCCACATCCGGATGATGGCGGCGGCCCAGCCGTTCATCTCGGGCGCCATCTCGAAGACGGTGAACCTGCCCGAGAGCGCGACCGTGGAGGACATCGCCGACGCGTACATGAAGAGCTGGGAGCTGGGCCTGAAGGCGGTCGCCATCTACCGCGAGAACTCGAAGCGGAGCCAGCCGCTCTCCACCAAGTCCGGCGGCAACACCAAGGGCAAGACCGCCGAGGCCGCCGACCACTCGGGCGACGGCGCCGCCAGCGGGGCGCCCGAGATCCGGGAGGTGGAGACGATCGTCGAGAAGGTGGTCTACCGGCCGCACCGCGAGCGCCTGCCCGACGAGCGCCCGAGCGTCACGCACAAGTTCTCCGTCGCCGGCCACGAGGGGTACCTCCACGTCGGGCTCTACCCGGAGGGCCACCGGAACGCGGGCCGGCCGGGCGAGATCTTTATCACGATGGCCAAGCAGGGCTCGACGATCGCCGGGCTCATGGACAGCTTCGCCACGGCGATCTCGCTGGCGTTCCAGTACGGCGTCCCGCTGGAGGACTTGGTGAGCAAGTTCGGCCACGTCCGCTTCGAGCCGGCCGGGTTCACCAACAACCCCCAGATCCCGATCGCCAAGTCGATCACGGACTACATCTTCCGCTACCTCTCCATCAAGTTCCTCGGCGGCGGCGACGGCGCGACCGCCGACCTGGCCGACGAGGACGAGGTGAGCGTGGACCCTACGGTGGCCGTGGCGGCTGAGGCCGGCCGCCACGGCCCGGCCGCCGACCAGACGCAGGCCGACCTGTTCGCGACGGCTCAGGCGGTGGTGAACGCGGGCTCCGGCCACCTCGGCCAGTCCGTCGAGGCGGTCCTGGCGGCCGACGCCAGCGGCGAGCTCGGCGCCTTCCAGAACCAGGACGACGCGCCGGCCTGCCCGAACTGCGGCGGGATTACGGTGCGGGCGGGGAGCTGCTACAGCTGCCCCAACTGCGGGTCGTCCACGGGCTGCGGCTGATCCTTCCGTCTCGCCCCGCTGGCGGCGTCGGTCGCCAGTCGCGCCCCCGGTTCTGAAAGGGACCGGGGGCGTTTGCAGTTGTGTCCTTGCACGCCAAGGTCCACACCCCGAGTGGGTCCCGCGCGCTCCGTGGGACTTACAACGCTATTGCGACCGACCCCATGAAGGTCAACCTCGGCACCGGGCCGGGCTTCCCAGATGAAAGGACGCTCGGCCTTTTTTCGTTTCAGCCCTCCCCGACATGGCGCCTTCTTCCACATCTGGGACTGGCACAACTGGACCGTCCGTATCGTTGATGGACCATGGCCGACTGGCACCAGCGCATCACCATCGACCCGGAGCAGTGCGGGGGGCGCCCTTGCATCCGCGGGATGCGCGTGCGCGTGTCGGACGTGCTGGACCTCCTGGCGGCGGGCCTGACCCCGGACGAGGTCGTCGAGGAACTCCCGTACCTCGAGCTGGCGGACATCGAGGCCAGCCTGAAGTACGCGAGCGCGGCGACGAACCAGCCGGCGAAGGCGGCCTGAGGGTCATCATCGGCGCGCACCTGTCGCCGGCGCTCGCACGGTGGCTCACGGAGGCGTTCGACGGGCTCGAAGCCTTCTCGGCCAACGACCTCGGATTGCGGGACGCCAGCGACGGGGCCATCGCCGAGGCTGCTCGCGAGTCCGGCTCCATCGTGCTCACCAAAGACGCCGACTTCGCGGAAGAGGTCGAACGGAGCGGCGGACCACCTGTGATCTGGGTCCGCGCCGGCAACACGTCAAACGAGGCGATGCGGACACTCCTCCTCGCTGAGCTACCGGATGCCCTGAAGGCAATCCGGTCCGGTCGGCTTCTCGTCGAGGTCGGCGGCGAGTGAGGCCGCCTTCCGTTCGCCTAGCTGGCGACGCCCGCCGCCAGCGGGGCGGTAGGTTAGGCCGATGGTCCCGCTCCTGCTCGCCGCCGCGCTCGCCCTCGTCCACCTCTTCGCGGGGAAGCTCCGGTTCCTGAGCGTCCTCCCGCGGAGCCGGTGGCTCTCGTTCGCCAGCGGGATCTCTGTGGCCTACGTGTTTGCGCACCTGCTGCCCCAGGTGGCCGCCGGGCAGCGCGTGCTCGCCGAGGCCGGGCTCACCCGGTTCGTGATCAGGGAGGGCCACGTGTGGCTGCTGGCGCTCCTCGGGCTCGTCGTGTTCTACGGGCTGGAGCGGGCGGCGCGGGGCTCGCGCGAGGCGAGCGCCGAAGGCGACCGGACCGAGGCGGACGTGTTCTGGCTCCACATGGCGAGCTACGGCGTCTACAACCTCCTCATCGGCTACCTCTTGAGTGAGGGCGAGGGGGGCAGCGGCGTGGGCATGGCGCTGTTCTGGACGGCGATGGCGCTCCACTTTTTCGTCAACGACTACGGACTGCGGACCGACCACAAGGCGCGCTACACGCGGGTCGGGCGGTGGCTGCTGGCGGCGGCGGTCGTGGCGGGCGCCGCGTTCGGGCTCGGGGGGCACGTCCACGAGGCGGTCGTCGCGGCGCTCGTCTCGTTCCTCGCGGGCGGCATCGTGCTCAACGTGCTCAAGGAGGAACTGCCGGAGGAGCGGGCGAGCCGGTTCTGGCCGTTCGCCCTCGGGGCGGCCGGATACGCGGCCCTCCTGGTGGCGACCTGACCGCTGGCGACGCTCGTCGCCAGCGACGTGGGCGTAGGTTCTGAGGCCCTGATCCGAGCCCCCATGCGCGCCCTTCTCCTCGCCCTCCTCGTCTTTCCGATCGTCGTCCTCGCCCAGCCCGGCGTCGACCCGAACCGGCCGGGCGAGGCCCCGTGGCCGGACTCGCTCGTCGGCGGGCCGGTGCCGCCCGCCGAGGTCCCGCGTCTCTACGAGATCGCGTCCGAGGTGTCGGCCGAGCGGATCGAGGCCGACGTCCGGCGACTGGCGGGCTTCGGGACGCGCCACACGCTGAGCGACACCGTCAGCGACACGCGCGGGATCGGGGCGGCGCGGCGCTGGGTCCGGGCCGAGTTCGAGCGGATCTCGGCGGCCTGCGGCGGGTGCCTGGAGGTCGTCGAGCAGCGGCGCGTGGTCTCGGGCGAGCGGCGGATTCCCGACCCCGTCGAGATCGTCAACGTGCTCGCCATCCAGCGCGGGACGGCGGACCCCGACCGCTACGTGGTCATGAGCGGTGACATCGACAGCCGCGCCTCCGACGCCCTCGACGGCACGAGCGACGCGCCCGGCGCCAACGACAACGCCTCCGGCATGGCGGGCGCCATCGAGGCGGCCCGCGTCCTCAGCCAGTACCAGTTCCCCGGAACGATCGTCTACGCCGGCCTGAGCGGGGAGGAGCAGGGGCTCTTCGGCGGCCAGATCATGGCCGAGACGGCACGCGCCGAGGGCTGGCGCATCGAGGCCGTCCTCAACAACGACATGATCGGCAACTCGTGCGGGATCGACCGCGTGTGCGACAACACGTCCGCCCGCGTCTTCTCCGAGGCCACGCGCCCGACCGAGACGGCGCGGGAGGCCCAGATCCGTCGGTTCACCGGCGGCGAGAACGACGGCCCGAGCCGGAATCTCGCCCGCGTCGTCGACCGGATGGCGGACCAGTACGTCCGCAACCTGGACGTGATGATGGTCTACCGGCTCGACCGCTTCGGGCGCGGCGGCCACCACACGCCGTTCACGAACGTCGGCTACCCCGGCGTCCGCATCATGGAGACGCACGAGCACTACGACCGCCAGCACCAGGACCTCCGCACGGAGACGTACCCCGACGGCTCGCCACGTCCCTTTGGCGACACCGTCGAGTACGTGGACTTCGACTACGCCTCGAAGCTGACGGCCCTCAACGCGGTCACGCTCGCCGGGCTGGCGGGGGCGCCGGCGCCGCCCTCGGGCGTCCAGATCGCCGGCGCCGTCCGGCCCAGCACGACGCTCTCGTGGGACCGGCCGGACGCGGCGCAGAACCCGCAACTCGCCGGCTTCCGCGTCTGGTGGCGGCTCACCACGTCGCCTCAGTGGGAGCGCTCGGTGTTCGTCCCGGACTCCGGCGAGGCCCGCCAGACGTACACGCTCCAGAACGTCGTCATCGACAACTACCTGTTCGGTGTGTCGTCGGTGGCGGCGGACGGGAGCGAGAGCCCGGTCGTGTTCCCCGGCCCCGTCGGGGCCTTCGACTACGTGCCCTCCGAGTGAGCGCCCCATCGGGAGACGCCCTATCGGGACGCCTCTACGGGATCGCTCCCCCGAGGCGGTGGTAGACTCCCGGCCCCTCCCTCGCAGGTATGGCCCGCTCGCTTCCCCTCTGTCTCCTCCTCGTCCTCGTCGGGTGCGCTGCCGACGATGCGGCGCCTGACGACACCGCCTACAACCTCGACCCGACGGTCCAGTCCAACGAGAGCGCCGACGTGGCAGCCCCCGACATCGGCGTGGCCGAGGTGGACACGACGGGTCCTGCCCAGACGACCGTCGCCGGGCAGACCGTCCCGACGCGGGCCGTGGTCACGGACGTGGTGGCCGGCGACCGGGCCTGCACCCTCACCCTCCGCACCGACGCCGGCACCTCGACGACCGTGTTCGGCGACTTCTCGCTGTGCGAGACGGACGGGCTGATGGGCCGGCGCATCCAGATCGAGTACGCCCCCGACGACGTCCTCGCGGCCTCGTGTGACGGCGACCCCACGTGCCTGGAGACGGAGACCGTCGCGATGGCCGTCGCCGCCGACCGGATTCCTCGTGGACGTCCACAGGGGGAGAGGCCCCCGGTCCGCGCCGACCCCGGATCGGAGTAGGCGGCCGGTCTGGCGCGGCGTCTCCGCCCGTCCTACGGGTTCCCGCTCGCCTTCGTCGTGGCCGTGTCTTCGATCACGACGGCCGTGGGCATCGCCCCGACGAGGTACTTCCGGACGGTGCCGAAGTCCTGCTGGTCCGCGAGCAGGTCCGACCCCCGGACTTCCTGGTAGAACGGCCCGCGGTCGGTGTCCACGCGGAAGTAGATCTCGTACGCTGCGATGTCGACGTCGCCCCGGTTGACCGCCCGGTACTCGATGATCACGTAGGTACTGTCCGAGCCGTTGCGGCCCTGGAACACCTCCGGCGTAAAGTTGAGGAGCTCCGCTGCAAAATCGAGGTCCGGGTCGCCGTCGCCGTCGTCGCCGTCGTCGGCCGGATTGAGGAAGAACTCTGCGTTCGTCGTCTGGCCCTCCCGGACGCCGACCGTCACCGTGTTCGGGGCGTACCCCCGGCGGTTCGCCGAGATCGTGTAGCTGCCTGTGAGGACGTCGCCGACGGAGAACGTGCCGTCGTCCCCCGTGATGAAGGCGCCCGTGGCCGGGCTCGTCGTCACGGACGCGCCCGCAACGGGCTCCGAGGTCTCCCGGTCGAGGACCCGACCCTGGACGGTTCCGAACCGCTCGGGCTCAAGGACGCCGTCTTTGCACGCCGCCAGACTGGCGACGGCGAGGAGCGAGCAGAGGAAGAGACGGAGGGGACGCATGGAGCTGATAGGAGGCTTCCGAAAGCTAACGCTCCTTCCCCCCCACGATCTCCGTGACGTCGTCTTCGGCGACGATACGCTCTCCGTCGTTGACCGTGAGCCGCGCCGTCACCCGGTCGCCCGGCGCCACGTTCACGACCGACGTGGAGAGCGTGTCGCTGCGCACGGCGCCGCCCTGGGACGAGCGCGAGCGGCCGGCGGCCCCCTCGCGGACGACCGCCAGCTCGTACGTCAGCCCGTCGCGGTGGGGCCCGTCGTAGACGGCCGTGAACTCGTAGCGGCCGGGCGGGCGGTCCACGCGGATCCGGGCCTCGCCGTCGGGGGCGTCGGCCGGGGGCGTGGCGGCGAGGCCGACGCAGCCGGCGAGGGCGAGGGCGGCGAGGGCGTGGAGGACGGCCATGGCGCTAGTTCCGCTCGACGCGGACCTCGATCCCGTTCCCGCGCTGCTCGATGTCGACCGGCGTGGCGCCGGGGGCGACGAACTGGACCGCCAGGTTGTTGCCGCCGAGCTGGCGGACGCTGTGCTCGGTCCCGCTCCCGACCATGAACAGGCTGTAGGCGTTGTTCCCCTCCGTCTGCACGGCGTCGACGACGTTGCCGTCCCCGTACACGACGCTGAGGAACAGGTTCTCGTCGCCCGACTGGGACAGCGCCGTCTGGTTGTTGTTGCCGTTCTGCGTGAGGACCGCCACGTTGTCGAGCCCGTTCTGCTCCACCTCGACGCCGTTGCCGGTGCCGTTCTGCTCCAGGACGAGCGCATTGGTCCCCGGCATCAGGAGGGGGACGGCCGCCGTGAGCGCCTCCAGCGCCCCGAGCCGCGGGGTCCCGACGGCGCTCTGGACGTTGGCCTGCGAGACGGCCTGCTCCACGAACACCTCCGACGACTGGGCCCATGCGGGCGCCGCCAGCAGGAGGGCGAGGGAGGTCAGGGTGTAGCGCATAGCGTCAGGGGCTGGAGGAGACTTGCCTGGGCGAACGGCGTCGATAGTCCACCGGTTCAATCTGAAAGAGCTGGCGGCCGTCTTACCGACCGCCAGCCCGGCGCCGAGGTGCTTAGTTCTGCGTGATCGTCGTCGAGTTGCCGCTGCCCATGATGTCGACCGTAGCCGTGTTGCTGGCGCTGGTCTGGTCGATGTCGACCGTGTTCATGTTGCCGCGGTCGCCGAGCACGCCGCCGTCGATCGAGACGGTGGCCATGTTGCCCGCCATCGACTGGTCGATGTCGATGGTGTTGTCGTCACCGTAGACGAAGAGGCCATCCTCAACAGCCGGGCTGATGGACCCGACGAAGTTGCCGCCGGCCTGGTCGATCGTGACGGTGTTGCCGTCGCCAGCGAGGAACCCGCGGACCACCGAGCCGCTTCCGACCTGCGTGATCTCGAGGGTGTTGTCGTTGGCGGTGATGGCTGGGCGGCCGCCGAAGCGGGCGAGGTCACGAGCGCCGTTGAGGTTGACGTAGTTCTGGTCGCCGCCGGAGCTCTGGTCGACGAAGCCCTGGTTGCCACTGCCCGTGAGCGACACCTCGCCCCGGTTCGTTTCACCGATCTGGGTGACCTTGAAGGCGTTGCCCGAGAGGTCGCCGTTGTCGTCGCCCACGACCTGGACGCGGCCCGTGTTCTGGTTCCCCTCCTGATAGATCTCCGTGTAGTTCCGGCTGCCGGCGATGTCGAGGCCCGGCGTCGTCTCGGAGATGGCGTCGTTGTTGTTGCCGATCTGGGTGACGAGGCCCTGGTTCTCATCGCCGCTCTGGCGGATGTAGGCGTCGTTGCCCGAGCCGCCGGACTGGAGGATGGTGGCGGCGTTGCCGATCGTCGAGCCGGACTGGTCGATCTTGCCGAACTGGTCGGCTCCGGACTGGGTGACGGTGCCGTCGTTGCCGTCGCCGGACTGGGTGACGATGGCGTCGCTCTGGGCGTTGGCGACGCCGGCGAGGCCGAGGGCGGCCGTGAGGATGAGGAGGTTGCGCATGGATGCGTGGGGTTGTGTTGAGGTGCCGCGGGTGCGGCGGAGTGGAGCGGGTGCCCCTATGGTGGGAAGAACTGGCGGCCGCGTTACCGGCCGCCAGCCCGAAGCGTGCGCGGGTGAGCGCTAGTTCTGCGTGATCGTCGACATGTTGTCACTGCCCGATGCCGTTACGGTGGCCATATGCCCGTCGCCCGTCTGCATGACCGTGGCCGTGCTGGAGTCGGCAGTGCCGATGGTGGGGCTGCCGAACGTGACTGTTGCCGTGTTCAGCGTCCCGTCCTGGGAGACGTCAACGGTGTTGTACGACCCATAGATGGAGGTAATGGACTCGTTCTCCGCCCCCTCCTGCAAGACGTCGACGTCGTTAGACAGCCCGCGCCCACCGAGAGCCGTACCGATGCTTACGCCCGCAACTTGGTCCTGGCCGAACTGGTCGATGTCGACGACGTTGTCCTTGCCCCCGACCGAGACGCCCGCTACAGAACCGTAGCTCTTCTCACCAAGCGTCCCCTGGTCGATGTCGACGTCGTTTCGCTCGGCTCGGATGCCCAGGTTGACGCCGGCTTCGTTGTCGTCGCCGATCTGGCGGATGACCGAGTTGTTGTCGTCGCCCACGTCGGTGATCCCTACGATATTGGAACTGAGGCCAGGTCGGTAGCGGCGGGCTCCGTTGTCGTCGCCGATCTGTTCGATCAGGGCGATACTGCCCGACCCGCTCTGCTGGATCTCGCCGAAGTTGCCGTTGCCTTCCTGATCGACGGTGCCGTCGTTGGTCGACCCTGCCTGCTCGATCTGAGCGACGTTGCTGGTGCCGTTCTGGGTGGTTGTGGCGTTGTTCTGTGCGTTGGCGGCTGTTGTGAGGCCGAAGGCGGCGGCAAGAATGAGGAGGTTGCGCATACGTACCTATGGGTTGTGCATGGACGCCGCAGTGGCGTCATTTTTGATCGCCGCGGGTGCGGCGGGCGGGGCCGAGTGCCCCTGTGGTGGAGGAACTGGCGGCCGTCTTACCGACCGCCAGCCCGGCGCCGAGGCGCTTAGTCCTGCTGCGTCACGGATACGGTGTTCGTGCTCCCGTCCTGGGAGATCGTCGCCGAGTGGCCGAGGTCGCCCGTCTGCGAGATCTGGGCCACGTTCGAGCCCAGGCCACCCTGGGTCACCATGAACGTGTGGCCGGTCCCCGACTGGAGCGCCGCCGTGCCGAGGCCCCCGAGGCCCTCGACGCGGTTGTTGTCACCGCTCTGGATCGCCGTGGCCATGTGGCCGCCGCCCAGACCCTCCTGGTCGATGAACGCCGCGTTGGAGTCCCCACCCGTCTGCTGGATGGTGGCCGAGCTGGCCGCGGTCGCATCGCCGCCCTGCTCGATCCGGCCGAAGTTGAATTCACCCGCTTGGGTGATGCTGGCCTGGTGGCTGGGATCGATGCCGATCGTGTTCCACTGGTCGACATCCGCCACATTCGACGTCCCATCCTGATCGATGGTCGCCTGGGCGTTAGCCGACAGCGACTGGTTCACGTTGGCGTCGTTGGCGGTGCCGTCCTGGTAGACGTTGGCGATGGCCTTGAACGCGCTCGCGTCAGGACCCGGGGCCGAGCGATCCTGGGTGACGCTGGCGATGTTGCCCGAGCTGGCACCGTCGGTCTGGCCCTGGTAGATGTACGACTGGTTGATCCCGCCCGCGTCCTGGAAGTTGGTGGCGGTGTTGCCGCTACCGCTCTGATGGATAAGCGACGTGGCGCCATCCTGGGAGCGCTGCTGGGTGATATAGGCCGCGTTGTTGCCCGTCCCGCTGCCGTCGTCCTGCTTGACCTCCGCGTATGCACCCGGCGACGTGCCCGTCTGCTCTACCTCAGCGTACTGGCTGGTGCCGCTCTGGTTGACGTCGGCCGAGACGCCAGCGCGTGACGGGTCCGTGGTCTGCGTGACAAAGGCTTCGTTGCCTGCCCCGTTCTGGACGAGATCGAGAATGTTGCCGGTACCGGACTGCAGGACGTCGGCGTCGTTGCTCGACCCCGTCTGATCGATGTCTGCAGAGTGGCTGGAGCCGGTCTGCTCGACGTCGGCCGTGTTGCTCTGGGCGCTGGCAGTGGTCGCGAGACCAAACGCGGCGCCGAGGAGGAGAAGGTTGCGCATGCTACTTGTGGGTTGATGAGGCCGCGGAGTGCGGCGTTTCTTGATTGCCGCGCGTGCGGCGGGTGGGGCCGAGTGCCCCTGTGGTGGGAAGAGCTGGCGGCCGTCTTACCGGTCGCCAGCCCGGCGTGCGCTCTGGAGCGCTACGGTCCTGACTGGATGATGGTGGCCGTGTTACCGGCGCCGTTCTGCGTGATGTGGGCGTAGCTCCCGGCCGCCTGCTGCAGCAGGACGAGGTTGCCCTCTCCGTGCTGCTGGAGGACGAGCCGGCTGGCGTCTTGCAGCGCGACGCTCTCCGGATCCAGCAGACCGTCGAGGCCGAGGAGCCGGTTGTCGAGCCCCGTCTGCGTGATCTCGGCGGTCGAGCCGCCGTACTGGTCGAGCCGGACGAGGTGGCCGCCGCCGACTTGGTCGAGCGTGACCTCGTTGCCGATCCCGTTCTGCAGCAGGAAGGCCTCGGAGGCCATCTGCGTCACCGTCGCCACGTTCCCCTGGCCGACCTGCTGGAGGAACGCCTCGCTCGATTGAGCAGAGACGGACCCTCCTAGGAGCAAGCCGAATGAAAATATGAGTATGCGGGTGAACATAAAAACAGACCTGGTGTCCTAACGAGCGCGCCGGTACGAGACAGTCGGTCGTGTGGACACGCCGGACGTGCAGTCCTCTCCCAGAGACCGGGCTACGCGAAAGCGCTTCCGGCGGAGATGGAGGAGGGGTCGCCGTAAGCGACCGATGCACGACCTTACAGCGGGCGGAGAACGGAGGTGAGGCTGGTAGAAGGGGGCCGCGCCTGGCGCGGCGGGTGGGACGAAGAGCCTCAGTGATAGGGCGCCAAGGCGCCTGAGGGCAGGTCAGAGTCCCGAGCCCCGAAGGGCTGTCCGACCTACGGGCAGACCCTCTGGCACATCCGTGCCCGGATCCGACGGCCTGACTTTACCACGCTCAGGTGGAACAAATCAATGACCCTGGGCACGAATGATCCTAAGGAGTCATGCCGGTGCGCCACACGAGACACAGCACGGGATGAATAACCGAATTAGCTGGTTGACTTTTAGGGCACAACTCTTTGTTTTACAAGCCACACGGCTACGATCGTGTCCTCAGAACGGCCCCGCCCTCTCCGGTCGTAGGCCATTCGTTGCACTGGGGATCCGTACGCCGATTCCTCCTCGCGGGGTGCCGCTCCGTCCGTCTCAGGATTCCCCCGTCTCGCCCGAGGCCCGTCGTCCGCCCCGTGGACGCCGCGCTCTGCGCCCCCCTGTGTGGCTGTGGCCGAGGGGCTTCCTTCTCTCAGCGGCGGGTCCCGCGGACGCTGGGGACGAGGCGCAGAGGACGTCAGCGCATCGCTCCGGCGGCGGCTCCGTGGCCGCCAGGTTCCCGGTCGCCCCCGGCCTGCGGTTGCGCCGGGGGGCTCGCACCTGCGCCGCAGCCGGGTCCTCCGGGCATCCTCGAAGGTCGGGACGGCCGACCGGCAGGGCCCGCCGCTCCCCACCGTCAGAACATCGGGACGGCCGTCTTCACCTGGTTCCCTCGGCCTCGCCCCGGCCGCCGCAGATGGTCGGGCGCCGGGGGGTCTAGAACCCGAGGCCGTAGACTGTCAGACCGGCCCGCAGGGTCCACAGGTTGTCGTTCACGGAGCCGCTTCCGCTGATGCCGTCGAGCCCCTCGCGGAGCGGGTAGAGGTTGGCGACGTCCACGGTGAGCCCGAGGGGGCCGGCCACGCGGGCCTCCACGCCGGCCGCCGTCCCCACGTAGACGAACTGGTCCCGGTCGCGCGGGGCCTCCGGGACGTTGAGGAGCCCGGCCCCGAGCGAGAGGTACGGCCCCACGCGCGCGCTCGGGAACGGGGTCAGCCGGGCGTGCAGGTCGCCGGCGAAGTACAGCTCCTCCCCGTCCATCGTCGAGAGGCGGCCCATGTGGCCGCCGACCCCGATGCCGAGGTAGGGCCCGGCGGCGTATCGGAGGGCGAGGCCGCCGGCCGGGTACGGCGTGGCGCCGGTAAAGTCGTCCTCCAGCTGGCTGGCCCCGCCCGCGAGGTGGAGCGAGAGGCCGCGCGGCGGCTCATAGGCGAGGAGCCGGTCGTACACGTCGCGCTCGGCGTCCCCGGCGCGCTGGGCGTCGTACGCCTCGAACATGGCGAGGGCCTCCGGGCTCGACGCATCGGCCACCTGCCAGAGGCCCTCCCGGGCGCCCTCGACGATGAGCGAGATCACGGCCTCCTCGATGGCGGCCGTCACCGCCAGCACAGGCGGCTCGTTGGCGCTGTAGCCGGCCTCCGTCTCCAGGAGCCGCTGGACGTCGACGAAGCGGAACAGCCCGCCGTCGAGCTTCTGCGAGACGATCGTCTTGGTGGTGTGGACCGAGGCGAGGACGCGGCCGTTCTGCGTGGAGACCGCCCGGAGGTAGATCGTGACCTGGTCCTGGCGGAACTGCCCCGATACGCCGGTCCCCAGGTACCGGGCGCCGACACCCCCCGTCAGCACGTTCGAGTCGTACCCGATGACGCCGCCCTCCAGGAGGATGCCGGCGTAGAGGAGCGGCGGGAGCGGCGGGAGCCCCTGCCCCTCCGGCCCCGAGTACTGCTGCCGCGTCGACTGGATGATTTGCCGCTCGTTGAGCAGGTTCGAGAGCCCCTCCCGCTCGATCGGGACGAACCACCCTGACTTTTCCAGCGTGTTGACCAGGATCGAGGTCGCCCCCTGCGTCACGGCCGTCGAGAACGTGGACGAGTTCTCGAGCGTCCGGTACTGGCCGGTCTGGTCTCGGAACCGGTAGACCGCGACGACGACCGGCTCCTCCGGAGGAGCCAGCGCGGTGAGTTCGTCGGTCGTGACGGTGCGGGGAGCACCGATCCGCGGATTCTCGACCTGGAATGGCGCGAGCCGAGGCGAGCAACCCGCGACGACGACGACCGCGAGAAGCGACAGGGAGGGAAACCAGCGCAAGAGACCTAAAAGTTGGGGACCGTGACGACCGTTTCGTCGCCCGTCAAGAGGTTGAACACGCGCACCGAGATGCCGTCGACGCCGGGTACGATTTCGATCTGAAAGTCGCCGAGGTTAAACGTCCCCGGCTGCGAGAGGTCGAGGTCGCCGAATCGGTTGAAGATGAGCTCGCGCGAGAGCTGGTTCAGGATCTGGCGCTGGAGGCTCGACTCGAAGTCCGCCAGCGGGTCCCGCGTAAACCGGCTCGACGAGTTGTCCTGATACAGGTTCTGCGCCTGGGCAGAGCTCAGCAGCCACGAGTAGTTCAGCGGCGAGCCCCCGAAGGCCGGGTTCTGCGGGGAGTACATCAGCTGCTGCGCGTGGGCCTGCGGAGCGGCAGCGAAGACCGCCAGTGCGGCGGCGGCGAAGAGGAGGCGCATGGGTGGAGTGCGGTGGGGGGCTGGAACGAAGCTGGGGGCCGCCGGGGTTAACCGCCCACCAGCCGCTGGCGGATGAACTGGACGGCTTGGCGCGCGAGGTCCTCGACCTCGTCGGGCCGGCGGGGCAGGCGCGTCTGCAGCAGGAGTTCCCCGTCGGCCCGGACCAAAATAGCGGTTCCGTTGCCCGGGAGCGGCTGCTCACCCAGGGTGATGGTGGTCCGCTCCGCGCCGGCGGGGGGCGACCACAGCAGGAAGAACGTCTCGTAGAAGAGCCGCCCCGGCGGCGTCGCCGTCTCATCAACGACGAGGCCCTGAATACCCAGGAACGGGTCGACGGCGGCGAGCGTGTCGCCCTCGGCTCTCGAGGCGAGCTGGAGCAGGGCGTTCTCCGCCAGGATGTCTGGGTAGGTGATGGACCGGCCGTAGGAGAAGGCCGCTCGCGACCCGGCCCCGTCGCCCCGGAGGCTGTCCGGGGGGGGCTGTCCGGTGGCCGCCGTAGCGAGCGCGAGCGAGAAAAAGAGGAAGAGGAGGGAGCGCACGTCGGCGGCTTCGTTGGCGTCGCGCGTACAACGTACTCCGGGGCGCGGGCCTCCGTCCAACGGGCGGCGGCGCTCGCCAGCGCGTCAGCCTGATCCCGGACTACTCCACCGGGAAGTCGAAGTAGGTCCCGCGGTGGGGCTCGTCGCGCAGGGTGAAGTGCCACCACTCCTTCGAGTAGTTGCGGAAGCCCCGGCGCTCCATGGCGGCCTTGAGGCGCTGGCGATTGGCCTGGGCCTGGGCGGAGACCGCGTCGCTGGCCGTCGCAGCGACTGGGCTGAGGCAGTCGTAGGCCGTGCCCATGTCGAGGTCGCGCTCGGGGAGCCGGCCGCCGCCGGGGAGGTCCGGCCCGGTGGGCGTGGAGAGGGGCCGGTCGCAGCGCGGGAGCGGGGCGCCGCCGTCGGCGTCTGGGTAGGCCGAGGCCGGCAGGACCGACGCGTCGACGGGCTGGCGGACGAGCGTGAGGTCGACGGTCGAGCCCCGGCTGTGGCCGCTCCGGCGGGCGATGTAGCCGCGCCGGAACAGGCGAGACTTGGGCTCCTCCGGGTAGAACGCCTGCTTCATCGTCTCGTCGTCCGTCCGTGCCCAGCGGACGAAGTGGTCCACGGCGGTCTGGGGGCGGTAGCAGTCGTACACCTTCAGCCCCAAGCCGTCGCGGGCGAGGTCGGCGGCGACCTGGCGGAGCGCGCGGGCGGCCTCGTCGGTGAGGATGCACTCGGGCGCCTCGTAGCCGTCGATGGGCGCCCCGACGAAGTTGTAGGACGTCGCGTAGCGGATCTCCTGGGCGATCTCCGGGGCCGCCTCGCTCAACCGGACGAACCCGTCGGGGATCGGCGCGCGCGCGGGCGGCTCGGCCTCCGGCTCGCCCGTCGAGTCCGCCAGCGGGGCGGGAGGGGAGGGGCGGGCGTCCGCCGCGGCGGCTTCGACCGGGGCGGCGCCGCGGGGCGGCCTCGGACGGCTGGCTGCACCCCGGTGGCGCGGCGAGCGCGATCCCGACGGCGGCGGCGACGAGCCACGCCGTGAACGCGACGGACGGAGAGGGGCGAGGCATCGGGAGCGGAGGGGGGACGGGGCAAGGTAGCGCGCCCTCAACGCGGCTCGTCCCGTGCGTGGTGCGCCGTGAGGGGATCGGCCAGGGCCGTACCTTTGGACGCCGCGCACGCCCCGTCTATGCCCACGCCCCTCGTCACCATCGCCGCCGTCGTCGTCCTCGGCATCGGGGCGCAGTGGCTCGCCTGGCGGACCCGGTTCCCCTCGATCCTCCTGCTCCTCGGGTTCGGGTTCCTGGCGGGGCCGGCCACCGGGTTCCTCCCGCAGGACGCGCTCCAGGGCGAGTGGCTGTTCCCGTTCGTCTCGCTCTCGGTCGGGATCATCCTGTTCGAGGGCGGCCTCACGCTCCGGTTCGACGAGCTTCGCGAGGTCGGGAAGTCCGTGTTCAACCTCATCACCGTCGGGGTCGCGGTGACGGGTGCGCTCGGGGCGGTCGGGGCGCACTACCTCGCCGGGTTCTCGTGGGAGGTGGCCATCGTGCTGGGCGCGCTCCTGACCGTCACCGGCCCCACCGTCGTGCTCCCGCTCCTGCGGCACGTGCGGCCGGCCGGGCGCGTGGGCACGATCGCGAAGTGGGAGGGGATCACCATCGACCCCATCGGCGCGATCCTGGCCGTGCTCGTCCTGGAGTCGGTGATCCTGCTCCGCGAGCCGGCCGAGGCCGCGGGCGAGCACGCGACGGTGTGGGGCGCGCTCGTCCAGGGCATCGCCTACGAGATCGTGGTGGGCGTGGGCGTGGCCGCGCTCGCGGCGGCCCTCCTCATCGTGCTGCTCCAGCGGCGGCTCGTGCCGGACTGGCTCCAGAACCCCGTCGCGCTGATGACGGTGATCGCGGCGTTCGCCGTCTCGAACTCGCTCCAGGAAGAGGCCGGCCTCCTGGAGGCCACGCTGCTCGGCATCATCATGGCGAACCAGAAGTACGTCTCGGTCCGCCGCATCGTCGAGTTCAAGGAGGACCTCCGGGTCCTCCTCATCTCGCTCCTGTTCATCGTGCTGGCGGCGCGGCTGGAGTCGAGCGCGTTCGAGGTGATGCTGGCGCCGGGGCCGCTCCTGTTCCTCGCGCTCCTGATGCTGGTCGTGCGCCCCCTGGCCGTGGCCCTGTCGAGCTGGCGGACGGGGCTGACGTGGAAGGAGCAGGCGTTCCTGGCGTGGCTGGCGCCGCGCGGGATCGTGGCGGCGGCCGTGGCGAGCCTGTTCTCGTTCCGGCTGGAGGAGTTCTTCCCGGCCGAGGCCGAGCGGATCGTGCCCGTCGTGTTCCTCATCATCGTCGGGACGGTGGCCGTCTACGGGCTGACCATCTCGCCGCTGGCGCGGTGGCTGGGGCTGGCCCTTCCGGACCCCCAGGGCCTCGTGTTCGTCGGGGCGCAGCCGTGGGTCCGGCGCGTGGCGAAGACGCTCCAGGACCTCGGCGTCCGTGTGCTCCTCATCGACGCCAACGCCCGCAACGTCCGGATCGCGCGGCGGGCCGGGCTCCCGGCGCAGCGGGCCAACATCCTGGCCGAGGGCGTGATCGACGACCTCGACCTGAGCGGGATCGGCCGGCTGCTGGCGGTCACGCCCAACGACGAGGTCAACTCGCTGGCGGCGCTCCACTTTGCCGAGGTCTTCGAGTCCGACCACGTGTACCAGCTCCCCACGCGGACCGAGAGCGGGTCGACGGCGGCCACCGAGATCCCGCGCCACCTCCGGGGGCGGCCCCTGTTCGAGACGGACGCGACGTACGTGTCGCTGGACGAGCGGTTCGACGCCGGCGCCCGCGTCCGCGCGGTCCGGATCACCGCCGAGCCCGAGTGGCTCCGCGACGCGACCGACGACGCGACCTTCACGCCGCTGTTCATCGTGCGCGGCGAGAAGGTCCGGATCTACGCCGAGGACGCCGAGATCGTGCCCCAGCCCCAAGACGTCCTCGTCGCCCTCGTCGACCCCGATCCGGGCTCCGAGGCGCTCTGGCGGGACGCGATGGAGCAGGCCGGTCCCCACGACCTGGACGTGCCGGCTGCCGAGGGCGACGGCCTCGCCGGGCGGCCCGCTTCGCCCGTCGGCTCGTAAGGCGTTCCTCATCGGGGCGGCCTGGAGCAGGCCGAAGCGCGCGGCTAGCTTCGGCACGTCCCCCCCTCTGCCCTCGATGCGCCGGCTCGTTGTCGCCCTCGCCCTCGTTCCGCTGGCGGCCGTGCACGGCCAGTCGGGCGCGCCCGACAGCGCGGCCTTCGCCGTCGAGGCGCCTGAGACGGTCGTGACGGCCGGCCGCCTCCCCACCGACGCCGCACGGACGGGGCGGAACGTCTCGGTCCTCACGGCGGCCGACATCGCGCGGAGCCCGGCCCGCTCGCTCGACGAGCTGCTCCGGGTCGAGGCCGGCGTCCTCGTCACGCCGCGCAGCGCGTTCGGCGCCCAGGCGGACCTCTCGCTCCGGGGCGGCACCTTCAACGGCGTCGTGGTGCTGGTGGACGGGGCGCGGTTCAACGACCCGATGACGGGCCACTTCCTGAGCGACGTCCCCATCCCGCTCGCCGAGATCGCCCGGATCGAGATCGTGCGCGGGCCGGAGACGGCGGCGTGGGGGCCGGACGCGCTCGGCGGGGTCGTCCACATCCTCACGCACACCGGCGCGCTCGGCGCGGTCATCGACCCGCGCGACGAAGGCTCGGACGACGCGGGAGTGGCGAGCGCGACGGCCGGCGGGTTGGGGACGGTCGCAGGAGACGCCGCGGTCCGGTCGGTCGGTCCGTCGATCGGCTTCAGCGCCGCCGCGACTGGCATCCGGACGGACGGCCCGGCCTTCCTCGACGACGACGGCTCCGAGGTGGTCGGGAGCGACGGGCCGGTCCGGGCCGACCTGAAGCGCGCGGCGGCGACGGCCTCGGTGGCGGCCCCGGTGCCGGCGCTCGGCGCGGCGCTCTACGTCCGGGGCGCCCTCGACGCCCGCCAGTTCGGGGCGGTCCAGTTCTACACGCCGTTCGCCAGCGACACCGCCCGCGAGGCCACGAGCACGCAGTGGCTCCAGGCGCGGCTGGCGAGCCCGGCGGGCCGGACGGCCTGGGCCGTCCAGCTCTCCGGCCGCCGCCACACCGACCGCTACACCTACTACCCCGGCCTCGACCCCAACCGCCATACGTCCCGCCGGCTCGGCCTCACCGCCGACCTGCGCCGGGCGCTCTCGCCGCGCCTCACCGTCGGCGCCGGCGTGAGCGCCGAGGCCCGCGACATCGCCTCGAACAGCCTCGGCGAGCACGGCGACGTCTCGGGCGGCGTGTTCGCCCTCGCCCGGTGGGCGCCCGTCGCCCCGCTGGCGGTCTCCGCCAGCGCGCGGCTCGACGCGGACCCCGGCTTCGGCGTCGAGCCGACGCCGATGCTGGCCGTGGCCTACCGGGTGGCGCCGGGCGTGGGGCTCCGGGCGGCGGCCGGCCGCGCCGTCCGCGCGCCGACCTACGTCGAGCGCTACTTCAACACCGTCGCGCCCCGGCCGGGCGGCAACCTGGGCAACCCGGACCTGAGGGCCGAGCGGGCCTGGAACGCCGAGGCCGGGCTCGACCTCACGCCCGTGCCGGGCGTCACGGTCCAGGCCACCGCCTTCTACCGCCAGACCGACGACCTCGTCGACTACGTCCGCACGTCCGTGGGCGGGGAGGAGGTGTTCTTCGCCCAGAACGTGCTCGGGGCCGAGGCCGCCGGCGTCGAGACCTCCGCCGCGCTCCGCCAGCGGCTCGGGCCGGAGCAGACGCTCCGTCTGACCGCCGCCTACACAGCCACCGACGTGCACCTCGACGCCGGGGCGTTCGCCGAGGGCGACTTCAAGTACGTCCTGGACCACGCGCCGCACCTCGTCCAGGGCCGGGCGTCGCTGGAGGCCGGACGCGCGGTCGTCTCCGTCGAGGGTCTCCACAAGACGCGCGTCGGGCAGGAGAGCGTGACCGTCGTCCACGCGCGGCTGGCGGCGGACGTGGGCGGCGGCCGGGCGCCCGTCGAGGCGTTCGGCGAGGTCCGCAACGTGTTCGACGCCCGCTACGCGGAGGTCTTCGGCGCGCCGATGCCGGGTCGGGTGTGGCTGGCCGGGCTCCGCCTCACAGTCGGGCGGTAGCGGGGGGCGACGGCGGGTCCTCGTCGAGCGGGTCCAGGTCGTGGGGCGGGCCGGTCTCCAGCACGCGCCGGACGAGCGCCGGCACCGTCAGGCCCTGGACGGCGATCGAGAACACGACGACGGCGTAGGTCGCCACGAGCAGCGTCTCGCGGACCGGCCCCGGCGGCAGCGACAGCGCCAGCGCCACCGAGATCCCGCCGCGCAGGCCGCCCCAGATCAGAACCCGCTTGACGCCCGTCTCCTGGTCCTGCCCGAACGGGTGGAGCACGGCGAGCGGGACGTACACGCCCAGCGAGCGCGCGAGCAGCACGATGGGGATGGCGAGCAGCGCGAGCGCCACGGCCGGCCCCCGGAACGTGAGCACCAGCACCTCCAGCCCGATCAGGACGAACAGGACGGCGTTCAGGACCTCGTCGATCAGCTCCCAGAACACGTCGAGCCGCTCCCGCGTGATGTCACTCATGGCGAAGGCGCGGCCCTGGTTGCCGATGAGCAGCCCGGCCACGACGACGGCGATCGGCGCCGAGAGGTGGAACGCGCCGGCCAGCGCGTACCCGCCCGTGACGAGCGCCAGCGTGACGAGGACCTCCACCTTGTAGTTGTCGATGGACCGGAGCATCCGGAAGGCCACGTAGCCCGTCACGGCGCCGAACAGGGCGCCGCCCAGCGCCTCCTGCGCGAACAGCGCCGCCACCGACCCCGCCGTCACCGGCTCCGTCCCGCGCGAGACCTCCAGCACGATGAGGAAGACGACGACGCCCACGCCGTCGTTGAACAGGCTCTCGCCCGCGATCTTGGTCTCGAGCGAGCGGGGCACGCCCATCGTCGCGAGCAGGCCCATCACCGCGATGGGGTCCGTGGGCGAGATGAGGGCGCCGAAGAGGAGCGCGTCGACGAGGGAGAGGCCGAGCCCGAGCGCGCCGGCCGCGAGGTACGTCAGCCCCCCCACGACGACGGTCGAGATCACGACGCCGAGCGTCGCCAGCAGGGCGATCGTCCCTTTCTGCTCCGCGAGCTCGCCGAGGTCCACATGGAGCGCCCCGGCGAACAGGAGGAACGAGAGCATCCCCTGGAGCAGCGCCTCGTCGAAGTCGATGCTCCCCAGGAACGCGCGGGCGGGTTCGTCGAGGCGGAAGCCGACGGCGTGGAGCGCCAGGAGCGCCAGCGAGGCGACGAGCGCGATGAGCATCACCCCGATCGTCGTCGGCAGCCGGACCGTCCGGTAGTTGACGTAGGAAAAGACGGCCGTGACCGTGAGGAGCGCCGCGAGGGTGGCGAAGAGGCTCATGGGTGGGGAGAAGGAAGAGCCGCAACGTACGCGGCAGGGGGGCGGACATGTTCGCCGTGGCACCCCGCCCCGCCCCGTGCGTCCAACCCCGTCCCCTTACCTCGGCCCCATGCGGATCGCCCTCTGCCAGATCAACCCCACCGTCGGCGACCTCGCCGGCAACGTCGCGCGCGTCCTCGCCGACGCCCGCCGCGCCGCCGAGGCCGGCGCCGACCTCGCCGTTTTTCCCGAGCTGTGCGTGACCGGCTACCCGCCACAGGACCTGCTGGACCGCCCCGACTTCCTCGACGACACGGACGCCGCCGTCGCCCACCTCGCCCGCCAGCTCCCCGACGGGCTGGCGGCCATCGTCGGCGCGCCGGTGCGGAACGAGACGCCCGTCGGCAAGCGGCTGTTCAACACGGCCCTGCTCCTGGCCGAGGGCGAGATCGCGGACGCCGTCTCGAAGACGCTCCTCCCGACCTACGACGTGTTCGACGAATACCGCTACTTCGAGCCGTGCCCCGAGCGGAAGGTGGTGGTGTTCGGCGGCCTCCGCCTCGGCCTCCACCTCTGCGAGGACATGTGGAACAACGAGGGCGGACGGGACTCCGGGACCGGCGCTGAGGGGCAGACCCACCTCTACGCCGCCAACCCCATCGACGAGCTGGCGGCGCTCGGGATCGACCTGTTCGTCAACATCTCGGCCAGTCCGTACGCGACGGGAAAGCCGACCGAGCGGCGCCTGCTGATCCGGGAGAGCTGCCGCGAGCACGGCGTCCCGTTCGTCTACGTCAACCAGGCCGGCGCCAACACGGAGCTGATCTTCGACGGCGACAGCCAGGTGCAATCGGCCGCCGGCGACGTGCTGTGGCGCGGGGCGCTGTTCGCGGAGGACTTTTTCGTGTGGGACACGGACGAGCCGGGCGACCCGGTCGAGGTCCCGAAAGAAGACGTGACGGCCGAGATCCACGACGCGCTCGTCCTCGGCGTCCGCGACTACGTGGCGAAGACGGGCGACGGCGTGTTCGAGAAAGCGCTCGTCGGCCTCAGCGGCGGCATCGACTCGGCGGTGACGTGCGCGCTCGCGGCCGAGGCGCTGGGCGCGGACCGCGTCGTCGGGATCACGATGCCCTCGGCCTACTCGTCGTCCGGCTCCGTGGACGACTCCCGCCTCCTCGCCGAAACCCTGGGCATCGCGTTCCACGAGGTCTCGATCCGCCCGGCCGTCGACGCCTTCGGCGAGATGCTGGCGCCGCTGTTCGCCGGCACCGAGGAGGGCGTGGCCGAGGAGAACGTCCAGGCGCGCGCGCGCGGGCTCACGCTCATGGCCGTCTCGAACAAGTTCGGCCACCTGCTCCTCACCACCGGCAACAAGTCCGAGATGGCCGTCGGCTACGCGACGCTCTACGGCGACATGTCGGGCGGGCTGGCGGTTCTCTCGGACGTGTTCAAGACGGAGGTGTACCGGCTCGCGGAGGAGATCAACCAGCGGGCCGGACGCGACCTCATCCCCCGGAACACGATCACCAAGCCGCCCTCGGCCGAGCTGAAGCCGGGGCAGGTGGACCAGGACTCGCTCCCGCCGTACGACGTGCTCGACGCGGTCCTGCTCCGCTACGTGGAGCAGCACGAGTCGCCCGAGGCCATCGCCCGCGAGACCGGCACCGACCTCGGGCTCGTGGAGCGGATCGCGCGGATGGTGGACCGGAACGAGTACAAGCGGCGGCAGGCGGCGCCGGGCCTCCGCGTGAGCAGCAAGGCGTTCGGCTCCGGCCGTCGGCTCCCCATCGTCATGCAGCGCACGCGGATCGACGCCGACGGGAACCGCCAGCGCGTCGAGGACGCGCCCGCCGCTGCGGCGGGCGATGCGTAGGCGACGGAACGTCTCAGGCCGCGTGGTTCGAGGGGACGATGTCTACACGGCCGGGCCGCGGTCGGCTTCTGCCGGTCGGCTCACCTCGCACCCATGCGTCCCCCGACTCCTCCTCGTCCTGCTGGCGGCCGCCGCCAGTCGCAGTGCGTGACGGGGACGCGGTCGCGGCTACTCGAACCGGACGGTGACGGTGCCGGGCGGCTGGATGGCGACGCCCTCGCGCCCGGCGAGCAGCGCCTGGAGCTGGCCGACTGGCGACGAGTCCGGCTGTATCAGCTCCGGGTGCTCCTCCATCACGTCGAGGACATCATCGAACACGAGGTCGACGACGGTAATGGCCGGGCCGTCGGCGAAGGCGGCGTCGGTCTCGATCACGTCCCCCTCGACCACGACGGCCACGCGGATCTGGGCGTCGCCCAGGAGGGCACGCATCAGCCGGATGCCCTGCGCGGCCTCCGCCCGCTCCGCATCAGTCTGCTCCACGCCCGGCGTGCCGGTCGCCTCCTGCGCCTCGTCGGGGACGGTGATCCGGAGCGTGGCCGTGTCTCCGGGCTCGAAGTCGAACGAGAGGGTGAGGGCTTCGTCCGTGACCGTCTTGGCGTCGTCGTCGTCGCCGAGGGAGATGTCCGGTGCGACGTACTGGAGGGCCTCGATGTCGGGGAACGAGTAGAAGGCGACGTAGCCCGTCTCCGTCGCTTCCATCCCCAGCAGAGTCACGCCGTCGCCGAGGGCGGCCGCGCGTGCCTGGAGCTGGGCCTTGGCAACGAGTTCGCCGTCGGCCTTGTCCTCGCCTTCCATGGCGAGGGCGCCGAGCCCGCGCACGGAGACGCTGTCGCGGATCACGCCGCTCCCGTCGGGCCGGACCGTGATCGTGGAGGCGATGGTAAAGCAGCCGGCGAGGGCCGGGAGGAGGACGAGGCTGAGGAGGGCGGCGCGCATTGGACGTGGCGAGAGGGGCGGTAGGATACGTGAGCCAGTCGCCCGGAATCGAGAGCGGCCCCGCCCGAGGGGCGAGGCCGCGAGCGAAGGCGGAAACCCCGTGGGGACGCCTCCGTCCCACCCGCCGCTCAGTTGGCGTCGGACGAGGGCGTGTCCAGCAGGAGCTGGAACCGCTCGCAGTCGACCGGGAGGGATTCGACGCGGCGGTTCCGCTCGCAGCCCAGCCCTGGGTCCTCCTTGTCGCAGTTCGGCATGGCTGTGCCCCGACTGCGGGTCTGGAGGCGGCTGGCGTTCACGCCTCGGCCGAGGTAGTAGTCGTAGACGGTGAGGGCGCGGCGTTGGGCGAGCGAGAGGCCGAAGCGGTCGCCCTCGGGGCTGTCCGTGTAGCCGTCGATCAACACGCAGCAGCCCGGGTTCGCGAGCAGCAGCTCGACGTTCTCCTCCAGGCGGCCGAGCGCGCGGCGGTCGAGTGTGGTACTGCCGTAGTCGAAATAAATGGGGTTCAGCTCCGTGAGATCGCAGACCATCGTCGCGGGCGGCTCGGGCTGAGCCTCCGGCTCCGGCTCCGCCACGGCCGACGGCGGCGGGGGAGGCGGAGGCGGAATCGCCGCGGCGGGGCCTCGGCCAAAGCCGAGGCGGAGTCCCGCCAGGACGAGGGCGGAGTTGAACCGGGTATCGAAGTCCGAGTCGCCGTCACTCCGGAGGCGGGGGCATCCTCCGAGGGTGGGGCCGTCGGCGCAGCGCAGCGCCTTCAGTTCCTCGCACTCGTCGGCGCCTGGCACGCAGTCGTCGGCCAGGGCGGTGGCGGTGATGAGGGGCGTCCCTACGTCCTCGCCGACGCTCGTCAGGCCGAACCGATAGCTGGTCTCGGCGAATAGAGAGAGGTTGCGGCTGAGGCCCAGCTCCAGGCCGGCCCCAAGGGGCAGCGCCAGCGCGGACCGGCTCACGCCGTCGGCCGCGTCGCCGGTGGCGAACAAGCCACTCAACCCGGTGAAGACGTACGGCGCGAGGCCGGTGCGGCGGGGACGGGCGAGGTAGAAGAGGAGGTCGCCTTCGGCCAAAAACGTCTCGCTGGTGAGGAAGGGGTTGTCGGCCGGCGAGGTGAGGTCGGGCCGATCGTCGTCGGCGCCGATGTTGAGGAGCCCGGCCAGGAGCCGCCCGTGGAGTCGGCCGGCGAGCGGGACCGTGACCTCGGCCGTCACGCCCAGGTTCGTCGCGACCACGTCACTCTGGAAGAGGCTCTCGCCCACGAGGAGGTCGGGGCCGGCGTAGACGGTCGGCCCGATGCCGAGGCCAATGCGGACGCCTCGATGGGGCTCCTCGGACTCCGGACCGTCGAGGGTGTTGTAAACGCCGGTCTGGGCCGTGGCCGCCGAGGCAGTCAGCACGAGCGTCGCCAGCAGCACGAGCAATCGGGTCATCAGAGCGAGGTGCGGATCGAGGGGGCCGACGTTCGGGGCGATGAGGTCTGTCCCGGGCGTGCAGTCGAGAGTACCACGCTCGAAAATCCCGCACAACACGGCCGGCCCATCCTTGCCAGCAGCGACGAACGCCTCCGCTTCCGCTACGCGCTCTTGTACCGCCAGCCGTCGTCGAGAGAGCCACGTCAGCGGCTCGGCAGACTGGCGATCGCTCGGGGCGCACCCAAACGAAGAGGGCGGCCCGCCGATTGGCAGGCCGCCCTCTGGGCGGGAGCGCTAGGCTCGGTCCGTCCGGTGCGGGCTTAGAAGCCGGCGCACGAGGACGGGATCGAGTCGGCGCGGCGGGCACGGCTGTCGCCTGGCCCCGGATCCTCCTTGGAGTTGGCGTCCGGGTCCTGGCCACGGCCCTCGGCGCGGAGACGATCCGCGTCGACACCCTGGCTCACGTAGTACTCCATCACGGCGTCGGCACGACGCTGCGAGAGGCGCATCTCGTCGCTCTCCTGGTCGTCCGTGTACCCATAGATGGTGACACAGATGTCCGGGCAGCGGCGGAGGATCTCAATGTTCTCGTCGAGGCGAGCCCGAGCGTCGGCGGTCAGCGTCGAGGCGCCGTAGCCGAAGAACACCGGGTTGAGCTCCGTGATGTCGTCGCAGTACGTGTCGCCGACTGTCACCGTGATGGTGCAGTTGTCGGAGCCGTACTGGTTCGAGGCCATGATCGTCACCGTGTAGACGCCGGTCTCGCTGTAGGCGTGGCGCGCCGGGAGCGTGCTCGCCATCGAGCCGTCGCCGAAGTCGACCTCGATCTCGTCGGCCTCGGTGGCCGTGGCGTTGATCGAGACCTCCTCACCGACGTTCACGCGGCTCGGGGTGGCGCGGCAACCCGCGAGGGCCGGCGGCGTCGGCGGCTCAACGACGGTCACGAGGCAGGACTCGGAGTCCTCCCCGCCCTGGTTCATCACCATCGCGGTGACGGTGTAGGTGCCGGGCGAGCTGAAGGCGTGCGAGGCCGTCGCGCCGGAGCCGGTCGTGCCGTCGCCCCACTGCCAGGAGGCGGTGACGGGCGTCGTGGCGTCGTCGTTGACCATCGCCATGAACGAGCCGGTCTGGCCCGCGACGAGTTCGCTCGGGCACTGGAGGCTCTCGATCTCGGCCGCGACGTACGGCGGGCGGAAGGCAAACTTGAAGCCACCGCCGAGCTGGGTGAGCACGTCGAAGTCGAAGTCGTCGCCGGTGTCGCCGTACGCGCCGCCGTCGCCGCCGTCGAGCGCGACGTCCGGGAAGACGACCGTCGACTGAGCGGCGAGGAAGAGCGAGAACTGCGGCGTGAGCGCGAGATCGACGCCGAGACCCAGGACGGGTCCGTAGCCGAGCACGTCGTCGTCGCCGTCGTTGTTACGCTCGTCTTCCTGGCCCTGGCCCAACACGACGGCACCGCCGAGCTCCGCGAACGGGCTCAGCTTCGCCCCGTCGAACGGGAGGTAGCGGAAGAGGAGGTTGACCTGGTGCGCGTTGTTGCCGTTGTCGTTGACGCGGTCGGGGAGGAGGTAATTGTCGTTGTCGTCGGTCGCGCTTAGGCGCTCGTGGTAGGTGTAGGTGTACCCGAGGCCGAGCGAGAGGTTGGGGTTGAACTGGTACCCGATCTCGCCGCCGACCGAGAAGCCCGGCTCGGAGAGAGCGTCGAGCGGCTGGAGGACGCCAGCGTCGTCGTTGTCGTCGGGGTTGCCGTCGAAGTCGCCGTGATACAGGGAGGCGCCTCCGCGGACGAGGACGTAGACGGATTCGCTGGGGCGGACGACCTGGGCCTGGGCTGCAGACGCAAGGAGGAGGGCCGCACACCAGATAAAGAGAGTCGGGAGACGCAAGGTCATGGTCTTCTCCGGTTGAAACGGGGTCATGGAGAGGGGGGGTGGGTGAAGGGTCGGCGGCTGGGGAAGACCGCGAGAGAGATGAGCGAGATCGCGTGGCGTGAAAGGCGCTCGCGCCCGACGCCTCGTTGTGCACGACGCTCGAACCGCGTGAGAGAGCGGCAGAGCGCGGGCGTCCTAGCTGTACCTACGGCGCGATATCCAGACGGGAAACGTCGGGGAAACGTCGGGTGGACAGAGAGGGGCAAGGCGGAAGGGCGTGTCGGCTAAACCGGCGCCGCCCCAAGAGGGTTCCGCGCCCTTGAGCTAGCCGAGCGTCTGGACGTAGCGGTCGAGCTGGCTCTTGGTATGAGCCACCTTGTTCGGGTGGAGGGTCCGGCGCGACGCGAGCCGGTCCAGCTGGGCCTTGATCTCGTTGAGCTTGGTCGCCGCCTCGGCAGGGTCGGTCTCCCCGCGGAGGTCCTTGATCATCGTGCGGACGCGCACTTTCTGATAGCGATTTCGGATGCGGCGCTTGGCGTCCTGGCGGACGCGCTTGGCGGCGGACTTGTGCTGAGGCATGATTGGGGAGTCGGCGGGCGCCGAGGGGTCGAGTCGGGCGTCACGGCGCGGCGACGGACGTGTGGCCGCGTGAGCCGGCTAAGTTAGGAGGCGCCGTTTCTGTACGTATGCAGATGGAGCGAAACAAATGCACTGGCGCGAACGCCGGCGCCCTCCTCGAACCGGCCTCCCACAGACCGTGATCGACTTCCTCCGCGACCTGTTCGCCCGTCCGGGCGCCACGCGCACCGTCATCTTGCTGGAGCAGGACACGGCGCACCCGCCCCGCCAGTACGAGGTGCGCCCCGGGTACGCCCTCTACGCGGGCGTCGTCGTCGTGCTGGCGGTGGCGGCCGTCCTCGTCGCGGCGGTCGTGTTGACGCCGTTCCGGGGGATGCCGGTGGGACCCGGCGCGGCGGACCTTCGGCGCGCCACCGAGGCCAACGCTCAACGCGCGGCGGCCCTGGAGGACTCTCTCGCCGCGCAGGTCCAGCAAATCGCCCAGCTCCGCGCCATCATCACCGGTGGGGGAGACGACGTGGAGGGCGAGGCCCTCGACTCGCCCTCGTTCTCGCTCCCCGAGGACCCAGAGACGACTCCGTCCGCAGCGGCCGACGCGAGGGCGTCGGGGCAGGAGGACCACGTACAACCCGCGCTCCCGCTCCGGACGCTCGGGCCGGCCTCCGATGGCGGACCCGCGCGCGACGCCGGGGCCGCCGACGCCTACCTCAACAGCCTCCGCTTGCCCGCGTCGCCTCCCGTCGATGGCGTCGAGTCACGCGGGTTCGATGCGGCGCGCGGCCACTTTGCGGTGGACTACGCGGCAACCGAGGGGACGCCCGTCCGGTCCATCGGGGAGGGGTACGTCGTGTTCGCGGACTGGACTCACGACGGCGGCCACACGATTGCCGTCCAGCACCCCAGCGGCTACCTTTCGGTGTACAAGCACAACAGCCGGCTGCTCAAGCGTCTCGGCGAGCGCGTCCGTACCCGAGAGGCCATCGCACTCAGCGGCGATACGGGCGAGATCACGTCGGGACCCCACCTCCACGTCGAGGTCTGGCGCGACGGGCTCGCCCAGGACCCTGCCGCCCTGTTTCTCGCGCCGTAGGCTCTTCCCGAGGCATGGCTCTCTCCTCCGCTCCTCTCTCGCCCCGACGGGCGACGGCGCGCCGCGCGTCGTTGGCTGCCGGACCGTTCGCTGCCGAGGTCGTCTGATGGCTGTCCCTCCCGACGACGACCCCTACGCGGACGAGCCAGACCGCTGGGAAGAGGCCGACCAGGCATGGCGCGCCAAGTGGTCGGACGAGACGGCCACCGAGGGCGAGGAACCGCCGGTCGAGCCGCCGCCCGTCGGCTACCGGAGCCGGAAGTCGACGCCCGGCCAGATCCACGACGCCTACGGCGAGGGGATGCGCGAGGCCGGCCCGTACCTCGGCCTCGGCGCCCAGATCGGCGGCTCGATGGTCGTCTTCGTAGGCCTGGGCCTGCTAGCAGACCGGTGGCTGGACACGAGCCCGTGGGGCGTGCTGGTCGGGGCGGCGCTGGGGCTGATCGGGATCGTCGCCCTCGTGATCCGAATCTCGAACGACGCCAGCGGAAAGAAGTAGGCGACGCGAGCGGGCCGGATCGGCCGCGGCCGCTTCCCTTCGTCTTCACCCCGCCTTGCAGGAGCCTATGCGGAGGTCGGACTAGCTTAGCAGCCCTCCGTCCCGAGCCCCCCTCCGCGCGCCGTCTCGACGGTCTCACCCGCCGCCCCGATGAGCCTCTCCGCCAGCCTCTTGCTCGGTGCCCTCCTGGGCGCGGCGAACGCGGTGGCAGCGGTGTGGGTGGCCAACCGGGCCGTTGCGTTTGAGCCGGGCCGCGCGCTCCGGGTCGTGCTGGGGGGGATGATGGCCCGGATGGGCCTCCTCCTCGCGGCGGTCGCCCTCGTCCTCGCCCTCGTGCCAGTGCACAGTCTCGCCTTCGTGGGCGGCCTGGGGCTGCTGTTCGTCGGCGGCCTGATCGCCGAAGTCGCTCTCGTCCTGACCCGGCCCCCCGCCGACGCCTAGACCCGCCATGCGGACCCTCGCCCGCTTCGCCCTGCTCCTGACGGTCGTCGTCGCCAGCCCGGCGTGGGCGGCGGCCGAGGACGGCGAGTTCGACGCCGTCCACCACACGGCCGACGGCTACTACCTCGACTTCTCGCCGTTTGGCAAGTGGGAGCTCCCGCGCCTGTTCGTCGTCCGCCGCGCGGACGGGTCGCTGGGCTTCGACGCGTTCTCGGGGACGGCGGCGGCGATCCGCTCGAACCGCTACGTCGCGGTGGCGGAGGGCGAGCACGGAAGCACCGACGAGGCTCACGGAGACGCGGCGGGCGCGGGGCACGAGGGCGACGCGCACGGCGCGGCCCGTCCGGTCGAGGGCGGCGTCGACGAACTCGACATTCAGGTGGGCGACCGGGGGGGCGACCGCGCCTCGTACGAGTTGCTCGACGCCGGCACGTACCTCGATGCCCACCTCGCACCGGCCGACGGCGGGGAGGTGGTCCTCGACCTCTCGATCACGCGGCACTACGTGTTCGCCCTGCTGGCGGCCCTCATCCTGCTGGCCCTGTTCCTGCCGATGGCGGGCCGCTATAAGAAGGGCGTCGGGCGGACGAGCGCGCCGCGCGGGCTGCTCCAGAACATGCTGGAGACCCTCGTGGTCTACGTCCGCGACGAGATCGCCAAGCCGAACCTCGGCGAGAAGTACCGCCCGTACCTCCCGTACCTCCTGACGGTCTTCTTCTTCATCCTGACCGCCAACCTGCTCGGGCTGGTCCCGTTCGGGGCGACGGCGACCTCGAACATCGCGGTGACGGCGGTCCTGGCCGTGTTCACGTTCGTCATCACGCAGCTCGCGGGGACGAAGGACTACTGGACCCACATCTTCTGGCCGCCCGGCGTCCCGACGGCGATCAAGCCGATCCTGATCCCGGTCGAGATCCTGGGCCTGTTCACGAAGCCGTTCGCCCTGGCGATCCGTCTGTTCGCCAACATGACGGCGGGGCACCTCGTGATCCTGAACCTCATCGGGCTCATCTTCATCATCACGAACCTGTTCGGCGACGGCGCGGGCTACGCGACGAGCCCGGTGAGCGTGGCGTTCTCGCTCTTCATCTACCTGCTGGAGCTGCTGGTGGCCTTTATCCAGGCCTACGTGTTCACCGTCCTCAGCGCCCTGTTCATCGGGATGGCGACGGCCGAGCACGAGCACGACCACGACCACGCGGAGGACCACGGCCTGACTGGCCACGACGTCGCGATCGCGACGTCGAACGGGCAGACCCCCCACAAGCAGCACGAGCGCGAAGTCGGCACGGAGGCCGTGATGGCCTAGCCCCGCGCTCCCCTCGATTCACCCCCCGCGGGCGTCCCGCTCGCACCCTCGAAGAACACCCTCACCCAACTCAAAGTCTCTCATGGACGCTGTCTCTCTTGCATGGCTCGGCGCTGGTCTCGGCGCGGGTCTCGTTGCCATCGGTGCCGGCATCGGCATCGGCCGCCTCGCCGCCTCCGCCCTCGAAGGCTCGGCCCGCCAGCCCGAAGCCTCCGGTGACATCCGTACGACGATGATCATCGCCGCCGCCCTCATCGAGGGTGTGGCGCTCTTCGGCCTCGTCGTCTGCATCCTGCTCGCGCTCAAGGCCGTCGCCTAGCGCGCCCGGCTGGGACGCCCCGGGCGGGGCGGCCGCGTGCGGCCCCGCCCTCCCCTGTCGCCTAGACCCCCCCTCGGATGGATCTCCTCCTCGCTGCCGACCTGCTGACGCCGAACGTCGGCCTCATCGTCTGGATCGGCATCACGTTCGTCCTCCTGCTCGCCGTCCTCGGCAAGTTCGGGTGGGGACCGATCACGTCGGCCCTCGAAGAGCGCGAGAGCACGATCGAGGAGTCGATGACGCGCGCCGAGCGCGCGCTCGCGGAGGCCAAGCAGCTCCAGGCCGACAACGAGGCCGCGCGCCGCGAGGCCGAGCGCCAGGCCCAGCAGATCCTCGTCGAGGCCCGTGCCGAGGCCGACCGCCAGCGCGAGGCCGCCAAGGGCGACCTCCGCGACGAGCTCGCTAGCGAGCGCGAGCGGGCCGCCTCCGAGATCGACCGCCAGAAGCAGCAGGCCCTCGGCGAGCTCCGCTCGGAGGTCGCCACGCTGGCCGTCGCCGCCGCCGAGAAGATCCTCCGCCAGAAGATCGACGCCGACGAGCAGCGCGGGCTCGTCGACCAGTTCATCGCCGACCTGCCGACCAACTAGAGCAATGGGGAGGAAGACGGGATAGAGGGGTTCCCTCCTCCCTCGTGTCCTCCCTCCATTCCTCCAGCTCTCACACCATGAGCCCCGTCGCCCGACGCTACGCCCAGGCCCTCACCGAGGAAGCCCAGCAGGCCGGAACGCTCGACGCCGTCGACGCCGACGTGGCGCTCCTGGCGGAGACGCTCCGGGACTCGCGCGAGCTGCGGCTGGCGCTGACCAGCCCGGTCGTCCCGCACGAGAAGAAGCTGGCGGTGCTCGAGAGCCTGTTCGCGGACAAGGTCTCGGATCTCGCGCTCCGCTTCCTCCGCCTCCTCGTCGAGAAGGAGCGCGACGGGCAGATCCCCGAGATCCTCGACGCCTACCGGCTCCTCCGCGATGAGCGGACCGGGACCGTCGAGGCCAAGGTCCGGACCGCCACCCCGCTCTCGCCCGACGAGGCCGACCGCCTCAAGTCGGCGCTCGAAACGCGCGCCGGCGCCACGGTCCGCATGCAGATCGACGTGGACCCGGCGCTCATCGGCGGCCTCGTCGTCCGCGTCGGCGACGTCGTCTACGACCGGAGCGTCAAGCACCAGCTCGACTCCCTCCGCGGCCAGCTCGCCGAGCGCGCCGCCGTCAGCCTGAACTAACTCCAGATCCGTGAGGCGTGACTCTTCGGAGGGCGCCGTCACGATCCCTCGTCACGCATCACACAGATATGGCCACCGCGATTCGCCCCGATGAAGTGACCGCCGTGCTCCGCGAGGAGCTGGGCGGGTTCGACGCCACGACCGACGTCTACGAGGTCGGCACCGTGCTCCAGGTGGGCGACGGCATCGCCCGCCTCTACGGCCTCTCGAAGGTCCAGGCCGGCGAGCTGATCGAGTTCCCCGCGACCGGCGTCACGGGCATGGTCCTCAACCTCGAAGAGGACAACGTCGGCGCCGTGCTCTTCGGCGGGGGCGACGAGGTGAAGGAGGGGCACGAGGCGCGCCGTTCCGGCCGCATCGCGTCCATCAAGGTGGGCGAGGGGATGCTCGGCCGCGTCGTCGACCCGCTGGGCAACCCGCTCGACGGGAAGGGACCGATCGGGGGCGACCTCTACGAGATGCCCATCGAGCGCAAGGCGCCGGGCGTGATCTACCGCGAGCCCGTCACGGAGCCGCTCCAGACCGGGATCAAGGCCATCGACGCGATGGTGCCCGATCGGCCGCGGCCAGCGCGAGCTCGTCATCGGCGACCGCCAGACGGGCAAGACGGCCGTCCTCATCGACGCCATCCTCAACCAGAAGCGGACGCACGAGACGGGCGACAAGCCGGTCTACTGCATCTACGTCGCCGTCGGCCAGAAGGCCTCCACGGTGGCGACGCTCCAGGCCGCGCTCGAGCGCTACGGCGCGATGGAGTACACCGTCATCGTGAACGCGCCGGCCTCGACGCCGGCCCCGCTCCAGTTTATCGCCCCGTTCGCGGGCGCCTGCATCGGCGAGTACTTCCGCGACACGGGCCGCCACGCCCTCTGCATCTACGACGACCTCTCGAAGCAGGCCGTCGCCTACCGCGAGGTCTCGCTCCTGCTCCGCCGCCCGCCGGGCCGCGAGGCGTACCCCGGCGACGTGTTCTACCTCCACAGCCGCCTGCTGGAGCGCGCCGCCAAGATCACGGCCGACGACACGATCGCCCGTGACATGAACGACCTCCCGGACTCGCTCCAGGGCATGGTCCAGGGCGGCGGCTCGCTGACGGCGCTGCCCGTGATCGAGACCCAGGCCGGCGACGTGTCCGCGTACATCCCGACCAACGTGATCTCGATCACGGACGGGCAGATCTTCCTGGAGTCGAACCTCTTCAACGCGGGCGTCCGGCCGGCCATCAACGTCGGCATCTCGGTTTCGCGCGTGGGCGGCAACGCCCAGGTGAAGGCCATGAAGAAGGTCTCGGGCACGCTCCGCCTCGACCTCGCGCAGTACCGCAACCTGGAGGCGTTCGCCAAGTTCGGCTCCGACCTCGACCCGGCCACGCAGCGCCAGCTCAACCGGGGCGCGCGCCTCGTGGAGGTCCTCAAGCAGGGCCAGTACGAGCCGGTGCCCGTCGAGGAGCAGATCGCCATCATCTACGTGGCCGGCCAGGGCTTGATCGACGACGTGCCGGTGAGCCAGGTCCGCCAGTTCGAGAAGGACTTCCGCGAGGCCCTCCGCCTCAAGCACGCCGACGCGCTGGCGTCCGTCGTGGGCGGCGGCCTGACGCCGGAGGCGACGGCCGCCTTCGAGCAGGAGGCCAACGACCTCAGCGCTCGCTACGCCAGCACCGCCGCCGCGTAATGCCGCCCGGTAGAGGCGCCCGGCCGGGCGCCTCTCCATCCTTGACCTCTCTATGGCCTCTCTCCGCGACATCCGCAGCCGGATCGGCTCGGTCCAGAACACGCAGCAGATCACGCGTGCCATGAAGATGGTGGCGGCGGCGAAGCTGCGGAAGGCCCAGGAGCGCATCTTCACCACGCGGCCCTACGCCTTCAAGATCCGCGAGATGATCGGCCACCTCCGCCAGCGGCTCGATCCGACGGAGCACCCGCTGTTCCAGCCGCGCGAGGAGATCGGCGGCGCCCTCGTGATCGTGGTGACGTCCGACCGCGGGCTGGCGGGCGCCTTCAACACGAACCTGCTGAAGGTGGCCGAGGCCACCATCGCCGAGCGGTTCGGGCCTCAGCGCGACGCCGGCAGGCTCACGATCCTGGCCGTCGGGCGGAAGGCGCACGAGTACTTCGGCAAGCGCGGGTTCGATCTCGTGGGCGACTACCGGGGCGTCTTCAACGACCTCCGCTTTCCCGTCGCGGGCGAGATCGTGGACCTCGCCGTCGAGGGCTACCTGAACGAGGAGTGGGACGTGGTGGAGGTGGTCTACAACGAGTTCAAGAACACGATCACGCAGAACCGCGTGGCCGAGCAACTCCTCCCAATCCCGGCCGAGACCTTCTTCACGCCCGTGATGGAGGAGGCCGACACCGTGGACACCGATGCCGACGAGACGGGCGAGGTGGAGTACCTGTTCGAGCCGTCGGCCGAGGTGCTCCTGGAGCGGCTCATCCCTGAGTACCTCCAGTACCAGCTGTGGCGCGCGCTCCTGGAGTCGAACGCGAGCGAGCAGGGGGCCCGAATGGTGGCCATGGACAACGCGACGACGAACGCGGGCGAGCTCTTGAAGGACCTGAAGCTGACGTACAACCGGGCCCGGCAGGCGGCGATCACGACGGAGATCATCGAGATCTCGTCCGGCGCCGAGGCGATGACGCAGGGCTAGCGAACCGGCGCCGGCTCACAATGCGGCGCCGGAGAGTCGGGACCGCCTGAGGGGCGGTCGCGATCGGCTCCGCGAGCGTCACCGGTCGCTCTCAAGGGGCGAGGGCGGCGAAGAGCGCGTCGAGGCCGGCCGTGGCGCCGTCCACGAGCGACGGCGCGAGCGGGAAGAAGGAGGCCATGAACGCGATCGAGATGGCGAGCCCGGCCAGCAGCTTCAGCGGGAGGCTGATCGAGAACAGGTCGGCCTGGGGGACGACGCGGGCGAACACGCCCAGCCCGACATCGACGAGGAACAACGCCACGAGGAACGGCATCGCCAGCCGCACGGCGGTGGCGAAAAAGCCGCCCGTCCACGAGAGCAGGAGCGGGCCGCCGGCGCCCAGGTCGGCCCCGCCGAGCGGGACGGCCACGAACGAGCGCGCCAGCCCGATGATGATCGCCTGCGGTCCGTCGAGCAGGATGAACAGGAGCAGGAACGCGAACGTCACGAGCCGCCCGAGCGGGTTCGAGGCCACCCCGCTCATCGGGTCGTAGACCTGGGCCATCGACAGGCTCATCTGGAACCCGATGGTCTCGCCGGCCATGTCCACGGCCCAGAACACGAACCGTACGGCGTAGCCGATCAGCAGCCCCGTCAGCACCTCGACGCCGACGGCGACGAGGAACCCGACCGGGTGCCCTGCGTGGGGCGGGAGGTCGCCCCCGGCGAACCCGACGAGGATCACGCTGAGGATCACGCTCAGGATCACCTTCACGGGCACCGGCACGGCCTTCTGGCTGAACACCGGCGCGGCCACCATCACGCCGCTCACACGGGCGAACACGAGCGCGAGGCGGAGCAGGGAGGCGGGGTCGAGGGCCACGGAAGGCGTCAGGGTCAGGAGTCAGGACGCTCGAGCAACGCTCTGCGGCCACTCGGACCGCTCCGGCTGGCGGCGACGGTCGCCCGCGGCGCAGCTTCCCTCCACTCGGATCACCGCGACACGTCGGCGACGGCGCGGAAGACCTCCGTCGAGAAGTCGGTCATCATCTCCAGCATCCAGGGGGCCAGGAGCAGGAGCACGGCGACGACGGCGAGCATCTTGGGGATCATGCTGAGCGTCATCTCCTGGATCGAGGTCATCGCCTGGAACAGGCTCACCACGAGGCCGACCACGAGGGCGACGGCCAGGAGCGGGGCGGCGACGGTCAGCGCCAGCGTGAGCGCGGACTGGGTCCAATGGAGGGCGGTTTCGGGAGTCATGCGCGAGTGAGGGGTGGGGGGAATGGAGAGGGCGGAGGAGGGACGGCTCTTCGCCCGTTGCCCATCACCCCAGGTAGCCTCGGACGACGGACTGGACGATGAGGAACCACCCGTCGGTCATCACGAACAGGAGGAGCTTGATGGGGAGCGAGATCATCACCGGCGGGAGCATCATCATGCCCATCGACATGAGCACGCTGGCCACGATGAGGTCCACGACGAGGAACGGGAGGAACAGCATGAACCCGATCTGGAAGGCGACGCGCAGCTCCGAGATCACGAAGGCCGGGACGAGCACGTGGAACGGCACGTCGTCCGGGCGGGCGACGGCGGCGAGGCCGGCGAGGTCCATGAACTGGACGAGGTCCTTGTCGCGGGTGTGCTCCAGCATGAACCCCTTGATCGGCTTCGAGGCGATCTCCATCGCCTCCTTCTGTTCGAGCTGGCCCTCGAGGTAGGGCTGGAGCGCGTTCTGGTCGATCTCGGTGAACACCGGGTTCATCACGAAGAACGTCAGGAAGAGCGAGAGCCCGATGATGACCTGCGTCGGCGGGCTCTGCTGGAGGCCCATGGCCGTCCGGAGGATCGAGAACACGACGACGAGCCGCGTGAAGCTCGTCATCAGGATGAGGATCGACGGCGCCAGCGTGAGCACCGTCAGCAGCAGGATGAGCTGGATCGGGAGCGCGTAGTCCCCGTCGTCGGTCAACGTCACGCCGGGGATCGGCGACGAGGTGGACGGGCCTCGGGCGACGCGCCGGGCGGGGCCGGGAGCGTTCTGGAGCGGCGCGAGGTCGCGGGCGGCCGGCGCCAGAGGTTGCGTCGGGCCGCCGGTCTCGGCGTCGGCGACGGCCTGGTCGGTCAGTTCCTGGGCGACGCGCAGGTCCTCGTCGCTGAGGGTTTGGGCGAGCGCGGCCGGGGCCGCCAGCAGCGCCAGGAGGAGGGCAACGCTACGCATGACCGATCTGGAACTGGCGGAGGGCGGGCGCGGCGTCGGGCGTCGGCGCGGGGCGGGCGTCGGGGGTCGGCTCGCCCTCCCCCCACGAGACAGGAGGACTTGTCGGTGGCTCGGCGCTCGTCCCGGCCAGCGGTCCGGCCGGGACAGAGTCGGTGGGTGCCGCGTCGGTAGGCGCCGTGGCGGTAAGGACCCGATCCATCGTGTCCATGCGGTGGCGGATCGGAGCGCGCTCGGCGTCGGCCTCAGCGGTCGCCAGCGCGTCGGCGAAGGAGACGGTGGCGCGGTCGAAGGTGGCGCGGGGCCAGTGGCGAAGCAGACGAACGCCCTCGGCGCCCACGCTCAGCAGCAGCACCTCCGCGCCGCAGGCCACGAGCCGGAGCGACTGGCCCGGCCCGAGCGTGTGCGTCTCGATCACGTCGAGCACGGACGAGGCGGACGGTGAGCCGGCGCCCGAGCGGCGGTGGAGCACGAAGGCGAACCCGCCGCCGACGGCCAGGAGCACGAGGGCGAGGACCCGCCCTCCGCTCCACCCGCCCGATCGGCGCGTCGCGGAAACCTCTTCCGCCGGGCCGTGCAGATCCTGCCGGGCGGAGGCCCCCTCCGCCGCCGACGGGCCGGCTCCGAGCGTCTTCCCCGCGATGAGCAGGACGACGAGCAAGACCGTCAGGAGGGCCGCTCGGCGCAGCGGGGCGCGGTCGAGCGGCAGCGCGTCGAGGCGGGCGCGGAGAGTGGAGAGGGAGGGCATCGGGGAGCGGACGGACACGCTCCTCCCGCACGCCAAAACGGTGCCGCCCAAACGACGACGCGGCCGAGCCCTCTGGGAGCCCGGCCGCGCTGGCGGGGGACGACGGCGGGGCGCTACCGGCCCGCGAGGCTCTGGATGCGGACGCCGAACTGGCCGTCTACGACCACGGCCTCGCCGGTGGCGATCCGGCGGCCGTTGGCGTAGACCACGAGCGGCTCGCCCGCCAGCGTGTCGAGGTCGACGACGCTGCCGACCTGGAGCCGCGTGACCTCGCCGAGCGACAGCCGCCGCCGGCCCAACTCCACGGTCACCTCTACCTCCACGTCCGCCAGCAGGTCGAGCGTGGACGGGGCGGGCGCGGACGCCTCGGGAGCCGCCTCGGCCGAGAGGTCGGGGAGCGCCTCGGGCGACATGGGGTTGGTGGCGGGCGGGGCGGCGGGGGCGTCGGTCATGGGTCGATGGGCGGGGCGGGGGGGGTGAGCACCTGGAGCGCGAGCCGCTTGCCGCGGACGCCGGTGCGGGCCTCGAACCGGAAGCGATCGCCGACCCAGACGGGCATCGGCGCGTCGGCCGCTTGGGCGAGCGGGATCACGTCGCCGGGGGCGAGGTGGAGAAGGTCGCGGACCGAGAGGCGCGTCCGGCCGAGCTCGGCGCGGAGGTCGAGCGGGAGGTCGGCGGGCGGGTCGGTGGGTCTGCCCGTCGTGCGGCGGGACTGGGACACGTCGAGGAGCGCGCGGAGCGTCTCGGTCGGGTAGCAGAGGGCGAGGC
Organism: Rubricoccaceae bacterium; assembly: GCA_963811175.1. Classification (GTDB taxonomy): domain Bacteria; phylum Bacteroidota; class Rhodothermia; order Rhodothermales; family Rubricoccaceae; genus Rubrivirga. The sequence goes on along the minus strand of CAWEQE010000001.1, from coordinate 587,102 downwards.
GAGCCGTGGCGCCGCCGACCGTCACGTCCACGTCGGTGGTGACGACGCGGGCGCCGGGCGGGGCGAGGTCGAGCGCCCCGATGCGTGGGGCGAATCGGTAGGGCCGGGGCGGCGTGCTCCCCCACGCCTCTGCGAAGGCGACGCCGACGAGTGGGAGCCAGCGACGCTCGACCACGGCGCGCTCCAGGTCGGAGAGGGCGCGGGCGTCGGCGCCCAGCGGGTCGCTCCCGCCGAGGTGCCGCTCGACGAGGAACAGGGCGAGCGCCGGCGCGAGGTCGAGGGCGACGCGCGGACCGCCCTCGCCGAGCTGGAGCCCGACGAGCGTCGTCGGTTCGGCCCGGCTCTGCCCGAAGTCGTCGGCCGCGACCTCGTCTAGCGACGAGCACGCGACCGCCACCGGCTCGCCCAGGGCCTCCGCCAGCGCGACGGCGAGTCCGTCGGCGAGCGCGTCGTGGACCCCCTCGGCCGCCTCGAGCTGACGGTCCGAAACGGACCGGGGCCGGGCAAAGTCGTACGGCTGGGCACCCGCGGCGTCGGGCGCGGCCGTGCGGAGGATGTAGTCGGGGTCGGAGGCGGACATCGGGGCGGGGAGGGACCCGCTCTCTCACAAGGACTGGGCCGAAGTCCGCGCCCGCCGGCCGCTACTGGATCACGTACTGGGTGAAGTAGACCCGGGACACCGGCCCGTCCTCCCCGAGGATCGTGTTGAACTGCGTGCGGATCTCCTCCTTGAGCGAGTCCCGCTGGGTGATGTCGGTGAGCGTCTCGATGGACTGGTCGCTCATCAGGCGGATGACGGCGTCCACAGCGGCCGGGCGAAGCAGGTCGAGCCGGGCTAGCGTCTCGGCCTCGGCGGCCTCCACGCCCAACCGGATCATGAGGTAGCGTCGGCCGTCGGTGCCCCGCGGGTTGACCACGATCCCGTCCAGCTCGGTAAACTCGCCGTACTCCACGGGGACCTCGGCGTCGGCCTCCTCGGCCGGAGCGCCCGCGAGCCCGACCGACTGGCGGAGCGCGTCGGACTGGGCGAAGGCGGCGGCCCCGCCGGCGCCGAGCACGAGGGCGAGCACGGGGATCAGCCAGCGCTTGGAGGAGGAGGGGGCGGCCTCGGGAGCGGCAGGATCAGCGGTAGGCATCGAGCGGGTGGGTCGGGGCGGAGGAGGGGTCGGCGGCGTCGGACGTGCGGAAGAGGACCGTGATGCGCCGGTTTCGGGCGCGGCCCTCGGGCGTGTCGTTGGGGGCGCGCGGGCGGAACTCGCCGTAGCCCACGGCCACGTACCGGGACGCCGGGAGGGCGTCGGGCTGCTGGAGCAGGAAGCGGACGACGGAGGCGGCGCGGGCGGCCGAGAGCTCCCAGTTGGAGGGGTAGGCCGCCGTGGCGATGGGCCGGTCGTCGGTGTGGCCCTCCACCTCGACCCCGCCGGCCGAGGCCGCCAGCGTGGCCACGCTGGCGAGCACCTCGCGGGCCGGGCCGTTGAGCACGACGGAGCCGGAGGCGAAGGCGATGGAGTCGATGAACGTCACGCGGATGCCACGGTCGGTGAGGTCCACGTCTACGGCCGAGCCCAGGCCCTTGTCCTGCACGTCGCGCGCGATGTCCTCGAAGCGTTGGGCCTGCTCGCGGGAGTCCGGCTGGCCGGCGACGCCCATGATGCCAGGCATCATGCCTTCCTGCTCCATCAGGCCGCGACGGCCCGTGAAGTAGCTCAGGGCCTCCTCGAACCGCTTGACCTCCACCGACGACATCGCCACCAGCATCACGAAGAATGTGAGCAGCAGCGTCATCATGTCGCTGAACGTCGCCATCCAGAAGGGGGCGGTCGGCTCCTCTTCCTCGGCGAACGCGGCGAGTGGATCGGTGGACATCGGGCTAGGCGGCGCGGCGGAGCGGGGCGGGCTCAGCGGCGGCCTCGGCCGGCTGGCCGGTGTAGAGCGCCAGGCGCTGGCCGAGCGCCCCCGGCGCCTCGCCGGAGAGGATGCCGACGGCGCCGACGCGGATCATCTCGTGGGCCTTGGCGCGGGCCATCATCTGGCCCTGGACCTTCCCCGCCATCGGCAGGAAGAGGAGGTTGGCGAGGAGCGCGCCCCAGAACGTCGTGATCATGGCGACGGCCATGGCCGGGCCGATGGCCGCCGGGTCATTGAGGTTCTGGAGCATCTGGATGAGCCCGATGAGCGTGCCCACCATGCCGAAGGCCGGGGCGTACATCCCGGCCTTGTTGAGGAACTTGGTGAAGAGGGCGGGCCCGGAGGCCGCCTCGCCCATCTGGGTGCGGAGCGCGGCCTCGGCCTGCTCCGTGGCCACGCCGTCGACGGCCATCTCGAGGGCCGAGCGGAGGACGGGGTCCTCGGCCTCGTCCAGCCGGGCGTCGAGGGCGAGCGGCCCGTCGCGTCGGGCCGTCCGCGCGAAGTCGGTGAGCTGCTCCGCCAGGGCGACGTAGTCCGGCGGCTGGAACCCGAAAAAGGCCTTCATCTGGGAGACCATCCCCTTCGTCTCGTCGAGGGTGAAGGTGATGAGGAGCCCGGCCCCCGTCCCGCCCCACACGATCAGGAGCGAGACCGGGTCGAAGAACGTGGCCGCGCCATCGCCCATGACGATGGCGCCGAAGATGAGGCCAAGGCCCGCGATGAGGCCGATGGGCGTAGACTTTTCCATGAGAGGGGGAAGGGTGCCCCTCTTATCGAAAGCGTCTCCGCCGGGTAAACGCCCGCCGCTTTGGACGACGCTGAGGGAACCACGCCGTGTCGCCTCGGCGGGGTGTTCGGGACCGCGTTCGGCGACCGGCGTCCGGCCGGGAACGACGCGGGCGCGCTCCGGCCTCCGGCTGGCGGCGGCCGTCGCCAGCGGCGGAGGGCCACAAAGAAGCGGCCCCAGGACACCGAGTCCCAGGGCCGCTCAGAGGTCCCTCGGGGAGGGGACCGGCTACGCGCCTATCGCTTGAGCTGGACCGTCTCCTGGAGCAGCTCGTCCGAGGTCGTGATCACGCGGGCGTTGGCCTGGTAGCCGCGCTGCGCCACGATCATGTCGGTGAACTCCTCGGCGAGGTCCACGTTGCTCGATTCGAGGGCGCCGGAGACCACGCCGGCCGGGATCTCGCTGCCGGCGCGGCCCACGCGGAGGTCGCCCGAGGCGGCCGTGGTCGAGTAGAAGCCGTCGCCGATCTGGTCGAGCCCGTCGGGGTTGGAGACCATCCCGAGCGCGAGCTGGGCCGCCGGCCGCCGGACCCCGTTCGAGAACGAGAGGACGAGCTGGCCGGTCTGGTCGAACCCGTAGTCCACGAGGTCGCCCACGGGCGCGCCGTTCTGCGACGCCACCGACGCCGTCGTCGAGCCGCCGAACTGGGTCAGCGCCGAGAGGTCCACGTCGATGTCGAGCGCGCTCCCGTCCGGGAAGGCGCCGGCCGTGTTGAAGGTGCCGCCGGCCGTGAGCTTGCCGTCGGCGTCGAAGACGAGGTCGGCGCCGGTCACGGTGAGCGCCGTCGTGGTCCCGTCGTCGCTCGTCAGCTCGGCGCTGGTCACGGCCCACGTGTTGTCGGCCGTCTTGGCGACTTCGAGGACCACCGTGTGCGGGCTGCCGGTCCCGTCATAGACCACGGACGACATCGAGATCGGGTTGCCGGTGCCGACCTCGCGCTCGGCGGAGACGTTGCCCGTCACCGAGACCTCGTTCGTCCGCATGGGCGCCGAGGTCATCGAGCCGTCGACGCGGATGTCTTCGAGGGCGCCCGTGGTGATGGTCCCGTTGGCGTTGGCCTCCCAGCCCTGGACGCGGAGGCCGCCCGAGGTGACGAGGTAGCCCTCCGAGTCGAAGGAGAGGGCGCCGTTGCGGGTGAGCACGTTGCCGCGCGAGCTCTTGGCGATGAAGAACCCGTCGCCGGCCACGGCGAGGTCGGTGGGGAGGTTGGTGTACTGAAGGGTACCCTGGCTCCAGACCTGGTCGACGGAGGCGATGGAGACGCCATTGCCGATGTTGGAGACGCTGGCGGGGTTGGAGCCGGCGAGCCGTCCGCCGGTCCCGATGCGTTGTGTGAGGGCGTCCTGGAAGAGGACGCGCGAGCGCTTGAAGGCGGTCGTGTTGACGCCGGCGATGTTGTTGCCGATGGCGTCGAGGCGGAGCTGGTTGCTGCGGAGGCCGGTGACGCCGGTGCGGAGGGAGCGAATCATGGGTGGGGTGGTGTGGGCCGCGACGTCGGTCGGTCGGTCGCGGCGCCGGCGTCCCGTCGCCCGAAGGCGCCCGCCGGGGCGGGTGGGTCCAGCCGGATGGAATAAAACGTGGGGTGAGGAAAGAGCGCCTAGAGGATCAGAGCGCTGTCGATCTGGGTGAAGGCCCGGTCGCGCATCTCGTCGGAGGCCAGGGCCGTGACGAGAGTCCGGTTCGGGACGCTGACGACGAAGGCGGCGTCGGTGCCGAGCAGGAGCGCGTCGCGGGCGCCTTTCGCGTCGAGCGTGTCGAGGGCCTCGGCGATCCGCTCCTGGAGCGGGGCGAGGTCGATGGACCGCTCGTGGAGCCGCTGGGCGGCGTGGGCGGAGACCGTCAGCCGAGGGGGCTCGGCGGCTCGCGCCAGGAGGTCGGCGAAGGCGGGGCCGCGTGGGGCTGGCGGCGCGTCGGGGCGTCCCGGCGAGACTGGGGGCGGGCCGACGCGGCCGGCGATCTGTTGGACGGTCATGGCATAGGCGGAGGGTGGGGGAGGTGGGAGGAACGAGTACGGGGGCGCGCTCAGCCCGCGATCAGCGGACGGCGAGGAGCGAGCTGAAGGGGACGCGCTGGTCGCCGATCCAGAGGAAGACGCCGTCGCCCTCGACGGTCAGGCGGTCCACGGCGCCCGTCAGGACCGGCGTGCCCTCGACGGGCTGGCCGTCGGCGCCGACGGCCTCGACCGCGACGGTGTAGGCGCCGGGCTCGGCGGCGGACCCGTCGGCCAGGGCGCCGTCCCAGGTGAGGGCGTGGTCGCCCGCGCCGAGGGCGCCGGGCCGGAGCGTGCGGACCACGGCGCCCTCGGCGTCGCGGATCGTGACCGTCACCTCGCGGACGTCGTCGCCGAGGCGGACCGCCACGGGGACGCTCCCCTCGCCCGTCCACTCGATGGCCCCGCTCGCCACCTCGACCGACTGGCCGATGAGGCCCGAGGCGGCCTGGAGGTTGATCCGGCCCGACAGCTCGCCCGCCATCTCGGACTGGCCGGCCCGAAGCTCGTCGAGCGCGCCCGCCAGCGTGGCGAGCTGCTCGGACTGACCGGCCAGCGAGGAGCCGATGTTCGCGAGCTGCTCGACGGACGAGAACTGAGCCAGCTGGGCCGCGAACTCGTGGCCGCTCTGCGGGCTCGTCGGGTCCTGGTTGCGGAGCTGGGCGACGAGGAGCTGGAGGAACTCGTCGCGGCCGAGGTCGGCACTGCCGGTGGCGCCGGCGAGGCTGCGCGCGGAGGGGGCGCCGGGAGAGAGGGCGGAGACGGGGGACATGGCGCTAGCCGACCCACTCGCGCCGGCCGCTGGCGGCGGCGCGGGCGGGGGCGGAGGACGGTGAGGAGGGGGGGCGGGCGGAGTCGCCGCGCGGGCCGGCGGACGCCTTGGGCGAGGCGTCGCCTGCGTGCCGACCGTCGGACGTGCCGGCGTCGGCGGCGAGACCGTCGGAGAGGGAGAGGCGGACGGGCTCGGCGAAGTGGGCGTCGAGCACGTCGCGCAGCCGGACGGCGTGGGCGCCGGCGAGGGCGTGCAGCTCGGGGTCGCTGAAGCGGACCGAGACGGTCACGCCGTCGCCCTCCCGCTGCGTCTGGAGCCGCACCGTCCCGTCCTCGCCCAGCATCACCTGGACGCTCTGGGTCGCGGCGGCCGAGAGCTTGCCGAGCCACGCGGGCACCGCCAGTCGGGCGGGGAGCGGCGCGGGCGGCGGGCCCGAACGGACCTCGGACGGCGCGCGGGCCTCGGAGGTCGGCGCCACGGGAGCGGCGGCGTCGGGGACCGGGTCGGCAGGGGTGTCGGGCGGCGGCGCGGGGTCCGCGTTGAGAGGGGCGGCCTCGTCCACGTCCGTGCCATCGGGCGTGCGGGGCGCTGCCGCCTGGGACGCCTCGGCCTCCGCCGCACGGCGGGCCGGCTCAGAGGAGGGCGCCGACTCGCGGGTGTCGGCCGGACGCGCGTCGTGTGCGTGCTCCGCCGTGTCTGGAGCGGCCGCGCGGGTCGAAAGGTCGGGCAGCGGGGCGACCTCGTCCTCCCTCGTCGGAAGCGGTGCGTTGGGAGCCGTCGCGGCCTGCTCGCGGACGGCCTCTCGCGGCAGGGGCTCGGGGACGGCGGTGGTCGGAGCAGCCGCCCCTGGCGCGCGTGCGGTCTCGCTCGCTGTCGGTGCGTCGGGGCCCAACGAAACCTCGCGCGGAAGGGCGAAGGCGGCCGGGACCGGACTCGTCGCATCCTCTGGGCTGGGAGGCGCGAGCGGCGCCGACGGGGTCGGTCCTACGCGGGACCCCGGGGCCGTGGGGTGGCTCCCCTCCCCGTCGAGCGAGGGCGGAGCGCTGGACGGGGAGGGAGGGGCTAGACCGGGGGCTCCCATCTCCGCCTCCCCCCGTTGGGGAAGGGGAACAGAACGCGTCGTCTCAAACGTCCTCTCGGCCGGCTGATCGGCGGGCCGGAGGGCGGAGTCGTCTTGGATCTCGGGGGGCGCTGGCGCCGCATCCGGCGAGGACGCCGCCGGTGCGCCCAGCGCCTGTGGGTCAGGACGGCGCGCACGCTCAGGCTGGATCGGCTGGCGGTCGGTGAGGGCGGCCGACGCTTGGGAGGCCGCTCTGTCCGTCTCGCCATCACCGGCGGGGGAGGAGAGCCGAGTCGTCCTCTCGGTGCCGCTCCCGATCTGACCGCGAGGAGAGACCGCGTGCTCTTTTCCGAGGAACGACAGAGCGACGGGGAGCGACTCCAGCTCTGCCTCACCGGCCGTCTTCTCCACAGGCTTCTCCGCCGGGACGGGGGCCGGCGCCGGGATGGCCAGCGCGAGCGGCGTCGGGAGGGCCGCACCGTCGCCCTGCGGCGCGTCGTCGTCGGCGAGGGGTTCGGAATCCGAGGCGAGCGCCGGGCTGGCGGCGTCGGAGCGCGGACCCGTCTCCGCGCTCAGCACGTCCGGGAAGCCCGGGCCGAGGGCGGGCGCCGACGGGCGCGTGAGCGCGTCGAGGCGGGAGGCGACGGCGTCGAGGAGCGCGATCATCGGGACGCGGTGCTGTCGCCGGGGACGCCGCCGGCGGAGGCCGTGTGGAGCGGGACGGACCCGCTACCGGGGAGCTGGTGGCGGACGAAGGCGGCGGCCTGCGTCGGCGTGAGCGCGTCGAGCAGGCGGCCCTTGTTGCGCGCCGACGCGGCCCCGTAGAGCGTGACGAACGAGCGGCCGTCGAGGCGCTGGACGATGGCGGCGAGGGCGTCCTCGTCCATCTTGGTCAGCGTCGTCGCCAGCTCGGCGGCCTCCGTCGTGGACGCGGCCTCGGCCTCCTGCCGCTCGTCCATCAGGCGGCGGAGCGAGTCGGCGCGGGCCTCGGCCTCCGCGAGCCGGCCCTGGAGCTGCGCCAGCTCGTCGGCGAAGCCGGCCACGCTGGCCGAGTCGGCCTGGGTGCTGTCGGCGGCGGCGACGGCGGCGGCCTCCGCGTCGGCGGCGGGCTCGGGCGCCATCATCCGCATCGCGGCGATGCCGGCTCCGAAAAAGACGGCCGTGAGGCCGAGCGTGAGGAGGGCCGTCTTCATCAGGCGGCCTGGGTGAGCGGGCGGAGCGAGCGGGCGCTCAGCGCGAGGTCGTCGAGGAGGGCCGTCTGGGCACGGAGCGTCTCCGCGCGGTGGGCGTCGGCCGCCTCGGCGCGGAGCGTCGCGAGCGCCTCGCGCTGGCGGAAGGCGTCGGCGAGGTCGCGCTGGGCGCGCTGCTCGGCGACGCGGAGCCGGTCGAGGTCGCGGCGGGCGGCGTCCACGGCGCGGGCGAGCCCCGTCCGGTACGCGACGGCGCCGCCGAGCTGCCGGACCGTCCGAGCGCCGCCGTCCTCGTCCGCCAGTCGGGCGGCGAGGGCGGCCTCGGCGTCGGCGAGCACGGCCTCGGCCTGGGCGCGGGCGCCGACGGACCGGCCGAGTGCGCTCCGAGCGGACTCGACGGCGCGGTCGCGGAGCTGGAGGACGGGCGAGAGCACGAAGTGGAACGAACTGCCGGGCATCGGTCGAAACGTGGCGAGAAATGGGGGTTTGCGAGTCACGAAGGCAGAAGGCAAAGGCCGGGCCGGAACCATCCGGGGCATCCCGACGGAGGCTCTACGCCAGAATCTGGGCCAGCCGCTCCGACGCGTCGAGGCCGGCATCGTCGCCGGGGCGCTGGCGGAGAAAGTCGTTGAGGGCCGGCTGGAGCGCGACGGCGCGGTCGGCCGCCGGGTCCTGCCCGGTCTCGAAGGCGCCGACGCGGACGAGCGGCTCCACCTCGCGGTAGGCCGCGATGAGAGCGTTCGCCTCCCGAGCGGCCTCCTGCTGCTCCGGCGTCGTCACACGTGGCATCGTCCGGCTCACGCTCGCCGGCACGTCGATGGCCGGAAAGTGGCCGGCGTCGGCCAGCTTGCGCGCGAGGACCACGTGGCCGTCGAGGATGCCGCGCACGGCGTCGGCCACGGGCTCGTCCAGGTCGCCGCCGTCCACGAGGACGGTGAACAGGCCGGTGATGGTGCCGGTGGCACCCGGCCCGGCGCGCTCCAGCAGGCGCGGCAGGAGGGCGAACACGCTCGGCGTGTAGCCGCGCGTCGTCGGCGGCTCGCCGGCGGCCAGCCCGATCTCGCGCTGGGCCTGGGCCACGCGCGTCACGGAGTCCATCATCAGGAGGACGTCTTTTCCTTCGTCCCGGAAGTGTTCGGCCACGGCCGTCGCCACGAGCGCGCCCTTGACGCGCGCCAGCGCCGCCTGGTCGCCCGTGACGGCCACGACGACGGACCGCGCCAGCCCCTCCTCGCCCAGCGTGTCGTGGACGAACTCGCGGACCTCGCGGCCCCTTTCGCCGATCAGCGCGATCACGTTGACGTCGGCCTCGGAGCGGGCGGCGATGGTCCCGAGGAGCGTGCTCTTGCCCACGCCCGAGCCGGCGAAGATGCCGACGCGCTGTCCCTTGGCGAACGTCAGCAGCGCGTCGATGGCGCGGACGCCCGTCTTGAGCGGGGCGTCGATGAGCTGGCGGTCGAGCGCCGCGGGCGGCTCGGCGCGGACGGGGCGGGCCTCCGAGAGAACCAGGGGCCCCCGACCGTCGATGGGCCGGCCCGAGGCGTCGATCACACGCCCCAGGAGCGCGTCGCCGACGGGGACGGTGTGGGGCCGCGCGGCGCGCTGGACGAGGCTGCCGGCGCGCAAGCCGGTCGGCTCGCCGAGCGGCATCAGCAAGGCCGCTGAGCCCCGGATGCCGATCACCTCGGCCTCGACGGTGGCGGCGTCCTCGCCGGCCGGCGCGTCGGGGCGGATCGTGCACATCTCGCCGATGGCGGCGCCCAGGCCGGTCGCCTCGATCACGAGCCCGGTCGCCGAGCGGACCTTCCCGAACCGGACGGGCCGGGGCGGCGACTGGCGGACTTCGCGGAGGCAGTGGGCGAGCATGAGAGATCAGGAATCAGGGAACCGGGGCGGCCTCGTCCGTTCGTCGGGGCCTTCCAGGGGTCAGGCCGGCGTGGGCAGCCCGAGGCGCTCGCGGAGGGCGCCCATCATCTCGGTGCGGACGCGGCGGACGGCGGCGTCGTCCGTCGAGACGGACCAGTCTCCCTCGGCGAGCGCGCTGTCCGGCTCCCAGCGGAGGTCCGGGTGCGCGCCCTGCACGGCGTCGGACAGGCCGGACTCCTGGAGGTGCAAGAGGTCGACGGGGTGGAGGGCGACCGTGACCGTCGCCCCGCCCGCCAGGGCATCGACGGCGGCGGCGAGGGCGCGCTCGGCGGCGGCCCGCTGGTCGTCCGAGAGGGGCGCGGTGAGGACGGCCTCGGCGGTCTCGACGGCGAGCGCCGCGAGGTCGAGCTCCAGCGCCCGGACGGCCTCGGACCAGTGGGTGGCGAGGCGGTCGGTGGCGGACTCGACGAGGGCCGCCTGCTCGGCGGCCGTCTGGGTCGACGCGTCGAGGGCCGCCGCCAGCCGTTCGACTTCGGCCCGCAGGCCGGCCACCTCGGCGTCGCGGTCGGCGCGGCCGGCCTGGCGCCCGCTCTGGAACGCCGCGTCGACGACGGGCGCCAGCGGGTCGGGCTCCGGCTCGACGGGGACCTCGGGGAGCGCCCCCAGAACGACGTCGCGGAGGGAGACGAACGCGGGCGGCTCGCGCGGCGTCGGTGGCGGCCCGTCGAGCGCGGCGAAGGCGTGGGGGGCGAGGTCGAGCCCTCGGAGGACGCGGGGGGCGAGGGCGTTCATCTAGGCGACGGCCGGCGCGCCCTGGAGCTCGATCTGCCCCCCCTCGGCCAGCCCGAGCACGGCACCGACGACCGTCCGCTGGGCCTCCTCGACGTCGGCCTCGGTCGGCGACCCGACCATCTCCATCTCCTCGCGGAGCGCCGCGCTCACGCGCTCGCTGACGCAGCCGAACACGCGGTCCGAAAGAGCCTGGTCGCAGCCGTGGAGGCTGAGGGCGAGGGCGCCCTGATCCGATTCGGCGAGGACGCGGGCGAGGTCGCGGTCGCTCAGGGTGACGAGATCCTCGAAGACGAACAGGAGCCCCTCGATCTGGCTGGCGAGGTCGGGCGTGTGCGTCTGGAGGTGGTCCAGGACGGTGCGGCCGGTGGCGCGGCCGGCCTGCGTGAGGATGTCGGCGGCGCGCTTGACGCCGTCGGTCCCGGCGGCGCGCGGGCCCGGCCCGAACCGCTGGCGGAGGGCGGCGTCGAGGGGGGCGAGGGCGGCGGCCGGGGGCGGCGCGAGCGTCGAGAGCCGGCGGATCACGTCGCCCCGGATCTCGGTGGGGAGGTGGCCGAGGGCGTCGGCCGCTTTACGGGCCGGAAGGTGCGAGAGCACGACGGCCGCCGTCTGCGGGTGCTCGGCGGCGAGGAACGCCGCCAGCTCGTCGGCCGGGACCGACTGGAGCAGGTCGAAGCCGGTCCCCTCGGTGGCCGCCTCCACGCGGGGCAGGATGGCGCCGACGCGGGCCTCGTCGAGTCCTCCTCGCAGGATGGTGCGTGCGGCGTCGAGGCCGCCTGCGGCCTCGGCAGGCGGCGCCGTCGTGAGGGCCGTCCGGTACGTCCCGAGCACGCCGGTGACGAGGGCGCCCGGCACGCGCTCCAGCCGGGCGACCTCGACGGAGACCCGCTCGACCTCGTCGTCGCTGAGGGCGGGGAGCAGCGTGCTGGCCGTCTCCACGCCGAGGGCGATCACGAGCACGGCGGCCCGCTGGACGCCCGTCAGCGCGTCGGGGTGGGAGGGGAGAAAGGCGGGCATGGCGATGCGTTGAGGGCGGTGCGTCGGGCTCGACGAAGCGGCCGATGCGCCAGCCGCGGATGATCTACGGGCCTACGGGCGGGCGGCGTCCTCCTGGAGCCACGCGCGGACGACGGCGGCGGCGGCCTCGGGGTCGCCCACGACGTGGGAGCGGACGTCCTCCAGCACGTCGGCCTCTGCGAGCGCCGCGCGGGCCTCGGGCGCCAGCTTGGCGGTGTACGGGTCGGCGTCGACGGCCTCGACCGTTCGGACGGGCGTGCCCTCGGGCAGTCCCCGCAACTCGCCGCTCGTGCCGACCGAGAGCCGGCCGGGTTCACCAGACGCGAGCTGGGCCTGCGCCTCGACGGGCGGGAGCGCCGGCGTCGCGCCGGGCGTGTCCGCCGACGTCGCCAGCCCGTCGGCGAGGCGGCGGAGCAAGCGGTAGGCCAGGAACAGGGCGAGCAGGACGAGCCCGTAGCGGAGGGCGAGGCCGGTCCACATCATGCCGTCGGCGTCGGCGAAGAGGCCGCTCTCGGGCTCGGCGGGCGGCGAGAACCGGATCTGCTGGAGCGCGAAGCGGTCGCCCCGCTCCTCGTCGAACCCGACGGCGTTCTTGACGAGCGCCTCGATCTGGCCGAGCTGCTCGTCCGAGAACGGCGTCGGCGTGTTCTCCTCGCGCGGGCGCTCCAGGTCGGCCGGCGGGGCGGCCTCGTCGAGGAGGACCGAGATGGTCAGCGTCTGGATGTCGCCGGCCTCGCGCTCGGTCCGCGTCGTCTGGCGCGTGATCTCGTAGTTGGTGACCGTGGACGAGGCGCCGCCGCCGCCCGCGACGGCCTCTTCCTGCTGCTCCTCCGAGATCACCGTCTGGCTCTCGGGATCGACCGCGTTCGTCTCGGTGCTCGTCCGGCCCAGCTCCAGGTCGGCGGCCACGCGGACGACGGCCCGGCCCGGCCCGAGCATCTGGTCGAGCATGGACTGGCCGGCCTCGGCGAGGTGGCCCTCCACCTCCTGCCGCATCCGGACCTGGGCCGTCGAGAGGCCGAGGTCAGCGCCGGCGGCTTCCGGCCCGGCCAGCATCCGTCCGGCCTCGTCCAGGACCGTCACCTCGTGCGGCGACAGTCCCTCCACGGCGCCGGCCACGAGCGCCGTCACGCCGGCCACCTGATCGGGCGCGAGCGTGCCGCGCACCGAGAGCACGACGGACGCGCTGGGCGTCACCTGCTGGTCGCGGAACGGGCTCCGCTCGGGGAGCACGAGGTGGACGCGCGCCCGGTCGATCTGGCGGACCGACCCGATGGTCCGTGCCAGCTCGCCTTCGAGGGCGCGCTTCACGTTCAGCTTCTGCATGAAGTCCGTCATGCCGAGCGTGCCGCCGTCGAACAGCTCGTAGCCGGCCGGCCCGTCGGTCACGACGCCCTCGGTGGCGAGCCGGAGGCGGAGCCCGTAGACCTCCTCGCGCGGGACGTAGATCGAGGCGCCGCCGTCGCGGAGGTCGTAGTCCACGCCCTCGGCCTCGAGCTGCTCCACGACGCGCCCGGCGTCGGTGGCCGGGAGGCTCCCGAAGAGGAGCGCGTAGTCCGGCCGCGTGGCCCAGTGGCCCACCGCCAGCAGCAGCGCGATCACGCCCACCACCACGCCGCCGAGGACGAGGCGCCGCTGGGGCGGGAGCTGCTGGACGGTCTCGCGGACCTGGACGAGGGCGGAAGTCATGGGGCGTCAGGAATCGGGGGGCAGTTTGCAGGCGGGGCCTTCAGAGGGCAGGAGGTAGGGGGGCTCAGTCGTCAGGGGCTGCCATCGATCCCTGACACCGGATCCCTCTCTACACCTGCATCCGCATCAGCTCCTGGTAGCCGTCGAGGAGCTTGTTGCGGACCTCGGTGAGCAGCTTGAAGTGCAGCTCGGCCTGGTTCATCGCGATCATCACCTCGTGCGTGTTCTCGGTCTCGCCGGCCACGAAGGCCTCGACCTGGGCGTCGGCCGATTTTTGCGAGGCGTCGACGCGGTCGAGGGCGCCGGCGAGCGTGTCGCCGAAGGCGGGGCCGGTCGCCGGCCGCCCGCCCTCGGCGGGCTGGCTCTGGACGCGGACGGGGCCGCCGGGCGACGGGAGGGCGCGGGCGGCGATGGCGGAGACCGTCATGTCAGGCGGAGAGGTCGAGCCGGCCGCCGAGCGGCTGGACGTGCTGGACCTGCCGGCCGGGGCCGTAGAGCTTCTGCGCCACGGCGGGGCGGGCCGGGAAGGAGTCCGCGATGCGGGCCTCCTCGGCGGCCGTCAGCGCGGCGGGCTCGGCGGCCGCCAGCGCGGGGCGGGCGGCCTCGGGCGAGGCGACGCGCGTCGGCGTGAACGGGAGGGACGTGTGGAGCGAGAGTCCGGTCATGGGGAGGGCTCGGTCGAGCGCTAGATGTCGAGCGACCGCTTGATCATCTCTTTGGCGGCCTTCACGGAAGTCAGGTTGGCCTCGTAGATCCGGTTGGCCGAGATCATGCGGGCCATCTCGTCGACGACGTTGACGTCCGGGAAGTGGACGTAGCCGTCGGCGTCGGCGTCGGGGTGCGTGGGGTCGTACTCCAGCCGCTCCCGCTCCTCGCCGACGACCTCGGAGACGGGGCCGAGGTCGCCCGCGCCGCCGGGGCGGAAGCGGGTGACGCCGCCGAGGTGGCGGGGGTCGGTGGCCCGGAGCGGCGTGTCGGCCCGTCGGAGGACCGCCTCGAACTGGCGGAGCGCGGAGGGCGCCTCCTGGACGACGCGCTTGGGCCGGTAGGCCGTGCCGTCCTCGGTGCGCGTGGTCGTCGCGTTGGCGATGTTCTCGGTCGCCACGCCGAGCGCGACGCGCTGGGCTTCGAGGCCGCGCGCGGCCGTCCGGAACGAGCTGAGGGCCGGCGTGCCGGCGCGGCGGATGGGCGTGAGCATGGCTAGCTGGAGCGGCCGGTGATGCCGGTGCGGATCAGGGCGAAGTGCTCGTGGAGCGCGCGCGTCGCCAGTTGCGTCCGCATCTGGGTGTCGGCGATCTCCATCAGCTCGTCTTCGAGGACCGGTGCGCGGCCCTCTTCGATCATCCCGATCTGGACGCTCTCGGCGCGGTTCGCCCCGCCCCGCCGCGCGCGCTGGAGCGATTCCTCGAAGGTGACGGCGAGGCGGTTGTAGCCCGGGGTGTCCAGGTTGGCGACGTTCGAGGCGAGGCTCTTGAGCCGCCAGGTGTACGCCTGCATGGCGGTCTGGAGGGTGCGGAGCGGGGGCGTGGTCACGGCGGTGCGGTCGGGTCTGCCGCCGTTCCCGACCAACGCCGTGCCAACCCGCCCGACGCCGCCGGGGACCGGCGCAGCCCGGTTGCAGACGGTTCTTCGCGACCCGGCCTGCGGCCCTGGAGCGGCAGCTTCCGCCGCCAGCGGGAAATCATTGCCGCTTCTCCGAGCGGTTAGCCAGATCCCACCGATACCTTCGTCCCTCCAGGCACGACCCCCCGGCATGACTCCCACCGCCTCGCCCTCCCCCCTCGCCCGCGTCCTGTTCGTGGACGACGAGCTCCCGCTCCGCGACGTCGTCTCGCGCATCCTCGCGCGCCGGGGCGTCGAGGTGACGACGGCCGGCGACGCCATCTCGGCCGTCGAGATCCTGCGCGACCAGCCGTTCGACCTCGTCCTCACCGACTTCCAGATGCCGGACATGGACGGGTTCGAGCTGCTGGCCCACGTCCGCGAGCACCACCCGGACCTCCCGGCCATCATGATGACGGGCCACGCGAGCGTCCAGCACGCCGTGCAGGCGATGGCCGGCGGCGCCGTGGACTACCTCCCCAAGCCGTTCGCCGTGGACGCCCTGGCCGACCGCGTGCTCCGCCAGATCGAGGACCGGAAGGCCCAGGGCGAGACCACGCCGGCCCGCCCGCCCGCCGCGTCGAAGAAAGACGGCGTCGCGTTCGTCGGCGAGCACCCGACGGTGGTCCGCCTCCGCGAGCTGGCGGACCGCGTGGCGCCGAGCCGGGCGCCCCTCTTCATCCACGGCGAGAGCGGGACCGGCAAGGAGGTGCTCTCCAAGTACGTCCACGCCCGGAGCGGCGTCGCGGGGCCGTTCGTGGCCATCAACTGCGCCAACCTCCCGCGCGAGCTGGTCGAGAGCGCCCTGTTCGGCCACCGCAGGGGGGCGTTCACCGGCGCCACCGCCGACCACTCCGGCGTGTTCGAGGAGGCCGACGGCGGGACGCTCCTGCTCGACGAGGTGACGGAGGTGGCCCCGGAGGTCCAGGCGAAGCTGCTCCGCGTGCTCCAGGAGGGCGAGGTCCAGCCCGTCGGCGCCCAGCGCCCCAAGAAGGTGGACGTGCGGATCGTGGCGACGACCAACCGCGACGTGGCCTCGGCGATCGCCGACGGCTCGTTCCGGGACGACCTCTACCACCGGCTCGCCGTCTTCCCGCTCAGCCTCCCGCCGCTCCGCGCCCGTGGCGACGACGTGCGGCTGCTGGCGGAGCGGTTCGTCGAGAAGTACCGGGCGCTCTACGGCTACGGCCCCAAGACGATCGCGCCGGCCCTCCTGGACGAGTTCCTCGCGGCCGACTGGCCCGGCAACGTCCGCCAGCTCGAGAACATGGTCCACCGGGGCGTCGTGCTCTCGGCCGAGCGCGCCACCATCGAGCCCGGCGACGTGACGCACGCCTTCCTCGCCGACGCGGCGCCCATCAGCGGCGCGCCCGGCCTCGCCCCGCGCGCCCACGCCGTGACGACGCTCGACGAGATGGAGCGCCACATGATCCTCCAGGCGCTGGAGGAGACCGACGGGAATCAGGTCCAGGCCGCCGACCGCCTCGGCATCAGCGACCGGACGATCCGCAACAAGCTCAAAAAGTACCGCGAGGAGGGGTACGTCGCGTAGCGGCGCGCGTCCCGTAGCGCTGCCGCACGCGACGCCGCTCCCGGCCGGCGGCTCGATCCCCCGTCGGCTACGAGGGCCGGTCCGCGAGGTCGCGGGCGGCGGCCTCCCCGATCCGGTCGATGGCGGTGGGCTGGTCGTAGTAGCCCGTCCGCACGCGCTCGCGGAGCTCGTGCAGGCGGGAGTCGCTCAGCGACGCGCCAGCGCGGAGCGCGACGCGCGCCACCTCGATCTCCAGGCTGGAGCTGTCGGTCGGGAGGGAGGCGGCGCTGGCCGCGCGGGCGCGGGACTCGGCCGAGATCTCGACGCGGTCGCTAGCGGCGGCGCCCTCCGAGGCGGCGGAGGGCGCCGCCCCCTCACCGCGCGCGGAGGCACGGTCGGAGCGGACGGCGTCGACCTTCGAGGCCGGGGACGTGGAGAGCGCGTCGGATAGGAGGCGAACGTTCATGGCAGTCGAGGAAGGGGAGGCGGCAGGCGGACGCTGGGGCCTCTCTACGCCGATGATCGATGGAGGGCGGGACCGCTTAAGGGCGATCGATAAAAAAGTTACCCGCGACGTCGCGCCGTGTCGAGCACGGCCGGCGCCGCGATGGAGGCGCGGTAGCGGCCGTGTGCCGTGGCCGTTCGGCCGGTCGCGTGGAGCGCGTCGCGGGCCGTCGCCAGCCCGTCGTGCAGGAGGCGCCGGAGCCGCTCCTCCTGGGCTCGGAAGCGCTCGGCGAGGTCCGGGGCGAGGTTCGGGAGGGCGTCGGCGCCGGCCAGGGCATCGAGCGCGCGCTGGCGGTCGTCGAGGGCGCGCTCGGCGGCGTCGAGGTCGGCGTCGCCGAGCGCGAGGGCCAGGCGGTCGCCTGCGTCGAGGGCGGCGGTGCGGAGCAGGTCGGCGGCCACGGCCTAGTAGAAGAAGGTGAGCGACTGCGACTGCGACTGGGCGCGCGCCGTGAACTCCTCCAGGCGCGCGAACTGGGTCCGGAGCATCTCCTCGCGGAGCGCGAGCCGGCCGTCCATCCGCTCGATCTGAGCGTCGAGGCGCCGGATGCGGTCGTCGGCGGTGGCCTTCCGCTGGGCGATGGAGCCCGAGGCGCCGGTGAGCCCGTCGAGGCGGCGTTCGAGGCGGGCCGCCAGCCCGTCCTCGCCGGAGAACAGGGCGCCGACGGCGTCGGGCGTCGCCGTCAGTGCTTCTTCCAGCCGCGCCGCGTCGGTCAGCTTGAGCGTCCCGTCGCGCTCGGTCGTGATGCCGAGGTCGGCGAGGCCGCGGATGGCGTCGGCGCCGGAGACCGACCGGACGAGGTCCGTCCGCATCCCGACGCGGAGGCCGCGGACGCTGGCGTCCCCGGCGAACGCCCCACGCGTCCCCGCGTCGGCGTCCACCTTCGTCTTGGTGGTGAGGAACGAGGAGAGCCCGTTGTAGGCCTTGATGAACGCCTCGACCTCGGTCCGCATCCCCCCCACGTCGGACCCGACCGAGAGCGTCGCCGGCCCGTCGGTGACGGAGGAGAGCGTGAGCGTGAGGCCGTCGAGGGCGTCGGAGACCGTGTTCGAGTCGCGGTAGAGCGCGAGCCCGTCGAGGGTGAGGGCGGCGCTGAGGTCGGAGCCCTCCGGGCCGGTCCCGACGGCGTGGACGGCACCGCCGCCGGTGCCGGAGCGGACGGCCTCGTTGCTCACCTCCAGCGCCGCCAGCAGGCCGTCGGGGTCGGAGAACGAGAGTCGGTTGCCGTAGCCGGTGGCGAGGCTGCGGAGCGAGAGCCGCGAGGTCCCGCTCGTCTCGTGGACGACCGACGCCGAGGCGCCGGTGCCCTCCGCCAGCCGCCCGTCCGCCTTGGCGGCGGCCACCGCGTCGTTGACGGCGCCGGCGATGCCTGCGAGCACGTCGTCGTTGGTGGCGCCCTCCGGGGGCGTGTAGCTGATCGCCAGGTCCACGGGGTCGCCCTCGTCCTGGGCGATCTGGATCGTGAACGAGCGGGCGCTGGCGGTGCCGTCGGGCGCGGCGAAAGCGTCCGCGAGGTCGGTGCCCGCGCGGGCCACCTGCTTCGAGAGGCGCGCGTCGGCGCGCGCGAGGCGCGTCACCTGGATCTCGTGCTGACCGGGCGCGGCGGCGTCGGAGGCGCTGGCGGTGAACCCGGCGCCCTCGGAGACGGCGGCGGCGCGGCCCTCGAACGGGCTCCGGAGCGGGTCGCGGAGCTTCCCGAGCAGCGTGTTGAGCGTGGAGACCCGGCTGCCCAGATCGCTCAGGACCCCCTTGTAGACGCCCTGCTCGGTCTGCTCGGCCTTCAGCGCCAGCTTCGGCTGCGACTCGACGGCGATCACCTGCGAGATGAGCTTCTCGTAGAGCGAGCCCGAGTTGGCGATGGAGGTGAGGGTGTTCATGCGAGTCGGCAGGGGTCAGGGATCGGCCGTGGGGATCGTTTCGGGAAGCCCCCGTCCGGCTGGCGACGGCGCCCGTCCGCGCCTCAGCGGGACCGCTTACGCGGCAGCGGGGACGAGGGCGGCCTGCCGCCACGCGTCACGGAGGCCGGAGAGGATCTCGGCGACGACGCCGAGGTCGCCCTCGGAGGCGGCGCGGATCGAGAACTCGTAGAGCCCGCGCAGGCCCTCGGCCACCTCGCCGCCCCGCTCGGGGTCGAGCGCGGCGGTCAGCTCCACGAGCGCGCGGCGCGTACGCGGGGCGTCGCCCTGCTGGGCGGCCGTCAGGCCGATGCCGTAGAGCTTGTCGACGAGTTCGGCGGGGGAGGCGGAGAGCACGGCCTGCTGCTGGTAGAGGCGGAGCGGGTTCGGGGCGGGCATGGAGGGAGTGGGCAAAAGGTGTACCGGGACGGGGTGACGTCCCCCGTGCCCCGGTTATCGATGGGCGGGCGGCGCGCTTTACCCGTCCCCGGAAAAGGAACCGGCCCGCCGACGCAGAGCGCCAGCGGGCCGGAGGGCGGAGCCCGGTGGGGTCGCCAGAACCAGGGTCCCGATCGAGGCCCCGCCCTGGTCGGTCTCGCCTAGAAGAACGAGAGGACGGACTGCGGGGCGGCGTTGGCCTGCGCGAACATGGCCGAGCCCGTCTGCTGGAGGATCTGGAGCTTGACGATCTCCATCTGCTCCTTGGCGAAGTCGGCGTCGGCGATCCGGCTGCGCGCCGCGTCGTAGTTGTTCATCGACGTCTCCAGGTTCTGGGCCTTGAAGTCGAGCCGGTTCTGGACGTCGCCGAGGCCGGAGGCCGTCTTGTTGACCGAGGCGATGGCCGCGTCGATGGTCGTCAACGCGGAGGCCACGCCGGCGTCGGTCGTCAGGTCGAGCACGACGTCGCCGATCGCGACGGCGTCGGCAGCCTCGACGGCCTCGACGGCCTCGACGGCCTCGACAGCCTCGACGGCGGCCACGGCGCCGATGGAGAACGTGTCGCCATCGGCGCCGGTGTAGCCACTGCCGATCGTGATGGCCAAGCCGTCGACCGTGAACGTCTCGTCGGCCGAGAAGTCGGACCCGGTGACGGCCGTCTGGGTGTCCCCGGCCCCGTCGACGTAGGTCACGTTGAACGTGCCGGGAGTACCGCTGTCTTCCGTGATGGAGAAGCTGTACGTGAAGTCCTCGGTGCCCGAGTAGGCGGTGCCATCGGCGATGGAGACCTTGTCGGTGTCGAGCTGAGCGGAAACGGACGCGCTGGCGTCGACGGCGTCGACAGCGTCGACGGCCTCGACAGCCTCGACGGCCGCGACGGCGTCGACGGCCACGGTGGCCGTGAGCCCCAGCGTGCCGGTGCCCAGCTTGCCGATGGAGGCGCCGAACGTGTCGCCGGACTTGTCGCTGACCTGGAACGAGAGGCTCGTCGCCGCCTCGTCGGAGAAGAGGTTGGTGCCGTTGAAGTTGGCGCCCGAGAGGATGTCGCCCACCTCGGCGGCGAGGGCGTCGACCTGGCTCTGGATCGCGGCGCGCTCCTCGGTGCCCATCGACGAGTTGCCGGCCTGGACGGCCTTCTCCTTCATCGTCTGGAGGATGTCCATCGTGGCTCCGAGCGAGCCCTCGGCGACGGTCAGCATGGACTTGGCGTCGCCGATGTTCGAGAGGGCCTGGGCCTGGCCGCGGGTCGTCGCCCGGAGCTTGTTCGAGATCGTGAACCCGGCCGAGTCGTCGGCGGCGGAGTTGATCTTGCTGCCCGTCGAGAGGCGCATCTGGCGCATCCCGATCTCGTTGGAGGTCCTGTTGAGCGAGGTCAGCGCGAAGGCCGACTGCGTGTTGGTGTTGATGCGGAAGGACATGGGGAGGGTCGGTCTGGGGTGGGAGTGGTTCTGGCGAGCCGGGCTGTCCGGCCTCTGCCCCACTTATCGAGGCCGCCTCCGGCCCCTTTATCCTCTCTCTCGCGTCCCTCCGCTTTTCCCGTTCACCCCTCCGCCTGGGAACGCGGCCGTTCCCCGCAGCCCCGGCCGAACGCCCCGAAGCCCTACTGGAGGTAGTTGAGCAGCGTCGTCTGGACGGAGGCGGCCTGCGCCCGGAGGGCCGCCTCCAGCGACGTCTGCCGCTTCTGGACGGTGCCCATCACCTCGGCGAGGTCGATCTCCTCGATGGCCGCCCGCCGCTCGCCCAGCACGATGTCCTGGGAGGCGAGCCCGTCGCGGGCGTTCTGGAGCGTCCGGCTGACGGTCCCGCTCTGTGCGCCGAGACGGATGTAGTGGTCCACGCCGGCGTCGATGCCGTCGAGGGCCGCCGCCAGCGCGGCGGGGTCGTCGCCGCGGACGGCGTCGGCGAGGGCCTGGAGCCGGTCAGTCGCCGGGACGCCGTCCACCTCCAGGGCACCGACGGTGTTGATGGCGACGGTGAGGCCCGGTGCCACGGCCCGCTGGCGGCGCCCGCCGAAGTCGCCGGGGGCGAGGGCGCCGGTGGCGTCGAGCGGCGCCGTGGTCGTCTGGTTGCCGGCGAAGAGGTACTCCCCGTTGCTCGTCGCGGTGAGGCGCGAGACGGCCTCCGTCCGGATCGTCTCGATCTGGCGCGCGAAGTCCTCGTCGTCGAGGAGGCCGTTGGCGGCCCGGACGCCGATCTCCTTCGCCTCCACGAACAGGTCCGCGAGCGCGTCTAGTTCGGTCTGCGATCGGTCCACCCAGAGCGAGGCGGCGTCGATGGCGCGTCCGTGCTGGGCGAGGCGGTCCTGGAGGCGTCCGAGCGTGCGGGCCTGGGAGAAGCCGGCGGGGTCGTCGGAGGGCCGCTGGATGCGGTAGCCGGTGGCGAGCTGGCTGGCGGCCTCGTCGAGCGCCGCGCGGGCGCGCGAGACGGAGCGGCCGGAGCTGCCCTGGGCCATGGCGCGCGTGAGGGTGGTCTGGATGGGGCGGGGCATGGGTGCGCGTGGGTGTATGCGGGTGGGGGTGTGGGAGGGTGAAACGCCCTCTTCCCACACCCCCACGCTCCGCTCGGATTCGGGGCTTACAGCGTCAGGAGCGTGTCGAAGAGGGCCTCGGCGGTCTGGAGCACGCGCGCCGAGGCGGCGTAGCTCTGCTGGAACTGGATGAGGTTGGTCATCTCCTCGTCGATGGAGACCTTCGAGACGCCATCGCGGAGGGCCTGGGCGTGGGCGCTGTAGGCGTCGTTGGCCTCGGCGGCGGCGAGCGCGCCGCGCGCCTGGGCGCCGATCCGGGCGAGGACGCGGGTGCCGGCGCCCGTGGCCTCCTCCCCGATCCCCGAGATGGCCGTGGCGACGGTGCCGTCGCCCGGACCGCCCGTGCCGGCGGCGATGGCGTCGGCGGTGAGGCCCGCACTGAGGGCGAACGTGCCGGCCGTGGTCCCGGTGGGGTCGAAGAACGAGCGGCCGGAGACGCCGTCGAGCCCCTCGCCGCCGACGTGGGCCGCGTTGACGCGCTCGACGAGGTCAGCCGCCAGCGCGTCGAGCGCGTCGTGCGCGCCGGGGAGCGTGTCGGTGAGGAGGCCGAGCTGGGCGCCGAGGGCGCCGCCGCGGACGGCGTCGAGGTCGAGCGGGCGCGCGGCGCCGCGAGCGTAGACGGCCGGCTCGGAGGCGGCCGGCGGCAGCTCCACCCGAAGCGGGCGCGCCTCACCGTCCTGGACGCCCACCATCCCGTGGATCGTCACCGTCGCCGTCCCGTCGGCGTGGTCGCGGACGGAGAACGGGGCGAGGCCGGCGAGCTGGTCGAGCAGGAGGTCGCGGCGGTCGAGCGCGTCGAGGTCGTCGGCGCCCTGCGCGCGGGCCGTGCGGATGGACACGTTGAGGCTGGCGACCTCCGCGAGCACCGTGTTGATCTGGTCGACGGTGCCCACGAGGTCGTCCTGGACGGCCCGGCCGTAGCCCTCGACCTGCGCCGCAGCGTCCTGGAACGTCCGGGTGAGGCTGCCCGCCGCGGTGAGGAGCGCGTCACGGACGCCGGCGTCCGTGGGCGCGTCGGCCACGTCGGCCCAGGCGTCGAAAAAGCCGCCGATGGCGCCGAGGAAGGCGTCGCCGCCATCCGGGGCCAGGGTCGCCTCGAGCCCGGAGAGGAGCTGGGCGCTCTCGCCGGCCCCGCCGCTGCCCGCTCGGCTCTGGCGCACGGCCACGTCGAGGAGCCGGCTCCGCGTCCGCTCGAACGCGCCCACGTCCACGCCCGTGCCGGCGCCGGGGAGCGTCTGGAAAAAGAGCCCGCCGCGCGTCGGCGCCGCCGTCCGCAGGCTGACCGACCGGCGCGTGTAGCCCGGCGTCTCCGCGTTCGCGATGTTGTTGCCGGTGGCGTTCGTCGCCGCCTGGCTGGCGAGGAGGCCGCGGCGGGCGGTGCTGTAGAGGTTGGTGAGGCTCATTGGGGTCAGCCGGTCTGGTGGAGGCGGCCGGCCGCGTGGCCGGACCCGACCGCGCCGGCGGCGGTGTAGACCTGCGAGGTGGCCGGGGCCGCCATCTGCTGCCACGTCCCGATCAGGTCGCGCCCGAGGGCGACGGCCTGTTCGAGCGCCAACTCGAGCTCGTCGCACGCCTGGCGGGCGTCCTGGGCGACCGTCTCGAGCGCGGCACGGGCATCGGCGGAGGCCGGCGGCGTGGCGAGGGAGGCCGTCCGCCGCTCGCGCGACTGGCGGCGGCGGTCGAGGTCGGCGACGGCGTCGAGGGTGTGCGCGGCGGCGGCCTCGAAGGTCTCGGGCGAGCCGTCGCGGAGGGCGAGGAGCTGCGCGCGGGCACTGGCGGCGACGGCCGCGAGGGCCTCGCGCTCGGGGGCGAACACGTCGGTCGGGGGCACGTCGGGGGCAGACACGTCGATCATGGGAGGTCGTCCTGGGGAGTATCGATGGAAACGGGCGGGGCTTGAGCCGGCGGGGCCGCGTCGCTCGGCACGCGGCCGGACTGCGTCCACTGGCGCATCATCAGGTCCGCGATCCCGAACGTCCCGCTCTCGACGAGGTGGTCGGTGAGCGTGTCCGTGAGCGTGTCGCGCTGGAGGTCGGCCTGCCCCGTCATCCCGCCTTCCTCGCCGCTCTGGAACAGGTCCTTCGTCATGACCTCGACGAACTGGCGGACGAGGACGGACTCGAACTGGCGCGCGGCCTCCTCGGGCGAGTCGGCCTTTTTTCTGGCGCTGGCTGGTGCCGTGCCGGGAGCGCTGGGGGAGATCGGGGACATGGCTAGAGGACGACGAGCTCGCCCTGGAGCGCGCCGGCGCGGTCGATGGCCTGGAAGACGGCGATCACGTCGCGCGCCGAGAGGCCCAGCTCGTTGAGCGCCGCCGCCAGCTCGGCGATCGTGGTGTTGGGCTGGAGCACGACGGACCGCACCGGCCCCTGGTCCACGCCGACGCTCCCGACCGGAAGGGCGACGGTCTCGCCGCGGGCGAGCGGGTTGGGCTGCGAGATGGCCGGGTCGATCTGGGTCGAGATCGTGAGCGAGCCGTACGTCACCATCACCTCGGCGATGGAGACGGCGCCGCCGGCGACGATGGTGCCGGTCCGCTCGTTGAGGACCACGCGGGCGGGCACGTCGATGCCGACGCGGAGCCCCTCGAGCGCGGCCATCAGCCCGGCCGGGCCGCCGACCTCGGCGGGCACCTCCACGCGGACGAGCCCGGCGTGCACGGCCGTCGCGGAGCCGGGGAACGCGCCGTTGACGGCCTCGGCGATGGAGGCGGCGTTCGTGAAGTCGGGCTCGCGGAGCACGAGGTCGAAGGGGCCCGTCGGGAGCACGGTCTCGGGGGCACGGACCACGCTCGCCCCGTTGGGCACGCGGCCGGTGTTCGTCGGGCCGGTGCGCGTCGAGGTGCCGGCGGCCTCGGCCAGGACCGTCCCGGTGAGGACCGGCCCCTGCGCCATCGCGTAGATCTCGCCGCCGGCGGCCATGTCCTGGAGCGGCGTCTGGAGGAGGACGCCGCCGGCGAGGGACCGCGCGTCGCCGAGGGAGGAGACGGTCACGTCGAGCGCGGCGCCCGGCCCCGCGAACGGGTCGAGCGTGGCCGTCACCATCACGGCCGCCGCGTTGCGCGAGCCGAGAAACTGCGGGTCCACGGCGATCCCGAACCGCTGGAGCATGTTGGCGATGCTCTGGACGGTGTACGGCGCGCCGGAGCGTCCGCGCGCGCGGTCGCCGGTCCGGTCCAGCCCGACGACGATGCCGTAGCCCATGAGCTGGACGGGCGCGGCGCCGGCCGGCACGACGAGCTCTTTGAGCCGGGCGCTGGCGCCGGTCTGCGCCGAGGCCACGGACGCGCTGGCGACGAGCGCCAGCAGGACGAGAGGGAGGGAGCGGCGCATGGCTAGGGAGTGGCGGCGACATCGGCGCCGCCGGAGAGGGAGCCGCCGAGGAGCACGGCCCCGACGAGCACGGCCGCCGTCCCGACGAGCGTCAGGAAGCGACCGCTGAGGAACTTGGACCCGCCCTCCTGGCGGTACACCACGTCGGCTCCCGCGATCTGGGTCGAGAGGACGGTGTTGCCGGTGCTGACGTCGGCCGGGCGGACGAGCCCGCGCACGCTCATCAGGTGCGTGGCGCCGTCCACGTTCAGCCGCCGCTCGCCCTCGACCACGAGGTTGCCCGCCGGGTCGGTCTCCACCACGCGGGCCGTGATGGTGCCCGTCAGCAGGTCGCTCTGGACGGTCCGGCTGTCGGAGTCGCGCTGGCCGCCGACCTGGGCGTCGAGCCCGAAGTAGCCGCCCAGCGTGCTGGAGCCCGTGCCGCCCACCTGGGACGTCGCCTGGGCGGAGCTGGCGGAGGCCCGGCGCGCGGACGTCCGCTCGACGAGCAGGATCGTGAGGAGGTCGCCCGTCTGGTACGCTTTCAGGTCGGCGTAGAGCGACGTGGTCCGGCGCGGGGCCGGCGGCGCGGCCTCGGCGGTGGGCGCGTCCTGCGCCACCGCTGGCGCGGCGATCAGGAAGAGGAAGAGCAGTCGGATCATCGGAGGCGAGGGGAGAGCAACGTGTGCGGGTTCGCGCCGTCCCCCTCCTGGACAGGAGGGGCGGGGGTGGTCGGTGGGCAAGCGCGGCGCTCGGATCGCCCTCTCCTCGGGGGAGAGGCGGCTCTGTGGGTACGTCTGCCCTCGTTCCTCATTCTCATCTAGAGCGTGGCGGTCCAGTCGCCCGCGCCGGGGGCGGTGACGAGGACGCGGTAGAGCGCGCGCGTATCGGAGCAGTAGGCGCGGACGGACTCGCCGACGGCCCCCCGCTCGCGGGCCTCGCAGTCCAGCACGACGCGGACGACGCCACGCTGGTAGCGGACGCGGAGGGGGGCGCGGGCCTCGACGGCCGCCGGGGCCTCGACGAGGCGGGCCGTGAGCACGGCGCCGGCGCGGAGCGTCCGCGTCGCCGTCGACTGGCGGACGGCGTCGGGCGGGAGCACGTCGCGGAGCCGCGTCGTCTCGACGCGCTCGACGCGGACGGCGTCGGCGACGGGCTCGCCGCGCGCCACATCGCGCGTGAGCACAGCGGCCGTCTCGAACACGGCCACCTCCAGGTAGGCCCAGCCGACCGGCGCCCACGATCCGTCGGGCTGGCGGGCCTCCACCGAGGCCGAGACGCGCCCGCGCGGGGCCTCGTCCCGAAACCGGACGCGGAGCGGCGGCGCGGCAACCTCGGCCTCGCCGCTGAGGCGGACCACGCGGACCTCGGCGTCGAGGTCCCCGAGCGCGGCCTCGGCGGCGGCCACCACGTCGGCCTCGCCCGCGTGCGCCGCCAGTGGGGCCAGGAGCAGGAGGAGGGCGAGCCGCACTACCGCTTGACGCTGTTGGCGATCTGGAGCATCTCCTCGCCGGCCTGCACCATCTTCGAGTTCAGCTCGTAGGCGCGCTGGCTGGCGATGAGGTCCACCATCTCCTGCACCACGTCCACGTTCGAGGCTTCGAGGAAGCCCTGCTGGACCGTCCCGAGGCCGTCCTCGCCGGGCGGGGCGACGATGGGCGCGCCGCTCCCCTCGCTCTGGACGAACAGGTTGCCGCCGAGGGCGCGGAGGCCGGCCGGGTTCTGGAACCGCGCCAGCTCCACCTGCCCCAGCTCGGCGGGCACGTCCTCGCCGGGGAGCCGCGCGCGGACGGTCCCGTCGGCCTGGATCTGGACGTCGAGGGCGTCGGCGGGGACTTCGATGCCGGGGTCGAGGGCGAACCCGCTCTGCGTGACGAGGAGCCCGTCGGCGGTCAGCGTGAACGAGCCGTCCCGCGTGTAGGCACGCGAGCCGTCGGGCATCTGGACTGGGAAGAAGCCGGCGCCGTTGACGGCGAGGTCGAGGGCATTCCCGGTCTCGCTCAGCGAGCCCTGCGTGAACGTCCCGACGGTGGCCACGGCGAGGGCGCCGTGGCCCAGCTGGAGCGTGGCCGGCGGCGCGGCGCCGTCCTCCCCGCCCGCCGCGCGGACGCGCTGGTAGAGGAGGTCCTGAAACGCGACGCGGGCCTTTTTGAACCCCGTCGTGTTGGCGTTGGCGAGGTTGTTGGCCGTGTTGTCGACGCTCGTCTGTTGAGCGCTCATGCCGAGGGCGGCGGTGCGGAGGGCGCGGAGCATGGTGGGGGAAGAGGGGAGGGGGAGGAGGCAAGGGACGGGGTGGGGTTGGACTCCTACTTTCACGTGCCCTAGAACGAGCCCAGGTCGCGGGTGACGGCGGCCAGCACGTCGTCCGTCGTGCGGAGCGCCTTCTGCTGGCTCTCGAACAGGCGGACGTGCGACATCAGCTCCACCATCTCGCCCACGGCGTCGACGTTGGAGCCTTCGAGGAAGCCTTGCCGGACGGCCCCTTCGCCGGGGCGCACCGCCAGCCCGGCGGCGTCGAACGAGGCGCCGTCGAGGCGGACGAGCTGGCGGGGGTCGTCGACGGTGACCGTCTGGATGCGGCCCACGGAGACGCCGCCGACGCGGACCTCGCCGGAGGGAGAGACGGCGATCTCGCCGCCGGAGGGCGGGACGGTCAGCGGCTGGCCGTCGTCGCGGAGGAGGGCGTGGCCGCGCGGCGTGCGGACGGTCCCCTCCGCGTCGAGGAGGAAGTCGCCGGCGCGGGTGTAGCGCGTCCGCCCGTCGTCGCCCTGGACGGCGAAGAAGCCGTCGCCGTCCAGGGCGAGGTCGAGCGCATTGCCGGTCTCCTGGAGCGCCCCGCCCGTCACGTCGGCGTACTGGCCGCCGACGCGGGTGCTCTGGGGCGCGCCCTCGGCGTCGAGCCGCTCGCTCAGCGCCGTCGCGAAGGCGCGGTCGCGGAGGTAGCCGACGGTGTTGGCGTTGGCGAGGTTGTTGGCGACGCGGTCCTGCCGTTGGGACAGCTCGGCCATCGAGGCGGCGGCGTTGCGGAGGCGGAGGAGCATGGGGGCGGGGAGAGTCCACGCAGGCCCCGGCAAACGGCCGGCCACAATCCGTCCCGCCGTCTCGTTCCCCGCTGGCGGCCGGCGCGCGCGCGCCGGACGGAATCGGTTGCCTGTGCGGGGAAAGACGTTCCCGCTTCGATCGCTCCACCCGGGTCCGTCCGTAGAGACGGCTCGCCCCGTCTCTACGCCGTCCGCGCTCGCCGCGTCAGGAGATCGTCCACGTCTCGCCGCTGGCGAGGAGCGCCGCCAGGTCGCCGCGGCCCTTCGCCGCCGTCACCTCGGCCACCTGCTCGTTGAGGAGCGCGTCGTAGGTCGGCCGGTCCTCGCGGTAGAGCACGCCGAAGGGGCGCGGGAGGTCGGCGTCCCAGAACATCTGATCGACCACGAGGAGGGCGAGCGCCTTGTCCGTCGAGTCGTAGACGACGCAGTCGCTCGCGGCGTGCTCGGCGCCCAGGTCGACGGACCGGAGCCGCAGGCCGTCGAGGACGAGCCCCTTCTCGCCGTTCGCGTACGTCATCGGCTGGCCGTCCTCCACGAAGACGGACCGCAGCGGCTTCGACTCGCGCTCGGTGAAGTCGAAGAAGGCCCCGTCGTTGAAGATGTTGCAGTTCTGGTAGATCTCGACGAACGACGTGCCGCGGTGGCCGTGGGCCGCCTTCAGGACCGCCTGCATGTGCTTCGGGTCGCGGTCGAGCGTCCGGGCGACGAACGTGCCGTCCGATCCCATCGCCAGCGCGGCCGGGTTGAACGGGTGGTCGAGCGACCCGTACGGGCTCGACTTCGTGACCTTCCCGACCTCGCTCGTCGGCGAGTACTGGCCCTTGGTGAGGCCGTAGATCTGGTTGTTGAACAGGAGGACCTGGAGGTCCACGTTCCGGCGGAGCATGTGGGCCGTGTGACCGGCCCCGATTGAGAGCGCGTCGCCGTCGCCCGTCACCACCCACACGTCCAGTTCGGGACGCGTGGCCTTGAGGCCGGTCGCCACGGCCGGCGCGCGGCCGTGGATGGAGTGGAAGCCGTACGTGTTCATGTAGTACGGGAAGCGCGACGAGCAGCCGATGCCGGAGATGAACACGACGTTCTCCCGCGTCTCGGCGAGCTCGGGGAGCGCCCGCTGGACGGCCGCCAGCACGGCGTAGTCGCCGCAGCCGGGGCACCACCGGACGTCGGACCCGCTCACGAAGTCCTTCCGCGTGAGGACGGGCAGGCCGAACGCGGACCCGTCGCCCTCGGGGTCGACGGTCCGCGCGCGCGGCGGGACGGCCGGGCGCTTCGCGCCGGGCGGACGGGCCGGCTTCTTGACGGGCGGGCCGGCGGGCTTGGAGCCGGCCGGCGTGGCACTCGGCGGGCGCGTTGGCTTCCGGCTGGCGCGCCCGCCGGGCGGGCGCGTGGGGCCAGCGGGCTTGGTGGCACCGGCCTCACGGCTCGGCGTCTGGTCGTCGGGGCCGGTCTCAGGGATCGGCGGGAGCGTGGGCTCGCCGTCGGTGCCCGGCGAGGCGGGGGCGTCGACGGGGTGGATCTTGCCGGCCAGCTGGGGCGTGTCGGGGCGCGAGCCCTTGTCGCCGCGTGGCTGGGGCGGCTCGCCACCGGGGCGGGCCGCCGCGTCGTCGTGGAGGGGAGTGTCGGACATCGGTTTAGGAGTCGTCGCCGAGGGCGCCTGCGAGCGCGAGGATGGCCGCCTCGATCTCGCGGGCCTGGAACGGGAGCCCCTGGATCTTGGCGAGGCTCCGGGCGGGGATCAGGAACCGCTCGCGGAGGATGCGGACGAGCTGGCCGTTGTTGAGCTCCGGCACGAGGACGTGCTCGAACCGGCCGACGGCCTCCGCCAGTCCGGGCGGGAGCGGGTTGAGCCAGCGGAGGTGCGCGTGGCCGACGGCCAGGCCGCGCGCGCGGGCGTCGCCGACGGCCTTCGTGATGGCGCCGTACGTCGAGCCCCAGCCGACGACGAGCACGTCGCCGGCGTCGTCGCCCTCGACCTCGACGGGCGGGAAGTCGGCCGCGATCCGCTCGATCTTGGCCGCCCGCGTCTCCGTCATCCGCTGGTGGTTCTCGGGGTCGTAGCTCACGCCGCCCGTCCGGGCGTCCTTCTCCAGCCCGCCGATCCGGTGCTCCAGCCCGGCCGTCCCCGGCCGCGCCCAGCCGCGCGCCAGCGTCGTCTCGTCGCGGACGTAGGGGAGGAAGGCGCCGTCCTCGGTGACCGCCGCGCTGGCGGCCTCGGCGAACGAGACGGTGATGGGGGGGAGGGCGCTCACGTCGGGGAGCTTCCACGGCTCGGAGCCGTTGCCGAGGTAGCCGTCCGAGAGGACGATGACGGGCGTCATGTACGTGAGGGCGACCCGGGCGGCGTGGTAGGCGGCGAGGAAGCACTCGCCCGGCGTCTTCGGCGCGAGGACCGGCGTCGGCGCGTCGCCGTTGCGGCCGTAGACCGCCATGAGGAGGTCGCTCTGCTCTGTCTTGGTCGGCATCCCCGTGCTCGGCCCCGCCCGCTGCACGTCGACGATCACGAGCGGGAGCTCCACCATCGTCGCCAGCCCCATGAACTCGCCCTTGAGCGCCATGCCCGGACCGGACGTGGCCGTCACGCCGAGCGCGCCGCCGAAGCTGGCGCCGATCGCTGCCCCGATCGCCGCGATCTCGTCCTCCGCCTGGAACGTCCGCACGCCGAAGCTCTTGTACTTCGCGAGCGCGTGGAGGAGGTCCGAGGCCGGCGTGATCGGGTACGTCCCGTAGAACAGGTCGAGCCCCGACTGGACGCCCGCGGCGACGAGCCCGAGCGCGAGCGCCTCGTTCCCTCGGATCGCGCGGTAGGTGCCCGGCGGAAGCTGAGCCGGGGCCACCTCGTAGCGGGCCACGAAGCTCTCCGAGATGTCGCCGTAGTGGTAGCCCTTGTCGAGCGCGCGGAGGTTGGCGTCGCGGATCTCGGGCTGCTTCGCGAACTTGCTCCGGATCCAGTCGCGAGCCGGCTCGACGGGGCGCGTGTAGAGCCAGAGCGAGAGGCCGAGCGCGAACATGTTCTTCGCCCGGTCGACCTCCTGCTTGCTCAGGCCCGTCTCGGCGAGGGCCTCGTGCGTGAGCCGCGTCAGCTCCACGTCGTGGCGCTCGTAGCCGTCGAGCGTGCCGTCGTCGAGCGGGTTCGCGTCGTAGCCCGCGAGCGCGAGGTCGCGGTCGGTGAAGCTGTTGGTGTTGACGAGGACGGCGCCGCCGGCGCGGACGCGCCCGAGGTTCACCTTCAGGGCCGCCGGGTTCATCGCGACGAGCAGGTCCACCTCGTCGCCGGGCGTGTGGATGGCGCCGGAGCCGAAGTGGAGCTGGAAGCCGGAGACGCCGTAGAGCGTGCCGGCGGGGGCGCGGATCTCGGCCGGGAAGTCGGGGAGCGTGGCGAGGTCGTTGCGCGCGTGGGCCGTGGCGAGCGTGAACTGGCTGCCCGTGAGCTGCATCCCGTCGCCCGAGTCGCCGGCGAAGAGGACGACCACGTCGTCGAGGGAGCGCGTCGGGCGGGACGGGGCGGTGGCGGTGCTCATGCGGCCGGGTACGCGCGGCCCGTGCCTGTGATTCGGGGGATCGGGTGAAGAGGGAGGGGGAGCGGCCGTGGAAACGTTGCGGGCACCCTCCGCCCGTCCCGCTGCCAGCCCGCACGAAAGCGGGGGCGGTGGCGGCCGCGCGTCGGGCAGCGTGATCCGCGACTCGCTGGATCCGTCGCTCGGAGGAGAGCCCCCAGCTCCGGGTTATTCACGGAACTGAGGAAGCCGCCGCCGCCGTACGAGGGGGGCACCTCGGGGAATCCCCTACCATGACGTCCATCTGGGATCTGTTCGTTCGGCCCAAGCCCGTCGTCGCGGTGATCCACGTGGGGCCGTCGCCGGGCGTGCCGGGGAGCCTGGACGTGTGCGTCGCCGTGGACCGGGCCGTCGCGGAGGCCCGCCTGCTGGTGGAGCTGGGGGTCGACGGGCTTCTCGTCGAGAACGCCCACGACGCGCCCGCGCTAGGAGACGACGAGACCGGCCCCGAGGTCGTGGCCTACATGACGCGCGTCGCCGAGGCCGTCCGTCGCAACGCGAAGCGGCTGCCCGTGGGCGTCCGCGTGCTCCACGCCGACCGCGCCGCGCTGGCGGTGGCCGTCGCCGCCGGGTGCCACTTCGTCCGCGTCGACGGCTGGGCCACAGACCCCGCTGCCGCCGGCCGCTTCCACCGCTACCGCCAGTCGCTCGGGGCCGCCGGCCTCCCCGTCCTCGCCGACGTCCGGCCGCGCGACGTCGACGAGGTGGCCCCGCTCGTGGCCGCCACCGAGGCCGCCCGCCCCGACGCCCTCATCGTGCTCGGCCCGAGCGTGGGGAGGAGGCCGCGTCCGGGCGTGGTCGAGGCGGCGTGCGCGGAGGCCGACCTCCCGCTCTTTTGCGGCGGCGGCCTCGGCGCCGAGACGCTCTCCGAGGTCATCGACTGCGCCGGCGGCTTCTTCATCGGGAGCGGGCTCAAAGAAGAAGGCCGCTGGCAAGCGCCCGTCTGCGAACCTCGGGTGCGCGCGCTCGTCGGCGCCCTCGAATATCAGCGCGGTCAGGAAGTCCGCCAGTAGGCGGCGGCGGCCGAACCGACCACGCCGGCCCGCGTCCCAGGACTCTGCTTCCCCCGGTCCCATGGTCTCCTACGACGCCACCACCGAGACGGTCACGGTCTCCGTCCGCCCGGTCTACCTCGACGACAAGTCGGACGTGATCGCCCGCCGGTTCGTGTTCGCCTACTTCGTCCGCGTCGAGAACCACGGGCCGGACGAGGTCCAGCTCCTCCGCCGCCGCTGGACCATCACCGACGACGAGGGCCACGTGCAGGAGGTCGAGGGCGCCGGCGTCGTCGGCCAGCAGCCGACGATCCGGCCCGGCGAGACGCACGAGTACCACTCGTTCTGCGTCCTCCGCACGTTCGAGGGCTCCATGGAAGGGACCTACCTGATGCAGCGCGAGGACGGCGCCCGCTTCCGCGCCCAGATCCCGCGCTTCCACCTCCGCGCGCTCGCCAACTGATCCGGGAGGGGGGTGGAAACGGGCGGAGCACTCTCCGCCCCGCTGGCGGCAGCGGTCGCAGCGGCACAGTTCCCCCGGGGGCCTACCCCGCTTCGACGTGGATGACGGTCCCGTCCTGGACGGTCAGGAGGATCTCGCGGCCGTCGTCGCTCGTGCGGTACTCGGCGATCTGGTCGGGGAAGACCTCCGCCGGCGTGTCCATGTGGAACAGGGCGTCCGCTACGACGCCCCAGTCCTCGGGCGTGAGGGCCACGGTCGCCTCGCCGCCGTCGGCCACGTACGGGTAGTAGGCCAGGACCTTGTTGAGATGGTTGATCGCTTGCTTGACGTGGAGGCCGGGGTCCATGAGAGGGGTGAGAGGTGGGGAGGGGCTGGTAGCCGAGGCGACCGTGGAAAAGTTCCGGCGACCTAGGCCCGTCCGACTGGCGGCGAGCGCGAGCGGGAGGCATCTTCCCGAACCCCCACCCCCGAACCCCATGCCCGCCGTCGCCCCGCCGCCCTCTGCCACGACGACCGCTGCCGAGGAGGCCTACCTCGGCGTCGTCGAGCGCGTGCTGGCGACCGGCGTGCGGAAGACGAACCGGACGGGGACGGACACGATCTCGTCGTTCGCGGAGCACTACAGCGTGGACCTCGCCGAGGGCTACCCGCTCCTCACCACCAAAAAAGTCTACTTCGCGTCCATGCTCCGCGAGGTGCTGTGGTACCTCTCCGGCGAGGACCACATCCGCGACCTCCGCCAGCACACCCGGATCTGGGACGCCTGGGCCGACGAGGCCGGCAACCTCCAGACGGCCTACGGACGCTTCTGGCGCCGCTTCCCCGTCCCCGAACCCGGCGTCGCCCTCGGCGAAGAGGTCTGGGCCGACGCCCGGCACCCCCACGTCCGCCAGGAGGCGGACGGCTCGCTCTCGTTCGACCAACTCGGCTACGTCCTCGACACCCTACGGACGAACCCGATGAGCCGGCGCCTCGTGGTCAGCGCGTGGCACCCGGCGAACGCCGCCGTCAGCCGGCTCCCGCCGTGCCACTACACGTTCTGCTTCAACGTGACGCCCGTCGCGGACGGGCCGGACCTCCTCCACTGCCACCTCACGCAGCGGAGCGCGGACCTCGCGCTCGGCGTCCCGTTCAACCTCGCCTGCTACGCGCTCCTCACGCAGGTGCTCGCCGAGGCCGCCGGGATGCGACCGGGCCGGTTCGCCCACACGCTCGTCGACGCCCACGTCTACGTCGACCACGTGGACGGGCTGAGGGAGCAGCTGTCGCGGACGCCCCGCCCGGCGCCCCGCCTCCACATCGCACGCGACGCCGACGGCCACCCCAAGTCTCTCGACGACCTCGCGTTCGAGGACGTTCGCCTGGAGGGCTACGCCCCGCAGCCGGCCATCCGCTTCCCGGTCGCCGTCTGAGGACGGGTGGCGGCCGTGGAACGTGCCGGGCCACTTCGGCCCGTCCCGCTGGCGGTGACGGTCGCCAGTCGGGCATCTTCCCGAACTCCAACCTCCGAACCCCTTATGCCTGAGGTCGTCGTGATCGCCGCCGTGGCCGAGGCGCCCGGCACCCCCTCCGACCGCCTCATCGGCGACGGCATGGAGCTTCCGTGGCACCTCCCCGCCGACCTCCGCCGGTTCAAGGCGCTCACGCTCGGCCACCCGCTCGTGATGGGGCGTCGGACGTTCGAGAGCCTGCTCCACCAGTTCGGCGGGCCGCTGCCGGGGCGTGAGAACGTCGTCCTCACGCGGCACCCGGCCCACGTGGA
Source organism: Rubricoccaceae bacterium (assembly GCA_963811175.1). Lineage (GTDB taxonomy): Bacteria > Bacteroidota > Rhodothermia > Rhodothermales > Rubricoccaceae > Rubrivirga. The sequence goes on along the minus strand of CAWEQE010000001.1, from coordinate 552,410 downwards.
CCATCCGGGCATCCACGTCTACGGCGGGCTCGACGCGGCGCTCGACGCCTTCGCCGACCGCGAGCGCGTGTTCATCGGCGGCGGGGCCGGCGTCTACGGGACCGTGCTCGGCGACGACCTCCGCGCCGACCGGCTGGAGCTGACGATCGTGGAGGGCACGTTCGAGGGCGACACGTTCTTCCCGCCCTACCGTCACCTCCTAGAAGCCAACGGCGGGCCGTTCCGGCGCGTGGGGGAGGAGCGACACCCGGCGGCGGAGGGGGCACCCGCCTTCCGGTTCGAGAGCTACGTGCGAACGTCCGGCGACGGTTAACTCAGCGACCCGTCGGCCGATATCTGAGGGGCTCCTCCCTGTCTATGACCCCCCAGTTTCTGTCTTTCCTGCGGTCTCTGGCGCCCTTCGGAGACGGCCTGAGCGGGCGGGAGACCTCGCTCCGGTCGCTCCGGCTGGCGCTCGTTGTGGTGGCCCTTCTCAACCCGGTCTACTGGGTGGTTTACAGGTCCCTGCTCCCCGAAGCGTTCGACCCGCTGTGGGTGCGCCTGGTCGTGGTGGGAGTCTCGCTCGTCCTGCTCTCCCTCACGTACACCCGCGGGGCGGTCTGGAGACACCCCCGGCGAACGCTGTCCGTGCTCGTGTACGTCCTGCTCCCGTGGTACGGCTACCTCGTGGCGGCCAACGGGCTCGCGCCGGACTACGCCAGCGGGTACCAGTTCGTGGCCCTCAGCGCGGCCATGGTCTACTCACTAACACTGACGAGCGTCCGGCCGCTGGCGGCGAACCTCGCCGCCTCGGCGGGGGTGGCGGTGGCGGTCGTGGCGGTGGCCGAGGTGGGGCCGACCAGCGTGAGCCCGGCCGGGTTCCTGCTGGTCCATGCGAGCGGCTCCGTGGTGATCTTCCTCGCGTTCGCGGCGCGCGTCCGGGCGGTCCGCGAGCTGGAGAAGAGCGAGGCGCGGCTGGCGGAGGCCGAGCGGCTAGCGGGCGTCGGGAACTGGACGTTCGATCGGGCCACCGGCCGCCGCGAGTGGTCGGAGGGGGTCTACCGCATCTTCGGCGTCCCTCCCTCCGCCTCGGCCCCCTCGATCCTCGACTTTATTCCTCCCTGCGAACTGGAGCCCGCGACCGAGGAGGTCGCGCGGCTCTTGCAGGGGCAGGAGCGCACGACGTGTCGGTTCCTCATCGTCCGTCCCGACGGGGAGACCCGGACGGTCCAGTCCATCGTCACGATCGCGGACAACCGGTCGGGCGAGTCGGGACGGCTTCAGGGCGTGCTCCAGGACGTGACGGAGCAGGTCGAGCGGGAGGCAGCGCTGGAGGCGGCGCGCGACTGCGCCGAGGATGCGGCCCGCGCCAAGGCGGCCTTCCTCGCCAACATGAGCCACGAGATCCGGACCCCGCTGACGGCCATCATCGGGTTCGCGCAAATGCTGGGCGAGGAGGTCGGCGAGGAGCACGCCGACCTCGTCCGGCCCATCCAGGCCGGTGGGGAGCGCCTGCTCGGCACGCTCAACTCGGTCCTGGACCTCGCCCGGATGGAGGCCGGCGAGACCGACCTCGTCCTCGTCCCTGCCGACCTCGCCCGCGAGGCCCGCGAGGTGGCCGCGCTGCTCCGGCCACAGGCCGAGGCCAGGGGACTCAGGCTCGACGTCGACGGCCCGCACGAGCTGGCGGTGCTCGCCGACCCGGACGCGCTCGCGCGCGCGCTCACCAACCTCGTCTCGAACGCCGTCAAGTTCACCGAGAGCGGCGGCATCACGGTCGCCCTCCGCGCCACTGGCGACCGCGTGGAGGTGGCCGTGCACGACACGGGCCACGGCATGAACGAGGCGTTCCTGACCAGGCTGTTCGAGCCGTTCCGCCAGGCCTCGACGGGCTGGGCGCGGAGCCACGAGGGGACGGGCCTCGGCCTCACCATCACGCGCCAGCTCGTCCACGCCATGCACGGGACGATCTCGGTCGAGAGCGAGGTGGGCGTCGGGACCCGGTTCGTGGTGTCGCTCCCGGCCGCCGCGGCTGTCCCGACAGAGCCCGTCGAGGCCGACGACCTCAGCGTGCTCGAATCAGCGTTCGGCTGAGGACGGCCCCATCGACGCTCGCGCGGACGACGTAGAGGCCGGGCGCGAGCGCCGACCCGTCGAGGCGGAGGGCGAGCGGCCCCGCCGGCGCGGCGCCGTCGTAGAGGCGGGCCACACGGCGGCCCAGCACGTCGAGCACGTCGGCGCGGACGGTGGCGGCGGCGGGCAGGTCGAGCGCGAGGCGGCTCCCGACGCGGAACGGGTTCGGCCCGCTCACGCGGAGCGCCAGTCCGGCGGGCGCGTCCTCGGCGTCGACGGTGATCCCGGGGAAGAAGGCGCGGCGGACGAGCGTGGAGTCGAGGACGAACGGGTTGTCCTTGCCGCTCTGGAAGGCGCCCACGCGCGCGGAGCGGGCCTGGTCGGCCTCGGTGATGGGGTCGGCGTAGTGCCACTCGTAGAGCGTCTCGAGTTGGCCTTCCAGCCAAGCCTCGTTAGTCTCCTCGGGGTACATGGCCTCGATGTAGAAGAGGGCCCGGGCCACGTTGCCCTTGTGGTCCTCGCGAGGCTCAAAGCTGACGTTCTGCCGGAGCTCGCTGTACTCGTCGATGTCCTCGGTCGGCGTAGAGGTTTGGGTGTACGGAGGCGCCCCGCGGTACCAGCGCGTGGTCAGGTTGTCGGGGATGTCGGCGAAGGGAAGGTTGCCACGGTCTGCGTTGACGCCGACCTGGGTGGGGAACAGGTTGTGGAGATCGCTCTCCGAGCGAGCGCTGCTGCTCCCATTGAGCTCGGCCTTCGGCCACGTGTGCTCTTGGTTCATCGTCACGCCCGACGGCGAGCCACCGTTGTAGACGTCCTGGCTCGGGTCGTCGTTGGGGACTCCGTCGAAGGGGACGAACAGGCCGGTGTACACGCCGATGACGCCGAGCTGGCCGTCCACGGTCGTGCTGTCGATCCGCGCGTAGAGGTCGTCGTTGTCTCCGGAAAGGGTCGCCGGGCGGTACTCGGCGCGGATTGAGGCGAGCAGCGCCTCGCCGCTCTGTCCGGGGAACAGGACCTCCTGCGTCTGGGCGCTGGCGGCGGTCGCCAGCAGGGCGAGGAGGAGGGCGGCGGAGCGGAGCATGGGCGGCGGGGAGAGCAAAAAGAGACGCCCCCCAGCGCAGGCCGGGGGGCGTCAGTCGGGATGGCGGGATTTGAACCCACGACCTCCTCGTCCCGAACGAGGCGCGCTACCGGGCTGCGCCACATCCCGAGGCCGGCGATTGGACGCCGGGGAGGTCCGCAAGGTACGTCGGTCCGACCCCGCGCCAAGGCGGCTCCGGTGAAGCTGGGGCGAACCCTACCGGGCGACGGTCACGCGGAGGGCCCGCGCGCCGCGCGCCGTCGCCACGCGGACGAGGTAGACGCCGGCCGGGAGCGCGGCGGCGTCCAGGTCGAGCGCGTGCTCGCCCGCCGCCAGCGGCGCGTCCGCCAGCACGGCGACCTCGCGGCCCAGCAGGTCGAACACGCTCGCCCGGACGGGCCCTGCCTGGGCCAGCCCGACCGTCACCCGCGCCCGATGGGCGACGGGGTTCGGCGCGACCGAGAGCGAGAGGTCGAGGGCCGCGTCTGCGTCGGTGGCGACCGACGCCGGCGTGACGGAGTAGGCGAGCGCCGTCCCTCGGCTGGCGTCGTGGTACGGCGCTCCGACGAGGGCGTGGTCGTCTGAGAGGGCGACCGAGACGCCGGCGCAGGCGCGGGGCGTGGTCTCGCCGAGCAGCTTGGCCTCCGGCGCCCAGCCGGCGCCGGACACGCGGAAGAGGAAGGCGGCGCCGCCGTTCGAGACGCGCCCGTCGTCGAGCCGTGCGCCGACGAGGGCGCGCTCATCGCGGAGTGCGACGGACCAGCCGAACGAGTCGCCCGCGACCGGGAACGGGGACCGGAGCGTGCTCGGAGAGGGGCCGGCCGCGAGGTCGAAGGCGTAGGCCGCCCCCCGGCCATCATCGTAGAACGGGGCGCCGGCGAGGACGCGGTCGCCGTCGATGGCGACCGAGACGCCGAGGCCGCCGGGCGCGTCGTCGTTCGGGGCCGAGAGCGTCGTGCGGTGGCTCCACGCCGTCGCCTCCCGCTCGAACACGTAGGCCGCGCCGCGCCCGCCGTCCCGCCCGTACGCGCCCGCGACGACGCGCGTGTCGGAGAGGGCGACGGACGACCCGAAGGCGTCGCCGGCCGCTCCGTCGGGAGCCGTCAGTTCGGCCTCCATCGCCCAGCCAGCGGCGGTCTGGCCGAACACGAAGGCGGCGCCCTGGCGCCCGTGGTGCTGGTTGGCCCCGACGACGGCCCGGCCGCCCTGAAGCGCGACGGCCACGCTCACCACCGAGGCGGCCGCGGCGGCCGTCGGGAGGGTCGCCTCCTGAACCCACCCGCCAGCCGTCCGGTGGAACACGTAGGCCACGACCTGTCCGCCGCGGTAGCCGCCGACGAGGGCGCGGTCGCCGTCGAGCGCGACGGCCACGCCGAAGGAGTCGCCCGCGTCGGCGTCGTCGGGGATCAGCTTGGCCTCCTGCGTCCAGCGTCCGCCGGCGAGGCCGAACACGTAGGCCGCGCCGCTGGCGTCGCTCGCCGCCGCCGCTCCTACGAGGGCGCGGTCGCCCGAGAGCGCGACGGCGTATCCGAGGATGTCGCCTTGGGCGGCGTCGAGCGACGTGAGCGCGTCGGCCTCCATGCGGACGGCGACGCCCGCCGCCACGAAGTCCGCGTTGGACTGGGCCGTCGCGCCGTGCGACACGGCCACCAGCACGGCGAGTCCGAGCGCTCGGGCGAGAGCGAGGAGGGGAGAGGCGGAGTGGGAGGCGAGCACGGCGAGGTCGGATCGTAACGCGGCGGGGTAGATCCTACCTCCGGCCAGGCCAGAGAATACGAGTTCTGAGCCGATGTTCCGTCGCATTCCGACGACGCTCCCGATTGGAAACAGCCGTCCGTCTCGGAACGAGATTCCGGGGTTTTGGCGCGGGTAGAAACTGCCCCGTTCCGCTCTCGGCGGCGGGCACCTCCTACACGCGAAGCGCTACACGCGAAGCGGGCGGCCTCCCACCCCAGGAGCCGTCCGCACCGTGCCGACCTGCTGGCGGGGCTCGCCAGCGGCCGGGGATCTACAAGGTCCCGTCGGTGGCGTTGAACCCACCGAAGAGCCCGATGAGTTGGCCGACGGTCCCGCCGTCGGCGACCGGCCGGAGGTCACCGCCTCGACCGTGCCGAGCGGGGTCCGCTCCGGGGCGCGTGGGGCTGACGGTCGGACGCGTCGGTGGAGATCCGAGGGTCCGGCAGGGGAGCGGGAGACGTCGCCTCCACGCTTCACCCCGCCTCCCCGGCGCCGCTCGGTAGCTTGGCCGGCTCACGCACACCGCCCCGCTGGCGGAGCCCATGAGCACGACCGAGATCCCCCGCGACCGCCACCGCCAGCCGGACGCCCCCGCGACGCCGCCCGCCGCCCCCGCCGGCTCGGCCTACGAGCCCGCCGCCGTCGAGCAGAAGTGGTACCGCTACTGGGAGGCCGGCGGCTTCTTCCACGCCGACCCCGACGCCGTTCTCCAAGAGGGCAAGACGCCGTTCGTGATCCCGATGCCGCCGCCCAACGTGACGGGCCGGCTCCACATGGGCCACGCGCTCCAGGACACGGTCCAGGACCTCCTCATCCGCGCCCGCCGGATGCAGGGCGACGAGGCCCTCTGGATCCCGGGCATGGACCACGCCGGCATCGCCACCCAGAACGTGGTCGAGCGCGAGCTGAAAAAGCAGGGGCTCGACCGGAAGGAGATGGGCCGCGAGGCGTTCCTCGAACACGTCTGGGCGTGGAAGGAGGAGTACGGCGGGATCATCCTCCAGCAGAAGCGCCGTCTCGGCGACTCGTGCGACTGGCGCTACGAGCGGTTCACGATGGACGACGGCCTGAGCCGCGCCGTCCAGGACGTGTTCGTCACGCTCTACGAGCAGGGCCTCGTCTACCGCGGCGACTACCTCGTCAACTGGGACCCGGACAACCAGACCGTCATCTCGAACGAGGAGGTCGACAACGTCGAGCGGCCGGGCTCGCTGTGGACCGTCCGCTACCCCGTCGTCGACGAGAGCGGCCAGCCGACCGGCGCGCACATCGACATCGCCACGACGCGCCCCGAGACCATCCCCGCCGACACGGCCGTCGCGGTCCACCCCGACGACGAGCGGTTCACGTCGCTCGTCGGCCAGCACGTCCGGGTGCCGGTCATCGGCCGGATCGTGCCCATCATCGCCGACGACTACATCAAGATGGACTTCGGCGCCGGGGCGCTGAAGGTGACGCCGGGCCACGACGAGAACGACTTCCAGATCGGCAAGCGGCACGACCTGGAGACGGTCTCGCTGATGAACCTCGACGGGACGCTGAACGAGGAGGGCGGGCCGTACGCCGGGCTCGACCGCGTCGAGGCGCGTACGCGGATCGTGGCGGACCTCGAAGAACGCGGCCAGCTCGTCGGGACGGAGGACTACCCGCACACCGTCCCGATCTCGTCGCGCTCGAAGGCCGTCATCGAGCCGCTCCTCTCGCCGCAGTGGTACGTGGCGATGGAGCCGCTGGCGGAGCGCGCGCTCGAGGTCGTGAACGACGGGACGGTCACGTTCCACCCGAGCCGCTGGGCCAACGAGTACCGCCGCTGGCTCGAAGACATCCGCGACTGGCCCATCTCGCGCCAGCTCTGGTGGGGCCACCGCATCCCCGTCTGGTACCCGGTGGATGCCGAGACCGGCGAGCGCGACGAGGCCAACGTTCGTCGTCTGCGTCGAGTCAGCCCGGGCGAGGGCTACGAGCAGGACGAGGACGTGCTCGACACGTGGTTCTCGTCGTGGCTCTGGCCCTTCGCCACGCTCGGCTGGCCGGACGAGACGGACGCGCTGAAGGCGTTCTACCCCGGCACCGTCCTCGTCTCGGGCTACGACATCCTGTTCTTCTGGATCGCCCGGATGATCATGGCCGGGACGCATTTCACGGGCTCCGTCCCGTTCACGGACGTGTTCGTGACGGGCATGATCAAGGACAAGCAGGGCCGGTGGATGTCGAAGTCGCTCGGCAACGGGATCGACCCGCTCGACATGATCGAGCAGTACGGCGCCGACGCCGTCCGCTTCACGCTGGCCAAGCTCTGCGCCCAGGGCCAGGACATCAAGCTGGACCCGGCGGCCTTCGAGGGCGGGCGCAACTTCGCCAACAAGCTCTGGAACGCGTTCAACGTGTTCGGCCGCTTTCTGGAGACGGACGACGCCGGCCGGCCCACCGCCGACGCCGTCCGCCAGCGGGGCTTCTCCGAGCTCTCGCTCGTCGAGACGTGGCTGCTGACGCGCCTCGCCGAGACGGTCCACGCCGTCGACGAGGCGCTGGCGAAGTACCGCGTGAGCGAGGCGGCCCAGCTCGTCTACGACTTCGTGTGGCGCGACTTCTGCGACTGGTACCTCGAGCTGGCGAAGCCGGCCTACGGCCCGGACGGCCAGCCGTCCGAGATGGACGCCGAGACGCTGGCGTTCTCGGTCGAGGTGTTCGACGCCATCCTGCGCCTGCTCCACCCGTTCATGCCGTTCGTGACCGAGGAGCTGTGGTGGAAGCTCCGCCCCCGCGAGGCCGGCGACGCCCTCATCGCCGCCCCGTGGCCCGTCGCCGACGACCTCCACACGGACGCCGAGGAGGAGGCGCTGTTCGGGCTCGTCCAGGACCTCGTGCAGGGCGTCCGGCAGGTGCGGGCGCAGTACAACGTCCCGCCGTCGCGTGCCATCGCCGCCTCGATCCGCGTGGGTGGCGAGGCGGCGTCGGAGACCGTCGAGGCGCTGGAGTCGGCGCGGGCGTACCTCGAACGGCTGGCGGGCATCGAGAGCCTCCAGATCGGGACCGACCTGGGGAAGCCGCCGGCCTCGGCCGCCGTCGTCGTGGACCGCCACGAGGTCTACGTCCCGCTGGCGGGCATGATCGACCTGGACCAGGAGCGCGACCGGCTCCAAAAAGAGATCGACGCGAAGCGCCAGTTCCTCGGGAGCGTGGAGAAGAAGCTCCGCAACGAGCAGTTCACGAGCCGCGCCCCCGAGGCCGTCGTCGCCAAGGAGCGCCAGAAGGCGGCCGACGCGAAGGCGGAGATCGACGCGCTCCAGGCCAACCTCGCCGACCTCGGCTAAATAAGGCCGTGCCTCGTTCTGTCCGTCTCCTCGCCCGGCCCCCCATGCGCCTCCTCGCCTTCGTCCTCCTGGCCGCTCCGTTCGCGGGCTGCCTCGCGCCGGAGACGGCGTCTCCGACCGGGGTCCCGCCCGAGGCCGAGGCGCCGCGCCCCGACGGTCCCGCCGCGCCGCGCTCGCCGGACCTCGACGCGGCCCGCCAGCGCTGGGCCGACGCCGGCCTCGACGCCTACCGCATGACGCTCCAGCGCTCGTGCTTCTGCCCCGAGGACTACCGGGGCCCGTTCGAGGTGACGGTCCGCGACGGGGCCGTGGCCTCGGCCCGGTTCGACGGGGCCACGGTCGACCCCGAGCGCGTGGTGACGGTGGACGGCCTGTTCGGTCTGATCGAGGACGCCTACGAGCGCGGCGCCGAGCGCGTCGACGTCACGTTCGACCCGGAGCTGGGCTACCCCACTGAGCTCTACATCGACGTCAGCTCGCAGATGGCCGACGAGGAGGTCGGCTACACCGTCTCCGATCTCCGTGTGGCGGAACGCTAGACTCGGTCCCGACTCGCCGAGGTTCGCTCTCAAGCCCTCTCACTCGCTCCCCCGCGCCGTGCCCCGCCTGCTGCTCGCCCTCCCCCTCGTCCTGCTCCTCGCCGCCTGCGGCGGCCCGGAGCCGCGGGCGGACGTAGAGGATCTCCGCCTGATCCGCGAGGGGAGCGACTACCCCACGATCACCGGCTACGTCGTGAACCGGGGCGAGGTGGACATCGCCTCCGCCGACGTGTTCGTCACGCTCTACGACGCCGACAACCGGCCGCTGGACGACGTGCTGGTCCAGGTCCGCCGGGTGCCCGTCGGCGACTCGTCCCGCTTCGAGCAGGGGCTGGATCTCCAGGCGAGCGGCGCCCGGCTGAAGTACGTCGCGGCCAATTGACCCGGCCGCTGGCGGTCGGCGCCAGCGGGGCGAGCGCGAGCCCTACAAGACCGGCGCGAGCAGGCGCGTGGCGTTGGCCGCGAACCGGAACGGGAACGACTTCTCCTCCAGGTCCCTCTTCGTGATCCGCGTGGCCCGGCCGAGGTCGGCCTCCAGCATGGCCTCCACGCGGTCGCACACGTCGGCGTCCTGGGCGACGACCGACGCCTCGAAGTTGAGCCGGAACGAGCGGTTGTCGAAGTTGGCCGTCCCGACCACGGCGAAGTCGCGGTCCACGAGGGCCACTTTCTGGTGCATGAAGCCGGGCTCGTAGAGGAACACCTTCACCCCGGCCCGCTCCACCTCGGGGAGGTAGGCGTAGGGGATGTACTTGAAGAAGGCGCTGTCGCTGGTGCGCGGCATCAGCACGCGGACGTCCACGCCGCGCAGGGCCGCCAGCTGGAGCGCGCCGAGCACGCGGCCGTCGGGGACGAAGTAGGGCGTGGCGATCCAGACCCGCTCCTCGGCGCTCTCGATGGCGTGGGTGTAGAGGAGTCCGCACGTCTCCAGCGCGTCGGCAGGGCCGGAGGCGAGGACGAGGGCGGTCCGGTCCTCGTCGGCCGCCTCCGGCTCCCAGCGGAGGTCCTCCAGTTGCTCGCGCGTGCCGTAGAACCAGTCGCGCGCGAACGAGAGCTGGAGCCCCTGCACGATGGGGCCTCTCACGCGGAGGTGCGTGTCGCGCCACGACCCGATGTCCGGGTCGCGCCCGAGGTACTCGTCGCCCACGTTGAGCCCACCCACGAACCCGACGCGCCCGTCCACGACGGTGATCTTGCGGTGGTTGCGGAAGTTGAGGCGGAGCTTTTTGAGCCAGTTGCGCGGGCCGGTGAAGGGGCAGATGCAGACGCCGGCCTCCTCCAGCTCGCGCTTGTAAGCGCGCGGCAGCCGCCAACTCCCCACCGAGTCGTAGAGGAACCGGACGGTGACGCCCCGCCGGGCGGCGTCGAGGAGGTGTCGTTGGTACCGCCCCCCGATGTCGTCGTCGTGGACGATGTAGAACTGGGTGAGCACGTAGTGCTCGGCGGCGTCGATGGCGGCGAAGAGGGCCTCGTACGTCGCCTCGCCGTCGACGAGGAGGTCCATGTCGTTGCCGCGCGTGAACGGGAGCGAGGCCATCGCGTCGAACGCCTCCATCTCGCCGGCCTCGCGGCTGTCGCTCCCGGAGTGGTCCGAGAGGAGGAACGGCCCGAGCGGCCCCTGGACGGCCTGGTCGAGCCCGTCGGCGATCTCGGCGTCGAAGTCGCGGAGGGTGTCGAGGTAGTCCTCGAACTTGAACCGGCCGAGAATCCAGTAGAGCGGGAGCGCGGCGAGGGGGAGCGTGGCGAGGGCGAAGACCCAGGCCGTCGCGCCTTGGGGCGTCCGCGCGTTCATAACGGCGTCGACGGCCGTGAGCGCGCCGGCGACGTAGAGCACGACGACGCCCCAGCCGGCCAGCCCGAGGTCGAGAGTTTCAAGGTCCATCAGGTCGGTATCACGCCGGGCGCCGCCACGTTCCCGCGGGCCAGACTCGCCGCCCATCGGCGGGGCGCCCGGCTCCGCCAGGAGTTCACGCGCGGGGCCGGACGCCGGGAGGCCGGCCGTACGTTCACCGGCACGCCTTCTGCCCCCGATCCTCCACGCCTCCCCCGTGCGCCCGACCCTCCTCCTCGCCGCGCTGGCGGCCCTCGCCAGCGGCTGCGGCGGCAGCGCCCCGCTCTACTCGTCCGCCCCCGCGACCGGCGAGACCACCATCGACGGCGACGCCCGCGACTGGCCCGCCGCGCTCCGCCCCGTGCCCCGCGAGGCCGGCCTCAGCGTCGGCCTCCGCAACACCGACGACGCCCTCACGCTCGTCCTCGTGGCGAGCGACGAGCGGCAGGCCCGCCGGATCGCCCTCGGCGGCCTCCGCCTCTGGCTGGACCCCAGCGGCGGCACCGAGCGCGTGCTCGGCCTCCGGTTCCCCGCGCCGCCCCCTCCGGACCCGGCCGACGTGCGCCGCGAGCGCGGACGGGAGCGGAGCGGCGGCGTGGACGAACAGCGCCTCCGGCGTCGGTTCGACGACGCGCTCGGGCGTGTCGAGGTCACGCGGCAGGGCCAGGTCCTCGTCCAGTCGGCGCCGCGCGGGAGCGTGGCGGGGCTCGAGACGGCGGCGACGTGGACGCGGGCCGGGCTCGTCGTCGAGGCCCGCATCGCGCTCGACCCGGCCTCGGGCCCCCTCCCGACGGCGCCGGACGGGAGCGTGGGCGTGGGCGTGGAACTGCTGGACCTCGCCGGCCTCGCGCCGGTCGGGCTACGCGAGCAGGGACCCGTCGGGGGCCGGGCGGGAGGCGAGCCGGCCGCGGCCCCTCGCGAGGCGGCCCTCGAGCCCGTCACTCTGACCCGCTGGCTCCGCGTGGACCTGGCGCGGTAGGCCCCACCGGTCCGCCGCGAGCCAACCGGAGGAGGGCCCGCCCCCGCTCGCCCCGCTGGCGACGGCGTCCGCCAGCGGCTACGCGACGGCCTCGGCGGGCGGGGTCGCCGGCGCGTCGGGCACGACGGCCTCGGCCTGCCGCTGGAGCCAGAACACGAGCACGTCGTCGGCGAAGTGGCGCTCCGCGCTCCGCTGGAGCATCCACGAGAGCAGGGTGTGGACCGGCTGCTCGGTGCCGAGCGCGGCCTGGGCGCCGAGCGCGACGCCGGCCTCCCCGAACATCTTCCCGCTCCGGGCCACCTGCTCGTTGAGCCCGTCGGTGTAGCACATCAGGGCGCTCCCCGGCGGGACCGTCAGGGCGCGATCCTCGAACACCGTGTTGGGGTCGAGCCCGAGGATGAGGTCCGAGTACTCGACGAGCCCCGGCCCCTCCGGAGTGACGAGGATGGGCCGGCAGTGGCCCGCGTTGGCGTAGACGATCCGGTTCTTGCCCGGCTCCCAGCGGAGCAGGAGGAGCGAGGCGAACGTCTCCTCCAGCACCTGGTCCGTGATCAGCATCTGGTTGACGCGGCCCATCAGCTTGGCCGGGCTCACCGTCTCGCGGAGCATGGCGTGGATCGTGCTCCGGATGTACGAGAGGAAGCTGAAGGCGTAGAACTTGGCCTGGAGCCCCTTCCCCATGATGTCGCCCACGGTGAAGAGGTAGGACCCGTCCGAGGCCCGCGTCCAGTCGAAGAGGTCGCCGCCGCCGTCCTCCTTCGGGCGCGAGAAGAAGACGGTCCGGTAGCCCGGCTCGGAGGGCATCTCGCGGGGGAGGAGCCGGTCCGAGAAGTCGCGCCCGATCCTGGCGTTGAGCTTGGTCTGGTAGAGCTGGCTCCGCTGGATGATCTGGCCGGCCCGCGTGATGAGGTGGTCGACGTCGAACGGCTTGGTGAGGTAGTCGTCGATGCCCTTGCGGAGCCCCTTCTGGCGGCTGAGGTCGTCGCTCTTGGCCGTCAGGAAGATGAACGGGATGGCCTGCATGGCGGGGTCGGCCCGGAGCGCCGCCAGCAGCGCGAACCCGTCCATGATGGGCATCATGATGTCGGACACGATGAGGTCCGGCATCCGCTCCTCGACCATCTCGAGCGCGCGCTGGCCGTGCTCGGCGGTGCGGACGTCGTAGACCTTCCCGAGGCGGTACTCGAGCAGCCGCCGAAGCGTCTTGTTGTCCTCGACGATGAGGACGTTGGGGCGGCTCGTCATCGGTTGCGGGAGGCGGTCGCGCTGGGGCGGTCGAGGGGGAGGGCGTCGGCGTGGCCGTCGCCCTGCATGTCGTCGGCGTCGCCCGGAAGGTCGTCTTCCCAAACGAGGTCGACCGGGCGAAAGAGCGTCGCCATGGACTCGGCCTCGGCGCCCCGGACGGTGAACTCGATCCGCTGCGGAACGCCGGGCGTGGCCGAGCAGAACGCGAGGTCCTCGGCGCACTTCAGCAGCATGAGCAGCCCGCGCCCGCGCTCGGACGGGGCGGGCGCGTCGAGCACCGACTGCTGGCGCTCCACGGCGCTCGCGAAGTCGAACCCGGCCGAGCTGTCGGCGATCGCGCAGCGGACCCCGCCGGCGACCGGCTCCACGCGGAGGACGATCCGGACGGGGCCGGAGAAGGTGGCGTGCTGGACGAGGTTGGCCACCCACTCGTGGATCGCCAGTCGGAGCACGTCGATCTCCTCGGGCGCGAGCGCCGAGCCGAGCGTGCCCGCCTCGGCCCACGCGTCGAACAGCGCGTGGACCTCGTCGATGGCGCCGTCGAGGTGGGTCAGGACGTGGGTCGACATGAGGTCGTCCCGGGGGCGGGTGTTACGCCGCGCCCGTCGGGCGGGGGTGGGCCGCGGCGGAGGGGGCGTTGTGGGCCTCGACGGCCGCGTCGACGGTCGGGAACTGGCGGAACACCTTGTAGGTCCGCGTCAGCTGCACCACGACCTGGACGGGGCGGCTCACGGAGGCGAACACCACCTGCCCGCCGGCCGGCGTGAGCTGCCGGTAGAGCGAGAAGATGACGCCGAGCCCGGTCGAGTCCAGGATGCCGGTCCCCGAGAAGTCGAGGACGAAGTAGCGGACGCCCTCGCGGGCGTGCTCCTGGCAGACCGCCTTGAACTCGGCGGCGTTGCGGAAGTCGAGCGCCTTGCCGATGCGGACGACGGCCGCGGTGGAGGACGCTTTCTGAAACGTAAAGCTCATGTTGGAGCCCGGAGGGCGAGTGGGGGGCGGCGAAAGGCGGTAAGAGCCGTGGCCTCCTCGGGTTCGAATATCATACCACCACGGCCCCATGGGGAGGAGTGCATGTTCATGGACCGCGAGACGGCGCGAAATGAAATCGACGCGGCGTTCCCAGGCCTCTGAGCCACATTCCCCGCCTCGGCGCCCGTGCCTCCGCCGCCGCTGCCGTTCACGATCCGTAACGTCTCCGGGCGATTCCACCCCTGCGGGGCACCCTCTCCGTCCTCCTCCTCCACCGTGCGCCGCCTCCCCGTCCGTCTCGCCCTGCTCGCGCTGACCGTCGCGCTGGCGGCCTGCACGCGCCAGCCGACGCCGGGCCTCCCGCCGGGGACGACCGTCGAGGACCTGCCCGAGAGCGAGAGCTGGAACGCCCGGCTGCGGACCACCGAGAACGGACGGCCCCAGCTGGAGATCGACGCACCCTACCTCGCGCGCTACACCCGCGACAGCGCCTACGTCTACCTCGGGCCGTCCGCTGCCGACTCGGCCTCGTCGCGCGTGGCCGTCCGCGTGTTCGACGCCGAGGGGAACCCGTCGGCTTCCGTCACCGCCAGCGAGGCGTGGTACTACGAGGCCGACGGCCGGCTCGTGGCGCAGGGCGCCGTGCAGACGACGGTCTCGGGCGAGAACGGCGCCGAGATCCGCGCCGACCGGATGACGCTCGTCGGCCGGACCGTCGAGGCGGAAGGGGGCGTGCGGGCGTCGGTGGCGAGCAGCGGGGCCGAGGTCCAGGCGCCCCGGCTCCGGCTCGCCGAGGGCGGCGCGTTCGAGGCCTCGGGCGGGACGACCGTCCACCTCACCGGCGACGTGCAGGCCGTCGTCCGCGCGCAGCGCGTGAGCGGGACGGCCGGCGGCGGGCGCGTCGAGGCCGAGGGCGGCGCCCGCGTCCAGGCCTCGGGCGGGCGGACGCTCCAGGCCGGCCGCGTGATCTGGGACGAGCAGACGGGCCGCTTCCGCGCGCCCGGCGCGTTCTCGTTCTCCGGCCCCGGCGAGCGCGTGCGCGGCGTCGGCCTCAACGCCAACCGCGACCTCACGCGCTACTCGTTCCGCAACATCACCGGCGAGATCGAGGTGCAGGAGTGAGAGGAGGACGGATGAGGAATGAGGGACGGGAGGCGCGCGATCCGTGCGCCGGAGCGGGACGTGTGGGTGTGGGGGGGGCTGGTTGGGCCGTCTTCCGTCCGGGGCTCGTCCTGCTGGCGGCGCTCGTCGCCAGCGTGGCGCTCGCGGGTGCGGCCGAGGCGCAGACGCGGCGCGTGGAGGTCCTCAGCGGCGACGAGGTCGAGGTTACGGCCGACGCCGCCGGGACCGTCCGGCGCCTCACGGGCAACGTCCAGCTCCGCCAGGACACGACGACTTTTTTCGCCGATCGCGCCGTGATCTACGACGACCGCGGCGAGGCGCTCCTCGACGGCAACGTCCGCATCCTCTCCGGCCCGGACACGCTCACGGCGGCGTCCGTCTCGTACGACTCGAACACGAAGGTGGCGGCGGCCACGGGCGACGTCCGCGTGGCCGACGGGGAGTCGGTCCTGTTCGCGCCGGTGCTCACGTTCGACCGGCAGACCGAGGTCTCGGCGTTCGAGGGCGGCGGACGGATCCTCCACCAGGGCGCCGTGCTCACGGCCCCGAGCGGGACCTACAGCTCGGCCCGCCGCTTCGCGCGCCTCGACGGGCCGGTCCGGCTCGAAGACTCGACGGGCGTGCTGACGGCCGCGCGCGGGACCTACGACGCCCGCGTCCGCCGGGCCGACTTCGCCGGCGCCGTCCGCCTCCGACGCCCCGACGCCCGCCTCGACGCCGACTCCGTCGTCTACTTCCGCCGGACCGAGCGCGCGCGCGCCTACCGCCGGGTGGTGTTGGAGCGGATCGGGGAGGGCCGCGAGATCGACGGCCGGCCCGCCGCGCCGGCCGACTCCAGCCGCCGGACGTTCCTCTTCGGCGACGAACTGTTGTACGACGGGCAGGCCGAGACGGCCGCCGTGCGCGGCACGCCCGACCGCGACCCGCTCCTCCTCGTCCTCCGTGCCGACTCGACCGGCCGCGTCGACTCGACGCTGGCGCGTGCGCCCCGCATCGACGCCGCGCGCCTCGTGGCCGATGCCGACACGGTCCAGACGGTCACGGCGACGGGCGGCGCGCGGCTCTGGGAACCCCGCCTCGCCGCCGTCGCCGACTCCGCCTATTTCGCCCGCCAGTCGGGCGCCGACGGCGTGCCGCTCGACCGGCTCGGCCTGTTCGGCGCCGCCCGCCCCTCCGTCTGGGCCGACGGCGCGCAGCTCACCGGCGACAGCCTGCTCGCCCTCGCCCGCGACGGGACCGTCGACTCGCTCCGCGTGCTCGGGTCCGCCTTCGCCGCCCGCCTCGACTCTACGCTCGGCCGCCTCCAGCAGATCGCGGGCCGCCAGATGCTCGCCCGCTTCGACGGCGACGACCTCCGCCGCCTGAGCGTCTGGCCCAACGCCCAGGTGATCTACTACACCGCCAACGACGAGGGGCTGCTGGACCAAGTCCTCCAGCTCTCGCAGGACAGCCTCGCCTTCCGGTTCGAGGGCGGCGAACTGCGCGAGCTCTCAGGGTACGTCGGGCTCCAGGGAGAGCTGATCCCGCCGGCCCAGGCGCCCGCCAACCCGCGCCTGCCCGGCTTCGCCTTCCGCACCGAGGGTGCTCCGACGCGCGCCGGCCTCCTCGACGCGGGCGGGTGGGAGGCCGCGTGGCTGGGGGCGTTCGGCCCGCCCGCCGCGTGGCTCCGCCCGGCTGGCGGTGCGCCTCCGCCCGTCGGAACGGACGGCGAGGCGCCGTCGGCCGACCCGCCGCCCGACGGGCGCTAGCTTGGGGACGATGGAGACTCCCGACGCCCCGCTCGTCCTCCGCGCCGAGGGCTTGGTCAAGCGCTACCGGCGCCGGACCGTCGTCGACGGCGTCTCGGTGTCGGTCCGGCAGGGCCAGTGCGTCGGGCTGCTCGGCCCGAACGGGGCCGGCAAGACCACCACCTTCTACATGGTCGTCGGGATGGTCCGGCCGGACGCGGGCGAGGTGTTCCTCGGCCCGGAGGGCGGGCCGGAGCGCCGCATCACGCGGACGCCGATGTACCAGCGGGCGCGCCTCGGGATCGGCTACCTCGCCCAGGAGGCGTCCGTGTTCGGCTCGATGACCGTCGAGGACAACCTGACCGCCGTCCTCGACTTCCAGGACATGGACCGCGATGCGAAGGCCGCCCGCGTGGAGGAGCTGATCGACGAGTTCGGGCTCCACACCGTCCGCCAGTCGAAGGGCCACCAGCTCTCCGGCGGCGAGCGGCGGCGGACCGAGATCGCCCGGGCCCTCGCCACGCGCCCCCGCTTCATCCTGTTGGACGAGCCGTTCGCCGGCGTGGACCCCATCGCCGTCGAGGACATCATGCGGATCGTGGTCCAGCTCCGCGAGCGCGGGATCGGCGTCCTCATCACGGACCACAACGTCCACGAGACGCTGGCGATCACGGACCGGGCGTACCTCCTCTACGACGGCCAGATCTTTACGTCCGGCACGGCCGAAGAGCTGGCGGCCAACGAGGAGGTCCGGCGGCGGTACCTCGGCGAGAGCTTTACGCTGGAGCGGTACCGGGCGTAGCCCGCGCCGGAGGCGGTCGCCAGCGTTTGGGCAACTCGGCGTGAACGCCGAACCGGCGGGCTTTCCTCGGGTACTTTCACTCATCGCTGAAACCCGCGTACCCATGGCCGGCCTCGTCGTCATCCCCGATCCCACCGCCACGCCCGCCGAGGTGGAGGCCGTCGTCGAGTCCCTCGAAGGGTTCGGCTTCGACGTCCACCGGACGGGCGGCGAGGCGACCGTCCTCGGCGCGACCGGCGTCCACCCGGACTTCGACCTCCGCCACATCAAGGTGCTCCCGGACGTCCAGGACGTCGTCCGCATCACGAGCCCGTACAAGTTCGCCAGCCGCACGTGGCACCCCACGGACACCGTCGTCGACGTGGACGGCGTGGCCGTCGGCGGGCCGGAGCTGGTGGTGATGGCCGGGCCGTGCTCCGTCGAGGGCGTGGCCCAGATCGAGGCGAGCGCGGCGGCGGTCGCGGCGACGGGCGCCCAGATCCTGCGCGGCGGTGCCTTCAAGCCCCGCTCCAGCCCGTACTCGTTCCAGGGGATGGGCGAGGAGGGGCTCCAGATCATGCGCGCCGCCGCCGACGCCCACGGCCTGAAGGTCGTCACCGAGGTGATGAGCGAGAGCCAGATCGAGACGGTCGGCCGCTACGCACACGTGTTCCAGATCGGAGCGCGCAACATGCAGAACTTCCCGCTCCTGAAGGAGGTCGGGCGCGCGGGCCTGCCGGTCCTCCTCAAGCGCGGGATGGCGGCCACCATCGAAGAGTGGCTGATGTCGGCCGAGTACGTGCTCGCCGAGGGCAACCCGGACGTGATCCTGTGCGAGCGCGGCATCCGCACGTTCGAGACGGCCACCCGCAACACGCTCGACCTCTCGGCCGTGCCCGTCGTCAAGCAACTCAGCCACCTGCCCATTATCGTGGACCCCAGCCACGGCGTCGGCATCCGCGACAAGGTGGCGCCGATGGCCCGCGCGGCCGTCGCCTGCGGCGCCGACGGGCTGATGGTCGAGACGCACCCGAACCCGCCCGAGGCGCTCAGCGACGGCCCGCAGTCGCTCTACTTGGACGCCTTTGCGGACCTCATGACGCAGATCCGGCGCGTGGGCGAGGCCGTAGGGCGCCCGGTGCCCGCCGCGCTGGCGGCGGCCGCGTAACGCGTCGGCCCGTGGGGCCGGCGGTGCGTGAAGGTCCGGGCCAGACGGCGGCCCCGGCGGAGTGTGGATCTATACTTGCTGCACTGGCTCCTGAACCTCTCTTCCCCAGACTGTATGTGTGGCATCGTCGGATACATCGGCACGCGCGACGCGAGCGACCTCCTCATCAACGGCCTCCGGCGGCTCGAATACCGCGGCTACGACTCGGCCGGCGTCGCCGTCGTCAACGGGTCGCTCGACGTGCGCAAAAAGGAGGGCAAGGTGGACGAGCTGGCGAAGCTCCTCGAGGCGCAGCCGGTCGAGGGGCACGTCGGCGTGGGCCACACGCGCTGGGCGACCCACGGGGCGCCCTGCGACGTCAACTCCCATCCCCACACCTCGACGGACGGCCGGTTCGCCATCGTCCACAACGGGATCATCGAGAACTACGGGTCCATCAAAAAGCGCCTTCTGGAGAAGGGCTACACCTTCGAGAGCGAGACGGACACCGAGGTGCTGGCGCACTTTATCGAGGACGTCCAGAAGGAGGCCGGGCTGAGCTTCCCCGAGGCCGTCCGCCAGGCGCTGACGCAGGTGAGCGGCGCCTACGGCATCGTCGGCATCACGCGCGACGACCCGGACCTGCTCGTCGTCGCCCGCAACGGGTCCCCGCTGCTCCTGGGCGTGGGCGACGGCGAGTTCTTCGTCGGGAGCGACGCGAGCCCGTTCATCGAGTTCACCAAGAACGTGGTCTACCTCGCCGACGGCGAGATGGCCGTCGTCCGCCGCGACGGCTACGAGGTGTTCAAGATCGACGGCGCGCCGGTGGCGAAGGAGGTCCACCAGCTCGAGTGGGACCTGGAGGAGATCGAGAAGGGCGGCTACGATCACTTCATGCTCAAGGAGATCATGGAGCAGCCGGAGTCCATCGCCAACGCCATGCGCGGGCGCGTGCTGCCCGAGGAGGGCCGGATCAAGCTCGGCGGGCTGGCCGACGTGATGGACCAGCTCCGCGCGGCCGAGCGGGTCGTGATCTGCGCCTGCGGGACGAGCTGGCACGCCGGGCTCGTGGGCGAGTACCTCATCGAGCGGTTCGCGCGGATCAACGTGGAGGTCGAGTACGCGAGCGAGTTCCGGTACCGGAACCCCGTGCTCGACCCCGGCAAGGACGTCGTCGTCGTCATCAGCCAGTCGGGCGAGACGGCCGACACGCTGGCGGCGGTGCGGCAGGCGCAGGAGGCCGGGTGCCTCGCCATCGGCCTCGTCAACGCCGTCGGCTCGACGATCGCCCGCGAGACCGACGCGGGCGTCTACCTCCACGCCGGGCCGGAGATCGGCGTGGCCTCGACGAAGGCGTTCACGGCCCAGGTGGCCGTCCTCATCCAGATCGCCCTGCTCCTGGGCCACGAGCGCGGCGTCCTCTCCGACGACGAGCTCCGTACGCACGTCGAGGCGCTGGCGGCCATCCCGGACCACGTCCGGACGGTCCTGGACAGCGCCGACCAGATCCAGAAGATGGCCCGCGATTACCGCTACGCCTCCAACTTCCTCTACCTCGGGCGAGGCGTCAACTTCCCCGTGGCGCTGGAGGGCGCGCTCAAGCTCAAGGAGATCAGCTACATCCACGCCGAGGGCTACCCGGCGGCCGAGATGAAGCACGGGCCGATCGCGCTCATCGACCAGTTCATGCCGGTCGTCTTCGTCGCCACGCGCGACGCGACCTACGACAAGGTGGTCTCGAACATCGAGGAGGTCGCGGCGCGCGGCGGCACCAACATCGTCATCACGGACGAGGGGAACGACGACCTCGGCGAGCTGGCGGAGTACGTGCTCCAGGTGCCCAAGACGCTCGACGCCTTCGAGCCGCTCCTGACCGTGATCCCGCTCCAGCTCCTCAGCTACCACGTCGCCATCATGCGCGGGTGCAACGTGGACCAGCCCCGCAACCTCGCCAAGAGCGTGACGGTGGAGTAGCTCGCGGGATCGCGGGCTGGGAATCAGGACATGGGAACGGGTCAGAGCGCGTTCCATCGGCGGCCGTCTCTCGCCGACGGCCTCCGCCAGCGGGGCGGGGTACGCGCGTTGGGACTTGCAGGCGGGTGGGCGGCGAGTGTAGTGTCCGCCTGTCCATCTCTTCCTCCCTCCATGCGTCCTCTCTCGCTTCACCCTGCTCCTGCTGGCGGCCGTCGCCGGCGGCGCTCTCGCCGGGTGCGACTCGGCTGGACTCGATGTCGCCCCGCTCGACGATTGCTTCTCGTTGACCTCGTTGACGGAGGCCGCACGCTCCGGCTCGAAACGGAGGGGACTCATGGTTGCTTCGTACCCATCGTCTACGGGACGCGCGTGACACCGTCCGTGCTCACGGTCCGGGTTGAGGGTCTGGCCCGTTCTGGGAGCGCTTGCCGCGCGATTGGGCCTTCAACGCTCTACGTGTCGCTCCAGCCCGGACCCCAGCCGGGTCAGACGGTCCAGATTGAGCACCGCGAGGAAGTGGACGCCTACGTCGTCGCCATAGAGGAGACGAGCGCCGAGGGGCGCGCGTGGACACTCAACCCCGTGCGCGAGTCGGTGACGCGGCTCCGGCCGCCGGAGACAGGGGAGTAGCCTGCATCGCCGGCGAACGCGGCGCGGAGGGAAGCCACGCGGACTGTCGGTAGTTTCTGGCGCTTCCCAACGCCGCCGCTATGATCAACACCGACGCCCTCGACTCGCTCCTCGCTCGCTATCAGGAGCTGCTGGCCGAGATGTCCACGCCCGAGGTGGCCAGCGACCCCCGCCAGCTGGCGGCGCTCGGGCGCGAGCTCTCGTCGTTGGAGGGGGCCGTCAAGGCGGCCGGGCGCTGGAAGGACCTGAAGGAAGAGGCCGACGGGCTCCGCGAGATGGCGGCGACCGAGAGCGGCGAGCTGGCCGAGATGGCGGAGCTAGAGCTGGAGGAGGTGAAGGGCCGGCTGGCGGCGGCACAAAAGGAGCTGGAGGAAGAGCTGGTCCCCAAAGACCCCGAGGACGCCCGCGACGCCATCGTCGAGATCCGCGCCGGGACGGGCGGCGACGAGGCGGCCCTGTTCGCCGGCGACCTGTTCGACCTGTACCAGCGCTACGCCGCCGCCCACGGCTGGCGCGTCGAGGTGATGGACACGAGCGAGGGCACGGCCGGCGGCTTCCGCGAGATCACGTTCGCCCTGAAGGGCAAGGAGGTGTTCGGGCTGATGAAGTACGAGTCCGGCGTCCATCGCGTCCAGCGCGTGCCGCAGACCGAGAGCCAGGGCCGGATCCACACGTCGGCGGCGACGGTCGCCGTGCTCCCCGAGGCGGAGGAGGTCGACGTCGAGATCCGCCCGCAGGACGTCCGCGTCGACGTCTACCGCTCGTCCGGGCCCGGCGGCCAGTCGGTCAACACCACGGACTCGGCGGTGCGCCTGACGCACGAGCCGACGGGCCTCGTGGTCTCGATCCAGGACGAGAAGAGCCAGATCAAGAACAAGGACAAGGCGTTCCGCGTGCTCCGCAGCCGCCTGTATCAGCTCGAGCGCGAGCGGATCGACGCCAAGCGCTCGGCGGCCCGGAAGGAGATGGTCGGCTCGGGCGACCGCTCGGCCAAGATCCGGACCTACAACTGGCCCCAGGGCCGCGTGACCGATCACCGCCTGGAGGGCGACGACAAGAACCACGCGCTCCAGGGCGTCCTCAACGGCGAGATCCAGTCCATCGTGAAGGCGCTCCGGCTGGCGGACCGTGAGGCGCGGATGGCGGAGGCGGCCGAGGGAGGGTGAGCGGGTGGGGGCTCCGCTCGGCTCGACCCGGTTGAGCGCCGCACGGGCTCAACCTCACGTCCTCTTCGCCCGCTGGCGGCGCCGGCGCCCCTAGCTTTCCCGTTCGCCCTGCCCGCGGTGACCATTCGGGAGAGACACCCCGAGGGCCGCGGGCATACGACCATCCACGTATCCCACAGGGACAGCATGGCAGACGCCCCCGGGTCCACGGACCCCATGTACGAGTTGATGTACATCATCAACCCGGTCCTCAACGAGGACCAGACCAAGGATATCGTCCAGCGCGTGACGGCCTACCTCTCCGACAACGGCGCCCGCGTCGAGAACGTCGAGGAGCGCGGGAGCCAGCGCCTGGCCTACCCCATCGAGAAGAAGCGGAACGGCTACTACGTCGTCGTCAACTTCCGGATGCCCGTCTCGGTCAACGGCGGCCTGCTCAAGATCGAGCGCGCCCTCCAGATCAACGACGACATCATGCGCCACCTCGTCCTCCGCTACGACGCGAAGATGGAGCGGCACTACGAGGCCGTGAAGTCCGGCGCGCAGATGCCGCAGATCGCCGCCGCTCAGCCCCAAGCCTAGTCCCCACTCCAATGGCAGACGTACAGACCTCCAACGAGGAGACCCCCGAGGGCGGCTCGGTCGAGACGACCCCGATCCCGTCGACGAACGTCGGCACCGCGCTCGAGGAGGCCTCCGTGCCGACCTCGGCCGAGCAGCCGACGGCCGTCGAGCAGGCCGCCCAGCAGATGGGCTCCGAGCCGGCCCCCCGCGCCGTGACCCCCGAGGTCGCCGCGCGCCTCACCGCCGCCTCCAACCCCGACGACCTCCAGCGCATCGTGGCGCCGGGCGCCCAGCGGACCAAGCTGGAGTGCCCCTTCCGGGCCGCCGGCGTCCAGTACATCGACTACAAGGACGTCGAGACGCTCAAGCGGTTCGTCAACGAGCAGGGCAAGATGCTCCCGCGCCGCATGACCGGCGTCTCGGCCAAGTTCCAGCGCCAGCTCACGACCGCCATCAAGCGGGCGCGCCACGTGGCGCTGCTCCCGTTCGCCGCCGACAACGTTAAGTAGGGACGCGGCGGACGGGGATCGGCGGACGGTTCGCCCTCCGTGTCCCGCTCGCCGCCCCCCCCGACCCCCAATCCCCATGAAAGTCATCCTCATCGAGGACCACGACACGCTCGGCATCAAGGGCGACGTGGTAGACGTGAAGCCCGGGTTCGGGCAGAACTACCTCATCCCCCAGCAGATCGCCGTCGTCGCGACTCGCAGCACGCTCAAGCGCTACGAGGAGGAGCGCCGCCAGGCCGCCCACAAGGTGGAGGCCGCGCGCGGCAACGCCGAGAAGCTCGCCGAGAAGCTCAACGAGGTCGAGATCATCATCCCCGTCCAGACGGGCGAGGAGAACCGGATCTTCGGCTCGATCACGACCCAGCAGATCGCCGACGAGCTGAAGCTGAAGGGCTACGACATCGATCGGCGGAAGATCACGATGTCCGAGGACGTCCGCGTGACGGGCGTCTATCCGGCCACCGTGCGGCTCCACCCGGAGCACACGGCGGAGGTCAAGGTCAGGGTCGTCCCCAACGAGGAGACGGTCTAGCCCGGCCCGCTTGATCCGTCCTGTGCGGGGCGCCATCTTCGGAGGGCGCCCCGCGCGTCGTTTGGGCGCGTACGGTTTGGGCGCGTACGGTTTGGCCGCCCCGCGCCGTTCGGTCCGTCGTTTCCACCCGCTCGCATGATCCGCCTCGCTGTGTTCCTCGTCCTGCTGGCGTCGGCCGCCGCCAGCGCCCAGCCGGTCCGCACGGCGGACGTGGTGTCGTGGCGCGTGCGCGCCGACCGGGCGGCGCCCGGCGGCGAGGCCCGCGTGGTGCTGGACGCCACCATCGCGCCCGGCTGGCGGCTCTACGCCGTCGGCTCGCCCGTGGGCCGGCCGTTCCGGCTGGAGCTGGACCCGCTTCCCGACGGCGTCGCGGCCGGCGCGCTCCGCCAGTCCGAACCGGAGGTGGGCTACGACGAGGGGTTCGGGCGGGACTACCCCTATTTCGCGGGGCGCGCGCGGTTCGTCCAGCCGCTCCGCGTGAGCGCCACGGCGGCGCCGGGCCGGCGCGAGGTGACGGGAGCCGCCCACTACGCCGTCTGCGACGACTCGATCTGCTTGCCTCCGACGCGGACGCCGTTCCGCGTCCCGCTCGTCATCGAGTGACCCGAGGAGGGGACCGGGCGCACGGGGGGGCGCCCTTTAGGCCAGCCGCGGCGCGGGGAAAGGGCGACGGGGAGACGAGGTAATTAGGTTCCCCGCGGGCTCGCCGATACACTGGAGGATACCGACCTCCGGCTGTGATGTCCCTGCCCCTACTGGCCCTCGTGTTCTCCGTGGTCGCCGGCTCCGACAGCGTCGGCACTATGACGTCGCCGGAACGCCACGCCGGGGGGTGGACCGAGATGCTCGCGTCCATCAACGCCGTCCGTGCCACGGGCGCCACCTGTGGCTCGACGGCGATGCCGTCGGCGCCTGCGCTGGTGTGGAGCGCACGTCTCGCACGGGCCGCCCGGCGTCATTCGAGGGACATGGCCGAGAACGACTACTTCGACCACGTGGGGTTGTCCGGGGAGGACGTCGGCGACCGTGCGCATAGCGCCGGCTACGACTGGCGCATCGTCGCGGAGAACATCGCGCGGTACCAGCGGACGGTCAGCGAGGTCGTGGACGACTGGCTGGACAGCCCGAGCCACTGCCGCCAGATTCTCGACCCCGAGTTCCGGGAGGTCGGCGTGGCCGAGGTCGACGACTACTGGACCCAGGTCTTCGGCGTGTCCTTCGAGTCCCAGCAGGAGATGGGCCCGCCAGCGCCGCCGGCCGTCGGCCTCCCGCCGGGGTGGTTCCGCACGAGAGCGGCCGGGACGCTGGAGCTTCGGGGGTCTCCGTTCAGCCTGCTCCGCATCCGATCCCGTCCCGCCCGGCTGCTCCCCACCGGAGCCTCGGGGGAGCCTCTCCTGACCACTCCAGCTTCTGCTCGTGAGCAAGACGCCCTGCCCGGCGTCGAGGTGCCGTGTACGACCCCGCCCGGCCGGTCCACGCCGAGGCCGAGCGCGCGAGACGACGGCGCCCGGTGCCTGGGGGACTCCGCGAGCCCCGTCCTCGCGTCGCGCTAGCTCCGCCCCGCCAGTCGGTCGAACGCTTTCTGCTGGTCCGTGCCCGCCGGGACGGCGTACGGGTCCGGCGGGAGGTTCACCATCCGGATCACGGGGTACCCGTCGCGGTGGAGGAACGGCTGCGGCGGCTCCGAGATGTCCTCGCCGATGATGAGGACCATCGTCCCCTGGCGCTTGATGTCGGCGCCGACGGACGAGATCGGGTCGCGCTGGCCCTCGACGTCCCAGGTGTCGGTCCACTCGTAGAGCCACATCGCGTCCGGCTCCAGCATCCGGATGCAGCCGTGGGAGGCCGGGCCGGACGTCGGCAGGGCGTACTGGTGCATGTGGATGCCGCGCGCCTCGTGGAGGTTCATCACCCAGTACATCTCCCACAGCTCGGCGTCCTTGGCGTTGGAGCCGTAGCCGGGGCTGAGCGTCGAGACGCGGTACTCCTGTTTCCAGTTGACGTTGAACCGGCCGCTCGGCGTGCGCGCGCTCTCGACGCCGGTGTTGATGATGCCCCAGCGGGCCAGCTCGCCGCGGTTGTAGGCGGCCCACGCCTGGATGTTCTTGTCGAGGATGACCACCTTGCCGACGCTGGCGCCACCGGGGTAGTAGCGCGGGAACGGCGAGTAGGCCCGAAAGTCGAGGCCGAACTGGGTCGGGACGATGACGGTGTCGCCGGGCGCGAAGGTGTCCACGTCTTGCCGGTTGAGGAGCCAGAGGAGCGGCTTGATCACGTCCCGGTCGCCGCCGAAGCGGCGGTAGAGCGCGTTTCGGGAGAGGATCGAATTGCTCGTCGGGTTGTCCTCCATCACGTAGTACTCGTACTGGACGCGGGGGACGTCGCGGATGGACTCGGCGGTGCGCCGGTTCATCGTGTCGATGAGCCACGACTGGCTGAAGTAGCCGACGTTCTCGTCCTCCTGGAAGTCGCGGGAGATGGCGGCGTCGGCGGCGAGGTCGGCCTGGCTCTGGGCGAGCGCGGCCGGGACGACGAGGGCGGCCAGGAGGCCGAGGCGAAGAAAGCGCATGGTGGGGATCGCAGAGGGCGGGGAGTATACCCTGGGGGCGGCGGGCGGGTCCGGGAGCGAGAGGTGTTCACGGGCCGCGCCGGCGGGGAGGGCCGATCCGTTCGCCCGCTCCAAACGCGCTGTCCGGGGGACGATTGCCCACTGGCGGGCGCGGTCGCCAGCGGGGGGCGTGGAGGACGCGAGGGCGGCCGAGAGCAAGCGCCGCCTGCGGCCCGGAGCGGCGGTCAGGCGTGGCGCACCGTGGGGGACGGAGCCGGAAACGGCTCGGGCCGAGGCCGCGGAGCGGGCCTCGTTGCCCCCGGCCTTACTTCACGGAGGTCCGGCTGGTGGCCCGCGAGCCCTCGGCCCGGATGCGGCGGATTTGATCGAACGAGCCGAGCACGATCAGCGTGTCGCCGGCCTGAATGGGGAGCCGGGCGTCCGGGTTGAACGTCCACTCGCCGCCATCGGCCTGGAGGACGGCCACGACGACGGCGTCGAAGCGGCGTCGGAAGTCGACCTCCACGAGCGAGCGGCCGTCGAGCAGGCTGCCCGGCTGGACGACGACCTCCTCGAGGTCGAAGTCGAGCGCGTCGACGCCGAGGACCTGCTCCATGAACCGGTCCACGCGTGGGCGGAGGATGGTCTGCGCGATCCGGTCGGCGCCGATCTCGAGCGGCGAGATCACCTTGTCGGCGCCGGCTCGGAGGAGCTTGTTGATCGAGGTCTGCTCGTTGGTCCGCGCGACGATGAACAGGTCGTCGTCGCGGATCTCGCGGGCCGTGAGGGCCACGAACACGTTGGCGGCGTCCTGAGGGAGCACGAGGACGAGGCCCGTCGCCCGCTCCAGGCCGGCCGCCCGGAGCGTGGCCTCCTCCTCGGCCTCGTCCTGGACGAAGGCGACGCCCTCGGCGTCGAGCTGGGCGGCGCGGTCCTCGCGGCGGTCGATCACGACCACTTCACGCCCGGCCGCCGTCAGGTCCCGCACGATCCGCTGGCCGAGCCGTCCGTAGCCGGCGACGACGTAGTGATCGTGGAGCTTGTCGAGGCGTCGCTGCATGGCCCGTTCGCGGAAGGAGGCGTTGGTGACGAGGATCTGGACAGCCCGCGAGGCGATCGTGGCAAACGTACCGATTCCGACGAGCGCCAGGACCACGGTGAACAGCTTGCCGGGCGGGTCGAGCGGGCGGACCTCCGAGAAGCCGATGGTGGTGAGCGTGATGACCGTCATGTAGAAGGCGTCCATCACGGACCAGCCCTCGAAGAGGACGTACCCGCCCGTCCCCGCGCCCAGGAGCGCGGCGACGGCCGCGGCCCCGAGGACCAGCTCGCGGCGGGCGCCGACGCGGCGGGGCTTCGGCCTCACGCCTGGGCCGCGAGCCGGAACGCGCGGGCGTGCCACGCCGCGCCGGCCGGCCGCTCGACGCCCCGCTGGCGGAGCGCGCCGACGGTCTCGGCGGTCACGTCGAGCACGCGCGTGCCGGCGTCCGCGTCGCCGTCGCGGACGAGGCGGCGGAAGGCGGGGCGCGGGAGCGTCGTCCAGGCGCCGGCGGCGTCGCGGTACGTCACGCCGAGCGCGGGCGCCAGCGCCACGCCGGCCGCCTCCAGCGCCGACGCCACGGCCCGCTCCATGCTGTCGATCCCGCAGCCCGAGACGCCCGCGTTCATCTCCTGCGGCGAGATCACGGCGCCGACGGCGAGCACGCGGCCCGCGAGAACCTCGGCTCGGGCCTGGACGGGCCGGCCGTGGCTCGTCCACGACGGCAGCCAGCCGGCCACGCGCTGGCGGAGCCCCTCGGCGGCGCCGTCGTCGAGCGTGCGGTCGAGCGGGAAGAGCCAGAGGCGGGCGGCGTCGGGGAGTGGGTCGAGCATCGGGTTCGGGGTCGGTCGGCGGAGGATACGCGGCACGGACGGCGGGGATCGCTCGGGGTGGAAGAGGGAGGAGGGGAGGGGACCTCCCCTTACCCCTCCGGCTCGGCACGGCGCGGCGGGAGGGGGGCGACGTAGCCGATCAGGATGCCGAGCCCGCCGACGGCGATGAACGCGCCGATCAGGACGAGCGCCTGGGCCTGCGCGAGATCCACGAGGAACAGCTTCGCCACGACGAGGGCCAGCACGCCGGCGCCGACGAACCACACCGGCCGGCGCCCCGTCCTCCTCGCCTCGACGGCGAGCGCGAGGGCGAGGAGCGTCCACACGACGGCGAGCGCGGCCTGCGCGGTGGACGAGGCGAACAGGGCCTCGGCCGTCCACGGAACGTCCCCCCACTGGTGGACCGCCCGCAGCACGGCGGCCGACAGCGTGACGAACCCGAGGCCGGCGACGAGCCCCCAGAGACCTCGCCCGCCTCGGCCGTCTCGGGAGAACGCCCGGGCAGCGGCGGCGAGGACGAGGAGGACCGCCAGCGCGGCGCCGTCGACGGGACTCAGGACCGGGAGGTACGGGAGAGGGGCCGCGGCGCCGGCGACGCCCGCCGTCAGCACGAGCCAGGTCGCGCCGGCGACCGCGAGTCCGAGCGCCGCCGCTTGCCGCTCGCGGGCCGACGCCACCGACGCCGGCACCCGGAGCGTGAGCCCCAGCCCGACAGCGATCACGGTGCCGACGGCGCCCCACGTCCAGCCGCTCCCCACGCCGGCCGCGGACGTGGCCCAGCCCAGCGCGTTCGCCAGCACCGCCACCGCCAGCCACACGGCCCCGACGAACGCCCACCGGCGGGCCGGATGTGACCGCGCGGGCTCGGACTGGAGCGCCAGCACGCCGACGACCGCGACGGCCAGCCATCCTGCGCCTCGGAACCCGGCGGCCGGCGAGATGCCGTCGATCAGCCCCAGCAGCCACAGCGCCCACCCGGCTGCGACGACGCCGTAGGACGCCGCCGCCAGCCCCCGCCAGTGGAGCGCGCGGCCGAGAGCGAGAAACAGGAGCGCCGACGTGGCGGCGACCGCGAGCAGGGCGGCGATCTCGTACGACGCGGGCGCGAGGTCGAGCGTGTGGACGGCGGCCGTCGTGGTCCACCAGAACAGGGCGAAGCCGAGGAAGAGCCGGCCGACGAGCGTCTCGGCGCGGTCCACCCATCCGAGAGACGAGCGCGTCGGCCCGCCAGGCGGGCGGGGCGCGTCCGCCAGCGGGGCGGTGGACGCCCTCGTCAAGACGTAGGCCGAGAGCCCGAGGGCGACGGCCACGATCCAGCCCGTCAGCGTCTCGGCGCTGAAGGCGCGGTCGGGCGAGAGCACGCCCTCGACGAACAGCACCGACGCGGCGACGGCCTGCAACCCGAGCCCGCCCCACCGCATCCACCACCGCCCCTGCCGCGTGCCGACCCACACGAGCCCGGCGCCCTCCAGCACCCACATCGCTCCGAACACGACGCGCTGGAAGGCCAGCGGCAGCGCCAGCGTGCCGAACACGATCCCGACCGCCAGGAACGCATCCGCCACCAAACGCACGCCCGACTGGCGGCGGAGCCAGCGCGCGGCGACGAGGTAGACGGCGGCGAGCGCGGCGGCGCTCCACGCCCGCCCGTACGGGACGGCCGCCTCGATCAGGTTGGCCTGGAGGACGAACGTCGCCGCTGGCAGCCCGAACACGAGCGCGCCGTCCACGGCCAGCGCCCGCTCCGGCGTCGCGCCGTTCTGCGCCGAGCGCAGCGCAAACCGGATCGCCAGCGCGAAGTAGAGGACGAAGGTGAGGACGACGAACGGCTGGACCGTCGCGTAGAGGTCGGGCCGGTAGCTCAGCCCGCCCCACAGGCCGCCCGTCACGAACGTGCTCAGGAACCCGACCACGGCGAGCGAGCGCCAGCCGCGCGTCCACGCGATCCCGAGCACGCCCAGGTTGAGGAGCGCGTAGTAGCTGAAGAGGAGGACGTGGTTGCCCTCGGCGGTCCCGGCCAGCACGGGCGCGGCGAACCCGCCGGCCACGCCGAGCACCGCCAGTCCGGGCGCGTCCTGGGCCACCGCCAGCGCGGCGCACCCGGCGGCCACGAGCGCCATCAGCGCGATCGCTGCCAGCGAGGGGACGAGCGCGTACAGCGCGTACGCGGCGTAGATGGTGAGGTAGAGGACGGCCACGCCGCCGCCCTGGAGCGTGAGGCCGAACGCGGGGGCGCTCTGCCGCAGCCGCCACCCGACGGCCAGCAGAACGCCACCGACGAGGGCGGCGAGCCCGAGCCGCACCTCGATGGGGATGAGCCCCTGCTCGGCGGCGTACCGAATCCCCAGCCCGATCCCGACGAACAGGACCAGGAGACCAACGCGGGCGATGGCGTTGCCGCCCGTCGCGAAGTCCCACGCCCGCTTCGCCCACGGCGGTGCGTCGTCCCAGGAGAAGGAGGGCCGGGGGCGTCTCTGGCGCGGAGCCGCCCGCGGAGACGGCGGGGGCGTCGGGGACGGCCGGGAGGGGCGGACCTCGATGGCCTCGGACGGTGGGTGCGACACCACCGGCGCGTCGTCGGCGGCGCGCCGGGCGGGGGGCCGCCCGGCCCGCTCCAGCGCCTCCAGCCGCTCCTCCAGCGCCCGAACGCGGGCGCCGTCGCCGACGCGGAGGGCCAGAAGGGCGCCGACGGCCGCGCCCAGGAGCGGTCCCGCGAGCCCGCCCTCCACCATCGCCCCTCCGCCGGCGACGGCGCCGAGCACGCTGAACAGGACGAGGCGGACGGTCGGGGTCACGGGGCCAAGCTAGCCCGGCGCGTAGCTTCCCCGCACTCATCCCGCACGCCCCATGCGCCCGCTCTCGCTCCTCCTCCTCGCCCTGCTGGCGGTCCCCGCCCAAGCCCAGGACGCCGCCGCGCCCTACGCCGACACGGCCGCCCGCATCATCGAAACGGCCCTCGCCGACAGCGCCGCCTACGAGCGCGCGGCCCACGTCGCCGACGCCTTCGGCCACCGCCTCAGCGGCTCCGACGCCCTGGAGGCCACCATCGACTGGGTGCTGGAGACGATGCGCGCCGACGGGCTGGAGAACGTCCGGGGCCAGCCGGTGAGGGTGCCCTTCTGGGTCCGGGGCGAGGAGTCGGCCACGCTCTTGCTGCCCCACGGCGACCGCGACCTCCCGATGCTCGGCCTCGGCGGGAGCGTCGCCACGCCGCCGGACGGCATCGAGGCGGAGGTCCTCGTCGTCGACTCATTCGAGGACCTGGCGGCGCGCGCCGACGAGGCCGAGGGCCGGATCGTCCTGTTCGACGTCCCCTTCACCACGTACGGCCAGACGGTCCAGTACCGCACGGGCGGGGCCGTCGCGGCGGCCGAGGCCGGCGCCGTCGCCAGCCTCGTGCGCTCCGTCGGGCCGGTGTCGCTGAGCACGCCGCACACGGGCACGATGCGCTACGACGACGACGTCCGGCGCATCCCGCACGCGGCCATCACCATCGAGGCGGCCGAAACGCTCCGGCGCATCCAGGAGCGCGGCGAGCGCCCGCGCGTCCGCCTCGTGATGTCCGCCGAGACGCGGCCCGACGCCCTCTCGCGCAACGTGATCGGCGAGATCGTCGGCCGCGAGCGGCCCGAGGAGGCCGTGATCCTGGGCGGCCACATCGACTCGTGGGACGTGGGCCAGGGGATGCACGACGACTTCGCCGGGTGCGTGGTCACGTGGGAGGCCGTCCGCGTGTTGGAGCGCCTCGGCCTCCGCCCGCGCCGGACCGTCCGCGTGGTGCTGTGGACGAACGAGGAGAACGGCCTGCGCGGCGCGACGGCCTACCGCGACTCGCTGGGCGACGCCGTCGAGGACGTCCAGCTCGCCCTCGAGAGCGACAGCGGCGTGTTCGAGCCGGTCGGGTTCGGCGTGACGGGCGCCGACGGCGCGCTCGACCTGCTGGCGGCGCGCGTCGAGCCGCTCATCCTCCCGCTCCTGGCCGAGGTCGAGGGGCGCGGGATCACGGCCGGCGGTGGCGGCGCCGACATCGGCCCGATGATGCGCGACGGCGTCCCCGGCGCCAGCCTCTCGACCGCCAACGACCGCTACTTCCACTACCACCACACGCCGGCCGACACCGCCGACAAGCTCGACCCCGGCCACCTCGCCCGCGCCGTCGCCGCGACGGCGGTGCTGATCTACGTCGCCGCCGAGATGCCGGAGCGCCTCCCGCACGGGGCGCCCGCCGGGATGTAGCCGCCCCGGCCGCCCGCCCGCTATTCGAGCCCGCCGAGCCCGAGGCGCCGGGCGAAGTCGTCGCGGCGAGAGCGGCTGAGACGGAGCCTCGTGCCGTCCGTCAGGCGGACGGCGTAGTCGCCGCCGGGCGCCGTCAGGAGCGCCTCCACGCGGTCGATCTGGACGATCGTGGAGCGGTGGATGCGGAAAAAGCGGTCCGGGTCCAGGCGCTCTTCCAGCGTCTGCATCCGCTCGCGGATGACGTGCGTGTCGTCCCCGACGTGCAGCTCGACGTACGGACCGTCGGAGGCGATGTAGTCGACGGCGCCGACCGGGACCACACGGACCTGCCCGCGCATCTCGACGGCGATCCGTTCGAGGTAGTCGGGCGACGGGCCGGCCGGGGCCTCGTCGCGGAGGAGCCCCGCCAGCCGGCCGCGCAGCGCGTCGACCTCGCGGAGGCGGACGCCCTGGCGGGCCCGGTCGAGCGACTGGCGGAAGCGGTCGTCGTCGTACGGCTTGAGCAGGTAGTCCACGGCGGCCACGTCGAAGGCGGCGAGGGCGTGCTGGTCGTAGGCCGTCACGAACACGACGGCCGGCATGGCCTCCGGCCCCACCTCGCGGACCACCTCGAGCCCGCTCAGGCCCGGCATCTGGACGTCGAGGAACACGAGGTCCGGGGCGTGCTCGGCGATGGCCTGGACGGCCCGGCGGCCCGTGCCGGCCGTCCCGACGACGTCCACGTCCGGCTCCCCGTCCAGCAGGTCCAGCACGCGCTGGCGGGCGAGGGGCTCGTCGTCGACGACGAGGACGCGGAGCGGGTCAGGCACGGGCCACCTCGGGGAGCGCCGTCGCGGCCCCATCGCTGCCGGTCGCGTCGGTCTCGACGGGCGGCACGGTGCGGTAGGGGAGGGCGACGGTGGCGACCACGCCCCCGCCGTCGGCCGGCTCCAGCGCGAGCGTGCCGGCGTCGCCGTAGAGCGCGTCGAGGCGGGCGCGCGTGTTGGCGAGGCCGACGCCCGTCCGCGTCGGGGCCGGCGCGGCGTCGAGGCCGGGGCCGTCGTCCTGCACCGAGAGCACGAGCCGGTCGGACTGGCGGTGGGCCGCGAGGCGGATGGTCCCCACGCCGTCCTCGATCCGGCCGACCCCGTGGCCGACGGCGTTCTCGACGAGCGGCTGGAGCAGGAGCGGCGGCACGAGCGCGTCGAGCACGTCGGGCCCGAGGTCCTCCTCCACCTCCAGCCGGCCCTGGAACCGGACGCGCTGCACGTCGAGGTAGTCGCGGAGGAAGGCGACCTCGTCGCGGAGGGGGACGAGCGAGGCGCCGCCGTCGTCCAGCACGCGGCGGAGGAGCGACGAGAGCCGGGCGATCATGGTCCGCACGCCGGCCGGGTCGCGCTCCACGAGGGCGCTCACGGCGTTGAGCGTGTTGAACAGGAAGTGCGGGTTGAGCTGCATCCGGAGCGCCGACAGCCGGGCCTCGGTGAGCTGGGCCTCCAGGCGGACGCGGTCGGCGAGCAGGCGCGAGGCCTCGCCCTCGCGCTGGCGCAGGCGCAACAGCGCGTCGCGGGCGAGCCCGGCCGCCAGCACGGCGACGTAGATGATGAACTCGTCCAGGAACCACAGCCCGCCCACCATGCCCTCGAACGTCCACGGTCGGGCCGCCGCCAACTCCGGCGAGAGGAGCGGCCGGATGGCGCCCCGCGTGACCGCGCCCATCGCCATCGCCACGACGAGGCCAAGGCCCAGGTGGAGGGCGAGCCGCGCGGCCCAGCCGTCGCGCTCGATCCGGAAGCGCCTCGCCAGCCCAAACACGAGGGGCGTCAGCAGCGCCCAGAGGCCGTACTCGGCCAGCGTCTCGACGACGTCGCCGACGGGGATGCCCGCCTCTTCATGCCACGGGCCCACCGCCCGCCGGACGACGGCCAGCGTCCCGAGCGACATCCAGAAGCCGACGGCCAGCAGGCCCTCGACGCGTCGGGACCAGGGACGGGCAGAGGGGGAGCGGTCGGCCATGACCACAAGGTAGGTGAAGGGACGGAGGAGGCCGGCAGGTGCGGCGACACGCGGGTGCATCTCGTGACACGGACGTGCAATTCATGTTGGAACAAGAATCCACCCTCATACCGGACCGATACCATCCCGCGCTCCCCCCTCCGCCCCCCGTTCCGATGGCCCAACGGCTACTCTTCGCCCTCCTCCTCGCCTTTCTCGCCTCCCCGGCGGCGCTCGCCCAGGCCGGCGCGCTGGCGGGCCGCGTCGTCGACGCCGACGGCGACCTCGCGCTCCCGACGGCCTCCGTGGCCGTCTGGGACATCGACGGCGCTGACTCGACGCTCGTCACCGGCGTGACGACCAACATCGAGGGCGCCTTCCGCATCGAGGCCGTCCCGGCCGGGACCTACGACGTGGTCGCCAGCTTCGTGGGCTACGACGCCGTCCGCCAGCCGGGCGTGACGGTGGGCGCGGGCGAGACGGACCTCGGGCTGTTCCGGCTCTCGCCGAGCGCCGAGGCCCTCAATGAGGTCCGCGTGACGGCCCAGCGGAGCCAGGTCCAGACGCGGATCGACCGGACCGTCTACGACACCGCCGACGACCCCGTGACCGAGGGCGGCACCGCGACCGACGTGCTGGCGACGCTCCCGTCCGTCGACGTCGACATCGACGGGAACGTGTCGCTCCGGGGCGCCGGCAACGTGGCCGTGTTCATCAACGGGCGTCCGGCGCCGGTCTCCGGCGCGTTCCTGGCCTCCTACCTCGCCAGCCTCCCGGCCGGCTCCGTCGAGCGCGTCGAGATCATCCCGAACCCGTCGGCGGCGTTCGAGCCCGACGGCGTGGGCGGCATCATCAACATCGTCCTCAAGGAGAACGAGGACCTCGGCCTGGGCGGGACCGTCACGGCAGGGACCGACTCGCAGGGTGGCTACGACGGGACGGCCGCCGTCACCTACGGCAAGGGCCCGTGGTCGCTGGCGGCGACGTACGGCTACCGCAACGACGCCCGCGCCGGCTCCGGCCTCAGCTACCGCCTCAACCGCTACGAGGACGCGCCGACCACGCTGGACCAGGAGGAGATCGAGGACCGGACGCGGATGAGCCACCTCCTCAACCTCTCGGCCGACTACAGCCTGTCCCGGTCCTCGACCCTCACCTCCCAGCTCCAGGTCGGCACGCGCAGTGGGGACGAGGTCGAGACCAACACGACGCTCCGGCGCCTCGCCTCCTCCAACGACCCCATCGTCGAGTACGAGCGGATCGCCACGGAGCTGGACGACGGGCTCTCGGGCGACGCCCGCCTCGGCTTCCGCCAGTCGTTCGGGGAGGACCACCGGCTCGTGATCGAGGCGCGCGGCGAGGCCTCCGACGAGTCCGAGACGCAGACCTACGTCGAGACGCTCCTCGCCGGCGCCGGCGACCTCGACCAGCCCCAGGAGGTCGAGGAGGACGAGAACGAGCGCGAGGCGTCGCTCCAGGTCGACTACACCCGGCCCATCGGCGGCTTCCGCCTCGACGCCGGCTACAAAGGCGACTGGGAGCGCGAGGCGACCTCGCTCGTCTCCGTCACGCGCGACGCCGGCACCGGCGCCTTCCTCCCGGACGACAACAACAACGAGTTCGACTACGACCAGACGGTCCACGCGGTCTACGCGCAGGTGGCGAAGGAGTGGGGGCCGGTGGGCCTCCAGGTCGGCGTCCGGTACGAGACGGCGCGGACCACGTTCAGCCTCCTCACCACCGACGAGGCCTACGACAACGACTACCAGAGCCTCTTCCCCAGCGCCTACCTCTCGCTCTCGCCCTCGGACGCGACCACGTTCAAGGCCAGCTACAGCCGCCGGATCAACCGGCCCGGCGGGTGGTCGCTCAACCCGTTCCCCTCGTTCGACGACCCGCTCAACATCCGGCAGGGCAACCCCTACCTCCAGCCCGAGTACGTCGACGCCTTCGAGCTGGGCGCGACGCAGTACGTCCCGTGGGGCTCGTTCTCGCTCACGCCCTACGCCCGCCACACCACCGACATCATCCGGCGGATCTCGACCCTCCGCGACGACGGCGTGACGGTCCGGACGTTCGAGAACCTGGACTCGTCGGACTCCTACGGCGTCGAGTTTATCTCGTCGTTCGAGGACCTCGGTGGGCTGGGCGGCTACCTCAGCCTGGAGGGCTTCCGGGTCCAGACGGAGGGCGCGACGGACACCGAGGCGCTCTCGAACGACGCCTTCGGCTGGGGCGGCCGGCTCAACGCGAGCTACCGCGTCGGCGACCGCCTCGGGCTCGGCCCGCTGGACGTCCAGCTGACGGCCCGCTACAGCGCCCCGCTCGACACGGAGCAGGGCCGCGTCGGCGCCCGCTCCTGGTTCGACCTCGCCCTCCGGCAGAAGCTGCTCGACAACCGCGCCGCCCTCACGCTCCAGCTCCGCGACCCGCTCGGGATGGCCGGCTTCGCCTACACGCTGGACCAGCCCCGGATCTACCAGACGTTCGAGCGCGACTGGGGCGCCCAGCAGGTCGGCCTCACGTTCTCGTACACGTTCGGCCGGCAGGACGCCGAGCGCGACCGTCCTCGCGGCGACCGGGGCGGCGACGGCGGGCAGGACGGCGGCGGCGACGGCGAGGGGATGTAGCCCGACGTGCCGGATCGGGACTCCCCGGTCCCGCGCATCGCCCGGTTCCGGGCACTGGGACGGTGGGTATCCGAGCGAGCGACCTGCCTACGTTCGCCCTCGTCCGAGCCCGCCCGCCGTCGTGATGGCCCCGTCACTCACAGGTTCCGTCCTCCTGATCGCCCACCGGGGCGCGAGCGGCTACCGGCCGGAGCACACGCTCGAGGCCTACCGGCTGGCGGTGGCGATGGGCGCGGACGTGATCGAGCCCGACGTGGTGGCGACGCGCGACGGCGCGCTCGTCGTCCGTCACGAGAACGAGATCTCGGGGACGACGGACATCGCCTCGCGGCCGGCGTTCGCCAGCCGCCGGACCACCAAGCGCGTCGACGGGCAGGAGGTCACGGGCTGGTTCACCGAGGACCTGACGCTCGACGAGATCAAGACGCTCCGCGCCGTCGAGCGGCTGCCGGAGCTTCGGCCCGAGAGCGCGGCCTACGACGGCCGGTTCGAGGTCCCGACCCTCGAGGAAGTGATCGCGCTGGCGAAAGAGCTGGGCGCGGCGCGCGGGCGGCCCGTCGGGCTCTACCCCGAGACGAAGCACCCGACGCACGTCCGGCGGATCGGCCTGCCGCTGGAGGTCCCGCTCGTCGAGGCGCTCCACGCGGCGGGGTACCGCTCGGCCGAGGACCCCGTCTGGATACAGTCGTTCGAGGTCGGCGGTCTGGAGCTGCTGCGCGGGCTCACGCGGCTCCGGCTCGTCCAGCTCGCGGTCCCCGGTGGGGCGCCGGCCGACCGGCCCGAGGTCGGCTACGACGCCATGATGACGCCCGACGGCCTCGCCACGGTCGCCACATACGCCGACGCCGTGGGCGTCGACAAGGCGTTCGTGCTGGACCCCGAGACGCTGGCTCCGTCGTCGCTCGTGGCCGACGCGCACGCCGCCGGCCTCGCCGTCCACGTCTGGACAGTCCGCGCCGAGAACGCGTTTCTGCCGCCGCCGCTGCACTCCGCCAGCGGGGCGCCGGGCGACCGGGGCGACGTGGAGGCCGAGGTCCGGGCGCTCGTCGCGGCCGGCGCGGACGGCCTCTTCACCGACCACCCCGACCTCGTGCGCGAGGCGCTGGACGACCTCTAGGCGTGGCCTTCCGACTCCGGCGCCTCAAGCCCCCGCACGTCAGGGGGGATCGAGGACGAACCGGCGCCACCGGCGGGCGACGGCCACCGCCGCGCTCCGCGCCGCCGGGCTCACGCCCGTCAGGTGGAGGAACCCGTGCGGGAGGCTGGCCTGCCGGTAGAGCGCGGTCGGCGTGCCGGCGTCCTCCAGGGCGCGGGCGTACGCCTCGCCCTCGTCGCGGAGCACGTCGAAGCCAGCCGTCACCACGAACGCCGGGGCGAGGCCGTCGAGCCGGCCCCGGAGCGGCGAGAGGCGCGGGTCGGCGTCGTCGGCGTCGGTGCCGCGCGTGTAGACGTCGAAAAAGGCCTGGCGCGTGTCGTCGGGGAGGAGGTAGCCGTCGAACAGGTGCCGCGAGGGCCGGTCCGTCGGGACATCGGTGGCGGGGTAGAAGAGGAGTTGGGCGACGGGCGGCGCGTCGTCGCGCGCCGACTGCGCCACGACGGCCGCCAGCGTCGCGCCCGCGCTGTCGCCGCCGACGGCCACGCGCGCGGCGTCGGCGCCGAGGCGGTCGGCGTGGCGCTGCGCCCACCGGAACGCGGCGCACGCGTCCTCGACGGCTGCCGGGAACGGGTGCTCCGGGGCGAGCCGGTAGGCCACGCTGAGGACGGACTGCCCGGCCTGCCGGCAGAGCAGCCGGCACGGCTCGTCGTGCGTGTCGAGGTCCCCCTCGACGAACCCGCCGCCGTGGAAGTAGACGAGGAGCGGCGGCCGGGCCACGCGCTCCGGCGTGTAGAGGCGTGCGTCGAGCGTGCCGGCGGCGCCGTCCACCCGGACCGGGCGGACGCTGGCGACGCGCGTCGGCGTGCCCTGGATGGCCAGCGCGTCGCGGCGTAAGTGGGCCCGCGCGCGGGCCGGGTCGGTGCGGACCGTCGCTGCGTCGGTGCCGCCCGACTCGCTGGCGGCGAGCACGAGCTGGACGGCCGGGTCCAGCCGCTGGCCGTCGACCTCGACGGGTCCGCCCGCGAGCCGGCTCTGGATGACCCCGGGGAAGTGGCCGAGCACCCGTGCGCCGACGCCGCGCACGCGGTCGAGGACCGTCGGCTCCGTCGCGAGAGGCGTGGCCGGGGGGGGCGCTCCGTCGCGGGGCCGCAGGTGGTACTCGGCCGGGTCGAACGGTTCGACGCGCCGGCGGAAGGCGGGGACGGAGCCGGGCCAGACGGCGACGTTGTGGCCGGCCTCGTCGAGGTACCACGATCGGCAGCCGCCGGACGTCCAGACGGTCTGTTCGCTCATCCGGTCCACCTCGTCCACGAAGGCGGCCTGCGCCTCGGCGGTGGGCTCGACGGCCGCCAGCCCGCGCCGCCGCATCGTCCCGAGGGCGTGGACGACGTGTTCGATCTGGGCCTCGGCCGTCAGGATCACGGACGAGTGCCCGAGGCCGGTGTTCGGCCCCTGGATCAGGAAGAAGTTGGGGAAGCCGGCGACCGTCGTGCCGACGTGGGCCACCGGGCGGTCGCTCCAGGCGTCGGAGAGCCGGCGGCCTCCCCGGCCCACGACGTGCTCCACGAACGGGAAGTCGTTCACGTGGAAGCCGGTCCCGAGCACGATCACGTCGGCCGGGTGCTCGGCGCCGTCCGGCCCGACGGCCCCGCGCGGGCGGACCTCGACGAGCGGCCCGTCGACGAGCGTCACGTTGGGCCGGGTGAGGGCCGGGTAGTACTGGTCCGAGAGCAAGATCCGCTTGCAGCCGATCCGGTAGTCCGGCGTGAGGAGGCGGCGGAGGGCGGGGTCGGGGACTTGCGCGCGAAGGTGGCGGCGGCCGAGACGCTCGGCGCGCCGGGCGATCCACGGATGCCGGAAGGCGAGCCCGTACATCTCGTGGTACCCGAAGAGCACGCGCCGGAGGAGCCCCTGGAGGGCGGGCCGCTGGCGGAACCGCTGGCGGGTCCGCTCGGCCAGCGGGGCGTCGCGGCGGGGGATCACCCACGGGGCCGTCCGCTGGAACACGGTGAGGCGGCGGGCGGCGGGCTGGATCGCCGGGACGATCTGGATGGCCGAGGCGCCAGTCCCGACGACGACCACGTCGCGGCCCTCCACCTCGACCGCCTCGTCCCAGCGGGACGAGTGCATCACCTCGCCCTCGAACGTGTCGAGGCCGGGGATCTCGGGGCGCCGGGGCTCGGCGAGGGAGCCGGGCGCGGCCACGAGCACGTCGGCCGTGTACGTTCCTGCGCTCGTCTCGAGGGTCCAACGCGCGGCGGCGTCGTCCCAGACGGCCTCGCGGACGTCGTGCCCGAAGCGGACGTGGGGGAGCACCCCGAACCGTTCGGCGACGCCGTGGAGGTACGCCTGAATCTCCTCCTGCGGCGCATACCGCCGGGTCCAGGCGGGGTTGGGCGCGAACGAGAACGCGTAGAGGTGGGACTCGACGTCGCAGGCGGCGCCGGGGTAGGCGTTCGCCTGCCAGACGCCGCCGACGGCCTCGGCCCGCTCGAACACGACGAGGTCGTCCTCTCCTTCTTGGAGCAGGCGGACGGCCGCGCCGAGCCCGCCGAAGCCGGTTCCGACGACGGCGACGTGAGAATGCAGTTCAGACATGATCGGGACCCATGAAGAGCGGCCGGGAGGATACCCCTGGCTCCAGCCGCTCGCCTCAGGCGCTCGCCGTGCCGGGGCCAGCGTCTCGACGAGGCGGGGAACGCGGAACCGTGGCGACGCGCGCCGCCCGCGGCTCGGCCGTCCGGGCTACCGGACGACCGTGAACGGCTCGGCCAAAACCTCCGCGCCGGCCCGCAGCCGTACGACGTACAGCCCGGCCGGGAGGCCGGCGACGGCCGCGTCCGCCTCGTGCCAGCCCGCCGACTGGCGGCCGTCGGCGAGCACGCCGACCCGGCGCCCGAGCGCGTCGAACACCTCGATCGTCACGTCGGCCTCGCTCGGGAGCCCGTACCGCACGCGCCCGCTCCCCCGGGACGGGTTCGGACGGACGCCGTCGAGCGTCAGGACCGCCGGCGGGGCGGAGCCGGCCGTGACGACCGACGCCGCCAGCGCCCCCGCCTGCGGCGACGACGTGGACCTCGACGCGACGCGCTGCGGAACGCCGCCATCCCCGAGGAGGAGGCCGGGGGCGAGCGCGACCCATCCCACTACCTCCGTCGTGTGCCGGACCTCGGAGTCCCCCGACTGCTCCTCTTCCACGAACACCGACCAGTCGGCGCCGCTCTGTGCGGTCGTCCGAAGTGAGGCCGTGTCGCCTCCATCGAACGTCTGGAGCGCTGCGAGCACGGCCGGCGTCTCGGTGAACGGCACCTCGAACGAGGTCTCGTGTGCCTCGTGCGTCACCGCGTCCGCTGTCAGGCCGATGTGGTAGGGGACGCCGGCCGTGCCCGAGCCCGTCCACCCATGCCCGCCGTCGGCCTCGATGGCGATCCACGCGACGGTCTCCGCCCTCTGCGACTCGGACGGGTTCTCCTCGCGCTGAAGCAACACCTGGAACTCGGAGCCCGTGACGTTCTGCACTCTCGGGGTGACGGTCGCCTTCCCCTTCGCGCTCGACACCTGGACCAGGACGATCGGCGGGGCGGCGAACGAGGTCGAGAAGGTCTGTGAGGTCCACCCTGACCCCACGTTCTCCGTGTGCCCGGCCTCGATCCGCCGCCCGTCAGTCAGCGTGTGTGACCCCGCCTCCACCGCCAGCCAGGGAACGTCCTCGGTGGTGTGCCGCTCGTCGAGGTAGTTCCACTCGTTGAGCTGGATCTGGAAGGACCGTCTCTTCACCTTGCGAACCCGGAGCACCACGGGCTGTCCGCCTCGGTACGACGGAGGCCCCGCCACGACGACGGGGTCCGAGAACGTTTGGGAGAGCGAGACGTCGGTCCACGCCCCCTTCGACTGCTGCGCGAACTGGACCGCCCCCGCCTCGCCGACCGTCGACGAGGCGCCTTCGTCCTCGGCGACCCACAGCGCGTCGGACTCATACGTGCAGCACGCCGGGCTGCTGCCGTCCGACGTGTCCGGCAACGCTCGCACGGTGAACTCCA
Source organism: Rubricoccaceae bacterium (assembly GCA_963811175.1). GTDB lineage: Bacteria > Bacteroidota > Rhodothermia > Rhodothermales > Rubricoccaceae > Rubrivirga. The sequence goes on along the minus strand of CAWEQE010000001.1, from coordinate 510,112 downwards.
GCGCCATCGGCGTGCCCGATCTCGCCCCATGGGTGGCGGTGAGGTGGAGAACGCCGCCAGGACTGGCCCCATCCGTCTCCGGTGTCACCGGGTCGTCGCCCCACATCGAAAGCACAGCCGTGCGCTGCCCTGCCCACGTCGCTCGGCCGACGCAAAGGCCATCTTCCGTGTACGCCCGGAGGACGTCGCCGGGCTGGAGTCCGGCGTCCTCTCCAGCGGAGAGGGGGAGGATGAGAGTCGAACTGGTTCCGGTGGATCGTGAACAGCCCGAAGACTGGGCGTGAGCGGTGGAGGCGAGGAGGAAGCAGGCGAACAGAGCGAGCCGGCCGTATGTGGCGACGGTCATGAGGTGAGCTATGGGAGAAAGGCGAAAGCAGAGTCTGACGACCGAGGCCCGAGCGATCCGAGCGCGACGGTGGCGGCACCAGAAGCCGAAAAGGCGCGCGGAGTACGAAGAGGGTCCTCAGGATTGCGTCCCCACACCGGCGGACGCGGCCGTGTGGACAGAGCGAGAACGGTCCCGCTGTCGTATCGACAGACGCCGTTCCCGGTCGGGTGAAGACGTGCGCTAGAAAGGAGAGACGGCCCCCGGGCGGCCGAGGGGAGAGCGCGCCCCTACGGTCCCACCGGAACACAAGCACCGACTCCACGGGCACGTGAGCAAGCTCTGAGGGTTGGCTGAGGGGGCGCCGTCTCGTTTAAAAAATAAGACCGACATGCGAAAAATTATCAACAACTTGTGCTGAATAGGTCCGGGCTCGGCAGCTCGCGCTCGTCGAGGATTCCCCTGGGAGGACCTTCAGCTTGCAGAGGCCGCCTCCAGATCGCGCCGTGCATGCGTGCCGCGAAGAGGGGCAGGCACCTCGGCATGGCGAGCAGCCCCGTCCCGACGGGTCGTATCCGGTGCCGCGCTCGACGCCTCGGCTTGTGGCCACGGGCTCCCGTCACTCCGGAGCGTTGCGTCCCCGCTGACTGAAAAAGAAACCCCAGGCGGCCAAGCCGCCTGGGGTCGTGGAGCATAGCGGATTCGAACCGCTGACCTCTTCAATGCCATTGAAGCGCTCTACCAACTGAGCTAATGCCCCGGCACCGGCGCCACATCGGCGACGGGCGGCCAAGATAGGGGGCCGCCGTCGGGCCGGTCAATGGAGCGGGAGCGAAGACGTGCGCCGCTGGCGGCCCGCCCCCGCCAGCCGGGGACGGGGCCTAGCTTCCGCCGCCCCTCGCCTTCGCCCTCTGTGTCCGAGCGCTCGTACCACGTCGCCAAGTTCGGCGGCACCTCCGTCGGCACGCCTGAGCGCGTGCGTCGCGTCGTCGAGCTGGCGACGGCGACCGACGACTCGTACCAGCGCGTGGTCGTGTCGTCGGCGTTCGGGGGCGTCACGGACCGGCTTTTGGCGGCCATCGACGCGGCCGTCGCGCGGACGGGCGAGCACCGGGCGATCCTGAACGAGGTGCGCGAGCGCCACGCCACCGCGCTGGCGGCGCTCGCGCGCGAGGACGAGCGGGAGGCGCTGGGCGACGTGCTCGGCGCCCTCTTCACCGAGGTCGGCGAGCTGCTCTACGGCGTCTACCTGCTCCGCGAGTGTACCCCCCGCTTCCGCGACGCCATCATCTCAGCCGGCGAGCGCGCGTCGGTCCCGCTCGTCGCCGCCGCGTTCCGGTCCGGCGGGCACGACGCCGTCGCGCTCGACGCGACCCGGTTCGTCCGCACCGACGACGCCTTCGGCGAGGCGGCGGTCGACGTCGAGACGACGGGCCGGCTGACGCGCGCCGCGCTGGCGGAGGTCCCCGACGGAGCCGTCGCCGTCGTCACCGGGTTCGTGGCGTCCACCGAAGACGGCGTGACGACGACGCTCGGGCGTTCGGGCTCCGACTACACGGCCACGATCCTGGCCGGCGCCCTCGACGCTGCCGAGTGCGTGATCTGGACCGACGTCGACGGCGTGCTCTCGGCCGACCCGCGCGTAGTGCCGGAGGCGTTCTCGCTCCCGCGCTTGAGCTATGAGGAGGCCGCCGAACTGGCCCACTTCGGCGCGAAGGTGCTCCACCCGCGCACGATGCGACCGCTCGCCAAGCGGGGCGTCCCGCTCCTCATCAAGAACACGCTGCGCCCCGAGGCCGCCGGCACCGAGATCGGCCCGGCGGACCCCGACGTGGAGCCGTCCATCCGCGCCGTGACGGCCATCCGCGACGCCGCGCTCGTCCGCGTCGAGGGCGCCTCGGTGCTGGAGGTGCCGGACCTCATGCGGCGCATCTTCGAGCCGCTGGGCGAGGCCGGCGTGCCCGTCTTCCTCGTGGCCCAGGCGTCGGCCGAGGGGAGCGTCGGCCTCGCCCTCCGCCAGTCGGACGCCGAGCCGGCGGTCCGGCTTCTGGAAAAAGCGCTCGCCCGCGAACTGGAGCGCGGCGACGTGCGGGCGGTGCGGGCCGAGTCCGGCGGCGCCGTCGTGGCGGCCGTCGGGGCGGGGATGCACGGGGCGGCCGGGCTCGCCGGGCGCTTTTTCGACACGCTCGCCCACGCCCACGTCAACGTCCGCGCGGTGGCCCAGGGCGGCGGCGACCACACGATCTCGGCCGTCGTCGCCGACGCCGACGCGGCCCAGGCCGTCGGCGCGCTGCACGAGGCGTTCGCCATGCGGCGGCTGCGCGCGCACCTCGTCGTCGTGGGAGCCGGGACGCTGGGGCGGCGGCTCCTCGCGCTCCTCGACGCCCAGACGGACCGGCTCCTCGACCTCGGCGTGAACGTCGTCCTCGTCGGGCTGGCGGACAGCCGGCGCCTCCTCTGGGACGCCGCCGGCCTCGACCCGTCCTCGGCGGCCGAGCGGATGGACGAGGCCGAGCCGTCCACGCTCGACGCCCTCACGGACCGTCTCACGTCGGCGCGTCTGGAGCGGCTCGTCGTCGTCGACGCGACGCCCAGCGCGGCCGTCGCCGCCCGCCACGCCGACTGGCTGAGGGCCGGCGTCGCCGTCGTCACGCCGAACAAGGAGGCGACGAGCCGCTCGCAGGGGGCGTGGGCCGAGGCGCAGCGGGCGTCGCGGGCCGGCGAGGCGCCGTACCTCTACGAGGCGTCGGTGGGGGCCGGGCTCGGGATCGTCGGTCGCCTCCGCGACCTCGTCCGCACCGGCGACCGCGTGGGGCAGATCGAGGGGGTCCTCTCGGGCACGCTCTCCTTCGTGATGAACCGGATGCGCGACGGGGCCGCGTTCTCGGAGGCCGTGCGCGCCGCTCGGGAGGCGGGCCTGACCGAGCCCGACGTCCGCGACGACCTCTCGGGCCGCGACGTGGCCCGCAAGCTGGCGCTCCTCGCGCGCGAGGTCGGGCTGGCGGTGAGCGCTGAGCGACGTGACGGTCGAGAGCCTCGTGCCGGACGGCCTGGACGGCGTGCCGCTCGCGGCCTTCTGGGACCGCCTCCCCGACGCCGACGCCGCGTGGCGCCAGCGGCTCGCGGACGCGCCCGACGGCGAGGTCCAGTACGTCGCCCGCCTGGGCGCCGACGGGGCGATCCGGGCCGGCGTCGAGGCGGTCCGCGCCGAGGCCGGGTCGCTCCTGGCGGCGCTCCGCGCGTCCGAGATCGCCGTCGTCGTCCACACCGAGCGGACGGGCGACCACCCCATCTTTTTCCAGGGCCCCGGCGCCAGCGCCGACGTCACCGCCGCCGTCGTGCTGGCGGACGTCGTGCGCGCGGCCGAGGCCATGCGCTAGACCTCACGACCGATGAAACTCGCTTTAGCTGGAACCGGCCGGATGGGCCAGGCCGTCGCCGCCGTCGCCGCCGAGCGCGGCCACGAGGTGGTCGCCCGGTTCGACTCCGACCACCCGCTGTTGGACGAGCGCGACGACGCCGCGCTGAACGGCGCCGAGGTCGTCGTCGACTTTTCCGTGCCCGACGTCGCGCTCGACCAGATCCACCGCTACGCCTTCTGGGGCGTCGACGCCGTCGTCGGCACGACGGGGTGGACCGACTCGCTCGACCGGGTCAACGAGTGGGTCGAGGAGGGGCAGAACGGGCTGCTCTGGGCGCCCAACTTCTCGCTCGGCGTGGCGCTCGTCGTCCGCGCGCTGCGCGGGATGCTCCCGCTCCTCGACCGGCTCGGCGAGTACGACGCCGCCGTCCACGAAGTCCACCACACGGGCAAGCTCGACAGCCCGAGCGGCACCGCCCTCCGCCTCGCCGACGAGCTGCTGGCGGGCCTCGGGCGCAAGGATCACGTCGAGACCGAGACGCAGCACGGGGCCATCGACCCCGCTGCGCTCCACGTCACCAGCCAGCGGCTCGGGCACGTCTTCGGCGAGCACACCGTCGCCGTCGACAGTCCCGTCGACCAGATCGAGATCGTCCACCGGGCGAAAGACCGACGCGCGTTCGCCGTCGGCGCCGTCCGCGCGGCCGAGTGGGTCCGAGGCCGCCAGGGCGTGTTCACCCTCGACGACCTGATCGCGGACGAGGTGGGCGCGTGAGCGCGGGGACCCGTGAACGAGGCGGCCCGGACGGGCGTAGGAGCGCCGCGCGTGGGCTCCCGTCCGCCCACTCGTCCACCTGACCCCTCGCCCACCCCTATGGGACCCGACCGCCGCCCCCTCTTCCGAGGCACCGCCCCGGCCCTCGTCACGCCGTTCACGCCGGCCGGCGGCCTCGACGTCGACGCCTTCCGCCGGCTCATCGACTTCCAGATCGAGGGGAGCCCCGGCCTCGACGGCCCAGCCTACGGCGGCGTCGAGGCGCTCGTCGTGCTCGGGACGACCGGCGAGAACCCGACCGTCACCGACGACGAGCGCCGCCAGCTGGTGGACCTCGCCCTGGAGCACGCGGCCGGCCGCGTGCCCGTCATCGTGGGGACCGGGACGAACAGCACGGCGCACAGCGTCACGTTCTCGACCGAGGCCGCGCGCGCCGGCGCCGACGGGCTCCTCGTCGTCGGGCCGTACTACAACAAGCCGACGCCCGACGGCGTGCTCGGCCACATCTCGGCCATCGCCGACGCGACCGACTGCCCCCTCGTCCTCTACAACGTCCCCGGCCGGACGGGCTCGAACCTCACCGCCGAGACGCAGCTCCGCGTGGCCGAGGCGGTCCCCAGCGTGGTCGGGCTGAAGGAGGCGAGCGGCGATCTCGTGCAGATCGCGGAGATCATCCAGCACGCGCCCGAGGGCGTGGCCGTCTACTCCGGCGACGACGCCCTCGCCTTCCCGACCGTCGCCCTCGGCGGGGCCGGGCTGGTCTCGGTGATCGCGAACGCGGCCCCCGGCCCCGTCTCCGAGATGGTCCGCCGCGCGCTGGCGGGCGACGTGGCCGAGGCCCGTGCGCTCCACTACCAGCTCTTCGACGCGATGCGGGCGAGCTTTGTCGAAGCCAACCCCAGTCCGGTCAAGGCCGTCCTCGCGGCGCAGGGGCGGATGGCCGAGACCGTCCGGCTCCCGCTCGCGCCCCTCACCGACGCCGGCCGCCAGCGCGTCATGGCCGCCTACGCCCCGTTCGTCGAGGTCGGCGCGCGGCCCGAGTCCGTGAGCCCGTAGATCAGCCCTTCCGTCGTCAGGGATCGGGAGTCGCCCGTCCCGCGGCCGGCCCCCGCGAAGGCGGGGGCGACGCTCGCCAGCCGGGCGGCTTTGCACCGACGCACTACTCCACATGGCCTACCTCCCCGACCTCGACACCGTCGTCCAGCGCTACCTCGACGCCTGGAACGCCGACGACCCCGACCAGCGGTGGCACCTCGTCCACAGCGCGACCGCGCCGGGCGTCGTGTTCGTCGACCCGCGCGAGGCGAAGCCGGTCGAGGGGCAGGCGGCGCTGGCGGCGTTCCTCGGGCTGGGCGAGGCCGGCCACCGCCTGGAGGCGACGGGCCCGCCGGACGCGCACCACGGGTGGGTCCGTGTGCCGTGGCGGCTCGTCGCCGCCGACGGCGCGACGGCCGCGACGGGCCTCCTCGTCGGCACGCTCGACCGCGAGATGCGGTTGACCCACCTCGTCCACTTTCTCGACGCCTGACGCCGAGCCTCCGCCCGCTCTTTTCTCCCGCCTCCCCTCGCTTTGCCTGACCTCCAGCTCGACATCACCCACCACGCCGACCAGCCGACGGACGCGCTGGACCGGGACGCCGCGCGCGAGGCGTTCGGCCGACTCCTCGACGCGCTCGAAGCCGGCGAGGTCCGCGCCGCTGAGAAGCACGACGACGGCGTCTGGCGGGCCAACGGCTGGGTCAAGCGCGGCATCCTGCTCGGCTTCCGCCTCGGCCAGATCGTCGACCAGTCGGACGGGCCGTTCGCCTTCTTCGACAAGGACACCTACCCCACGCGTCCGTTCTCGCCGGACGCCGGCGTCCGCATCGTGCCCGGCGGCTCGACGGTCCGGCGCGGGGCGTACCTCGCGCCGGGGACGGTCTGCATGCCGCCGATGTACGTCAACGTCGGCGCCTACGTCGGGGCCGGAACGATGGTGGACAGCCACGCGCTCGTGGGGAGCTGCGGCCAGATCGGCGAGCGGGTCCACCTCTCCGCGGCGGCCCAGGTCGGCGGCGTGCTGGAGCCCATCGGCGCGGCGCCCGTCGTGATCGAGGACGACGTGTTCGTCGGCGGCGGGTGCGGCATCTACGAGGGGACCGTCGTCCGCGAGCGGGCCGTGCTGGCGGCGGGCGTCATCCTCACGCGCTCGACGCGCGTCTACGACCTCGCCAACGAGACCGTCCTGCGGGCCTCGGACGGCGGGCCGCTAGAGGTCCCCGCCGGCGCCGTCGTCGTGCCCGGTGCCCGGTCCGTGGACTCCGACTTCGGCCGCCAGCACGGGCTGAGCCTCTCGGCGCCCTGCATCGTCAAGTACCGCGACGCCTCGACGGCCGCCTCGACGACGCTGGAGGAGGCGCTGCGCTGACACGCTCCGCGCTGGCGGAGGACGTCCGCCAGCAGGGCCGGGCTACCGACTCCGGAACAGGGCCCCGACGAGGGCCACGACGGCCGTGTAGAGCGCCGACCCGAGCCACAGCCCGAAGATCAGGAACGGCGTCCGCGTGTCCTGTTCGAGGGCGAGGACGATGGTCATCAGCCCGTTGTGGACGACGGCGATCATGAGCGCGCCGAGGAACGCCTGGACCGGAGAGAGCCGGAGGTGGTCGCCCTGGTCGGAGCGGAACAGGCCGACGACGAACCCCAGCAGCGTTTTCAGAACGGCGTTGAGCCCGAGCGTGGCGGGGTTGACGATGAGGTCCATGGCGAGGCCCGCTCCGAATCCGGCCACGGCCCCGGCCACGCGCCCGCGCCGGAGCGCCACGTACGCCACGAACAGGAGGACCACGTCGGGCCAGGCGCCCCAGAGCGTGAGGTGGCTGAGGAGCCACTGGAGCAGAACCACGCCGAGCCCGAGGGCGACCTGGCGGAGGACGTACGGCATACGACGGGCTGGGGAGGGGACCGGGAAGCTACGGAGCCCCGCCGGCGAGCGGCGTCCGGCGAGCGGGTCCGGCGAGCGATGTCCGGCCGTGGACTACGCTGGGGCAACTCCCGTCTTTCCCACTGGCGATGAGGTCCGCCCGCGCGTCAGCTTCTTGGCCGACCCCCGAACCGGGAGCGCTTCCAGAGTTTTCGGCCCCTGCGGCCCGGTCCGGGACGCCGCTCCCGGAGGCCCCGGCGTAGGTTAGACGTTCCCCGCCGACGCCCCTCGCCCATGCCGCGCCCGACTCCCCGCCGTACCAAGATCGTCTGCACCCTCGGGCCGGCCGTCGCCAGCCGCGAAGGCGTCCGCGCGCTGATCGGGGCCGGCATGGACGTGGCCCGGCTCAACTTCTCCCACGGGAGCCACGACGACCACCGCCGGATGATCGAGGTGGTCCGGGAGGAGGCGGCGGCGGCCGACCGGATCGTCCCGATCCTCCAGGACCTCCAGGGGCCGAAGATCCGGCTCGGGCTGGTCAAGGACGGCGGCGTGCTGATCCACCAGGGCGAACCGCTCGTCCTGACCAGCGCCAGCGTGCCCGAGGGGGACACCCAGCGCGTCCACGTGAGCTACGCCGCGCTGGCGGAGGAGGTGAGCGAGGGGAACCGGATCCTCCTCGACGACGGCCACCTGGAGCTGGTCGTGACCCACATTGATGGGGAGGACGTGCACACCGAGGTCATCGTCGGCGGGCCGCTCCGCTCGCGGAAGGGCGTCAACCTCCCCAAGCTCAAGAGCGCGCGGCCGTCGCTGACCGAGAAGGACATCAAGGACCTCGCCTTCGGGCTGGCCCACGACGTCGACTTCATCGCGCTCTCGTTCGTCCGCAGCGGGGGCGACGTGGCCGACCTCGTCCAGCGCGTGCGCGAGAGCGGCAAGGACATCGCCATCGTCTCGAAGATCGAGAAGCCCGAGGCCGTCGAGGACTTCCCGTCGATCCTGGCCGGCAGCCAGGGCATCATGGTGGCGCGCGGCGACCTCGGCATCGAGATCCCGATGCAGCAGGTCCCGGTCGTCCAGAAGCAGCTGATCCGGCAGTGCCTGGAGGCCTCGAAGCCGGTCATCACGGCGACGCAGATGCTGGAGTCGATGATCGACAACCCGCGCCCGACCCGTGCGGAGGCCACCGACGTGGCCAACGCCGTCTTCGACGGGTCCGACGCCGTGATGCTCTCGGGCGAGACGGCCGCCGGCAAGTACCCGATCCAGGCCGTCCGCGTGATGGACGAGATCGTGCGCACGGCCGAGGCCAACCGGCGGGGCCTCGGCGGGCGGCAGGCCGTCGACGCCGTCAGCGACCACGGCGCCCCGGTGACGGAGGCCGTCTCGTTCACGGCCGTCCGGCTGGCGGAGGAGACCGGCGCCCGGGCCATCTGCTGCCTCACGCACTCCGGCTCCACGGCCCGCGCCATCGCCAGCCACCGCCCGGACGTCCCCATCTTCGCCTTCACCGACGACGAGACGGCCGTCGGCCGGATCGCGCTCTCCTGGGGCGTCGAGCCCATCGCCATCGACTTCCAGAAGCACACCGACGACGGCATCCGGACGGTCCACCAGACGCTCTTGGGGCGCGGGTACTACGAGCCCGGCGATCGCGTCGTGATCACGGCCGGCCTGCCGCTCCCGGCCATGGGCCGCACCAACATGGTCCACGTGACCTCGCTCGGGGCGGACTGGGTGTAAGGGACGGGGGACGCCGGACAGGGCGCCGGGGGAAAGCTCCGGCCCCCTCTGCCCCTGCGACTGGCGGCGACAGTCGCCAGCGGGGCAGGGGGCACTCGTCCACTGGAACTCGCCAATCCCTCAACGTGGTCGCCGGGGCCGTCCCGTAGGTTGGTCCCGTGCGCATCGCCCACCTCGATCTCGGCCTCCGCCCGCTCCTCCTCGCCCCGATGGAGGACGTCTCGGACCCCCCGTTCCGCATCCTGTGCAAGCGGTACGGGGCGGACCTCCTGTACACCGAGTTCATCTCGGCCGGCGGCCTGGCGCACGGGGCCGAGGGCTCGGTCCAGAAGCTCGAGTTCTACGAGGAGGAGCGGCCCGTCGGCATCCAGATCTTCGGGGGCGACCTCGATCAGGTCCGCGAGGCCGCCCGCATCGCGGATGCCCAGAACCCCGACCTCGTCGACATCAACTTCGGGTGCCCCGTCAAGAAGGTCGTCTGCAAGGACGGCGGGGCGGGCATCTTGCGCAACCTCCCCAAGATGGAGGCCATCACGGCGGCCGTGATCGAGGAGGCCACGCGGCCGGTGACGGTCAAGACGCGGCTGGGGTGGAACGACGAGTCGATCCAGATCGAGGAGGTGGCCCGGATGCTGGAGGCGACCGGCGTCGCCGCGCTGGCGGTCCACGCGCGGACGCGCGCGCAGATGTACCGCGGCGAGGCGCGCTGGGAGTGGTTCCCCCGGATCAAGGCGGCCCTCCGCGACATCCCGTTCATCGGCAACGGCGACGCCACGACGCCCGAGCGCGTCCAAGGCCATGTTCGACGAGACCGGCGTGGACGCCGTGATGATCGGGCGCGGCGCCATCGGGAACCCCTGGATCTTCCGCGACGCGCGGGCCCTCCTCGACGTCGGCGAGGTCCCCGATCCGCCGTCGTGGGAGGAGCGCGTGTCGGTCGTCGCCGAGCACCTGACGCTCAAGTGCGCGTGGCTGGGCGAGCGGAAGGGGGTGTTGGAGATGCGCCGGATGTACGGCGGTTACTTCAAGGGCCACCGGGGCGCCAGCCAGCTCCGCGCGCGCCTGATGGAGCACGGCGAGAAGGACCCGGTCCTGGAGCTGCTGCTCAACTGGCGGCCCGAGGACGAGGAGACGCGCGTGCCCGTCGCGCGTGCCGTGAGGCCGGCGGCGATCCCGGCCCGCCTCCCGCGCAAGGCGACGCTCCCCGCCGCGACGGGCTGAGCGCGCCGGCGGCCCCGGCCGCCGCCCCCGCGGCGCCCGTCCGCCAGCGGCGCGAGCCGGACACCGCACCGCGGTTGGGGGACAAATCGGGGCACCGGGCACCCGGGTCCGCGTCCGACGTTTCCAGACCCTTCTCGACCCTTTCCCTACGCTCTGCATCGATGTTCGCTCGTCTCACGCCCCTGCTCGCTGTCCTGCTCGTCGCCTCGGCCGGCTGCTCCTCCGAGGAGACGCCGTCGGCCGAGCTGCCCGCTCGCGCCGGCCTGTTCGTCGCGGAGAGCGACGCGACCGTCGAGCGCACGGTGTCGCGGCTGGAGGACGCCCTCGACGACGCCGAGGGCGTGACGGTCGTCGCCACGGTGAACCACGGCCGGAACGCGCAGGTCGCGCAGGCGGGGTCGCTCCGCCCGACCCACGTCCTGATCTTCGGCAACCCGCTGATCGGGACCCCGCTGATGCAGATCAACCAGCAGGCGGGCCTCGACCTGCCGCAGAAGATGCTCGTCTACGAAGACGAGAGCGGCCGCACGCTCGTCGGCTTCAACACGGCCGAGTACCTCGTCGCTCGGCACGGCGTCGGCGCGGCCGCGACCCTCGGACCTCTGACGGAGGCGCTGACCGAGTTCGCCCAGGTGGCGGCCGGCCCGAACGCGCCCGCTCGGGTGACGCCCGCCGCAGGGGTCGCGAGAGGCGAGGGCATCGTCGTGCTGGAGAGCGACGCCGACGCAGGGGTCACCTACGACCGCCTGCGGCGAGCCATCGTCTCGAACCCCAACCTGGAGATCGTAGCGGAGGTGGACCACCAAGCCAACGCACAGCAGGCGGGGTTCCAACTCCCCCCCACGCGGCTCATCGTGTTCGGCAACCCGGACGTGGAGACGCCCTTGATGCGAGCCTCGCAGACGGTGGGGATCGACCTGCCGCAGAAGATGCTCGTGTACCAGACCGCTGCGGGCCGCGTGTTCGTCGCCTACAACGACCCGGCGTTTCTCGCCGAACGGCACGAGATCCCGGCGTCGCTCGAAGAGATCGGCCAGGCGCAGACGGCGCTGGCCCAACTGGCGGAGATCGCCACCGAACGATTCGCGAGGCAGCGGTAGCCGATCGACCCGGGCGGTCGTCTACGCGCCCTCCCGCGTCCGGCGCGCGCGGACGAGGGCCTCGTCGATCCCCCACAGCGCCAGCCCGACGGCCGTGAACGCGACGAGCGCGCCGACGGGCTGCCAGATCACGAGCCCGCCGAACACGCCGAGCACGGCGCCGAGGTACTTGATGTAGTTGAGCTGCTCGTTCGAGGTGGACTTGAGGAGCCCTTCGAGCTGGGCCTCGTCGAACCCCCGCGCCTTCTCCTGGATCATGGCCCGGATGTCGAACCCCTCCACGAACGAGAGGACGGCCTTCGTGGCGGCCTCCTCCACCTCGTCGGCGCGGGCCTCGACCCGGGCCGGGACCGCGTCGAGGGCCGTGTCGATCCGGTCGAGGAGCGGGGTGACGGCGCTCGGGAGCTCGTCGAGCGCGCGGTCCACGCGGCGTTGGAAGTCGTCCTCGGCGAACGTCCGGTAGAGGCGGAGTGCGAGGCCGCCGAGCCCCTGCCCGGCCTGCTCCTCCACCTTCTGCACGGCGAGGTGGGCCACCTCCCGGCGCACGGCCTCGCTGCCCAGCACCTCCTGGGCGTAGTCGGTCGCCAGCGTCTTGAGGTCGGCCCGGAAGCCGGGGTCCTCCACGACGCCACGCACGACGCCGAGGGCGAGGTCCCGGTAGCGGCCGATGACGCCGGACTCCTGGATCTTCTGTTTGATGATGTCGGCGTTGATGAGCTCGCGGCTGATGGCGTCGCTCAGGCGGTAGATCACGCGCTCGCGCTGGGCCGGGATGAGCCCCTGGGGGATGATGGCCCGCTTCTCGCGCGGCTGGAACAGCATCGTGATCGCCAGCCAGTTCGTCCCGAACCCGATGAGACCGCTGACTGTCAGCACCTTCAGGAGCCCCTCGACTTCGAGCACGCGGCCGAAGAGCGTGACCGCCTGCCCGTCGAAGTCCCACCAGAAGCTGAGCGCGAAGAGCGCCGCCAGGATCCACGGGATCACGCTGAGGACGGGGATGATCTGCCCGAGCCGCCCGACCATACGCGGCGGCCCCGTGTCCGGCGCCGGCGCCCGTGGCTCGGTGCGCGGCACGTGGGCGCGCCCGTAGCGGAGGAGGAGCTGGACCAGCTCGCGCCCTCGGCTCCGCGTCGCTGCCTTGGCCGAGTCCACGACGGCGCGGGGCGCCACGAGCGCGGTCGACGGGGCCGGCGGGCGGCGGGCGGCCGCGGGGTCGCCGGGCTCCGGCGGGGGTGTCGGCCCCGGAGGCTCATCGTCCGGCGCGGTCGTGGGGGGCTCGCCGGGCGCGGACGGAGGGGCGGGGGCCGGGGCGGTCGGGGTGTCGGGAGCGGGCGGCTCCTGGGGCGGTGGGTCGGGCTCGCCGCTGGCGGAGGCGTCGGCGGGCGGCGTCGCCAGCGGGGGCGGGTCGGGGAGCCCGAACGGGTCCACCACGTCCTCGGGCCGATCGACGTCTGGGCGGTCGACGTCCTCCCGGAAGGCCTCGTCGACGTTGGCGTCCTCGACGGCGTCGAGGTCGAGGAGGCCGGGGACGGGGACGTAGCGGCGCGGGCCGGGGAGGTCAGAATCGGGCATGGGGCGGGGAGGGGACCGTGCCTCTTACGCCAGACCGAGGCGCGAGGCTTCACGGGCCATCCCGTCGATCACGGTCTGGATCAACGCGTCCAGCTCCACGCCCAGCTCCTCGGCCCCCTGGCGGACGTCCTCGCGGCTGACGGCGGCGGCGAACCGCTTGTCCTTCAGCTTCTTGCGGACCGAGCGCGGCGTCATCCCGTCCAGCCCGTCCGGGCGGACACGGGCGACGGCGGTCACGAAGCCCGCCAGCTCGTCGACGGCGAACAGGGCCTTCGCCATGTCGCTCTCGCGCGGGACGCCGAGGTACGGGGCGTGGCCGAGGATGGCGGTGCGGATCTCCTCCGGGTACCCGCGCCGGTCCAGCTCCTCCACGCCGACCGTCGGGTGCTCGTCGGGCGTCGGGTGCCGCTCGTAGTCGAGGTCGTGGAGGAGCCCGGCGATCCGCCACGCCTCCACGTCGGCGCCGCGCTGGCGGGCGAGCTCGGCCATGGCCGCCTCGACGGCGTAGCCGTGGCGGCGGAGGCTCTCCGTCTCGGTCCACTCGTGGAAGAGGGCGAGGGCGTCGTCGTAGGTGGGCATGGAGCAGGAAGTAGACGAGTCGCTGGTTCCGGAGCAGGGGCGCACCGACGGTGGGCCGCTACGGGGTTGCGTGCCCTGACGGATCATGCGGCCCATCACCCCGAGACGTCCGCCTCGCCGAACTGGCGGCGGACGTCGGCGCGGAGGGCCTCGGCCTCGGCCGAGAGGCGGCCGGCCTCGGCGCCGGCCGCGTCGAGCGACTCGCGGGCCGAGAGGACGAGGGCGGCCACGGGCCGGACGAGCGCGCGGACCTTGCCGACGGCGTCGTCGGTCTCCTCGCTCAGCTCGCGCTCCAGCCCCTCGCGGAGGTCGGCGCGCAGGGCGTCGACGCGCTCCGAGAACTCGCGGATGGCCCGCTTCCGCTGCATCGGGAGGACGACGAACCCGAGCGTCGCCAGCGCCCCGGCGGCCAGGACGCCGCCCGTCACGTCGAACGCCGTCGCCGCGATGAGGACCACCGCCACGGCCCCGACGCCGGCCGCCGTGACGCCGCTCGTGGTGAGCGCCGACCGCGTGTTCTCGAGGAGCCGCCGGGCCTCCTCCCCCAGGTCGTACTGCTCGATGGTCCGGCGGGCCTCCCTCAGCACGTCGCGGAGGACCTCCTCGCGGTCGTACAGGAAGCCGCCGACCTTCTGCGCGTCGTCGCGGCGGAGCTCCGCCAGCCGCGCGTACGTCTCGTTCCACAGCTCGAACACGCGGCGGAGGAGCGCGTCGGCGGCCTCGCCCAGGCGCGTCTCGATCTGGCGCTCGGCGTCGCGGACCACCTGGCGCTCGAACTCCTCGCGGAAGGCGTTCCGGTCGCGGATCAGGTTGAGGCGCGAGACGCGGATCGTGTCGTCGAGGAAGCGGGTGCCGCGTTTTTCCATCTCCAGGAGCTCGCGGTCCACGTCCGAGACGGCCTTGCCGGCGACGTCGCCGAGCGACTGGCGGACGTTCTCGAAGCGTCCGTTGAGCGTGGCCAGCTCGGTCTCGTCGGTCGAGAGCACGTCGCGCTGGGCGTCGAGGCGGGCGCGGGCGTCGGCGAGGAGCGCGGCGGCGGCGTCGAGCGGACCCGCCAGCTTGAGCGCGAGGCGCGCGTCGGCGGTGAGCGTCTCGGTGAGGAACCGCTGGAACGGGCCGAACCGCGAGGCCTCCCAGCGCGGGTCGGCGCGGTACGCCTCGGGGTCGCCGGACGCCTCGGCCGCTTCTTTGGCCTGGAGCGCCAGCCGCGCGGCGACGGGGAAGAGGATGGGGGGGCGGACGTCCTCGGCCCCGCTCTCGCGCAGGATGCGCGCGAACCCGTCGCGGACGTGCCCGAGCACCTGGTCCAGCGCCGCCTCGGTCTCCGCCAGGTCGGCCTTGTTGACGGCCACGACGAGCTGCTTCCCCCACGCGCCCCGGATGTACTCCAGAAACTGACGCTCGGACTCCGAGAGCGGCCGGTCGTAGCTGGTCACGAACAGGACGAGGTCGGCACGCGGGACGAAGTCCTCGGTGAGCGCCTGGTGCTCGCGGACGATGGAGTTGGTGCCCGGCGTGTCGACGAGGGCGAGGCTTTCGAGGAGCGGATGGTCCAGGTAGCGCTCCGTCACGAAGTCGCTCCGGCGATGGACGGCGGGGGCGCCGTGGCGGAGCACGGTGATCTTGTCGGTCGTCGGGACCGGCCCCTCCTCCATCACGCGCTGCCCGAACAGGGCGTTCACGAGCGTCGACTTGCCGGCGTTGAACTCGCCGGCGACGACGAGCAGGAACAGCTCGTCGAGCGTCTGCGCGAGGTCCGCCAGTCGGCGGCGCGTCTCGTCGGGCGCGTCGGCGCGGGCGAGGAGGTCCCCGAGGCCGTCGAGGAGCGCGCGCTCGCGGGTGAGGATCGTCTGAGCAGCGCGGGCCGGGGACTCCATCGGCGTGGGGAGAGGGGACGAAGAAGGTACGTGACGACCCAAACGGAGCCGGTAGGAGGGGCCAGAAACCGTTTCCAATGGAACCCACGCGCACCGTATGCTTAGGAGGCGCGGACGGTGGCCCCCCTATCGGGCCGTCCCTTCTCCCACCGCACTTCCCGTTTCTCTCACATCGAGGTCCCCCCCATGCTCAACGTGGCACTCGTCGGCCTGCTGGCCGGATCGCTGTCCATCGGTACCCCCGGTACCGGCGGCGACGACAAAAAAACTCCCAATGCTGACAAGCCGGCTCCCGAGGCCGTCGCTCCCGAGGCTGGTCCGAGCGTGTTCGGCACGCCCGCCACGCCGGCCGAGGCCGACGCCCAGGACCCGCGCTCGATCACCCAAGACACGTACGCGCTCGGCATTCCGTCGGAGGCCGCGCCCATCAAGCTGTGGGTCGAGTACGGCTATGGCCAGACGAGCGCGGAGTACTGGGACGCCAGCGGCGACGACGCGACCTTCGGCTCGGGTGAGATCACCAGCCAGCGGATCGGGGTCGGCGCCCAGATCAACTTCATCAGCTTCTCGGCCTTCAAGCTGGGCGTCGGCGGCGACCTGACGGTGGCGAAGAATGCGGCCCAGAACGCCTCGTTCTCGCCGCAGCAAGGCGTGACGGTCAACAACGTCGATAGCGACTTCGGGCTCCAGGGCCTCAAGCTCTACGGCACGGCTCGTGGCCGCGTCGTGGGCGTCCACGGCGGCTACATCCTCGACTTCGGCGATGACACGGCGCAGAGCGCTCCCGTGATCGGCGAAGGCGGGGCGATGATCACGAACTCGCTCGGCGAGTCCGACGACCGCAACGCGCTGACCTTCGGGGCCGACTTCGACTACCCCAGCGACCGCATCCGCCTGTTCGGCGGCGTGGACTACTACCACCTCGCCCGCGAGAACAACCTCGAAGATGGAGAGGTCGAGGGCGCTCAGTCCGACGACGACATCTGGAACTTCCTCGTCGGCGCCGGCCTCAAGTTCAGCGTCGTCGAGGTGGGAGCGGCCCTCCAGATCCAGACCCGTGTGGACGCCCCGACGAACGACCTGTTCGGGATGCCGGGGATCGGCGGCCATGCCGGAACGGTCGCCCCGTACCTCCGGATCTCGCCGCCCAACCTCCCCGCCTCGCTCTTCATCAAGGGTGCCGTGCAGGACGAGTACACCGAGTACGGCTACGCCATCGGCGGCGCCAACTCGCCGAAGCCGAAGATCGGCTTCACGGCCGGCCTGAGCATCGGGTTCGAGTAAGCACTCCGACCTGACCCTCTGGGGGCCGCCTGGGTACAGCCCGGGCGGCCCCTCGTCATTTTCCCATGCGCACGCTTCCTCTCGTCCTCGTCCTGCTGGCGGGCTGTGCCGTCCCGCAGGAGGTCGCCCAGACGGCGCCCGTGACGGCCCGGACGGTCCAGGCGATCCGGGACTCGATCGCGTCGGCTCGGTCGGAGCCGGCGCGGCGGGCGGTCGCGGCACGGCGGCTGGCGGCGGCCGGCGTCACGCCGCTGGCCGGGGGAGCGTTCAACGTGGGGCCGGCGGCGCCCGAGGTGGGCGGGTTCGTCCCCGGGCGCCACGCGCTCGGCCGGCCCGAGCTGGTGGTCCTCGGGAGCGCCCTCGACGCATCGACCGCCCCGGTCGTGCTGGAAGCGGCCCGCGTGCTCGTCGCCCGCTCGCTCGTGGCGAACGTCCCGGAGCGGACCGTGATGGTGGCGTTCTGGGACGGCCGCCAGCCGGCGGCGCGTGGGGCGGCGTCCGTCGTCGGGCTCCCGCTGTGGCCGCGCCCTTCGGTCCGCGCCGTGGTCGTCGTCGGGGAGTCGCTGCCGGCCCTTAGCGTGGAGGGCGTCCCGGCCCTCACCGTGTCCCTCGGCGACGCTGGGCCGGAGGCCGTCGCGCGTGTCGTCGCGGCGGCCCTCGAGGCGGCCACCTACCGCTCTCCCATTCCTGCCGACTCGACGCTATGACACCCGTCTGGACCACCGACTCGGTCACGACCGACCTCGCCCGCGCGGTCCACTACACGCTGCTGTGGGGGCTGGAAGGCGTCGTGTTGCAGACGGTCGGCGGGGCCGACGACCGGGTCCCGTTCGTGAACGAGGCCGCCCTGCGCGCGCGCCTCGCCGACGCCGAGCTTCCGGTCGCCGCCGTGATGCCGGGCCTGTTCGAGGGCGCGGCGTCGGCGCGGGCCTCGTGGCTCAACGACCTCGCGGTCCTGGACGACGTGGCCGCGTTCTGCCACCGGGTCGGGTGCGAGATCGTCCGCGTCGGCGCGCTCGGGGGCGGGAAGGGTGACGCGGACGCCGCCGCCGAGGCGCTCCGCCAGGCGGGCGCGGTGGCGGCTCGGCAGGGCCTGCGCCTGGCCGTCCGCAACGACGCCGACACGGCCGTCGCCACGGGCGCGGCGCTGGCGGACCTCCTGGCGCGGGTGAACCGCGACGCCGTCGGGGCCGACTGGCGCCCGGCCGACGCGCTGGCGGCCGGCGAGGACCCGGCGGACGGGCTCGATTCTCTCGTGGAGGCCGGCGTCGAGATCGTGACGGTGGGCGCCCGCGACGGACGGATCGAAGCAGGGGAGTGGGAGGAGACGGTCCTGGGAGAGGGCGACGTCGGGTGGGACGGGCACGTCGGCGCGCTGGCGGAGGCGGGGTTCGACGGCCCGCTCGTCCTCGACGCGCTCCCTGGCCCCCCCAAGACGCACGGCCTCCGCACGGCCACCGCGCTCGTCCGGCTGTCGCGCCCGCGCCGCGCCTAGCTTTCTCCCGTGACCACCCCCATCCCTACTCGCTCCTCCGTCCGCGTCGAACCGCCATCGTCGTCGCTGGCGCATCGGGCGTGGTTCGCGTGGGACGCCGTCTGGGGCGCTTTCTTCTCGCTGCTCCTGAGCCCCGGCGTCGTGGTCCAGTCCGCGTTCCAGCCGACGGCGCGGACGCTGCGGACGTGGATGCGACCGTGGGGGCGGGGCATCCTCGGCATGGCCCGCATCCGGCTCCGCGTGATCGAGCGGGCGCCGCTCCCGGACGGCCCGGTCGTGTTCGTGGCCAACCACCAGAACGCGCTCGACATTCCGGCCACGGTCGTCGGGCTGCCCCGGCCGTTCCTCTTTCTCGCCCGGCACGAGTTGCGGTCGTGGCCCGTCGTGGGGTGGGTGCTCGAGAAGACGGCCTGCATCTTCATCCCGCGCGACAACCCGCGCCAGGCGCTCGCCAGCCTGACGCACGCGGGCGAGCGCATCCGGGGCGGCGAGTCCGTCCTGCTGTTCCCCGAGGGCGGGCGGAGCCACAGCCACCAGACGGCCCCGTTCATGCGCGGCCCGTTCCTGCTCGCCGTCGAGGCCGGCGTGCCGGTCGTGCCCGTCACGCTCGTGGGCCACACGGGCGTCATGGACGAGAGCGCGCGGCTGGCGCGGCCCGGCGAGATCGCGCTCGTCATCGGCGAGCCGATCCCGACGGACGGACTGCGCCGGGGCGACGCGGCGGCCCTCGGCGACCGCGTCCGGGACGTGATCGAGGGGGAGCTGGGGCGGTTCGCGTAGACCGGGGCGACAGGGGCCTCGGCGTATCTTGGCGGTCCGTCTCACGCGTCCATGCCGCTCGCCACCGTCTCGTTCCGCCCGGCCGCCGCATGCGGCGTCGCCCTCGCGCTGCTGGCGCGCGTCGCGGGCGGGTGCAGCCTCATCGACTGCTCCTTCGACGGGGAGACCGTGACGGCCCGCGGCCGAGTCCTGGAGACGGACCTCGACGCGGGCGGCGAGACGCTGGCCGTCCTCTTCGTCACCGAGCCCGTCCCGCTCAACGTCCTGGTGCCGTGCGGGGGCCGGAGAAGCCCCGGCCACGCACGACCCGGAGCGCCTCGACATCGTCTATGACGCGAAAGAGTGGGTCTTCGACGGGGGCGCTCCCCCTCGACGCTCGTCACCGAGGCCGTGGGCGACACGGTGTACGTCTACGTGGAAGGCACCCTCGACCCCACGCTGTTCCAGCGGGTCTGCTCGCCCCCGCCGCCCGACATCGACGTGTCGGTGCTCGGCCTCACCGTCCCGGAGCGCGTCGCGCGCGGGACCGTCGACGTCGTGTTCGCCGAGGACCTGCACGCGTCCGCCGCACCCGCCTCCGCCAGCGCGACGCCGACCGCCGGCGCTGGTCGCTCACCACCGTCTAGCGCCCGATGGCGAAGTCCCGCCCCAGCCGCTCTCCCAACAAAGCGAACCGTCCGGCTCCCCTGGAAGGGAACGAGGTCTGGAAGTCGAGGAGCCGCGTCCGCCGCGTCGGCCCCGCCACGCGCGAGGTGTCGTGGTGGGACGGCCGGCCGGTGTGGGTGCAGCACGCGCTCTGCATCGGGTTCCTGCTGCTCGTGTCCGTCAGCTTTTTCGCGTCGACCACGTTCGGCGGGCGGACGCTCGTCGGCGGCGACACGGTCCAGTGGCGGGCCACGGCCCAGGCCATGATCGAGTACGAGGCGGAGACGGGCCGGGAAGCGCTGTGGGCGCCCAACGTGTTCGGCGGGATGCCGGGCACGCTCATCAACAACGGGCCGTCGGTGCCGGGCGTGGACACGCTCTTCGTCTGGCTGCGGAGCCTCGGGCTGTGGCCGGCGGCGCACTTTTTCGCGCTGCTCCTGGGCACGTACCTCCTCGTGCTCTACCTCACGCGCTCCAAGCTGGCGGGCGTGATCGCGGCGGTCGGGTACGGGCTGACGACGTACCTCCCGATCATCCTGACGGCCGGCCACAACACCAAGTTTATCGCGCTCTGCTACGCGCCGTGGCTGCTGCTCGCCTTCGGCGCCCTCGTCCGACGGACCCCGGAGACGAGCGCGCTGATGACCGGCCTCCTGACGCTCCTGTTCGCCATCGCGGCGGCCGTGAACCTCCGCGCCGGGCACGTCCAGATCACCTACTACGTCGTGATCGCGGCTAGCGTGTGGTGGATCGCCGAAGGCGTGGCGGCGGTCCGCGAGGCGCGGGTCCCGTCGTTCCTGGCCTCGACCGTCCTCTTGGTGCTCGGGAGCGCGCTCGGACTCGCGATGGTGGCCGACCCGTACCTCAGCCAGTGGGAGTACAAGGCGTTCACGACGCGCGCGGCCGGGCCGGGCGGCGGCCTCGCCTACGAGTACGCGATGGCCTGGAGCGAGGGGTTCGGCGAGATCCTGACGCTCCTGATCCCGGACGCCTACGGTGGCGGCGGCCAGACGTACTGGGGCGCGAAGCCGTTCACGGCCGGTCCGCACTACGTCGGGCCCGTGGTGCTGCTGCTGGCGCTGCTCGGCGCCCTCGGCGTGGCGCGGCGGACCGTGGTGGCGTTCGGGGTGGCGGCGGTCCTGATGGTGCTGTTCTCGTTCGGCGAGAACCTCCCCCTCGTCAACCGGACGGCCTTCGAGCTGCTCCCGCTGTTCAGTTCGTTCCGCGTGCCGGAGACGTGGCTGGCCGTCGTGGCGTTGCTTCTGGCCCTCCTGGCGGGGTGGGGGGCGTACTACCTCCAGCGGCGCGAGGCGACGCCCGAGGCCGAGGGCCGCAAGCGGCGGACGACGCTGGCGGCGGCGGCGGCGCTGGCAGTCCTCGTCGGCGGGCTGTGGGTGACGGGCGGCGGGCCGCTAGGGTTCGAGAAGGAGGGCGAGGCCGAGCAGGTGACGATGCTCGTCGCGCAGCAGAACGGCATCTCGCCCGGCGACGCCCGCGTCCGCCAGGCCGCCGGGCAGTACCTCCAGCAGGCCGAGGCCGAGCGGCGCGACCTGTTCTCGGCGGACGCGGGGCGCGCCCTCCTCTTCCTGGCGCTGGCGGTGGGCCTGATCGCGGCCCTCCTCTACCGCAAGGCGCCGTCGTGGGCCGTCCTCGCCGGCCTCGCGCTCCTGGTGACGGCCGACCTCTGGGGCGTCGGGCGCCGCTACTTCAACGAGGACAACCCGTCCCTCCGGCGGCGGGCGACGGTGGCGGCGGCCGTCCCCGAGTCGGCGGCGGACCAGTACGTGGTCCAGCAGGTGAACGCGGTGGGCGGACCGGGCCGCTTCCGCGTGCTCCCGCCCAACTGGGCGCAGAACGCGGTCCCGTCGTACTTCTACGAGTCCATCGGCGGCTACCACGGGGCCAAGCTGGCCCTCATCCAGACCTACTTCGACCGGCTCCTCCCGGACGACTCGACGGGCCTCAACCGGAACGCGCTCCGCCTCCTCTCGGCCCGCTACCTCGTGCAGCCGGGGACGGTGCCGGGCTACGAGCCCGTCTTCCAGGACCCGCAGACGGGCCTCGTCGTCTCGGTCGACTCGTCGGCGCTCCCGCGCGCCTTCTTCGTGGACTCGGTGGCGGTGGTGACGGACGAGGACGCGCTGATCGAGCGGCTCCGCGAGCCGTCGTTCGACCCCGCCCGGACGGCCCTCCTGAGCGAGCCGTCGGCGGAGGGCGCCGCGGCCGACGCGCTGACCGGCGCCGCCCCGGACTCGGGCGCCGTGTCGGTCGAGCTCCAGCGGTTCACGCCGGACGAGATCGTGTGGCAGGTCCAGACCGACCGGCCGCGCCTGCTCGTCGCCAGCGAGGTGTACTACCCGGCCGGCTGGACGGCGAGGGTCGGCGTGGAGCCGGTCCCGATCCTGCGCACGGACTTCCTCCTGCGCGGCGTGCCCGTCCCCGCCGGCGAGCACATCGTCACGATGCGCTACGAGCCCGAGACGCGGAGGCTGGGGACGCTGATCTCGTGGGTCTCCACCCTCCTCGTCTACCTCGGCGCCGTCGCCCTGACGGGCCTGCTGTGGTACCGGCGGGGCCACCCGAAGGGATAAGGGGGACCTGAAGAGGCGGAGACGCTCCCGGACAACTTCCGCCGCTCCGACTGGCGACGGCGCCGCCAGCCGCTCACCGACGCACCGACGTGCTCCGCCTCCTCCTCGTCACGTACTACTTCCCGCCGTCGGGCGGCGCCGGCGTGCAGCGGACGCTCAAGTTCGTCCGGTACCTCCGCGAGTTCGGGGTCGAGCCCGTCGTGCTGACGGTCCGCGAGGGGGCGTACCCGAGCCGCGACGCCTCGCTGGCGGCCGACGTGCCCGAGGGCGTCGAGGTGCACCGGACGGCGGCGCCCGATCCGTTCGGGGCCTACGGCCGGCTCGTCGGCCAGACGCGCTCGGAGGCCGTCGCGGCGCGGACGGGCGACGTGGGATCGAGCGGGGCACCGGCGGAGCGGCTCGCGCGGTGGGTCCGCGCCAACGTGTTCGTCCCCGACGCGCGGATCGGGTGGGTTCCGTTCGCGGTCCGGCGGGCGCTCCGGCTGGTTCGGCAGCAGCCGTTCGACGTCGTCCTCACGTCGGGGCCGCCCCACTCGGCCCACCTCGTCGGCCGGGCCGTCGCGGCCCGCACCGGCCTCCCGTGGATCGCCGACTTCCGGGACCCGTGGACCGACGTCTACTACCTCCAGACGCTCCCTCGTACGCGCGCCGCCAGCCGGCTCGACCGGGTCCTGGAGCGGTCGGTCCTCGATGCGGCCGACCAGGTGGTGTCGGTGAGCCCGTCGCTGACGGCGCTCCTGGCCTCGAAGGTGGGCCGGTCGCCGGACGTGTTCGTCACGATCCCGAACGGCTACGACCCGGCCGACTTCGACGGGCTCGACGCCGACCCGCCCGACGACCGATTCACGATCACCTACGTCGGCTCGCTCTACAGCGTGCCTCACGCGCTCCTGGAAGCCGTCGTGGCCCTCCGTCCCCAGGCGCCGATGCTCCGCCTCCGGTTCGTCGGGGTCGTGCCGAACGAGGTGCGCGAGGCGTGGGAGCGGCTGGGGCTGGACGAGATCGTCGAGGCGCGGCCCGTCGTTCCGCACACCGAGGCCGTCCGCGAGATGGCGCGGGCGTCGGCGCTCCTGCTCACCGTGGTCCCCACGCCGCGCGCGGAGGGCATCGTGACGGGCAAGCTCTACGAGTACCTCGCCGCCGGCCGTCCCGTCGTCGGGATCGGCCCGCCGCAGGGCGACGCGGCCGCCATCCTCCGGGGGACGGGCGCGGGCGACATGTGGGCGTGGGGCGACGCGGCCGGCGTCGAGCGCCACCTCGCCGCGCTCTACGCCGCGTGGGAGCGGGGAGAGCCGGCGTCCGGGGCAAGCCCGGAGGCGGCGGCCCGCTACAGCCGTCGAGCGCAGACCGGCGCGCTGGCGGAGCTCGTCCGCCAGCTCCGAGGATGAGCCCTCACCGCCCCAAGCTCCTGTTCGTCGCGCCGACGCCCAGCTCGTTCGTCCGGGACGATCTCTCGCTGCTGTCCGAGGACTACGATGTGCGTCCGTTTTTCTTTGGCACGGGAGGCGCCGCTGCGCTCGCACGAGGCGTGGGCCGGCAGGCACGCTGGCTGGCCGAGCAAGGAGACGAGGCCGCCCTGGTCTACGGCTGGTTCGCCGACTACCCCCTCGCGCTCCCGACGTGGTGGGCGCGCCGCCGCGGCGTCCCCGTCGCCGTCGCGTTGGGCGGGTTCGACGCCGCCTGCCTCCCCGAGCTGGAGTACGGCGTCTACTGCAGCCGCTGGCGGGGCCCGCTCGCGCGGTACGTGCTCCGCGAAGCGTCGCTGCTCCTCCCGGTCGCGAGCGCTCTCGTCGAGAGCGAGAACGCGTTCGCGACGGCCCTCCCGTCCCCGCAGGGCGTCCGCGTCCACGTCCCAGACCTCACCACGCCCGTCGCCGTCGTCCCGACCGGTTACGACCCGTCCGCATGGCCCCCCGGTGCCCCGAGCCGCGACCGCCGCGTCGTGACCGCCGCGCTCGTGGGGACGCTTCGGACGTATCGCCTCAAGGGGATCGACCTCCTCGCCGACGCCGCCCGCCAGTTGCCAGACGTCTCGTTCGAGGTGATCGGCGTCGATCCGTCGGTGGCGTCCGCCGTGTTGGTGCCGGACAACCTCGCGCTTCGCCCTCCCGTGGCGCGGGATCGACTCGTCGAGTCGTTTCAGACGGCGTCGGTCGTGGCGCACCTGTCTCGGTCCGAGGGTCTCCCGAACGCGCTCTGCGAGGCGATGCTGTGCGGCTGCGTCCCCGTCGTGAGCCGGGTCGGTGGGATGCCGGAGGCCGCCGAGGGCGTCGGAGAGATCGTGGGCCGCCCGGACGGTACGGCCATCGCGGACGCCCTCCGCCGGGCGCTGGCGGCGGGCCCCTCGGCGCGCGAAGAGGCTCGCCGTCGGATTGAACAGAACTACTCGCGGGCGCAGCGGCGCGACGCCCTGCTCGGTCACATCGCGGCCCTCGTGGGGCGCCCGCCCACCTAGAGGAGCACCTGGCGCATCGCCTCCTTGAACGCCCCGTGGTCCATCCCGAGCGGGATCCGCACGATCTGGCACTCCGCGCTCTCGAACGCCGCCGTCAGCGTCCGTCGCCAGCCGTCCACGACCTCGTCCGGATCGACGAGGGAGGGCTTCCCGAGCGCCCGCCGGTTGTAGGCGTGGAGCCGGAGGTGCCCCAGGAAAAACGCCAGTTCGGAGCGGAGCACGTCGAGGGACAGAGCGACGGCATCGGCCTGCGCGAGGGGCTCCACGGCGACCGTGCTCCGAGTCTCGCGGAAGAGGACCACGTAGCGCCCGGCGGGCCGAGGCTCTCCGTCCGCCGTCCCGTACAAGACGTCCGGGGCCACGCGCCGGCGGACGCGGTCGGCGCCGCGCGTCTTGTGGAGCCGCCAATGCAGGAGGTCGAGCGGTCCGCGACCCCCCAGGACGGCCTCCCGGACGTCGTCGGCCGCCCCCAGGTTGTAGCCGTAGACCTTCGGGTAGGCGAGGTTCGGGTGGACGAGGCCGTCGTCGCTCAGGACGGCCAGGTCGTCGGCGACGAAGCGGTAGGGACCTCGGAGGATGAAGTCCATTTCGAGCGACGTCTTGCCGACCCCGCCTGTCCCGCCGAACAGCGTGACGCGCTCGTCGGGACCGAGGAGGGCGGAGGCATGGAGCGGCGCGAGGCCCGGCGAGACGGCCGCGGCCGGGACGAACACGTGCTCGTGCGCGATCATACCGGCCCGCTCCTCGCGCGACGAGAACTGCATGTCGGCCCACTTCTGCGCCTGCCGGTGGGGCCAGGACGCGGGGACGTTGATCGCCAGCTCGGCCCCGGACATTCGGCCGTCGTCGAAGCGGTAGCGGACGGTCGCCATCGTCGAGCGGGCCGTGAACCCATCGTCGTGCTCGACGTGCGTGGACGGGTTGGCCGAGAGCACCCGGCCCGTCGTGTGCTCGATCCGGCGGACGACGAGGTCGGCCGGAGCTGCCGCGCGGGGGTACAGGTCCAGCTCGGTCTGGAGCGCGCGGCCCGCGACGCCGCCGCCGGAGTGGACCTCGACGGAGCGGCCGAGAAGAGCGAGGGGCGGCGGCGTGGGCATGGAACGTGACGGCCCGGGAGGCGGGAGGGGCGCTAGATTACGCCACACCTCGCGCCTTCACGTGGACGAACGCTCGCGCCCGAGCCCAGGACATCGGGGCTCGGCCCTTTGGTATGTGGCCGGCCGATGCTGAAAAAGCTGGCCCAGCAGAGCGGGATCTACGCGCTCGCCAACGTGGTCACGAAAGCGAGCGGGTTCGTCCTCTTCGCCCTCTACCAGAGCCCGGCGTTCCTCTCGCAAGAAGGGTTCGGCTACCTCGGCGTCCTCGACGCCGTCAAGGCGATCGCGCTCCTGGTGGCCGGGGCCGGCCTGCCCATCGGGCTCCTCCGCTTCGCCGCCTCCGGCGACCTCACCGACGAGCAGCGGGCGGCCGTGCCGGCCACGTCGCTGGCGCTGGCGGCGCTGGCGGCGGGCGCGGTCGGCGTGCTCGGGTGGGTGACGGCGCCCGCCCTGGCCGGGTGGCTGTTCGAGGGGCCGCCGCGCCCGGAGCCGATCCGGCTGCTCGCGCTCTACGTCGCCTTCAAGACGGTGGCCGACGTGTCGTACACCGAGCTGCGGCGGCGGGAGCGTGCGGGGACCTACGTGCTCGTCGGGTTGGTGGAGACGACGATCCTGGTCGGCGCCGTGGCCTACTTTCTCGTGGTCGGCGGGGAGGGGCTCGTCGGCGTCCTGAAGGGGTACCTCGTGTCGGCGGTGGTGATGGGCGTGGGCTCGGCCCCGGTGCTCCTGCGCCACGTCGAGCGCCGGGTTCGGTGGGACCTCGTCCGGCCGATGCTGGCGTTCGGGCTGCCGCTCGTCGTGTCCGGCCTGGCCGGGCGGTTCCTCAACGTGGGCGACCGGTTCCTCATCCTGGCCTTCTCCGACGCCGAGGCCGTCGCGGTGTACGAGTGGGCGGCCCGGTTCGGCGGGATCGTCAACATGTTCCTGGTCCAGAGCTTCCAGCTCGCCTTCATCGTGCTCGGGCTGAAGTCGCTGGAAGGGGAGGGGCGCCCGGACCTCCACCGGCGGGCGTTCCGCCACTTCGCGGCGCTGGCGGGGGTCGCCGTGCTCGGCGTGGGCCTGTTCGTGTCGGACGTGGCGCGGCTGCTGCCCGCCGTGGCGGCGGCCGTCGTCGGCGTGCTGGGCGTGTTCGTGGACCGGGTGCCGCCGTCGCCGGAGGCGCTCGACCCGGCCTACCTCGGCCACGACGGGCTGGTGATGCTGATCGCGGCGGGGTTCGGGTTCTACGGCCTCTACGTGATCGTGGTGAACGTGCTCTACGCCGCCGGCCGCTCGCGGACGGTGGCCGCCAGCGTGGCGGCGGCGGCGCTGCTCAACGTGGCGCTCAACGTGCTCCTCATCCCCGTCCTCGGGCTGAGCGGGGCGGCCCTGGCGACCCTCCTCTCGTACGCCGCGCTCGCCGGGTTCACCGCGTTCGCCGCGGAGCGCGAGGCGCGAGCCGGGTACTCCTGGGCGTCCCTCGCCCTGGTGGCGGCCCTCGTCGCCGGCCTGTGGCTCCTCGCCCAACCGACGGCCACGTGGAGCATGGGCCCCCGGCTGGCGGCCCGCGCGGGCCTGGTGATCGGCTACGGGCCGGCCCTGCTGGCGCTCGGCGTCTACGGGCGGGAGGACGTCCGGCGCGGGCTCGCGGCCGTACGGGCGAGAGGCCGACCGTCCGGCAGCGGAGCCGACGAGGCGCGTTGACACCCGTTCCGCCACGGCGGTAGATTGGGCGTCCCGGCGCGGACCCCGCTGCGCCCCCCTTAGCTACAGCACACAATGGCAGACGGAGACTACGGCGCCGCCCTCGGAATGGTAGAGACGCGCGGCCTCGTCGGCGCAATCGAGGCGGCCGACGCGATGGTGAAGGCGGCCCGCGTCAACCTGATCGGGAAAGAGCAGATCGGCGGCGGCTTCGTGACCGTGATGGTGCGGGGCGACGTCGGGGCCGTGAAGGCGTCGACCGACGCCGGGGCCGCCGCCGCCGAGCGCGTCGGCGAGCTGGTCTCGGTCCACGTCATCCCGCGCCCGCACTCGGAAGTCGAGGCGATCCTGCCGGGCGAGTAGGGCCGTGCCGCCCGACGCCCTCGTCCCGCCCGGCGCGGCGCTCGGCCTGCTCGAGACGCTCGGGCTGGTCGCGGCCATCGAGGCGGCCGACGCCATGCTGAAGTCGTCCGAGGTCCGGCTCGTCCGCCAGGCGCGGACCGTGCCGGGACTCGTCACGCACGTCGTGGTCGGTGAGACCGCCGCGGTCCAGTCGGCCGTGGACGCCGGGGCCGCCGCCGCCGAGCGCGTCGGCAAGGTGGTGGGCCGGCACGTGATCCCGCGCCCCGCCGACGAGGTGTGGACGCGCCTGCTCGGCGTGACGCCGGGTGAACCCGCCCGGCCCACGGCCACCCGGCCCGCCCGCCCGGCCCCCACGGCCGACGACTACGACGACCTCACCGTCCGCGAGCTGCGGAGCCTCGCCCGCCAGCGCGACGACGAGCGGCTCCAGGGCCGCGCCATCGCCCGCGCCTCGAAAGACGACCTCGTCGCCTTCCTCCGCACGGTCGACACCGAATGACGCCGGAGCCACAGCCCCGGTGGGGGCGGTTGGCCGTCCGGGACCGCCTCCGGGCCCTGCTGCCCTCGAGCGAGGCCCCCCAGGAGATCCGCGCGGACGAGGAGCCGCCCGGCCGCCGCTGGCTGGCGATGCTCCTGTCGCTCGTCGTCGCGGCCGTGCTGTGGTTCAGCTTCAGCATGCGGGAGGACTACACCATCCCGATCACGGTCCCCGTCGAGGTCGCCTCGACGCCGAGCGGCCAGGCCCTCCGCGAGCCGCCCCCGGCCGAGGCCACCGTCACGCTTCGGGGCGACGGCTGGACGCTGCTGGGGCTCACGAGGCGCCCGCCGCTCGTCCAGATCGCCGCGACGGGCACCTCGGTGGACATGCGGCAGGCCGTCAGCGAGGCGCTCCCGGCCGCCGTCTCGGCCGCCGTCTCGGTACAGAGCGTGCAGCCGGGGACCGTGGAACTGGCGCTCGACGCGCGGACGAGCCGGCGCCTCCCCATCCGTCTCCGCCATCTGATCGAGACGGTCCCGCCGTACGACCTGCTCCGCCCGCCGCGCCTCAACCCGGACTCCATCAGCGTGACCGGCGCGCAGTCGCTCCTCGGCAACCTGGTCGACTGGCCCACGGAGATGTTCGTCGCCAAGAACGTACGGGACGACCTGACGCGGACCGTCGCGCTCAGCGACACGTTCGGCGGGCTGCTCACGCCGAGCGTCCGCTCGACCGTGGTGAGCCTGGAGGTGGGGGAGTACACGGAGGGATCGCGGATGCTCCCCGTGGAGGTGGTCAACCTGCCCGCCGACGTGGCCGGCGTCCGGTTCGAGCCCGACGCCGTCGAGGCCACGTTCCGCGTGCCGGCCGTGGGCGAGGAGTACGACCGGGCCCAGACGACCCGCCAGTTCCGCGCCATCGTGGACTACGCCGACATCGCCCGTGACACGACCGACGGGGAGGTGCCGGTCGCCGTCCGCCGGCCCGACGGGCTCAACGTCCGCGGGGTCAAGCTCTCGCCCAGCCGCGTCGGGTACTACATCACGCGCACGCCCGAAGGCAGGGCTCCGGGAGGGAGAAATGAGGAGTGAGGAGACGTGTCGGCGTCCTCGTCGTCTCGAGGGCCCCGTCACGGAGTCTAGGGCAGGGTGGAAGGAGAGGGGGCTGTGCGAGCCCTTCCTCCTGAGTCTTCATTCCTGACCCCTCCGAGTGCTCTTCCTCGCCCTCGCGGTCGCGTGCAGCCTCGCCATCGCGGTCCTGTTCAACCTCTCCGAGCGGCGGGACCTCGACCGGACGGCGCTGCTGACGGTGAACTACGCGGCGGCGGCCGTCCTCGCGGCCGGCCTCCAGGGCGTCGCGCCGGCCGACGCGGTGACGGCGGGGCTCGTCGGGCTCGGCGTCGTGCAAGGCGTCCTCTTCATCGCGGGGTTCTGGCTGTTCTCGGTCGCCATCCGGACCGCCGGGATGGGGCTGGCGGCGGGCGTCATGCGGCTCTCAGTCGTGGTCCCGTTTCTCGCCTCGTGGCTGGTGTGGGACGAGCCGACGCCCAGCGCGCTCCAGGTCCTCGGCCTCGCCTGCGCCGCCGTCGCCTTCTTCCTCGTGGCCCGGCCGGCAGCCGAGGCGCCGGGAAAGGTGGGTCCGCCCGAGGCGGACGTTCCGCCGACGGAGCCCGCCAGCGGGCGCAGCGCGGCCGTGCTCCTCGGCCTGCTGTTCGTCACCGGCGGCGTGGTGGACCTCAACATGAAGGTGTTTCGCGAGGCGTTCGCCGGCGCCGTCCCGATCTCGACGTTCCTGCTCTTCGTGTTCGGCGTGGCGTTCGCCGTCGGCGCCGGGGCCGTCGTCTGGACGGGCGTGCGGACGGGCCGGTGGCCGCGCGGCGAGGTGGTCGGGTGGGGCGTCGGGCTCGGGCTCGTCAACTACGGCTCGGCCGAGTTCCTGCTCCGGGCGCTCGACACGCTCGACGGGACGGTGGCCTTCCCGGCCAACAGCGTCGCCATCGTGTTCGGGGCGGCCGTGATCGGCTGGCTGGTGTGGCGGGAGCGGCTGTCGCGGGCGAACCTCGCCGGGCTCGGGCTGGCGGGCCTCGCGCTCGTGCTGCTGGCGGGATGAGGGGCCGCGTTCCGGTCCATCCGTGCCCGTCCCGCTGCCTGCCCCCGCGAAGGGGGGGGCGGCGAGGGTCGCCCGTCGGGCCTCTTCTCACCCCCCATCCTGAGATCTTCCTGAGGGCCGGCCCTTCTGGCCCCGACGGCGTGAAGACGGCGACCGTCGCTTGAAATAGGCAGGCTCCCGTCGCGTTCTTCCCGCACCTTCCTCGGGCATTCCCCCGTCCCTATGCGTTTTCGACTCCTCCTGATCGGCGCGCTCGCGCTCGCCGCCAGCGCCCCGGCCCTGGCCCAGCACAGCCGCTCGCTCTACAACCAGGAGCGCCTCGCCGAGCTGCTCTACGCCAACCGCACCGACCTCGACGCCATCCCGGTGGTCTCGTACCGCTACTACCCGGTGGACCACGAGAGCGGCAACTCGATCCTCGCCCGCCACGCGCTCTACCAGGAGGCCGGCGGCGGCGACGCCCGCCTCGGCCGCGACAAGCTGAACGGGATGGTCGCCTTCCTCAACGGCGTCTTTATCCAGGACCTCGGCGTGGGGGACACGATCGTGCTCCCGAGCCAGATGGACCTCGACCCCCGCGCCTACAGCCCGTTCCCGCGCCACTACGACGGCGCCGCCGGCTTCGACAAGCTGTTCGTGATCGACAAGACGGTCCAGGCCTGGGCCGCCTACGAGAACGGCGACCTCGCGCGCTGGGGCCTCGTCTCGACGGGCGCCGACGGCTCGGAGACGCCCAACGGCCGGTTCAACTTCAACTGGAAGGAGCAGTACCGCGAGTCCACGCTGGCGCCGCCGGGGCAGACGTGGGTGATGCGGTGGGTGTTCAACTTCCACGACCTCCGCGGCATCCACATCCACCAGTACTACGCGCTCCCGACGGACGGCGCCGCGAGCCACGGCTGCGTCCGCCTCATGACCGCCGACGCGAAGTGGATCTACGACTGGGCCGACGGCTGGCGGACCACCAACGGCCGGGCCGACCGGGGCCTCGCCAGTCGGGGCCGCGTGATCGAGCAGGGCACGACGGTCCTCGTCCTCGGCGACGCGCCCGACGGCGCCCCGCGCCGGTTCCACGACGTCGACGGCCGTCCGGAGCTGGTGACGGTCGACCTCCCGGCCGACCCGTACAGCGTCCGGCCCGGCACGGATCAGCAGGAGCGGTTCGACCGCATCCGCCGCCAGTCCGCCTCGGCGGAGTCGTAGGCGACGGACGCAGCCCCTTTTCTGGCCGCCCCGCCTCTCCCCGAGGCGGGGCGGTTTCTTTCTGGGACTCCCCCCTCCGACCATGCGCGCCTCCGTCGTCCCCCTCGCCCTCGGTGCGCTCCCCTTCGTGGGCGAGCTGGCGGCCCTCTTCGCGGCCGGCGTGCTGGTGGCGTACCTGTGCTACAAGGTCCGCCTCGTACCGATCGCCGGGTTCCTGCTGGCGGGCGTCGCCATCGGACCGGGCGCGCTGGGGCTCGTCAAGGACGTGGAGCTGGTGGGCGAGCTGGCGGAGATCGGCGTGATCCTGCTCCTGTTCTCGATCGGAGTCGAGTTCTCGCTGGGGCAGATGGCGCGGCTGGCGCGGCCGATCTTCCTGGGCGGCGGCGCCCAGGTGGCGCTGACGGTGGCGCTCGTGGCGGGGGCCCTCGTCGGGGTCGGCGTGGGCCTGGGGCCGGCCGTCTTCACGGGCTTCCTCGTCGCGCTCTCGTCCACGGCCATCGTCCTGAAGGTGCTCGCCGAGCGTGCCGAGACGGACACGCCCGTCGGGCGCGTGTCGCTGGCGATGTTGCTGTTCCAGGACCTCGCCATCGTGGTGATGGCGCTGCTCGTGCCGGTGCTGGCCGGCGAGGGCGGGTCGCCACTGAGCGTGGCGTGGGCGTTGGGCAAGGCGGCGCTCGTGGTCGCGGCCGTGCTCGTGGGCGCGCGGCGCGTGGTCCCGTGGGTGCTGGAGCGCGTGGCGCAGACGCGGCGGACGGAGCTGTTCCTCCTCGCCGTCGCGGCGATCTGCCTCGGGACGGCGTGGGCCGCCTCCCTTGCCGGGGTGAGCCTCGCGCTCGGCGCGTTCCTCGCCGGGCTCCTGGTGAGCGAGAGCGACTACGCCGAGCACGCCCTGAGCGAGATCCTCCCGCTCCAGACCTTGTTTACGGCCGCCTTTTTCCTGTCGGTCGGGATGCTGCTCGACCCGGCGTTCCTCGTGGCGAACCTGGGCTGGGTGGCCGGCGCGGCCGTCGGCGTCCTCGTGCTGAAGGCGGCGCTGGCGGCGCTCGGGGCGCGCGTGCTGGGCTACCCGCTGGGCGTGGCCCTCGCGTCCGGCCTCGCGCTCGGCCAGATCGGCGAGTTCTCGTTCGTCCTGGCCCTCGCCGGCGCCGAGGTCGGCCTGACGCCGGGCGGGCTGGGCGAGGCCGGCAGCCAGGGGCTCATCGCCGTCACCGTCGTCCTCATGCTCGTGACGCCCGGCCTGATCGCGCTCGGGCCGCGCATCGCCGCGCTCGGCCGCCGCGTCGAGGACAGCGCGGCGGCGTCCGGCGGCGGCCACGGCCACGGCGTCGACCTGGAGGACCACACGATCGTCGTGGGCTACGGGCCGGCCGGCCGGCGGCTGGCGCGCGTGCTCGGCGAGAGCGGCATCCCGTACGCCGTGAGCGACCTGAACCCGGAGAGCCTGCGCGAGGCCGACGCCGAGGGCGCCGCGACCGTCTTCGGCGACGCCGCCCGCGAACCGATCCTCGTCGGCCTCGGGGCCGAGCGGGCCAAGCTCCTCGTCGTCGCCATCAACGACCGCGACGCCACGCGCCGGATCGTGGCCGTGGCCCGCCACCTCAACCCGACGCTCCAGATCTTCGCCCGCACTCGGTTCATCACCGACGTCGAGGGGCTCACGCGCGCCGGCGCCGACGTGGTGGTCCCGGAGGAGCTGGAGACGACGGTCCGCCTGTTCGCTCACGTCCTCGGCGCGTACCTCGTGCCGAAGGACGAGATCGAGCGCCAGGCGTCGCTCGTCCGCCAGGACGACTACGGGGTCTTGCGCGGGTCCATCCAGGAGGCGCACCTGATGGTGCTCCAGGGGCTCGACGAGGAGGGCCTCCACACGCGCGCCGTGGCCGTCCGCGAGGGCGCGCCGGCGGCGGGCCAGACGCTCGCCGACCTCGCGCTCCGCCAGCGCCACGGGATCACCGTCATGGCGGTCCGGCGCGGCGCGCAGACCGTCGGGAGCCCGGCCGGCGACTTCCGCGTCGAGCCCGGCGACCGGCTCGTGATGGTGGCCCTGGCCGACCAGTTCGCCGCCTCGGCCGACCTGTTCCGCGCGCCCTGACGCCCGGCCGACGTGTGAAGTTTAGAGAGCCGGGCGCCGGCTGGGAGCCGCGGGCCGGCGCCGGCGTTGGGCGCGGCTCTCCTCCCTGCCCCCCGATGATCTCCGACGTGCTC
Source organism: Rubricoccaceae bacterium (assembly GCA_963811175.1). GTDB lineage: Bacteria > Bacteroidota > Rhodothermia > Rhodothermales > Rubricoccaceae > Rubrivirga. The sequence goes on along the minus strand of CAWEQE010000001.1, from coordinate 476,263 downwards.
GCTCTTCTCGGCGGAATGGCCCTGCTGGTGGCCGCCGCTCACGCGCTCGTGCGGGGCGCCGCGGCGCTGGCGCTCCGCCTCGGCCTGACGCCGCTCGTGGTGGGGCTCACCGTCGTCGCCTTCGGCACGAGCGCGCCCGAGCTGGTCGTGAGCGTCCAGGCCGCGCTCGCCGGCGCCGGCGGCATCGCCATCGGCAATGTGGTGGGCTCGAACACGGCCAACGTCGGGCTCATCCTGGCCGTGGCCGTCCTCGTCCGGCCCATCGCGGCCGACCCGGTGTTGCTCCGCCGCGACCTCCCGACCATCGTGGTCGTGACGGCGATCGCGGCGGTCGCCCTGGCGGACGGACGCGTCGGGCGCGCCGAGGGCGCCGCCCTGGTTCTGGGCCTGGCGGCCTACGTGGCGTGGAGCGTCCGAGCGGCGCGACGCGAGCTGGCGGCGACGGCCGTGGATCGGCCCATCGTGACGCCCGCCGGCCCGGCGTGGCGCGACGCCGTCTTCGTCGTGGGCGGCCTGGCCGGGCTGGTGGTCGGCGCGGACCTGTTCGTAGGCGGGGCGGTGGCACTGGCGGAGGCGGCCGGCGTCTCGGACGCCGTCATCGGGTTGACGGTCGTGGCCGTGGGCACGAGCCTGCCCGAGCTGGCCACGTCGGTGGTGGCGTCGGTGCGCGGCGAGGGCGAGATCGCCGTCGGCAACGTGGTCGGGTCCAACCTGTTCAACCTGCTGGGCGTGCTGGGGGTGGGCGCGCTCGCCCGGCCCCTCGTGGCGCCGGGCCTCCAAACTGCCGACCTGGTGGTGATGGCGGCGTTCACGGCCGTCCTCGTCCCGATGCTCTTGACCGGGCGGCGGCTGGTGCGCACCGAGGCCGCCGTGCTGGCGGCCGGGTACGGGCTCTACATCGCCTACCTCACCGTGCAGCACGCCTGACCGCGGCCCGCCGAGGCCGCCAGCGGCTCAGAGCTGGGACTTGATCGGGCGGAGGACGGTCTCGGCGAACCGCTCGCGCCACGGGCGGTCCCGCCACGTGGCGTAGGAGTACGGATCGCCGTCGGCCCAGTCGCGCTCGAAGGTCGCAGCCATGCGGGCGGCGATCGCCTCGTCGTAGAGGTTGAGGCTGGCCTCGTCGTTCAGCTCGAACGAGCGGACGTCGAAGTTGGTCGAGCCCACCGACACCATCTGGCCGTCCACGATCAGCATCTTGGTGTGGAGCATGGTCGGCTGGTAGATCGAGATCTCGACGCCGGCCGCCAGCAGGTCGCCCCAGACCTTCTTCGACGAGATCCGCACCAGCTCCGAGTCGATATGCGGACCGGGCACGAGGACCCGGACGCGGACGCCGCGCTCGCGGGCCGCCACGAGCGCGCGGACCATGATGTCGTCGGGGACGAAGTAGGCCGAGGCGAGGTCGACGGTCCGCTCGGACGAGGTGATCGCCATGAGGTACATGAGCCGCATCGAGTCGCTCCCGCCCTCGGCCGAGCTCGTGAAGGTGTGGGCGGCGACGGCCCCGACGGAGTCGAGCGGGGGGAAGTAGGCCGGCCCGTTGAGGACGGCGCCCGTCGTCTGGATCCAGTTGTCGAGGAACGCCGCCTGCATCTGGGCCACGACCGGCCCCTCGACGCGGAAGTGCATGTCGCGCCAGTGCTGGGGGTCCTGCGCGTGGCCGTCCCACACGTCCGCGATCCCGACGCCGCCGGTGAACCCGACCCGGCCGTCGACCACGAGGAGCTTCCGGTGGGTCCGGCTGTTCATGCGGCCGAGGCGGTACCACGCGAGCGGCCGGTACCGCTCCACCTCGACCCCGGCCTCGGCCATCTCGTCGAACGTCGCCTCGTCCATCTTGAGCGCGCCGGCCCAGTCCACGAGGACGTGGACGCGGACGCCCTCGCGGGCCTTCCGCGAGAGCGCGTCCGAGAACCGATCGCCGACCTCGCCGGACCAGTAGATGTAGGTCTCGAACGTGACGGTCCGCTCGGCGCTGTCGATGGCGGCGAGCATGGCGGGGAAGATCTCGTCGCCGTTGTCGAGCGCCGTCACGCGGTTGCCGCCGACGATGGGCGGTCCGAGGAGTGCGCCCATCTCGCGGCGGAACTGGTCCTCGCCGAGCCCGAACGGGGTCCGGATCTGCTCGTCGATCCGCTGCTCGCCCGTGGTGACGTTGAGGGCGAGGAGGCCGACGAGGACCGTGACGAGCGCGGAGAGCGCGGCCACCCAGAGGGTGTGCTTGCGGTCGTCGGTGAGGAGGGGGGTGTCGGGCATCGCCCCCGAACGAGCGTCCGGCATCGTCCGGTTCCGGGATCCTCCTCGCCCTGACCCGCTGGCGCCGCGTGCCGACACGCGATTTCGCCGAGACGGAACGCGGCGGCCCGAACGCGGGCGCGCCGACGCTCGTTAAGCTCTCCCTCCCCACTGCACGACCCGATGGAGACCTCCAAAGCCGAGTCCACCCAGGCCGCCCAGGCCCCGCAGCGCCCGCGCCGCCACTCCCGGCAGGTCACGCTCCGGCACACCGTCGACGGCGTCGAGCACGAGCTGGCCATCGGCGGCGGCGCCCCGATCACCGTCCAGTCCATGACGACGGGCAAGACGCACGACGTGGAGGGCTGCCTCGCCGAGGTCCGCCAGCTCGCCGAGGCCGGCGCCGACATCGTGCGCGTGGCCGTCCCGCGCCCCGAGGACGCCGACGCGCTGGCGGCCGTCGTCGCCGGGAGCCCGGTGCCCATCGTGGCCGACATCCACTTCAACCACAAGTACGCCCTGAAGGCGCTGGAGGCGGGCGTGGCGAAGGTCCGCATCAACCCCGGCAACATCGGGAAGCCGGAGTGGGAGCGCGAGGTGCTCCGCGCCGCGAAGGACCGGGGCGTGCCGATTCGGATCGGCGTCAACGGCGGCTCGCTCGAGAAAGACATCCTCGACAAGTACGGCTACCCACGCCCCGAGGCCCTCTTCGAGAGCGCCATGCGCCACGCCGAGGTCTGCGCGCGCGAGGGGTTCGAGGACGTCGTGATCTCGGTGAAGCACTCGGACGTGTACTTCATGATCCAGAGCTACCGCCTGCTCGCCGAGGCGACGGACTACCCGCTCCACCTGGGCGTGACCGAGAGCGGCTCGCTCAAGACCGGCCCCATCAAGTCGAGCATCGGGATCGGCTCGCTGCTGGCGGACGGCATCGGCGACACGATCCGCGTCTCGCTCGCGGCCGACTCCGTCAACGAGGTCCGCGTGGGCCACCAGATCCTCAAGTCGCTCCGGCTCGGGCGGCCCGGCGTCAACGTCATCGCGTGCCCGACGTGCGGGCGCCTCGCCGGCGACCTGTTCTCGGTCGTGGACGAGGTGGAGGAGGCCGTCGCCAAGCACGGGTTCGACCGCGACCTCAACGTGGCGCTCATGGGCTGCGCCGTCAACGGACCGGGCGAGGCGGCCGGCGCCGACCTCGGCGTGAGCCTCGGGCGCGGCCGGGCGCACCTCTTCAAGCACGGCGAGATCGTCGGGACCGTGGACGAGGGCGAAATCGCCGACGCCGTGATCGACCTCATCGAGCGCTGGGACGAGCCGGCCCCGAACGGGGCGGCCCCCGACGGGCCGGCCTAGCGGACGATCACCAGCCGCTGCGCGGGGAGCGGGCGCTCGCCCTCCGGCCGGACGAGGTAGATGCCGGCCGGGAGCGGCGGCACGGCCACGACGCGGCGCCCCAGCCCGGCCTCGATGCGTGCGACGCGCCGACCGGTCACGTCGTAGACCGCCAGCGGCGCGGGCGCGGGCGTCTCCACGACGAGCGTGCCGCCGGCCCGCACCACGCTCGGCGCGAGCCGCCAGCCGGCCGCGTCCGGCCCTCCCTCGGCGTCGGCGATGGAGATGGCGTCGCGGGCCGCGCTCGCGTTCACGAGGCCCCAGCCGAGGACCGTGTCCGGCGCCGCCGCCTGGCTGGCCGTCTGGCGGAGGATGTCGCGGATCTCGATGGGCGAGAGGGCGGGGGCCGCCTGGAGGAGCTGGGCCACGACGCCCGCCACCATCGGCGTGGCGAACGAGGTCCCGTTGGAGCGCGCGTAGCCCCCGCCCGGAACGGCCACGGTCACGTCGACGGCCTGCGCGACCACGTCCGGCTTGATCCGGCCGTCGGCCGTCGGGCCGTAGCTGGAGAACGGGGCGTGGACGCCGTCGGCGGTCACGCCGCCGACGGTGATCGCCGAGTCGGCGTCGGCGGGGGCCGTGATGTAGCGCCACGGGTCGTCCCCCTCGTTCCCCGCCGCCACCACCACCACGACACCGCGCGCCGCCGCCGCGTCCACGGCCCGCGTGATGAGCGTCGTGTCGCCGTCGAGGTCGGCGTAGCTGTAGCCGCCCTCGCCCTCGTCGAACACGCTGTAGCCCAGCGAGATGCTGACCACGTCGACGCCGTTCGCCTCCAGCCATTCGAGGCCCTGGACGAAGTAGTCCTCCTCGGCGCGCGTCTCGGTGGGGGCGAACTCCGTCGTCGCCGCGACCACCTGGGCGTCGTAGGCCGGCCCGACCAGCTGGCCGTCGTCCAGGCCGACCGTCACCGAGGTCGTCGCCAGCCCGTGGTAGTTGAACTGCGGTTGCTCGGTAAAGTCGCGCACGGCGACGAGCCGCCCGTCGGCCACGACGTGGACGAGCGCCGGATGGCCGAAGTCGAAGAGCGTGTCGAGGAACCCGACGCGGACGCCGGCCCCGGTGAGGCCCATCTCCAGCAGCGCGTCCGCCCCGACGAGCTGGAGCTGGCCGGCCGACGCCCCAAAGTCCGGCACGACGACGAGTGGGGCGAGCCGGCCCACCTCGACCGGACCCGTCTCGGGTTGTTTCGCCGGCACGAGCCGGCCCACCGGCCGTACGTCGCGGACGAACGGGAGCGCCGCCACGGCCTCCCGCTGGCGGGCGTCGAGCACGGCACTGACGGCTCCGAGCCACCGGCTCTCGACCGTCGGCTCCACGCCGAGCGTGCGGAGCGCGTCCCGGGCCTCCGGCGTGAGGGTGCGGTCGGGGAGGACGCCGGAGCCCCGGAGGGCGCGCCGCTCCTGCGCCCGGTCGGTTACGAGCGCGTCGGTGGGGGCGGACTCGGTGACGATCCAGAAACGTGCCGGGGCCTCCGTCTGGGCGACGGCCGGGAGCGAGGCGACGAACAGGGCGAGGAGAAGGGCACGCATGGAGGCAGAGAAGAAGGCCGGTTGCACCCGCCACCGAGCCGAGAGTTCGGCCCGTCGGGGAGGGGCAATCTCGTGTGCCCTGGCTCCCGGACGCTCGTCGGGCCCGGCGAAGGGGCCGTTGAGGAAGCGCTTACGCGGAGGCCATCGGCCCCGCCACCGGCGTCGGGTTGGACTTGACGGACGCGGAAGATGCGCCTATCATTCGGGCCATGTAAGCGCTTACGCACGCGCTTCCACTCTCGCTCCAGAAGCGCTTCCACCTTGTCCGTCACCATCTACGACATCGCCGACCAGGCCCGCGTCTCCATCGCGACGGTCTCGCGCGTGTTCAACGGGCACCCGCGCGTCTCGCAGGGCACGCGCCTCCGGGTGGAGAAGGTGGCCGAGGACCTGGGGTACGAGCCCCACGCCAGCGCGCAGAGCCTGGCCCGCCAGAACACCAAGCTGATCTCGGCCGTCGTGCCGATGATGACGTCGTACTTCTTCATGGAGGTGCTGCGAGGGCTCCAGGACCGGCTCGACGAGAGCGACTACGACCTCCTCGTCTACGCCAGCCGGACGCTCGACAAGGTGGACGGGCAGCTGGCGCGGGCCGTCCAGCGCGGCCGGTCCGACGGGCTCCTGCTCGTCTCGACGCCGCTGAGCGACGAGCGCGCCCGGCGGCTAGCGGGCAGCCGCAACGCCGTCGTCCTGGTCGACTCGTTCCACGACGACTTCGACTCGGTCTCCGTCGACAACCAGCGGGGCGGGGCCATCGCCGCGCGCCACCTCCTCGACCTTGGGCACGAGCGGATCGGGCTGCTCCTGCCCGTCGAGGCCTCCGAGCCGGCGCAGGACCGCCGGGCGGGCTACGAGCAGGCCCTCGCCGAGGCCGGGCGCGCCGTCGACGAGAGCCTCGTCGTCTCGGCCGATTGGGACCACGACCACCACGGCTACACCCGGTTCGCCGGCTACCGCGCCATGCAGACGCTCCTGGAGCGCTTCGCGGGCCGCCCCGCCGACCGCCCGACGGCCGTGTTCGTCGCCGCCGACGTGATGGCCTTCGGCGCGCTCCGCGCCATCCGCGAGGCCGACCTGAGCGTCCCCGGCGACGTGGCGGTGGTCGGGTTCGACGACGTGGCCTCCTCGGCCTACGTCGGGCTCACCACGCTCCGCCAGCCCATGTACGAGATGGGCAAGCTGGCCATCGAGAAGCTCATGCGCCGGCTCGACGCGCCCGACACGCCGCCCTCCCACACCGTCTTCGCCCCCCGCCTCGTCGTCCGCGAGACGACCGGCGGCGAGGTCGCCAGCCCCATCGTCGCGAGACCCTAAGCCTTCATGTCTCGACCGTTCCTCTGGATCCTTCTCCTCTCCGTCTGCGCGCTCGGTCTCGCCATGTCGGCCAGCGCCCAGACCGGCAAGATCGCCGGGACCATCACCGACGCCGAGACGGGCGAGCCGTTTCCCGGCGTCAACGTGCGGATCGAGGGGACCACGCAGGGCGCCTCGACCGGCGTCGACGGCCGCTACGCCATCATCGGCGTCCGGCCCGGCGAGTACGCCGTCGTCGTCTCGTTCGTGGGCTACCAGGCGCAGCGGATCGAGGGCGTCCGCGTGCGGATCGACCTCACCACGACGGTCGACGCCGCGATCCGGCCCGAGGCCATTGAGGGCGAGGAGGTGATCGTCGAGGCCACGCGGGACTTTTTCCAGCGCGACGTGACGGCCACCACGGCGACCGTCTCGGGCGACGAGATCCGCGAGCTGCCCGTCGAGAACTTCGCCGACGTGGTGGGGCTCCAGGCCGGCGTCGTCGGGACGGGCGGCGAGCTCCACTTCCGCGGCGGGCGCGGCGGCGAGGTCGGCTACTGGGTGGACGGCGTGCCCGTGGGCGACGTGTACGACGGCGGGCTGGCGCTCGAGATCGAGAACGAGTCGGTCCAGGAGCTGCAAGTCGTGACCGGCGCGTTCAACGCCGAGTACGGGCAGGCCCTCTCGGGCATCGTCAACGTGGTCACGCGCGACGGCTCGAACGAGTTCGAGGCCGGCGCCGAGGTCTGGGGCGGCGACTACCTCACGGGCGAGGGGGCGGCCGGCGAGGCCGGCGTGGGCACCTCGCTCGCCCTCTTCCCCGGCACCGGCGCCGACGACCTCGACCCGACGTCCGTCCGCAACCTCGAGGGCACCCTCGCCGGGCCGGTCCTCCGCGACCGCCTCTTCTTCTTCGCCAGCGGCCGGCACTTCGCCAACGACGGCTACATCTTCGGCCGCCGCCTGTTCACCGCCGAGAGCGTCGGCTACGACGAGTTCGGGCGGCTCGCCTTCGCCGACTCGGTGGGGGCACCGGGCCAGCGCGTCTCCACGCTCGGCGATTCGTCGCTCGTCTCGCTCAACCCCTACGAGAAGACGTCGGGCCAGTTCAAGCTGACGGCGAACCTGCCGGCCGGCATGCGGCTGGCGGCCAACGTGCTCGCCAGCACCGAGGACTACCGCGACGCCACCTTCGACTACTACTACCTCCCCGACGCCAGCCGCCAGAATCAGCGGCTGGCGCGGACCTCGATCCTCAAGTTCACGCACCTCCTCTCCAACTCGACGTTCTACGAGATCGGGCTGACCAACAACTACAGCCGCTTCGAGAACTACCTCTTCGAGGACCCGCTCGACCCGCGCTACCGCGACAACGAGTTCCTGGGCTTCCGCGAGAACCGCCTGTTCTCCGGCTTCGCCATCGGCGGGACCGACAACGGCCGCTTCCGCCGGACGACCGACACCTGGCTCGCCAAGGTCGACCTCTCCAGCCAGGTCCACCCGGCCCACCTCGTCAAGACCGGCGTCGAGGCGCGGCGCCACCGGCTCACGTTCCTCGACCAGTTCACGTTCGTCCAGACCGGGAGCACCTTCGTCGTGGACGGGCAGCCGCAGGACCGCGTCCTCTTCACGACGGGCGACTACGACTACACGCCCGTCGAGCTGGCGGCCTACGTCCAGGACAAGGTCGAGATCGGCGGGCTCATCATCAACGCCGGCCTCCGGTTCGACTACTTCGACTCCAACGGCGTCGTGTTCTCGAACCCGACCGACCCGGCGACCGTCTTCCCGACGCTCCGCCAGTGCGTCAACGTGGCCGACGGGCGGTGCGTGGCGAACGAGGACGGGACGGTCGCGCTCCGCGACGACCCGTACACGCCGGACGAGCTGTTCGACGACGCCGAGTCCACGTGGCAGATCTCGCCGCGCCTGGGCGTCGCCTTCCCGATCACCGAGGGCGGCGTGGTCCACTTCTCGTACGGCCAGTTTTTCCAGGTCCCCAACTTCGAGCTCCTCTACCAGAACCCGTACTTCCAGCTCGGCTCCGGCGGCTCCGGGCTGATCGGGCTCGTCGGCAACGCGAACCTCAAGCCGGAGCAGACGATCAACGGCGAGATCGGGATCAAGCAGGAGGTCGGGGCCACGGCCGCCGTCGAGCTGACGGCCTACTACCGCGACATCCGCAACCTCGCCGGGACCGCCACCGACCCACTCGTGATCGCCGGTACGAGCGCGCGCTACGGCCGCCTCGTCAACTCGGACTTCGGGTTCGTGCGCGGCGTGATCCTGCGGTTCGACCAGCGGATCGGGGACGCGCTCTACGGCGGGTTCGACTACACCTTCCAGGTGGCTCGGGCGAACGCCAGCGACCCGTCGCAGGTGTACAACGCCGCCGCGGCCCGCCAGCAGGTCGAGCGCCAGATCGTCCCGACCGGCTGGGACCAGCGCCACACGCTCAACGCCAGCCTCACGTACCGCAACGACGCGCTCGACGCCGGCTTCGGGCTGCTGGCGAACTACGGCTCCGGCACCCCTTACACGCCGGTCCGCACCTCGCGCGTGACGGGCGGGACGATCCCGCCGAGCGTGATCCCGCTCAACAGCGAGATCCGGCCCTCGACGTTCAACGTGAACCTCACGGCCTACAAGAACATCGCGGTCGGCGCGGCGCGCGTTCAGGTCTTCAGCAAGGTGGACAACCTGTTCGACGCCCGCAACGAGACCGGCATCTTCGGCGACACCGGCCGCGCGACCTACACCCTCGAGCAGACCATCGAGGCGACCACGTTCCAGGGCGACCCCGGCTTCCTGAGCCAGCGCTACACCCGCCCCGACTTTTTCAGCCAGCCGCGCCGCGTCGTGCTCGGCCTCCGGCTCAACCTCTAGCGCCGCCGGCCCGGCGCCCCTCGAATGTCCCTGCCGTTCTTCCTGCTCCCGATGCGGACCCGCTCCGTCGTTCTCCCGGCGCTCGTCGCGCTGGCGGCCGTCGTCGCCACGCCCGGCGCCACGGCGCAGTCGCGCGACCTGCTGCCGCCGTTCGTCTTCGACCCCTCGTACTACTCCAGCCGGACGTTCGAGAAGAAGGCGCTGATGGACGGCAACGAGGTCGCCATCACGTTCTTCAACTACGGCCTGCTGGGCGGGATCGGCGAGGTGCGCGGGAACTGGCCCAAGGGGTCCGACGACTTCTACGTGGGCGACGTGCTGCCGCTCGTCGCCGCCGAGGTCCCGGTCGATACCGACGGCGACGGCGTGGCCGACTCGCTCGTCCAGCACGTCGTCTCCACGCGCGGGCCGGGCAACCGCGGCATCAACCAGGCGCCCGGCGCCTCGGGGCAGGCGTGGACGTTCGAGGCCAAGCCCGGCTTCGCCTCCAACGAGATCGTCGAGGCCACCGGCGAGCCCAACGACCGCGTGGCCCTCTCCGTGGACCCCAAGACGTGGCCCGCCTTCTGGCCCGACCAGCCGACCTGGATCGACCCCGCCACCGGCCGCGCCGACTGGAACGGCTACTTCGGACGCGACCAGTTCGCCGCCGACCTCGAGTCCTACTTCTGGGCCGACGACCAGAACGACCGCGAGCTTCAGGTGGAGCACGGCTTCCAGCCCGACGCGACGCGGCCCGGACGCAACGGGATGGGCCTGGAGCTGAAGGTGCGCGGCCTCCAGTGGAGCCAGTTCCTCGCCCAGGACGCCATCTTCTGGCTCTACGAGGTCACCAACTCCTCCACCACCACCTACCCGCGCGTCGCCGTCGGCCTCACGGTCGGCACGCTCTCCGGCGGCGACGGCGACTCGGCCGACGACCTCGCCTTCTTCGACCAGGCCAACCGGATCGTCTACTCCTACGACTTCGACGACCGCGGCAACCAGGGCCAGCCCGTCGGCTACGTCGGCTACGGGTTCCTGGAGAGCCCCGGCAACCCGGACAACGGCATCGACGACGACGGCGACGGCGACCCCACCACGGCCGCCGGCATCGACGTGGACGGCTTCCCGTTCGTCGCCGCCGACGCCGGCACCGACAACACGTTCACCGCCGCCGACTTCGGGCCGCGGGTGGTGGTGGCCGGCGACCCGCTCGTCCTGATCGACGAGGAGACCGGCGCGCGGTCCATCGAGTACGTCCCGGCCTCGGGCAGCATCACCGTCACCAGCCAGGGGCGGACCTACACGGTCGCGGCCGGGCAGACGCTCCAGGAAACCCAGGTGACCGTCACGAGCGCGGGCGGCACCAACCAGGTCGTGACCGCCAAGAACCTCGTGGACGAGGACCTCGACGGGGTCATCGACGAGGACGTCACGCTCCACTTCGAGCGCCGCGCGCAGTCCTTCGACGACCCGCCGCAGGTGGTGATCTTGCCGGCGCTGCGGTACAAGAACTACGTCGGCTTCGCCGAGGCCGTCCGCGGCCGCGCCCCGACGCGCGCCGACTCGTCGCAGTTCGGGCTCCTCAACCCGCTCATCGACGAGGACCGCGCCAACGGGATCGACGAGGACGGCGACTGGGACCCCAACGGCGACGACGTGGGCGCCGACGGGCTGGCGGGCACCGGCGACGAGGGCGAGGGCAACGGCGTCCCCGACGCGGGCGAGCCCAACTTCGACGAGCTGGACGTCACGGAGTCCGACCAGGTGGGCCTCTCCAGCTTCTACTACTTCACCCCGTCCTCGGCCTTCCCCGTCTCCAACGACGAGAACGTCTGGGACGGCCTGACGCCCGGCTTCTTCACCACCAACGAGGAGCTGAACGAGGCCCAGGCCGGCGGCGGCATCGACGGCGACTTCGTGTTCGGGAGCGGCTACTTCCGCCTGGAGCCCGGCCAGACGCTCCGGTTCACCCTCGCCCTCGTGTTCGGGGAGGACCTCGAGGACATCACGAACAACCAGATCACCATCCAGGAGATCTACGACCGCAACTACCAGTTCGCCCGGCCGCCCGAGCGCCCGACGCTCCAGGCCGTCCCCGGCGACGGGCAGGTCACGCTCTACTGGGACGCCGTCGCGGAGACGAGCGTGGACCCCATCCTGGGCGAGGACTTCGAGGGCTACCGCCTCTACAAGTCCACCGACCCGTTCTTCCGCGACGCCGCCGAGGTCACGGACGTGTTCGGCAACGCGGCGCTCCGCGTCCCCATCGTCCAGTTCGACAAGGACGACGGGATCGAGGGCGTCTACGCCACCGCCGACCCCCGCGTGCGGGGCGTGGCCTACAACCTGGGCTCCGACACCGGCCTCCAGTACTCGTTCGTGGACAACGACGTGGACAACGGCCAGCGCTACTACTACGCCCTCACGGCCTACGACTCCGGCTCGCCCGACTTCTACCCGGCCGAGAACGACATCCCGGTGAGCGTCCGCGAGGACGGCGTGGTCGTGACCGGGCCGAACGTGGTGGAGGTGATGCCGAACGCCGGGGCCATCGGGTTCCAGGGCGGGCGCGTGGCGAGCGAGGTGACGCGGAGCGAGGGCGGCGCCACGGGCGGCGTGTTCACGCGCGTCCTCGACCCCGGCCTCGTCCCCGACGGCGCCACCTACACCGTCCGCTTCGACGACGCCGTGGCGGCCGACAGCTTCCGCGTGTTCCGGGGCGAGACGCTCGTCGCAGAGGCCCCGCTCTCGGCCGCGTCGTCCACCCTCTTCGACGGCATCCAGCTCTCGTTCAACGACGACCTCCTCCGGCTCGACGCCGCCGCCAGCGGCTACCTCGACCCCGACGAGGCCCTCCTCGACCCCAGCGTGACGGTCGCCAACGTGAACCGCTGGCGGCTGCAGGGGACGCTCGTCCCGTACGACTACGAGATCCGGTTCCTCGACGCCGCCACCAGCCAGTCGGCCGGCGGCTTCACGATCGGCAGCCGAGGCCCGACGGCCGTCGCCATGCCGACGAACGTGGAGGTCTTCAACCGCACGCTGGGCCGCGAGTCGGAGTTCGTGTTCCTGGAGCGCGACGGCGACGACGGCTTCTTCTCCGCGACCGACGGCAACCCGGTCTCCGACCTCGTCGTGATCTACGAGACCCTCGACGGCGTCCGGACGCCGACCTTCGCGTTCGTCCTCGCGCCGACCGGCGCGGGCTCGACCTACGAGGGCGCCGCGCCGTCCGGCGGCGACACCTACCTCATCGCCACGCGCAAGCCGTTCTCCGAGCGCGACGCCTTCACCTTCACCACGGCCGCCTCGGCCGTCGAGGGCGACGTGACGGACGCCGACATGGAGCGCATCCGCGTGGTCCCGAACCCCTACGTGGCGGCGGCCTCGTGGGAGCGCCCGCTCCCGCCGACGGTCACGAGCGGCCGGGGCGAGCGCCGGGTCGACTTTATCCACCTCCCGGCCGGCGCCGTCGTCCGCATCTACAACGTGCGCGGGGCGCTCATCCGCGAGCTGGCCCACGACGGGGCCATCGACGACGGGACGGTGCGCTGGGACCTGCGGACGCGGGAGAATCTGGAGGCGGCCTACGGGGTCTACCTCTACCACGTCGAGGCGCCGAACGGGGCCTCGAAGACGGGGCGCCTCGCCCTCATCAAGTAGCGCGCGATGCCCACCCCCATGCCCCTCCGACTCTCCGCCCTCGCCGCGCTGGCGCTCGTCCTCGCCGCGCCGCCCGCGCTCGCCCAGGACAAGGCCGGCACGACGGCCGCGCCCTTCCTCCTCATCGGCACCGACGCGCGCGGGACGGCCATGGGGAGCGCCCAGGTGGCCTCGACGACCGGCCCGGCCGCGCTCCACTGGAACCCCTCGGGCATCGCGTCCGCCACGGACCGCGCCGGCCGAGGCGCCGCCGTGTTCTCGTCGTCCGAGTGGCTCGTCGAGACGCGGCACAACTACCTCGGTGCCACCTTCTCGGCCGGGAGCGCCGGCACGTTCGGGCTCCAGGTCACCCAGCTCGACTACGGCGACGAGCCCGTCACCACCATCGAGAACCCGGAGGGCACCGGCGAGCTGTACGACGCCAGCGACCTCGCCGTCGGCCTCAGCTACGCCCGCCCGCTCACCGAGCGGTTCTCGGTAGGGGGGACGGTGAAGCTGGTCCAGCAGCGGATCTGGAACGAGGCGGCGAACGGGGCCGCCCTCGACCTGGGCGTCCAGTACCGGACCGGCCTGCGCGGCATCACGATCGGCATGGCGATGACCAACTTCGGGAGCGACATGCGGCTCGACGGCCGCGACCTCCGCCGCCGGATCGACATCGACCCCAACCAGGCCGGCAACAACGACGACCTCCCGGCGGCGCTGGAGGTGAACGAGTGGGCGCTCCCGCTCTCGTTCAACGTCGGCGTCTCGGCCGAGGCCTACCGCAGCGACCAGATGGCGCTGACGGTCACGGCCGAGGGGCAGGCGCCCTCGGACAACTCGCAGAGCGCCAGCGTCGGCGCGGAGTACGCCTTCCGCGACCTGTTCTTCGTGCGCGGCGGCTACCGCCAGGCGTTCTCGTCGGTCGAGGGCGACGGCGGGTGGGCGCTCGGCTTCGGCCTCCGGTACGGGCTCACCGAGCGGCTCGGCCTCTCCGTGGACTACGCCTTCCAGGAGGTCGAACCCTTCGGCACGCCCCAGATGTTCACCGTCGGCGTCACGTTCTGAGTCGCGGGGCGGCGGCCCGACGGCCCCCGCCCTCCGCCCCGGCACTCGCGCCGCCCGGCCCCGGCCGGTCTTTTCATTCAACCCCTCTTTCCATGAGATTCGCTACACGCTCCCTCCTGGCGGCGTTCGCGCTCGTCTTCGCCGCCGGCACCGCCAGCGCGCAGAAGAACGTGACCTTCCAGGTCGACATGACCCCCTACGTCACCTCCTGCCAGTTCGACGACGCCACCGAGGACGTCGTCGTCCGTGGCAGCTTCAACGACTGGTCCGGCGATGGGACCATGCTGGCCGACGACGACGGCGACAACGTGTTCACCGGCACCTTCCCGTTCGCCGAGGAGGATACGCTGAACTACAAGTTTGTGAGCACGGGTGACCTCGGATTCGAGGACGCCACCGGCAACCGGACGTACATCGTCACGGCCGACGCGGACCAGACCATCGAGACGGTCACCTTCGCCGACGGCGACCCCGTCGACCAGTGCAGCGCGACCGAGCAGACCTACGAGGTCACGTTCGCCGTCGACATGACGCAGCAGATCGCGCGCGGCGCCCTCGACCCGGCGACCGAGAGGGTGGCCGTCGGTGGCAGCTTCACCGGCTGGGACGCGGGCTCCGCGTTCGAGCTCGCGCCGGAGTCCGACAACCCGAACATCTACAGCGGCACGCTGACCGATGAGTTCTCGGTCCCGACGAACGGGAGCGCGCAGTTCAAGTTCGTGATCGTCTCACCGGACGGCGCGGGCGGATTCGTGATCAAGGACTACGAGCAGCCGAAGGCCGCCGTCAGCCCGCTCCAAGGCGGCGACGGGAGCAACCGGCTCCTCATGCTGACGGGCGACGAGCCCCAGGACGGGACTACGGGGAACCGCTACCTGACCTACGACAACGACGACGACGAGAACAACTTCGTCCTCTACAGCGACGCCGACCCCAACCAGTTCCTGAACGACGCGGCCACGGTCACGTTCGTGGTGGATCTCCGGCCGGCGTACTACGCCCTCGAAGACGACGGGACGCTCCCGAACGGCATCACCGCCGTGGAGGACATCTACCTCGACGGCCCGCTCATCGGTGAGTCCGACCAGGTAGACGGACCGGGTGGCGACATGCTGGACTGGGCCTCGTCGGAAGGCGGGTGGACCGCCGAGAACCTCGCCGACCGCGAGGTCAGCGACTTCGGCACCTTCAACGCCGCCGACAGCACGCTCTCCTTCACGCTGACCTACTCGCAGGGAGCCACCCGCGTCCTCAAGGGCAAGTTCAGCGCGGGCGGCCCCGACAACGAGGCCGGGTCGCAGGACGACAAGTTCATAACGATCGCGGAGGGAGACCAGACGGTCAACCTCATCTTCGGTGCCCAGGTGAAGACGGACGGGACGATCTCGGACAACACCGCCCTGTTCGACGCCTACGACCCGTACATCCTCATCGACAACACGGCGACGCCGCCGACGGCGGTGGTCGTCCGCAGCGGCGGCGAGGCCGACGTGAGCGTCGCCAACGAGGCCGGTCCGGGCCGTGAGGGCGACCTCGCGCTCGGCGCGGTCTACCCGAACCCGGCCGCCGGCGTGGCCCGGATGAGCGTCTCGCTCGCCCGCGACGCCGCCGTCACGATCCGCGTCTACGACGTGACGGGCCGGCTGGTGGCGACGGTCGCGCAGGACGCGTACCTCCAGAGCGGCCAGACGGTCGAGCTGGACACGCGCTCGCTGGCGGCGGGCCTCTACGTGGTCCGCGCCGAGGCCGACGGCGACGTGGCGACGCGCCGGCTGACGGTCGTCCGCTAGGGACACCGAGCCTGGGGCGCCCTGAGAGGGGAGGCCCCAGGCTCCGACGTCTGCGCCGACCGCTGTAAAAGGCGGTCGGCGTTTTTATCGACCCGACCGATTTATGCCCCGTTTTGCCCTCGCTCTCCTCGCCGTCCTGCTGGCGGTGCCCGTCGCCAGCGGCCAGGCCGCCGACTCGCTCGACGTGACGTTCCGGTTCCTCCCGGACCTCACGGCGTCGGCGCCCGCGCCGGTCGTCCGCGCCTTCGTGCCGGGCTCGTTCAACGGCTGGGGGCCGAACACCAACGGCCGGATCGTCGCCGGCGCCCCCAGCCAAGCGACCTACGACGCGGACCTGGAGGAGTACCGCTACACCGTCCGGCTCGAAATCGGCGGGCGCGGGAACGTGAGCGACCCGGCCGGCGGCTACACCTACAAGATCCACGTCCACGAGAACGAAGCCGGCTCGGCGTACACGTGGTTGACGGACCCGCTCGGCGCAGAGACCTTCGGGTCGAACAACGACTCCGTGATCCGCGTGACCGACCCGATGGCGTTTCAAGTGGCCCGCGAGCCGAACGCCTCGGGACAGGTGGCCGCCGTCTCGGCGGGCATCTTCGGTTCCGAGTCGATCACGTCCGTCACGTTCACCGTCAATGAGGAGGTTTACACCGAGGGCGTTGTGGACACGGGCGACGGGATCTACCGGCTCGTGCTGCCGGCGCCGGTCCCGGCCGGCTCGTTCGTCCGCGTCGAGGCGACCGACGCGCTCGGACGGACCGCCAGCGCCGAGACCGGCACCATCCCGCCCACCGTCACCGACGCGCCCGTGCCGGAGGGCCTGGAGGACGGCATCACCTACGACCCCGCCGATCCGACGCGCGCCTGGCTCGTCCTCCGCGCGCCGGGCAAGCAGTACGTCTACGCCCTCGGCGACTTCAACGACTGGACCGTCAGCGACGACGCGCTGATGTTCCGCGACGACGCCGACCCGCTCGGCACGCGCTGGTGGATCGAGCTGACGGGCCTGGCGCCGGGCTCCGAGCCCGCCTTCCAGTACCTCGTGGACGGCCAGATCCGCGTGGCCGACCCGTACACCTCGAAGGTCTACTACCCCTGGGAGGCTGCCTACCCGGACGGCGCCGTCGACTACGCCGTCGGCGTGCTGACGCCGGGCGCGGCGGCGTTCGCGTGGACGGACGGGGACTACGAGGCGCCGGCCCAGGAGGACCTCGTGATCTACGAGCTGCTCGTCCGTGATTTCGTCCGCGATCACAGCTTTACGGCCCTCGAAGACACGCTCGACTACCTGGAGCGGCTCGGCGTCAACGCCATCGAGCTGATGCCGGTCGCGGAGTACGACGGCGACGAGAGCTGGGGCTACAACCCGGCCTTCCACCTCGCCCTCGACAAGCACTACGGCACGCCCGACGAGCTGAAGTCGCTCGTGGACGCGGCGCACGCGCGCGGCATGGCCGTCATCCTCGACGTGGTCTACAACCACGCCACGGGGCAGAGCCCGCTCGTCCGCCTCTACAACCAGGGCGACTACGGCCCCCCGACGCCCGAGAACCCGTGGGCCAACGTGGAGGCCCGGCACCCGTTCAACGTCTTCAACGACCTCGACCACACGAGCCCGCTCACGCAGCTCTGGCTCGACAAGGCCAACCGCTTCTGGGCCGACGAGTACCACGTCGACGGCTACCGCTTCGACCTCACCGGCGGGTTCTACCAGACGCCGCCGCTCGGCGACTTCTACCAGAGCTACTTCGCGTACAACCCGGAGCGCATCGGCATCCTCACGCGCATGATGGACGCGCTCTGGACGACGAACCCGGACACGTACGTCATCCTGGAGCACCTCGTCGAGAACGGGCAGGAGTGGCGGGAGCTGGCGGCGCACCGCGGGCCCGAGGACGCGCGGCCCGGCCCGCTCCTCTGGCACAACATGAACCGCCCGTACAGCCAGAGCGCGATGGGCTACCCCACGGCCACCGACTTCGCCAGCGCGCTGACCGACACGTACACGCCGAACTGGGCCGGCGGCATCCCGGTGCCCAACGCCGTGACGTACATGGAGAGCCACGACGAGCAGTGGATGATGTACCGGAACCGGACCTTCGGCAACGCGAGCCAGGCCGGCAACGGCTACAACGTCCGCGACCTGTTCACGGCGCTCAACCGGCAGCGGCTGGCGGGCGTCTTCTTCCTGACGGTCCCCGGACCCCGGATGCTGTGGCAGTTCGGGGAGGTCGGCTACGGCGGCGGCCCCGGCGAGTGCCTCCGCCCGGACGACTGCCCCTCGGGCACGCCCGACCGCGTGGGCAACAAGCCGATCCGCTGGGACTACTGGTCCGGCGACGCGCCGCCGTTCCGCAACGGGTTCGGCGGCACGCTCACGGCCGCCGACGCCTTCGAGCGCGCCGAGCGCCGCGAGGTCTACGCGACGTGGGCCGCGCTCCTCGACCTCCGCCAGTCGTACGAGATCTTCCGCAGCGCCGAGACGGAGGTCGTGACGCGCCTCGGCCTCGTGCCGGACCGCTGGCTCCGGCTCTCGCTGCCGGACGCGCCCGCCGGCGAGCCCACCGAGGCCGTCGTCTTCGGCAACTTCGGCGTGGCGGAGCAGACCGTCACGCTCTCGTTCTCCGAGGCCCGGACGTGGTACGACTACTTCGACGACACCGAGGTGAGCCTCCCGGCCGGCGAGCACGTCGTCACGCTCCGCCCCGGGGAGTACCACGTCTGGACCGACACCGACGTCCCCTCGCCGCCCGGCAACCTGGGGGCCGTCGCCGACGAAGCACGTCCCGACGAGGCCCCGGCCGCCGGGCTCCAGGCCGTCTTCCCCAACCCGACCGCCCGCGCCGCGACGGTCCGGTTCTCGCTCGCCGCCGCCGGCCCGGCCCGCCTCGACGTGTTCGACGCGCTCGGCCGCCGCGTGGCGACGCTCGCCGACGGTCCCTTCCCGGCCGGTCCGCAGGAGGTGGCCCTCGACGCCTCGGCGCTCCCGACGGGCGTCTACGTCGTTCGGCTGGCGACGGCCGCGGGCGCGGAGACGGCCCGGCTGACGGTGGCGCGATGACGTTCTCTCTCCCCGTCTGTCGCCGACGTCGAGACGCCACGGTGGGGCGCCTCTGCCGGACGCCCCCCGTCCGCTCCATCGCCCGGATGGCCGCCGTCGTCGTCCTGCTGGCGACGGCGGCCGCCAGCGCGCAGCCGGCCCCGGCCCCGCCGGCGTGGGCGCAGGACGCCGTGTGGTACCAGATCTTCCCCGAGCGCTTCGCCAACGGCGACCCGACGAACGACCCGACGCGCGAGAGCCTGGAGACCCCCGACGCCGTCGGCGACGGCTGGGCCGTCACGCCGTGGACCGCCGACTGGTACCGCCGCGCGCCCTGGGAAGAGGCCCGGGGCGACGACTTCTACGAGGACGGCGTGTTCGACCGGCGCCTCGGCGGCGACCTCCAGGGCGTCCTCGACCGCGTGCCCTACCTCGACTCGCTCGGCGTCACGGCCGTCTACCTCAACCCCGTGTTCTGGGCCGCGTCGCTCCACAAGTACGACGCGACGAGCTACCACCACATCGACCCGTACTTCGGGCCGGACCCCGAGGGCGACATCGCCCTCGTCGCCTCCGAGACGTCGGACCCCGCGACGTGGCAGATGACGTCCGCCGACCGCCTCTTTTTCGACCTCGTCGACGCCTTCCACCAGCGCGGCATCCGGGTCGTGATCGACGGCGTGTTCAACCACACCGGCACGCGGTTCTGGGCCTTCGAGGACGTCCGCCAGCGGCAGCAGGACAGCCCGTACGCCGACTGGTACGAGGTGACGGCCTGGGACGACCCGGCCACGCCCGAGAACGAGTTCGACTGGAACGGCTGGTGGGGCTTCAAGCCACTGGCGGTCCTCGCCGACAACGCCGACGGGACCGATCTCCACCCGGAGGTCAAGGCCCACGTGTTCGACGCCACGCGCCGCTGGATGGACCCGAACGGCGACGGCAACACGGCGGACGGCATCGACGGCTGGCGCCTCGACGTGGCCGGCGAGGTCCCCGACGGCTTCTGGCGCGACTGGAACGCGCTCGTCCACGACCTCAACCCGGACGCCTACACCGTCGCCGAGGAGTGGGGCGACGCCCGCGACTACCTCGGGCGCGCGGGCTTCCAGTCGACGATGAACTACCACGCGCTCGTGATCCCGCTCGACGCCTTCGCCTTCGACGGCCGGACCGACGCGGCGACGTTCGCCCAGGAGGTCGCGGAGCGCTTCGACGCCTACCCGGACGCCACGCGCCTGGGGCTCATGAACGTGCTGGCCTCGCACGACACCGACCGGCTGGCGTCGATGATCGTCAACGGCGGCCTCGGCGCCAACTACGACCGCCTCGCCGGCCCGCGCGACACGACGGCCTACCTCGTCCGCGCCCCGACCCAGGAGGAGCGCGACCTCCAGCGGGCCGTCGTCCTGCTGCAGATGGGCCTGCCCGGCGCGCCGCACCTCTACTACGGCGACGAGGCCGGGATGTGGGGCGGCGACGACCCCGACGACCGCAAGCCCATGCTCTGGCCGGACCTCACCTACGAGGACGAGTCGCACGCCCCGCGCGGTCTCGTCCGCGCGCCCGACCCGGTCGCCTTCGACTCGACGCTCTTCCGGTTCTACCAGCGCGCCATCGACGCCCGCCAGTCGGACGCGGTGCTGCGGCGCGGGACGCTCTCGGTGCTCGCCGCCGACGGCGACGCCGTGGCCTTCGAGCGGACGCTCGACGGGGACCGCCGCGTCGTCGCCTTCAACCGCTCCGATCGGCCCGTCTTCCTCGCCCTCCCCGGCGCGGGCGTCCCGCCGCCGCTCGTGCCCGCGCTCGTCTCGCGCGACGACGCCGGGCGCGTCCCCTCGCTCGTCGCCATCTTGGACGACGGCGAGGCGGGGCTGATGTACGGCCTCCAGATTCCCGCCCGCACCACCGTCCTCTACCGCCCCGCCGCGCCCACCGACGTACGCCCGAAAGGGCTGGACGAGTAGGGGAGACGGGATTCCGTCGTCCGTTTTCAGGAAGCCGTGGATACGTTCTGAGCCCCTCGCTCCACTCCGACTGGCGATGACGGTCGCCAGCGCGTCCGCCCGACCCCCGCCCGCATGAAACGCCTCCTCGCGCTCGTCCTCGCCGTCGGCCTCGCGGCCTGCGCCGGGACGTCCGGCCCGCCGGCCGAGGGCGAGCCGGTCGTGGTCCAGATCTGGCACCAGAAGGACGCCGCCGAGCGCGCGTTCCTGGAGACGTGGGTCGCGGCCTACAACGCGCGCCAGGACTCGGTCGAGATCGACCTCCTCTACAAGGAGACCGAGGAGCTCCGCAACCACTACGTCTTCGCCGCGATCGGCGGGAAGGGGCCGGACCTCCTCTTCGGCCCGGCCGACAACGTGGGCACGCTGGGCATCACCGAGACGATCCGGCCGCTGGAGGACCTCGTGCCGCAGGGCTACCTCGACGGGTTCTCCGAGGACGGCCTCGTGACGTACGACGGCCACCTCTACGGCCTCGCCGACCAGATCGGAAACCACCTCACGTTCGTCTACAACCCGGCGATCCTCCCCGAGCCGCCCCGGACGCTCGACGAACTGGCGGCGCTCGGGCCGAGGTTCACCCAGGACCTCGACGGCGACGGCGACCCGGACCAGTACGCGCTCGTCTGGAACTACACCGAGCCCTTCTTCTTCATCCCGTTCCTGACCTCGTTCGGCGGCTGGGTGATGGACGACGCCGGCCGCCCCACGCTCGACACGCCCGAGACCGTCGCCGCCATCCAGTACGTGCTGGACTTGCGCGATAAGTACCACGCGATCCCACGCGAGGCCGATTACGAGACCGCGAAGGCCCTCTTCCGCGACGACCTCGCCGCCGCCACCATCGACGGGCCGTGGTCGTGGGCCGGCTACCGCGACGCCGGTGTGGACGTGAAGCTGGCGCCGCTCCCCCTCAACGAGCAGACGGGCCTCTACGCCCGCCCGATGGCCGCCGCCAAGGCGTACTCGCTCAACCCGGCCGTGCCGGACTGGAAGCTGCCGACGGTCCTCGGCGTGCTCCAACTCCTCACCGACGACGCCATCCAGGCCCAGATGGCCCGCGAGATCGCCACGATCCCCGTCCGCGAGGCCGTCCGCCAGTCGGACGTGATGGGCTCCAGCGACGCGCTCCGCCAGAGCCTCGCCCAGATCGACCACTCCCGTCCCATGCCGACGGCCCCGCAGATGCGCCAGATCTGGGACGCCATGCGCGGGCCCTACCAGCTCGTGATGAACGGGCAAGTCTCGGCCGAGGAGGGCGCCCGCCTGATGCAGGAGCAGGCCGAAAAGCGCATCGCGGATACCTTCCTGAACTAGGGCAAGAGGGATGGGGAAGGGGGCACGAGGCCCTGCCCCCGCGCCCGCTGCCTCATCCCCTCTGCCCTCTCATGCTCAACGCCCCGAACGACGCGATGGGACTGGAGGCCGCGACGGTCGCCACCGAGCCGGCGCGGCGCGGCCTGAGCGAGGCGTGGCGCCACCGGCTGTTCCTGGCGTTCCTGCTCGTCCCGACGGCCGTCGTGGTGCTGGCCGTGGTCGCCTTCCCGTTCGTGTACAACGTGGCGATCTCGTTCTCGAACATGAACATCTACACGCTCCGCGACTGGCGGGTCGTGGGGCTGGGCCAGTACGCCTCGGTGTTCGCGGAGCCCGCGTTCTGGGGCGTGTTCCTGAAGACGATCATCTGGACCGTCGTGAACGTGGCCTTCCACGTCGGGATCGGCGTGTTCCTGGCGGTCCTCCTGCACCAGTCGTTTATCAAGGGGAAGAGCGCGTGGCGGGTGCTCCTCATCATCCCGTGGGCCGTGCCGCAGTACATCACGGCGCTGACGTGGCGGGGCGAGTTCAACTACGAGTTCGGCGCGGTGAACCTGCTGATCGAGGGGCTCGGCGGGAGCGCCGTCTCGTGGCTCTCGGACCCGCTGACGGCCTTCGTGGCGGCCATCATCACGAACGTCTGGCTGGGCTTCCCGTTCATGATGGTGATCGCCCTCGGCGGCCTCCAGTCGATCCCGAAGGAGCTGTACGAGGCGGCCGAGGTGGACGGCGCCGGCGCGTGGACGCAGTTCCGCCAGATCACGGCTCCGCTCCTCAAGCCCGTCATGGTCCCGGCCATCACGCTCGGCACGATCTGGACGTTCAACAACATCAACGTCATCTGGCTCGTCTCGAATGGTGGCGAGCCGAACGACCAGACGCACATCCTGGTCAGCTACGTCTACGAGGCCGCCTTTCAGATGTACCGCTTCGGGTGGGCGGCGGCCCTCTCGATGGTGATCTTCGCCGTGCTGTTCCTGTTCACCCAGGTGTTCCTCAACCGGACCCAGGCCACGGAGTCGGTGTATTAGCTGCCCGCTGGAAGTGCACCTCCGCCAGCGCGCGGCTTCTCCTCCTGCACACTCTGTCCGTCGTTCCCGCGCACGCGGGAGTCCATACCCACCTCTCCGAGTGCCTCGACCCGGATACGTTTACCTCCTCGCCAGCCAACCGAACGGGACCCTCTATCTCGGCGTGACGAGCGATCTCGTGCGTCGCGTCGGCGAGCACCGGACGAGCACGACGCCGGGGTTCGCCAGTCGCGACGGCCTGGGCCGGTTGGTGTGGTTCGAGTACCACGAGGACGTGCAGGACGCGGTCCGTCGGGAGGAGCAGTTGAAGAAGTGGCGGCGGGCGTGGAAGCTGGAACTCGTTCGCCAGTCGAACCCGACGTGGCAGGAGTTGTGGGACGATGTGGTGAGGCATCCGGGGGCGCCGCTGGCGATGCCCGCGCGCCGCGCCGGCTCCCGCGTTCGGGGGAAGATCGGAGCCGGTGAAGGTTTCGGGAACAGAACGGACGGGAGGAGCAAGAGAGGCGGCGGCCGGCTGGCGGTGCTCGCCGCCCTGCTGGCGGTGGTGCTGGGCGCGTGCGGGGGCGAGCCGCCGGAGAGCCAGCTCGCGGGCGAGGGCCCCGAGGCGCTCGTCGCGCTGGCGGTCGAGGTGGAGGCGCCCGAAGAGGGCGACACGCTCGGCGTGGCGCGGTCCACGTTCCAGACCGACAAGGGCGGGGCCACGTGGTACGACGCGCTCGCCGCGCCCGGCGACGACCCCGCGATGGGCCTGACCGTCGACGGCCGGACGGCCCTCCACGGCTGGCGCTGGTGGACCGACGCCGACTCCGTCGCGCTCGGCCCGGAGGACCGCATCCGCGGGATCGCCCGCCCCGACGTGGCGGTCCGGTCCTACATGGAGCGCGACACGTCGGGGATCGTGGCGAAGGTGCTGGCCCAACTCCAGGGCGAGCGGCCGGCCCGCCTCAGCGAGCGCGTGACGCTGCTCGACCGGCGCGGCGCGCTCTTGATCGAGGTGGCCGACGAGATGGGCGTCGTCGGCTTCCGGCCGGTGCGGAGCGAGCGGCGCGCGGCCGGCGACTACCGGGTCCGCGACGTGGGCGGCGTGCTCGCCTTCGCCGCCGCCGCCGACGTGCCGACCGACTCGACGGTGACGCCGGAGGGGGCGATCTGGACGGCCGTCGCCGGAGGGACCGTCCGGTCCACCTCGGCTGCGGCCGACGTGCCGGAGGGCGGGCGCGACGCGGCGTTCCGGCTGGGCGAGGTGGCCTTCGAGACGCCCGGCGCGCTCGTCGTCGCCACCGGCCCGACGGCCGAGGCCGCGGCCCGGGCCGCCCGCTCCGCTCTCGACGACGCCGAGGCGCTCCGCCAGCGCCGCAGCGAGCGGCTGGCGGCGCTCGTCGAGGGCGTCGGGTTCGAGACCGACGACCCGACCGTCAACGCCGCGGTCCGATGGGCGGCCCTCTCGCTCGACGCCCTCGTCCGCGAGGACTCGTCGCGGGTCTACCTCGCCGCCGGGCTGCCCGGCGCCGAGCCGGCCTCGTACCCCTCGGCCATGTGGACGCTCGGCGCCTTCCTCGACCTCGGCCAGTGGGAGCGCGCGCGCGCCCTCCTCACCACCTTCGGCGACGCCCAGCGCTTCGACCGCCGGATCGACCTCCTGGGCCGCGCGCCCGACCTCGTCCCCTACGGCGAGGACCCCGTTTTCGCCACGGCCGACGGCACGCTCCTCTTCCTCGACGCCGCCGGCGACTACGTCCGCACGACGGGCGATCGGGGGCTCGTCTCGGGCGGGCCGAACTTCTGGTTCAAGACGGTCTTCGCCCTCCGGGGCATCTACGAGCCGGACCGCCGGAACGGGAACGCCATGGACTCGCTGGGCTTCGCCGTCGCGCGTGGCCGGCGTGGGACGTGGCTCGAGGCCGACCCCGAGCGCGGCGGGCTCGTCCGGCGCGGCGCCCCGGCGGAGTCGCAGGGCGCGCTCTACCAGGCGCTCGGCACGGCCACGCAGTTCGCCCGCATCATGGGCGTCTCGCAGCGGTCGTCGGCGTCGTGGTACGCCGACACGTCGCGCGTCCTCCTCCGCCAGTTCGACCAGCGGTTCGTCCGCGGCGGGCGCGTGGCCGACGTGGTGACGCCCGAGGGCGCCTCGACGGAGGCCCGCCCCGGGGGCCTCCTCGCCCTCGCCCTGCTCAGCGGGCTCCCGGCCGAGCAGCGCGGGAGCCTCGCCCGCGACCTGGCCGGACAGCTCGTGTTCCCCTACGGCGTCGCCTCGCTCGCGCAGACCGACTCCCTGTTCCACCCGTACCTCGACGCGCCCGCGTTCTACTCGCCCGAGGCGGCGCGGACCGGCGGCGCCGTGTGGACGTGGCTGACCGGCCCCGTCGCCACGCTCATGGCCCAGACGGGCGGCGCGGCCCCGGCCGCCGAGCTGATGCAGAACCAGGCGGCCCTGCTTCTCGACCAGGGCGTCGTCGGGGCGATCCCGGAGCTGGTCTCCGGCCACCCGCACGCCGCCGACGCGCTGCCGACGGTGGGGGGGGCGCCCGTCCAGCCGTGGAGCCTGGCGAGCTACGTGCGTGGCACAATGGAGGGGCTCGTCGGGGCGACGTACCCGAGCGCGGACACGCTCGTCGTGGCGCCGCGCCTGCCCGAGGCGTGGGGCCAGACGTCGGTGCGGCTGCGGATGGGGGAGGGCGCCGTGGCCCTCACGCTCTCTGGCGGCCCCGACGGCCTGAGCGCCCGCGTCGATCCGCAGGGAGCGCTCCCAGAAGGGGCGACGCTCGTGCTGGAGGCCGCCGGCCGGCGCGTGCCCATCGCGCTGGCGGCGACGCAGGGCGACACGCTCGTCGTCGCCCGCGCGCCGTTCGAGGTCTCCATCACCGCCGGCGGGGCCGAGGTCGGGGGCGCCGAGGTCGCGTCCGCACGCGTCGCCAGCGGGGCGGACTGGAGCGGGTTCGCCTTCGCCGAGCCGCAGCTCCGCGACGAGTACCCGGTGATGCGGGCCATCGAGAACCGCCGCGAGCTGGGGCCGGAGCAGATCCTCCGCGACAACCCGCGCGCCAGCGTCGCCCTCACCCAGACCGACCCCGACGGCGACGACTGGGGCGCGACGAGCACCTACACCTATCCGACCGGCGTCGCGCAAGGGGCCCTCGACGCGACCTACCTGGAGATCGCCCGCGACGACTCGACGACCTACTTCCGGGCCGAGTTCACGGCGCTCCCGTCCGAGCCCCAGACGGTCGTCGCCTTCGCCATCGACACCGAGGAGGACGGGGCCGACGTGGTGGGCCGTGGGGCGGACTACCGGTTCCCGGAGGAGCGCGGCTACGAGTACGTGATCTTCGTCGGCGACGGGATCGTGGTGGAGGACGCCGGCGGCCGCGAGGTGGGCCGCCTGGAAGGGCGGAGCGTGTTCGACCCGTCCACGGGCTCGCTCCAGTTCGCGCTCCCCACCTTCGTCCTCCCGACGCTCCCCAGCGGCACGCGCGTGACGATGCTGGTCGGCGCCCTCGCGCCGGGCGGCGTGGGCTCGTTCGCGCCCGTCACCGACGAGGCCACGGACGAGACCGGCGGCGGGCGCGTCGACCGCCGCTCGCCCAACGTGTACGACGTCGTCGTCGGACGCATCCGCTAGCCGCTGGCGGCGACGCCCGCCAGCGGCCCCTTGCCGACCGCTCATGAAAACCGTCCTCTCCCGCTTCGGGTCGCACGCCGTGCTGGCGCTGTTCGCCTTCATCGCCGTCTTCCCGATCTCGCGCATCGTGACGATCTCGCTGCGCCCGAGCGACCAACTCCTCTCGCGCTCGCTGGCCGTCGTCCCGGAGGGCGCGTCCCTGGACAACTACCGGACGCTCCTGTTCGAGACGCCGTTTCTGCGGTGGCTCCTCAACAGCGTCCTCGTCTCCGGCGTCGTCACGCTGACCGGCGTCGCGCTGGCCTCGACGGCGGGCTACGCGCTCAGCCGGCACCGGTTCAAGGGGCGGAAGGCGGCCCTCAGCGGCATCCTCGTCACTCAGATGTTCCCGGCGACGATGCTGCTCCTGCCGCTCTACATCGTGCTCATCAACCTCGGGCTCATCAACTCGTACCTCGGGATCATCATCATCTACTCGGCCACGGCGCTGCCGTTTTGCGTGTGGCAGATGAAGGGGTACTACGACACGATCCCGGCGTCGCTGGAGGAGGCCGCCCGGATCGACGGGGCCGGGCCGTGGCAGGCGTTTTACCGGGTGATCCTGCCGCTGGCGGCGCCGGCGCTCGTGATCACGGCGCTGTTCTCGTTCATGAGCGCGTGGAACGAGTACATCGTGGCGGCCGTGGTCTTGCAGGACGCCGAGATGTTCACGATGCCCGTCGGGCTGAAGCTGTTCCAGGGCTCGCTCTCGACGCAGTGGGGCCTCTACGCGGCCGGCTCGCTGCTCGTCTCGCTGCCGGTGATCGTCCTGTTCGTGGCGCTCAGCCGGTACCTCGTCTCGGGCCTCACGCTCGGCGCCGTGAAGGGGTAGGGGCAGAGTGCCCGCGCCGCCTCGGTGGGCTCTCGGGGCGGGCGGAGGCGCGGTCAGGGAAACCCCGAGGAGTACCTTCGGGAGCGTCACCTGGCAGGGTCCGTGCGTCGTCTCGCGTCTGTCTGTTTCCTCTTCCTCTCGGGGCTCGCGGTCGCCCAGGCCCCGGGACCCCAGGCCATCCGCCTCGGGGTGGCCGACGGGCTCTCACAGGGGTCCGTCTACGCGGTGGCACAGGATGCCCGCGGGTTCCTGTGGTTCGGGACCCACGACGGCCTCGACCGCTACGACGGGTACGAACTGAGGGCGTACCGACGGGGCGCGGGCGGCGTGGGCACCCTCGCGCACAACCGGATCCACGGCCTCGTGCCGGAGCCCGACGGCGC
This sequence comes from Rubricoccaceae bacterium, assembly GCA_963811175.1. Taxonomy (GTDB): domain Bacteria; phylum Bacteroidota; class Rhodothermia; order Rhodothermales; family Rubricoccaceae; genus Rubrivirga. The sequence goes on along the minus strand of CAWEQE010000001.1, from coordinate 448,167 downwards.
GCTGTGGGTCCTGTCGGCCACCGGCCTCGACCGCCTCGATCCGATGACGGGTCGGTTCGTGCGGTGGGGGACGGTCGAGGGGAGTGGAGCGCTGGCACGTCGGGACGCGGGTGGGGTGTGGGTCGGAACCGGTGACGGTCTCCTCGTGGCCCGCCCTGAACGTCCGGGACTCCGCCGGGTCACTCGGGACTCCCTTGTTCGTGCCGTCCTCGACGACGGCGCGGGCCGCGTGTGGCTCGGCACGAGTCGGGGCCTCCACGTGGTGGACGTCCGTACGGGACGGTCGGAGGAACTGCGGGGGCTCCCCGTCGGCCTCCGCCAGCCTGTCGTGGCCTTGCTCCGCGGGCGGGATGGGAGCCTCTGGGCGGGGACGGCCTCGGCCCTCTTCCGCCGCCGGGCTGAGGCGACTGGTTTCGAGCAGGTCCACGGTGTCGACGGTGGGGGCGCGCTGGTGGAGGACCCGGATGGGAACGTGTGGGCCGGCGGGGCGCACGGCGTCCGGTGTGTCGACGCCTCCAGTGGAGCCGTCGCGCCGCTCCGAGTCGATGATGCCGTGGTGGATGACTACGTCCAGTCCATCACGGTCGACCGGGACGGTCTCATGTGGATCGGGACCGACCCGGGGGGAGTGCTCCGGGTCGACCTCACGGCACGGCCCCCGCTCTTCTCGCCGCTCGAGGTCGGACTCGAGCCCGACGACGTGGTCACTGCGCTGGACGAGGGTCCAGGCGGACGGGTCTGGGTGGGCACGCTTCGGGGGGGGCTCCACTGGGCAGATGCCGGGCTGCACGGCACGCGCGATGGGCTGGGGGAGGCGGTCCGCGCGATCCACGAGGACGCGGACGGGACGCTCTGGGTCGGTACGGAGGGCGGCCTGGCCTCGATCGCACCCGACGGCCGCGTTCAGACGCACGACCTCGCGTTCGGTGGCGAGCGCAGGAGTGCCGTCTACGTCTTGGCACCGGGGCGGGGCGGGACGCTCTGGGTGGGGACCCATCTCGGACTCTACCGGCGGTACCGTGGAGAGACGTTCGAGCGGATCGGTGTCGGCGAGACCCGGGCCGTTCTGGAGGCCCGCGATGGGGCCGTGTGGATCGGGTCGTACGGGATGGGGCTCTACCGTCTCCATGGCGGGTCCCCTCCGGAGGCGGTCGGGGATGGCATGGACCGTGCGGCCGTCCTCGCGCTGGTGGAGGACCGCCGTGGCCGGATCTGGGCCGGCACCGACGACGGGCTCTACGCTGTGGACCCGACGACGGGCCACACCGAGCGCTATGACGAGACGGACGGGCTCTCCAGCGCGTTCGTCTACTCACTCGCAGAAGACCTCGGCGGTGCCCTCTGGATGGGGACCAACCGCGGCGTGGTCCGCTTCGATCCGCTCGCGCGCCGGGTCCGGTTTCATGCGTTCACAGCGGCCGACGGCGTCCGGTCGGTCGAACTCAGTCATGGGGCGGCCCTCGGCACGCGGCATGGGGAGATGCTGTTCGGGGGACAGGGGGTGGATCGGATCCGCCAGGGGGAGTGGGATGGGGAGGCCCTCGGGCCCCCCGTCGTGTTCACGGCGTTCAGCCTGTACGACGAGCGGGTAGACCCGGGCGTAGACCTCAACGGGGACGCCCCCGTTCGTCTCCGCCCGGACGATGCCGTCGTGACCCTGTCGTTTGCGGGGCTCGCGTTTGCCGACCCCGCCCGGACCCGCTACGCCTACCGGATGGACGGCGTCGATTCCGACTGGGTAGAGGCCGGAACGCGACGGGAGGCACGCTACACCCACCTCGCGCCGGGGACATACACATTCCGCGTCCACGCGGCGGGCGCGGACGCGTGGGGCCCCGTCCGGGCACTGACCCTGGTGGTCCCGCCGCCGTGGTGGCGGACGTGGTGGGCACTGACGCTCCTGGGAGGCACGGCGCTGGCGACCGTCGTGGGAGGGACACGTGCGGCCGTCGGCCGCCGGCTCCGCCGCCAGCTCCGCGAGGCCGAGGCCCGGCGGGCCACCGACGTCGCGCTCGCTCGCGACCGTGCCCGCATTGCCGACGACGTCCACGACCATGTAGGCGCGACGCTCACCGAAATCCAACTCCTCAGCGAGGCCGTCCGGCGTGGAGGCGGCTCCGACGGGGCCGCGCTGGACCGGATCTCCCGTGCCGCCCGGGCCGCGACCGAGGACCTCGACGCCATCGTGTGGGCCGTCGACCCCGCCCGCGACATGCCCGAAGCCTTCGCCGACTACCTCTGCCGCGTGGCCGAGGACTTCTGCGAGAGCGCCGGCCTCCGCTGCCGCCTCGACCTCCCCGACCTCTGGCCCGACCTCCGGTTGCCGGCCGAGGCCCGCCACGCCGCGTTCCTCGTCGTCCGCGAGGCCCTCTGCAACGTGGCCAAGCACGGCGAGGCCCGGACGGTCTACCTCACGCTGGCCGCCGGCACCGAGTCCGTCCAGATCGAGATCGAGGACGACGGGCGCGGGTTCGATCCAGCGGCGTCCATCAGCGGGAACGGACTCCGGACGATGGCGGCCCGTGCCGCCCGGGCCAGCGGCCGGCTGGCGGTGGACGCGGCGCGCGGGCGGGGCACGCGGGTCCGGCTCACGCTCCCGGCTCGGACCGAGAGCGGCTAAGGATTGGTCCATTTGGGGGATGCCGCCGCATGGAGGCGGAGGTCTACGCTGACGTTCGTCTCCCACTCGTCGCCATGCATCGACTGCTCCTTGTCCTCGTCGTCGTCGGCGGCGGGTCCACTGTGCGGGCTCAGATTTCGGTGTCTCCGGCGGCCGATGCCGCGCTCCATCGTGCCCAGGAGGCTCTGCAACGAGATGACCGCACCGCGGCACGAGCGGGCTACGAGGAGGCCGCATTGCTCAAGCCCCGGAACGGGATGGTCCAACTGTCCGTGTCGGCCGGCCTCATGCTGATGATGGCGAACACCGACGAGGCCGACTGGGGCGCTGTCCTGCCCCACAGCCGTCTGGCGACGGACCTCCTGACGGTCCAGCTCGACGTCGCCGTCCGCAACGGGCAGGTGAGCCGTGTCGACGCCGACCACACGCTCAGCAGCGCCCACGCAGTGCGGGCCGACCTCGCCGCACGGATGGCACGGGGGGAGGAGGGGGCCACGCACCTGGAGGAAGCCCGCCGCCTCTGGCCCCAAAATCCCGCTATGGCCTCGCCGGAGCGCTCCCTCTCGTTCTGTGACCCCGCCGTCGGCGACGCGATGAGTCTGGTCCAACTGAACGCTGCGCGGGTCCAACTCGGCGCCGACGGGCCGGAGGCCGGAGAGTCGTTCGTAAGGGCCGCCGAGGCCTTTCGTCAGTGCGGCTACTTCGCTAACGCCGTCGTGACGTACGAGATGGCACTGGCGGTGAGCCCCGGTTTGGAGTCGGCCACGGAGGGGCTCCGGCGGGCCCGCGCCGAGGACAACCAGTGACGGCCCGCGCGCTCGTCCTCGCCGCGATGGCGGCCGGACTCGGCGGGCCCGTGGTCTGGGCCCAATCGGCGCCGTTCCTCGGCTCCGAGGCCCGGCTCGTCTACGTGGGCCAGCGGGAGGTGGTGACTCGGGCCGGCGACTCGGCCCCGGACGTCCGGCATACGGGGGTCTCGTTGGAACTCTACAACCAGTTCCCCATCCTCGGACTCCTGATCCCCTACGCGATGGACGAGTCCGCCCGGGTTCGGGTCTCCGACGTCTTCCTCATTGGGTTCGGCGGCGGCCGGCGCGCGCTCGACGGGGGCGAGTCCGAGGCCCGGTGGCGGTGGCGGGGCGAGTATGGCCTCCAGGGGGGCCTCCGCCTCGACCCGGGCTACCTCTACCTCGTCGCCGGAATCCGCTCCGATTACGGCGGGCGGACCTTCCTCTTCAACCAGGGGATCGACGGGTACAGCCAGTTTATCCGAGGGGAACTCCATCGCGGGCCCCTGACGGTCGGGGGAGGGGTTGGCACGGAGGGGTTCCGGACGCTCACCGTCAAGTCGATCACCCGGGACGGGCTCTACGTCGGCGCCATCTACGAGCGGTTCGCCCGCGAACGATCGGGGGCGGGGCGGCGATTCGACGAGACCGTGCTCGGCGTCACGGCCGGCATGGCCCTGTAGCCCATGCACACCCGGCTCCGCCCCGTCGTCCTCTTCGTCTCGGTGGTGGCGCTGGCCGCCAGCGGCCGCGCCCAGGGCTGGGGCGTCTACTCGCTCGACCTGGGCGTAGCCCGGCAGACCTACGCGGAGACCCCGACCGCGTCGGTCGAGGACGACCTGAGCGCCGTCGTCGCCGAGCTCAACGGGCGCGGGTACTGGCCGCTCGTCGGGATCACGAGCCGGGATCAGCGTTCGGGGCGGTCCGTGGGAGTGATGGCGGGGACGGGGGTCGGGCTCGGCACAGTGCAGGGCGTGGATGAGAGCTCCGGCCTGTTCCTGCTCGGGGTCGAGGGCGGGCTCCAGGCGGCCTACGTCCGGTTCCGGCCCGAGCTCGTCTCTCTCGGCACGGTCGGGGTCTCCATCCAGGCGGACCTCCACGATTTCCTGGTGCCGCTCGGCTACGCCACGGCATTTCTGCGGGGGGAGGGGCGGTCGGGCCCGGTCCGCGTCTGGGGCGCCGTCGGGACCGGGGGCTACCGGGAGCTCGCCGCTGCCGTCCAGAAGGGGCGCCGGTACGTGGGCGTCCGCTACGTCCGCTACGAGCACGTCTACGGCATCGGCGCGGCCGAGGCGTTCCGCTCGGAGAACCGGCGCCTGGGCATCGTCGCCGGACTCTCGCTCTAGGCCCCGTCCATACCGCTCCCTCCCCACGAACACTCCCCTCCGGCTCTGGCCGTACGACATGACCCGCACCCTCCTCGCACTCACCGCCCTCCTCGTCCTCGCCGGCTGCGACCCGGCCGAGACCGCCTCCGCCGACGGGACCTACGTCGGCACGTTCGTCGGCGGCCAGTCCGGCGCGCTCACCGTGACCATCGACGGCGAGACGGCCACGGGCGCCGTCACCGTCGCCAGCGCGCGGCTGGCGGCGTCCGCGACCGGGAGCTACGATCCGGCCACGGGCGCCGTCTCGCTCTCCGGCAGCGGGTACACGTTCACCGGCACGATCTCGGGGACCACGTTGAGTGGGACCTGGACCGGCCCCGGGGGCACGTCCGGCGTCTATACGACCTCGGTCAGCGGCTCCGGCGCCGACGCCGTCGCGGTCTACTGCGGCTCGTACGCCGGACGGGATGACGACGGGGGGCCCGTGGAGGGCACGCTCAACGTGGTGATCCGCGAGGCGGCCCTGACGGGGTTCGCCGCCAGCACCCTCGACGGGGACGCCACCGCCATCGCAGGCTCGGTCAGCGGGCGTGACGTGACGGTCTGGGTGGAAGAGGACCCCACGCGCACGACCGTCGCGACGGGCACGCTCACCGCCGACGGCGCCCGCCTCGACGGCACGTTCCGTGGGTCCAGCGACGCGGGCACCTGGGTCGCCTCTCGCTGCGCACCCTAGCACTGTGGTGGACCCCAGCGCGCGGGCCGTTCTACCTCGTCCCTGCTTCCTCCCACACCATGTCCCGCTTCCTCCGGTTCTTCGTCCTCCTCGTCGTTCTGGCGCCATGCAGCCACGCGCAGAGCGACCCCTCCGCCTGGGTGCCGTTCTATGAGGCCGAATACGACGACCTCGGCGACCGAATCATGCGCTGGGGGTGGCTTGATGAGACGGGGGCGGTGGCCGTAGAGCCCCACCTCGAGGTCGCGCTCGTCGAGCCCCTGCGCGAGGAGCGGGCCCGCGTCCTAGGTGGTGAGATGGCACTGTTGGGCTACCCTACGACACGCTACGGGTTCGTGGACCGGGACGGCCGGATCGTCGTCGACACCACGTATACGGCGGCGTACGCCTTCAGCGACGGCCGGGCCCGGGTGTGGGTGGAGGGGGAGGACGAAGAGGAGCACCTCACCGGCTACATCGACTCCGAGGGGGATCTCGTGATCCCAGCGGTCTACACGGCCAGTCGGGACTTCGGCGAGGGGCGCGCCATCGTCGGAAAGCCCGAGGGCGGCTACGTGATCCTCGACCGCGAGGGGCGCGAGGTGGCCTCGCTGCCCGACGAGGTTGAACCCAAGTGGGACGCCGTGTTCTCCGACGGCCTCGCGCCGGTGGGCACCGGCCCGTGGGAGGCGCGCCGCTACGGCTACGTCGACGTCAGCGGGGCGCTGGCGATTCCGTTGCAGTTCTCGGAGGCCGACCCGTTCTCGGAGGGGCTGGCGGCGGTGGCGTTCGAGGAGGGCGGGCAGACGCGCTGGGGGTACATCGATCCCGAAGGGCAGCGGGTGATCACGCTGCCGGTGGGAGTCCGGCGTGCCGAGCCCTTCTCCGAGGGGCGCGCCGTCGTGGCAGTCGAGGCGCCGGGGCAGAGCACGCTGTACGGGTACGTAGATCACACGGGCGCGTGGGTGCACGAGCCGACCTTCCTCCAGGCCACGCCCTACGCCAGCGCCCGTGCCGTCGTGCTGTCTGAGGACACCGGGACGTGGCAACTCCTCGACGAGCACGGAGCCCTCGTGGCCGACACCGGGTTTCCTGGCGCCGTGGGGTGCAACTCCGACTGGAGGAGCGACAGCTTCGAAGTCGCCGCCTTCGACGGGGCGCTCGCTCGCTTCCGCGAAGACGACTGCGGCGACGTCTCCGAACTGTTTCCCGTCGGCTATCTCGACCGCTCCGGCCGGGTCGTCTGGCGGGCCGAGGAGTAGCCGCGCCGACCCACCCGCCCTTCTTCGCTCCCTGTCCCTCCACGGACACTCGATCCCATGATCCAGCGCACCGTTTTCCTCCTCCTCCTCCTCGGTCCCACGCACTCCCTCGCCGCGCAGGACACAAGTGGCGACCCCACCTCACGGCTCCTCGACCAGGCGTCGGAGGCATTACGGCGAGGGGATTCAGGTGCCGCAGTCTCATCCTATGAGGAGGCTCTCCTGACGTGTGGTGCACCCGTGCCCAGTTGTGCGGGAGTGCATGGGTCAATGAGTATCGCTCTCGGCGGCCTAGATGAACACGAAGGGGCGCTGTCGCACGCCCGGGAAGCGGTGGCGCTGGCTCCTTCTGAGCGCGAGGCGATGCTGAGGCTAGGGGCAAGCGGGAGCAGTGCCGATCAGTATCTGGCTATCGCCTATGGATCGCATGCATTTGCGGCCGCAACGCTGGGCTACTGGCAAGAGGCGTACTCGAGCTACCTCGTGGCCAGGAAGAACGAAAACAACCAGCTTCCCGGCAACGTGGAGCAGGTGCTCCTGCAACGGAAGCGCCTGACCGATACGATCCGTGACGCGGGGGAGGTCTACGTCGTGCTGGCATCGAGCGCGAGCGAGAGGGCGCACGGGCACACAAAGATCGGCGAGGGGTACCGGCTCTTCGGCCGGTTCGCCGAGGCCGAGGCGGCGTACCGCCGCGCCCTCGAAGAGGAGCCGGACTATGCGGCCGCCACGGAAGGCCTCCGGCTGGCCCAGGCCGAAGACAGCCTGACTACGAATGCATTCGATCGCCCCAAAGGTCAATAGGCGCGTGGAAGATGCTCCGGGCTTCCCTGTCCCATCACCCCACCCATGATCCCCATGTCTGAGTCCATCCGCCACAAGGTCGCCGTCATCACCGGCGGCGCTACGGGCATCGGCCGCGCGACGGCCGAGGCCCTCGCCGCCATCGGCGTCCGCGTCGTCATCGCCGGGCGCGACGAGGCGCAGGGGGAAGGCGCCGTCGCCGTGATCCGCCAGGCCGGCGGCGAGGCCCGGTTCGTCCGCTGCGACGTCCGCCGCGAGGCCGACATCGCGAGCCTCTTCGGCGCGGCCGCCGCGGCCTTCGGCGGGGTCGACCTCGTCTTCAACAACGCCGGCATCGAGGGCGGCCTCGGCGCCCTCACCGACGAGCGCGAGGAGATGGTCCAGGCCGTCCTCGACACGAACGTGAAGGGCGTCTTCCTCGTGATGAAGCACGCGATCCCGGCGCTCGTCGAGCGCGGCGGCGGGGTGATCCTGAACACGGCCTCGTTCGTCGGGACCGTGGCGCCGCACCCGGGCGGGGTCATCTACGGCGCGAGCAAGGCGGCCGTCCTGAGCATGACGGCCGCGGCGGCCCTCGGCGCGGCCGAGCACGGCGTCCGCATCCACGCCCTCTGCCCGTGGGTCACGGACACGCCGATGATGGACCGGCTGACCGGCGGGCAGGCCGCCTTCAAGGCGCAGTTCGGCGCGATGAACCCGAGCGGGGGCATCGCGAGCCCGGCCGACGTCGCCGGGGCGGCCGTCCGGCTCCTCTCCGGCGAGGCCGAGGTCCCGAACGGCGGGGCCGTGCTCGTCGACCGGGACGGGGTGCTGACGGCCCTGTCCACCACGTACGCCACCGCCTGACCCGCCGCGCCCCGACCTCGTGGGACGACCGGCCGGGGCGCGCGAGGCGCCTCCGTCCCGCTGCGCCCTCCGAACTCATGAAGCGTGCGCTAGCCCGGCTGCTGCTCGACGACGGCGCCGACGTGAACGCAACGAACAACGACGGCAATACTGCGCTGGACCTGGCCCGGGCCAATGGAGCACAAGAGATGGTGGGGCTCCTAGAGTCCTGCGGCGGACGTTCCGGCGAGTCCCACTGAAGCTCGCGCCCTCCCATGATCTCCCCTTCCACTCCCGTGACCCCTGACGCCATGCACGACGCCTGCGCCGCCATCGAGCCCTCGCTGGGCTGACCCTGTCTTCGTTTCCCATGCGAACCGCCCCTCTCATGCGCCTCTCCATCATCGGCCTGCTCCTGGTCGGCTCCGTCACGCCCACGCAGGCTCAGACCCTCCAGACGGTCTCCATCTGCTACGTCGAGGACGGCCGGCTGGCGACGGCGCCCGCGGACTACGACCCCGCCTCGGGCTTCGCCACGATGACGTACCGTGGCGAGCAGGTCGAGGTCCACTACGCCGCCTACGCCGGGACCCACGTCGGCGGCCCCTACGCGGAGGGGACGGCGTGGTACACGGAGGGGGCGGACATCGAGTGGCACGGGCAGCGCTACGAGCGGGACGGGCTCCCGCGCGTGCTCTCCCCCACCGACGTCGTCTCGGTTGGGACCTACGAAGGCGTGCCGCTCTTCGCCGAGGGGCTGGGCGAGGAGGCCCCGGAGGTCCTCTACGTCCCGGTTCGGATGCACTGCGAGCTCCAGCCCTACCGGCTCCCGGCGCCGGCCGAGGAGGCGAACGCCACGCCGGAGGAGAGCGAGCCCGACGACCCAGCGCCTCCCGACCTGGCCTCGCTCTTGGTGCAGCACGCCCTCGCCGAACCGGCGTTCGCCGCGTTCGAGGCGGGGGACTACGGCGCGGCCTACGCCCGTGCGCTCCCGCTGGCGGAGGCAGGCAACGTGCCCGCGCAGTTCCTCGTGGGCGCCCAGCTCTTCGACGGGCTCGGCGTGGAGGCCGACGAGGCGGGGGCCGTGCCCTGGCTCCGGGCGTCGGCCGAGGGCGGCTTCCCGAAGGCGCAGTGGTACCTCGGCGAGATGCACGCGGGGGGGCAAGGCGTTGCGGTGGACACGGTGGCCTCGCGCCGCTGGCTCCGTCTGGCGGCCGAGGGGGGGCTCGCCTCGGCCCAGCTCAGCCTCGGGCTCCAGCTTTTCCGCGACACGCCCGAGCACCACGCCGAGGCCGCCCGCTGGCTCGACGCCGCCGCCCGCCAGGGCGCCGCCGCTGCGATGGGGCCGCTGGCGAGCCTGCTGACCGGCCTCGACGAGGGGATCGAGCCCGACTTCGTGATGGCGTACGCGTGGAGCCACCTCGCGGCGGAACTGGACCCGGTGCAGGGCGGGACCACCCTCCGCTTCACGCTCGAGGCCATCGTCACCCCCCGCCAGCGGGCCGAGGCCGAGAAGGTCGTGGCCGACCTCAAAGCGGGGTGGGGGCTTGATCCGTAGCCGCGCCCGTCCTCCTCTAGATCCACTACTAACCTCCTCCTATGTCTTGCTCCAGCCCCGTTGGGCTTCTCGCGCTGCTCCTTCTTGCGGCTTCCGCTCACGCCCAGGACGACGTGCTCCTCGACGAGACGTTCGACGCCAGCGCCGAGGCGATCTCGGCTCAGTGGCAGTTCGCGTCGATGGGTGGGGCTCCGCCCCCCACGCCCGTCGTAGAGAGCGGGGCGCTCGTGCTCGAAGCGGCGGCCAGCCCCGCGCTGGCGATCGTCCCGGTGGCCCTCGCAGGGCACCCCGCTTACGAGGTGGAGGTGGCGCTCCGGGGGACGGCGGGGTGGGGCTCCGGCGTGGGCGTGGTCTTGGCAGGCGAGCGGACGTACATCGTCATCGTCTCGACGGGCGGGGAGGCTGGGCTCCTTTCCTGCACGCTCGCGAACTGCATGGTGGAGGCGAACGCAGGCATCGTGTTCGATCCCACGACCGTAGGCGAGAACGCGACGCTCACCATCGTGCGGCAAGCAACCGACCCAGACCTAGACCAAAGCGGGAGCGAACTGACCGTCTCCGTCGACGGGGAGGAGGTGGTGCGGTTCTGGGTCAGGGGGCAGGCGTGGTCCGGCGCGGGCGTGTTCGTGGGCGCGGGGTCGCTTGCGCGGGTGGACCGACTCACGGCGCGGGCCACGACGGCCCGAATCGTCCAGAGCTCGGCACCTGCGGGCTTTTTCGGGGTGAGGGAGTGGATGCGCCTTGGTGACGACGGCCACCAGTTGCTCACCATCGGTGATTTTATGGGGGGGATGGGCTGGGCCAATGCGCGGCCGCTCGTCAGACAGGACGCCGAGGGGTGGTCCGTCGGACCGCCGACGCTCTCTGACGTGACGTTCTTCCAGTTCTCCGACCCCCATTCGTCGGAGCGCCGCACTGGCGTGTGTTTCCCCTCTCTAGATTTCCAGGCGGGGCCGCGCTGCCTCCAGTATGAGTGGACGACAGAAGTGGAGGAGCGGGATGCCCGCATCTGCGTGGAGGCCGCCAGCAGCGGCACGTATACCCATAATCTCTTTTTCCGGAGGTCCGAGCCATGTGCCGGCTACCGATCGAATGGGACGGGCGAGCGGCTAGTGGAGAACGGGGAGGTATGGGTACGCACCGAGGCGATCCAGGAGTAGCCGCTGCCCACCATGAACCGCACGATCCTTACCCTCGCGCTCCTCCTTCTCGCTGCGCCGCTGGCGGCCCAGCCCGGCGCGCCCGAGCCCGCGCTCTACCCCGTCTCCCGCCTCGTCCGCGACGGCGGCGGCGAGCGCCTCCTGTGGGGCTGGATCGACGGCACCGGCGCGCTCGTCCGTCCCCTCGCGCTGGAGGCGACGTGGGTGGGCCCCTACCGCGAGGGCCGCGCCGCCGCCTGCGTCCCGGACCCCGAGGCCGACGAGCGCTGCGGCGTGCTCGGCGCCGACGGCCAGTGGCTCGTGCCGCCGCGCTACGACGCCGTCGCGACGTACGCCGACGGCCGCGCCGCCTACCGCGAGGGCGACCCGGAGCACGGCCGCCTCGGCTTCCTCGACCGCGCGGGCCGCGTCGCCGTCGAGCCGACCTACTACGGCCCCGTCGAGTCCTGGGAGGTCGGCTTCAGCGACGGCCTCGCCCTCGTCGCCCTCGACGAGGACCGCGAGCACCTCGCGTTCATCGACACGACGGGGGCGTTCGCGTTCGTCCTACCCGACGGGGTCGTTTTCGTGGACGAGTTCCACGAGGGGCTGGCGGCGGCGTGGGAGGGCGCGTGGCCCGACAGCCGCGTGGGGTACCTGGACCGCCACGGCCGGTGGGCCATCGAGCCGTGGTACGGGGCCGGTGGCCCCTTCCTAGAAGGGCTGGCCGCCGTCACCGACGCGTACACCCGCCAGTTCGCCTACGTCGACGTGAGGGGCGACCCGGTGCTGACGCTCCCCGCGGGCTTCGTGGAGGGCGGGTCGTTCTCTGAGGGACGGGCGGCCATCTATGGCGAGATGGGCGAGTACCTGGAGGGCTGGGTCGGCGTCATGGACCGTGAGGGGGAGCTCGTCCTCGGGCCGGAGATGCTCCAGGTGGGGGCCTACTCCGGCGGGCTGGCGGCGGCCCTGCGGCCCGAGGCGGACGGCTCGGCTGGGCGGTGGGTGCTGCTCGGCGCGGACGGCGAGGTCGTCGCGGAGACAGGGCTCTACGGGAGCGACGACTGCGACAGCGAGGCTGTCATCCGGCCGTTCGAGGGGGCGCTGGCGCCGTTCACGGCCGCCTGGTGTGCCGAGGCGTCGCCTCCGGTGTACGGGTACGTCGACCGCCACGGGCAGGTCGTGTGGGATGACCGTCCGGGCGCTGCCGGGGACGGGCGCGCGCCCTAGCTTCCGCGCCATGTCGCCCTCCGACCCCATTCGCGTCGCCGTCGTCGAGGACGACCCGGGCACGCGGGACGGCCTCCGGTCGCTCCTCGACGCGGCCGAGGGGTACGTCTGCGTCAGTGTCTACGAGAGCGTCGAGCGGGCGCTCGCCCAGTTCGACGGGGCCGCCGACGCGATGCTCATGGACGTCCACCTCCCGGGGCTCTCGGGCGTCGAGGGCGTCGCGCTCCTCCACGAGCGGCACCCGGCGCTCCCCATCGTGATGCTGACGGTCTACGACGACGCCGACCGCGTCTTCGACGCCCTGAAGGCCGGCGCCAGCGGGTACCTCCTCAAGCGGACCCCGCCGGCCGACCTCCTCGACGCCATCGCCGACGTGAGCCGGGGCGGCGCGCCCATGTCCGGGTCCATCGCGCGGAAGGTGGTCCAGTCGTTCCACGCGCCGCCCACGACGGCCGGCGTCGAGGCCGCGCTGTCGCCCCGCGAGAGCGAGGTGCTCCACCTCCTGGCCCGGGGCTACCGCTACCGCGAGATCGCCGAGGCCCTGTTCATCAGCCCCGAGACGGTCCGGAGCCACCTCCGGCGGATTTACGAGAAGCTCCACGTCCGGTCACGGACGGAGGCCGTCGTACGGTTCATGGAAGGCCGCTGAGAACCGGTCACCAGCGCCTTGGGGGGGGAGGGCGCCGAGGACCGCCAGCGCGGCGTGGTAGACGGCCGAGAGCGCGTCGAGGGCCGGCTGCCAGAGCCGGAGGTCGCCCTCGGCGCCGAGCGTGTCGAAGGCGTCGGAGAGGGCCGTCCGCTGGAGCAAGAGCTTGGCCGCCAGCAGGCCCCACCCCGCCGGGCTCCCACCGAGCGCGTGCAGCAGCGGGGCGCCGACCCAGAGCGCGAGGTTCGACGTGTGGAACGCGCCGAGGGCGACGAGGACGCGCGTCGGGTAGTGCGTGCCGGCGCTGGCGTGCCGCCGCTTCTGCCGCCAGAACGCCCGCCAGCCTGGGGGCGCGGGAGAGGGAACGCGCCGCTCGGCGTCCCAGACGAACCGCACCGCCGCCGCATCGCGGCGGGCGACCTCCTGCACGAGCAGGTCGTCGTCGCCGGAGAGCGAGCCGGCCGAGTGCGCGAACCCGCCGAGCCGGTCGAGCAGCGCTGCCGGATACGACAGGTTGCGCCCCACGGCGTGCCACGGCCGTTCCCACCCGACCGCCGCTGCCGCCAGCGCCGCCGTCTGGACCGTCTCGTAGCGGACGAACCGATTGAGCCAGCCGGGCTCCTCGAGGTACGGCCCGTAGCCGATCAGGACGGCCCCGTGGTCCTCGCCCGTCTGGCGGTCCGCCTCCGCCAGCGGGGCGGTGGCGTGGTGGGAGAGAGCGGCGAGCCACGTGGGAGGCGGACGGCCGTCGGCGTCCGTGAAGGCGAGGCGGGGGTGGCGAGCGGCCTCGGCGCCGCGCTCCAGGGCGTGCTTTTTGGGCGGGAGCCCTGCGGCCTCCGGCGCTCCCGGCTCGATCCGAACGAGCCGAAGCTCTGGCCCGCCGCGCTCGGCCCACAGACGGGCGCGGTCGGCGGCGACGTGCGCCGTCGCGTCTGTCGAGCGGTCGTCCACGACGACGACCTCGAAGGGCCGGTGCGTCTGGGCCGCCAGCGCGTCGAGCAGGGTCGGGAGTTGCGTCTCCTCGTCGTGCGCGGCGACGACGACGGAGATCGGGAGGCCGGGCCCCTCGCGCCCGGCGTCCGCCAGCGGCACGGCGGCCTCGCGGACCCGGCGGAGGCCGGCCCCGACAGCGGCCCACGCAAGGGCCTGCACGGCGAAGGCGAAGACGAGGGGGATCACGGCGGTCGGCGGGGACGGAAGATCGGCCCCGATCCGCCCGCCCGGTATCTTTTCGCGCCGTCACCCGTTGACGGACCTCGCCCCGCGCCGATGCCCACCCCCCCCGACCGCTTCCCTGGACTCCCGCCGATGGGCCGGTTCTGGACCGCGGCCAACCTGCTGAGCCTGTCGCGGGCCGTCCTCGTGGCGCCGATCGCGTGGCTCGTCTACCGGGGCGGCCCCATCGGGCCGATGTTCGCCCTCATCGGCCTCGCCATCGCCACCGACTGGTTCGACGGGCGCGTGGCGCGGTGGAGCAACACCGTCAGCGAGTGGGGCAAGGTGCTCGACGCGACGGCCGACAAGCTGGCGGCGGCGGCCGTCACGATCGCCCTGCTCACGCGCCCGCCCGACGCCGGCCCGACGCTCCCGCTCTGGTTCGTCCTGCTGGCCGTCACGCGCGACGCGCTGCTCGCCGTCGGCGGGCTGCTCCAGACGCGCCGGCTCGGCCGGTTCACGTCGTCGCTGTGGAGCGGGAAGGTGGCCGTGACGGCGCTCGCCGCGACGGTCGTAGCCGCCCTGCTGGGTGCGGCTCCGTCTGTCATGGAGGCGCTCGTCGGGCTGACGGCGGCCGTCATGGCGTACTCCATCGTGAAGTACGGCCTCCGGTTCGCCGCCATCATGCGCTACGGCGGCGGCGCCCTCGAAGCGGACGGGAATACGCTCCGCCGCGAACACCGCGTCGTCCCCGACGCGGACCCCTGACGCCCCCGCCGGGTACGCCCGTCACACCCCCCGCTGACCCCATGGCCCTGTTCGGGTTCAAGAAGAAAGAGAAGGAGCAGGAGACGCTCGAAGCCGGTCTCGAGAAGACCCGGACGGGCCTCTTCGACAAGCTCAGCCGCGCCGTCGCTGGCAAGGACACCGTCGACGACGAGGTGCTGGACGACCTCGAAGAGATCCTCGTCACCTCCGACGTGGGCGTCGACACGACGGTCGAGATCATCCGGCGCATCGAGGCGCGCGTGGCCCGCGACAAGTACGTCTCCACGAAAGAGCTCCAGACGCTCATCCGCGACGAGATCTCCGATCTCCTCCTCACCAACGCCCCCGAGCGCCCGGCCGACTTCGACGCGCCGCTCCCGAGCACGCCGCACGTGGTGATGGTGGTCGGCGTCAACGGCGTCGGCAAGACGACGTCGATCGGCAAGATCGCGCACCGCTACAAGGAGGCCGGCAAGAAGGTCCTCCTCGGCGCGGCCGACACGTTCCGCGCCGCGGCCACCGAGCAACTCGACGTGTGGGCGCAGCGGGCCGGCGTCGAGATCATCAAGCAGTACCAGGGCGCCGACCCGGCGGCGGTCGCCTTCGACACGCTGGCGGCCGCCAAGGCCCGCGACGCCGACGTGGTCCTCATCGACACGGCCGGCCGGCTCCACAACCAGGTCGGGCTGATGAACGAGCTCGCCAAGGTCCGCCGCGTGATGGACCGCCAGGTGCCCGGCGCCCCCCACGAGGTGCTCCTCGTCCTCGACGGCTCGACGGGCCAGAACGCGCTCCGCCAGGCCGAGGCGTTCACCCAGTCCGTCGACGTGACGGGCCTCGTGCTCACCAAACTGGACGGGACGGCCAAGGGGGGCATCGTGATTGGCATTTCCAACGAGTTCCAGATCCCCGTTAAATACATTGGCGTAGGGGAGGGGATCGGCGACCTCCAGGTGTTCGACCGCTCCGCCTTCGTCTCCGCCTTGTTCGGCGACCGGGCTGCGGCATGAACCGGCCGGGACGCCCACGCGTCCGTTCACTCCCTGAAGGGGACGGTTCGCCCAGTTCAGTGATGAAAGCGCTCCCGCCTTGCTCACCTTCCGATTGAGGCCCCGTGCCCACCTTCGTCTCTCCACGCGATTTCAAAGCTGAGCTTATGTCTGCTCGCTACTTCCTGGCCCGTCACGCCCTGCTGGGCGCCCTCGGGCTGGCGTTCGTCCTGGCCCCGGCCGTTGCGGCCCAATCGGCCTACGAACCGCTCTTCGACGCCGAACTGATTACGCGTCGGGCCGAGCCCTCTGAGGGGACCGCCTCGCGTCTCGACGTCTACACGGCCGTCCCGAACACGAGCCTCCGGTTCCTCGCCCGCCCCGGCGGCTTCGAGGCGACCTACGCCTTGACGGTCCAGGTCTACGAGCTGGACGCCGAGGGCAACCAGGAGGGTCTCGTCGTGAGCCGGACGTTTGAGCGGACCATCGACGCCGCCTCCTACGAGGCGACGCAGGACGCCGAGGCGGAGGACCGGGCGGTCCAGTCGCTCGACGTGCCGCCCGGCCGCTACGCCGTGTCGCTGATCCTGGAGGACGGCTCCAGCGGGCGCACGTTCACGCGCGAAGTGGGCCACATCGTCCGCCCGCTCACGGCGCCGGTCGCGATCAGCGACCCGCTCCTGCTCAGCCGGTACGCCCCCGAGGAGGGCCAGTCCGAGCCCATCGTCGGCGCGACGGTCTCGACCGAGAGCGAGTCGTTCTGGGTCTCCTACGACCTCTACGCCGACGCCCCGGCCGACCTCCGGGTGACGTACGTCGTGACCGAGAAGAACCGGGTCCGCGAGCGGCCCTCGTTCGCCGTCCTCCTCGGCCTCGCCTCCCGCCAGCAGGCCGACCTCGGCACGCCCGTCGCTGTGACGGAGCCCATCGAGGTGCCGGCCGGGACCACGCCGGCCGCCCTCGAAATCAGCACGGAGAGCCTGAATGTGGGCGATTATACCCTCACGGTCCGGCTCGAAACGCTGGAGGGCGAGACCCTGGCCGAGACCCACAAGCCGTTCGTCGTCCGCTGGATGGGGCTCGACTCCCAGATCACCGACATCGACCAGGCCATCGCGCAGCTCCGTTACACGGCGAAGGACAGCGAACTCCGCGCCATGCGCCGGGCGGCGACGCCCGAGGAGAAGCTCCGCCTCTTCCAGGAATTCTGGGCCGAGCGCGACCCGACGCCGGGGACGCCGCGCAACGAGGAACTGGAGGTGTACTACTACCGCGTGGCGTACGCCAACGATCGCTACAGCCGGTTCCGCGACAGCGGCTGGACGAGCGACCGCGGCGAGGTGTTCATCCGCTTCGGCCAGCCCGACGACGTGGAGAACCACCCGTTCGACTTCGGCACGCGGCCCTACCAGATCTGGACCTACTACAACTACGGCCGCCGCTTCATCTTCGTCGACGAGACGGGCGGCGGCGACTTCCAACTCCTCGTGCCCATCTGGGACGACCGGACGCGGATGTGACCGGCGGCCTCCGCCATCGTCCCTGTGCCGCGCTGGTGATCCTCGTCGCCAGCGCGGCGCCCGTTTGGGGGCAGTCGGTGCGGGGGTTCGTGACCGATGTCGAGCGCGGGCCGCTCGCCGGGGTCAACGTGGCACTCCAGCGGATCGAAGGGAGCGTGCCCGTCGGGCGGCTGCGGGGCGCCGTCACGGACGCGCAGGGGTACTACGAGGTGGCCGGCCTGAGCGCGGGCATCTTCGTGGCCCGCGCCACGTTCGTCGGCTACGTGGTGGGCCTCGACACGCTCGCCGTCGCCGACGGCCCGACGACCTGGAGCCCTGTGCTCACGGCCGAAGCCGAGGCCCTCGGCGAGGTGGTGGTCCAGGCCGAGGGCGGCGCGGCCGACGTGTCCGGTGGGCTCCAGCGCATCCGCCCGGCCGACCTCGCCCGCGTCCCCACGCCCGACGTGGCGGGCGACCTGGCGACCTACCTCCAGTCGCTGCCCGGCGTCGTCACCCTCGGAGACCGGGGCGGTGGGCTCTACGTGCGCGGCGGGACGCCGAGTCAGAACCTCGTCCTGATTGACGGGGCGCCGGTCTACCAGCCGTTCCACGCCATCGGCTTCTTCTCCGCGTTCCCCGAGGACCTCGTGGGCTCGGTCGATTTCTACGCCGGCGGGTACGGCGCGCGCTACACCGGGCGCGTGTCGTCGGTCATCGACGTGTCGGTCCGAGAGGGGAACTACGAACGGGTCGAGGCGGCGGGGTCGGTCGGCCCGTTCGTCGTGGCGGCGCGGGGGGAGGGCCCGATCCGGCGGGGCTCGTCGTCGTGGCTGGCCTCGGCGCGGCTGTCCGTGATCGACGCGCTCGCGCCGGCGCTCTTGGGAGAGGAGGTCCCGCTCCGGTTCGCGGACGTGCTCGTCAAGACGTCGCGGGCCGACCGCTCCTCGCGGTGTTCGGCGACGGCCCTCTTCACCCACGACCGGGGCGCCCTCGACCCCGAGGCCGACGACGCCTTCCTGTGGTGGAACGGGGTGCTCACGGGCCGGTGCGTGTTCGCCCCGCCCGAGCTGGCGGGACGGCTCGACGTGTCCTCCAGCCTCTCGACGGTCCACAACGAGATCGGGCCTCGCCGGGGGGCCGGCGACCGCGAGCGGACCTCGGACGCCACGGAGGCCCGGATCGCCGTGGACCTCACGCGGCCGGTGGGCTCGGCCCGCCTCCGCTACGGGCTCACGGCCTCGTTCTACAGCACCGCCTACCAGCTCGGCGAGACGTTCGCCCGCACCCGCGAGGAGGCCGACGTCGTGCTCGGCGCGGCGGCGTACGCGGAGGCGGAGTGGGCCCCTGGGCGGACCCTCGCCGTCACGCCCGGCGTCGCCGTCACGCTCCGGCCCTACACGTTCACGCTCGGTCTGGAGCCCCGGCTCCGCGTCGAGTGGACGCCGGCGGACGACGAGGGCCTCACCGTCGCCGCCGCGGGCGGCCTCTACCGCCAGTCGCTCGTGGGGATCGTGGACGAGCGCGACGCGGGCTCCCCGTTCATCGCCTGGGCGGGGCCGCCGCTCGATGCGCCCGAGACCACGGCGCTCCACGCGCTCCTCGGCGGGTCGGCGCCGGTGGGGCAGGGCGTCCGGCTGGGAGCGGAGGCCTACGTCAAGACCATGCGGGACCTGCCCGTCCCCATCTGGAGCGCGCTCGCGGAGTTCACCACCACGCTCGCGCTGGCGGACGGGGTCTCCTACGGGGCCGACGTGCGGGCCGAGTGGGCGCGAGGGCCGGCCTACACCTACGTCGCCTACGGCTACGGATCGACCGAGTACACGGCGGGCCAGGACAACTTCGGCGTGTGGTACGGCGAGCCGCTCCAGCGCTACGCCCCGCCCCACGACCGCCACCATCAGGTCCAGGCCGCCGGGCAGGTCCGCCTGGGGGGCGTGGAGCTTGGCGCGCGGTGGCAGTACGGGTCCGGACTGCCGTACACGCGGCCGTTCGGGTTCGACACGTTCGTCCCCCCGCGCGGCCTCCCCGACGTCAGGACGGACCCCGGCGCGCGGCGCGTGCTCTTCGAGCGGCCCTACAACGGGCGCCTCCCGGTCTACCACCGGCTCGACCTCTCGGTCGGCCGAGAGGTCCCGCTCGGCCGAGCCGCCCTCGACCTCCAGGTGGGCCTCATCAACACCTACGGGCGCGACAACGTGTTCTACTACGACGTTTTCCGGGCGCGGCGCGTGGACCAACTCCCGCTCGTGCCCTACGTCTCGGCGCGGTACCGCACCCGATGACGCGGTGGAGCGCCCGGGCCGCCGTCGTCGGGCTCGCCGCGCTGGCGGGGTGCGAGGTCGTGCTCGACCCCATCGGCGACGCGGGCCGCTACTTCTCGATGAGCGGCTACCTCGACACCGAGGCCGATACCAACTGGGTTCGGGTGGAGCTGGTGGCCGAGACGTTCGAGCCGCCCCCCGGCCTGCTCGACGTCCAGGTCCGGCTCGAAGGCCCCGGCCGGACGACGCCGCTCACGCAGGAGACGGTCGAGTTTGTGACGGGCACGGCCCACCTCTTCTGGACTACGGAGGACCTGGAGCCAGGCGTGACCTACACGCTCGTCGCCGAGCGCTCGGACGGCGCCAAGACGCGGGCGAGCGTCCAGATGCCCGACCCGTTCCCTGAGCCGACCTTGCTCGATGGACCGTACACATGCCCCACGACCGTGACGGTGCGAGACGTCGAGCGCGTGGCCGACGCTTTCTCGATCTACCACCTCGACGGGCCGCCCCCTCGCGCGTTCCAGTTCGACAAACGGCGACGGCTAGGAATGTCCAGCGGGGGGACCCAGGCCTACGTCTACTTCGGGACCGACGCGCTCGAGATGGGCCTCGACCCCGTCCATATCTACAACCCGAACCTGACCTCCGAGATCGTCGTGGCCGTCGTGACATCTGATTGGCCGGAGGAGATCGATCTCGAGACGGACCTCATCCCGAGGGACAACCCGAACATCGAGAACGGGATCGGGTTCGTCGGCGGCGTCACGTCGTGGCGCTCGACGTTCCAGCCGGGCCTCGCCTCCGGCCCCTTCTCGCCGCCGCAGCCTTGTCTGGACGCGAGGCAGCAATAGGGGGCGAGAGGGCGCTCGACGCCGGTAGCTTGCCGTCCCCCTCCGAACGTTTTGTGGTCTCTCCCCGCCTCGTGTTCATGGGCACGCCGGACTTCGCTGTGCCCTCCCTCGACGCCCTCGTCGCGGCCGGCCTCGCGCCCGTCGCCGTCGTGACCGTCCCCGACAAGCCGGCGGGGCGGGGGCAGACGCTCCGCGCGTCGGCGGTGAAGGAGGCGGCCGAGCGGCACGGGCTGCCGGTCCTCCAGCCATCGTCGCTCAAGGACCCGGCGTTCGTGGACGAGCTGGCGGCCCTGGAGGCCGACGTGTTCGCCGTCGTCGCCTTCCGCATCCTGCCGCCCGAGGTGTACGAGCTGCCGACGCTCGGCGCGTTCAACCTGCACGGCTCGCTCCTGCCGGCGTATCGGGGCGCGGCGCCGATTCAGCGCGCGCTGATGGACGGCGTGGAGGAGACCGGCGTGACGACGTTCTTCCTCCAGCAGCAGGTGGACACGGGCCACGTGATCCTGCGCCGCCGGCTCGCCGTCGGGCCGGACGACACGGCGGGCGACGTCCACGACCGACTAGCGGAGATCGGTGCCGAGGCCGTGGTCGAGACGGTTCGCCTCATCGCCGCCGGCACTGCCGACGCCCGACCTCAAGACGACACACTCGCCAGCCCGGCCCCCAAGGTGTTCCGCGAGGACGGCCGCGTCGACTGGTCGCGCTCGGCCCGCGACGTCCACAACCTCGCGAGGGCGCTCGACCCGTACCCCGGCGCGTGGACCGTCTGGAACGGCGAGACGCTCAAGCTCTTCCAAACGTCGATCACGACCGCTGGGGCGGGCCGCCAGCCGGGCGAGGTGGTCGCCGCCGACGGGCGTCTCGTGGTCGCCTGCGGCGACGGGGCCGTCGAGGTGGGCGAGGTGCAGCGCCAGGGCAAGCGCCGCATGGACGCCGCCTCGTTCTTGAATGGCGCCGCCCTCGAACCGGGCACTGTGCTCGGGACATCCGCCCACGGGTGACGCCGGCGCAGAGCGGCCGCGGCATGACGTCCCTGCCGGACCGCACGTCCCACACCGCGCTCGTCTGGCGGCACCCCGATCTCGCCCCTGCGTATCCTCCACACGCCCGGCCGGACCCGGCCCGTTCCGACGCTCCCTGACGCCCCCGCATGACCGACCCGGCCCCCCTCCCGACCGACACCGCGCCCTCCAACGGGTCGCCCGCCGCCGCGCCCGACCTCGGGGCCCTCACCGAGCGCGTGGCCGAGAAGAGCCGGTTCGTCCGTCCGCTCCTCGAGGCCGTCGGGAGCGTGGTGGTGGGGCAGCCGCACATGATCGAACGGCTGCTGATCGGGCTGCTCACCGGCGGGCACGTGCTGCTGGAGGGCGTCCCCGGCCTCGCCAAGACGCTGACGGTGTCCACGCTGGCGGCGGCTGTGGACGCCCGGTTCCAGCGCATCCAGTTCACGCCGGACCTGCTCCCGGCGGACCTGCTCGGCACGCTCATCTACAACCAGGCCGAGTCCAACTTCCTCGTCAAGAAGGGGCCGATCTTCGCCAACGTGATCCTGGCCGACGAGGTGAACCGGGCACCGGCGAAGGTCCAGAGCGCGCTCCTGGAGGCGATGCAGGAGCGGCAGGTGACGATCGGCGACACCACGTTCCCGCTGCCCCGCCCGTTCCTCGTCCTCGCTACCCAGAACCCGATCGAGCAGGAGGGGACGTACCCGCTCCCTGAGGCCCAGGTGGATCGGTTCATGCTGAAGGTGGTGGTGGGCTACCCCACGCGCGACGAGGAGCTGGCGATCATGCGCCGGATGTCGCGGACGGCCCCGCTCCCCGACGTGCAGCCCGTGGTGACGCCCGAGCAGATCCTGAGCGCCCGCGCCGTCGTCGGCGAGGTGTACGTGGACCGACGCGTGGAGGAGTACGTCGTGGACCTCGTGCTGGCGACGCGCGAGCCCGCGCGCTACAAGCTCTCCGACCTCTCCGGGCTCGTCGCCTACGGCGCCAGCCCACGGGCCTCGATCGCTCTCGGCCTCGCGTCACGCGCCCACGCCTTCCTGGAGGGCCGCGCCTACGTCACGCCCGACGACGTCCGTGCCGTCGCGCTCGACGTGCTCCGGCACCGCGTGGCCGTGACCTACGAGGCCGAGGCCGAGGAGGTCACGGCGGACCAGGTCGTCGGCCGCGTGCTCCAGACGGTTGAAGTTCCCTAGCGCTGAGGGCCGAGGCCCGCAGCTGGCGGCCCCTGAGGTCCTCCACCACGATTCACCAGCCCCGACCCACCGGCCCCTAGCGACCCGCCCCATGAGAAAGCCCGAGCCGTTTCGGAAAGAGTCGATCCCGGTCGGCCAACTCGTCGACCAGCTCCGCCAGCGGGTCGGGGTGGAGATGGAGGCGTCGAACGAGGCGGACGCTTCGGTGCGGACCGTCGTCCAGAAGCACGTCCACCGGCCGGGGCTCGTGCTCGCCGGCTACACCGAGCACTTCGAGCACCAGCGGGTCCAGATCCTCGGCAACACCGAGTGCCGCTACCTCGCGTGGCTCGGTGACGACGGCGGGCGGGAGGCGTTCGAGCGGCTGCTCTCCTTCGACCCGCCCTGCGTCGTCCTCACCGCCGACAACCGGCTCCCGGGCGACCTCGCCTCGATGGCCGGCGACCGCGGCGTCCCGCTGTTCCGGACGCCCATGCCGACGGTCCCGTTCATGGGCCTCCTGCGGGACGTCCTGGAGGACCAGTTCGCCTCCCAACTCACCGTCCACGGCTCGCTGGTGGACGTGTACGGGATCGGGCTGCTGCTCACCGGGCCAGCGGGGATCGGCAAGTCCGAGATGGCGCTCGACCTCGTGGAGCGCGGCCATCGCCTCGTCGCCGACGACGTGGTGATCGCCACGCGGAAGTCGGAGAACCTCCTGCTGGGCGTCGGGACGGACCTCGCCAAGCACTTCATGGAGATCCGCGGCCTCGGCATCATCGACGTCAAGTCGATGTTCGGCGTCCGGGCCATCCGCTACCAGAAGCGGATCGAGGTCGTCGTCCGCATCCACCCGTGGGACGAGGACGAGGAGTACACCCGGATCGGGATGGTGACGGAGACGGATTCGATCCTCGACGTGGAGCTACCGCTCGTGAAGCTCCCCATCACGCCGGGCAAGAACGTGACGGTGATCTGCGAGGTGATCGCGATGAACCACCTGCTCCGGCACTACGGCTACGACCCGGCCGAGGAGTTCACGGCCCGCCTCCGGGAGCGGATCGAGCAGAAGGAGCGCGGCGAGTCCGACCCGGCGTTCCACGCCCGCGGCCGGCGCGGCATCGAGTGGTTCGAGCACGACTACGAGTGAGGGATGGGAGGACGGCTTGGGAGAACCGTCCCGAGCAGCCTCCGCTCGTGTCGCTGGCGGAGGCGACCGCCCGCCGGACCGCTGGACCCACTGGCCTCAGTCCCCGAGCGTCACGACGATGGGGAAGTGGTCGCTCGTCTCACGCGGGTCGTGGGCGTGGACGAAGCGGACGTCCCGGACGCGCCGGTAGAGGCCGGGCGAGAGGAGGACGTGGTCGATGGCGCTGAACTCGCCCGCGTCGAACTGGTCGTCCCGGTCCCGGTCGTAGAACGAGGTGAAGCGCTGGGCCTGAGGCACGTCGCGGATCACGTTCACGAGGTCGTCGTCGGGGCCCGGGCCGGCGCGTTTGATCGTCGCCAGCACGTCGGTGATGGGGCGCGAGCCGGCCCGGTCCGGCGTGGCCTCGTCGACGTCGTTGAGGTCGCCGAGGACGACCACTTCGCGGCCCTGCGCCATCTCGCGCTCGACGAGGCGGCGGACGACCTCGGCCTGGGCCTCGCGGCGGTCGCGGCGGCTCAGGTCGTCCGGCCGCGCCAGAAAGTGGACGCCGACGAGGGTGACCGGCTGGCCGCCGATCGTCAGCCGCGCCCACAGGTTCTTCGAGACGCCGTACGTCTCGTCGGTCACGCCCACGGGGACGCGCTCGTCGGTCCGGCCGGAGGCCTCGATGGGCAGGCGCGAGAGGAGGCCTACGTCCTGGCCGGTGAACGAGTCGCGGCCGTCCACGAGGACGGCCGTGTAGCCGAGGTCGGGGAGGGCCTCCTCGATGAGCAACTCGAGCGCCCGGAGGTTCTCCGTCTCCGGGATCACGACCACGTCGGCGTCGAGCATCCGGATCACGCCGCCGACCGTCTGGCGGTGCGCGCGGGCGGCGACGGGGTCGCCCTTCCACGGGAACGAGGCTTCGCCCTCGTCGCCCTCGCCGTCGAACAGGAACTCGCCGTTGAAGGTGGCGATGCGCGTGCCGTCCGTCTCCCACACCGGCGGGGCCTCCACGGCGAAGGGGGGGGCGGAGGGGGTACCGGCCGGACGCGGGGGGGGCGGGGCCGACGTGGAGCAGCCGGCGACGAGCGCCGCCAGCAGGGCGGGGACGAGGGGGGTGGAGCGGAGAGCCATCGACGTGGGGGAAACGCGAGAGGGGGCGTGCCCGTCAGGCACGCCCCCTCGGAAACGGGTCCGCCGCCAGAGCGGCGTGGTGGGGGACGGAAACTACCCCCTCAGAGCTTGATAGCCGCGGCCACGCCCGAGTAGAACCGGAAGCGGCGCGGATCGACGCGAAATCCGGTCGGCCGGACGGGCTGATGCCCGGAGGACCAGGTCGGCGCCCTCCCGCCGACCATCGAGCGCTCGCTGTAGAAGTGGCGCGTGCGCTTCGAAAAGGGCCGGTCGCTGGGCCGGGAGTGGTACACGCGGTGGGCGATCTCCAGCGCGCTGTGGAACGAGGGCGAGTCGCTGAGCGGCGAGAGCGACGTGTAGAGCCGGCGCTTCGAGCTGCCGGGGTTGAACGCGCTAAACTGGAACGGGTCGAGGACCACGCCCTCGTACGTCGTCTGACCCCGATACGCCGTCTCGACCCGGTTGCGGATCACCCAGGCCACCAACTCCTGCTCCTCGGGCTTCTTGGTCTCCGAGTAGATGCACCGGGCCAGCCAGAGCACGTCGTCGCTCACGTCCGCCAGCGAGAAGGGCGGGAGGGCGTCGGAGACGACGGCCGTGGGGAGCGGGCTCTCGGCCAACTCCGTGGTGCTGTTGATGGTGAAGAACAGGGCGAGGAGGGGGAATATTCCCGCGAGCGCGATCGCCGTTCCG
Organism: Rubricoccaceae bacterium; assembly: GCA_963811175.1. Taxonomy (GTDB): domain Bacteria; phylum Bacteroidota; class Rhodothermia; order Rhodothermales; family Rubricoccaceae; genus Rubrivirga. The sequence continues at coordinate 422,588 of CAWEQE010000001.1, read as the reverse complement.
GTTCCAATGGCGTGTCCGATCTTCTTCATCGAGTCGTGGGGAGCCTGGTCATAGGGCACAGCGGGCGTGGGTCGCGTGCAACGCGAAGACCCTGCCGGAGCCGTGGAGGTGTATCGAGGACTCGATGGGCAGACGATGAAGAGAGGCGAGAGGGGGCTCTGGACGTCGGAGAGGGGACGTCAAGGGGTGTGCCCGACTCGGCGCGATGCTCCGCAATCGGGCAACGGCGCCTCGACGGGAGGGTCCGGACGTTCAGGATCGTGGACGGTCGTCCAGGCGTGTAGCCTCTGCTGACCCCTCCTCTGGACACTCCGTCCCCATGCTCCGCATCGTCGCCGACGCCAACATCCCCGCCCTCCAGAGCGCGTTCGGAGCGCTGGGCACGGTCCAGGCGCTCCCCGGCCGCGACCTCACGCCCGCGGCGGTCCACGACGCGGACGTTCTCCTCGTCCGCAGCGTGACGCCCGTCGACGCCGCGCTGCTGGCGGGGTCCGCGGTCCGGTTCGTCGGGTCGGCTACGGCCGGGACGGACCACGTGGACCGTCCGGCGCTCGATGCGTTCGGCGTCGCCTTCGTACACGCGCCGGGCTCGAACGCGACTTCGGTGGTGGAGTGGGTGGTGGCCGGCCTGCTGGCGACGGCAGCGGAACGAGGAGAAGGGCTGGAGGGGCGAACGCTGGGCGTGGTCGGGGCCGGCGCGGTCGGGGGACGGTTGATTCCCCGTGCTCGGGCGCTCGGCCTGCAGACCGTCGTGAGCGACCCGCCGCTGGCGGCGGCGTCGCCCGACGCCGTCGCCTCGGTCCCTCTCGACGCGCTCCTCGACGCCGCCGACATCGTGACGCTCCACACGCCGCTCACGACGGCCGCCGAGTCGTCGTGGCCGACGGAGCGGATGATCGACCGCGGCGCGCTGTTGCGAATGAAACGGGGCGCGTGGCTCGTCAACGCCGCGCGCGGGCGGATCGTGGACGGCGAGGCGCTGGTCGCGTCGCTCGACGCCGGGCATCTCGCGGAGGCGCTGCTGGACGTGTGGCCGGACGAGCCCGCTCCCGACCCCGCCCTCGTCGCCCGGACCCGGTGCGCGGCGACGCCCCACATCGCGGGCTACAGCGCCGACGGGAAGGTCGCGGGGACGGCCGTGCTGGCGGACGCGCTCCGCCAGTGGCTCGCGGCCCAGGGCGAGCCGGCCGAGCCGTGGAACGCAGAGGCGGCGCTCACTCCCGACGCCCCGCTCGTGGTCGAGGCGCCGACGCTGCCCGCCGGCACACCCGCCGAGCGCGTGCGGTGGCTCGACGCCCTGGCGCGGCAGGCCTACGACCTCCGCGCCGACACGGCCCGCTTCCGCTCCGGCATCGACTGGGACGCACCGCCCGAAGACCGCGCCGCCGCCTTCGCCGAGCTGCGGCGGACGTACCCCGCTCGCCGCGAATGGGCGCGGTACAGAGTGCGCGGCCGGATTCCCGAGGCGCTGGCGGCCGCCGTCCACGACGGGCTGGGGATGCGGACGACGGGCGGCGGACCGCAGACGATGGCTTGACGAGGCGAGGAGGGGTGTCATCCGGTTCCGCCGCTTACTGCCCGAACCCGTACTCGCGGAGGTGCCCCTCCTTGTCCCGCCAGTCCGCGCGCGTCTTGACGAAGAGCTGGAGGTAGACGCCGCGCCCGAGGAACGCCTCGATCTCCTCCCGCGCCGCCTGCCCGAGCCGCTTCAGCGCCGCCCCGCCCTTCCCGATGAGGATGGCCTTCTGCGAATCCCGCTCCACGACGATGTCGCAGGCCACGAAGTCCTTGCGGCCGTCGCGCTCCTCGTACGTCACCACCACCACCTGCGTGGCGTACGGGACCTCGTCGCGGAACTGGTTGAACACGGCCTCGCGCACGATCTCGGCGATGAAGAAGCGCTCCGGCTGCTCCGAGAGCTGGTCCTTCGGGTAGTACGGCGGCCCGACCGGGATGCGGTCCAGCACGAGCCCGAGGAGCGCGTCGGTGCCGGCCCCGTCGAGCGCCGAGATCGGGACGACGGCGTCGGGCTCGCGGCCGAGGGCCTCGGCGTAGAGCGCCACGAGCGGGAGCGCCTCGTCCACGAGCCCGAGTTTGTCGACCTTGTTGAGCGCGAGGAGGACCGGCCCGTGGGCGCTCCGGACCCGCTCGGCCGCCTGGCGGTCGTCGTGCGTGAGGTGATCGCGCGTGGCGTCGGCGAGGAAGACCGTCACGTCGGCGTCGCCGAGCGAGCGGTCCACGTCGCGCATCATGTGCTGGTGGAGCCGGTACTTCGGCCGGACCACGCCCGGCGTGTCGAGGAGGACGAGCTGGTAGCCGGCCTCGGCCGTCTCGCCCTCCGAGAGAATCCCGAGCACGCGGTTGCGCGTGGTGGACGGGCGCGGCGAGACGATGGACAGCTTGGTCCCCAGCCAGCGGTTGAGGAGCGTCGACTTGCCCACGTTGGGCGCGCCGACGAGGGCCACGTAGCCACTCTTGTGCGGGGCGGCGTCGGCCGGGGCGATGTCGGCCGGGGCGTCGGAGGCGCTGGCGGGCGCGTCCGCCAGTGGGGCGGCGGGGTCGGGGTCGGGCGGGGCCATAGAGATCGGGAGCGGGCGGGCTCAACGCCGCGCCCGCCCCCAGGGGTCCGTCAAGACGGATCGAGGTCCGTCGTCGTCATCGTTGCAGTGTCGCGGTCAGCGCGGTGACATGGGAGGAGACGGCGACGACGCTCGGCGAGGCAAAACGGCCCCCTGTCCGTCACGAATCGCCGTTCTCCGAGCTCTCGCGGATCACCCGGAGGTAGGCCCGGACCGTCTCGGCGAGGCCGCGTTCGAGGGCGTCGGCCACGAGGGCCTGTCCAATGGAGACCTCCTCGATACCGGGGACGGCTCGGAGCAGCGGGCCGAGGTTGTCGAGGTCGAGGTCGTGGCCGGCGTTGAGTCCCAGGCCGGCCTCGCGTGCGGCGGTGGCGGCCTCGCGGTAGCGCGGCAGGACCGAGGCCGCCGACCCGCTGGCGGCGGCCTCGGCGTACGGCCCCGTGTACAGCTCCACACGGTCGGCGCCGAGACGGGCCGCGGCCGGCATCCCGTCCGGCACCGCATCGACGAACAGGCTGACGCGGCAGCCGAGGTCGCGCAGCTCGGCCACGAGGGGCGCCAGCCGGGCGGCGTCGCGGTCGAGGTCCCAGCCGTGGTCGCTCGTGAGCTGGCCGGGCACGTCGGGGACGAGCGTGGCCTGCGTGGGGCGCGTCCGGCGGAGGATCTCCATGAAGCCGGGGTAGGCGTAGCCCTCGTGGGTGCCGGCCGGGGCGAACGGGTTGCCCTCCACGTTCAGCTCGGCGCCGACGCCGGGGAGCCACGCGGCGAGCGCCTCCACGTCGTCGGCGCGGGCGTGGCGGCCGTCGGGGCGGGGGTGGAGCGTGAGGCCGGCGGCTCCGGCCTCGACGCACACGCGCCCGAGGGCCTGGACGTCCGGGCGCCCGCCGCCACGCGCGTTTCGGAGCAGGGCGACCTTGTTGAGGTTGACGCTGAGACGGGTCATAGCACGGGCGATGGGGGGGAGGGACCTACGTCGTCGGCGGGCCGGGGTGCCGGCTGCGGCAACGATTCGGGTCCCGACGTGTCGCTACGGTCTCCGGCCCTCACCTTGCCATTGCGGGGCGCGCGGGGGTATCCTGTTCGGCCGGGCGGCCCCCGGCCGTGGCCCCTCTCTGCGACCCTCACCCCCTCTTCTCATGGCCTCAGCAGGCACCAGCGGCGGCGAACTCGGCCTCCGAGTCTTTCTCGCCGTCGTCATCATCGTGCTCGTCGGTGTCCTCTACTACGTCACCGTGGTGCCGGCCCAGGAGGCCGAAGCCCGCGAGCGTGAGACGAGCCTCGTGCGCGAGCGGATGGGCGACGTCCGGACGGCGCTGATCACCTACCGCGACTCGATGGACGCCTACCCGTCCACGCTCGACTCGCTCGTCCTCTACACGCGCTCCGACTCGGCCTTCCAGGCCCAGATCGCGGGGCAGGACGCGCGGCTCCGGCCCGTCTCCATCGACTCGCTCCCGTACTCGCCTCGCACGGGGGCCCGGTTCGACTACGAAGTGGTGGAGGACACGGCGGGCGTGCAGATCTACTGGCTCGCCGACCCGGACCTCCCGGCCGACTCCATCGGCGCGCGCTACCCCAGCCCTGGCCTCCGCAACGCCGCGAGCTGGGAGTAGTCCGCTCCCCCGGACGCTCACCCGATGGACGAACAGACCCCCGCCCCACCGGCCGAGGCGTCCGTGCGGACGCTCGCCCTCGTCGGCCTGAGCGGGACGGTGCTCCGGTGTGCCGAGGTCGTGGGCGGCGCCGACGGCCCCCGTCTCCGGCGGCTGGGCGCCGTCGACTTCGACTTCGACGCCGAGCAGGCCGTTCTCGGCACCGGCGACCCGGCCGCGCTCGGCGACGTGGCCGAGGCGCTGGACGAGATGCTCGGCGGGACGTCCGCCGAGGCGCTGGCCGTCGTGGCGCACCCGACGCTGACGACCACGTTTTTCACGCCGCTGCCGGCCGGGCTGGCGGAGGACGCCCGCGAGGTCCAGCTCCGCCAGGAGACGGCCCTCCTCGCGGACGTGGCGCCGACGCAGGCCGTCCGCGTGCGCGCGGTGCCGGTGCGGACGGAGCGGGCCGCCGGCGGCGACCGCCAGTGGTTCCACGTGGTCCACGTCGGCGAGGCCGTCCACGACCGCCTCTCGCGCCTCGCCGACGGGCTCGGCGTGCCGGGCTACGACGTCGTCGATGCGACGCGGGCCACGGCGGCGTCCCTTCTCGCGACGGTCTCGCCGGGCGACGGCGTGGACCTCGCCGTCGGGCTCTACGCCTCGCACACTGAGGTCGCCCTCTGCCGCGACGGCCTCTTCCTCTTCGGCCACCACGGGCCGGGCACGACGCCCGCCGACACGGCCTACTTCGCCCTCGCGGCGCTCCAGCAGGCCGGCCTCGACGTGGCCGACGCCGGCCGGCTCTTCGTCTACGGGGACGACGTGGCGCCGGAGCGGCTCGGCCTCACCGGCGAGTTCCTCGGCTGCGACCCCCAGCCGCTCGACCCGTTCGCGACGTTCAGCCGGCGCGTCGAGATGCCGGGGGCCGAGCGGGCCTCGTTCGCGCCCGTCCTCGGCGCGGCGCTCTAGTGCGGATCGTCGGCGGACGGCTGGCGCGGAGGTCTCTGAAGGCCCCCAAGGGCGACCGGACGCGGCCGACGACGGATCGCGTCCGCGAGGCGCTGTTCAACCTGCTCGGCGCGCGGATCGACCTGGAGGGCGCCCGCGTGCTCGACCTGTTCGCGGGGAGCGGGGCGCTCGGGCTGGAAGCGCTGAGCCGGGGCGCCGCGCACGCCACCTTCGTCGAGCGCCACGGCCCCACGCTGGGCGTGGCGCGCGGCAACGCCCGCGACCTCGACGTGTCCACCCAGGCCACGTTCCTCCGCGCCGACGCGCTGGCGACGCTCCGCCGCCCATCCCCCGAACCGTTCGACCTCGTCCTGGCCGATCCGCCCTACGACCTCGCAGAGATCCCGGACCTCCCGGCGATGGCCCACTCGCACCTCGCGCCGGGCGGCCTGTTCGTCCTGGAGCACGACGCGCGCCACACGTTCGACGACACACCCGGCCACCTCCTCTCGCGTGCCTACGGCCGCACGGTCGTGAGCGTGTTCGAGGCCGAGGGCCCGTAGACTCCGGCCCCGCTGGCGATCGCCGCCAGCGCGCGGCGACCGCCCGCCCCCATGGAAAAACTCGCCCTCTACCCCGGCACCTTCGACCCCATCACGCTCGGCCACCTCGACGTGCTGGAGCGCGCGCTCCGCGTGTTCGACCGGATCGAGGTGACGGTCGCCGTCAACGCCACGAAGCGGACGCTCTTCTCGACCGAGGACCGCGTCGGGCTCGTCCAGTCCAGCGTGGCCGACCTCGACGGCGCCGACCGCGTCTCGGTGACGGCCTTCGAGGGGCTCTTGGTGGACCACGCCCGCGCGACCGGCGCCGTCGCCCTCGTCCGCGGCCTCCGCCAGGTGAGCGACTTCGACTACGAGTTCCGCATGGCCCTCGCCAACCGCCGCCTGTTCCCGGAGCTCCAGACCGTGTTCCTGATGCCGTCCGAGGACCACACGTTCGTGGCGGCCTCCATCGTCCGTGAGATCCACCGTTGGGGCGGCGACGTGACCTCGTTCGTGCCGCCGGTCGTGGTCGAGGCGCTGGCGGCGCAGCGCGCGGGGGGCGCCGTCGGGGACTGACGTGGCCGGACGCTGAGGGGGGCGGCGGCACGAGTCGGAGAGGAAAAGAAGCGCTTCCACCTGGGAAGAGAAGGGTTCGGACGGGCCGCGCCTTTCTACCTTGGGGCGCTCCCCGCCAGGTCCTCCCCATGACAGACGCCGCCCCCGCCCTCGACGCCCTCAGCCCGCGCGTCGCCGCCATGCAGCCGTCGGCGACGCTGGCGATCTCCGGCCGCGCCGCCGCCATGACGCGCGAGGGGCGCGACGTGATCGCCCTCTCGGCCGGCGAGCCCGACTTCCCTACGCCCGCGCCCATCGTCGAAGCGGCGCACCAGGCGCTCCGCGACGAGCGGTTCCACTACACGCCCAACGCCGGCATCCCCGAGCTGAAGGAGGCCATCGCCCAGAAGCTCCGCGACGAGAACGGGCTCGACGTGACGGCGGCCGAGGTGCTCTGCTCGAACGGCGCCAAGCAGTCCGTCGCGCAGGCGCTCGTGGCCGCCTGCCGCCCCGGCGACGAGGTCCTGATCCCGGCGCCGTACTGGGTGAGCTACCCCGAGATGGCGCGGCTGGCGGGCGCCGAGCCCGTGGCGCTGGCGGCGACCGCCGAGGCCGACTACAAGGTCACGCCCGAGCAGCTCGACGCCGCCATCACCGAGCGGACGCGGGCGCTGATCCTCAACAGCCCCTCGAACCCCACCGGCGCCGTCTACTCGCCCGACGAGATGGAAGGGCTCGCCGCCGTCCTCCGCCGGCACCCCCACGTCCTCATCATCTCGGACGAGATCTACGAGTATGTCCTCTTCGACGCCGACTTCGTCTCGTTCGGCGCGCTCGATGGGATGGGCGAGCGGACGGCCACCGTCAACGGGTTCTCGAAGGGGTTCGCCATGACCGGCTGGCGCCTGGGCTACCTCGCCGGGCCGGACTGGCTCGTCCGCGCGGCGTCCAAGGTCCAGAGCCAGCTCACGAGCGGCCCCAACTCGGTCACGCAGTACGCCGCGCTGGCGGCATTCACGATGGGGGAGGAGCCGATCCGCGAGATGGTCGCCGCCTTCCGCCAGCGCCGCGACGCCGTCCTCGCCCGCCTCCGCGCCATCGACGGCGTCTCGTGTCCGACGCCCGAGGGCGCCTTCTACCTCTTCCCGGACGTCTCGGCCTTCTACGGCCGCACCCCGCCGGGCGGCCCCGAGATCTCGGGGAGCGTCGACCTCTGCCAGTACCTGCTGGAGGAGCACGAGGTGGCCCTCGTCCCCGGCGCCGCCTTCGGCTCCGACGCCGGCGTCCGCATCTCGTACGCGACCGACTTGGACACGCTCCTGCGCGCCTGCGACCGGATCGAGACGGGCCTCGCTGCGCTGGCGTAGCGGAGACCGCCGGGCCCGCCCGTCCTCGCAGCCTCTCGCCCAGATACTCCGAGCCCCCACCCCGACGACGTTGCGGGGTGGGGGCCGGGCGGACCGAAGAGGGTCCAGAATGGCCGGTCGTGGTGGGCGAACCGGCCGACGAGGTCTGGGGTGGCTCACGAATCCCCTTCGCTCGTACTCGAGATCAGACGGTGGATCGGATAAGCAGTGGTGGGATGCTGGAGGCCGCTGCGCTGCCGGGGAGAAAGGCGGGGGGACGGGAGCAACGCAGCGAACGGTCACAAGATGGGCGCGGGCGAGCGCCGCCTCTATGGGGGAGGACTGCGAGACGTCTGAGGCTTGGCTGAGGGAAAAGGCCAAAACCATACTGAAATCGGGCACTGGCGCTAATTCCGGCACCTCCCGACGGTAGGCGCGCCCGCCGACCTGTATTCTCCGGCCGTGCCATGATTCGGGGGCCGGAAGCACGACCTTCGGCCTCGGGACCGTTGACACCGCCCGCCCGTAGACTCGGAACGCGCGGGCTCCCTGGCTCTCTTTTGCACGACGTCGATGGAACCGGTGCTCACGCATTCGGACGCTCACCCCGCTGTCGCCACCCCCTTCAAGGTGGGCGAGTGGGTCGCGGAGCCGATGGCTAACCGCATCACGCGGGGGCAGACCGTCCGCAAGCTGGAGCCGAAGGTGATGGAGGTGCTCGCGTGCATGGCCTCGCGGCCCGGCGAGACGGTCACGAAGGAGGAGTTCATGGCCGAGGTCTGGACCGGGACCATCGTCACCGACGACGTGCTCGCCCGGTGCATCTCGGAGTTGCGGAAGGCCCTCGGCGACAAGGCCCGCAGTCCCGACTACGTCGAGACGATCCGCAAGCGTGGCTACGCCCTCATCGCGCCCGTCGAGCCGGCCGAGGTGGAGGCGCCCTCGTTCGACGCCGCCGAGACCCCGGAGGCCCCCACACCTGGCTACGCGCTCCGTCGGCCGGAGACGCCCACGCGCGTCCGCCCCGTCGTCCTGACGTGGGTGTTGCTCGGGCTGGCGGCGGCCGGCATCGGCGGGATCCTGGCGTACCGGGCGGGGCAGGAGGGCGTCCGGCCGCTCGCGGCCCAGCCGGCGACGAGCTACCCCGGTGACGAGCGCGACCCGGCCCTCTCGCCCGACGGCTCCCGCGTCGCCTTCGTGTGGAACGGCGACGGCGACCTCCCCGACGACGAGCGCCAGTTCGACCTCTACGTGCAGCCCGCTGAGGGCGGCGTCCCGATCCGCCTGACCACGCAGCCGGCCGACGAGCGGAGCCCGGCCTGGAGCCCGGACGGCTCGCGGATCGCCTTCGCCCGCTGCGGCGGTGGCGAGTGCGGCATCTCCCTCGTCGACGCGGAGGGCGGGGCCGAGCAGGCGGTGGTGGCCCCCGAGGGCTACGCCATCGAGGACCTCGTCTGGAGCCCGGACGGCCGGACGCTCGCGTTCTCGGCGCGGCGCGGCCGGCAGGGCGCGTACAGCCTCCACCTCCTCCCGCTCGGCGGGGGCAACGCCCAGCGCCTTACCTCGCCCGCCTCCACCTACCCCGGCGATCTCAACCCCTCGTTCTCCCCCGACGGCCGCTTGCTCGCCTTCGTCCGCACGGCCCTCGACGGTCGGCAGGACGTGGCCGTGGTGACGGTCCAGGGCGGCACCGTGCGCCGCCTCGCCCGCGAGCAACGCGGCGTGACCGGCCTCGACTGGACCGCCGACGGTGAGGTGGTCTACGCGGCCAACCGGGCCGGCGCCGCCGGGCTCTGGCGCGTCGGGCTCGACGGCCGTGCGCCGCGCTGGGTGGCCCTCGGGAGCGGCGAGGTGGCGAGCCCCTCCGTCGCCCGGAGGGGGACGGGGATCGCGTTCGCGCAGCAGCAGGTCCGCTCGCAGATCGTCGAGGTGCGGCCGGGCGACGACGCGGGCCGGCCGCTCCTCCGCTCCACCCAGGACGACCGCCAGCCGGCCGTCTCGCCCGACGGCCAGCGCGTCGCGTTCGTCTCGACGCGCTCGGGGAGCTACGAGGTCTGGACGTCCCTCCCGAACGGCGAGGAGGCCCTCCAGAGGACCCACTTCGAAGGCGCCCGCGTCAGCGCCCCGGCGTGGGCGCCCGACGGCCAGAGCCTCGTGGTCTCGGCCCGCGCCGAGGGCAACGCCGACGTGTTCCGGGTCCTCCCGGACGGGTCGACACGCCCGCTCACCAGCGGCCCGGCCGACGACGTGGCCCCCGTGTGGTCGTCCGACGGGGAGTGGGTCTACTTCGCCTCGAACCGGGGGGAGCAATGGCAGGTCTACCGGGTGCCCTCCTCCGGCGGCGACGCCCAGGCGGTGACGGTCCGGGGCGGGGTGGCGGCGGCGCCCGCGCCCGACGGCGGCCTCTTCGTGATCCGCGACGCGCAGCGCGGCGTGTGGCACCTCCCCCCAGGGGCGGACGGGATTCCGCGCGACGTGGGGGCGACGCGGCTCCGCCTCAACCTCTCGCCCGCCGATTGGGCCAACTGGGCCGTCGCGGGCGGGTTCGTCTACGCCCTGGAACGGCGCTTCGACGGGGCCGCCGCCGTCGTCCGGCTCGACCCGCGGACGGGGACGCGGACGACGATCGCGACGGCCCAGGACGTCCCCGAGGACTCGGGCCTCGCCGTTTTCCCGGACGGCCGCCGCGTGCTCCTCGCACGCCAGGAGCGGACCGACAGCGACATCTACGTCGTCCCCGACTTCGACTAGACGGGACCGAACGCCCGCCGGCCGAGGGCGTACACGCGCGGCCGGCGCCCCGACGACTCCTCCCCCCGACGACCCATGGTGATCTCCCGCTGCCCGCACGCGACCGGACTCTCGGCCGTCTCCTCCTGGTTTGGGGCCGAGTAGTGGAGGGGGGCATCCAGGTGGGGACCACCGAGTGGTACGTGCTGCTCCTGCTGGCGGGCGTCGCCGTCGGCGTGGCCGTCGCCATCGCCCAGAAGATCTTCCGCGACTGATGCTCGCCGACCGATTCGGCCGCCGCCACACCTACCTCCGCCTCGGGCTCACCGAGCGGTGCAACCTGCGGTGCGTGTACTGCATGCCGGCCGAGGGCGTCCCGCTCACCCCGACGGCCCGGATGCTCTCGACGGACGAGATCGAGCGGCTGGCGCGCGTGCTCGTCGGGGCGGGCATCGAGAAGGTGCGGCTGACGGGCGGCGAGCCGCTCGCTCGGAAGGACGCCGTGGACGTGGTGGCCCGGATCGGGCGCCTCGGTCTCCGTTCGCTCGCCATGACGACGAACGGGCTCCTCCTGGAGAGCCGCCTCCCCGACCTCCAGGCCGCCGGCCTCACCGACCTCACAGTCTCGCTCGACACGCTCCGCGCCGACCGCTTCCGGGAGGTCACACGCCGCCCCGGCCTCGGCCGCGTGCTCGCCGCCGTCGACGCTGCGCTCCGGGCCGGCTACGCCATCGACCAGTTGCGCACGCTCAAGATCAACGTCGTCGCGCTGCGCGGGGTGAACGAGGACGAGGCCGTCGACTTCGTAGCGTGGGCGGCGCGCGAGCCCATCGAGGTCCGGTTCATCGAGGTGATGCCGTTCGACGGGAACGGCTGGGACCGGGGCGAGCTGGTGCCGTGGACCGAGACGCTGGCGCGGATCGAGAGCGCCCACGGCCGGCTCCGCCCGCTCGACGACGGTCCGCACGCGACGGCCCGGACGTTCACGAAGCCGGGCTGGCGCGGGCGCGTCGGGTTCGTAGCGAGCATGACGGCCCCGTTCTGCGCCGGCTGCAACCGGCTCCGCGTCACGGCCGACGGCGCGCTCAAAGTGTGCCTGTTCGGCGCCGCCGAGGTCAGCCTCCGCGACGCGCTCCGCGCGGGCGCCCCCGACGCCGAGGTGCTCGCGCTGGTGCGACACGCTCTCGCCGGCAAGCACGCCGCGCACGCCGGGATGGACGTCCTCGCGGCGACGGAGAACCGGCCGATGATCACGATCGGAGGCTGAGGGGTGGGGCGCGGTCGTGGAAACGGGCCGCGTACCTCCCGCTCGTCCCGCTGGCGGTGAGGGTCGCCAGCGGGCGACGTCGCACGACGTATGCTCCGCCGGTATCTTCGCCCAGGTCCCCCACCACGTCCATGACCGAGTCCCCGTCCCTCAGCCACGTCGACGATCAGGGCCGTGCCCGCATGGTCGACATCAGCCAGAAGTCCTCGACGGCCCGGACGGCGGTGGCCGCCGGCCGCGTCGTCGTCGGTGCCGAGGCGCTCCGGCTCATCCGCGACAACCAGATCCGCAAGGGCGACGTGCTGACGGTCAGCAACGTGGCCGGCGTGCTCGGGGCGAAGCAGACGAGCCGGCTCCTCCCGCTCTGCCACGACGTCCTGCTCCAGAACGTGGAGCTCGAGTTCGACCTGGACGACGAGGCCGAGGCCGTCGAGATCCGGGCCATCGTGAAGACCGAGGGGCCGACGGGCGTCGAGATGGAGGCGCTCACGGCCGTCTCCATCGCCGCCCTCACGGTCTACGACATGTGCAAGTCGGTGACGAAAGACCTCCAGATCATGGACCTCCGGCTTCTCGCCAAAACGGGCGGCCGGAGCGGCGACTACCGCCGGCCTTCGGAGCCCCGCGCCAACTAGCCCGCAACGTCCGCCGCCGCGCTCCGTAGCCGGCTTTCCCCGCACGCACCCCCATGGCAGAACTCTCCGGCATCATCAGCCTCATCATCATTCTGGGGGTCGTCCTTTTCGCGATCGTCCTCCTGTACTTCGTCCCGGTGCGGCTGTGGATCACGGCCATCTTCTCGGGGGTGAAGCTGAGCCTGTTCCGCGACCTCGTGGGGATGCGTCTGCGGAACGTGCCACCCGCCGCCATCGTCCGGCCGCTCATCACGGCCTACAAGGCCGGCATCCCCGTCTCGCCGCCGCTCCTGGAGGCGCACTACCTCGCCGGCGGGCACGTCCAGCAAGTCGTCAACGCGTTGATCTCGGCGGACAAGGCGAACATCGACCTCACGTTCGAGCGGGCGACGGCCATCGACCTCGCGGGCCGCGACGTGTTCGAGGCCGTCCAGGTGTCGGTCAATCCGAAGGTCATCACGACGCCGCCGATCTCGGCGATCGCGAAGGACGGGATCCAGGTGCGGGCGATCGCGCGCGTGACGGTCCGGGCCAACATCGAGCGGCTGGTCGGCGGCGCGGGCGAGGAGACGATCATCGCCCGCGTCGGCGAGGGGATCGTGAGCACGATCGGGTCGTCGGCGACACACGCGCAGGTGCTCGAGAACCCGGACAACATCTCCAAGACGGTGCTGGCGAAGGGGCTCGACAACGGGACCGCCTTCGACATCCTCTCCATCGACATCGCCGACGTGGACGTGGGCGAGAACATCGGGGCCAAGCTCCAGACCGACCAGGCCGAGGCCGACCTCCGCGTGGCTCGCGCGAAGGCCGAGGAGCGCCGCGCGGCGGCCGTCGCCTCCGAGCAGGAGCAGCGGGCCAACCTCGTCGCGGCCGAGGCCGAGATCCCGCAGGCGATGGCCGAGGCGTTCCGCTCTGGCAACCTCGGTGTGATGGACTACTACAACCTCCGCAACGTCGAGGCGGACACCCGGATGCGCGACTCCATCGGCGGCGGCGAAGGCCGCGCCGGCGGCTCGCAAGCCTGAGGGCCACCCCGCTGGCGGCGCGCGTCGCCAGCGGGGCCGCTGGCGGAGGCCGACCGTGGCAGCTCGGCGGCAGAACGGGTGTGCCTCCCGGTGTGTCCGCCCCGCCTCCCTACGCAGAACCGCTCCTCGTGTCCGACGGCCTCTCTCTCTCCGCCCGCACCGTCGCGTTCGCCGCTCCGGCGGCCCTCTCCACGACCCAGCACGTGGTCCGGGGCGTCCTCCCCGCGCTCACTGACCAGGCCGACCCGGGGCTCGTCGCCGAGGAGACGCTCGCCCTGCTGGCGACGGTGACGGCGCGGGCCGCCGAGGTCGGCCTCCGCCAGCGGCCCGAGGTGCTCCAGGCCGTCGGCCCGGCGCTCGCCGAGATGCCGTTCCTCTACCACGACTTCCTGCTCGGGGTGCAGTTCGTGGCGTCGGGCGCCGAGGGCGACGTGGAGCCGGACCAGAGCGTCTACGAGCGCCTCGATCGCAAGCTGGCGTTCTACGGCGCGCACGTTCCGCCGGGGCGGTTCCCCGGTCCGAGCGTGCTGGCCGAGAAGATGCCGTTGTGGATGGGCCGCGTCTCGCCGCCCAAACTCCCCACCTCCCCCGACGCGCGGCTCCGGGACCTCGGGCTGGTCGAGGTCGTGGCGACGCACGCGCGGCTCGTGCTGGCGTTCGTGCAGCGTGCGGCGTCCGACGAGGCGGGCTAAAGCTCGTCGCGGCGGGCGGCGGCCTCGACGGCCGTCACGAACGTCTCGGGGTCGTCCGGCGTGACGACGACGGTGCGGCCCGGCCAGCGCAGCACGACGGCGCGCTCGCGGTCGGTGGCATAGGCCGTGAAGGCGCCGGCCGACCGGCTCCGGTAGCGGCCGACGAACGCGAAGGGTCCACCGACGCCCCACGTCCGGAATGCCCAGCGCATCGCGTCGGGGTCGGCCTCGGCCGACTCCAGGCCCGCGAGGTCGATCCGCGTCTGCCACCCCGGCCGCTCGATCACGAGCGCGCCGGGCTCGACGGCGTAGCCGCGCACCGCCAGCGCAGCGGCTCCGACGAACGTGACGGCCAGGATCGCCGTCGCGACGACCGAGCCCGAGAGCACGGCGAGGAGCAGGACCACCGTCATCCCCACGCTGATGACCGTGAGCGCGGAGGACCAGGGGGCGGCAAAGCGGATCGACATGGCCGAGGGCGTGAGGGGCCTCCGACGTACGGCCCGCCGCCCGGCGTGTTACGGCGTGAACAGCGCCTCCGCCTCGCCGTCGGCGGCCTCGCGGCCCTCCGGCGAGCGGGCGTCGAAGACGCGGGCGCGTCCGTCTCCGAGGAGCGTCGCGACGCCGTCTGCGATCCGGACCGCCGTCCCCTCGGGCAGCCCGACGACGGGGCGGCCGGGGTTGGCGGCGACGAACTCCGCCAGCCGCTGGGCGCGCGTCTCGCCCTGATGGCCGGCCGGGTGCGCGTCGGTGTAGTGCGGGTTGATCTGGACCGGGACGAGCCCGAGCGCGTCGAGCGTCGGCGGCTCCACGATGGGCATGTCGTTGGTCGTGCGGATCGTCGGGCCGGCGAGGTTGGCGCCGGCGCTCCACCCGACGTACGGCGCCCCGCGATCGACGCGCTGGCGGACGGCCTCGACCAGTCCGTGGCGGTGGCTCTCGCGGAGCAGGTGGAACGTGTTGCCGCCGCCCACCATCACGGCGTCCGCCTCGGCGATGGCGTCGGCGGGCCGCTCGTGCGCGTGGACGCCGGCGATTTCCAGGTCCAGCCCGTCGAGCGCCTCACGGACGCGGGCGACGTACTCGTCGTACGAAAAGGTGACGGCGGCGTAGGGGACGAACGCGACGCGCCGGGCGCCCGCCAGCGCCTCGCCGATCCAGTCGCGGGCGTGGGCGAGGTAGGGGCGGCCCGGCGAGGTCGAGTTGCTGAGGAGGAGGAGGGGCATGGGCGGTCGATGAGGGAGCGGAGGGGAGCGCGCCCGCTCGTCACACGTCCACCTCGACGAGCAAGTCGTTCTTGCCGACGGCGTCGCCGGGGGCGGCGTGGACGGCGGCGACGGTGCCGGCAGAGGGCGCCGTCAGCTCGTTCTCCATCTTCATCGCCTCCAGCACCACGAGCCCGGCGCCCGCCTCGACCTCCTGGCCGGGCTCGACGAGCACACGGAGCACGAGGCCGGGCATCGGCGCGCGGACCTCGCGGTCGGCCGACGTGTCGCCGGCGTCGAGGCCGAACCGTTCGAGGAGCAGGTCGGCCTCGGTGCGGACCTCGACCTCGACGGGCGTCCCGTCCACCCAGACGCGCGCGGTGCCGCCGTCCCGCTCGACGGTCACGACGCGTGGGCGCCCGTCGACCACGAGCAGCGAGGTGTCGACGCCGGGAGCAGGCGTACGGAGGTGGGCGCGTCGCGCGTCGAGCGGCTCGCCGTCGGCGGTGAGGGCGCCGTCGGCGCGGTCGAGGGCGAGGGACTGGTCGCCGGTGCGGAGGTCGAGGGCCATGCGGGAAAATAAAGGCGCGGGCCAGGCGGGTTGGGCAGGTTCTTCGGACGGGCCGGGTTGCGCTCCGCACCGACGGGCCGACACCTTGCCACGCTCTTCCGCTCCCTCGTTTGGACCTCACTCCCGACCTGCTCGTTGCCGCCTACCAGGCTGGCGTGTTCCCGATGGCCGACCTCGACGGCGAGATCGGGTGGTACGCGCCGGACCCCCGCGCCGTCCTCCCGCTCGACGGATTCCACGTGCCGAAGACGCTCGCCAAGACGGTCCGCCAGCGGCGCTTCCGCGTGACGACGGACCGGGCCTTCGAGACGGTCGTCCGGGCGTGCGCGGCGCCGGCGCCGGACCGTCCCGAGACGTGGATCTCGGAGGACGTGGTCCAGGGCTACGTCGCGCTCCACCGGCGCGGGCTGGCCCACAGCGTCGAGTGCTGGCGGGACGGCACGTTCGCGGGCGGACTCTACGGCGTCGCGCTCGGCGGGGCCTACTTCGGAGAGAGCATGGTCTCGCGGGAGCGCGACGCCTCGAAGGTGGCGCTCGTCTGGCTCGTCCGGCGGCTCCGGGCCGGCGGGTTCGTCCTCCTCGACACCCAGATGACGACGCCCCACCTGGCGCGCTTCGGGGTGGTCGAGGTCCCGCGCGCCGAATACGAGCGCCGACTGGCGGAGGCCCTCGCCGTGGAGGCCGACTGGCACGCGCTGGACCGGACCGACGAGGATTCCGCTCGCCCGGACGGGTAACACGGGCGAGCTTTGGGCGTTCACCCAAAGTCCCACCGCGCCTCCATGTCCCGCCTCCCGCTCGTCCTCAGCCTCGTCGCGTTCGGCGCCGCCTGCGGGTCCGGCCAGCCGCCCGAGGCTCCGGCCGCCCCGCCGCCCGCCGTGCTCGCCCAGGCCGAGGCACCGCCGGCCGCACCGCCGGTCTCGAACGCCGCGCCGGTGGCCGATACCGCCGGCACCGTGGCGCTGGCGGACACCCTCGACGAGGTCGACCCCGAGACCGAGGCGGCGTTCCGCGAGATCCTGGCGGCGGCGCGCGAGCAGGAGGTCGCCGCGCGGCCGTACGGCGAGGTGGTCCAGTGGGTCGGGGAGCAGCTTCTCGGGCGCCCCTACGTGGCCGGGATGCTCGATGCGCCGGAGGACGAGACGCTCGTCGTGGACCTGACGGCGTTCGACTGCGTGCTCTACGTCGAGAACGTGCTGGCGCTCGCCCGCGCCATCGTCCTGGAGCGCGAGACGTACGAGGACTACGCCGACGGCGTCCGCGACCTCCGCTACCGCGACGGCCAGATGGACGGCTACTGCTCGCGGCTCCACTACTTCTCGGACTGGATCGCCAACAACGAGGCGCGCGGGGCGGTCCACAACGTGACGGCCGAGATCGGCGGCGAGCGCTTCGACAAGCAGATCACGTTCATGGGCGAGCACCGCGACGCCTACCCCAAGCTGGCCTCGGACTCGACGTACGCCTGCATCCTCGACACGGAGCGCCAGCTTGCCCAGACGGAGCTGTTCTACGTCCCGCAGGACCGGATCGCCCAGGCCTACGGGCTCCTCCAGCCCGGCGACATCGTGGCGACCGCCACCAGCATCGGCGGCCTCGACGTGACGCACACCGGGTTCGTCCACAAGACCCACGCGCACACCGGGTTCATGCACGCCTCGCTGGCGTCGGACCGGGTCAAGATCTCGGACGACCTGGAAGACTACGTGCGGGGCATCCCCAGCCAGGTCGGCGTGGTCATCACGCGGCCCGTCGATCCGCGCGGGCCGTCGGCGGGCGGGTCGTAACGAGAGGTTCGCAGAGGAGGGCTGCGTCGGTCCGGCGGACGGTGCGACCTTGAGGGCGTCTCCCACAGCCTCCCCCCACTCATGGACCTCCAGCGCATCGGGGTCTTCACCTCCGGCGGCGACTCGCCCGGCATGAACGCCTGCATCCGGGCGGCCGTCCGTCGGGCCGTGGCCGAGGGGCTGGCCGTCGTCGGCATCCGGCGCGGCTACGCCGGGATGATCGAGGGCGACTTCGTGGAGATGGACCGCCAGTCGGTCTCGAACATCTTGCAGCAGGGCGGGACGATCCTCAAGAGCGCGCGCTCCCAGCAGTTCCAGACGCCCGAGGGCCGGGCCGAGGCCGCCCGCCAGCTCCGCGAGGCCGGCATCGACGCGCTCGTCGCCATCGGCGGCGACGGCACGCTCCAGGGCGCCACGCACCTCGCCACCGAGCACGGCGTGGCCGTCGTCGGCTGCCCCGGCACCATCGACAACGACCTGTTCGGGACCGACGAGACCATCGGGTTCGACACGGCCCTCAACACGGCCCTCGACTCGATCGACAAGATCCGCGACACGGCCGACGCCCACGAGCGCCTGTTCCTCGTGGAGGTGATGGGCCGCGACACGGGCTTCATCGCGCTCGCCTGCGGCATCGGCGGCGGCGCCGAGTTGGTCCTGATCCCCGAGATGCTGACCGACGTGGGCGCCATCAAGGACCGGATCTTGTCGCTCATGGCGAGCCAGCAGCGCTCCAGCATCGTCGTCGTGGCCGAGGGCGACGAGCTGGGCGGCGCGCACATGATCCGCCAGGCGCTCGCCGAGGACCCGGCGTTCGACCGGATCGACACGCGCGTCTCGGTGCTCGGGCACATCCAGCGCGGCGGCTCGCCGACGGCCCGCGACCGCGTGCTGGCCTCGCGCCTGGGCGCGGCGGCCGTCGAGGCGCTGATCGAGGGCCACAGCGGCGTGATGGTCGGCATCGTCAACGGCGACCTCAAGCTGACGCCGATGCGGAACGTCTGGAGCCGCAAGAAGGACATCGACTACGACCTCCTCCAGCTCACGGCGCTGCTGAGCTGATGGCGGACGCGGGCCGGGGAACGATCCGGCCCTCCGCGCTGGCGGCCGTCGCCAGCGGCGCCCACCTCCCGCGGCTCCCTCACACGACCAGCCGGTGGCGCGCCGTTCGTGCCCTGTCGTCGGGGAGAGGGTGGGCTAGCTTGTGAGTCCCCGAGCCCCCCGACCGCACCGGCGACACCGCTACTCCGCTTCCGTTTCCCGTCCTCCGGTCTCGATGCGCCCCGCGCTGTCGGTTCGTCTCTCGCTCGTCGTGCTCGCCAGTCTGTCGGCGGGCGCCGTCCTGACCGGGTGCCGGTCGGGCTCCGCGCTGCACGGCCGGTACAACAACTTCCGGGCGTACTACAACACGTTCTACAACGCCGAGCAGAAGCTGGAGGAGGGCGAGACGTCGCTGGAGCGGAGCGGGACGACCGTCGACCGGGACCGCCTCCTGCCGCTGTTCCCCACGACCGCCGCGACGGGCGGGACCGGCGGGCCGTTCCAGGAGGCCATCGACAAGAGCGCCCAGCTCCTCCGCGAGCGCCCCGGCTCGAAGTGGGCCGACGACGCGCTCCTCGTGATCGGGAAGGCCTACTTCTACCAGCGCAACTTCGTCGGCGCCGAGCAGAAGTTCAACGAGACCATGGCCGCCGCCGACATCGCCGAGGACCGCCGGCTGCGCGACGAGGCCCGCTTCTGGCTTGGACGGACCTACGCCACCTCCGACCGCTACGACGAGGGCGTGGCCGTGCTGGAGGAAGGGCTCGCGACCACCGACGGCGACCGCCGCTGGGCCTCCCGAATGCGCCTCGCGCTCGGCGAGCTCTATGCCCGCGCCGGCCGGTGGGACGAGGCCGCCGAGACGCTCCGGGCCGGCGCCGCCGACGAGGACGACGCCGACCTCGCCGCGCGCGCCTACGTCCTCCTGGGCCAGGTGGAAGAGGAGGCCGGGCGGTTCGAGGAGGCGGCCGAGGCGTACCGCCTCGCCCTCCGGCAGAAGCCGGTCTACGAGCTGGCCTTCGCCGCCGAGGTCAACCGCGCCCTCGTCTTGGGGCTCGACGCCGGCCGGCCCGACGACGGCCTCTCCATCGTCCGCTCGATGCTCCGCGACGACAAGCACTACGAGCGGCGCGGAGAGCTGGCGCTCGTCGAGGCCCGCCTGCTCGCCTCCGGCGACCGTGAGGCCGAGGCCGAGCGCCGGTTCCGCGAGGTGCTCTACGACCCCGAGCTGAACGGCCAGTCGGTCCGGGGCCGGGCGCACTACTACCTGGGCCGCTTCTACGACGACGTCCGGGGCGACCTCGTCCGCGCCTCGGCCCACTTCGACTCGGCGGCGACGGCCTACCGATCTCCCGCCCTCACCGACCGGCCTTCGCGTGCGGCCATCCTCGGGCTCGACGAGCAGGTGGCCTCCTACGGAACGCTCGCCGCGGCCGCCCGCCAGATCGCCGACACCGATTCGCTCCTCGCCCTCGGGGCGCTCTCCGAGGAGGCGTTCCGAGAGCGGATCGCGGCCATCGAGACGGAGCGGCGGCGGGCCTTCGCCCAGGAGCAGCGGGAGATGGAGGCGCAGCGAACGGCGCAGGCCTTCGCCGGTGGGGGAGGGGCCGGCGGCGACCTCGATCGTTCCCAGCGAGCTCCCACTCCGGCGTCCCAGGCCGTGGCAGAGAGTGAGGGGGGCGGCGCCAACGAGGGGGGGTTCCTGTCCTACCGCGACCCGAGCTCCGTCCAGGCCGGCTACATCGCCTTCCAGCAGCAGTGGGGCGAGCGGCCGCTCTTGCCCAACTGGCGCCGCCTCGCGGAGGTCCAGGGTGGGACAGCGACGGCGAACCAGGTCGGCGGGGTCGGGGAGTTTGGCCAGAACAACCCGTACGCGCTGGGCCAGGGGCCGCCGCCGCTCGACCTCTCCGTGGTCCCGCGCACGCCGGCTAAGCGCGAGGAGCTCGTGACCGAGCTGGCGAGCCTCCGCTACGAGCTGGCCAACGCGTTCTTCCTCTCCCTCGGGCGCGCCGACACGGCCGCCGCCCTGTACCGGGCCATCCTCGACGAGACCCCGTCGCTTCCCGTCGCCACGCGCGCTCGCTACGCCCTCGCCGAGATCGAGCTCGCCGCCGGCCGCGAACGCGTCGCGGTCCCGCTCTACGAGGCCGTGATCGCGGCCGACCCCGAGTCGGACCTCGCGCGGGCCTCGCGGCTCCGCCTCCAGATCGAGGAGGCCGCGCCGGCCGCGGACTCGACGGCTCAGACCTCGGCCGCCTACGACGCGGCCCGCCGCCGGTGGAACGCGGGGGCGCCCCGTGAGGCCGCCGCGGCCCTCGTCGCTCTCGCCGACGCCGACCCAGACGCGCCGTCCGCGCCGCGCGCGTACCTCGCCGCCGCCCTGGCCTACATCGAGTCCGTCGACGCCGACTCGGTCGCGCTGCTCCAGCCGTTGCCACCGGAGTTGGTGTCTCCCGTCCTGGTCGAGGCCTACGAACCCATCCATGAGGCGGACGCTGCCGCCGGTCCTGCGCCGGAGGAGCCGGGACGTCGGCCGCCCCTGGCGAGGGGGAGGGAGGAGGTGGATGATCGGTCGCTCCGAGAGCGGGAGCTACCCGACCTTGTGGACGACTCCGTCGAGGCTCCCGAGACGCTGGGGCAAGCGCGTGAGGAACGCGCTGAGGAGGAGGTCGTGCCCGAGGATTTGTTCGTCCCGGTTGCCTCGGATTCCTCTGCCTCGGAGTCATCCACCGCACTGCGACCGCCAGAGCCCACGCCACCTCTCGACTCCCTTCAAACGGACGGCCTCACGATCGCCCGTCCCGACTCGGTCCCCGCCGCGCCGCCCGTCGGGCTGGATTCGACCGCGAGGGTCGCGGCCGACTCGGCGGAGGCGGACTCGGCGGCCATCGCCGGACCCGTGTTCACGCTCCGCCAGCACCTCGCGGCGGTCGCCGCTCGCTACCCCGGCACGCCCTATGCCCAGCGGGCAGAGGGCATCGCTGAGTCGCTCCGCCGGCTGTCGCACCCCGCGGCGGACTCTGCGGCCACCGCGGCCGACTCGACGGCCGCCGGTCCTGTCCCCACCGATTCGACGGGCGCCGTCGTGCCGGCCGACTCGCTGGCGGTGCCCGTCCCGGTTGCCGAAGAGCGTGTTCCGGACGAGGCCCCACGCGACGTCTCCGGCCTCAGGGGCTCGGAGCCCATCGACCCTCGCCTCGGTGGATTCGCGTGGCGGGTCCAGACGCTGTCGATCCCGAACGAAGCCAGGTCGCCGCTCCTGGTCCTCGGAGAGGCCGGCTTCCGAGCCGTCGTGGTCGAGGCGGTCGAAGGGGCGGGGTACGCGCTCCTCCTCGGCCAGTTCGAGACGGAGGCCGAGGCGGAGGCCGCGCGGCCGGCCCTTCCGGCGTGGGCGCGACAGCGAGGAGAGATCGTCGCGCTCGACGGATACCGGCTGGTCGGGAGCGGGCCGGGTGAAGGGCAGGAGGATTGACCCCGAGGGCCGTGGCGGGACGTACGTTCCGACCCCTGTGGCACGTCTCGATGGGACGCCGGCCCTGGAGCGGAGGAACCTCCCTTCGGAGACCGGGTACGGCCTAGCCTTTTACGTTTGACTATCCTACCGCGCGGCGAGGACGCCGCGCGTCAGCGCGGCCGGCGGGCCTGCGCCGCTCTACATGGCTTCTAAGAACCGACCCCCTCAGAACCCCCGCGACGGCCAGTCTGGGCGCAAGGGCAACGGCGGCAAACGCCCGCGCCTCTCGCTCGGCACGTTCTACCTGTTCGTCCTGATCGCGCTCCTGCTCCTCGCCGTCCAGACGTTCCTGGCGGGCGGCGGCGGCGCACCCGAGGTCGAGTATTCGGCGTTCCTGGAGCAGGTTGAGGCCGGTGACGTGGAGGCGTTCGAGGTCCAGGACCGGATCGACATCCGCGGCACGTATACCGAGGAAGCCGTCGAGGCCGGCCGCGTCGAGGCCTCACAGCCCGAGCCGTCGTTCGGCCGCCAGCCGGCCGAGGACGCCGGCCGGCGCTTCCGCACCACGAAGCCCGACGACCACGACCTCACCGACTACGTCCAGTCCATCAACGAGCGCCGGATCGCGCAGGACCAGACGCCCGTCGAGTTCACCGCCGACTACACCTCGAGCGTGTGGAGCGGGCTCCTGTCGTGGGTCCTCCTGTTCGGCCTGCTCGCCGTCTTCTGGATCTTCATCCTCCGTCGGATGGGCGGGCCGGGGCAGCAGGTCCTCAACATCGGCAAGAACAAGGCGACGCTGTTCGACCAGACGGAGGGCGCGCCGATCACCTTCGAGGACGTGGCGGGCCTCGACGAGGCGAAGGAGGAGGTCGAGGAGGTCGTCCAGTTCCTGAAAGACCCGAAGCGGTTCACCAAGCTCGGCGGCAAGCTCCCCAAGGGCGTCCTCCTCGTCGGCCCTCCGGGGACGGGCAAGACGCTGCTGGCGAAGGCCGTCGCCGGGGAGGCGCAGGTCCCGTTCTTCTCGCTCTCGGGCTCCGACTTCGTCGAGATGTTCGTCGGCGTGGGCGCGGCCCGCGTGCGCGACCTGTTCAAGCAGGCGAAGGAGAAGGCCCCGTGCATCATCTTCATCGACGAGATCGACGCCGTGGGCCGCTCGCGCGGGCGCGGCGCGATCATGGGCGGCAACGACGAGCGCGAGAACACGCTGAACCAGCTCCTCGTCGAGATGGACGGGTTCAACACCGACAAGGGCGTGATCCTGATGGCGGCCACCAACCGCCCGGACACGCTCGACACGGCGCTCCTCCGCCCCGGCCGCTTCGACCGCCAGATCCTCATCGACCGGCCCGACCGCCGCGAGCGCGAGGCCATCTTCAAGGTCCACACCGAGAACCTGACGCTGGCGCCGAACCTCGACCTCGCGCTGCTGGCCGGCCAGACCCCGGGCTTCGCGGGCGCCGAGATCGCCAACGTCTGCAACGAGGCCGCCCTGCTGGCGGCGCGCGAGGGCAAGGACGCCATCGAGATGGTCGACTTCGAGCGGGCCATCGACCGCGTGATCGGCGGGCTGGAGAAGAAGAACAAGCTGATCAGCCCGGACGAGAAGGAGATCGTGGCTTATCACGAGGCCGGGCACGCCGTGGCCGGCTGGTTCCGCGAGTTCACCGACCCCGTCGTCAAGGTGTCCATCGTCCCGCGCGGGATGGCCGCGCTCGGCTACGCCCAGTCGCTGCCCGAGGAGCGCTACCTCTACACCCGCGAGGCCCTCGTGGACCGCATGGTGATGACGATGGGCGGGCGCGTGGCCGAGGAGCTCATCTTCGGCCGAATCACGACCGGCGCTCAGAACGACCTCGAGAAGATCACGGCCATGTCGTACGCGATGGTCGTGGACTACGGGATGAGCGAGGAGATCGGCTACGTCTCGTTCAACCTCTCGGGGAACAAGGACCAGCCCCAGTTCGACAAGCCGTACTCCGACGACCTCGCCCGACGGATCGACATCGAGGTCAAGCGGATTATCGACGACGTCCGCGCGCAGACGCGGGTGCTGCTCACCGAGCGCTCGGACAAGCTGGAGTCGCTCGCGCAGGCGCTTCTGGAAAAGGAGGTCCTGAACGAGAACGACCTGAAGGAGGTGCTCGGTGAGCGGCCGTACAAGCGGGCCCGGCTGGAGCCCGGCGTCACGGCCGAGGGCGAGCCCGTCAACGCGCCGCCTGATGGGCCGGCCTCCGAGGGCGACGGCGTCGCCGAGGTGCGGCCCCAGCCCCTCGGGCCGTCGGCAACGCTGGGCTCGGCGGGCGGCGACGGCGCGCCAGCCGACGACTCCGCACCCGCGGGCGACGCGCCGGATTCTCTCGGGGAGGCGTAGGGTGGAGCGTTGGTGAACGGGGGTCTATCGGTATAGACCGCTATCGGTAGTTCACGGAAGCTTGGCCTCAAAACGGACGGATTCCGGCCCTTGGGAGGGGCGGGAGCTGCGGGCCCGATTGCAGAGGCCCGTGCCAAGTCCGTAGCTTTGGAGTCCGATTCGCCCGCGCCGGCCCGTCGCCGTGCGCCCCCGTCACACGACTCGACCGCACCACTGTGCCTACGATCAACCAGCTCGTCCGGAAGGGACGCACGCCGAAGCGCCAGACCTCGAAGTCGGCGGCGCTCCAAGGCAACCCGCAGCGCCGAGGCGTCTGCACCCGCGTGTACACGACCACGCCGAAGAAGCCGAACTCGGCGCTCCGGAAGGTCGCCAAGGTGCGGCTCACCAACGGCTTCGAGGTCATCGCTTACATCCCGGGCGAGGGCCACAACCTCCAGGAGCACTCGATCGTGCTCGTCCGCGGGGGGCGCGTCAAGGACCTCCCCGGCGTCAAGTACCACATCGTGCGCGGCGCGCTCGACACGGCCGGCGTCGCCGACCGTCGTCAGAGCCGCTCCAAGTACGGCGCCAAGAAGCCGAAGGCGTAGAGCCCTCGCCCTCAGCGCATGTTGAGGGCTGCCCCCCGAACCACGCAGATCGCTGGCGGCTCACGCCGACGGCTGATCGCTGACCGCTAGAACCCCATGCGCAGGAAGCAAGCAGACAAGCGGATCCCCACGCCGGACCCGATCTACGGCGACGTCACCGTGGCCAAGTTCATCGCCGCCGTCATGCGCGACGGCAAGAAGTCCGTCGCTCAGGGCCTCGTCTACGGCTCGTTCGACCTGATCGAAGAGCGGACGGGCGAGCCCGGCGTCGAGGTCTTCCGCAAGGCCATCACGAACGCGGCCCCCCTCGTCGAGGTCCGCAGCCGCCGCGTCGGCGGTGCCACCTACCAGGTGCCCATCGAGGTCCGCCCCGAGCGCCGGACGTCGCTCGCGTTCCGCTGGCTGCTCCAGTACGCCCGCCAGCGGGCCGACAAGTCGATGGCCAATCGGCTCGCCGCCGAACTGATCGCCGCCTCCCGTGGCGAGGGCGGTGCAGTTAAGAAGAAAGACGACACGCACCGCATGGCCGAGGCCAACAAGGCGTTCTCCCACTTCGCCCGCTTCTAGCGCTGCGCGCCTCCTAGTCTGTAAGACGTCGGTTCTCAAGTACGGAACTCTGACGACCGACCCCTGACAACTTTCCCCATGTCCGACCTCACCGGCAAGACCTTCCCGCTCACCAAGACCCGCAACATCGGGATCTCGGCCCACATCGACGCGGGCAAGACCACCACCACCGAGCGCATCCTCTACTACACCGGCCGGACCCACCGGATCGGCGAGGTCCACGAGGGCGGCGCCACGATGGACTGGATGGAGCAGGAGAAGGAGCGCGGGATCACCATCACGTCGGCCGCCACGACGGCCGAGTGGAAGGACCACCGCATCAACATCATCGACACGCCTGGCCACGTCGACTTCACGGTCGAGGTCGAGCGCTCGCTCCGCGTGCTCGACGGCGCCGTCGCGCTGTTCTGCTCCGTCGGCGGCGTCGAGCCCCAGTCCGAGACGGTCTGGCGGCAGATGAACAAGTACAACGTGCCCCGGATCGCGTTCGTCAACAAGATGGACCGGACCGGCGCCAACTTCGAGAACGCCGTCCAGATGATGCGCGACCGGCTCGGCGCCAACGCCATCCCGGTCCAGATCCCGATCGGCGACGGCGAGATGTTCAAGGGCGTCATCGACCTGATCGAGAACATCGCCATCGTGTTCGACGACTCGACGCAGGGCGCCAAGTGGGACGAGGTCGAGATCCCGGAGGACCTGAAGCCGGCCGCCAAGAAGGCCCGGATCGCCCTCCTCGAAGCCGTCGCCGAGCACAACGACGAGCTGCTCATGATGTACCTCGAGGGCGAGCAGATCCCCGCCGAGGACATCAAGGCCGTCGTCCGCGAGGCCACGATCTCGATGGACATCACGCCCGTCTTCTGCGGCTCGGCCTTCAAGAACAAGGGCGTCCAGCGGCTCCTCGACGGCGTCATCGACTACCTGCCGTCGCCGACGGATGTGCCGCCCATCGAGGGCCACAAGCCTCGCACCGAGGACATCGTCTCCCGGGAGGCGGACCCGGACGGCCCCTTCGCGGCCATCGCGTTCAAGATCGCGACCGACCCCTACGTCGGGCGGCTCACGTTCGCCCGTGTCTACTCGGGCACGCTCAACAAGGGCGACGCGCTCATCAACGCCAACTCCGAGAAGAAGGAGCGGGCGGGGCGGCTCCTGTTCATGCACGCCAACACGCGCGAGGACGTCGATCAGGTCAAGGCTGGCGACATCTGCGCCATCGTGGGCCTGAAGGACACGCGGACCGGCGACACCCTCACGGACCCGGACCACCCAGTCGTCCTGGAGGCCATGGACTTCCCGGAGCCCGTTATCCGCATCGCCATCGAGCCCAAGACGAAGGCCGACATCGACAAGCTCGGCGTCGGGCTCCAGAAGCTCGCCGAGGAGGACCCGACCTTCAAGGTGTCCACCGACGACGAGACGGGCCAGACGATCATTGCCGGGATGGGCGAGCTCCACCTCGAGATCATCGTCGACCGCCTCAAGCGTGAGTTCAAGGTCGAGGCCAACGTGGGCCAGCCGCAGGTCTCGTACCGCGAGGCCATCCGCAAGTCGGTGGACCACACCTATACGCACAAGAAGCAGTCCGGTGGCCGCGGCCAGTTCGCCCACGTCGAGATCGAGTTCTCGCCGATGGAAGAGGGCGGCGTCGGGCTCGAGTTCATCGACGAGATCAAGGGCGGGTCCATCCCGCGCGAGTTCATCTCGTCGGTCCAGAAGGGGATCGAGAGCGCGCTCGATCAGGGGCCGCTGGCGGGCTACCCCATCGAGGGCATCAAGGCCCGGCTCTACGACGGCAAGTTCCACAACGTCGACTCCGACCAGCTCTCGTTCGAGATCGCGGGCCGGATGGCGTTCCGCGAGGCCACGCGCCGCGCGAGCCCCGTCATCATGGAGCCGATCATGAAGGTGGAAGTCATCACGCCCGAGGAGTACATGGGCGAGGTGATCGGCGACCTCAACAGCCGCCGGGGCCGCATCGACGGCATGGGCCAGCGCAACGACGCCCAGGTCATCGACGCGATGGTCCCGCTGAGCGAGATGTTCGGGTACTCCACCGACCTCCGCTCCAACACCCAAGGCCGAGCCATCTACTCGATGCAGTTCGACCACTACGAGGAAGTGCCCAAGTCCATCGCCGAGGAGATCGCCGGGGACGCCAAGGCCGCCGCGTAGTACCACACAGACAGACACGACAGACACACCCTAGACCACAGGAACCATGGCGAAGGAGCAATTTCAGCGGACGAAGCCCCACGTCAACGTCGGGACGATCGGCCACGTCGACCACGGGAAGACGACGCTGACGGCGGCGATCACGAAGGTGCTGGCCGAGAAGTCGGGGGGGGCCGCGATGAACTTCGAGGACATCGACAACGCGCCGGAGGAGCGGGAGCGGGGGATCACGATCGCGACGGCCCACGTCGAGTACGAGACGGCCGAGCGGCACTACGCCCACGTCGACTGCCCGGGCCACGCGGACTACGTCAAGAACATGGTGACGGGGGCGGCCCAGATGGACGGGGCCATCCTCGTCGTCGCCGCGACCGACGGGCCGATGCCGCAGACGCGGGAGCACATCCTGCTCGCGCGCCAGGTCGGCGTCCCCTACATCGTCGTGTTCATGAACAAGGCCGACCTCGTCGACGACGAGGAGCTCCTCGAGCTCGTCGAGATGGAGGTCCGCGAGCTCCTGAGCTCGTACGAGTTCCCGGGCGACGACCTCCCCGTCGTGCAGGGGTCGGCGCTCGGGGCGCTCAACGGGGAGGACGAGTGGGTGGCGAAGGTGGAGGAGCTCATGTCGGCCGTCGACGACTACATCCCGACGCCGGAGCGGGCCGTCGACCGCCCGTTCCTCATGCCGGTCGAGGACGTGTTCTCGATCACGGGCCGGGGGACGGTCGTGACGGGGCGGGTCGAGCGGGGCCAGATCAAGGTCGGCGAGCCGGTCGAGATCATCGGGATGCAGGAGGAGAAGATGCAGAGCACGGTGACGGGGGTCGAGATGTTCAGGAAGCTCCTCGACTCGGCCCAGGCCGGCGACAACGCGGGGGTCCTCCTGCGGGGGATCGACAAGGAGGCGATCGAGCGGGGGATGGTCGTGTGCAAGCCGGGCTCGGTCACGCCGCACAAGCGGTTCGAGTGCGAGGTGTACATCTTGAGCAAGGAGGAGGGGGGCCGGCACACCCCGTTCTTCAAGGGGTACCGGCCCCAGTTCTACTTCCGGACGACGGACGTGACGGGGGACATCGAGCTGGCCGAGGGGGTCGAGATGGTGATGCCGGGGGACAACACCCAGTTCACGGTCGACCTCATCGTGCCGGTGGCGATGGAGGAGGGGCTCCGGTTCGCGATCCGCGAGGGGGGCCGGACGGTCGGGGCCGGCGTCGTCTCCAAGATCCTCGACTAATCACAAACGGGCCGGGCCGCTGGTGGCACCTTAGCACCGGCGGCCCGCTATTCTCACCCAAGCCACTCTCATGGCGAACCAGAAGATTCGGATCAAGCTCAAGTCGTTCGACCACACGCTGGTCGACAAGAGCGCCGAAAAGATCATCCGCACGGTCAAGTCGACGGGTGCAGTGGTGAGCGGGCCGATCCCGCTCCCGACGCGCAAGACGATCTACACCGTCCTCTCGGGTCCGCACGTCGATAAGAAGGCGCGCGACCAGTTCGAGACGCGCTCGCACAAGCGGCTGATCGACATCCTGTCGACCTCGTCGAAGACCGTCGACGCCCTGATGAAGCTGGAGCTTCCCTCGGGCGTGGACGTCGAGATCAAGGTCTGATTCACGGCTCGCAGCTAGAGGCCGGTGGCGGAAGAGCCACAGGCCGCTGACGACGAGCCACTCTCTCTCGCTTAACTAACCCCACGGTTCAATGAGCGCCATTCTCGGCCGCAAGGTCGGCATGACAAGCGTCTTCGATGCGTCCGGACGGCAGACCGTCTGTACGGTCATCGAGGCCGGCCCCTGCGCCGTCACGCAGGTCAAGACTCCCGACACCGACGGCTACTCGGCCATCCAGCTCGGCTTTCAGGACAAGAAGCAGAAGCACACCACGAAGGCCCTCCAGGGGCACTTTGAGGCGGCTGGCGTCGAGCCCAAGCGGCACGTCGTCGAGTTTCGGGACCTGGATCTGGACGTCACCCTCGGCGACGAGGTGACGGTCGACGTGTTCAACGAGGGCGACCGGATCGCCGTCTCGGGCACGTCGAAGGGCAAAGGGTTCCAGGGCGTCGTCAAGCGCCACAACTTCCGCGGCGTGGGCGACGCCACCCACGGCCAGCACAACCGCCAGCGGGCGCCGGGCTCCATCGGCCAGGCCTCCGACCCCAGCCGCGTGTTCAAGGGGACGCGGATGGCGGGCCGGACGGGAGGCGAGCGCGTGACGGTCAAGAACCTCCGCGTCGTCCGCACTTTCCCGGACAACAACCTGATCCTCATCAAGGGCGCCGTGCCGGGCCACAAGAACGGGATCGTCGAGATCCGCAAGGCCTAAGACCTCCGACCGATGAAACTGACTGTTTATAACCGAGACGGCGCCGAGTCCGGCCGCGAAGTCGAACTCGACGACGCCATCTTCGGGATCGAACCCAACGACCACGCCATCTGGCTGGACGTGCGGGCCATCCAGGCGCACAAGCGCCAGGGCACGCACAAGACCAAGGAGCGCAGCGAGGTCTCGAAGTCTCGCCGCAAGCTGTACCGTCAGAAGGGGACCGGCAACGCCCGTGCGGGCGACGCCAAGAGCCCGCTCCGTAAGGGCGGCGGCACCATCTTCGGGCCGCGTCCGCACGAGTACAAGCTCCAGGTGAACCGCAAGACGAAGCAGCTCGCCCGGCGTAGCGCGCTGGCGCACAAGCTGAACGCAGAAGCGCTCCGCGTGGTCGAGGACCTCCAGCTGGAGGCGCCCAAGACGCGCGAGGTGGCCGGGCTGCTGTCGGGCAACGGGGTCGCCGGTAAGACGCTCGTTCTGACCAACGGCCTCGACGACGTGTTCTTCCGCTCCGCGCGCAACATCCCCGGCGTCACCGTGCTCGCGGCCGACCAGGCGTCGA
Organism: Rubricoccaceae bacterium; assembly: GCA_963811175.1. Classification (GTDB taxonomy): domain Bacteria; phylum Bacteroidota; class Rhodothermia; order Rhodothermales; family Rubricoccaceae; genus Rubrivirga. The sequence goes on along the minus strand of CAWEQE010000001.1, from coordinate 392,017 downwards.
CGCTCGACCTGATGGGGGCCAAGACGGTCCTCCTCCAGGAGGGCGCCGTCGGGGCGCTGACCGAGGCGCTCCGGCCCTCGGGCAAGGCGACGGTCGGCTCGGACCTGCCCGTCCCGCTCGACGAGACCCCGACGACCGTGGACCCCGACGCCCCGGACGTGCCGACGACGGCCGCCGACGACACGGCGTCCGAAGCCTAAAGACCCATGACCGACACCATCCTCATCGAGCCCGTCCTCACCGAGAAGTCGACGCGCCTGGCCGACGAAGGCCGGCACTACAGCTTCCGCGTGGCGAAGGACGCCAACAAGCTCCAGATCCGCCACGCCGTCGAGGCTCGCTATCCTGGGATCGACATCCAGGAGGTGCGGACGATGGTCGTCCGTGGCAAGCGCCGCCGCCAGTTCACCAAGCGCGGGCTCGTCCAGGGCCGCCAGGCCGCTTGGAAGAAGGCCGTCGTCACGCTCCGCAGCGGCGAGATCGACCTCTACGAATCCGTTTAACTCACCAGGGCGCAAAGCCGGCGGTCGCCGTCGGCACGTAGGCCCTCCCCCTCATGGCTATCCGTAAGCTCAAGCCGACCACACCTGGTCAGCGGCACCGCTCGGTCTCTGCCTTCGACACGATCACGACGTCGGAGCCGGAGAAGAGCCTGCTGGACACGCGCAAGCGCACCGGCGGTCGCAACAACCTCGGCCGCAAGACCTCCCGCCACCGCGGCGGCGGCCACAAGCGCCGCTACCGGATCATCGACTTCAAGCGCAACAAGCACGGGATCCCCGCGCGCGTCGCCTCCATCGAGTACGACCCGAACCGGAGCGCCCGCATCGCCCTCTTGGTCTACGCCGACGGCGAGAAGCGCTACATCATCGCCCCGGACAAGATCGAGGTCGGGGAGACCGTGATGAGCGGCCCCGATGCGTCGCCCGACATTGGCAACTGCCTCCCGCTGGCGAACATCCCGCTCGGGACGCAGGTGCACGCCATCGAGATGAAGCCGGGCAAGGGCGCCCAGCTCGCTCGCTCGGCCGGCACCTCGGCCCAGCTCACCGCTCGCGAGGGCCGGTTCGCCAACCTCAAGCTCCCGTCCGGCGAGGTCCGCCGGGTCCCGGTCGACTGCCTGGCCACGATCGGCCAGACGTCCAACCCGGACCACATGAACATCGACATCGGGAAGGCCGGCCGCTCGCGCTGGCTGGGCATCCGCCCGCAGACGCGTGGCGTGGCGATGAACCCGGTCGATCACCCGATGGGCGGCGGCGAGGGCAAGTCCTCCGGCGGCCATCCCAAGAGCCCGACCGGCGTCTACGCCAAGGGCTTCAAGACTCGCAAGAAGAACAAGGCCTCCAACAAGTTCATCGTCCGCCGCCGGAAGGCCAAGAAGTAACCCCTATGGCACGCTCGCTCAAGAAAGGACCCTTCGTCCACTACAAGCTCCGCTCGAAAGTCGAGGAGATGAACGAGGGCGGCAAAAAGCGCGTCGTCAAGACGTGGAGCCGCGGCTCGATGATCACGCCCGACATGCTCGGCCACACCTTCGCCGTCCACAACGGGAAGCAGTTCGTCCCGGTCTACGTGACGGAGAACATGATCGGCCACCGGCTCGGCGAGTTCTCGCCCACGCGGACGTTCCGCGGCCACGCCGGCGGCAAGAAGGACCGCCGCCGCTAACTAGAGAAGCGGGCAGCGAGAAGCGATCGGCGGCCCGGCCGCGTCGCTGACTGCTAACCGCTGAACGCTGACAGCTAAAACAATGGAAGCACGTGCCCAGCGGAAGTATCTCCGCATCAGTCCCCGCAAGATGCGGATCGTGGCCGACGTCGTCCGCGGCAAGAACGCCCAAGCCGCCATCGACACCCTCGAGTTCATGCCCCAGAAGGCCGCTCCGATGGTCCGCCGGGCCATCCAGGACGCCTACGGCAACCTCATCGACCAGAACCAAGACGAGCGGATCGACGACGAGCGCCTGATCGTCAAGACCATCATGGTCGACCAGGCCCCGGTCCTCAAGCGGTTCCAGCCGGTCTCCCGAGGCCGCGCCCACCCGATCCTCAAACGGTCCAGCCACCTCACCGTCGTCGTCGGCACGCCCGACGAGGCCGGCGACCGCACCATCGACCGCGGCGAGCGCGTCGAGGACTAACCCTCACACCCAGACACCCCCGAACATGGGCCAGAAAACAAACCCCATCGGCTTCCGTCTCGGTGTGATCCGAGGTTGGGACTCCAACTGGTACACCGACGGCAGCTACTCCGAGATGCTCGTGGAGGACCACGAGATCCGGCGCTACCTCGACGCGCGCCTCAAGCGCGCGGGCCTCTCGCGCACCGTCATCGAGCGGACGCCCAAGCGCGTCATCCTCACGCTGCACACGTCGCGACCCGGCGTGATCATCGGGCGCGGCGGCTCCGAGGTCGAGAAGCTCCGCGAGGAGCTCAAGAAGCTGACCTCGAAGGACATCCAGATCAACATCAACGAGATCAAGCGGCCCGAGTTGGACGCCTCGTTGGTGGCGCAGAACATCGCCCAGCAGTTGGAGGGCCGCGTGTCCTACCGCCGCGCGATGAAGCAGGCGCTCGGCGCGGCCATGCGCATGGGCGCTGAGGGCATCCGCATCCGGCTGGCGGGCCGCCTCGGCGGCTCCGAGATGAGCCGGACCGAGCAGTACCTGGAGGGCCGCGTCCCGCTCCACACGATGCGGGCCGACATCGACTACGCCGAGGCCACCGCCTTCACCATCGCCGGCACCTGCGGCGTCAAGGTGTGGATCTTCCACGGCGAGGTCATCGGCAAGCCGGACCTCAGCCCCAACGCCACGGCACAGCGCCAGCAGAACGCGGCGCCGAGCGTCCCCGAGCGCCGTCGGCGCGACGGGAGCCGGGGCGGCCGTGACGACTCCCGCGGTGGTGGGGGGCGCGACCGGAACCGGGGCGGCGGCGGCGGCGGCCGCGGGCGCCGCTAACTCACTCACGCGATTCTTAGAGCACAGACGACACTGCTATGTTGATGCCGAAGCGGACCAAGTTCCGCAAGATGCAGAAGGGCCGCGTGAAGGGGCTCGCCCAGCGCGGCGCCCGGATCTCCTTCGGGGACTACGGGATCAAGGTCTTGGAGCCTGGCTGGATCACCTCCCGCCAGATCGAGGCCGCCCGTATCGCCATGACGCGCCGCATGAAGCGCGTCGGGAAGGTGTGGATCCGCGTGTTCCCGGACAAGCCGATCACCAAGAAGCCGGCCGAGACCCGCATGGGCAAGGGCAAGGGCTCGCCCGAGTACTGGGTGGCCGTCGTCAAGCCCGGCCGCATCATCTTCGAGATCGGCGGCGTCCCCGAGGACGTGGCCCGAGAGGCCATGCGGCTCGCGATCCAGAAGCTTCCGATGAAGGCCAAGTTCGTCGCGCGGCCGGAGATGACCCCGGTCCCGGCGCCCGAGTCGGCCACGGGCGACTCGGCCGGGCTCACGGCGACGCTCACCAACGAGGACCTCACCAAGGTCTACGGGCTCGGCGACACGATGGCCGAGGCGCTCCAGGCGGCCGGCGTCGACAGCTACGCCAAGCTGGCGGAGTTGGACCTCGACCGGCTGCGCGAGATCGTCCAGGCGGACGGGACCGACCAGCTCTCGGTGAACGAGGAGACGTGGGCCGAGCAGGCTCGCTACCTCGCCGACGGCGACCTCGACGCGCTCGACACCTACGTCGAGGGCCTCCGCGAGGAGGACGGCAACGTGGTCGAGACCGAGCCGGAGGAGATCGAGCGTCCCGTCGAGGAGGACGCCTCCGAGTCCGCTGAGGAGAACGCTGGCCCGAACCCCCAGCACCAGGGCGAGAACACCTCGGACGACGGCAACACGCCGCCCGCCAGCGCCTGACCTTTTCCATCCGGCCCCGGACGCCGTGGGCGTCCGGGGCCTCTTTATTAGTGACCGATATGAAAGCCAGCGAGATCCGCGACCTCAACGCGGCCGAGATCGAGCAGCGCATCGCCGAGCAGCAGAAGGACATCGAGGACCTCCGCTTCCGGCGCTCCGTCGCCGGTCTCGAGAACCCCATCGTCCTTCGGCAGAAGCGCCGCGAGGTGGCCCGCCTCAAGACCATCCTGGGTCAGAAGCAGTCCGGCCTCCAGAGCGCGCCTCCCGAGACCGCGTGAAGCTTCGGTGGGGGACCGCCTGCGCGGCCGTCTCTGACTGAACCTTCATCGGAGGCGTCGTTATCCTGATGTCTCCAACCCGGCCCGCTCTTGGCCCGGCCGGCGGCGCCCTGAGCGTCACTCCGTAGTTGGTGAGGTCCCGGCTCACCAAGCGAATAGCACACCGCCCCCGAGAGGGTCCACAGGCTATGGCAGAACCCACCCCGACCGCCGAAGCGGTCGCCGAGCGCAGCGCGCGCAAGATCCGCGTTGGCCTCGTCGTCAGCGACAAGATGGACAAGACGATCACCGTGGCCATCGAGCGCCAGGTGAAGCACCCCATCTACGGCAAGTTCGTCAAGCAGACGACGAAGCTGAAGGCCCACGACGAGACGAACGACGCCGGAGAGGGCGACACCGTTCGCATCCAGGAGACTCGCCCGCTCTCGAAGACGAAGCGCTGGCGGCTCGTGGAGGTCGTCGAGCGCGCCCGATAATCCCACAGGCCCCACTGGCGGAGGGCGCCAGCGGGTTGCACTCGGCAACAAAACCATGATCCAGCAAGAATCCCGACTCAACGTCGCCGACAACAGCGGGGCCAAGCAGGTCCTCTGTATCCGCGTGCTCGGCGGCTCCGGCCGTCGGTACGCCCGCGTCGGCGACATCATCGTCTGCTCCGTCAAGAACGCGATCCCCGGTGGGAACGTGAAAAAGGGCGACGTCTCCCGTGCCGTGATCGTGCGGACCAAGAAGGAGTTCCGCCGCCCCGACGGCTCCTACATCCGGTTCGACGAGAACGCGGCCGTCCTGCTCAACGACGCCGACGAGCCGCGCGGCACGCGCATCTTCGGGCCCGTCGCCCGTGAGCTCCGCGACCGCCAGTTCATGCGGATCGTCTCCCTCGCCCCCGAAGTCCTCTAGTCCGATGCCTCGCACGACGAACAAGCAGAAGAAGCTCCACGTCAAGAAGGGCGACACCGTCGCCCTGACGAAGCGAGTCACGGCCCACGGCGGCGGCTCCAACGACCGCCCCAAGGGCTACCAGGCCCGCGTCCTGGAGGTGTACCCGAGCAAGGAGAAGGTGCTCGTGGAGGGCGTGAACCTCCGCCTCAAGCACACCAAGCCGAACCAGACCTACCCGAACGGCGGCCGGATCGAGGCCGAGCGCCCGATCCACGTCTCGAATGTGATGCCGGTCGACGGCAACGGCGCCCCTACCCGCATCGGCCGCAAGCGCGTCGAGGACGCCGAGACCGGCCGCGGCCGGTGGGTCCGCTACGCGAAGACGACTGGCGAGGAGCTCGACAGCTAACCCACGGCGGCCCGGCCGCCATTCCCGTCCATGAGGCCGCCCGCCCGACCGGCCGGCTCGACGACGACACTCCCCACCATGGAGAACTACACCCCCCGTCTCAAAGAGCGCTACCGCTCCGAGATCGTCCCGGCGCTCACGGAGCAGTTCGGGTACGACAACGTGATGCAGGTCCCCCGGCTCGTCAAGGTCGTGGTGAACAAGGGCCTCGGCGAGGCGTCCCAGAACAAGAAGGTCCTCGACGACGCCGTCGAAGAGGTCCGCAAGATCACCGGCCAGCAGCCGGCCGTCCGCAACGCCCGGAAGTCGATCTCGAACTTCAAGCTGCGCGAGGGGATGCCCGTCGGCGTCGCCGTGACGCTCCGTAGCGAGCGGATGTGGGAGTTCGTCGACCGGCTGGTGACGCTCGCGCTCCCGGCTGTCCGCGATTTCCGTGGCACCCCAGACCGGAGCTTCGACGGCCGAGGCAACTACACGCTCGGCATCAAGGAGCAGATCATCTTCCCCGAGATCGACATCGACTCGGTCTCCCGCGTGAGCGGGCTCGACGTCACCTTCGTGACGACGGCCGAGACCGACGAAGAGGCCTACGCGCTGCTCAAGGCCCTCGGGATGCCGTTCGTTCGCCGCGAGGCCGTCGAGGCCTAACACAGACTTTACCCCGAGAGACCCATGGCAAAGAAGAGCGTTATCGCCCGCGAGAAGAAGCGTCGGGAGACCGTCGCCAAGTACGCCGAGAAACGCGCCCGCCTGAAGGCCGAAGGCAAGTGGGAGGAGCTCCAGAAGCTCCCCCGCAACGCCAGCCCCGTCCGCCTTCACAACCGGTGCGCGCTGACCGGCCGCCCGCGCGGCTACCTCCGCAAGTTCGGCGTCTGCCGAAACGTGTTCCGCGAGCTGGCCGTCGAGGGCAAGATCCCCGGCATCCGCAAATCCAGCTGGTAGCGTCCCGGCTGGCGGAGTCCGCCAGCGGCGCCCACCGGCATCCCATTCCCTCTAGCGGCCAGGCGGAGCGACCTGCTCCGAACCGGCCGAAGACACCATGAGCGCATTCAGCGATCCCGTCGCGGATTACCTCACCCGAATCCGCAACGCCCAGAAGGCCCGTCACCCGTATGTGGACGTGCCGGCCTCGAACCTCAAGCGGGCCATCACGCAGATCCTCCTCGACAAAGGCTACGTCGCCGACTACGTCAACGTGGAGGACAACAAGCAGGGCCTGATCCGGATCTACCTCAAGTACCTCCGGGGCGGCAAGCCCGTCATCCAGCGCCTCGACCGCGTGTCGAAGCCGGGCCTCCGCCGCTACGTCGGCGCCGACGACCTGCCGCGCGTGATGAACGGGCTCGGCATCGCCGTCATCTCGACCTCTCGGGGCGTGATGACGGACAAGGAGGCCCGCCGTGCGGGCATCGGCGGCGAAGTCCTCGCCTACGTCAACTAATCCGCGAACCGCAGCCCCGACTCCCCATGTCCCGAATCGGCAACCTTCCGGTCGCAATCACCGACGGCGTCACGGTCGACGTCTCGGACAAGAACCACGTCTCGGTCAAGGGTCCCAAAGGTCAGCTCGGCCTTCAGGTCGATCCTGACCTGACCATCGAGAAGCAGGACGGCGAGATCCTCGTCTCGCGCCCGACCGAGCAGAAGCGCCACAAGGCGCTCCACGGCCTCACCCGCTCGCTCATCGCCAACATGGTGCAGGGCGTCTCGGAGGGCTACTCGAAAGAGCTCGAGGTGATCGGCGTCGGCTACCGCGCCGAGGCCAAGAAGATGTCCGGCCTCGACGTGCTGGAGCTGGCCCTCGGCTTCTCGCACCCGATCTACTTCGTCCCGCCGGACGGCATCGACATCGAGGCCGAGACGGTCCGTGGTCAGAACCCGCGCGTCAAGATCTCCGGCGTCGACAAGCAGCTCGTGGGGCAGGTGGCGGCCAAGATCCGCGCCCTCCGTCCGCCGGAGCCCTACAAGGGCAAGGGCGTCCGGTACTCCGACGAGTACGTCCGTCGCAAGGCCGGCAAGACGGCCGCCCGCTAGTCTCCCTCGGCTGGCGGCGCTCGTCGCCAGCCGCTCTCCCCCTGCGTGGTCAGACGGACCCGCCGTCGGCCCCAAGCGCACCCTACGATCATGTCCAAGACCGCCCGCAAGACCGCCCAGCGCGCTCGCATCCGGCGCCGCATCCGCGCCAAGATCTCCGGCACGCCGGAGCGCCCGCGCCTGAGCGTGTTCCGCTCGAACAAGCACATCTACGCCCAGCTCATCGACGACATGGCCGGCACGACGCTGGCCGCCGCCAGCACCCGCGAAGGGGGCGAAAGCGGCGTCGGCGTGGAGGCCTCCAAGGCCGTCGGCCAGCGGATCGCCGAGCGGGCCAAGGAGGCCGGGGTCGAGCGGGTCGTGTTCGACCGAGGCGGCTACCGCTACCACGGCAATGTGCAAGCTCTCGCCGACGGCGCCCGAGAGGGCGGCCTGAAACTCTAACCGCGACTCTCACTCCCACTATCCATGGCACAGCAGCAAAACAGGGGCGGTCGCGGTCGGCGCAACGACGGGCGCGACAACGAAGCGAACCGTTCCAACCTCACGGAGCGCCTCGTCTCCGTCAACCGCGTGGCGAAGGTCGTCAAGGGCGGCCGCCGGTTCTCGTTCAACGCCGTCGTCGTCGTCGGCGACGGGAACGGGAAGGTCGGGCAGGGGCTCGGCAAGGCCAACGAGGTCGCCAGCGCGATCTCGAAGGGGACCGAGGACGCGAAGAAGAACATGATCGCCGTCCCGGTGACGGGCACGGGCTCCATCCCGCACTCCGTCCGCGGCGTCCACGACGCCGGCACCGTGCTCCTGAAGCCGGCCTCCGACGGTACCGGCGTGATCGCCGGCGGTGGCGTCCGTGCCGTGCTCGAGTGCGCCGGCATTCGCAACGTGCTCTCGAAGAGCCAGGGGTCGTCGAACCCGCACAACCAGGTCTCGGCCACGATGGAGGCGCTCAAGCAACTCCAGGACCCGGCCGAAGTCGCCGCGCGACGCGGGATCACCATCAAGCAGGTTTTCGAAGGCTAAGGCCAGTGGCTGGGGACCGGTGGCAGACTGCCCACCGGTGACGAGCCACGAGCCGCCGTTCGCTATCCGCACACACCCTCATGTCTCAGATCAAGATCACGCAGACGCGGAGCCAGATCCGCCGCCCTGGCGACCAGAAGCGGACGCTCCAGGCCCTCGGCCTCGGCCGCATCGGCAAGACGGTTTCCGTTGAGCAGACCCCCCAGATCAAGGGGATGGTCGATAAGGTGCGCCACCTCGTCACCGTCGAGGAGGCGTAGGCGCCCTCAAGCGCTTCACGTAAAAGGCGACGGGGCCCGCGTCCTCGGCGTCTATCTTTTTGTCCCGCGCCGCCATCGGCGCCGCGCTGGTCGGTCTCGCCCGCCAGCGCCTCGCGAGTCCGCTCCGGACGCTCCCTGAGAGGGAGGCCGGCGGGCGCCATTAGCCACCCATACGATGGACCTCAGCAACCTCAAGCCCGCGAAGGGCTCTACCAAGAACCGCAAGCGCGTTGGGCGCGGCGAGGGCTCCGGCCACGGCGGCACCTCCACGCGGGGCCACAAGGGCCAGAAGAGCCGCTCCGGCGGCGGCGTCCCCACGTGGTTCGAGGGCGGCCAGATGCCGCTCCAGCGGCGCGTCCCGAAGTTCGGGTTCACGAACCGGAACCGCGTCGCGTACGACCCGATCAACATCGGCCGGCTGGCGGTGCTGGTGGAGGAGGGCCGCGTCGAGGAGGGCGCGACGGTCTCGCCGGAGACGCTGAAGGCGCTCGGCATCGGCGGCAAGAACGGCCGCTACAAGATCCTCGGCGACGGCGACTTCGCCGTCAAGCTCGACGTTCACGCGCACGCCTTTTCGAAGGCGGCCCGCGAGAAGATCGAGGCCGCCGGGGGCACCGCTTCCGTCGTGGAATAACGAGCGGCCAGCGGTCAGCGAGTGCGCGGTCTCACGCCGCTTCGTTGGACGCTGGCGGCTGAAAGCTGACCGCTAAACAAAACACATGGCCTCGATCGGCGAATCGATCCGCAACATCTGGAAGATCCACGAGCTTCGGCAGCGGATCCTCTTCACGCTCGGCGTCCTCGTGATCTACCGGCTGGGGTCGTACGTGACCCTGCCGGGCGTCGACGCGATCGCGTTGGAGCAGATCGTGAACGCGAACCCGAACCAGGGCGGCCTCTTCGGGCTGTTCAACCTGTTCGTGGGCGGGGCTTTCTTCCGAGCCGGTGTGTTCGCGCTGGGCATCATGCCCTACATCACCGCGAGCATCATCATCCAGTTGCTCGGGGCCGTCGTTCCGTACTTCCAGAAGCTCCAACGCGAGGGGGAAGACGGGAGGCGAAAGATCACGCAGCTCACGCGCTACGGGACCCTGGGCATCACGGCTCTCCAGTCCATCGGGTATGCGATCAACTTGCAGTCCACCACGGGCGAGGCGATCGTGATTCCGCAGTGGGCCTTCATCGTCGTCTGCGTGATCTGCCTCACGGCCGGCACCGTCTTCGTGATGTGGCTGGGCGAGCGGATCACCGAGAAGGGGATCGGCAACGGCATCTCGCTCATCATCATGATCGGGATCATCGCGTTCCTGCCGGCCTCGCTGGTGAACGAGTACACCGAGGTCCCGAACATCTTCGTGTTCCTGATCGAGCTGGCGGCGCTGTTCCTGGTGACGGCCGGCGTCGTTTTCCTGACCCAGGGGACGCGCCGCATCCCGGTCCAGTACGCCAAGCGCGTCGTGGGGCGGAAGCAGTTCGGGGGGACCACGCAGTACCTCCCGCTCCGCGTGAACGCGGCGGGTGTGATGCCGATCATCTTCGCGCAGTCGATCATGTTCATCCCGAGCACGATCGCCCAGTTCTTCCCCGAGAACGGGTTCTGGCAGAGCGTCGGCACGGCGACGGGCGACATCTTCGGGTTCTGGTACTCGTTCATCTTCTTCGTCATCTGCGTCTTCTTTACGTACTTCTACACGGCCATCGCCGTGAACCCGCAGGAGATGGCGGACACCATGAAGCGCCAGGGCGGCTTCATCCCCGGCGTCCGGCCCGGCCGCCAGACGAGCGAGTTCATCGACACCATCCTGACGCGGATCACGTTGCCGGGCGCCCTCTTCATCGGGTTCGTGGCGATCCTCCCGGCCATCGCGGCGCAGTTCGGCGTGCTCCCCGGCTTCGCCCAGTTCTTCGGCGGGACGAGCCTCCTGATCCTCGTCGGCGTCACGCTCGACACGCTCCAGCAGGTGGAGAGCCACCTCCTGATGCGCCACTACGACGGTTTCATGAAGACGGGCCGCGTGCGCGGCCGGAGGCGCTAGCATGGCGACGGGCCGCATCGTCCTCAAGAACGAACGCGACGTCGCGGGCATCCGCGAGGCGGCCAAGGTGGTCGAGCGGGCGCTGGCGGCGGCGGCGGCCCTGATCGAGCCCGGCGTCCCGACGCTGCGCCTGGACGAGGCGGCCGAGGCCGTGATCCGAGACGCCGGCGGCCGGCCGGCCTTCAAGGGCTACCGCCAAGACGGCGACACGCCCCCGTTCCCCGGCTCGCTCTGCATCTCGGTCAACGACGTGGTCGTCCACGGCATCCCGGGCGAGACGCCGCTCGAGGAGGGTGACGTCGTGACCCTCGATTGCGGCGTGGAGCTGGGCGGCTACTTCGGCGACTTCGCCTACACGTTCGCCGTCGGCGAGATCGCGCCCGAAGCGCAGGCGCTCCTCGACGCGACCCGCCAGTCTCTCTACGACGGGATCGGGCAGGCGGTCGGGGGGAACCGCGTCGGCGACATCGGCTATGCGGTGCAGAGCTACTGCGAGAGCCGGGGCTACGGCGTCGTCCGGGATCTTGTGGGGCACGGCGTCGGGCGGCGGCTCCACGAGCCTCCCAACGTGCCCAACGTCGGACAGCGGGGGCGGGGCAAGAAGCTCAAGCCGGGCCTGACGATCTGCATCGAGCCCATGATCAACGGCGGCACGGGCGACGTCACCGTCGACGCCGACGGCTGGACGGTCCGCACGGCGGACGGGGCGCTGAGCGCCCACTACGAGCACATGGTGCTCATCCGGCCCGGGCAGCCCGAGATCCTCTCCTCCTACGACCTGATCGAGGCCACGCTGGCGGACGCCGGCCGCGCCTCGACTCCGGCCGCTTCGGCGGCCCTCTAGACACACTCACCGACGCGCTCCGGCGCTCCTGTATGGCGAAGCAGCCAGCGATCCGACAAGACGGCAAAGTCACCGAGGCCCTGCCCAACGCCCAGTTCCGCGTGGAGCTGGAGAACGGGCACGAGATCCTCGGCCTCCTCTCGGGCAAGATGCGGAAGTTCTACATCCGCATCCTCCCCGGCGACCGCGTGACGGTCGAGATGTCCCCCTACGACCTCACGAAGGGGCGGATCGTCTACCGCTACAAGTAGCCGCTCGCCCGGCTGGCGGCGCTCGTGCCGCGGCCGAGTTCGGCGGGCTTTTCACGCCCGGCGGGGCACATCGCCCCCCGTTCGGAGCGTTCTTGACAGGCCGGGCGGACTCCACCGCCCCGCCTCCCTATAGACAGAACCGACATGAAAGTCCGCGCCAGCGTCAAGAAGCGGTCGGCCGACGACAAGATCGTCCGCCGGAAGGGCCGCATCTACATCATCAACAAGAAGAACCCCAAGCACAAGCAGCGCCAGGGGTAGAGGGGTCGTGGCTGGTGGCTTGTCCCCGGACAAGCGCCAGTCACCACGCCACCAGCCAGCAACACATTATGCCTCGAATCGCAGGAGTCGACGTCCCTGGCCGCAAGCGCGGCGAGATCGCGCTGACGTCCATCTTCGGTGTCGGCCAGAGCCGAGCCGCTGAGATCCTGGAGCGCGCCGGCGTCGATGCCGACACGCACCCGGACAACTGGACGGAGGACGAGACGCGCCGCGTCCGCACGCTCATCGAAGACAACTTCGTCGTCGAGGGCGCGCTCCGCACGGAGACGCAGCTCAACATCAAGCGGCTGATGGACATCGGCTGCTACCGTGGGCTCCGCCACCGCCGGGGTCTCCCGGTCCGCGGCCAGCGCACGAAGACCAACGCCCGCACCCGGAAGGGCCGCAAGAAGACGGTCGCCGGGAAGAAGAAGGCACCGCGCAAGTAGAGACGTCCCGCTGGGGCGTCTTCCCCGGAGCGCACGCACGCAGGCACCGCCAGCCCGACTGGCGCCCACCCCTGACGCGCCCGCTCCCGACTCCGAACACCTCCTGAGCCTTCGGGCTCTCCACACCCGCATTCATGGCGAAGCAGCAACGCGGCGTCCGCCGCAAGAAGGTCCAGGTCGAGTCGAATGGCAACGCCTACGTCAAGGCGTCCTTCAACAACGTCCTCATCACCATCACCGACGCCTACGGCAACACGATCTCGTGGTCGTCGTCGGGCAAGATGGGCTTCCGTGGTTCGCGGAAGAACACCCCGTACGCGGCCGGCATCGCGGCGGCCGAGGCGGCCAAGGAGGCCCACGACCTCGGCCTCCGGCGCGTGGACGTGTACGTGAAGGGGCCGGGCTCCGGCCGCGAGGGCGCCGTCCGGTCGCTCGCCAATGCGGGCCTCGAGGTCCTCTCGATCCGCGATACCACCCCGATTCCCCACAACGGCTGCCGGCCGCCCAAGCGCAGGCGTGTGTGATGAGGCAAGGGGGACGGGTGAAGGGCGTGTTGCTCATCACTCGTCACCCTTGACCCAGTCATTCGCCCGCAGGGCAGAAGCCCGGCTGCGCCCGCCTCGACCGCCACTGGCGGCTCGGGGGCGGACCGCACGTAGTCACCACCCGCGTCCAGACGGACTCCCCTCGTCTGGCCACGCACAGACTCACGAGAACACATGGCCCGATACCGCGGCCCCAAGCAAAAAATCGCCCGCCGGTTCGGCGAGCCCATCTTCGGACCCTCCAAGGCCCTCGAGCGCAAGCCCTACGGGCCCGGCCAGCACGGAAACGCCCGCCGCCGCAAGGAGAGCGAGTACTCCGTCCAGCTCAAGGAGAAGCAGAAGGCGAAGTACACCTACGGCCTCCTCGAGCGCCAGTTCAGGAACCTCTTCGAGAAGGCCGCCCGCAAGAAGGGCGTCACCGGCGAGAACCTGCTCCAGTTCCTGGAGGCCCGGCTCGACAACGTCGTCTACCGCCTCGGCTTCGCGCGGACGCGCCGTCAGGCCCGCCAGCTCGTGACGCACGGGCACGTGATGGTCAACGACCGCGTCTCGGCCATCCCCTCGCACACGCTCCGCCCCGGCGACATCGTCGAGGTCCGGCCGAAGTCGAAGAACCTCGACGTGATCCAGGAGGCCACGTCCGTCAACCGCCGGAACTACCCGTACATCGAGGTGGACCGCGACGGGCTCAAGGGCAAGTTCCTGGACTACCCCTCGCGTGACGACATCCCGGAGAACATCCGGGAGCAGCTCATCGTCGAGCTCTACAGCAAGTAATCCCGCCCGGCGCGCCGCCCGGTCCGTTCGCGGACGGCGGCGGCGTGCCTGACGCTCACCCATCGACCATCCACAGATAGCCTTGATTATGGCCCAGCTCCAGCTCCAGATGCCCGACGGCGTCACGGTCGAGGAGATGAACGAGACGTACGGGCGGTTCGTCGTCCAGCCGCTTGAGCGCGGCTACGGCGTGACGATCGGCAATGCCTTTCGTCGCGTCCTCCTCTCGTCCCTCTCCGGGACCGCCATCACCGCCGTCCGCATCGACGGCGTCCAGCACGAGTTCTCGACGATCCCCGGTGTGACCGAGGACGTCTCCGACATCATCCTCAACCTCAAAGGCGTCCGCTTCCGGGCCGAGGAGGAGGAGGAAGGGTCGGTCTCGATCCACCTCGAAGGCCAGGGCGCCTGGACCGCGAAGGACATCGCCGACAACACGGCCGACTTCGAGGTCCTCAACCCGGACCACCACATCGCCACGCTGGCGGAGGACGCCGACGTCCGCATCGACCTCCGCATCGAGCAGGGGCGCGGCTACGTCCCGGCCGACGAGAACAAGCGGATGGACGACCCCATCGGCGTCGTCGCCATCGACTCGATCTTTACCCCGATCCTCAACGTCAAGTACAACGTGACGCCGACGCGCGTGGGCGACAAGATCGACTACGAGCGCCTGACGCTGGAGGTGGAGACGGACGGCTCGGTCACGGCCGAGGACGCGCTGACCCGCGCCGCCGCCATCCTCCGCGACCACATCGGCCTCTTCGTCGAGGTCGATACGGCGACGGGAGAGGATGCCGAGGAAACGGAGGTGGACGCCGAGGTGCAGCGCATCCGCGCCATCCTCAACCAGTCCGTCGACGACCTCGACCTCTCGGTCCGCGCCCAGAACTGCCTCCGCGCCGCCTCCATCAAGTCCATCGGCGACCTCGTGCGCCGGGAGGAGAGCGAGATGCTCAAGTTCCGCAACTTCGGCCGCAAGAGCCTCCAGGAGCTCGTCCAGGTCCTCGAAGAGCGGGGCCTCCGCTTCGGCATGGACGTCGAGCGCTACGGCGAGCTGACCTAGGAGTTTTGAGTTCCGAGTTCAGGGTTCCGAGGTGTGCTCGGCCTGAACTCATAACTCCGAACTCATAACTCATCACTGTTATGAAACACGGAAAGAAGATCCTCAAGATCGGCCGGACCCCTTCCCACCGGAAGGCGACCCTCCAGTCGATGTCGGCCGCGCTCATCGAGCACAAGCGGATCACGACCACCTTCGGCAAGGCCAAGGCGCTCCGCCGCTTCGTCGAGCCCATCATCACGAAGGCCAAGGACGACTCGACGCACGGGCGCCGGCAGGTCTTCCGCAAGCTCAACGACAAGGAGGCCGTCAAGACGCTCTACAACGAGGTGGCCGAGGTCGTGGGCGACCGCCCCGGCGGCTACACGCGCATCGTGAAGCTGGGCCAGCGCGGCGGCGACGCGGCCGAGATGGCGATCGTGGAGCTGGTCGACTTCAACGACGTGAAGCCGGAGGGCGCCTCGGGCAGCAAGCGCAAGACGCGCCGCTCGGGCCGCTCGCGCCGGGGCAACAACACGGCCCCGACCGTATCGGCTTCGGAGACGGTGGCGGCCTCGGAGTCCGCGCCTCAGACTCCCGCGCCGGAGGCGGAGACGACGGCCCCGAACCAGGAGACCGATCCTTCTCAGAAGGAGGTGGACCAGACGCCGGCCGGGACCGACGAGGCCACGCCGGACGCGACCGGCGCGGTCCAGGTCCCGCCCCACGGCGACGACGAACACCCCGATGCCGCCCAGGGAGCCCCGACGCAGACCGGCGAGCCCGGACCGGGCGCCGACGCCGAGAACTTCGGCCGGAGCCACGACAACCGATAAGGCCGTCGTTGCTTGAACGCTCTGCGGGGCCTCGTCCACACCGGGCGAGGCCCCGCTTCTTTTGTCCGCCGCGCTGGCGGAGCGCGTCGCCAGGGGGGACAGACTCCGCTTATGCAGCCGGAGGTGCCCGGGGCGTCGGTACCTTCGCCGGCCCCCCCGCTCCGGCGGCACACCCCATGCGCGCGATCGTCGTCGGGGCAGGGGACGTCGGCTACGACGTCGCCCGGCTCCTCTCTCTCCAACGCCACGACGTCACCGTCGTCGACACGGACCCGGCCAAGATCGAGCACGTCCGCGACACGCTCGACGTGCTGGCCGTCGTGGGCTCCGGGACGAGCGCGGCGACGCTCCGCGAGGCCCACATCGAGGGCGCCGACCTGCTGGTGGCCGTCACCGACGTGGACGAGGTGAACGTGATCGCGTCGATGCTGGCCGAGCGCGTCGGCGCGGCGTCGCACGACACCACCACCATCGCGCGCGTCCGTAGCAGCGAGTTCACCGGCGAGGGCGCCGTCCTCACGCTGGGGGACTTCGGGATCGACCACATCATCCACCCCGAGCAGTCGACGGCCAACGAGGTCGTCTCGCTGCTCCGCCGCGCCGCCGCCACCGACGTCGTAGGCTTCTGCGGCGGGCAGGTCCAGCTCGTCGGCATCCGGATCGAGCGGGACGCGGGCGTCGTCGGGATGTCGCTGGTGGAGTTGGCCCGGCAGAGCCCGCTCCCGTTCCGCGTCATGGGCATCTCGCGCGGCGTCCGGACCATCGTCCCGTCCGGCGACGCCACGATCCAGGCCAACGACCAGGTGTTCGTGCTCGTCGAGACCGGGCGCGTGGCCGACGTGGCGCGCGTGCTCGGCAAGGAGGCCGGGCGGCTCCGCCACGTCATGATCCTGGGCGGGACGAGCGTGGGCGCGCGCGTGGCCTCCGGGCTGACGGGCCGCTCCCGGCGCGAGGGCGGGATGGAGGTGAAGCTGGTCGAGGCCAACCGGCGCCGGGCCGAGCACCTCGCCGAGACGCTCGAGGGCGTCCTCGTCATCCACGGCGACCCCGCCGACATCGACCTGCTGGCCCGCGAGGGGATGGCCGAGACCGACGCCGTCGTGGCCGTGACCGAGGACGAGGAGTCGAACCTCGTCTCGTGCCTCATGGCGAAGCACCTGGAGGTGCGGAAGACGGTGGCGCTCCTGTCCAAGAGCGCCTACATCCCCATCAGCCAGTCCATCGGGCTCGACGCGGCCGTGAGCCAGAAGCTGGCCGTCTCGCGCGAGGTGCTCCGGTTCCTCCGCGGCTCCCACGTCCGCTCCGTCGCCACGGTCCACGGGCTCGACGCCGAGATCCTGGAGCTGGAGGCCGACGCGGGCGCCCCCATCACGCGCGCCCCGCTCATGGAGCAGAAGCTCCCGCGCGGCGTCCTGCTCGGCGCCGTCGTCGGCCAGCGCGTCGAGATCGCGACGGGCCGGACCGTCGTGCGGCCGGGGCAGCGGGCCGTCGTCTTCGCCACGCCCGAGCGCGTGGCCGAGGTGGAGCCGTTGTTCAGCGCGTAGCGCGTCGTCCGGGAGGACGTTCCCACACTCGAGGGCACGCGGCCCACGCCATGATCATCGACTGGAAGGCCATCACGGGGATCATGGGCGTGCTGCTCGTCGCGCTCGGGATCTCGCTCGTGGCGCCCGCGCTCGTCGGGCTGGCGTACGGCGAGGACGAGTGGTGGGGGTTCGGCGCGACGGCGCTCGGGTCGGGCGCCCTGGGCGGCCTCCTCTGGTGGCGGTTCAAGCCGAAGGACGAGCTGCGCGTGCGCGAGGGGTTCGCCATCGTCGCGCTCGCGTGGTTCGTGCTCTCCCTCGTCGGGGCGGTGCCGTGGGTGCTCACCGGCGTGCTGGCCGAGTTCGCCGACGCCTTCTTCGAGGTGATGAGCGGGTTCACCACGACCGGCGCCACGATCCTCGGCGGGGCCGACACGCCGGCCATCGAGGCCGTTCCCAACAGCTTTCTCCTCTGGCGGAGCCTGACCCACTGGCTCGGCGGGATGGGCATCATCGTGCTCACGATCGCCGTGCTCCCGCTCCTCGGGGTCGGCGGGATGCAGCTGTTCAAGGCCGAGGTTCCGGGGCCGAGCGCCGACAAGCTCACGCCGCGCGTGACGGAGACGGCCAAGCGGCTGTGGGCCATCTACGTCGCCCTCACCCTGGCCGAGGTCGTGCTCCTGCTCCCGGCCATGAGCCTGTTCGACGCGGTGAACCACGCCTTCGCCACGCTGGCCACGGGCGGGTTCTCGACCGAGAACGGGAGCGTCGGCCAGTACGGCTCGGCCTACATCGACTGGGTCATCACGGCGTTCATGGTGCTGGCCGGGATGAACTTCGCGCTCCACTACCAGCTCCTCCACCGCAACGTGAGCGGCGTGCTCAAGAACGAGGAGCTGCGGGTCTACGCCGCCATCCTCGGCGGGGCGACCCTCCTGCTGACGCTCTCGCTGTGGTCGCCCACCAGCGCCGGGCTGCCGGCGCCGGTCACGCTCGACGGCGAGGTGGTGACGGAGCAGGTCGCGCAGGAGCGGGTCGAGAGCGGCGCCACGGGAGACGAGGCGCTGGTCGAGGACACCGACCGCGTGGGCGGCGAGCAGATCGGCGGCGGCGCCGAGCTCCAGGGCGAGCTGGCGCCAACCGACGTGCACGGCCGGACCGTCGTCCGCTACGACTCGTTCTGGGACGCGCTCCGGTACGGCGCCTTCCAGGCCGCCTCCATCATCACCACGACCGGGTTCGGCACGGCCGACTACGAGCTGTGGCCGCCGCTCGCCATCGTGATCCTGTTCGCCCTGTTCTTCGTCGGCGGGATGGCGGGGTCCACCGGCGGCGGCGTGAAGGTGGTCCGCGTGCTCCTCATCCTGAAGAACTCGTTCCGCGAGCTCCGCCAGCTCGTCCACCCCCAGGCCATCCTGCCCATCCGGCTCGACCACCGCGTGGTGCCGGACGGGATCATGCGGAACGTGCTCTCCTTCGTCGTCTTCTACGTCGGGCTCGTCGGGCTCGGGACGCTGATCATGGGGGTCCTGGGGCTCGACATCTGGAGCGCGTTCAGCGCCACGTTCTCGTGCGTCGGCAACGTCGGCCCGGCGTTCGGCGCGATGGGGCCGACGGAGAACTACACGCACGTGCCGGTGGTGGGCAAATGGGTGCTCGCCATCTTGATGATGGCCGGTCGGCTGGAGATCTTCACCGTCCTCCTCCTGTTCACGCCCGCCTTCTGGAAGCGATGATCCGTCCTTTCCTCGTCGAGGTCCCGGTCGTCTGAGCGGGTCGGCCTGCACGACGAGGGCGCCGGCTGACGGTGCGGAGGGGTTCGAGCCCCGGGCCTGACGCAGACCGCCCCGCTGGCGGACGGCGCCAGCGGGGCGGAGGAAGCCGGCGGGGAAGCGTCTACTTGGGGTCCTGGCCCTGCTCCTTTAGGCCGCCGGTGTAGCGCTGGAGGTGCGCCTCGATAAACCACGTGCCGCGGTCGGCGATGTGGGTGATCTGGTCGTAGAGGTCCGTCGTGCCCGGGTCGCCGATGTCGTCCGACTTCTTGTCCGACGCGCGGATGTGGTCGGCGTACTCGGCCCAGCGGTCGGCGAGCGTCGTGAGGAAGGAGGGGTCGTTGAACGAGTCCTCATCGCCCTCGGCGTCGGTGCCGGGGAACGGCGAGATCACGCTGTTCTTGGCCGCCATCCGGACGGTCCCGTAGGCGTAGCCGCCGAGGAGCACGATCCGCTCCGCGACGAGGTCGAGCGGCTCCTCCAGCCGCTCCGCCAGCTCGTCGTAGAGCAGGTGGAGCTGGTAGAAGTCCTTGCCCTTGACGTTCCAGTGGGCCTGCTTCGTCTGGGAATACAGGTCGGAGGTCGCCGCGAGCGTCTCGTTGAGCATCGCGACGAGCTGGTGACGCTTGCCGTCGTCGATGCCGAGGCGCGTGGTGTAGGGGGTCTGGGCGGCTTTTGGGGTCGTTGCCATGAGAGGGGAGAGAGAGAGGAGTACAACGTCTGCATTAAACCAGACTTCCGTCCTGCTGGTCCGTGAAGCCTCGGTGGTCAGGCCAGTCCCTATGGGCGCGGGTTTTCACGACGGCCTGGACCCGGCCGGGGTAGGTTCCGAGACCGACGAATACGAGCCCCGATGAAGACCTTCGCCCTCCGACCCACGCCCGACGGCGGCCCCGCCCGCGTCTCCGAACCCAGCGGCCCGAGCGCCTCGGACCTCTCGGCCGTCGAGGAGTTGCTCGACGGCCTCAACCCGGCCCAGGCCGAGGCCGCGCGCACCACCGAGGGGCCGGTCATGATCATCGCCGGGCCGGGCTCGGGCAAGACGCGGACGCTCACCCACCGCGTGGCCGTCCTCCTCGCGGCCAAGAAGGCGTGGCCGAGCCAGATCCTCGCCCTCACGTTCACCAACAAGGCCGCCCGTGAGATGCGCCAGCGGGTCGTCGACCTCGTGGGCGACGAGGCCAAGGGGATGTGGATCGGGACCTTCCACTCCATCTTCGCCCGCGTCCTCCGCCGCGAGGCCGACAAGATCGGCTTCTCGCGCGACTTCACCATCTACGACTCCGACGACACCGAGCGGCTCCTCAAAGAGCTGATGACGCGCTACAACGTGGACCCCAAGCGCGTCACGCCGCGCTCGGTGCGCGCCGCCATCTCGGGCGCCAAGAACGCCATGGTCGGGCCGGACGAGTACGCGCGGCTCGCGGGCGACCCGTTCACCGAGGCCGCCGCGAAGCTGTACACGCCGTACCAGGCCGCGCTCCGCAAGGCCAACGCGATGGACTTCGACGACCTGCTCGGGATGCCCATCCGGCTCTTCGAGCAGCACCCGGAGACGCTCAAGGAATACCAGCGCCGCTGGCGCTACCTCCACATCGACGAGTACCAGGACACCAACCGCACGCAGTACGTCCTCGCCAAGCTCCTCGCCGCCGAACACAAGAACCTCTGCGTGGTCGGCGACGACGCCCAGAGCATCTACGCCTTCCGCGGCGCCGACATCCAGAACATCCTCTCGTTCCAGAAGGACTACTCCGAGGCCACCATCGTCCGGCTGGAGCAGAACTACCGGAGCACCCAGAAGATCGTCCGGCTGGCGGACGCCGTGATCAAGGGGAACGCCAAGCAGCTCGACAAGAAGCTCTGGACCGACAACGACGAGGGCGACCCGGTCGTCCTCATGGAGTCGCTGTCGGAGCGCGACGAGGCGCAGAAGATCGAGCGGACGATCCGCGACATCCGCTCGCGGACGGGGCTCTCGTGGAGCGACGTGGCCGTCCTCTACCGGACCAACGCGCAGTCGCGGTCCATCGAGGAGGCGCTCCGGCGCGGCGGCATCCCGTACCGGCTCGTCGGCGGGACCAGCTTCTACCAGCGCAAGGAGATCAAGGACGCGCTGGCCTACCTCCGCCTCGCCGTCAACCCGACCGACGAGGCCTCCATCCTCCGCGTCATCAACACGCCCACGCGCGGGATCGGGGACAAGACCATCGACGGACTCCGCGACTACGCCACCGAGCACCGCGTGGCGCTGTGGCAGGCCGTCCAGGACCCGCAGGGGGCCGGCCTCAGCGCCCGCGCGGCGAAGGCCGTCGAGGACTTCGGCTTCCTCGTCTCGCGCTTCGCCTCGAAGGCGCCGACCGCCCCGGCCGACGAGCTGGCGCGCGAGCTGATCCAGGAGACCGGCCTGCTCCAGTTCTACCGCGACCAGAACACGCCGGAGGCGCTCGCGCGGCTGGAGAACATCCACGAGCTTCTGAACGCCGTCGCCGAGTTCGCCGGTGGCGACCCGACGGGCGAACCGCGCACGCTGAGCGAGTTCCTCCAAGAAGTGTCGCTCGTGGCCGACGTGGACCGCCTCTCGGACGACGAGAACCGCGTGACGCTCATGACGCTCCACGCCTCGAAAGGGCCTGGAGTTCAAGGTCGTCTTCGTGACGGGCCTCGAAGAAGGGCTCTTCCCACTGGCGAAGGCCGCCCAAGACCCGACGGAGCTGGAGGAAGAGCGGCGGCTCCTCTACGTCGGCGTGACGCGGGCCGAAGAGGCGCTCTTCCTGACCTACGCCCGGAGCCGCTACCGCTACGGCGACCAGCAGCAGAGCGTCCGCTCCCGGTTCCTCGACGAGCTCGACGGCGACGACCTCTTGCGGACCGAGTCGGGCGGGCGGTTCGAGTCGCGTGGGGGCCGGTTCCAGTCGTCCGAGGGCGACACGGACGGCTACAGCGGCATGGACCCGAACTATTGGAAGCAGTCGCTCCGCCCCGACAGCGACGGCCCCAAGCGGCGGACGCGGACCGTCGAGGCCGCGCGCGGCGAGCGGACCGTCGTCTACGACGAGGGCGAGGCCGCGGTCGTGCCCGGCGTGAAGGTCCACCACAAGTCGTTCGGGAACGGGAAGGTGATCTCGGTGGAGGGGACCGGCGAGCGGGCCGCGGCGACGATCTACTTCAACTCGGTCGGGCAGAAAAAGCTGAAGCTGGCGTTCGCCCGGCTCCAGGTCGTCGGGTAAGCGCGCACGATGTCCGCCAGCGGCCCGACAGACCCCCGCGACCGGATCACGCCGACGGCGTTCGTGATCGCGCCGGACCTGCTGGGCGTCGAGCTGGCGTCGCCCGTGCGGCGGGCGGCGGCGCTCGGGATCGACCTCCTGCTCGCGGCCGTCATCTCGGCCGTCGGGGGCGGCGCCGTCGTCGGGCTGGTCGCGGCCGTCCTGTTTTTCCTCGTGGCGATGCGGCGGGGGAGCCGGCACCCGCTCCGCCGGACGGTGCGGGCCGCGCTCGTCAGCATCGGCGCCCTCCTCCTGTTCGGCGTCGGCGTGGCCGTCGTGGAGGGGCCGGACGGCGGCGACGACTTCGGGACTACCGTCGGCGACATGGACGGGTCGGACGGCGAGGCGGCGGGCGCCGAGGTGCTGGCGGAGGTCGAGCGCGACCTCGAGGCGGCCGGCGTGGACGCGGACCTCACGGCTCCGGCGGCCACCGTCGACTCGCTCTCGCCGGACGCGCGCAGGGAGGCCGCGCAGCGCCTCCGGGCCTACGCCGACGCCCTCGCCACCCGCGACACGGTCGCCGCCGACAGCCTCCGCCCCGACGCCGCCGACCTCGTCGCCGGCCCCGCGCTCCGCCAGCGCGACGCGCGGATCGACGATCTCCGCGACCGGACCCGGCGGCTGGAGGCCCAGCGCGACGCGCTCCAGGAAACCCTCGACGACCCGAGCGTGCTCCGTTCCGCCCGCTCGTTCGCGTCCGACTTCGGCCTCACGCTCGGCTGGATCGGCGTCTACTTCACGCTCGTGCTGGCGTTCTGGGGCGGGTACACGCCCGGCAAGCGCGCGCTCGGCATCCGCGTCGTCCGCCTCGACGGGCGGCCGGTCTCGCTGTGGAACGCGTTCGAGCGGTTCGGCGGCTACGCGGCCGGGCTGGTGACGGGCCTCGTCGGGTTCGCGCAGATCCTGTGGGACGCCAACCGGCAGGGCGTCCAGGACAAGATCGCGGGGACCGCCGTCGTCCGGATGGCGGACGTGCAGACGCCGAGGCGTGTAGGCTGAGTCGGGCCGGCGGGCTCCCGCTGGCGAGGGCCGCCCGCAGCGGGGGCGGGCGGACCGGTGCGATCTTCCACCGTCCCCCTCTCCCGACCCGATGCCCGCCACCTCGCTCGACAAGGACAAGATCAAGATCCTCCTGCTGGAGGGGATCCACGAGACCGCCGCCGAGATGTTCGAGGCCCACGGCTACCGGACCATCGAGCGCCGCTCGGCGGCCGTCCCCGAGGCCGAGCTCCCCGACCTCGTCCGCGACGTCCACTTTCTCGGCATCCGCTCGCGGACCCAGCTCACCGAGGACGTGTTCGCGGCGGCCGAGCGGCTCGTCGGCGTCGGCGCCTTCTGCATCGGGACGAACCAGATCGACCTGGAGGCGGCCACGCGGCGCGGCGTGGCCGTGTTCAACGCGCCGTTCTCGAACACGCGGTCGGTGGCCGAGCTGGTCCTCGCGGAAGCCATCCTGCTGCTCCGGGGGGTGCCCGAGAAGAACGCGAAGGCGCACCGGGGCGAGTGGTCCAAGAGCGTCGGGACGAGCCGCGAGATCCGGGGCAAGACGCTCGGGATCGTCGGCTACGGCAACATCGGGAAGCAGCTCTCGGTGCTGGCCGAGGGGCTCGGGATGCGCGTCCTGTTCCACGACACGCACGACGTGCTCCCGCTCGGCAACGCCCGCCCGGTGCCCGAGCTGGGCGACGTGCTGAAAGAGGCCGACGTGGTCACGCTCCACGTGCCGGACACGCCGCTCACGCGCGGGCTCGTCGGCGAGGCCCAGCTCGCGCTGATGAAGTCCGACGCCGTGCTCATCAACGCCTCGCGGGGGGGCGTCGTGGACCTCGCCGCGCTGGCGGCGGCGCTCGACGCGGGGCTCCTGGCCGGCGCCGCCGTGGACGTGTACCCCGTCGAGCCGCGCTCCAACGACGACCCGTTCGAGACGCCGCTCCAGGGGCTCGACCGGGCCATCCTCACGCCGCACGTCGGCGGGTCCACCATCGAGGCGCAGGAGAACATCGGCGCCGAGGTGGCCGGCAAGCTCGTCCGCTACAGCGACAACGGGAGCACCGAGACGAGCGTGAACCTCCCCGAGGTGACGCTCCCGCCGCACCCCGGCTGCCACCGCCTCCTCCACATCCACCGGAACGTGCCCGGCGTGCTGGCCGAGATCAACCGGGTCCTCTCGGAGACCGGCGCCAACGTGGGCGCCCAGTTTCTCCAGACGCGCGGCGAGATCGGCTACGTGGTGACGGACGTGGACTGCGAGACGTCGGACGAGGCGCTCGTCGCCCTCCGCGACGTGCCCGCCACGATCCGCACGCGCGTCCTCTACTGACTCCCGGCCGGAGGGGCGGCCGGCCGACGACCTCGCGGGCGGTGCCCGCCGCTCGCCATGATCGTCCCGCGCTCCGACCTCGCCGCCGACGCCGTCGGCGGTCACTACGACGACCTCGACGCCTTCTACCGGGACGTCTGGGGCGAGCACGTCCACCACGGCCTGTTCGCGCACCGCCGCCAGTCGGTGGCGGAGGCGACCGAGGCGCTGGCGGCCCGCGTGCTCGAGGCCGCCGGGGTGGGGGAGCAGAGCCGGGCGGTGGACGTGGGGTGCGGGTACGGCCTGACGGCGCACCTCGCCGCGGTGAGGACGGGCGCCCGCGTCACCGGCCTCACGCTCTCCGCCGAGCAGGCCGCCGTCGCTCGCCAGCGGCCTGTGCCCGAGGGCGTCCCGCCGCCCGAGATCGTCGTCCGCGACTGGCTGGCGAACGGGCTGCCAAGCGCCCACTTCGACGCGGCGTGGGCGGTCGAGAGCACGACGCACATGCCCGACCGCCCGCGCGTGTTCGAGGAGATCGCCCGCGTGTTGAAGCCGGGCGGCCGGTTCGTCCTGTGCGTGTGGATGACAGGGAGCGACCCGTCGCCGCGCGAGGTCCGGTTCCTGCTGGAGCCGATCTGCCGCGAAGGACGGCTGGCGGGGATGGGGAGCGCGGCCGAGAACCGGGCGTGGATCGAGGGCGCCGGCCTCGTCGTGGAGCGGGAGGAGGACTGGAGCCGGGCCGTCGCGCCGACGTGGAACCACGTGGCCCGTCGCGTCGCCCGCGGCCTCGTCACCGACGCCCGCTACCGCCAGTACCTCAGGGACGCGTCCCGCACCGACCGCGTGTTCGCCCTCACCGTCCTCCGCATCGCGGCGGCCTACTGGCTGGGAGCGATGCGCTACGGGTTTTTCGTCGCTCGGAAGCCGACCTGAGTCGGGGTGTGGAAGCGCTTACTTTGGCGCCGAACCCACCTCGGCCTCGTGCTCCGACTCCTCCCCCTCGCACTCCTCGCCGTTCTCGTCGGCGCCTCGGCGCAGACGACCACCGACGCCGAGCGCGCCCAGGGCTACGCGCTCCGCGGCGACACGCTGCTCTTCGTGTTCGACGCCGCGCGCTACGGCGTGGACCCGGCCCGAGCCGTCGTCACGGGCGCCTTCCGGGGCTGGAGCGACGACCTGGACGACCCGGCGTGGGCGCTCGCCGAGGGGCCCGGCGGCGTCTGGACGCTGGCCGTCCCCAACGCGGATTACGGCGTGGTCCCGGCCGCGTCGCCCTTCAAGTTCCGCGTCGACGCCGGCCGCTGGCTGGACCCGCCCGCCAGCACGCCGAACGCGGAGGGCGGCAACCTGGTTTTCCTGTTCGGCGCTGTGCCGCCGCGCTTGGTCGCCGAGTTGCACGGGCCACATGCCATCTGGGTGGAGGTGGCGGGTGCCGGCCGGCCGCTCTCGCCGGAGGCGTACCGGATCGTTCGGTGGGACGGCACCGAGATACTGGGCGTGCAGGTGACGCCGCACGAGGCACACTCAGCGCTCCTGACAACGGGTGTCGCGTTGAGGACGAATCAGGTCCACTACGTCGAGGTGGCCGTGCCCGAGGCGCCGCGCCCGCTCCGGTCGATGGCTCGGTTCGATGGACTGTGGCGTGATATGGCAACGCAGGCTCCGTTGGGCGTCCACTTCGAACATTCGTTTCCGGCTCCGATCAAGGAGGGGGAGACGCCGCGCCCGCCGTCCAGCCTCTACACCACCGAGTTCCGCCTGTTCGCCCCTCGCGCGGACTCGGTCCGCCTGTTCCTCTACCCCGGACGGACCGGAGCGGCGTCCGGCAGCGTCCTCCTGCGCCCAGAGTCTGGCGGCGCGTGGATGCACCGGAAGGGGGAGAGCCTCCACGGCGCGTGGTACGACTACGCCGTCTACGGCCCGGACGGCCCCGGCTCGCACTTCACCAACCAGACGGGCGAGCGCGTCACCGACCCGTACGCGCTCGTCTCCGACGACTCGTGGGGCCGCGCCCGCGTCTGGCGCGACGACTTCGCGCCGCCGCAACCCGTGAAGGGCGGGCGGCCGGCGATGGAGGACGTGGTGGCCTACGAGGTCCACCTCCAGGACTTCACCGACGAGCTTCCGGTGCCCGAGGGCGTCGGGCCGCTGGAGGCGTTCGCCACGCCCGGCCTCACCAACTCTCGCGGCGAGCCCATCGGCCTCGACTACCTGGAGCGGCTCGGGATCAACGCGGTCCACCTCATGCCGGTCCAGGAGTTTCTCCACTACCCCGACGACGCCTGGCGGGCCGCGTTCGCGGACGACCCGTTCATGCAGGAGCAGGGCATCGCGGACGAGAACTACCAGTGGGGCTACCGGACGACGCACGCCTTTGCCGTCGAGTCCCGCTTCCGCTCCGCTGGCGACGAGCCGGGGCGGGAGCGCGAGCGCTTCCGGGACCTCGTCGACGCGCTCCATCAGCGTGGCATGGCCGTCCTCATCGACGTCGTGTTCAACCACACCGGCGAGAACATGGAGGGCGTCCAGCAGCTGCTCACCTTCAACGGGATCGACCAGTGGTACTACTACCGGCTGAACGAGGAGGGCGAGCACATCGGCGCGTTCGGGAACGAGGTCAAGTCGGAGAACCGCCCGATGACGCAGCGCTGGCTGCTCGACCAGCTCCGCCACTTCGTGGACGTGTTCGGCGTGGACGGCTTCCGCATCGACCTCGCGGGGCAGACCGACGAGCAGACGCTCCGCTGGATCCAGGCCGAACTCGGGGAGGACGTGCTGATCTACGGCGAGCCCTGGATCGGCTCCAACGACCCGGACTACGAGGCCAACCCGGACTGGGACTGGTACAAGGCCGACAGCCCGATCACCTTCTTCCAGGACGACGCCCGCAACGCGTTTAAAGGCGCTCCCTCGGACCCGACGCCGGCGCCCGCCTCGCGCGGCTTCGCCGGGGGCGACGCCGACGCCCGCCAGCCCGCCCTGCGCGGCGTCGCCAACGACTACCCCGAGGAGCCGACGCCGAACGCCGGCATCAACTACCTCGACATCCACGACAACTGGGCGCTGGCGGACCGCTTCGCCCGTTGCCAGGCGGGCGACTGCGCGTGGGACGGGCGGCAGGGCGTCCGCGCGGCCGAGATGCGAATCGCGGCGGCGCTCTTGCTCACGTCCCTCGGCCCGGTCGTGATCCACGGCGGGACGGAGATCGCGCGCTCGAAGGGCCTCGCGCCGTTGCCCGAGGCCATCGGCGGCCAGCGCGTGCTCACCGAGATGCCGATCTCACCGATCTACATCAAAGGCCGGGGCGACACCTACAACCTCCGCGCCGCCAACCGCTTCTTGTGGGAGACCGTCGGGGCCGTCGAGCCGTCGCTCGACTACGCGGCGATGCACGACTGGTGGAAGGGCCTGATCGACCTCCGGCTGAGCGAGGCCGGTGAGGTGTTCCGCGTCGGGGAGGCGGTGCCGGCGGGCTACGTCCGGTTCCTGGAGACGGCGAGCGAGCAGGCCATCGGCTACGTCGTCGGCGACCGCGTGCTGGTCCTCATCAACGCGGGCGACGGTCGGGTCTCTTTCAGGGGGGGCGCTCCTGGATCGTGGCGTCTGGTAGCTACCTCCGACGCGGACTCGTCGGAGGTGGCTACAGATGGGGTAGCCGTCTCCTCCTCGTTTGACGGACCGACAGAGATCCGCCTCGAACCGAAAGGCGTCCAGATCTGGGTCCGGGAGTGAGCGACGCCGTCCCTACGGCCTTTCCTTCTCCCGTGGGAGAGATTCGACGCCGGGCTGGCGGTGAGCGTCGCCAGCGGGTCAGTACTGTTGGAGGTAGGCCAACGTCTCGGCCGTGAACGGCGGCGTCTCCACGTCGAAGTCGGCGAAGAAGGCGGCCGGGTCGCAGGTGTTGCCCTCGACCAGCATCTCGAACTGGGCCGGCGAGATGGGCAGCAGCCCCACCTTGCCGAGGGCGTTCACGCCGAGCCGCGCGACCGGGATCGGGACCGGCACCGTCGGCTTGGGCTCGATGCCGCCGCCCCGGGCGATCCGCTTGAGGACCTCGGTGTAGGGGATCCGCTCGTGGCCGGCCACGCAGTAGGCCTCGCCGTTCGAGGCGGCGCGCGTGACGGCCTCGGCCATCGCCTCGGCGCAGGCGCGGACGTGGACCGGCTGGAGCTCGTACTGCCCGTCGCCGAACACCGGCAGGACGGGGAACGGCTTCACGAGCGTCTCCCAGAGCCGCTTGGCGAACTCCGGGTGCGCCTCGCCCGGATCGCCGAACAGCGTCGAGGGGCGGAAGATGACGAGGTGCTCGAACCCGATGCCCCGGACCACCTCCTCGGCCCGCCACTTCGTCGTCTGGTAGTCGCTCCGCCCGTCCGGCCGCGCGCCGTTCGCGCTCATGTGGACGAACCGCTCGACGCCGGCCGCCCGCGCCGCGTGCGCCACGTTCCGCGTACCGTCCACGTGGATCCGCTCGAAGGTCACGCCCTTCGACGGTTTCTCGTCGATGATCCCGACGAGGTGGACCACGGCGTCGACGCCCTCGAAGGCGTCGCCGAAGGAGCCGGCGTCCGTCACGTCGCCGCTGGCGACCTCCACGCCCTCGCGCGCCGCCAGCGTGGGCGCGGAGCCGCCCCGGATGAGCGCGCGGACGGTGTGGCCGCGCTCCCGGAGCGCGTCGAGGAGGTGCGAGCCGACGTAGCCGGTGGCGCCGGTGAGGAGGACGTGCATCGGGGGAGGGGAGGGTGCGTGGGGTGGAGTGGATTCGGCCGGGAAGGTTCCCCGATTCCGCGCGATCTGCGGCGCTCCCGCCCGCGTACCCTGCCCTCGCTCTCCGTCCGCCACCGATGCCCGGCTACGACCCGTCCCGTCTCGCCCGCGACCTCAAGGCCGAGGCGCTCCGCGTCGGGTTCGACGGCGTCGGGATCGCGGAGGCGGGGCCGCTGGACGCCGAGGCGCGGCGGCTGGAGGCGTGGCTGGCCGAGGGCCGCCACGGCGGCTCGGACGGCGCGATGACCTGGATGGCGCGCAACTTCGACAAGCGCATCGACCCGACGGTGCTCGTCCCCGGCGCGCGGTCGGTCGTCTCCGTCTTCGCCAGCTACTTCCAGCCACACCGCCAGCCCGGCGGGGGCGACGCGGCGGCGGCCAAGATCAGCCGCTACGCCTGGGGCGACGACTACCACGACGTCCTCAAAGAGAAGCTGGCCGAGCTGTTCGACTGGCTCGACACGCGCACCGGCGGCGCCGGCGGGCGGGCGTTCGTGGACTCGGCGCCGGTGATGGACAAGGCGTGGGCGCAGCGCGCCGGCCTCGGCTGGCAGGGCAAGAACACCAACCTGCTCACGCGCACGCACGGCTCGTTCGTCTTCCTCGGCGAGCTGATCATAGACGTGCCGCTGGCTCCCGACGACCCGTTCGCCGCCGACCACTGCGGAAGCTGCACGCGCTGCCTCGACGCCTGCCCCACCGGCGCCCTCGACGCGCCCTACCAGATCGACGGCTCGCGCTGCATCTCGTACTGGACCATCGAGCACCGAGGCCCCGGCCTCCCCGAGCGCGCTGGCGGGCGAGTTCGGCACGTGGGCCTTCGGCTGCGACATCTGCCAGGACGTGTGCCCGTGGACCAAGTTCTCGCAGCCCACGCGCGACGCCCGGTTCCTCCCGCGCCCCGGCGTCGTGGACACGCCGGCCGCCGAGTGGGCCGAGATCGACCTCGAGGCGTTCCGCGAGCGGTTCCGCCGGAGCCCGGTCAAGCGCTCGAAGTGGGAGGGGTTCGTGCGGAACGTGGAGAACGCCCGGATGAACGCAGGAGGGAGGAGGGAGGAGTGAGCGGTGGAAACGTCGGCTGCGCCGTCGCTTCGCGGTCCTGGCACCCTCCGCCCGTCTCGCGCGCAGCGACGGGCGCCAGCGGGACGAACCCGTCCGCTCTCCTACAGCCCGTAGTGCTTCCGCACGTCCGACTGCACGGACTGGACCGACTTCAGCGTCTCCTTGAGCAGGTTCTGCTGGCTCTTGTGGAGCGTGTCCGGGTCGAGCACGTCCGTGACGGCGTCGCCCACCTCGGCGGCCTGCATCTGGCCCCGGAGGTGGAAGTCGACGAGCGAGGCGAGCGGCGGGAGGAGCGCCTTGGCCTGCGGCGCGAGCGCGTGGTCGGATTTGGCGACGCTGCGGAGCCGGTCGAACGTGTTCGGAGAGCCGAGGGTGCCGGTGTCGAGCGCGAGCGCCCGCGCCATGCGGACGATGGGCTGGATGGCCCGCGTGCGGAGGTCGACGCCCGTCTTGCCGCCGGTCTCCTCCACCTCGACGCGGCCGAACGTCGAGAGCGGGATGTCGATGCGGGTGCCCTCGCGGGCCAGGATGGCCGCGAGCCGCTGGTTCGGGAGGTGCTGGCGGATCGTGTCGCGGAGGGCCTCGCCGAGGTCGTCGTCGCCGTGGAGCACGCGGAGGTCGAAGCAGAGGGCGGCGCGGCTCGTGGCCTCGGCGTCGGTGCCGGAGGCCCAGGTGTCGAAGGCGGCCTTCCAGCTCGAGAGCGGCTGGCGGAAGGCCTCGGACGAGGCGTCGATCCCGTTCTCGGGGTCGCCGTAGCCGCACGTCCGCAGCGCCTCCACCACGCGCGTGGCGAGCGTCTTGTAATAGGCCGCCGCGCGGTCCTCGTCGCCGGGCGCGGGGTCGGCGTAGACGAGGCCGTTGTCCTGCCACGCCCGGAGCACGGACTCGCGCCGGCCGGCGGCCCCGAACGTGAGCCACGCCCACGCCCCGTCGTAGGCCTCGTCGCCGAGCTCCTCGCGGACGGCCCGCTCGACGGTCCGGATCACCCGCTCCTTGAGCTGGTCGTCCACCTCCGTCACCACGTCGAGGAGGTCCTCCGAGTGGACGCCCTGGTGGTAGAGCCGGTAGAGGCGCCGGTTCGAGTCGGCCCGGAGCGCGGCCAGCTCCTTCACGGACTGCGCCCGCTCCAGCCGCTCGGTCGTCGCCACGGGGTCGAGCCCGCGGAAGTGGCTCACGTCCTCGCTGGTGAGGAGGCCCTGGAGCTTGCCCGTCTCGGGGTCCACGACGACGATCCGGCGGATCCGGTTCTTCATCATGGTCCGCATGGCGTCGAACAGGCGCTCGTCGCCGCGGAGCGCGATCGGGGGGCGATCCACGAGCGCCATCACCGGCCCGTTGGCCGGCTCGCCGGTGGCCACGATCCGCTCGACCACGTCGCCCTCCGTGACCACGCCGACGGGCACGCCGTCCTGCACGATCACGACGGCGTCGACGTCGGAGGCCGCCATCGTCTGCGCCGCCTCGCGGACGGTCGCGCCGACCTCGACGAGCGGGGACTCGGCCCGGAGCACGTTCTGGAGCTGGGTGTCGAAGAGGAGGAACGCGCCGCTGGCGTCGATGTCGTCGTCGATGGTGCGGACGTAGCGCTTGATGCCCTCCTCGAAGTAGGCCCGGAACGTCTCGTTCTCCTTGAGGAGCCTCTGGAAGCTCTCGGCCGCGATCAGCGCGCACGACGACTGCTCCACGGCGCGGGCCTCGTACGGGAGCGCGCCGCCCTGGAGCAGCCCGTACGACCCGAACTCCGACCCCGCCCCGCACATGTCGATCGTCCGCCCGCTCTCGGCGTCCTGGAGCCGGACGAGCCCGTCCTCGACCACGTAGAGCGCCCGGTGGATGTCGTCGCCCTGCTGGAGGATGACCTCGCCCGGCGCGTACAACTCGAGCGTCATCTTCTGGAGGAGCGCCTGCCGCTCGTCGTCGGAGAGGACGTCGAACGGCTCGGACTCGGCGAGGAGGCTGGAGATGCGGGTGAAGATCGACGCGGCCATGCAGACGGGGGAGAGGGGAGGGGTGGCGTAGGACGCGGGCGGGCCATTCCAGATCCCCGCGCGGCGTGGGCCGGAGGGCGTGCGCGGGGGAGGGTTCGAGAGATCCCCACACGGCGCGGCCCTCGTCTCTCGTCGGGGCGGTCTATACTCGTGCTCCCTCGTCCGGTCTCATGCGGCTCGCACTCCTCCTCGTTCTCCTGGTCGGCCCCGCCGTGTCCGCCCAGGGGGGCGCCCGGCTCACCACGTTCGTCGACTGCCCCGGCTACGTGTCCGGCTGCGACCACGACTTTTTCCAGACCGAGGTCGGGTTCGCCCGGTTCGTCCGCGATCCGGCCACGGCCGACGTGTACGTCCTCATCGTGGACCAGGACACCGGCGGCGGCGGCGAGCGCTACACGCTCTACTTCGAGGGCCGGCGTGGGGCGCTGGCGGGCCGCCGCGACACGCTGGTGACGGCGTCGCCGCCCGCCGCGAGCGACGACGACCAGCGCCGCGCGTTGCTCGGCCGGCTGGCGCTCGGGCTCGCCGGCTTCGCCAGCCGGACCGGCCTGGCCGACCGGCTCTCGATCTCGTACGCGGCCCCGGCCGGCGACGACGCCGTCCTGGCGACCGAGCCCTCGGACCCCTGGAACAGCTGGGTCTTCCAACTCGACGGCAGCGGGTATTTCCAGGGCGAGTCCCGGTCGCGGCAGCAGAACCTGTTCGGGGCCGTCTCGGCCCGGCGCGTGACCGAGGCCCTCAAGGTGTCCGTCCGCCCACGCGTCAGCTACAGCCGGGACGAGTTCGACATCACCGACGACTTCGACGACGACGGCGACACGGAGGACAGCACCTTCGTGAGCGACAACACGAACTACGGGCTCCGTGCCGAGGCCGTCGTCAGCCTCACCGACCACTGGTCGGCCGGCGCCAACGGCAACGTGGAGCGGGAGACGTTCTCGAACTACGACCTCCGCGCGCGCCTCGCGCCCGCCATCGAGTACAACGTGTTCCCCTACGACGAGTCCACGCGGCGGCAGGTCCGGTTCTTCTACTCGAACGGCGTCGAGGTCGCCGCCTACCGGGACACGACCATCTTCCTCAAGACCGAGGACGTCCTGTGGGAGCACGAGGGCGGCGTCTCGGCCGAGTTCGCCCAGCCGTGGGGCTCCGTCGACCTCTACGCCCAGGCCTCGCAGTACCTCTCGCGGCCGGACAAGTACAGCGCCGGGATCGGAGGGGGCGTGGATCTCCGCGTGTTCCAGGGCCTCAGCCTCCGCCTCGACGGCAACTACCGCTTCGTCCGCGACCAGATCAACCTGCCGGCGGAGGACCCGTCCAGCAACGAGGTCCTGACCCGCAACCAGGAGCTGGCGACCGGGTTCAGCTACTACGCCTCGGTCGGCGTCTCGTACTCCTTCGGGTCGATCTACAACCAGGTCGTCAACGCCCGGTTCGGCGACTGATGGCCGACTGGCGGGACCGGCTCTGGCAGCGCTACGGGGCCGACCTGTTCGACGAGCCGGCCGGCGACCGGCTGTTCAACCCGTACCGCGACCGCCATCCCGCATACGACGTGGCGGACGCACCGGCCCTCCGCCGCCAGAACCTCCGCGCCGCGCTCGACGCCATCCCGGAGTGGCCGGACGTGCTCGTCGTGGCCGAGGCGCCCGGCCCGTGGGGCTGCCGCTTCTCGGGCGTCCCGTTCACCAACGAGCGCCAGCTCCTCGACCCCGACTTCCCGGTCCACGGCCGGCCCTCGTCGTTGCGGTTCGCGGCCTCGGGCGAGCCGGTTCGGGAGTACAGCGGGGCGATCTATTGGGACGCGATGCTTCCGCACTGGGGCCGGTTCTGGACGTGGAACGCCGTCCCGTTCCACCCGCACAGGGCCGGCGAGCCGATGACGATCCGGACGCCGGGCGTCCGCGAGGTGCGCCGGTGGCACGGGCTGCTGGCGGCGACGGTCGAGGCGCTCGCGCCGCGCGAGGTGGTCGCCGTAGGGCGGAAGGCGGAGGGCGCGCTGGCGGCGGTCGGGGCCGATCCGGTCTACGTGCGGCACCCGTCGCAGGGCGGGGCGACGCGCTTCCGCGAGGGCGTCGCGGCGCTGTGGGAGCGGCTGGGGTAGGGCGATCTCCCGTCCCACCCCGTCTGCCCTTGACAGCGGCGGCACGCGGGTCTTACAATGAGACTGTAATCGGTTACACCGCCGGTTCCGCCACGCAAGGGCCGATTGCCCTTTCCTTTTTCAGCGCGCCCGGTAGCGCTTCCACCTATGGCTGTCACGATGCGCGACGTTGCTCGGCAGGCCGGCGTCTCGGTGGCGACCGTCTCGCGCGCGTTCAACGCGAGCGGGCCGGTGGGGGAGGGCACGCGCGACCGCATCCTGCGCACGGCCGGCCAGCTCCGCTACGTCCCCAACGGGACGGCCCGCAGCCTGACCACCAGCTCCACCGAGACCGTCGGCGTGCTGCTCCCGAACCTCTACGGCGAGTTCTACTCCGAGGTGATCCGGGGCGTCGAGGGGGCCGTCCGTGCGCGGCGGTACCACACGCTGCTCTCGTCGGTCCACGACGGGCTCGACGAGCTGGTGACCGCGCTCCGCACGCTCGTCGGGCGCGTGGACGGGCTCGTGGTGATGTCGCCCGACATCGGCGCCGACGTGCTGGAGGCCAACCTTCCGGCCGGGCTCCCCGTGGTGCTGCTCGGCACGTCCGTCCCGGACCACGCCTCCATCGTGATCGACAACGCGGCGGGCGCGGCGGCGATGGTCCGGCACCTCGCCGGGCTCGGCCACCGGCGCATCGCCCTCATCGGCGGCGCCCCCGGCAACGCCGACGCCCAGGCTCGCCACGACGGCTACCGCCAGGCGGTCCGCGAGCACGCCCTCGACGCGGACCCCGCGCTCGTCGTCGACGGCGACTTCACGGAGTCCTCGGGCCACGCCGCCGCCCTCGCCCTCCTCGACGCCGAAGACCGCCCGACGGCCGTCTTCGCCGCCAACGACTCGATGGCCATCGGTGCCCTCCGCGCCTTCCGCGAGGCCGGCCTCGACGTCCCGCGTGACGTGGCGCTGGCGGGCTTCGACGACATCCCCGTCGCCCGCTACGTCACGCCCGCGCTCACGTCCGTCCACGTGCCCATCCACGAGATGGGCGCCCGCGCCGTCGAGACCGTGCTCGACGCGATCGGGTCCGGCGACGGCGAGTGCACCGACACCACCTCGCTCTCCACGCGCCTCGTCGTCCGCGAGTCCTGCGGACACGGGGGCTGACCCCTCGTTCCCCCCACCTCGGACGCTCCGGCGCCCGGTCCTCTCCCATCTCACCAACCCCCGCGTCCATGACACGCACTGCTACTCTCCTCATAGTCGGCCTCTTGTTGGCCGCGCCTGCTTTCGCGCAGCCCGATCGGACGACGGGCGACGCCCGAGACGTCATCTGGGCGCGCGACATCGGCTCCGCGACCATCACCGTCGACGGGACGCTCAGCGAAGAAGTCTGGCAGCAGGCTGAGACCTACCCCATCGTATGGAACGGCGACCACCCGCTCCCCGGTGGCGGTCAGTGGATCGAAGAGAACCCCGCCGCGCTCGATAACCCCCTGGACCCGCCGGCCGGGACCGCCTACTTCCTCCGCAAGGGGAACGAGCTGTACCTCGCCTTCGAGATCGAGGACGAGTCCATCGGCGGCACCCGCAGCCTGTTCCGGCACGACGGCATCCTCATGCAACTGGTCAACGCGACCGACCAGCCCGACGACTACACCGCGTTCGACCGCTACAGCAGCGACGGGACGGGTGCCGGCGTCCGCGAGGAGATGTTCTACGGCTGGTTCCACCCCAACGCCGCCGACACCTCCGCGACTGGCCTCGCGCCGGCCGGGATCGGTCCCCGTGCGTGGAGCAGCGACTTCGGCCTGACCTTCGGGGACTCCGCCGACGCGACGCCTCGGAGCCCGGAGGCCTGGGAGTACGCCGCGACCGTGGACGGCGTCTCGAACGACGACTACAACGGTGGCTCCACGTTCACGGCCGACAACGGCTACATCATGGAGATGCGGATTCGTCTGGACTCGCTCGGGTGGGACCTGACGGAGCCCATGTCCCGGATGCCGTTCACCTTCGCCGTCGAGGACCAGGACTACCGCTGGCCGACGAATGCCGATACGTACACCAACGTCCGCGCGTACTTCCAGTGGCGCTACCTCAACGGGTACAGCACCGGCGTCGGGTTTATCGCCGGCGACCCGAGCGTGACGGTGACGTCCGGGGAGACCCCGGCCTACACCGACCCGGAGTTCTCCATCCCCACTGCCGTGAACGCGCCGGAGCCGACCATCGACGGCCAGCTCGACGAGCCGGCGTGGGACGGCGTCGACCCGCAGTTCACGCTGAAGTATCAGATGTCGAATGCGGAGCGGGACGCCGGGCTCCCCGGTGTGCTCTCTCCGATCTACACGTTCTACTGGCACCCGGACGCGAACCCGGTGCTCGATCCGACGGCCGGCACGTTCAAGATGTTCTACCGCAACGGCAAGCTCTACGTCGGCCTCGATACCGACGACGCGGCGGTCA
The DNA here is from genome assembly GCA_963811175.1 of Rubricoccaceae bacterium. Taxonomy (GTDB): domain Bacteria; phylum Bacteroidota; class Rhodothermia; order Rhodothermales; family Rubricoccaceae; genus Rubrivirga. The sequence goes on along the minus strand of CAWEQE010000001.1, from coordinate 354,990 downwards.
ACGGCGTCGAGGCTGAGGATAAGCGGGACGGCTTCCGCATCGCGATCAGCTCGCTCGACAGCCTTCGGAGCGGCCTCGGTGGCGCGCTGGCACCCATCCAGTTCGACTTCTCCATCGACTCGACCGGCGCCGTCCGCCTCGGCAACTACGCTGCCGCGCTGGACACCCTCGACGGGGGCGCCTACAAGGTGGACGCCGCCGCGTTCATGAAGGTGGGTCTCACGGGGGAAGCCTCGACCCCCGGCAATGCGGAAGACATCGACGCGGGCTACCAGATGGAGGTCGCCATCGACCTTGCCGCTCTCGGCTACCCGGCCAATCTGGACAGTGAGCCGATCTGGCTCAGCCTGAACTACTTCGATGGAGACTCTCTCCCGACCGACGCCGACAGCTACGGGACGCGAACGTGGACGTGCGGTGAGCGCAACACGTGTGTGCTCTACGGTTACTTCGACGAGAACAGCTTCGTGACGGCTGGCGAAGCTAGCCCGAGCGACGTTGGCGGCCTCCGCGTCACGGGCTCCTACCCGAACCCGACGACGGGCATCGCCACGCTCCGCTACGAGCTGCCGACGGCCGGCGCCGTGACCGTCGAGGTGTTCGACGTGCTCGGCCGCCAGGTGCAGACGGTCCGCACGGGCCTCCAGGCCGAGGGCGCCCAGCGGGTGCAGCTCGACGCCTCCGGGCTCAGCGCCGGCGCCTACGTCGTCCGCGTCCGCATGGACGACGGGACGAGCGCGACGGGCCGGATGCTCGTCACCCGGTAGCGTCCACCGGGCGCGGGCACGCTGCCCGCGCCCCCGTTTCGACCGCGTCGGGGCGGGCCACAACGGCCCGCCCCGATCCTTACCGATGACATGACAGGACGGCAACGTCCTCGCTTGGTCCCCTCTTCCCTCGCCATCCTGAGCGACCGTGAAGGATCTCACCGCCGACCCTGTAGCCCCAGCGAGCCAGCTTCGGCCGGCTGGACGGTCGGCGTTGAGATCCTTCCCTTCGGTCAGGACGCGCTGGGTGTGGTGGATCGGGCGCGAAGTACCCCTGTTCCTGACGCCATGACGACGACACGGACCCTGCTCCTCCGCCTCGCCGGGCTGGCGGCCCTCGTGGCGATCGCCAGCCTCGCGGCGCCGAGCGCGACCGCCCAGACGGGCAAGCTCTCCGGCCGCATCCTCGACGCCAGCGGCCAGCCGCTCATCGGCGCCACCGTCCTCGTGGTCGGGACCGACTACGGCGCCGCCACCGACGTCGACGGGTTCTACAACGTGCTCCGGATTCCGCCGGGCACCGTCTCCGTCCGCGTGAGCAGCATCGGCTACCAGACGCAGATCATCGAGGAGGTCCGCATCGCCTCCAACACGACCACCGAGCTGGACGTGACGCTCCAGGACGAGACCGTCACCGGCGAGGAGGTCGTGGTCACGGCCGAGCAGCCGCTCGTGGACGTGACGCAGACGAGCACCGTCGCCACCATCGGCCGCGACGAGATCGCCGCGCTGCCCGTGCAGGAGCTGGCGGACGTGGTGAACCTCCAGGCCGGCGTCGTGGACGGCCACTTCCGGGGCGGCCGCCTCGGCGAGGTCCAGTACCAGGTCAACGGCGTCTCCGTCAACAACCCCTACAACAACACGTCCACGCTGACGCTCGACCGCTCGGTGCTGCAGGAGGTCCAAGTGATCTCCGGCACGTTCGACGCCGAGTACGGGCAGGCCCTCTCGGGCGTGGTCAACGCCGTGCTCCGCAGCGGCGACCAAGACCGCTACGAGGCCTCGTTCGAGGTCTTCGGCGGCGACTACATCAGCCCCGGAAACGACTCGACGGAGGTCCGGACGTTCATCGCCGGGGTCGACTCGACGGCGATGGTGGGCCGCATCCCGTACATCAGTGACGTCTCCCCGGGCGCTCGCCAGAACTACCAGGGCAGCCTGAGCGGGCCGGTCCCGTTCGTGCCCAACACGACGTTCCTGGTCAACGGACAGCGGTTCATCAGCAACAGCCAGATCTCGGGCGTCCGCCGGTTCGTCCCGACCGACTCCAGCGACTTCCAGACGGGCACCGTCAACCCGACCGGCGACGGGGCGGTGGTCCCGCTCGGGTACAACCGGCGGTGGTCGTACCTCGCCAAGATCTCGAACCGCTCGATCCCCAACGTCCGGCTCGACTACCAGCTCATCGGGGCCAGCCGCGAGGGGAGGGGAGCCAGCTACGCCTACCGCTTCAACCCAGACGGGTTGAGCACGCAGCACGAGGTCTCGCTCGTCCACGGCCTCGACATCCAGCACACGCTCTCGAACTCGCTGTTCTACGAGCTGGCGCTCCGCCAGAACTACTTCGACTTCCGGGACTACGCCTTCGAGAGCATCGGGACGGTCCCGGAGGGCGCGGGGACGCAGTTCGCGCTGCCGGAGGACTCGCCGTACGCCGCCGCCGGCGCGCCGCAGGGGACGCAGAACTACGAGAACGGGGCCATCATCGAGGGCTTCGACCTGGGCCGGTTCGTCCAGCGGACCAACTCGTACGTGGTCAAGGGAACCGTCACGAACCAGGCGACGAACGTCCACCTCCTGAAGGCGGGTTCGAGGTCCAGACCTCGGCCATCGACTTCGGCACGCCCGACGCCGTCCGCCAGGTGGTGATCGACGGGGTCCAGCAACTCGGCGTGGTCCGAGACACGCTCGGCGCGGAGGTGGTGAGCTACAGCCCGATCCAGGGCGCGGCCTTCATCCAGGACCGGATCGAGTGGGGCGACCTCCGGGTCCGGGCCGGCCTGCGGTTCGAGTACTTCGACGCGAATGCGACGGTCCCGAGCGACCTCGCCAACCCGGCCAACTCGATCGCCGGGGCGCCGGAGTCCCGGCCGGTCGACACGTCGGTCAAGTTCGCGGTGGCCCCGCGCCTCGGCGTCTCGTTCCCGTTCCTCGACCGGGCCTCGCTGTTCTTCTCGTACGGCCACTTCTACCAGCTCCCCGGCCTCGGCACCATCTTCAGCAACTCGGACTACACGGTTCTCCGGGACCTCCAGGCCGGGGCCGTCAGCTACGGAATCCTGGGCAACCCGGACCTCAAGCCCGAGTTCACGGCGCAGTACGAGTTCGGCTTCAAGAGCGAGCTGAACCCGTACGTCGGGCTCGACCTGAGCTTGTTCTACAAGGACATCCGCGACCTGCTCGGCACCGAGTTCGTGCAGACCTACACGGCCGCCGAGTACGCCCGCTTCACGAACGTCGACTTCGGGGGGGTGCGCGGGTTCACGGCCTCGCTGGACCAGCGCGGCCTCGGCCCGCTGGCGACCACGCTGGACTACACGTTCCAGATCGCCACCGGCAACGCCTCCGACCCGCGCGAGACGGCCAACCGCGCCGCCGCGGGCGGCGACCCGCGCCCCCGTCAGGTCCCGTTCGGCTGGGACCAGCGGCACACGCTCAACGCGACGGCCATCCTGGCCGCCCCCGACAACTACAACGTCACCGGCATCCTGCGGCTCTCCTCCGGACAGCCCTACACGCCGTCCATCGGGACCGGCTTCGGGGCGGAGCTGGAGACCAACTCGGGCCGCAAGGACATGGCCGTGGTGGTGGACCTCCGGGCCGAGAAGTTTTTCGACGTGAGCGGCATCGGACTGACGGCGTTCGCCCGCGTGCTCAACCTGTTCGACAGCTACTACCAGAACGGGTTCGTCTACGCCGACACCGGGAGCCCGTTCTACACCCTGAACCCGCAGGCGCAACTCAACCCCAGCCCGACGCGCTTTGCCGAGCCGCGCCGGATCGAGATCGGGCTCTCGCTGCGCGGGTCCCGCCCCGTCCGCCGGTAGCCTCCTTCGGCGCCCGCCGCCGCTCCCCATGTCTCCGCTTCGTATGACTCCGACGCGACTCCGTACGCTCTTCCCGGCCGTGCTCGCCGTGCTCCTGGCGGCGCCGTCCGCCAACGCGCAGACCCCGTTCCCCGTGACGCCGCCGGAGTTCCGGGGCCGCATCGACGCCGAGCGCCAGGGCGGCCACGACGCCAACCGCATCCGGACCGTGTTCTACAACTACGGCATGGTCGGTGACTTCCAGACAAACCCGGACCTCAGCGTCTTCCACTCCGTGGAGGTCCCGCGAGGCGTCGGGCTCAACTACTCCGACGGCATCACGCCTTACGTGCTCGCCCGCGTGACGCAAGCCAACGGCACCCAGGCCTACGTCATGCTCACGGGCTTCCGCGAGCGCCAGGCCACGAGCCCCCTCTCCGGCCGGACCATGCGGTTCGAGCCCCGGCCCGGCTACGCCGAGAATAACCCGGCCATCAACGAGGGGCGCTCCGTCGCCATCTCGAACGACTTCCGGACGTGGCCCGGCGCCGCGAACGCGGCCGGAATGCTCGACCCCGCGATGGACCCCTCGGAGTGCTGGTACGACAAGCGCGACGACCCGGACGATCCGGGGTGGTGCGGCTCCTGGAACGGCTTTTTCGGCAAGCGGCCCAACGCCGATCAGGAGTCGTTCTTCGTCATGGACGACAACTACTACGACGCCTTCGGCTTCTTCCCCGACAGCCGCGACCGGACCCGGCGCGGGCTCGGGCTCCGCGTTGAAGTCCGGGGCTTCCAGTGGTCCAACCCGCAGGCCCAGGACGTCATCTTCTGGCACTACGACATCGTCAACGAGTCGACGACGCGCTACGACGACATCATCTTCGGGCTCTACATGGACTCCGGCGTCGGCGGCTCGCAGCGGGGGTGCGACGGCGTCGCCGAGTCCGACGACGACAACGCCCGGTTCATCCGCAACGTGGAGGGGCGGGATCTCGACCTCGTCTATACCTGGGACGAGAACGGGCACGGCGTCTCGCTGCGGTCGAACTGCGAGGACACCGGCTATCTCGGCTACGCTTACCTCGAAACGCCCGGCGACGCCACCGACGGCCTCGACAACGACAACGACGGGATCACGGACGAGATGCGTGACAGCGGCCCCGGCCAGCGCATCGAGGGGCGCGACGCCATCCGAGCGGAGATGCTCGCGCGGGGCTACGACCTCGCCGCCTTCGAGATCGAGTACGGTCCGCTCGAGACGCGGCCGGCCTACGTCGCCGGCGTGTGGTGGACGGGCGACGAGGACCTCGACTGGACCGCCGAGTTCTCGGACACGGGCGCCGACGGCGTCTACGCCGACGACCGCACGTTCGGGGGCGGCGATCCGGACAACGGCGAGAACGACGGGATGCCGACCGCCGGCGAGCCCAACTTCGACCAGACCGACATCACCGAGTCGGACCAGATCGGCCTGACCGGGTTCAAGCTCAACCGGATCAACGGCCCGGTCACGGACGGGATCGTGTTTTTCCAGAACGAGCAGGAGTGGCCCGAGCGGCTCTACGACCAGTTCTCGGACCCCAGCGCCAGCGTCCGCTTCGACCCGACGATCGTCAACAACATCAACATCGGGTTCCTCTTCGCCTCTGGGCCGTTCACGCTCGACGTCGGCCGGCGCGAGCGGTTCAGCCTCGCGCTCGCCTACGGCGCGAACCTGACCGCCTTGCAGGAGAACGTCGAGGTGGTCCAGTCGATCTACGACGCCAACTACCAGTTCGCCACGCCGCCGCCGCTCCCGACGGTCCAGGCGTTCCCCTCGGAGGGGGCCGTGACGCTCGTGTGGGACAACCGGGCGGAGCGCGCCATCGACCCCGTGACGGGCCTCAACGACTTCGAAGGCTACCGGATCTACCGCTCGACGGACCCCAACTTCCTCGACCCCCAGGTGATCCTCGATGGCCGCGGAACGGGGCCGCTGGGCAACGGGCGTCCCATCGCGCAATTCGACCTCGACAACGACGTCAGCGGGTTCTCCGACCTCGCCGTCAGCGGCATCCAGTACTACCTGGGCGACGACACCGGCCTGACGCACACGTTCACCGACACCGACGTCGTGGACGGGCAGACGTACTACTACGCCGTCACGGCCTACGACCAGGGCTCAGAGGCCTTCAACTTCTACCCGTCCGAGAACGCGATCACGGTCTCGCGGACGCTCCGGGGCGGCACGATCCTGCCAACGAACGTGGTCCAGGTGCGGCCGAACGCCCGCGTGCCGGGCTACGTCGGCGCCCAGATCGTCGACGGCCCGACGCGCATCTCGGGCGACGGCGCCGGCATGGTCGAGGTCCGCGTGCTCAACTCGGACGTCGTCCCGGACGGCGAGACGTTCCGCCTCACGTTCACCGGCGACGCGGACAGCGTGGCCGCCAGCGGCTACACGCTCACGAACGTCGGGACGGGCGAGGTGCTGATCGAGGACGGCGACGACTTCTCCGGCGAGGCGAGCGGGGCCGTGGCCGTGGGCATCCAGCCCATCGTGACGTCTCCGTTCACCGTCTTCGTGGACCTCGACGCTTCCGGCTTCACCGACGGCAGCGCGACCACGACGACGCTGCTCACGTCGTATCAGACCGCGCTCTCGGCCAACCTCCGCCGGCCGGGGTACCCCGAGGACGTCGTGCTGACCTTCGCCGACACCCCGCTCTCGGTGTCGCGGCCGGCCATCGGGCAGCCCGCGCGGCAGGCCAACTTCAAGGCCGTCGGGGCGGAGTCGGGCTACGAGTACCCGTTTACGTACCGCGAACTCAACGGCAACATGACGCTCGACGCGGCCGGCGAGTTTATCGACCTGCTCACGCCCGAGGCCGAGGGCTCGACCCGGCTCCGCGCCACCTGGCGGATCTCGGTCGACACGCCCGGCGACATGCCGGGCGCGGGCGACGAGTACCGGGCCGTGGTGCGGACGCCGTTCACGACGGGCGACGTGTTCGAGTTCTCGACAGCCGGCTCCTTCATCGACCCGGCGCAGGCCGCGTCGCAGTTCGAGCAGGAGGAGCCCTACGTGGTGCCCAACCCGTACGTCGCGGCGTCCTCGTTCGAGCCCGAACGGTTCGCGACAGCCGGGCGCGGCGAGCGCCGGATGGAGTTCCGCGCGATCCCGGCCGGCGCCACGGTCCGCATCTACACCGTCGGTGGGCAGCTCGTCCAGACCCTCCAGCACGACGGGATGACGACGGGGATGGTGCCGTGGGACCTCCGCACGAAGGACAACCTGGAGGTGGCCCCCGGCCTCTACATCTTTCACGTGGACGCGCCGGACGTGGGCCAGTCCGTCGGCAAGTTCGCCATCATCAAGTAGCCCGACGCCCCCATGGCACGCCTCCTCTCCCTCCTCGGGCTCGCCCTGCTGGCCGTGTCCGCCAGCGCCCAGACCAAAACGGGCACGACCGTCGGGCAGTTCTTGCTGATCGAGCCCAGCGCCCGCGTGGCCGCCCAGGGCAACGTCGGCGCGACGGCCCGCACCGACGCGCTCTCGGCCTACTACAACCCCGGCGCCCTCGGCTTCATGGAGGGGACCAACGCCGGGTTCTCGCACAGCACGTGGCTCGCGGACATCGACTACAACTACGCCTCGGTGGCGGTGAAGCTGGGGGCCGCGCAGACGGTCTCGCTCTCGGTCACGGCGCTAGCGTCGGGCGACATCGCCGTCCGCACGCCGGACCAGCCGCAGGGCACCGGCGAGCGATACTCCGTGGACGACATCGCGCTCGGCATCGGCTACGGGCGGCGCTTTACGGACCGGTTCGCGGGCGGCATCAACGTGAAGTACGTCCAGGAGACGATCTGGAACAGCTCGGCGCAGACCGTCGCCCTCGACGCGGGCGTGATCTACGAGCTGCCCTTCCGGGCCTTCCTCGGCGCTAGCATCTCGAACTTCGGGACGGCCATGAGCTACGACGGCACCGACCTCCGCATCCGCTACGACCGCGACCCGGACCGCTTCGGCGACAACGACAACTTGCCGGCCGCGCTCGAAACCGACGAGTTCGCGCTGCCCGTCTTCTTCCGCGTCGGGATGAGCCTGCCCGTCGAGGTCGGCGCCGACAGCCGCGTCACGCTGGCGGCCGACGCCTACCAGCCCAGCGACAACAGCCCCAGCGTCAGCGCCGGCGGCGAGTGGACCTACGCGGACCTCGTCTCGGCGCGGGCCGGCTACCAGAACCTGTTCCAGGAGGACGTCGAGGGCGGGCTCCGGCTCGGCGGCGGCCTCCAGTACCGCGTGAGCGGCTTCGACCTCAGCTTCGACTACGCCTGGGCCGACCACGGCAGCCGCCTCGGCGCCACGCAGCGGTTCACCCTCGGCATCGGGTTTTGATGCGTGGAGACGCGGGCGATTCCGTTCCCGACAGAGTCCTCCCCCTGGACAGGGGGAGCCCCCGAAGGGGGAGGGGGTAGGTCGGACGATCACTGCGCTCGCCCATCGACTCCCCCTCGCCCCTCCTGTCCAGGAGAGGAGCTTCGTGTTTCTTCTTCCCCTCCCGCTCTCGTGCTCCGTTCGTTCGCCTTCCTCCTCGCCCTGCTGGCGGCCTCCGCTAGCGCGCAGACGGCGACGACGATCTTCGACGAGGACGACGCCGAGGGCGACGACTACTACGCGGCCTCCGAGGGCGGCGCGGTGGGGAACGCGACGCTCGCGCTGGCGGGGCCGGACGGCCGCGCGCTCCCGGTCCTCTCGGGCGACGCCGCCAGCGGGGCGGACTGGGGCGTGCTCGCCTACGCGCACGGCGACGGCGGCGCGTGGTCCGTCCTCGTCGGCGCGCCGGGATTCGGCGACCTCGACCTGACCGAGGCCGACAGCCTCATCCTGTTTCTGAACGGGCCGGTCGGCGTGCCGGGCGTGGCCCTCCCGCGCGTCGCCCTCGAAGACGCCGACGGCGACCGGACGGTCGGGCTCCGCCTCGACTTCGAGACGCTCGTCGGCTTCGACCGGACCGGCAGCGGGTTCTTGCAGGGGAGCCCGACCGATGCCCACCTCACCGTCGTCTACGACTCGACGCTCCCGGCCGACCTCGCGCGGCCCGGCTACCCGGAGTCGCTCCGGATCACCTTTGCCGACACCGTGGTGACGACCTCGTCGCCGTCCATCGGCGTCCCGGCGCGCGACGCCCGGTTCAGCGTGGCGACGGAGGGGGGGCTGCCGCTCTCGTTCCAGTTCTGCGAAGACGACAGACCGCCCTGCACCAGCCCTGGCGACGGGATTCTGAACGAGACGGGCGAGTCCATCGTGGTGCTGACGGAGGACCCGGAGACCGGGCGCCTGCGGCCCACGTGGCGGCTGACCGTCTCGGCGGCTCCGTCGTCGCCGCCAGGGGAGGGCGACGTGTACCGGCTGGCGGTCTTCAACAGCGGCATCGACGGCGACCCCGCCACGTGGCAGCGTCGCGCGCTCCCGCTCGACGACTTCGGTCCGCTCGGGAGCGTAGACCTCGACCGCATCCGGGGCGTCCGGTTCGAGGACGGCCCCGCGCCGACGGCCGGGCGGACCGTCTGGGTCGACGCCATCTCGACGGTCGCAACCGACGGGGACCCGGATGGGCCGCCGCCGCCGACGAACCTCACCGTCGAAATGGGCGACCGGACGGTCCTGCTCCACTGGACGCCCACGGCGGGCTCGTTCGGGACCGTCGTGTACCGCCAGCTTCCCGGCGAGCCGTTCGTCCGCCTCACCGAGTCGCTCGTGCGCTACGACCACTTCGCGGACCTGACGGCACCCAACGGCGTCGAGGCCACCTACGTGCTCCGCTCGACGGAGGCCAACGGCCTGCGCGACCCGATCCAGGGGCCGGACTCCGAGTCCGTCCAGGCGGAGGCCGTCGCGGGCGCGCCGGACCCGTACATCGACCTCACCGCGCGCCTCGCCTTCGACTACTTCTGGGAGGAGGCGAACCCGGCGAACGGGCTCGTCAAGGACCGGAGCACGGCGGGCTCGGCGTCGTCGATCGCGGCCGTCGGGTTCGGGCTCTCGGCCATCACGGTCGGCGCGGACCGGGGCTACGTCACGCGCGCGCAGGCCGTCGCGCGGACGCTGGCGACGCTGGAATTTTTCGCCTCGTGCCCGCAGAGCGACGCCGCCAGCGGCGTGTGCGGCTACCGAGGCTTCTTCTACCACTTCCTCGACATGCAGACGGGGATGCGCCGGGGGACGACCGAACTCTCGACCATCGACACAGCGCTCTTGCTCGGCGGCGTCCTCCACGCGGCCCGGTATTACGACGGCGCGGGCGACGACGAGGCCCGCATCCGCACGTTGGCGGACCAGATCTGGCGGCGCGTCGAGTGGGACTGGGCGACGCCGCGCGACCCGCTCGTGGCGCTCGGCTGGCGGCCCGAGAGCGGGTTCATCGGGTTCGACTGGCGGGGCTACAACGAGGCCATGATCTTGTACGTCCTCGGCCTGGGGTCGCCCACGCACCCCCTCGACGCCGGCGCCTGGGACGGGTGGACGAGCACGTACAGCGGCGACTGGGGCACGTTCTACGGCTACACCTTCCTCTCCTTCCCGCCCCTCTTCGGCCACCAGTACAGCCACGTCTGGATCGACTTCCGCAACATGCAGGACGACTACATGCGGGGCAAGGGGATCACCTACTTCGAGAACAGCCGCCGCGCGACACTCGCCAGCCGGGCGTACGCCGTCGCCAACCCCGGCCGCTTCCCGAACTACTCGGCCGAGGAGTGGGGCCTGACGGCCTCCGACGACCCGTTCGGCTACCGCGCCCACGGCGCCCCACCGGCCCAGGCCGACAATGGCACCCTCACGCCGACGGCCGCCGGCGGCTCCTACGCCTTCACGCCCGACCTCTCGCGCGAGGCGCTCCGCACGTTCTACGCCCGCTACTACGCCCGCCTCTGGGGGCCGTACGGCCTCCGCGACGCCTACAACGTCGAGGAAAACTGGTTCGCGTCCGACTACCTCGGCATCGACCAGGGGCCGATCCTGCTCATGATCGAGAACGACCGGACGGGCGCCATCTGGGACTCGTTCATGACGCACCCCGACGTGCGGCAGGGGCTGATGCGCGCCGGCTTCGACGTGCCGGCCGTCGCCGAAGAGGGGGCGCCGGAGCCCGACGTTCTCACGCTCGATCTGCCCGCCCCGAACCCGTCCGCCGGCCCGGTCCGCCTCCGCTACACGACGCCCGTGGCCGGGCCGGTCCGCCTGAGCGTCCACGACGTGCTGGGCCGGGAGGTCGCCGTCCTCGTGGACGACGAGCGGCCGGCCGGCGCCGACGCCCTCACGTGGGACGCCGGCGCCGTCGCCTCCGGCGTCTACGTCGTCCGGCTCACGTCCGGCGGCGCTGTCCAGTCCCGCACCGTCGTGGTCACTCGATGAGCGTTGTCTGTCATTGGTCCTGCGTCAGCGCATGCGAACCGAGCGTGCGCGAGGCACCGGACCAGGCCAGGCACCGGACCAAGGGCGAGTGACCCATGACAGAGACCCCAACCCCATGACCGCCCTCCGCTGCCTCGCCGCCGCCCTCGTGCTCGCCCTGCTGGCGACGTCCGCCCGCGCGCAGGAGCCGCCCGGCTTCGACCGCTCCGGTTACGACCTGGAGGCCGAGGCCGCCTTCGTGGACGACCTGCTCGGCCGGATGACGCTGGAGGAGAAGCTCGGCCAGCTCACGCAGTACACCGGCCAGTGGGCCGTGACCGGCCCGGCCGTCCCGCAGGCCGGCGAGGAGGCCATCCGCGCCGGCCGCGTCGGCTCGTTCCTCAACGTGTACGGGGCCGAGTACACGCGGCGCGCGCAGGAGGTGGCCGTGAACGAGTCCCGGCTCGGCATCCCGCTGATCTTCGGGTACGACGTGATCCACGGCTTCCGGACCGTCTTCCCGGTGCCCCTCGCCGAGACGGCCTCGTGGAACCTCGACGGCGCGCGCGAGGCCGCCCGGATCGCCGCGCGCGAGGCCGCCGCCGTCGGCCTCCACTGGACGTTCGCCCCGATGGTCGACGTCGCTCGCGACGGGCGCTGGGGGCGGATCGTGGAGGGCGCCGGCGAGGACCCGTTCCTGGGGAGCCGGATGGCGGAGGCCCGGGTCCAGGGGTTCCAGGGCTCGACGCTCGCCGGGCTGGCGGCCGACACCACCATCGTCGCCACGGCCAAGCACTTCGCCGGGTACGGGTTCGCCGAGGGCGGGCGCGACTACAACACGACGGACATGAGCGAGCGGACGCTCCGCGAGGTCGTCCTCCCGCCGTTCCACGCCGCCGTCGACGCGGGCGTCCAGACGCTGATGTCGGCGTTCAACGACGTCGGAGGCGTCCCGGCCACGGGCAACCGCGCGCTCATGACCGGCGTCCTCCGCGACGAGTGGGGCTTCGACGGGTTCGTCATCGCCGACTACACGGCCGTCCGCGAGCTGATCTACCACGGGATCGCCGGCGACGACGCCGAGGCCGGCCGCCGCGCGCTCTCCGCCGGCGTCGACATGAGCATGGTGGACGGCATCTACATCGACGACCTGCCGGCGCTCGTCGAGGACGGCCGGCTCCCGATGTCGGTCGTGGACGAGGCCGTCCGCCGCGTGCTCCGCGTCAAGCGCCGCGCGGGGCTCTTCGAGGACCCGTTCCGCTACGTCCACCCCCAGCGCGAGGCGGCCGAGCTGTTCTCGGACGGGAACCGGGCCGTCGCCCGCGACCTCGCCCGCCAGTCGGTCGTGCTCCTCAAGAACGACGCCCGCCCGGACGGGGCGGGCCGCGTGCTCCCGCTCCGCCGCGACCTCCCGTCGCTGGCCGTGATCGGCGCGCTCGCCGCCGACTCGATCTCGGCGCTCGGCTCGTGGGCCGGCGCCGGACGGAAGGAGGAGGCCACGCCGATCCTGCCCGCCCTCCGCGCCGCGCTCCCCAACACCGACGTCCGCTACGCACCGGGCTACCCCGAGGCGCGCGGCGGCTTCCTCCAGATCGTCGACGCGATGCTCAGCGAGGACACGTCCGGCCACGACGAGGCCGTCCGGCTGGCGGCCTCCGCCGACGCGGTGGTCCTGGTCCTTGGCGAGCACCGCGAGATGACCGGCGAGGCCGCCTCCCGCACGAGCACGACTCTGCCGGGCGCGCAGCTGGCGCTGGCGCGGCGCGTGATCGAGGCGGCCGGCACCAAGCCCGTCGCCGTGGTCCTGACGAACGGGCGCCCGCTCGCCCTCGGCGACCTCGACGCCGTCGCGCCGTCGATCCTGGAAACGTGGTACCTGGGCTCCGAGATGGGGCCGGCCGTGGCCGACGTGCTCCTCGGCTTCCACAACCCCGGCGGCAAGCTGCCCGTCTCGTTCCCGACCGTCACCGGCCAGGAGCCGATCTACTACGACCGCAAGCGGACCGGCCGGCCCCACGACGTCCCCGGCGCCAGCGACAAGTACGTCTCGCGCTACCTCGACGCGCCCGTCGAGCCGCTCTACCCCTTCGGCCACGGCCTGAGCTACACGTCCTTCAAGTATGCGGCTCCTCGGCTCAGCGCGGCGCAGGTCGGCATGGACGGCGAGGTGACGGTTTCGGTGGACGTGACCAACACCGGCGACCGGGCCGGCGTCGAGGTCGTCCAGCTCTACGTCCACGACGAAGTGCGGAGCGTCACGCCGCCGGTGCAGGAGCTGAAGGGGTTCCAGCGCGTCGAGCTGGCGCCCGGCGAGACGCGCCGGGTCACGTTCACCCTGGCGCCGGACGACCTCCAGTTCTGGGGCCTCGACGATACCTGGACCGTCGAGCCCGGGTGGTTCACCGTCATGGTCGGCGGATCTTCGGCCGACACGCAGTCCGCCCGCTTCGAGCTGACCGACTAGCGCCACCGGCTGCCCGTCGTCTCTCGTCCTCCGTTTCCACGCACGCCATGCCCACGCCGTCCGACACGCTCCGCGACTGGGGGGAGGCGTTGAGGCGTGCGCTCCGCGACCTTGCCCGCGACTACGGCATCGTCCAGCTGAGCGTGAACGGCCGTCCGCTCCAGCCGCTCGTCGACGGCTCCCACGACGGCGTCGTCCCGACGGGTCCGATCTCGTTCGGCGCGCTCCCGATGCGGGCCGGCACGAACGAGGGGACGGTCGCGCTCCTCGGCAAAGGCGAGCGCACAGCCGGCTACTCCGACGGCTCCCTCGTCGGCATCGACGGCTTTCTCCTCCGCGAGTCTCGCTAGCTCCATGCATCGCCGTCCCATCGTTCCACGGTCCCTCGCCCTGCTCGCCGCGCTCGTCCTGCTGGCGGCGGCGTCCGCCAGCGCGCAGCCGCGCAACGTGGTCGTGATCCTCTCCGACGACCACCGCTACGACTTCATGGGCTTCCACCCGGACGCGCCGGCGTTCCTGCGGACGCCCAACATGGACCGGATGCGGGCCGAGGGCGCCCACCTCGCCAACGCGTTCGTTACGACCAGCCTCTGCTCGCCCAGCCGCGCGAGCATCCTGACGGGCCAGTACGCCCACAACCACGGCATCGTCGACAACACGAGCCCGATCCCCGAGGGCACCCGGTTCTTCCCCCAGGACCTCCAGGCCGCCGGCTACCGGACCGCCTTCGTCGGGAAGTGGCACATGGGCGAGGTGGACGACCTCCCGCAGCCGGGCTTCGACCGCTGGGTCAGCTTCCGGGGGCAGGGCGCCTACTTCGACCCGCTCCTCAACGTCGACGGCGAGCGGATCCCGCACGAGGGCTACACGACGGACGTCCTCACCGACTACGCCCTCGACTTCCTCCGCCAGCAGGACGGCGCGGAGCCCTTCTTCCTGGAGCTCTCGCACAAGGCGGTCCACGCCGAGTTCTTGCCGGCCCCGCGCCACGCCGGCACCTACGCCGACGTGACGATCCCGTACCCGGCCTCGATGTGGCTCACCGAGCGGAACTACCTCGGCAAGCCGCGCTGGGTCCGCCAGCAGCGCGGGTCCTGGCACGGCGTCGACTTCATGTTCCACGGCGACCTCGGGCCGGGCGTGGACGGGTTCAACAACTTCTACCGCCGCTACACTGAGACGCTGCTCGCCCTCGACGAGTCGGTCGGGCGCGTCCTGGACTACCTGGAGGAGAGCGGGCTGGCCGACAATACGCTCGTCCTCTACCTCGGCGACAACGGCTTCCTCCTCGGCGAGCACGGCCTGATCGACAAGCGGAACGCCTACGAGGAGTCGATCCGGATCCCGATGCTGGCGTGGGCGCCGGGCTGGATCGCGCCGGGCTCCACCGTCGACGGGCTCGTCCGCAACATCGACCTCGCCCCGACCTTCCTGGACCTGACGAACACGACCTCGGCCATCGACATGGACGGCGTCTCGTTCCTCGACCTCCTGACGGGCGGCACCCCCTCCGGCGACCGCGACTTCCTCTACGAGTACTACTGGGAGTACGCCTTCCCCCACACGCCGACGACGTTCGCGCTGCGCGGCGACCAGTACAAGTTCATCTACTACCACGGGGTCTGGGACACCGAGGAGCTGTACGACATCGTGGCCGACCCGGAGGAGCGGACCAACCTCGTCGAGGCCATGCCGGACCTCGCGGCCGAGATGCGCCGCCGGCTGTTCGACCGACTAGCGGCCGACGACGCCCTGCGCGTCCCGATGCGCCGGGGGACCTGGAAGGCCGGCGAGCGCCTGCTCTACGACTGATGCGGCACGTGCCCCTCGCCCTCCTCCTCGCCGCGCTGGCGACCTCCGCCAGCGCGCAGCGGACCCAGACGTCGGTCGACGGCGGCTGGCGGTTCTGGGACGGCGACGCGCCGGGCGCCGAGGCCGTCGGCTACGCGGACGACGGGTGGGAGCGCGTCGACCTGCCGCACACCTGGAACGCCGAGGACGCCTTCGACGAGACGCCCGGCTACCGGCGCGGCGTCGGGTGGTACCGGCGGGCGCTCGACGTGCCCTCGGGCGCGGCCGGCCGGCGGCTGTTCCTCGTCTTCGAGGGCGCCAACCAGGTCGCCGACGTGTTCGTGAACGGACGCGAGGCCGGGCGCCACGTCGGCGGCTACACGGCGTTCGCCGTCGAGATCACGGACCTCGTGACGCCGGGCGAGACGGCCGCGCTCGCCGTCCGCGTGGACAACGCCCACGACCCCGACGTCCCGCCGCTCGACGCCGACTTCACCTTCTACGGCGGCCTCTACCGGGACGTCTGGCTGGTCACGACCGACCCGGTCCACCTCAGCCTGGACGACGCCGCGCCGGGCGTCTGGCTCGACACGCCCGGACTGGCCGAGGGCGACACGCGCGTCCGCGCCCGGACGGCCCTCGTCAACGACGCCCGCCAGCCGGTCGAGGCCACGGTCCGCCACACGCTCGTCGCCCCGGACGGCGCCGAGGTGACGACGTTCGAGACGCGCGCCGTGCTGGCGGCCGGCGCCCGCGAGACCACCGAGACGTGGAGCGGGCCCGTCGCCGACCCGGACCTGTGGACGCCCGAGACGCCAGCCGTCTACCACGTCCGCACCGAGGTGCTCGCGGACGGCGCCGTGCGCGACGCCGTGACCGAGCCGCTCGGCTTCCGCTGGGTCGCGGCCGACGGCGACGGCTTTCGGCTCAACGGCGAGCGCCGCCAGTGGGCCGGCACCAACCGCCACCAAGACGTCGCCGGCTGGGGCAACGCGGTCCCCGACGCCCTCCACCGCCGCGACGTCCAGATCGTGAAGGAGACCGGGTTCGACTTTCTCCGCCTCGCCCACTACCCGCAGGACGAGGCCGTCCTGACCGAGACCGACCGCGTCGGGCTGGCGGTGTGGGAGGAGGTCCCCGTCGTCAACACGATCACGCAGACGGAGGCCTTCGCCCAGAACGCCGAGACGATGCTGCGCGAGATGATCCGCCAGCATTCCAACCACCCGTCCATCGTGATGTGGGGGTACATGAACGAGATCCTGCTCCGGATCCCGCCCGACGCCCCGGACGACTACGTGGCCGACGTGCGCGCGCTCGCGGAGCGGCTGGAGCGCGTGGCGAAGGAGGAGGACCCGACGCGGCTCACGGCGATGGCCGTCTCGCACGGCGAGGCTCCGTACCGGATCGCCGACGTGGCCGACGTGTTCGCCTTCAACCTCTACTTCGGCTGGTACCACGACACGTTCGCGGACCTCGGCGTCTTCCTCGACAGCCTCCACGCCGCCCACCCCGACGTGCCGCTCATGGTGAGCGAGTACGGCGCCGGCTCCGACGAGCGCGTCCACGCCGACCGCCCCGTCCGCTTCGACTTCTCGACCGAGCACGCCGAGGACTTCCACCGCGCGTCGTTCCGGATCCTGCGCGACCGGCCGTGGATGGTCGGCAGCGCCGTCTGGAACCAGTTCGACTTCGGCTCGGCCGGCCGCCAGGACACGAAGGACGGCCTCAACCAGAAGGGCCTCTTTTTCTTCGACCGGACGCCGAAGGACGTGGCCTACCTCTATCAGGCGATGCTCCAAGTCGGAAGCGAAGACCGGTCAGCACGTGTGGTCCGCGTGGAGCATGATCACGTGCATCGAGCGGGCCCACGTCGTCAGCCGGTTCGGATTTTTTCGAACGCGCCACGGCTCGTCGTCCAGGTCGATGGAGATCTCTGGGACGACATGGTCGAGCCCGTGAACGGGCTGGCGGTCGTCGAGGTGGACCTTCAGCCGGGCGAGAACCACGTCGAAGCCATCGGGCGGTGGGGCGGCATTGAGGCGACGGCCGACGCTGTAACGCTCCACTATGCCGACACGGCGGCCTTCTTCGAGGGCGATCCCGACGCGCCGCCCGCCGTCGCCCTCAACGTGGGCGCGGACCACAGCTTCACCGGCGCCGGCGGCCTCGTCTACCTCGCCGAGGCCGACTGGCCGGGCGCGGCGCCTGCGGGCGAGGCCCGCCAGACGCACCACCGGATCGGCGGGACCGAGGAGGACGCCCGCTTCCAGACCTTCCGCGAGATGCCCGGCACGTGGGCGCTCCCGACGCTCCCGGCCGGCACCTACGACCTCACCTTCGGGGCCGCCGAAACCGACGCCGACGCGGGGAGGGCGTTCACCCTCACCGTCGGGGGCACGTCGCTCGTCGTCGACCTCGGAGAGCGCTGGCAGGCCGTCGAACGGCGCGTCCGCCTGACCCTGTCTGAGCCCGGCGCCCCCGTCCTCCGCTTCGAGGCGCCCGGCGCGCCGCCCGTCCTGAGCACCCTCGTCCTCCGCCGCCTCTAATCCCATGAGACACGCGCTCCCCCTCCTCGCCCTGCTGGCGGTCGCCGCGTGCGCGCCGCCCGCGACCGTCGCCCCGGAGATCCCGGTGGCCGGGCCCGTCATGGCCGGGCCGATGACGACCGGCGACGAGTACGTCCTGACCGCCGAGGACGAGGTGTTCCTCGACACGCTCCAGGCCCGCACCTTCCGCTGGTTCTGGGAGACGACGGACCCCACGACCGGCCTCGTCCCCGACCGCTGGCCGACGGAGTCGTTCTCCAGCATCGCCGCCATCGGGTTCGGCCTCACGGGCTACGGGATCGGCGCCGAGCGCGGGTTCGTGACGCGCGACGAGGCCGCCGAGCGGACGCTCACCACGCTCCGCACGCTCTACACGCTCCCGCAGGGGCCGGAGCAGGTCGGCACGGCCGGCTACCGGGGCTACTTCTACCACTTCCTCGACGACGACGGCCTCCGCTTCCGCAACAACGAGCTCTCGACCATCGACACGGCGCTCCTCATGGGCGGCGTCCTGTTCTCCCGCGAGTACTTCGACGGGCCGGGACGGCAGGAGCAGGACATCCGCGCCTACGCCGACTCGCTCTACCAGCGCGTCGAGTGGCCGTGGTTCCGCAAGCCGGACCAGACGCGGCTCACGATGGGCTGGTACCCCGAGACCGACTTCGGCCGCGCCGAGTGGCAGGGCTACAACGAGGGGATGATCCTCTACCTCCTCGGCCTCGGCTCGCCCACGCACCCCCTCGACGCCGAGGTCTGGCCGGCCTGGACGAGCACCTACGAGTGGGAGGACTTCTACGGCTACGAGCACGTCAACTTCACCCCGCTCTTCGGCCACCAGTACAGCCACCTCTGGGTCGACTTCGAGGGCATCCAGGACGCCTGGATGCGCGACCAGAGCGCCGAACTGGGCGAGCCCTACGACTACGCCGAGAACAGCCGCCGCGCCACGCTCAGCCAGCGGGCCTACGCCATCGACAACCCGAACGACTGGGACGGCTACTCGGACACCGTCTGGGGCCTCACCGCGTCCGACGGGCCGAGCGACCGGGCCGTCGAGGTGGACGGCGAGACCCGCCAGTTCCACACCTACTGGGCGCGCGGCGCCAGCGCCGACCACGTCAACGACGACGGGACGCTCGCGCCGACGGCGCTCGGCGGCTCGCTCCCGTTCGCGCCGGAGGTCACGCTGCCGGCCCTCCGCGCCCTCGCCGCGCGCTACCCCGGCACGCTCTGGACCGCCGACTACGGCTTCCGCGACGCCTTCAACCCGACGTTCACCTTCGAGGACGTCCCGATCAAGCAGAACTCGGAGGTCACGCCCGACGGCTGGTTCGACCACGACTACCTCGGCATCGACCAGGGGCCGATCCTCATCATGGCCGAGAACCTCCGCTCGGACCTCGTCTGGGAGACGATGCAGCGGAGCCCGTACCTCGTGCGCGGGCTCCAGCGCGCCGGCTTCCAGGGCGGCTGGCTCCGCGGCGCCCGCGTCGAGCCCGTCGAGGCCATCGACTTCCCACCGACGGCGGACGCCCGCGCGCCCGATGCGGACCGCCTCCTCGTCGTGGTCCTCGGCTCCTCGACCGCCGAGGGCACCGGCCCCTCCAGCGCCGACAGCACCTGGGTCAACCGCTTCCGCGCCTACCTGGAGGGCGTGGACTCCCGGTTCGACGTGCTCAACCTCGCCCGGGGCGGCTACTCCACGTTCCACCTCGCCCCGGCCGGGACCGTCGCGCCGGAGACCATTCGCGGCGCCCCGGACCCGCTCCGCAACATCGACGCGGCGCTGGCCCGCGACCCGGACGCCATCGTCATCAACCTGCCCTCGAACGACGCCACCTACGGCGTGGACACGGCGACGCAGCTCGCCAACTTCGAGGCGATCACGGCCCGCGCCGACGCCGCCGGCGTGCCCGTCTGGGTCACCACCACGCAGCCGCGCGGGCTCGACGCCGAGGGCATCCGGGTACAGCAGGAGGTCCGCGACGCGATCCTCGCCCGCTACGGCGACCGCGCCATCGACTTCTGGACCGGGTTCGACGACGCGACTGGCGCGCAAGCCCAGCGTTGGGACGCCGGCGACGACATCCACTACAACGACCGCGCCCACGGCATCTTCTTCGAGCGCGTCCGCGACGCCGGCGTCGCCGAGGTGGTGCTTGAGGGGAGTCGATGAGTAGGTGAGGCCGCGTCCGTTCTCCCCACGCCCCTCCTCCCACACGCCGTGCCCGCCCGCCCGTCCCTGCTCGCCGCCCTCCTGACGCTGGCCGTCGCCGCGCTCGTGGCGCTGGCGGGGTGCGACGACGAGCCCGACGGCGAGGTGGTGCTGGAGTTCTGGGCGATGGGCGCCGAGGGCGAGAAGGTCCAGCCGCTCATCGACCGGTTCGAGGCCGAGCACCCCGGCGTCCGCGTGGCCGTGCAGCAGCAGCCGTGGACCTCGGCCCACGAGAAGCTCCTGACGGCCTTCGCCGGCCGCTCCACGCCCGACGTGTCCCAGCTCGGCAACACCTGGGTGGCCGAGCTCCACGCGCTCGGCGCCCTCGCCGACCTCACGCCGTACGTCCGCCAGTCGGAGGCCGTGGGCGCGGACGACTACTTCTCCGGCGCCTGGGACACCAACGTCATCGACGGCCGGCTGTGGGGCGTCCCGTGGTACGTCGACACGCGCCTCCTCTTCTATCGGGCCGACCTGTTCCGCGAGGCGGGCTACGAGCAGATGCCCGCGACGTGGGACGAGTGGGTCGAGGCGATGCGCCGCGTGAAGGCCGTCCAGCCGGAGGGGGGCTACCCGATCCTGCTGCCGGTCAACGAGTTCGAGCCGCCGCTCGTCCTCGGCCTCAACACCGCCGACCTGCTCCGCGAGGGCGACCGCTACGGCAACTTCCGGAGCCCGGCGTTCCGCCGCGCCTTCGCCTTCTACGTCGGCCTCTTCCGCGACGGGCTGGCGCCGGCCACGAGCGGGACCGAGATCTCGAACCTCTACCAGGAGTTCGCGAGTGGCCGGTTCGCCAGCTACATCACGGGTCCCTGGAACATCGGCGAGTTCCAGCGCCGCTTGCCCGCCGACCTGCAGGACGACTGGGCGACGGCCCCGATCCCCGGCCCCGACGCCGGCCGGCCGGGCGTCTCGGTGGCCGGCGGCTCCAGCCTCGTCGTCTTCGAGCGCTCGGAGCACAAGGCCGAGGCGTGGGCGCTGGTCGAGTACCTGTCGCGCCCCGACGTCCAGATCGCGTTCAACCGGCTCACCGGCGACCTCCCGCCGCGCGAGTCGGCCTGGGACGCCTCTGGCCTCGCCGACGACCCGTACGCGCGCGCCTTCCGCGACCAGCTCCGCCACGTCCGCCCGACGCCCAAGATCCCGGAGCAGGAGCGGATCGCCCAGACCATCCGGGAGTACGCCGAGTTCGCCGCGCGCGGCCAGATGACCGTCGACGAGGCGCTCGCGCGCATGGACGCCGACGCGGACCGGATCCTGGAGAAGCGCCGCTGGCTGCTGGAGCAGCGGGGGGACGACGGATGAGCACCGTCTCCCACACCGACGCCGACCTGGCGACGACGCTCGGCCCGCCCACGGCGGCGGCCGGCGAGGCCGCCACGCTCGGCCACCCGCGCCGCTGGCGGCCGAGCGTGCCCGAGGCCGCCGCCAGTCGGGCGGCCGTGTTCTTCCTCGCACCGGCGCTCCTCGTCATCGGGCTGTTCTTCTTCCTGCCCGTCCTGGCGGCCTTCGCGCTCAGCCTCACCGACTTCGACCTCTACGCCCTCGCCGACCCCGGCACGGCCCGGTTCGTGGGGCTCAAGAACTACCTCGAGCTGGCGCAGAGCGGGGAGTTCTGGCAGGCGCTCCGCAACACGCTCTACTTCGTCGTCGTCGGCGGGCCGCTGTCGGTGGCCGTCTCGCTCGGAGCGGCGCTTCTAGTGAGTTCGAAGCTGATCCGCTTCAAGGGGCTCTGGCGGACCGTCTTCTTCGCGCCCGTCGTGACGACGCTCGTGGCCGTCGCCGTCGTCTGGCGCTACCTCTACAACGCGCAGTACGGGCTGCTCAACTACGCCCTCGGGGCCGTCGGGCTGGGGCCGGTGGACTGGCTGGGCGACCCGGCGTGGGCCATGCCGGCCATCATCGGGCTGGCCGTGTGGAAAAACTTCGGCTACAACATGATCATCTTCGTCGCCGGGCTGGCGGGCGTCTCGGAGGAGCTCTACGAGGCCGCGCGGATCGACGGCGCCGGCGCGTGGGCCCAGTTTCGACACGTCACCCTTCCGCAGCTCGCCCCGACGTTCCTCTTCGTCGGTGTCATCACGATGATCGGCTACTTCCAGCTCTTCGCCGAGCCGTACGTGATGACCGAGGGCGGCCCGCTCCGGAGCACCGTCAGCGTGGTGTACCTGATGTACGAGGAGGGCTTCAAGTGGTGGAATCTGGGGTACGCCTCGGCCGTCGCCTTCGTCCTGTTCGTACTGATGCTGGCTGGGACGCTCGTCCAGCTTCGCTTACAACGGGACGACCCATGAGCCGGGGCCTCACCAAAATGGTCCTCTACGCGCTCCTGCTCGTGGGCGCGGCGCTGACGGCGTTCCCGCTCTTGTGGATGCTCTCGGCGTCGTTCATGCCGACGGGCGAGGCGAGCGGCTTCCCACCGCCGCTGCTCCCCAGCGCGCCGACCTTTGAGCACTACCGCGCCCTCTTCGCCCGCGCCGACATGGGGCGGTACCTCCTCAACAGCGCGTTCGTGGCCGTCGCCGTCACGGCCGTCT
Organism: Rubricoccaceae bacterium; assembly: GCA_963811175.1. Lineage (GTDB taxonomy): Bacteria > Bacteroidota > Rhodothermia > Rhodothermales > Rubricoccaceae > Rubrivirga. The sequence goes on along the minus strand of CAWEQE010000001.1, from coordinate 332,263 downwards.
CGCTGTTCGTCAACTCGCTGGCCGGCTACGCCTTCGCAAAGCTCCGCTTCCGGGGGCGCGAGCGGATCTTCAAGGTGCTCCTCGCGGCGCTCGTGATCCCGGCGCAGGTGGCGATGCTGCCCCTCTTCCTGGAGATGAGGACGCTCGGGCTCGTCAACTCCTACGCGGGCGTGATCGTCCCGGCGGCGGCGAGCATCTTCGGCATCTTCCTCATCCGCCAGTTCGCGCTCTCGATCCCCGAGAGCCTGCTGGAGGCGGCCCGGATCGACGGCGCGACCGAGTTCCAGATCTACCGGACCGTCGCGCTGCCGCTGCTCCGGCCGGTCCTCGTGACGCTGGCCCTGTTCACCTTCATGGGGTCGTGGAACGACTTCATGTGGCCGCTCATCGTCCTCACCGACGACGACCTCTACACCCTGCCCGTCGCGCTGGCGACGCTGACGCGCGAGCGGGTGCAGGACAACGAGTTCATGATGGCCGGGGCCGTCGTGACCACGCTCCCGGTCCTCATCGTCTTCCTCGCCCTCCAGCGCCAGTACGTCCGCGGCATCATGCTCGGCGGCGTCAAGGGCTGACCCTTCCCCTCCCGTCTCGTGGAACCCGCCGTCGCTACGCCTTACGCCGTCGCCGACCTTCGCCGCCCCGTCTCGCCCACGCATCTCCTCGGCGGGGGCGGGCTCACGGCCGCGATCACCGCCGCCGGGACGGGCGTCGTCACGTTCGAGACCTCCGAAGGCGACGGCGCAGCCAACGTGGACCTCACGCGCTGGCGCGGCGATCGCGTGGAGGACGCCGACGGGCTCCTCGTCTTCCTCCGCGACCTGGATTCGGGCGACGTGTGGACCGTCGGCTGGCGGCCGGGGCAGGAGCCGGAGGCCTACGAGGCGCGGTTCGGGCCGGGGACGGTCGAGATCGTGCGGGAGGACGGGGGGGTCGAGGCACGGCTGTGCCTGGCTGTGGCGCCGGAGGGCGCGCTCGTCGGGCGGCTGACGCTCCGCGCGACGGACGGGCGGGCGCGGCGCATCGAGGCGACGACGTTCGCGGAGGTCGTCATCAACCACCGGGGCGCGGACGCGGCGCACCCGGCGTTCTCGAAGCTGTTCGTCCAGACCGAGAAGGCCGACGGGCAGCCCGTGCTGCTGGCGAAGCGCCGCCTCCGCTCGCCGGACGAAGAGCCGGTCTGGCTGGCGCACTGGCTCGACGGGGACGCCGAGAGCGTGTCGTGGGAGACCGACCGGTTCCAGTTCGTCGGGCGCGGGCGGCGCCGCACCGACCCGGCGGCGCTCGACGCGCCGGGCGACCTGGGCGGGACGACCGGCGCCGTGCTCGACCCCGTCGTCGCCTTCCGCACCGTCGTGGACGTGCCGGCCGAGGGCGACGCCACGCGGGCGTTCGGCCTCGCCGGAGGACGCTCGCGTGAGGACGTGCTCGCCTGCGCCGACGCGCTCGGCTCGACCGACGACGCGGACGAGGCGATCCGCCACGCCGCCGACGCCGAGAACGAGCGCCGCCAGCGGCTCGGGCTCTCGGACGACGACGCCGAGGCGGCCGGCGCGCTCGTCGGCCCGCTCCTGTTCGGCCACGGCCTTCGGGCGTCCGGCGACGCGCTCGCCTCGCTCCGGCCCGGCGCGGACCCCGGCGCCATCGGCCTGGGCGGGACCGGCCGGCTCGTCGTGCTCCGCGTCCGCCAGCCGGACGGCGTAGAGGCGGCGCGGCGGCTGGACCTGTTCCGGCGCTACTGGGCCGACCTCGGGCTGACCGTCCGCCTCGTCGTCCTGGCCGACGCCGCGCTGGCGGACGACGTGGGCGAGGCCGTGTCCGACGAGACGCGCGTCGTCCCCGCCGACGAGTGGACGGAGGCGCAGCGGGCGCTGGCCGCGTCGCTGGCCCACGTCTACGCCGAGGACGCCGTCCCGAGGCCACCGACGACCCGCGTTCCTACGGCGCTCCCTCTCCCCGAGGGAGAGGGCCGGAGATCGGCCCCCGATCGCGGCCTCACCCTCGACGACGGCTCGCTCCGCCGGTTCAACGGCCTCGGCGGGTTCTCCGAGGACGGCACCGAGTACGTCCTCCACCTCCGCCCGGACGACGCCGGGCGGCTCGCGCTCCCGCCGCTCCCGTGGACGAACGTGATCGCCAACGAGCACGGCGGCTTCCTCGTCTCCGAGCGCGGGGCCGCGTCCTCGTGGAGCGCCAACAGCCGCGAGAACCGCCTGACGCCGTGGTCCAACGACCCGGTGGAGGACCCGCACGGTGAGGCGCTGTACGTCCAGGACGCCCAGAGCGGCGCGCTGTGGTCGCCCACGCCCGGCCCGGCGCCGGCGGCCGTGCCCTACGAGGTCCGCCACGGGTTCGGCTACACCCGCTGGCGGACGCTCGTGGACGGCGTGGCGCAGGAGACCGTCCAGTCGCTGGCGCCCGACGCCTCGGCGCGGCTCACCGTCGTCCGCCTCACCAACACCGGCGACGCGCCCCGCTCCCTCGCCGTGACGGCGGCCGCCCACCTCGTGCTCGGCGCGCTGGCGAACGAGAGCGACCGCCTCGTGGTGACGGAGCGAGACGGACCCGCCGTCTACGCCCGCAACGCGGCGCGCGGCGAGTTTTCCGAGCGCGTGGCCGTCGTGTCGGCCGTCGCCCCGGACGGCGCCGAGGTCTCGGTGACGGCGGATCGCGCGGCCTTCCTCGGGCGGTTCGGGACGGCACGGGCGCCGCGCGCGCTCGTCGAGGGCGGCCCGCTCGACGGGTCCGTCGGGGCCGGCCTGGACATGGTCGCGCACCGCGTCGCCGCTGACGCTCGCGCCCGGCGAAACCAAAGAGGTCGCGTTCCTGCTCGGCGAGGCCGCCAGCCGGTTGGAGGCCGAGGCGCTGGCGGCGCGGTTCGGCACGCTGGCGGCGGTCGAGGACGCCGTCGCCCGAACCCAAAAGTTCTGGCGCGAGACGACGACGGCGCTCCAGATCGAGACGCCCGAGCCGGCCCTCGACCTCGTGGCGAACGGCTGGATGCTCTACCAGAACCTCTCGTGCCGGCTCTGGGGCCGGACCGCCTTCTACCAGAGCGGCGGCGCCTACGGCTTCCGCGACCAGCTCCAGGACACGTCCGCGCTCGTCTACGCCCGCCCCGACCTCACGCGCGCGCAGATCCTCCGCAACGCGGCCCACCAGTTCGAGGAGGGCGACGTGCTCCACTGGTGGCACCCGCCGCTCGGCAAGGGCATCCGCACGCGGTTCGCCGACGACCTCCTCTGGCTCCCGCTCCTGACCGCCTTCTACGTCCGCACGACGGGCGACACGGGCGTGCTGGACGAGGACGTCCGCTTCCTCACCGCGCCGCTCCTGGAGGACGGCCAGGACGAGGTGTACCTCCAGCCCGAGGACGCCGGCACCTCGGCCTCGGTCTACGAGCACGGCGCCCGCGCCATCGACCGCTCCCTGGAGGTCGGGGAAGGGGCGAACGGGCTCCCGCTCATCGGCACCGGCGACTGGAACGACGGCATGAACCGGGTCGGGCGCGAGGGCCGGGGCGAGAGCGTCTGGATGGGCTTTTTCCTCTACAAGACGCTGGACGACTTCCTGCCCTACGTCGAGGCCCGAGGCGACGACGCCCGCGCGGCCCGCTACCGCTCCCACCGCGAGCATCTGAAAGAGGCGCTCAACGGCGCCGGCTGGGACGGCGACTGGTACCGCCGCGCCACCTACGACGACGGCACCTGGATCGGCTCGGCCGAGAGCGACGAGGCCCAGATCGACGCGCTCGCCCAGGGCTGGTCCGTCCTCTCCGGCGTCGCCCCCGCCGACCGCGCCCGCCAGTCGCTCGACGCCGTGGAGCGCCGCCTGCTCGACCGCGACGCCGGCATCCTCCGCCTGCTCGACCCGCCGTTCGACGAGACGCCGCACGACCCCGGCTACATCAAGGGCTACCTCCCGGGCGTCCGCGAGAACGGCGGGCAGTACACGCACGCGGCGCTCTGGGCCGTCCGCGCGTTCGCCCAGGCCGGCCGGTGCGAAGCGGCGGCGCCGCTGCTGGCGATGCTCTCGCCCGTGACCCACACCGATACGCCGGCCGAGGTCGCCGTCTACCAGACCGAGCCGTACGTGATCGCGGCCGACGTGTACGGCGTGGCCCCGCACGTCGGGCGCGGCGGGTGGACGTGGTACACCGGCTCGGCCGGCTGGATGCTCCGCGTGGCCGTCGAGTCCATCGTCGGGTTCGGGCTGGAGGACGGGACGACGATCACCCTGAACCCGTGCATTCCCTCCGACTGGCCCGGCGTCGCGGTCCGCTACCGGCTCCCGGACGGCTCCGGGACCGTCTACCAGATCGAGGTCACGCGCGGCGAGGCGCCCGGCCTCACGCTCGACGGCGAGCCGCTGGCGACGTCCGAGGGCGAGCGCTGGCGCGTCCCGGTGGTCCGCGACGGGGCCGAGCACGCCGTCCACCTGATCCTATGACCCGCCTCGCTCTTGGGCTCCTCGTCCTGCTGGCGGCCGGCTGCGCCAGCACGCCGCGCGTGGCTCCGCCGCCGACGCTCGACGTCGTCACGCTCAACCTCTGGCACGACCAGAACGACTGGCCCGCCCGGCTGGCGATCCTCGCGGACACGCTCGGCGCGCTCCGGCCGGACGTGATCGTGCTCCAGGAGGTGTTGCAGGACTCGGCGAAGGGGCTGAAGAACCAAGCCGAGACGCTGGGCGCGCGCCTCGGCTACTCCGTCGTGTTCACCTCCTTCGACGGCTCGGACCGCCCGAAGCGCTACGGCAACGCGATCCTCACGCGGCACCCCGTCCGCGACACGAGTTGGACCCGGCTCCGCCCACTCACCGACTACCGCGTCGCCGCCCACGCCCGGATCGACCTCGGCGGCCGACCGCTCGACGTCTTCGCGACGCACCTCCACCACACCGTCGAGGGCGACTCGATCCGGGCCGAGCAGGTGGCCGACCTGCTGGCGTTCGTCGAGCGGACGCGCGGGGCCGGGCCGGTCCTCGTAGCCGGCGACTTCAACGCGCCCGCCGAGGCGCCCTCGCTGGCGCCGCTCGTCGCCGGCTACGCAGAAGCGTTCGGCACGCTCCACCCCGGCGCCGAGGTCTCGACGCTCGTCGAGGACCTGGGGCACACGCCGCGCCGGATCGACCACGTGTTCGCCGGCCCGGGCCTCGTGCCCGTCGCGTCTCGGATCGTGCTGGGCGAGCCGGTCGGGGGCCTGTGGCCGTCCGATCATCGGGGCGTGTGGGCGCGGCTCCGGTGGACCGACTGACCCGCTGGCGGCGCTCGCCGCCGCGTAGGCTCAGTCGGCTCCTTCCTGCGGAGCCGTCGGCGCCGAGCCGCCCGGCGTCGAGACGAGCACGTCCGTCGTCGGGATCAGGGCGTCCGCACCGATGATGCCGCCGTTGGACTCGATGACCTCACGGTAGAACGCCGCGCTCTGCTTCGGCGTCCGCACCTGCGTCTCGAAGTCCACGTGGACGATCCCGAAGCGCTTGGCGTAGCCCTGCGCCCACTCGTAGTTGTCCATGAGCGACCACGCGAAGTAGCCCCGCACGTCGACGCCGGCCTCGATGGCCTGACGCACGGCGCGGAGGTGGTCGTGGAGGTACGCCTGCCGGAGCGGGTCGGCGACGATGCCGCCGATGGGCTGGGGCGGGTCGGCGGTGGCGGCGCCGTTTTCCGTCACGTAGAGCGGCACGTCGCCGTATTCGTCGCGGATCCAGACGAGGAGGTCGCGGAAGGCCGGCGCGTAGACCTCCCAGTCCATCTCGGTGTGGGGGTGGCGCGGCTGGCGGACCCGCCGCGCGCGCTCCAGGGGCTCCCTCGGTGCGTCGGTGACGACGGCGCGGGTGTAGTAGTTGACGCCGAGGAAGTCGACGGGGGTCTGGATCTCGGCCAGGTCCTCGGCCGGGACGTCCCGCCACGCCCCGCCGTAGACCTCCGCCAGTCTCTCGGGGTAGTGGCCGTGGACGAGGGGGGCGAGGAAGATCCGGTTCATGTAGGCGTCGGCGCGGGCGGCGGCGGCCACGTCCGAGGCCCGGTCCGTCGCCGGCACCTTCGGCTCCAGGTTGATGGCGATGCCGACCTCGCCGGCGCCCTCGGCGCGGAGCGCGGCCATGCCTCGGGCGTGCGCGAGCAGTTGGTGATGCGCCGCGAGCGGCCCCTCGGCGTGGACCCGGTGGCCCGGTGCGAGGCCGCCGCGCACGTAGCCGCCGTCCATCGTCACCCACGGCTCGTTGACCGTGACCCACTTGCGGACGCGGTCGCCGAGGCGCTGGGCGACGACGCGGGCGTACTCCGCGAACCAGTCGGCCACGTCGCGGTGGAGCCAGCCGCCGCGGTCGTCGAGGGCGGCGGGCAGGTCCCAGTGGTAGAGCGTGAGCATGGGCTCGATGCCGGCCTCCGTCAGCCGGTCCACGAGCCGGTCGTAGAAGTCGAGCCCGGCCTCGTTGACGCGGCCGGTGCCGTCGGGGAGCACGCGGCCCCAGGCCACGCTGAAGCGGTAGGCCTGGAGCCCGAGGTCGGCCATCATCGCGACGTCCTCCGGCATCCGGTGGTAGTGGTCGCAGGCCACGTCGCCCGTCTGGCCGTCGACGGTCCGGCCGGGCGTGTGCGCGAAGCGGTGCCAGATGGAGGGGCCGGCGCCGTCGGCGAGGGGCGAGCCCTCGATCTGGTAGGCGGAGGTGGCGGCGCCCCAGAGGAAGCCGGGGGGGAAGGGCATGGGGGGTGGGGGATGGGGCCGGGGGATTGTTCTGGGGACCTCGGGCCGCTCCGACGGGCGACGACGCCCGCCCGTCGGGCCGCTTCGCTGCCGGTTAGCCGGCCACGTCCCCGAACGTCGGGAGCGCGTCGACGAACCGCCAGCCGCTGCCGTCGCGGAGGCAGCAGTACCGCACGAGCCCGTTGTCGACGACGAGCGCGGGGGCGCCGAGAACCGCATTGTAGCGTCCGAGCTGGTCGAACGTGGCCTGCGAGACGGCCACGCCGGGCGCCTTGCACTCGGCCAGGAGCACGGCCCGCTGGCGGCGGTCGTAGGCGACGACGTCGGCCCGCCACGTCTTGCCGGCGTACGGCAGCCCCTTCTCGACCGCCAGCAGGCCGGCAGGGAAGCCGAGCGCGAGGAGGTCGAGCAGGAGCCGCTGGCGGACCCCCTCCTCCGGCGTCAGCGCCACCCACCGCCGCCGGACCGGGTCGTGGACGAGCGTCCGGCCGCCGTCGGTCCGGGTGCGGAGGCCGGCGTGCGGGTCGCTCACCCGGTCGCCTTCTGGGCCTTCCGCACGAGCGCCCGGTGCGCCCCGACCCACTGGTCCGCGTCGCGCGTCATCTTGCCCACGTTGACGTCCGCGAAGCGGGGGACGAGGTCGAGGAGCACGGGGACCACCTCGTCCCATCGGTCGGCGACGACGAGCGTCTCCAGCTCCTCAGCTTTCCAGCGCGTCCAGCGGTAGTCCTCGCGGAGCGCCTCGGCCTTTTTCCAGTAGCCCCGGTCGTCCCAGGACTGGGCGCTCCCCTCGATGGTCTCCTCGATGCCGGCGAGGTGGAAGGCGAGGAAGGCGGTGAGGTCTTTGGCTTCGGCGTCGAAGATGCCGGCGGCGAGGCTGGGGCGCTGGGCCAGCAGGTGGAGCGCCTCGGCGCAGGAGCGGGTGTGCGCGCGGCGGCGCTTGGCCGGCGTGTCGCCCGCGTGGATGACTCGGGACACGGGATGCGGGGGTGGGGGACTCCCCGAAGCTACGGGCAGGACGGAGCCCTGGAGGCTCCTCTGGACGGTCGGGTCGGTCCCACCAGCGGTGGGACCCTGCCGGGCGTGGCGCATCGTCGTAGCGATCTCGCAGGAGCGTGCGATTGCGTGGGGGGCTGCGTTACACTCCGCCCTCTGCTCCGCCCGCTCCATGTCCGCTTCGTCCCGCCGTCCGTCTCGCCGCGACGTGCTCCGCCAGCTCGGCGTGGGCGCGCTCGGGCTCCCGCTCGCCGGGTGCGGGTCGGTCCAGTTCGGGCTGTGGCCCCCGAGCGAGCCGGTCGAGGTCGCGCCGCCCGCGCCCGTCGGGGCGGTGCCGGCGGCGGGCGGAGTGGCCGTCGAGCCGCTGGGACGGACGGGGGAGGTGGCGCCGCTGGCGCCCGGCGAGGCGCGGCGGCCGCTCGTCCGGCCGCCGCGCCTCGAACGGGGCGGGACCGTCGGGCTGGTGGCGCCGGCCGGCGTGCTCCGTTCGGTCGACCAAGTCGAGGAGGCCGTCGAGGCCCTCGAAGCGCTCGGCTTCCGGACGAAGGTGGGCCGCCACGTGCTCGCCCGCTACGGCTTCCTCGCCGGCACCGACGCCGAGCGCGCCCGCGACGTCATGGCGATGATCCGCGACCCCGAGGTCGACGCCGTCGTGGCCCTGCGCGGCGGGTGGGGCTGCCAGCGCCTCCTCCCGCTCCTCGACTACGACGAGATCGCGGCTCACCCCAAGCCCATCGTCGGGTATTCGGACGTGACCTCGCTGCTGCTGGCGGTCTACGCGCGGACCGGGATCGTCACGTTCCACGGCCCCGTCGGCATCTCGACGTGGCAGGGGATCACGTCGAGCAGCTTCGTGGACACGCTCGTCGAGGGGCGCCCACCGCGCCTCGGGCCGGAGACGCGCGACAACCGCGACGCGACCGAGACCGTCCGTCCGGGCGTGGCCGAAGGGCCCGTCGTGGGCGGCAACCTGTCCGTGATCGCCGCCCTCGCCGGGACGGGCTACCTCCCGGACTTCGACGGGCACGTCGTCTTTTTCGAGGAGGTCGAGGAGGACGCCTACCGCCTCGACCGGCTCCTGGTGCAGCTCGAACTGGCGGGCGTGCTCCGCAAGCCTGCGGCCGTCGTCTTCGGCCAGTGCACGCGGTGCTCGTCGGGCGGCTCGTCGTGGACGGCCGAGCGGGCGATCCGCGAGCACCTCGCCCTCTACCCGGCGCCGGCGTTCCTGGGGGCGCCCATCGGCCACGCCTCGCCCGTCTACACGCTCCCCATCGGCCTGCCCGCCCGCGTCGACGCCGAGGCGGGGACGATGGAGTACCTCGGCCCGGCGGTGGCGTAGGAACGGGGGAAGGAGGGCCGGCCCGAGCCCCCTGGGCTGCCCCGCGGGCGATGGCTGCCGCCAGTCCGGCACCGACGGATCGAACAGCGCGGCTCCGGCGGCGTTGAGGACGGCCCTCCGCCCCGCTCGACATGATGCTCCCCTCCGCCGTCGACCCCTTCGCCCCAGGCGTGGCCCGCGTGCCCATCGCGTTCGTCAACGCCTACCTCGTGGGGCGGCCGGGCGAGCCGTGGGTCCTCGTAGACGCCGGGCTGCCCGGCACGGACTGGATCACGCGGGGCGCCGTTGAGGCCCGGTTCGGACCCGGCGCCCGGCCCGAGGCCATCGTCCTCACGCACGGCCATTTCGACCACGCCGGTTCGGCGCTCGCGCTCGCCGAGCGTTGGGACGTGCCGATCTACGCGCACCCGCTCGAGCTCCCCTACCTCACCGGCCGCTCGGACTACGCCCCGCAGGACCCGACGATGGGCGGCGCCATCGCCTTCCTCAGCCGCTTTTTCCCGACGTCCGGCTACGACTTCGGCGCCCGAGTCCAGCCGCTCCCGGAGGACGGGACGGTGCCGGGCCTGCCCGACTGGCGGTGGCTCCACACGCCGGGCCACACGGCCGGCCACGTCAGCCTCCTCCGCGAGAGCGACCGGCTCCTGCTCGCCGGCGACGCCCTCGCCACGATGGACCTCGACAGCTGGGTGGCCCAGGTGACGAAGCCGCGCGAGATGGACCGCCCGCCGGTCCCGTTCACGCCGGACTGGGGGGCGACCGTGGCGAGCGTCCACGCCCTCGCTGAGCTGGCGCCGTCCACGATCGCCGCCGGCCACGGGCTCCCCATCACCGACGGCGCCGCCGCCCGCCTCCGCGCCTACGACGGCCACGTGGAGGTGCCCGCTGGGAGCCGGTACGGCCGCGCCCCGGCCGTCGCCGACGAGACCGGCATCGTCGCCCTCCCGCCCCCGGTGTCGGACCCGCTCCCGCTCCGGCTGGCGGGAGGGCTCGGCGCGGCTGCCGTCCTCGGTGCCGTCGTCCGACGGCGGCGCTGAGCCCTGTGGCGAGCGCCGCCTCCGGCTGCCCCACCGCTACCCCGCCTCGGTGACCCGCCAGCGCACACGGGCGCGACCGGGGCGCTTCCGTGCGCCGCGAGCGGGTCGGCAGGAGGACGGACTCCCCGGTGAGGCTCCACCTGCCGACCAAGGAGACCGACTCGATCATGACTGCTGGGGGGGCCAGGTGCGGGCGTCGGCCTCGACCATGCCGAGCAGGGTCCGGCGGCGCTCGCTCAGGGTGGAGATGGCCTCGGCGAACGCCCGGTCGAGGACGGTCGGGAGGCCGGCGTCGCGGAGGCGGTCGAGGTCCGGGGGCTCCGGGGCGTAATCGGCCTCATTCACGTAGGCGCCGCGGAGCGTCAGGAGGTAGCTCTCCACACTCGACCGCGCCCCTTCGAGGACGCTCTCCGGCGGGCGGCGGTCTTCCGGGACCCCGAACCGGAGGATCGTGAGGGCCTCGTCGAGCACGGCAACGGCCGAGGCCGGCGCGGTGTCTCAGGTCGCGGGCGTGGTAGTAGTGGAGGACGGGGTAGGCGAGGTGCTGCTGAGTGAGCACGTTGAGTTGCGTGCTGATCGAGACGAGCGGGAGCGTGAGCCCGGTATAGCGCTCGCCGTCCCACGCGCGGAGGACGATCTCCTCGGCGTCCCCGCCGAGCCCGCCGACCGAGCCGGCGAAGGCACGGCCGGTCACGACGGCGCCCAGGACGGAGATGACGTACGAGATCCCAAGCGTGATGAAGAGGAACCCGCTCCCGGAGGCCACGGCCGTGACTACCTCCCACGCCCCCCGCTCCGGGACGACGTTCCCGATCCCGAGCGTGAACAGGGCGTACCCCGCGAAGTAGACCCGGCCCGCCCAGTCCGGGCGCTCCCCCGTGCTGCTGTACGAGAGGGCCGCGGGGTCGGACGAGAACACGAGCGTCCACCCGGCCCAGAGGAGCGCTACCCAGGTCAGCACCACGGCAACGAGGATGACGGGGCCGGCGAGGCTGAGCGGCCAGTCTCGCCCTTTCCACGTGGTCCTTCGGAGGCCCCACCACAAGGCTCCGGCCATCCGGCCCGAGATCGGGCCGCCGCCGCCGTTGACCCACATCGTTGTCCACAGCGCATCGAGGGCGGCGAGGAGAAGGAGAACGACGCCGAGGGTGAGGAGGAGCATGGGGAGAAGAGAGGAGTCCGTCGGGTCCTGTACGGCTCGTACCGCAAACGGGAGCCCGGGGTACACCGTCGCGCCGAGGTCGAAGGTCCAGACCGGCTCGATGTGGAGTCGCACGAGAGGCCTCTCGCCTCCAACGACGGGCGGACTTCACTGCGGCTGTGCCCGCGCCTCCGGACCCCGCCGTCGGGCCGATGGTATAGACTCACTTCCTGAGAGCGCCTGCCCCACATGCGACAGATCTACGTCGAAGTCCCCCACGATGCGGCCGACGAGGCCGAGAGCAAGGCGCACGAACACGAGGGGATCAACGTGTGGCGCGTGGAGGCCACGTCTCAGCGGGACGACGTCGCGCTCCTCGTGGCCCACCTCCCGAACAAGGAGGTGGGCCCGTACATCCAGTCTCTGGACGAGATCGACGGGGTCCGCATCACGCTGATCCCCCGCGGCGTGGTCGCCTTCCACCCGCCGGCCGGGGACGCGCCGGACGAGGTGACGGACGTGAGCGTGCGCAGCCCGATCGAGATCTTCCTCGCCGGCCTGCAGAGCATCGGGTCGTTCAAGGGCTTCGTGGGGTACGCCATCTCCGCGGGCGTGGTGGTGTGGATCGGCCTGTTCACGGAGACGATCTACCTGCTCACGGCGTCCATGCTCATCGCTCCGTTCGCCGGCCCGGCGATGAACACGGCCATCGGATCGGCGACGGGGAACGTGAAGCTGCTCCGCCGAAGCCTGCTCCGCTACGGGCTCGGGCTCTTCATTACGGCGGCGTCGGCGGCGCTCCTCTCGCTCCTGATGCAGCAGCGGATCGCGACGCAGTTGATGGTGGCGACGAGCCAGATCTCGATCGTCTCGCTCCTGCTACCCCTCGTGGCCGGTGCGGCCGGGGCGCTGTTCCTCGTCCAGAGCGAGCGCGACAGCCTGGTCTCGGGGGCCGCCGTCGGGGTCCTCGTCGCCGCCTCGCTGGCTCCGCCGACGGGCCTCCTGGGGATGGCCATCGTGATCGGCGAGTGGGGGTTCGTGAAGTCCGCGATCTTCGTCCTGGTCGCTCAGTTGATGGGCATCAACTTTAGCGGCGCCCTCGTCTTCCGGCTGTTCGGCCTGAAGCCCCGAGGTACGCGGTTCATGGGGGGAAAAAAGTGGATGTTCCCCCTCGCCCTCACCCTCTCAGCGGCCGTCCTGGCGGGGCTGTTCATCTGGCAGTACACGAGCCCCCCCGAACTGCAGCGCTCCAGCCGATCGCAGCGAGCCGCGTACGAGATGCGCCAGGCGGTGGACGAGAGCGGGCTGGGGGACCCGGTCGAGGTCACCGCGCGGTTCACGCGGGCCGAGATCTCCGGTCAGAACACGCTCCTCGGCGTGGTCTACGTGCAGCGGGCGGACACGGCCCGGGCGGGGAACGAGGCCATCGCCCGCGCCCTCACGGAGCGGATCCAGGGCCGGCTGCTGGACGCGGGCTTCGACGTGACGCCGCTCATCAACGTCACCGTGTTGGACCCGCCCCCCGAGCGAGCGATGAGCGACCGCTGACCTGGCCCCTCCGTCGCTCCGCTGCCGTCACCACCCGGCCCTGCGGCGGCGGCCGGGAAGCCGCAGCACGAGGCCGTCCATCACGAGATGGCTGAAGTAGCCGACCACGGCGGCCCCGTAGAACGGGAGCCCCGCCAGCGGGCGCTCCGGCCCGAGTAGGTAGGGAAGCGCGAGGAGGGGGCTCGGGATGAGGAGCATGGCCCAGTACGAGTGCGTCCAGCCCCGGTGCTTCCCGATGGCCGGCAGGATGCAGAACAGGCCGAGGTAGGCCGCTTCCTCGAACTTCTGCGTCCCGATGAGCACCACGTCCACCACGAAGAAGATCGAGTAGAAGAGGTTCTGGCCCTTCGAGTTGGTGTCCACGTCCGGCCACAGGCCGAACATGAGGCACAGGCCGAACAGGGCGACCGGGTACGCCACCAACTCGACCTCCGAGAACTGGCGGTACGCCTGGTCGACGGAGTAGACGAGGGCGATCCCGGCGAGGTAGAGCCCGAAGAAGACGGTGGCGCCGGCGAGGTGCCCGCGGTATCCGGCCATGGTGGAGGGGACGAGGGGCCAGAGACTACGGGCGTCGGCCGACGAGGTGGCGTCACATCCCGAAAGCTGGCGGCAGCAGACCGCCCGCGCTACGGGGCGGTCCGCGACAGGGTGATCTCGTAGGCAGCGCCCTCGACGCCGAGCACGTCGCGGACCACGCCGTCCAGGGCCTGGAACGCCGTGTCCCCCCGAGCCTCCACGTGGAGGACGAGCGTGTCGCCGAGCTGCGTGCCCTGGACGCACTCGAACGTCACGCGGCGGTCGTTCGAGACCGAGACGGGCTGCGGGCCGCACCCGTAGAGGAACGCCGGGTTCGGAGCGTCGCGGGAGACCTCCCCCGCATACGCGAACTCGGGGCCGACGCGGGTCACGTCGAGGTCGAGCCGGTACGTGCCCTCGGGCGTCTCGTCGGTGCCGAGGAGGCCCAGCCGGCCGTCGTACGTCCCCGTCCACGAGCCGGTGAGGCGGGGGGAGAGGTCGGGCAACGCGTCGTCGGGACCCGCGATCCCCTCGCGGCACCCCGGGAGCGCGGCCAGGAGGAGCAGGGCCAGGGGGAGAGGTCGCATCGCTACCGCTTCAGCCGCCGCAGGAACCGCCCGACCCAGGCGTCCGACTCGTCGAACCCGAGCAGGTGGCCGAGGGCGAGGTAGCTCAGCCCGTAGACGGCGATCACGCCCACGCCGTAGGCCCAGATCGGCGCCACGTCGGCCGGTACCCACCACCGCACGGCCGCCGCCGGGACCGCCGCCAGCCCGGCGAGGCCGAGCATCCGAAGGGCCGCGCCCCACGGGAGCCCGAACGCCGGGTCGTGGAGGCGGAGCGCGCGGACGAGGCGCCACAACTCCACCCACGCGCCCACCGCCGAGCCCAGCGCGAGGCCGACCGCCCCGAGCCGCAGCGGGTCGCCTTCGGCGGGGATTCCGAACACCTCGTTCACGCTGTACTGGTCGAGCCAGAACATGAGCGCGGCGCCGATCACGCCGGAGATCGCCACGCGCCAGACGGCGATCCGGGCCGGCGTCTTGGTGTCGTTGAGGGCATAGAACGCGTTCTGGAGCAGGCGGCCGGCCGTCGTCGCCGTCATCCCGAGGGTGTAGGCGGCGAGCACGAACGTGACCTGCCACGTGTCGTCGAGGTTGAACTGGCCCGTCTGGTAAAACGCGCCGACGACGAGGAACCCGAACCCGAGGTAGCCCACGACCGTCGGGACGATGAGGTAGAAGATCTGCCGGACCGACCTGGAGACGCGGGTCAGGAACGAGTCCAGCTCGGAGCGCGAGATCCGGCTCAGCTCCGGCAGTTCGCTCGCGGCCACGCTCATCCCGAACAGCGAGATCGGCAAGAGGTAGAGCGTCTGGGCGTAGCCGATGGCGCCGAGCGCGCCGGCGGCGACGAACGTCGAGAGCCAGAAGTCGAGGTAGCCCGAGAGCTGGTACGCCCCGCGCCCGAGCACGACGGGCACGAACGCCCGGATCGCCTCGCGGACGCCCTCCACGCTCAGCGAGAGCGACGGGCGGAAGCCGTGCATCAGCCGGAGCACTGTCGGAAGCTGGACGAGGAACTGGAGCACGCCGCCCGCGATGCCGCCGACGAACACGGCCACGAGGAGCTGGCTGAGCTGGTCGGTCGGGACCACGTCGAGCGCGCCGATGCCGAGGGGGTCGTCGAAATACAGGTACGCCCCGCCGAAGAGGGCCGCCAGCAGGGCCACGTTCCAGGCGACCGGCGCGAAGTACGAGAGCAGGAACTTCCGGTGGCTGTTGAGCACGCCGAGGCACCACGCGCTCAGCACCAGGAACGCCGTCATCGGGAACGTCAGCCGGACGACGGAGACGGCGAGCTCGTACCGGTCGACGACGATCTCGCCGGCGCGGAGGGCCTCGGCGTCGCCGAGGAACCCGGACGCGATGACGGCCACGAACGGCTTGGCGAGCAGAACGCCCAGGATCGCCGCCCCGAACGCCACCGCTGCCAACAATCCAAAAATGGCGCCCGCGAACCGGGCCGCGTCCTCCTCGCGCCCCTCCTCCAGCATCCGGCTGTAGATCGGGATGAACGACGCCGAGAGCGTCCCCTCGCCGAGCAGGTTCTGCAAGAAGTTGGGCGCCCGGAGCGCCAGCCGGTACACGTCGGCGAAGGCGCCGGAGCCGAAGAAGAACGCGACGGCCCGGTCGCGGACGAGCCCGATCACGCGGGACGCGAAGATGCCGGCGGCGACGAGCAGCGCACTTGACCCGGCGCCCGACGCTTCGTCGTTGGCCGCCGCCGCCGTCTCTTGTGCCGTGCCCGGTGCCTCGGCGGTCGTCTCGCGCTCGGCGGCGAGGGCCTCCTCGGCCGGGGAGTCCGGCGCGGCGTCGGCTTCCGCCAGCGTCGCGGCGCCGTCGGCCGGAGCGCTCAGGCCGCTCGGCCTCGGCGCGCTGTCCGGCGACGGCTCGTTCTGGGGCTCCGCGACCGACTCCGGCGACGGGTGCGGCTCGTCCTCGTCCCGGTCGTCCTCGGGCTCGTCCTCGGGGCGGTGCGTCATTGCCCGGCGGACCCCGCGAGGTGGCGGACGGCGAGGGCGTAGCCGGCCACGCCGAACCCGGCGATGACGCCGGCACAGACGGCCGCCGTCATCGACGTGTGGCGGAAGGACTCTCGCGCGTGGATGTTCGAGATGTGGACCTCCACGACGGGCGTCGAGATGGACGCGATGGCGTCGCGCAAGGCGACCGACGTGTGGGAGTAGCCGCCGGGGTTGAACACGACGCCCGCCGTCTCGGCGGCGTCGGCGGCGTGGAGCGCGTCGATGAGGGCGCCCTCCCCGCTGTGCTGCTCGAACCGGAGCGCGAGGTCGGGGAACGACGCTCGGAGGTCGGCTTCGAGATCGGCGAGGGTGCCGGCGCCGTAGACCTCGGGCTCGCGCCGTCCGAGCCGGTTGAGGTTCGGGCCGTTCAGGACGAGGACGGCGGGGCGGGAGGGGGGCATCCGAGCGCGAAGGGGGGCGGGAAGGTACCGAGTCCGGGCCGTCAGGCGCCCGCCACCTCCAGCACGAGCCCGTCGTACGCCAGCCGGACGCCCGCCGGCAGCGCGGCGTCGGCCTCGGCGTGGAGCGCCGAGTGCGTCACGTGGACGAGCCACGTCTCGCGCGCGCCGACGCGGGCGGCCACCTCCGACGCCTCGGAAAACGAGAGGTGCGTCGGGTGCGGCTCCGGCCGGAGCCCGTCGAGGACGAGCACGTCCACGCCGTCGAGCGCCGCCAGCGCCTCGGGCGGGACGGCGTTCACGTCCGTCAGGTAGCCGAGCCGGCCGACCCGGAAGCCGAGGACCGTCGTCTTCCCGTGCGGCGCCGGGATCGGGACCACGTCGACCGTGGCGCCCGTCCCCGACCGGCTGGCGACGGCGAACGGGCCGTCGACGGGGTGGAGGTCGAGGAGCGAGGCGCCGGGGTACGTCCGGTCGAAGATGTACCGGAACATGGCGTGGAGCGTCTCGGCCGTCGAGGGCTGGGCGTAGACCGGGACCGGCGCGCGGTTGCGGAAAAAGAGCGGCCTCAGGTCGTCGAGCCCGACCACGTGGTCGAAGTGCTCGTGCGTGACGAGGAGCGCGTCGACCTCGGTGACGCCGGCGCGGAGGGCCTGGGCGCGGAAGTCCGGCCCGGCGTCGATCTGGAGGTGGACGTCGCCGCCGTCGGTGTGGGCGACGACGTGGGCGGACGTGCGGAGACGGGCGTCGCGCGGGTCGTCGGAGGTGCAGACGGCGCACCCGCACCCGAGGACCGGCACGCCGGTGGACGTGCCCGTCCCCAGGAGCGTCACCGTCAGCGCCGGCACGTCTCCCCGTGGGGCGTCGTCCTTCTCGTGGTCGCCGTCACCCATCGTCGTCCGAGGCGTCGGCCGTCTGCCCGGCGTCGGCCTGTGCCCACGCGTCCTCCAACGCGGCGCGGACGGCCGGACGCAGGTACAGCCCGTCCACGCCGCCGTGCTCGCGGAGGGCGACGGCCAGCACCGTCGCCTGGGCCTCGGGCGGGTGGAGCTTGTTGAGGACCACGAACGGCTCGCCGTCGACGGCGCAGAGGCCGCCCCGGAACGTCCCGCGCTCGCGGCGCACGCGCACGCCGAGCTGGCGGAGGGCCTCTTCGAGCGCGGCGACGACGGCGGGGGGCTTCATCGGGCAAGGGGGAGGAGGGGAGGGAAGGGGTAGGAGAAGATCCTCTTGCCTCTTCCCCCACTCCTCTTGCCCTCACGCGGCGTACTTCTTCAGGAGCGAGCGGCCCGACTTCTGGTCGCGCACGTCGAACGCCAGCGGGTCGACGCCGGCGTCCTCCTCCAGGTGGAACGGGAGCCCGCGCAGCCCGAGCCGCCAGCGCGTCAGCGGCGACGGGAAGCCGCGCCGGAGGTACGCCCCGAACAGCGGGTGCACCCGCACCACGATCGGCCGGCCCTTGTAGCGGTCGTCGACCGACCGGCGGTAGTGGTCGAGCCAGCCGCGGAGGCGGCCCGAGAGGGCCTGCGGCGTCGCGTCCTCCGGGGCGAGGGACGGGCGGTCGTCGCGAGCGCGGTCGTCGCGGCTGCTCCGGCCCCGGTCGGAGGGGTCCTCCTCCGGCTCGTCGGCCGGCTCCGGCACGGGGTCCGTCTGGCCGTGGCGGCGGATCTCGCCGGCGCCGGCGGCGGCGGCGGCCTCGGCCGGGTCCAGCGGCTCGCCGTTCTCGTCGGTGGCCGTCGTCGTGATGGACGGGCGGAGCCGCTGGCGAGTGATCTGGACGAGCCCGAAGTCCGACATCGGGAGCAGCTTCGTCACCGCGCGGTCCTTCTTGAAGGCCTCCTTCAGCGCGTCGGTGACCTTCTTGCGGTCGCGGTCGTAGCGGAGGTCGATAAAGTCGACCACGATGATCCCGCCGAGGTCGCGCAGCCGGAGCTGCTTGGCCACCTCGCGAGCCGCCTCCACGTTGACGGCGATGAGGTTCTCCTTCTGGCTCTTCCCGCGCCCGGCGCGGCCCGAGTTCACGTCGACCACGTGCATGGCCTCCGTCGTCTCGATGAAGAGGTAGCCGCCGCCCTTCATGTTGACGCGCTTCGAGAACGCCTCCTCCACCTGCCGCTCGATCCCGACCGAGCGGTAGACCGGCGTCCGGCCCTCGTGCATCTCCACCTTGTCGGCCATCTGCGGCGCCACGGCCTTGACGTAGGCCTGGACGTTGCGGAACACCTTCGGGTCGTCCACCAGGATGCGGTCGTAGTCGTCCGAGAACAGGTCCCGGATGATGGACGAGACCATGTTGACGTCCTCGTAGAGGAGGACCGGCGGCTCGGGCTTCTCGCGGAGCTTCTTGTCGATCTTCCGCCACTTGTCGACGAGCAGGCGGAGGTCCTGGTCGAGGCTCTTGGCGTCGCGGCCGTCGGCCACGGTCCGGACGATCACGCCGAACCCGTCGGGCTTGAGGCTCTGGGCGAGGGTGCGGAGACGGCGGCGCTCCTTCGCGCTCTCGATCTTCTTCGAGACGGCCACGTAGTCGGCGGCCGGCACGAGCACGAGGAAGCGGCCCGCCAGCGAGAGGTCGGTCGAGACGCGCGGCCCCTTCGTCGAGATCGGCTCTTTCGTGATCTTGACGATGATGCGCCCGTCGCGCTTCAGGAGCTTCTCGTTCGGCGGGATCTTGCCCCCCGAGGACGGACCCTTCGAAGAGCCGCCGCGCGACGATCCACTCCGTGAGGAGCCGCCCCGCGACGAACTGCTCCGCGAGGAGTCCCGCCCGGACGTGTCCTTCTTTCCGTTCGCGTCGTCCTTCCCGTTCGAGTCGTCGTCGGAGGAGCCGCCGCGCGTCCGGCGCCGGCCGCGATCCCCCGAGTCGTCGTCGGACGTGCTCTTCGAGCGGCGCCCGCGCGTGGAGTCCCCGTTCGTGGAGTCGTCCGCCGAGTCGTTCTTTTTGGACGAGCGTCCCCGGCCCCGGCCCTGGCCCCGGCCCGAGCCGGCGTCGTCGTTCGTGTCGTCGGAGTCCGAGCCGTCGTCGTCCGAGCGCTTGGACGAGCCGCCCCGCGAGCGCCGCCGCGAGCGGCCGTCGTCGGAGTCGTCGTCCTCGTCCTTCGTCTCCGAGCGCTTGCTCGGAGACGGCTGACTCTTCGAGGTGAGGTCGATGGAGGAGGGGAGGCGCTTCGACGACGGGCGGTCGTCGTCCCCAGGGGCGTCGGCCTCGGCCGTCTCCTCCTTCTTCTTCTTCGCACGCGAGGGGCGCTTCGTTTTGGGAGCGCTCGTCTCGCCGTCGGAGTCGGTGGCGTTGCTGTCCGAGGCCTCGGCCTGGTTGCTCTCCGAGGCGTCGCCGCGTCCGCGACGGCTCCGGCGGCGACGTCGGCGCTTCGAGGAGGCCCCGTCGTCACCCTCCGAGGACTCGTCCGACGTGTCGCCGTCGCCGGAGGTGCGCGTGGCGGACTGGGCGTCGGTGCCCGCGTCGTCGTCCTTCTTTTTCGAACGCGAGCGGCGCTTCGTGGGGGCCTCCTCGCTCGGCTCGGCCGGGGCCTCCTTCTCGGACGGCTCCTCCTTGGACTCGTCGTTCCGAGCGGACGGTTTCGAGGTCGTCTTGCGAGACGACGAGGACGTCAGGTCGATGACGCCGGGGAGGCGCTTGCCCTCCTCCTGCTCTTCCTCCTCCTCGCGGCGGCCCTTGCCTCGGCCGCGCCCCCGGCCCCGCGAGCGGCGGCCCCGGCTCCGGCGGGTCTTGGACTCCTCCTGGACGGGCTCCACCTCGAGCGTCTCCTCCACGTCCGGCTCCTCGTCGTCGTCGGCGACGCGCTTGGCGGGGGCCAGCGAGAGGACGGGCTCGTCGAGGCCGGGAACGTCCTCGCCGGCGATCGCCAGCAGCTGGGGGAAGTTGTCGGTGAGGTCCGAGAAGTGGAGGAAGCAGTCCTGCTTCTGGCCCACGTCCACGAAGGCGGCCCGGATGGCGGGCATGACCTTCTGGATGCGCCCGAGGTAGACGTTCCCGATCGTCCGGACGTTATCCGGATTCTCGACGTAGAGCTCGACGAGCTCGCCGTCCTCCACGATGGCGATGCGCGAGCGGTCCTTGCTCGCGTTGATGACGATTTGCTTTTTCAAAAGGGGCAGGGTCGGGGCGCTCGGGCCTCCGGGGTCCCCCTCCACAGGGCGGACCGAGAGAGTCGGACGTGCGGCGGGCGGCGCGGCGGGCCGGCCGCTCGGCCGGGGCGCGCGTCGGGACCGGGGCCGGCGCGATGTGCTGCGCGACGTCGAGGCGCCCCCCCGGCCGTGAGGCCAAGAGGGCGGTCCATCGGGCGAACGCGCGGAAGAGAGTGGGCACCAGGTGCATGGTCGACGCTGGGGCGTCGGGACGCCGGGGGCCGGCCTGGCTCGGGCGCGCTCCCGGGGAGCGGCGGCGGAGCCGGGCGGTGCCGAACGGCGTCGGCAGTCGGGCGGACGGAGGCTCGGGCAGGCGCCGGAGCGAGTCGTCTCGCGGTAGACGAAAGGTACCACCGCCCGTGGGGGGCCCTCGCGAAGAGCGCGCGAGTCCTGTGGGGGCGATGGCGCGTGGTGATGGACGAGGCTCTCGTTCGGCGGGCGCGGCCCGTCTCCTGAATCCTTGGGAAAGACTCCTGGAGGCCACGCCTCAGGGGGACGGACGTGCGAACCCTGCGCGTCGGGCGCGGGTATGTTCCCCTCCGGCTCTCGACTGTGGGAGCGCCCGGATTCCTGCCCTTCCCCCGACCGATGTCCCAGACTTCCACCGCCCCCACGAACGGGGCCCCCACCACGTCCCGCGGCCTCGAAGGCGTCACCGCCCTCGACACCGAGCTCTCGTTTATCGACGGCCAGAAGGGCGAACTGATCTACCGCGGCTACGACATCCGCGACCTCGCCAAGAACGCCTCCTTCGAAGAGACGGCCTACCTCCTCTGGAAAGGGGACCTCCCGACCCAGGCCCAGCTCGACGAGCTCAACGGCCAGCTCCGCGAGGCCCGCGCCGTCCACCCGGACCTCCTGGACCACCTCCGGCACCACACGCCGACCGACGCCAACCCGATGGCCGCCATGCGGACGGCCCTCTCCATGCTGGCGGCCTACGACGACGAGGCCGACGTGATGGAGACCGAGGCCAACTACCGCAAGGCCGTCCGGCTCACGGCCAAGCTCCCCACGCTCGTCGCCGCCTTCGACCGCATTCGGAAGGGGAAGGACCCGATCGCGCCGAAGGGCGAGGGCTCGACGGCGTTCGACTTCCTCTACATGCTCAACGGCGAGGAGCCCGGCCCCGCCGCCGAGGAGATCATGGACGCGGCCCTCGTGCTCCACGCCGAGCACGGCCTCAACGCCTCGACGTTCACGGCCCGCGTGATCGGCTCCACGCTGAGCGACATGTACTCGGCCGTCGTCGGCGCGATGGGTGCGCTGAAGGGGCCGCTCCACGGCGGCGCCAACATCGAGGTCATGAAGACGCTGATCGCGCTCGACGAGTCCGGCGAGACGGCCCAGGAGTTCGTCGATCGGAAGCTGGCGGCCAAGGAGAAGATCATGGGCATCGGGCACCGCGTCTACAAGACGCTCGACCCGCGCGCCGTCATCCTCCGGGACATGCTCTCCGGGCTGAGCGAGGAGAAGGGCGAGACCAAGTGGCTCGAGATGTCCGACACGATCCGCTCGACGGTTAAGGAGACCAAGGGCCTCGACGCCAACGTCGACTTCTACTCGGCGAGCGTGTACTACCTGCTCGGGATCGAGACCGACCTCTACACGCCCATCTTCGCCATCTCGCGCATGACCGGCTGGACGGCGCACCTCCTGGAGCAGTGGGAGGACAACCGCCTCATCCGCCCGCGCGCCGAGTACGTCGGTCCGAAGGGGAAGACGGTCGCGCCCATCGCCGAGCGCAGCTAACGCCCATCGGCACATGGCGGGCGAGGGGCGCGGTCCGCTGGAGCTGCGCCCCTCGCCGTGTGTGGGCGGGGCCGCTCGCCCACGCGTCGCTGGCGGCCGCCACGGGTGGGGGGGACGGCCGCCAGCGATGCGCTGAGATCCGACGCAGCCGGGATGATCTCGTCGGGCGCTCACCGCACGTGCGCACTCTCGCGTCCGGGCACCGCCCGCACCGCGAGCGGGAGGAGAACGGTGACACGACGTCTGTGGGGACGCCGGGGTCGGGGGGAGGACGGTCGCTCACTGGCGGGCGGTGGTTTCGAACACCTGCCGAACCTTGGCGGTGGTCGGCAGCGGGGGGGACGCAGCCGTACCTTGCGGACCCAACTCGGGCGTAACTTTCAGTCGAGACTGAAACCTCGTTCGGATCGGGCAGTAGCCCCCATCGCACTCACCGGCCCCCATGGTCATGGCCGTCGCCGCCGACCCCGTCCGCCCCTCCGCCCAGCCCGTCCAGCGCTACCGGCTCCGCGTCGGGATGTTCGCCTGGATGCTCCACCGCCTGACGGGCTTGGCGCTCGTGGGCTACCTCATCGTCCACATCTGGGGGCTCAAGTCGATCACGAACCCCGAGGCGTACAACGCGCTCATTACGAGCTACCACGCGCCCATCTTCAAGGTGGGCGAGTTCCTGCTCCTGGGCGCCGTGATCTACCACGCCCTCAACGGCCTTCGGATCGTGCTCATCGACTTCATGGGGTGGAGCCCGAATCAGAAGAAGCTCTTCTGGACGCTGGGTGCCGTCGCCGCCGTGCTCTTCGCCGTCGGCGGGTACCCCTCCATCGCCGCCCTCGTCGACTGGTTTTCTAGCTAGAGGCCGCGGCCGGTCGCCCGTGGCTGACCGAGCCGCAGGCCCCCGGCCCCCGCCCTTCGCCCTATGCCCAGCAAATACGGCCGCACCGCCCGCTCCAGTGCCTTCCAGTGGTTCGCTCACCGGATCACGGGCACGTTCCTCATCTTCCTGCTGATCACCCACTTCTGGGTCCAGCACTTCGATCGGGTCACGGCGAGCGTCTCGCACTCGGTGATCACGGCCGCCGATGCCGAGCGCGGCGTGCTCCCTAGCTACGACGACGAGGCCGCCGAGGCCGTCCGCGCCGCCCGCGAGCGGGACCGCCTCCCGACCGGCGATCCCATGCCGCGCGTGGTCCCGGCCCAGGACAGCAACGTCCAGGGCGACGCCCCCGGCCCGACGCACCCGCCGGCCGAGACCGCCAGCATCACGCCGTACGACGTGCTCATGCTGCGCCTCGGCGATCCCGTGTACGCCGTGCTCTGGAAAGGCTTCAACCTCCTGTTCCTGGCCTTCGCGCTGCACCACGGGTTCTACGGGCTCAACAACGTGCTCACCGACTACATCCGAAACGACATGGTCCGTGTCGGCGCGACGGCGCTCTCGTGGACGCTGGCGGCCATCCTGTTCGTGATCGGCGCCTACTCCGTCATCGTCGCCGGACTCTGAGGGCAAGAGGGAAGAGGTGGGGGTCAAGAGGGTTTCCTCGCCCCTCCGCCCTTCCCCCGTCCCCCTTCCCCTAAAGAAATGACTTTCTCCCACGACATCGTCATCGTCGGCGCGGGCGGCGCCGGGCTCATGGCGGCCCTCTACGCCTCCGAGGGCGGGGCCGACGTGGCCGTCGTCTCCAAGCTCCACCCGCTCCGCTCGCACACCGGCGCGGCCCAGGGCGGCATCGGCGCGGCGCTCGGCAACGAGGAGGAGGACCACTGGCTCTGGCACGCCTTCGACACCACGAAGGGCTCGGACTACCTGGGCGACCAGGACGCCATCGAGCAGATGTGCCAGGACGCGCCCCGGACCATCATCGAACTGGAGCACTACGGCGTCCCGTTCTCCCGCACGCGCGAGGGCAAGATCGCCCAGCGCCGGTTCGGCGGGCACACGCGCAACTTCGGCGAGGCGCCGGTGCGCCGGGCCTGCTACGCGGCCGACCGGACGGGCCACATGATCCTGCACACGCTCTACGAGCAGTGCGTCAAGAACAAGGTCACGTTCTACGACGAGTACCAGGTCCTCGACCTCATCAAGCCCGATGACAGCACGGACGCCGTGAGCGGCTGCGTGGCCTACGAGATCCTGACCGGCGAGGTCCACACGTTCCACGCCGCCATCACGTGCTTCGCGACGGGCGGCTACGGCCGGGCCTTCAAGACGACCTCGAACGCCCACGCCGGCACCGGCGACGGGTTCGCCATCGCCCTCCGCAACGGGTTCCCGCTGGAGGACATGGAGTTTATCCAGTTCCACCCGACGGGGCTCTACCGCCTGGGCATCCTCATCACCGAGGGCGCGCGCGGCGAGGGGGGCATCCTCCGCAACTCGGAGGGCGAGCGGTTCATGGAGCGCTACGCGCCGACGGTGAAGGACCTCGCGCCGCGCGACATGGTCAGCCAGTGCATCTACAAGGAGATCCGCGAGGGGCGCGGCGTCAACGGCAAGGACCACGTGGTCCTCGACATGACGGGCGTGGGCAAGGACGTGCTGGAGCACAAGCTCCCTGAGATCTCGACCTTCAGCCGCGTCTACCTCGGCATCGACCCGGTGAAGCAGCCGATCCCGGTCGCGCCGACGTGCCACTACGCGATGGGCGGCATCCCGACCAACATCGACGGCCAGGTCGTCCGAAGCGCCGACCGGAGCGACACCGTCCAGGGCTTCTTCGCCTGCGGCGAGGCCGCCTGCGTGAGCGTCCACGGCGCCAACCGGCTGGGCACCAACTCGCTCCTCGACCTCGTCGTGTTCGGCCGCCGGACCGGCATGGAGATGGCCAAGCAGGTCCGCGAGAACGGGGCCGAGCGGCTGGCGGTGCCCGACGCCGCCGAGGCCCCGACGCGCGAGCGCCTCGACGCCATCCTCTCCCGCACCGACGGCGACAAGGCGGTGACGGTGCGGACCGACCTCCAGGAGACCATGATGCAGAACGTCTCGGTCTACCGCACCGACGACACGCTCGGCGAGGCGCTCGGCGACCTCCAGGCGCTCCGCCAGCGCGCCGCGAGCGTCACCTGCCAGGACAAGGGCCGGCGGTTCAACACGGACCTGATGGACGCCGTCGAGGTCCAGTTCATGGTCGACTACGCCGAGGCCATCACGGTCTCCGCCCGCAACCGGACCGAGAGCCGCGGCGCCCACCTCCGCGAGGACTTTTCCACGCGCAACGACGACGAGTGGCTCAAGCACACGCTCTTCTGGAGCGACCAGCACGGCCAGACCGAGATCGGCTACAAGGACGTCGTCATCACGCAGTTCCAGCCGAAAGAGCGCAAGTATTAGTGGCGTTGGGGGTTCGGGGTGGGGACTGGGGTCTCCCGCCCAACCCCCAACACCCGATCCCCACCCCCTATGTCTGACACCCTCACCGACGCCCAGATCGCGGAACCCATCGAAGACCGCGTCGAGGCGGCCGAGCGGAAGCCCCGCCGTCGGCCGGGCGGCGCCGAGCCGACCATGACGCTCACCGTCCGGGTCAAGCGCTTCAACCCGGACGCGGACGAGCGCCCGCGCTGGGACACGTTCCAGGTCCCGGCCGAGCCCATGGACCGGGCCCTCGACCTGCTCCACTACGTCAAGTGGCACCTCGACGGGTCGCTCACCTTCCGGAAGAGCTGCGCGCACGGGATCTGCGGGTCGGACGCGATGAAGATCAACGGCGAGAACCAGCTCGCCTGCTCGGTCCTCGTCCACGACCTCGGGCTGAAAGACGGCGACACGGTCACGTTCGAGCCGCTCCCCGCCGCCCCGGTCATCAAGGACTTGGTGGTCGACCAGGCCCGCTTTTTCGACAAGTACCGGGCCGTCATGCCGTGGCTCATCCACGACGGGCAGACGCCGGAGAAGGAGTACATCCAGAGCCCCGAGCAGCACGCCGTCATCGAGGACGCGACCAAGTGCATCATGTGCGGGGCCTGTACGCACTCGTGCCCGAGCACCTGGGCCGACCCCGACTACCTCGGCCCGGCCGCCATGCTCAAGGCGTTCCGCTACGTGTTCGACAGCCGCGACACCGAGGCCGAGGAGCGCCTGAAGGTGGTGGACTCGAAGGACGGGCTGTGGAAGTGCTACACCATCTTCAACTGCGTCCAGGCCTGCCCGAAGGGGATCGACATCACGCGCTGGCTGAGCGCGCTCAAGCGGAAGGCCGTCACGACGCGGTACTAGCCGAGCCACACCTGGGGGCGCCTCGTGCCCCGCTGGCGACCGCCGCCAGGGGGAGGTGCGGCCGACCGTTCGGGTGCGCGCTGCGACCGTTCGGCCAGAAGGAGGGCTTTATAGAAGGGGCAGGTTACTAGTTCACGAGTGCCCATCTCTACTGCCTCTCGATGCACCGCTACGCCCTCGCCGTCTCGCTCGTCCTCGCCGCCAGCGCGGCGCTCGCCCAGACGCCCGGCGACTGCGCCGTCGGCCAGGCCTCTGGGACGCTCGACGTCAGCGATGTGGCGGCGACCTTCTTTACGACGGGGACCATCGCCTACGGGCCGGGCGAGGCGGCGAACTACTTCGTCCCGAAGTCGACGCGTCTGAGCCCGCTCTACGCCGCGAACGTGTGGGTCGGCGGGACCGTCGGCGGCGAGTTCCGGGTTGCCGGGGCGACCTACGGCCAGGGCGGACTGAACAACGACAACTTCGAGCTCTGGCCCGGCCCCCTGAACGACGACGGGACGCTCCCGAACGCGGCGGACTGCTCGGCCTACGACCGCGTCTGGGTCGTCTCCGTTCTCGACGTGCTCGACTACGAGCAGACCGGCACGGCGACGGCCAACCTCGCGGACTGGCCCGTCGGGCTCGGCGCCCCGGCCGTGGACGCCGACGGCGATGAGATCGTGCCGACGAGCCGGGACCAGACGCTCGACCTCGCGGCGGGCGAGCGGCCGGTGATCGCCGGGAGCCAGACGGCGTTCTGGGTCATGAACGACGTCGGGGACGAGCACCGGGCGACGGGCTCGGTCCCGCTTG
Source organism: Rubricoccaceae bacterium (assembly GCA_963811175.1). GTDB lineage: Bacteria > Bacteroidota > Rhodothermia > Rhodothermales > Rubricoccaceae > Rubrivirga. Next base: position 305,085 of record CAWEQE010000001.1, on the reverse strand, counting down.
GCGTCGAGGTGGCCGTGACCGCCTTCTCGATTGCGAGCGAGACGCCCGCGCTGAACCAGGCCACGTTCCTCCGCTACGCGATCACGAACCGGAACGCGCAGCCCATCGAGGACGCCCGCGTGAGCCTCTGGGCGGATCCCGACCTCGGCTACGCGGGCGACGACTTCATCGGCGTCGACACGACGCGGTCGATGGCCTTCGTCTACAATGCCGACGAGGTCGACGAGGGCAACTACGGGGACCCGCCGGCCTTTGGGGTCGACGTGCTCGGCGGGCTGGCGAGCGACGAGCGCCAGGACGACCTGACCTCGTTCGTCTACTTCACGGGAGGCGACGCGAATCGGGGCGACCCCAGCACGGCCGAGGAGTACGACCGCATCATGCGCGGCGTCTGGGCCGACGGCACGCCGCTGACCGACTTCGGCAACGGCTACGCCCAGGGCGGCGAGCCGACGACGTTCGCGTTCCCCGGCGATCCGGTGACGGGGGCGTTCTGGAGCGAGGAGAACACCGGAAACGGCCGCAGCGTCGCCGACGACCGCCGGTTCGTGCTCTCGACCGGGCCGGGCACGCTGGCGCCGGGCGAGACGCGGACGGTCGACGTAGGTCTCCTGTTCGCCTTCGGCGCGGACCGGCTCGACTCGGTCACGGAGCTCCGGGCGGCGAGCGACCTCGTCCAGGCCGCCTACGACGCCGGCTCCCTTTTCGAGACGTCCCCCGTCCCGGACGGCCCGCCGCCCGCGGCCCCGCCGCTGCTGTCGCCGGAGGACGGCGCCGGTCCGCTCGAAGGGAGCGTCGAGCTCGTGTGGTCGGCCGTCCCCGACGCCACGGAGTACCTCGTGGAGGTGAGCGGCGACGAGAGCTTCGAAAACGCGCGGATCAGCATCGCGGTCGATACGACGTCCGTGATCTTGCCCCGAGGTGAGTCGGGGACCGTGTACTGGCGGGTGCGTGCGAAGCGGGGCCTCTTCGTCGGCTCGTACTCGGAGGTCCGGCGGTTCACGTACCGCGCCGCGCTCGGTCCGGTCCTCGGGATCGTCGAGGTGGTCGGGCCGGGCGGCGCCGAGCCGTGCGCGGAGACGGCCCAGTCGACGGCCGGGTGCCCGGTGCTCGGGCGGCTGGCCTCGCCCGAGGCCCCGGGAAACAACGTCTACCAGTCGCTCAACAGCACGGGCGAGTACATCCTGTCCTTCCGCACGGCCGGCTCGCTCGAGAGCGTGGGCAACTTCGCCCCGAACGACTACGAGGTCCGGTTCGTCCCGCTCGAGGAGGGGGCGTACGCCGAGTACGGGTTCACCTCCGGCCGGTTCATCCAGGTCCCGTTCGAGGTCTGGGACATCGGGATCGTCCCGCCGGGGACGGAGAACGACCCGTCCGACGACGTCCAGCTCGTCCCGGTCGTCTTCTCCGACGAGGGGGACGACGCGGCGGCCGAGTGTGAGTTCAAGTTCGGCGGCCCGACGATCCTCGGGCTCGGGATGACGACGCAGCGGATCTACGCCTACTACCCGGTCGACGACGACTACGAGGCGTTCGAGGCCGCGGCCGCTCCGGTCGTCGCGGCGGCCGGGGGGTGCGCGGACTACCACGAGGCCGTCGACGCGTTCATCGACTTCGGCCGGGGCCGCCCGCTCCAGCGCGACGTCCTCGAGGACGCGACGGGGGCGCGGACGGGGCCGCTCGCGAGTGACTTCTCGTACCTCGAAGGCACCGTCATCCGGTACTACACGAACGACGACGTCGGGACGCCGTCGGAGGCCGAGGCGCCCGCCTCGCAGACGGCCACGCTCGGGGCGTCATTCCCGAACCCGGTGCGCCGGTGGGCCGCGGTCCCGTACGAGGTGGCCGCGCCCGGCCCCGTCCGGCTGGCGGTCTACGACGTGCTGGGCCGGGAGGTGGCCGTGCTCGTGGAGGGCGACCGCCCGGCAGGTCCGGCCGAGGCCCGGCTCGACGCCTCGGCGCTCGCGGCCGGCGTCTACGTCGTCGTGCTCCAAACGCCCGGCGGCCGGGCCACACGGACGCTCACCGTCGCCCGCTGAGTCGCTGGCGGTCGTCACCGCCAGCGGGGCACGAGACCAGACGCTCAGTCGTATCTTGGGGCAGCACCCTTCGGGGTGACTCTACAAACCAGGGACCTCCCTGCTTGCCGGCGCGCCCGACCCGAACACGGTCGGGCGCGTTGTTTTTACCCGCGCCGTCCGCCCAGCAGCTCGGCGACGGCGATGAAGCGGGGGACGTACTCCTGCGTCTCGTGCGGGAGCCTGTCGGCGATGTCCCAGAACGTGGGCGCGGCGCCGGTCTCGACGCGGTAGGCCCGCACGACCTCCTCGACGCGGCCGACGCCGCAGTTGTACGCCGCCAGCGCGAGCTGCCAGTCGCCGCCGAAGCGCCGGCCGAGCCAGCGGAGGTAGCGGGCCGCCGCGTCCGTCGAGGCGGCGGGGTCGGCCACGGTGAGCGAGTCGAGGCCGTAGTCGGCGGCCGTCTCGGGCATGAACTGCCAGAGGCCGCGCGCGCCGGCGTGGCTCTCGGCGGCCGGGTCGAGCGCGCTCTCGATCACGGCCACGTACTTGAGGTCGGTGGGGAGGCCCCGTCGGCGGAGCGCGCGTTCCATGCGGGGGAAGTGGCGGCGCATCCGGCTTCGGAGACGGGCGAACCGCTGCGCCACGCCCCGCTGGCGGGCGACGAGCGCGTCGGCGGTGGCGGGGTAGAACAGGTGCAGCGGACCCGCGGCACGGGCGGCCTCGGCGGCCTCCCGGCGCGCGCGCGCCACGGCGGCCGCACGCTCGGCGGCGGCCACGGCCGGGTCCTCCACGGTCGGGACGTAGTCGGGGCGGCCGATCTCGGCGAGCGCCGGGCCGCGGAGCGCAGCGATCTCGGAGGGGGCGAGGGGGAGTGCGCGGACGGCCCCGTGGTACCTCTCGTAGACCGTCTGCGCGCGGAGCACGAGGTCGCGCACCGACGCGTCGGCGCGGAGGGCCGGATCGGTGGCGAGCGAGCGGGCGGCGCGGAGCGCGGCGGTGGCGAGCGCGGCCTGCTCGTCGGGGTCCGAGGCGCCTTCAGCGGCGGCCACCGTGCGCCGGGCCTCGATCACGGCGCGCGCCCACGCCAGCGCGTCGGTCGAGGCCTCCTCCGTCGAATCGGACGGGGCCGGCCGGCCGGCGGCAGCGGAGGCGACGAGGAACAGCGCGACCGTGGCGAGCCAGAGGCCGAGCGGGCGTCGGGAAACCATGTGGGGCGATACCTGGAGGAGTCTTTGCAGGGAGAACCCCGGGCGGGGTCGGCCCCGTATCTCGGGCGTTCGCCTTCACGGAGGGCGTACGGATGCCTAATGTACTGGGGATCCCCCGTGGCCGCCGCCACCCACCCCTCTGCCGCTAGTTTCAGGACGCCCACCGCGCCCCCCATGTCTGAGGCGATCAAGATCCTCTTTGTCGACGACGAGCCGGACCTCGTCCCGCTCATCCGTCAGAAGTTCCGGTCCCAGGTCCGGGACGGCTCGCTGACCCTCGTCTTCGCCGCCGACGGCGTCGAAGCGCTGGAGCACCTCCACGCGGACCCCGACATCGAGGTGGTCGTGACGGACCTCAACATGCCGCGCATGGACGGGCTCACGCTCCTCGGCCGCCTCGGCGACCTCGACCGCCGCACCAAGTCCGTCGTGGTGACGGCCTACGGCGACATGGAGAACATCCGGACGGCCATGAACCGGGGGGCCTTCGACTTCCTCACCAAGCCGATCGACATGTCGGACCTGGAGATCACGCTCGACCAGGCCCGCGCGGCCGTCGAGCGCGACCGCGAGTCCGACCGCGTGCGGCGCACCATCACGCGCTACCTCTCCGACAAGATCGCCCGGGCCGTCCTCGAAAACCCCGACGCGGTCCAAGAGAGCGAGAAGCGCGAGGTCTCGGTGCTCATGAGCGACATCGCCGGGTTCAGCCAGCTCGCCGAGCGGCTGGCGCCCGAGCGCGTCGTGGAGCTGCTCAACGTGTACCTCGGCGCCATGACCGAGGTCGTGGACGAGTACGAGGGGGCCATCGACGAGTTCATCGGCGACGCCGTGCTCGTGATCTTCGGGGCGCCCCTGGAGATGGAGGACCACGCGGCCCGCGCCGTCGCGTGCGCCGTGGCCATGCAGGCGCGCATGGAGGGTGTGAACGCCGACCTGGAGACGCGCGGCCTGCCCCCGCTGGAGATGACCGCCGCCGTCAACTCGGGCGAGGTGGTCGTGGGGACCATCGGGTCCGAGACGCGGGCGAAGTACGGCGTCGTCGGGAGCCCCGTGAACCTGACGGCGCGCATCCAGACGCTGGCGGCCCCCGGCGAGGTGCTCATCTCGGACGCCACGTACCGCGATGCCGGCGGTGAGAGCGGGGCGCTGAAACTGGCCGAGACGCGGCGGGTCTCTCTCAAGGGGTTCTCGGAGCCGCTCGCCATCCACAGCGTCGCGTCCGTCGAGGGCGACCGGGGCGGGGTGGTGCACCGCGACGAGCCGGCCTTGACCGACCTCGACGAGCCGCTCCCCTTCGACCTCGCCACGCTCGACGGCAAAGAACTCGGCCCGGACGCCCACACCGGCGAGATCGTCGCGCTCTCCAGGACTGGCGCCCGCGTCCGCGTCTCGGCCGATGTGGAGCCGCGCAGCGACGTGTGCCTCGCCTTCGACGGCCCGGACGGCCCGGTGAGCGTCTACGCCAAGGTGCTCGACGTCGAGGGTCGCGAGCTTCGGGTGCGGTTCTCGTCGGTTCCACCCGAGGCCGCCGAGATGTTCGCCCGCCTCCTGTAGCGCGTCCCGCCATGCGCCCTCTGCGCCTCGCCCTTCCGGCCGCCCTCGGCCTCGGGATCGTCCTCGCTCTCGGGGTGGCCGTCCTCGCCGACGCCCAACGGGCGGCCGACGTCGATCCGGACGGGCGGGGGGACATCGCGTTCGCCCACCTCTCGGTGGAACAGGGCCTCCGCAACGCCTCCGTCACCTCCGTCGACCAGGACGCCCTCGGCTTCATCTGGGTCGGGACGCTCGACGGCCTCTTCCGGTGGGATGGCGTTGACCTCCGCCCGTTCCGCCGCCAGTCCGCCGACACGACCACCATCGGGAGCAACTCGGTCCAGGTGCTCGCGGCGACCGCGGGCGGCGACCTGTGGGTCGGCACCGACGGCGGCCTCAACCGCTACGACGCGGCTACCGAGTCGTTTCTGCGCGTCCACGGGCTCCCCTCCGAGACCGTCGTCGCGCTCGTGGCCGACAGCGCGGGAGGCGCCTGGGCCGGGACCTACGGCGGCGGCCTCGTCCACCTCAACGCGGACGGCGCCGTCACGGAGGTCGCGCAGCACGACCCGGCCGACCGCGCCAGCCTCCCGAGCGACGACGTCGAGGCGCTCTACCTCGACCCCGACGGCGCGCTCTGGGCAGGGACCGGTGATGGCCTCGCCCGCCGAACCGCCGACGGCCGGTTCCAAACCTTCCGGCCGGACTCGGCCGTCCCGTTCCCGATGGTCTCGGCCATCACCCCCAGCGGGCGCGGGGGGCTCTTCGTCGGCACGATGGGCGGCGGCCTGTTCCGCTTCGACCCGTCCTCCGGCCGGTTCACGCCGCTCGACGTCAGCGCGGGCGACCCGCTGGCGACCGTCGTGTCGTCGGTCTACGCGGACCCCGACGGGTCCGTCTGGGTGGGGACGTTCGGCGGTGGGCTCCGGCGGCTGGCCCCCGGCGACTCGGCGCCCACCGTGTTCCGGGCCTCTCCCGAGGACCCCGGCTCGCTCGCCAGCGACGAGGTCTCCGACATCATGGAGGACCGCCAGGGCATCCTCTGGGTCGCGACCGACAGCGGCCTCGACCGGTTCGACCGGGCGCGGGGCACGGCCGTCCGCTTCCGACACGACCCCGACGACCCGGCCTCGCTGGCCGACAACATGGTCCGCTCCGTCCTCGAAGCCTCCGACGGGACGCTCTTCGTGGGGACCGCCGAGACGCTGGACTGGAGCACCGACGGCCGCCGGTTCTCGCACGCGCGCGCCCGAGTCCCGAACGGCCGCGCCAGCCACCCCGTCCAGGCGATCTACCAGGACCGGGACGGCACCGTCTGGGTCGGGACGGAGGGGGCCGGGCTCTGGCAGTTCGAGGACGGGGAGCTAGCGGCGGTGCCCATCACCGTGCAGGGGGCCGGAGAGCTGTCCGTGACGAGCCTCTTGGAAGACCGCGCGGGGCGGTTCTGGATCGGGACGCTGTCGCGCGGCCTCGTCCTCTACGACCGGCCGTCGGGGCGGACCCTGTTCTACCACGTCGGCGGAGACCCCGCGTACTCGCGGATCCGGGACGTCGCCGAAGACCCCGGCGGCCGGGTGTGGGTAGCGACGGCGCGCGGAGTGTGCCGGCTCGACCGGGCGACGGACGAGGGCGCGTTCACCTGCTTCACCAGCGAGCCGGCCCCGGCCGACCCCTACGCGCTCCACCCGAGGCCCGACGGGACGCTCTGGGTCGGCGCGACAAACGGACTGTTTCGGATGCGTGCGGCGGAGCCGGAGGCGGGGTTCACGGCCTACACCGTCGACAACTCGGACCTCCCCGGAGAGCGGGTGTACGCCATCGTCGAGGACGAGGGCGGCTCCCTGTGGCTGAGCACGAACGACGGGCTGGCCCGCTTCGAGCCCGTCACGGAGAGCTTCTCGCGCCGCCTCGGGATCGGCGACGCCGTGGACCGGACGCTCAACGAGGCCGCCGCTCGCGGCGAGGACGGCCGGCTGTACGCCGGGGGGGCGGGGGGGCTGCTCGCCTTCTACCCCGAGGACCTGTCGGCCCGCAACGCGAACCCGCCCCAGGTCGTCATCACGGGCGTCGACGTGGCCGGCCAGCCGGTCCGGCCGGGCGGGGGCGTGCTGGAGGTGGCGGCGCCGGTCGCCGAGCGGATCGAGCTCGGCCCGGACCAGGACTACATCACGTTCCACTACGCCGCGCTCCACTTCTCGGACCCGGCCGCGAACACGTACCGGGTCCGCCTCGACGGCTTCGACGAGGACGACCAGTGGCGCGACGTCGGCACCGACCGGAGCTTCCCGTTCACCACGATCCCGCCGGGGCGGTACACCTTCGAGGTCCAGGCCGCCAACGCGGACGGCGTCTGGAGCGACCGGGCCGCGTCGATGGAGGTCGTCGTCCACCCGCCGTGGTGGCGGACGTGGTGGGCCATCCTCGGGTTCGTCGCCGTCGGCCTGTTCGGGCTCGTCCGCGCCGACCGCTGGCAACGGGCGCGGCTGCTCCGGGAGGAGCGCGAGCGGGCCGAGCGCCGCGAGACGGAGCTGCGGGCGGAGACGGCCGAGGCCGAGCAGCGGAAGGCGCAGGCGGAGGCCGCCGCGCTCAAGGCCGAGAACGGTAGGAAGGCCATCGAGCTAGAGCGCGCGCGCGATGTGGAGGAGGCCAACGCCAAGCTGGCGGCGGCCAACGAGCGGCTCGAGACGTCGCTCCGCGACCTCCGGGCCACCCAGGCCCAGCTCGTCCAGTCCGAGAAGCTGGCCTCGCTGGGGCAGCTCACGGCCGGGATCGCCCACGAGATCAAGAACCCGCTCAACTTCGTCAACAACTTCGCCGACCTCTCCGTGGACCTCGCCACCGAGCTCCAGCAAGAGCTGAGCGAGGGGCAGGACCGGCCGGTCGCGGAGCTGATGGAGGAGGTGGGCCCGCTCCTCGACGACCTCAAGGACAACGCCCGTCGGATCCACGAGCACGGCCAGCGCGCCGACCGCATCGTCCGCTCCATGCTCCTCCACAGCCGCGGCGGCTCGAGCGAGCAGGGCCGCGTGGACCTCGCCCGGTTCGTCGACGAGTACGCCAACCTCGCCTACCACGGCGCGCGCGCCAACGACTCCGAGTTCCAGGTGGCCCTCGTCCGCGACTTCGCCGAGGACACGGGCGAGGTCGAGATCGTGCCGCAGGAGCTGGGCCGCGTGCTCATCAACCTGCTCTCGAACGCGTTCCACACCGTCGCCCTCCGTGCCCGCACGGCCGGGCCGGACTACGAGCCGGCCGTCACGCTCCGCACGCGCCGCCAGGGAGACGCCGTCGTGATCCAGATCGTCGACAACGGGACCGGCATCCCGGACGCCGTCCGGGAGCGGATCTTCGAGCCGTTCTTCACCACCAAGCCCACGGGCGAGGGCACCGGCCTCGGGCTCTCGCTCGCCCACGACATCGTGACGCAGGTCCACGGTGGCCAGATGGAGGTGGAGAGCACGGAGGGGGAGGGGACCACCTTCACGATCACGCTGCCGGTCCGCCCGGCGCTGGACGAGGAGGGGGACGAGCGATCAGTCCCCTCGGGCGCTCACGCGCGGTGAACGGCGCAGGCCCGGTTCCCGGTGGCTACTGCCCGGCCGCCGAGACGCTGAGGGCGCGGACGCGGAACGACCCGACGCCGCGCGCCGTGACGGCCACTCGGCCCACGGGCATGGCGCCCGCGCCGAGCGGCTCCACCTCGACCCAGTCCGTGCAGAGGCCGCCTGGGTACTCGGAGTCGAGCCCCCCCGGCAGGTCGGTCAGCAAGAAGCCGGGGCACCCGCGCCGGGCGCCCGACGTGTTCTGGGCGTCCGAGACGACGATGTAGCGCCCCCGGTCGCGGATCACGTGGACCGAGCCGGAGTCGCCGCTGCCGCTGCCGGCGTCCGTCGCGGCCTGCTGGCGGCCGCCGGGCACGAGCGCGAGGCGGGGGATCTCCAGCACCACCTGGCCGCCGAGCCGGTAGCGGATGGCGACGGCCGAGACGCCGAGGGCGTCGGCGAAGGCGAACGTCATGTCGAAGCGGCCGTCGCCCGTGCCCTCGTTGTAGATCGAGGCGAGCTCGGTCCCGTCGTCGTCGTTCACCTCGACCCCGAACCGGCCGCCGGCGGGGACCGAGAGCGGCTCCGTCTCCACGTCCACGCGGTCCGGCGTGCCGCCGACGTCGAACCCGCCGGACCGGTCGCCCGCCAGCCCGGAGACGACCAGCCGGCCGTTCTCGACCGCGAGGCGGGCGTCGCCGCGCTCCGTGACCTCGACACCGTCGAACGTGAGCGTTCCCGAGCCGGAGGTGTCGCAGGCCGCGAGGAGCAAGAGGGAGGACGCGACGAGAGAGAGGCGACGCATGGCGCTGGGAGTAGACGGGGATAGGAGAGGGTACGCACGGGGTAGGACGCGTCCAAAACGGCCCAGCGGAGACTCGGATCAGGGGAGGCGGCTCGGACGTAGGTTGGGTGGTCCCTCCCGCCTCCTTCTCACCCCCTCATGCAAAGTCTCTGGAAGAGCCTGATCGGTGGCGGCTCCACGTCGTCGGAAGACGACCTGCTCAGCGCGATCCCTCTCTTCGAAGACCTCTCGGGGCGGGAGATCGACGCGGTGCGGCGGCTGCTCCATCGGCGGGAGTACGTGGCCGGTGAGTCGATCTTCATCCAGGGGGAGCCGGGGCTCGGGATGTACATCATCGCCCGGGGGAGCGTCTCCATCCAGAGCGAGCCGAGCGGGCGCGAGCTGGTGGAGCTGGCCGATGGCGATTTCTTCGGCGAGATCGCCCTGCTCAACGAGGTCATCCGGACGGCCACCGCCCGTGCCAAGACCGACTGCACGCTCCTCAGCCTGTTCCAGCCGGACCTCCTCAGCCTCCTCGACCGGAACCCCCGGCTCGGCGTGAAGGTGTTGCTGGCGCTGGCCCGGCTCGTCGGGCTCCGGCTCGTCGAGGTGAGCGACGAGGTGGAGGATCTGACGCGCGAATGCGAGGAGCTGCGCGAGAAGGCCGAGGGGCGGGTGGACGTGGCGCCGGAGGGGGACGAGCGTGGTGGCTGAGCCCTCGGCGCCCCCCCCGCCCGAGAGCGCATCCGCACCCATCCCGGCGAGCCGCCTGAGCACGTGGGCCACGCTGGCCGCCCTCGCCGGGCTCGTGGTGCTGGTCGCCGTCGCCTCCGACCTGGCCGGGCTCGTCGTGATCGGCGTCGTGCTGGCGTACCTGCTCCTCCCGCTCGTCGACGCGCTAGAGCGCCACGGCGTGGACCGGACGCTGGGCGCGGTGATCGTGTTGGCCGGCGTCCTCGTGGTGGTCGGGGTGCTCCTCGCGCTGGCGGTGCCGCTCGTGGCCGAGCAGGCGGTGTCGTTGCAGCAGCGCTGGGAGAACGGGGAGCTGCTGCGCCTGCTGCAAGACGCCGAGGAGGGGCTGGCCCGGCGGTTCTCGTTCCTGAAGCCCGGCCAAGTCGGCCTCGTCGAGGCCGTCCGCAACGCGATCCCGTCGGGGACCGGCCCGCTGGCGGTCTACGTGCCCGGCGTGCTGGAGACGATGGGGAATGCCGTCGTCGTCCCGTTCGTCCTGTTCGCCCTCCTCAAAGACGGACCGACGCTCCGGCGCCGCCTCCTGACGGTCGTACCGAACCGCTACTTCGAGTTCGCCATGACCGTGACCTACAAGGTCGACGCGTCGCTGGGCGGCTACCTCCGGGGGCAGGCGCTCATCGCGCTCCTGGTCGGGACCTCGACGGCCATCGGGCTGGGCGTGCTGGGCGTGGACTACTACCTCGTGCTCGGGCTCGTGACGGGGCTCGCCAACTTCGTCCCCTACGTCGGCTTTGTGGTCTCGGCCGCGCTCTCGGTCGCCGTCTCCATCGTGACGACGGGGGGGATGGACGGAGTGATCCCCATCCTCCTCCTGTACGTCGTGCTCCAGAGCATCGAGAACGTCGTGTTCCAGCCCTGGATCACGGGGAAAAACGTGGCGATGCACCCGGTGCTGGTGCTGCTGGCGATCTTGGTGGGTGGGCGTGTGGCGGGCGTGCTCGGCATGGCGCTGGGCGTCCCGACGGCGGCCATCCTGAAGGTCCTGTTTCTAGAGACGGCCATCGGGCTCCGTCGGTATCACTTGTGAGTACGAGTCCGCGATGCGTTCCCCGTCCGATTCTCCGTCCGCTGCCTCTGCATCAAGCCGGGCTGGCCTGACCGTCCGGTTCTGGGGCGTGCGCGGCTCCATCCCGACCCCTCAGGACGGGTTCCTCGGCGTCGGCGGCAACACCTCGTGCGTGGAGATCGAGGCGTCCGACGGCACGCGCGTGATCCTCGACGCGGGGACGGGCGTGCGCTCGCTCGGCTACGCGCTGGCCGCCGAGGCGGCCGGCGAGCAAGGCGAGCTCCACCTGCTCCTCTCGCACTTCCACTGGGACCACCTCCAGGGCCTCCCGTTCTTCGCCCCGCTCTACACGCCGGGCCAGACGGTCCGCTTCTACGCGGCGGCCAACGTGGAGCTCCTGGAGGACTTCCTGCGCGGCCAGATGTGCTTCCCCTACTTCCCGGTCCCGTTCGGCGACGTCGCGGCCGAGACCGAGACGGAGCGGGTGCAGGACGGGGTCCCATTTCAGATCGGGCCGCTCACGATTCGGCCGTTCCCGGTCTTCCACCCGCAGGGCGCCCACGGCTACCGGATCGAGGGAGATGGAGCCGTCGTGATCTATGCCACCGACCACGAGCACGGGTCGGAGGTCCACGATGAAGGGCTCCGCGAGGTGTCGAGGGGCGCCGACCTGCTCATCTCGGACGCGCAGTACACGCCCGACGAGTACGTCCTCCGCCAGGGCTGGGGCCACACGACGTGGGCGCACGCGGCCGACCTGGCCGCCGAGGCCGGGGTCGGCCGGCTCGTCCTGTTTCATCACGACCCGTCCCACGACGACGCCGCGCTGGAGCGGATCTGTGAGCAGGCCCGCGAGCGGTTCCCCGCGACGGTCCTCGCACGTGAGGGCCTGGAGATCCGGCTGTAGCGGCATGGGAGGGGAGGGCCGGGCTGGGCCTTCGGCGCTGGGAACGAGGACGGAGGAGCGACCTGGGCGGTCGCCGCCTCGCGTCCTTGACGGGCGGCCGTCAGTCGCCCGACGGGCCGGGCCAAAACGACGCGCGCCGCCCCCGGTGTGGAGACGGCGCGCGGTGGGGGCGGACGGGGACCTTAGCCGCGCGAGCCGCGCGCGCGCAGGCGGAGCCGCTGGCCGACGCGGATGACGTCGGTGCTCAGCCCGTTCCACTCGCGGAGCTCGCGGATCGAGACGTTGTAGCGACGGGCGATGCCGGTGAGGTTTTCACCACGCCGGACCGTGTGGGTCGAGGGACGCGACGGGGCCGCCGGGCGCGAGGCGACGCGGGCCGCCGGGACGTCGCCCGACACGCGGAGCCGCTGGCCGGGCCGGACCGTGTCGCTCGTCAGCCCGTTCATGGCCTTGAGCTGGTCGAGCGTGAGCCCGTACTGCCGCGCGATCGAGATCAGGTACTCGCCGCGCTGGACGCGGTGGACCGTCGGCTGGGCCGGCGCGCTGACGACGCGGATCGGCGGAGCGTCGGCGGCGGGCTCCGGTTCGGCGACGGGCTTGGCCTCCGCGACCTCGGGCTCGGCGGCGGTCGCCACCGGCTCGGCGGGCGGCTCCGGCGTCGGCTCGGTGCGGGCGACGAAGCGCGGCTCAGCCGGGGCGGCGGCCGGCTGGCGGACGCGCTCGGCAGCGCGCTCGGCGAGGGCGACCTCGGCCGGGGCGGCGGCGGCGTACCGGACCGTCGGGTCCTCGCGCTCGACCGGCCGGTTCGGCTGGAGCGACCGGCGGAGGTCGCGGCGGGCGGCGACGGCCACGAGCGCGTCGGCGTGGTCCTGCGGCGCGAGCGGGCGGACGGCGCGCGGGCCGAACTGGACCGTCTGGGCGGCGAACCGCTGGCCCCCGGCCTCCGGCGGCGCCAGCCGGTCGAGCGCGGCGGCGTGCTCGGCGTAGTAGCCGACCGGGATCCGGAGCATGTGCGGCACGCGGACGTCGGGCACGCGGCCCCGCTTGAGCGACGGGTTCAGGGCGCGGAGCACGGCCTCGTCCACGTCGATGGCGCGGGCGACCTCCGAGATCCGCGTGCCGCCGGCGACGGGGATGCGGTCGAAGCTGTACGCCGCGCCGGGCTCGTGGGCCGGGAAGTCGTAGGCCTCGGGGTTGGAGAGGATGAGGGCCGTCGCGATGAACATCGGGACGTAGGCCCGCGTCTCGCGCGGGATCACGTGGTCGATGTCCCAGAAGGTGGCCGTCTGGCCGGTCCGGTCTTCGAACCGGCGGACGCCGCGGGCGATGACGGCCGGGTTGCAGTTGTAGCCGGCGAGGGCGAGCTGCCAGTCGCCGAAGCGGTCGTAGAGGTCGCGGAGGTGGCGGGCGGCGGCGCGCGTGGCCTCCTCCGGATCGAGGCGGTCGTCGATCTCGGACTCGGCGCGGAGCCCGTAGGCCCGGCCCGTGGCTCGGATGAACTGCCACATCCCGGCGGCGCCGGCGTGGCTCTGGGCGACCGGCACGAGCGCGCTCTCGACCATCGCGAGGTACTTCAGCTCGTCCGGGACGCCCTCCTCGGCGAGCACGCGCTCGACCATCGGGAAGTAGGTGTCGGCACGGGAGCGGAGGCGCTGGACGTGGCTGGGCCGGTTGAGGAGGAACTGGAGGTACCGCTCGACGCTCGGGTTCACGTCCATCGGGATCGTCGTCGCGAAGGAGCCGAGGTCGGGGAGCGTGACGTGGTCGAGGAGCGGGGCGCCCTGGTCGAACCCTCGCTCGACGGCGTCGACGCCGGCCGAGCGGAGGGCGTAGACGTCGCCGCGGTCGAGGGCCGGGCGCTCGTAGAACCGCTCGTACTCGGTGAGGACCGAGCTGTAGACCTCGCGGAACCGGGGGTCCATGAGCAGGCCGGGCCGGGCGGCGGCCTGGTGGGCGTCGGCCACGAGGTCGTCGAGGAGGACGGCGTAGCGGGCCTGGTCGCCGTCGGCGTCGGCCTGGAGGAGGTCGGCCTGGCGGCGGTAGAAGGAGGCGATGCGGCGGGCCAGCTCCTCGTCGGAGATCGAGTCGGCGGGCACGAAACCGGGCAGGAGCGCGTCGGCCGACGAAGGGATCGTCTGGGCCGGCCGCGCGGGCGCGGTGTCCGTGCGCGCGGACTGGGCGCGGGCGCCGGTCGAGAGGACCGATGCCGCGACGAGGGCAGCCGCCAGCAGGAAGGGGCGGGTCATAGAAGGAGGGGGAACGTGGAACAGGGGACCTCGGAGCGCAGGGGTCGCCAGAGGCGTGGACGACCTGCGCCGAAACTTAACAGGGTTCGGTATCGCCGGCACAGCGGGAGATCGAGAAAGCGGCACGATTCTTTGCGGAGGGGGAAACGGAGCGTGCGGGTTGGGCCGGTTGTTCGGCGGGCCGAGCACGGCTCGCGTCCTGATCTGGCGGGCTAGGCGGCCTCGGCGACCGGCGAGGGCTCCCAGTGCTCCGTCACGCAGATGCCCCGGGCCTCCAACCGCTCGACGAACGGTTCGACCGGGAGCACCTGATCGGCCGCGCTGACGCCTCCCCCGGGGACCTGCCGCGTCGCCAGGAGCACGGCGGCGGCGGCGGCCGGGAAGCCGGTGCACCGCTGCATCGCCGACAGCCCGGACTCCGGGTCGAACCGGTCCACCATCTCGTAGACGAGGGTCCCGTCCTCGCCGTCGCGCGTCCCCTCGATCTCGATGCGGACGAGGACGGCGTCTTCGTAGGCGCCCCCGAGGCGCTGGCGGAGCCGCCGGACGAGGACGTCGCGGTAGGTGAGGTGGGTGCGGACGTCGAGCGAGGTCGTGTCCGCGAACCCGAGGTCGAGGAGGAACCGCATCCGCTCGGCGTGGCCGGGGTAGCGGATCGTCTTGGCGTCGAGCTTGTCGAGGCGCCCGGCGAGGGCCTCGGCCAGCGAGCCGAGGCCGCCGCCGGTGTAGAACGCCTCCATCGTGCCGAAGCCGTCCACCTCGATGGTCTCCAGCCCCGTCATCGGCTCGCGCGACTCGACGGCGCCTTCGCGGAGCACCTGGGCCCGGTGGGTGTAGTCGTCGATGAGCCGCTCGGCGGAGTGGCCGAGGCGGTGCCGGAACGGGCCGTCGGGGTCCACCGGCACGTCGCCCACGCGGACGCGGGCGGCGCGGGCCGTGTCGAGCGAGCCCAGCCCGCGCATCGTCAGGACACCGACGAGGCCGGGAGCGAGGCCACAGTCTGTGACCACCCAGCGCTGGCGGCGCTCGGCCAACTCGGTCAGCGTCTCCTCACGGGCGCGGAGCGAGACCGGGCTCCCGAGGTCCACGAAATGGGCGCCGAGGTCGAGCGCCAGCCGCGCGAGCCGGTCGTTGTGCTCCGGCCCGATGCACGACACCACGCACGCGCTGCCGGCCAGGATGGGCTCCAGCTTCTGGAGGTCACGCGCGTCGACCTCGTAGGTACGGAGCGTCGGGTGCGCGAACGCCTGCCGGAAGGTGCGGAGCGTGATCGGCTGGGCCTCGCACACCTGCACGCGGGCGACCTCCTCGCTCTGGGCGAGGTCGGCCGCCACGGCCGATCCGATGGTGCCGGCGCCGAGAACGGTGATCTTCATGCGGATGGTGACGGTGCGGACGGGCGCGGGCCGCTGCCAGCGCACTCTGTGCCAAAGGTAGAGTCGCCTCGTGGGCGGATGGAACCGTTTCCACAGGCGAAGCGCTTCCGGAGATCCACCGGCCATGACAGCGAGGGCCGGGCCGTCCCAGCGCCGGGATCAGCGGACGGCCTTCGAGTCGCTCGCCAGCGTCGAAGGGAGGGGCCCGGTGGATCGCTCAAGGCGCTCCCACACGTCCTGAACGTCCGCACTCACCCTCCCACGCCGCGCCCGCCGAGCGCCCGGCTGGCGACGACGGCCAGCGCGACGAGTGCCATCAGGAGCACGCTGTACGCCGCCGCCTGCCCGAACTCGTAGATCCGGAGCTGCGAGAAGATCTCGACCGAGATCGGCCGGTTGGCGTAGACGTAGAGCATGATCGAGGCCACGAACTCGCCCAGCGCCGTGACGAACGTGAGGAGGGCGCCGGCGATCACGCCCGGACCGATGGCCGGGAGCACGACGCGCCGGAACGTGGCCCAGCCGCCCGCGCCGAGGTCGGCCGAGGCCTCCGCCAGCCGGTCGTCGAACCCCTCCAGCGAGGCCTGCGCCGCCCGCACCACCAGCGGCACGTGGCGGACGAAGTAGGCCAGCGGGAGCAGCCAGACGGTCCCGATGAGGACGGCGCCGCCGGCCAGCGCGCTCGGCTCGTCGAAGGCGACCACGAGGCCGAGCGCGAGGACGGTCCCCGGCACGGCGAACGGAAGGAGGGAGAGCGCCCGGAGGGCGCCCCGCCCCGGCACCCGGCCCTTCACCACCACGAGCGCCGTCGCCACGCCGAAGACGACGTTGGCGGCGGTCGCCAGCCCGGCCATCCAGAGCGAGCTCGTGATCGGCGCCAGCACGTCGGGCTCGGTGGCGAGCGCGGCGTAGTTGGCCCACGTGAACGTGTCCGGGAGCACCTGCGTCGTCCAGCTCCCCTCGGCCACGAACGAGAGCAGCACGACCGTCGCCACGGGCAGCAGAATCACGACGAGGAACACGCCGACGGCGAGCGTGGCGAGGGCCCGTGCCCAGCCGCTCCGGATCGGCCCGGACCGCCGGCCGACGCCCTTCGCCGTGCCGCTGGCGGCGCGTGCCGGGCGGATCTCCGTCGCCAGCAGGAACAGGAGGCAGATGACGGTGAGGACGACGGAGACGGCCGCGGCGCGGTCGAGCGCCCCGTTCTGCTTGAACAGGTAGATCTGCGTCGTCAGGAACGGCTCGCCTTCGGCGAAGAGGAGGGGCGCCGTGAAGCCGGCCATCGACAGCATGAACACGAGGAGCGAGGCGCCCACGAGCGCCGGCCGCAAGAGCGGGAGCACCACGCGCCGGAACGTGGTCCAGCCGCTCGCGCCGAGGTCCGCGCTGGCGTCCAAGAGCGAGGCGTCGAGGTCGCGGAGGGCGGCGCCGACGAACAGGTAGAAGTAGACGTAGTAGACGTAGGTGTGGACGGCCAGGACGGCGCCGACGCCGCCGAACGCGAACGGCACCGCCTCCAGCCCGAACACCGCCTGGAGCCCGCGCGGCAGCATCCCGGACTCGCCGTACAAGAACAGGAACGCGAGCACGCCCACGAGCGGCGGCAACGCCAGCGGCAGCGCGGCGACGGCCCCGAGCGTCCGCCGGAGCGGGAGGTCGTAGCGCCAGAGCGACCACGCGAGGGCCGTCCCCAGCACGCCGCCGCCCAGGACCGTCCCCAGCGAGACGCCGACGGAGTTGACGAGCGCGCGCGTCCCGGCCGACCGGGGCCGCCCGAACAGGTCGAGCAAGAGGCCGCCATCGAGGCCGAGGCGGGCCGTGGCCAGGTTGGGCCACAGCACGTAGCCCAGGAGCACGAGCGCGACGGGGAGGGCGAGCGCCCAGGCGGCGCGGCGGCTCAGCATCTGGCGTCTACTCCGGCGGCCCGCTGGCGGAGCCCGTCGAGGAGCGCGTCTGGCTCGGAGGCGACGACGAGGGCCGCCCGGTGCTCGGCGAGGACGAACCCCTGCGCGACGGCGTGGTCCAGGAAGGCGACGAGCGGGGCGTAGTAGCCGTCCACGTCGAGGAGGCCACAGGGCTTGGCGTGGATGCCGAGCTGCGCCCACGTCAGCGCTTCGGCGATCTCCTCCAGCGTGCCCAGCCCGCCGGGGAGCGCCACGAAGGCGTCCGCGAGCTCGGCCATCGTCGCTTTCCGCTCGTGCATCGTGCGGACCACGAGCAGTTCGGTCATCCCCTCGTGGCCCACCTCGCGGTCTAGCAGCGCCTGCGGGATCACGCCGACGGCCTCGCCGCCCGCGTCGAGCGCGGCGTCGGCGGCGATGCCCATCAGGCCCCCCTTCCCACCGCCCGTCACGAGGCCGATGCCGGCCTCCGCCAGTCGTGTGCCGAGGAGGCGGGCGGCCTCGGCGTAGGCCGGCCGCCGGCCGGGGCGGGAGCCACAGTAGACGCAGACGCGGCGGATCTCGGGCATGGGGGGAGGGGCCACCCAAGCTAGCGCCGGTCCGGAGCCGCGGAGGCTACCGGGCTACCAGCGCCGGGGGCCGAGCGCTCCGTGCCCGCGCGAGGGCCTCCTCGACGTCCTCCGGCCGGATCGGCTTGGGGACGTAGTCGTCCATGCCCGCGTCGAGGCACCGCTCGCGGTCGCCCTCCATGGCGTTCGCCGTCATCGCGATGATGTAGGGCTGGTGCGAGTCGTCGAGGGCCTCCCGGATCTGGCGCGTCGCGTCGTAGCCGTCCAGCCGGGGCATTTGGACGTCCATGAACACGACGTCGTAAGGGCGTCCCATCGCGGCGGCTCGGACGGCGGCGTCCACGGTCTCGACGCCGTCTCCGGCCACGTCGGGCCGGGCGCCGGTCCGCCCGAGCACGCGGACGGCCACCTTCTGGTTGACCGCGTTGTCCTCGGCGAGCAGGACGCGCATCGCCACCGCCATGTCCTCCTGGGGAGGCGGCGATTCCGGGGCGGCCTCGGCCTCGGCCGTCGGGAGCGCGCGGCCGACCGCCCGGCGGAGGGCCGCCTGCTTGGTCGGCTTGGCGAGCCACACGTCGAACAGCTCGGCGGCGTGGTCGGGCCGGTCGGAGAGCGAGCTCAGCATGAGGAGCGTGGGGCGCCACCCGGCCGCGTCGCCCTCGGCGCGGATCGCCTCGGCGACCTCGACCCCGTCCATGCCGGGCATGTGGTAGTCGAGGACGAGGGTCTCGAAGGGCCGGCCGTTCTGGAGCGCGGCCCGGGCCATCGTGAGCGCCTCCGGGCCGGACGACGCGAGCGCCACGTCAACGCCGACGCGGGCCAGCTGAAGCTCCACCATACGCCGGTTGGTCGCGTGGTCGTCCACGACGAGGACGCGCCGGCCGGCGAGGGCGGCCTCTCGGGGCGGCGTCGGGACGGCGGCGGGTGTGGCGGCCACGGCGAGGGTGAACGTCGAGCCCACGCCGGCCTCGGAGGTCACCGTGAGGCCCCCACCCATCAGCTCGGCGAGGCGCTTCGAGATCGCCAGCCCGAGCCCGGTCCCGCCGTACTGGCGGGTCGTCGAGGCGTCGGCCTGGGCGAAGGCCTCGAACAGCTTCGCCTGCTGCTCCGCGGTGATCCCGATGCCCGTGTCGCTCACGCCGAGCGAGAGCGTCCCGTCGGCGTAGCTCGCCTCGACCACGATCTCGCCCTGGGCGGTGAACTTGACGGCGTTGGAGAGCAGGTTGAGGAGGACCTGGCGGACGCGCGTGGCGTCGCCCGCGACGGCGCGGGGCACGTCGGGGGGGACGACGTAGGCCAGGCCGAGCCCTTTCTCGGTCGCCCGCTGAGCGACGAGGTCGAGGGCTTCTTCGACGACCGCGTGGACCTCGAACGGCATCACCTCCAGGTCCACCTTCCCCGCCTCGATCTTCGAGAAGTCGAGGATGTCGTTGATGACGGCCAGGAGGGCGTCGCCCGAGGTGCGGATGGTCTCGACGAAGTCGAGCTGGTCGTCGTCGAGGTCGGTGTCGAGGAGGAGCCCGGTCATCCCGATCACGCCGTTCATGGGCGTCCGGATCTCGTGGCTCATGGTGGCCAGGAAGTCGGACTTGGCGCGGGCCGCCCCGAGGGCTTCTTCGCGTGCCGTCTCCAGGTCGGTGTTGGCCCGCCGGAGATCGTCGTGGCTCCTCATGAGCGCGTAGAGCGCCCGGAGCCGCGTGACGCCCGCGATGTGGATGGCGACGCCCAGGAACGCGACGTACGCGAGGAACCGGGGCAGCGGCACGCTGAGCTCGGGGGCGAACGCCAGCGGGACGGCCGTCGCTGCGAAGGCCGCCAGCAGGGCCGGCGCGACGAGCGCGATGCGCGTCGCGTAGAGGGCCAGCACGAGCCCGCAGATGACGTAGATCAGGCAGATCCCGGCGATCCACGTCGCGTCCAGGCCGCTCTGGCCCGCGACGTAGGCGAGGTACGCGATGACCACGTAGATGTACCCCGCCCCGAACCATCGGATGCGCTCCGTCACCCACGAGCTGGCGTAGGAGACCGCCAGCGTCGAGAGCAGGACTGCCGAGATGGCGAGCCGGACGGCGAGCGGGTCCGACGCGGGCGCGGGGCGATGGGCGAACCAGAACGCCGTCACGGCGATCCCCGCGACCAGCAGCATGAGCCGGTGCGGTCGGACTTCGAGGGGCAGGGGAGCGGTGTCGGACAACGGCGTGCGGGCGGGGGACGTATCGGCCGCGGCCGCTGTGGGCGTAAGTCGGCCTGACGTGTTCTCATGGACGCGTCTGGGGCGCCGTGGCCTCCACGAGGTGGGGTGCTCGCGAGAACGCGACTCCGGCCGTGCGAGGAGGGCAGGGCCGTCGCCCCAGACGGCGAGTGCGACGCAACCGGCGGGCTCCGGGCCGTTGGTACGGGGGCGCGCGACGACGGTCTAGATGCCCACGCGGCCCTCCAGGGCGCGGCTCAGCGTCGCCTCGTCGGCGAATTCGAGGTCCCCGCCGATGGGGAGGCCGCGCGCGATCCGCGAGACCGGCACCCCGAACGGGGCCAGCATCTGGCCGACGTAGTAGGCCGTCGTGTCGCCCTCGACGTTCGGGTTCATGGCGAGGATCACCTCCGTGACGGGGACGCGCTCGGCCTCGGCGGGCGGCGGGTCTGCCGCGCCGTCCTCGGCCTCGTCTCCGCCAGGCGCCCCGCTGGCGGCCGGCGCCGCCGGCCCCGAGGCCACGCGGGCGATGAGCTCCGAGACGTGGAGGTCGTCCGGGCCGACCCCGTCGAGCGGCGAGATCACGCCGCCGAGGACGTGGTAGAGGCCCCGGAACTCGCCCGTCCGCTCCAGCGCGAGCACGTCCGAGGGCTCCTCGACCACGCAGATCACGCTCCGGTCCCGCTTCGGCGACTGGCACACGGGGCACGGGTCCACGTCGGTCACGTTGAAGCACACCGAGCACGTCTTGACCCGGTCCTTGGCGGCCACGAGCGCCTTCGCCAGCTCGACGACCTCCTCGCGCGGCATCTTGAGCACGAACGCCGCCAGCCGCTGGGCCGTTTTCCGCCCGACGGTCGGGAGCTTCGAGAGC
Organism: Rubricoccaceae bacterium; assembly: GCA_963811175.1. Lineage (GTDB taxonomy): Bacteria > Bacteroidota > Rhodothermia > Rhodothermales > Rubricoccaceae > Rubrivirga. The sequence goes on along the minus strand of CAWEQE010000001.1, from coordinate 284,171 downwards.
TGCTCGACGAGGGCCTCGACGGTCTCGGAGGTGAGGTGCATCGGTTCGGGGGGTGGGTTGGGAGGCTGCGTGGGGTAGGATCGGGCTCGCAAGTGACAGCGGCCCGTCGCAGCCACCCTGCGCAGCCGTCACTCGCCGTACGGACCCGACTCCGTCGCTACATCCCCGGGAGGCCCATGCTGCCGAGGTCGAGGCCGGGCGGGAGCATGGAGGACGCGGCCTCCTGCATCTTGCGGGCCTTGATCCCCTCGGCCTCCTCGATGGCCTTGTTGATGCCGGCCACGACGAGGTCTTCGAGCAGCTCGAGGTCGTCCATGTCGACGGCGTCGGGCTCGATCTTGAGGCCGACGATCCGGCCGGTCCCGTCGGCCGTGACCGTGACCATGCCGCCGCCGGCCTCCGCGGTCACGCGCTCCTCGGCGAGCTTGGACTGCGTGTCGGCCACGCGCTGCTGCATATCGGCCATCTTGCCGAAGAGGTCGGCCATGTTGGGAGTTCCGTCCATGATTGGGTTGAGGGTTCGAACGTGGAAGGTGGGACGTCGACGGCAGGCGGGGGAGGCGGCCGGGAGCTACCCGTCCCGCGCGTTCAGCACCGCGCGCTCCACCGTCGACGCTACTGCCAGACGATCTCGGCCCCGAACGTCTCGAAGAGCGCGCGGACGACCGGGTGCTCCTGGCGCATCTGCTTGAGCGCGTCGAACGGGTCGGTGGGCGCCCCGGTTTCGGCGGCCTCCTCGGGCGCGACGACGTAGCGGACCGGCGGGGCCTCGCCGCCGAGGACGTCCGCCAGCACCTCCCGGAGCGCGTCCTCGTTGTCGCTGGCGACGCGGACGCCGAACTCGTTCTCCATCCCGATCTCGACGGCGCCGCGCCCCACGCGCAGCGGCCGGCCGCCCTTCACGATGGCGCCCACACGCACGCCGAGGCTCGCGCGGACGGCCTCGACGTAGCGCGGCCACGCGTCCGTGATCTGCCCGAGGGCGGGGCCGAGCGGGTCGGCCGGGGCGCCGGGGGCCGGTCCCGACCGCCCGTCGCCCTCGCCGGCGGGCACCGCCAGCGCGGCGGCCTCGCCCGACTGGCCGTCGCCGCCGGAGCGGCGTTGGAGGGCCGGGCGCTTGAAGAGCGAGGAGGCGGGGCGGGAGGCGCCGGGCGTCGGCGCGGGCTCGGAGGCGGGCGGCGACGGACGCCTCGGGCTCGGCGCGACGGGCTCGGCGAGGCCGCCATCGTCAGTGTCCGTGGGTTCGTCGGCGGGCGACTCGGCGGCGGGCCCAGGCGTGTCCGGCGACGGGGGGGAGGGTCGGGCGTCGTAGCGAGCCGTCGGCTCCGAGGTGCCGGGCGGTCGGGGCCCGGGCGCTTCTGCGCCGCTGGCGGTCGCGGTCGGCGGGTCGGGAGCCGCGCGAACCGGAGGGGACTCGGCGGTCGCCCCTTGCTGCTCGCCGCTCGCCGGTCGCGGCTCGCCGGGGGCCGGACCTGCCGGGAGCGAGCCGTCACGGGCGGCCTGCTCCAGCCGGTCCAGCCGGTCGAGGAGGCGCCCGAGGTCCGCCGAGGACTCCAGGCTCGCCATCTTGAGGAGCGTTAGCTCCAGCGTCAGGCGCGGCTGCCGGCTCTCGCGGAGGTCGCTCGCGGCGCGGTCCGAGAGCATGAGGAGGTGGAGGAGGTCGGCGTCCGTGGTCGGGCCGGCGGCCCGGAGGTAGCGGTCGCGGGTGGCCTCCGTCCCCTCGATCAGGTCGCCGGTGCCCGTCGAGCGGGCGACGAGCAGGTTGCGGACGTGGTCGGCCAGCCCGAGCACGAACTCGTTCAGGTCGTGCCCGCCGCGCACCACGCGGTCCACGAGGTCGAGGAGGCCGGCACGGTCGCCGGCGCGTGCCTTGTCCGTCGTCTCGAAAAAGAGGTCCGCGTCGACCACGCCCAGCGCCTCGCGGAGCGGTCCGATCTCCAGGCGGTCGCCGCAGAGCGAGAGGGCCTGGTCGAAGAGCGAGAGCGCGTCGCGGAGGGCGCCGTCGCCCTTCCTCGCCAGCAGCACGAGGCTCTCGTCGTCGGCCTCGATCCCTTCTTCCTCACAGATCAGCCGGAGCCGCCCGACGATCTCGGGGACGGCGATCCGGCGGAAGTCGAACCGCTGGGTCCGCGAGAGGATCGTGGGGAGGACCTTGTGCGGCTCGGTCGTGGCGAAGATGAAGAGGGCGTACTCCGGCGGCTCCTCCAGCGTCTTCAGGAGCGCGTTGAAGGCGCTCGCCGAGAGCATGTGGACCTCGTCCAGGATGTAGACCTTTTTCTTGGCCCCCTGCGGCGGCACGCGGACGGTGTCGCGGAGCTCGCGGATGTCCTCGACGCGGTTGTTCGAGGCCGCGTCGATCTCGATGATGTTGAGCGAGCGGTGCTCCTCGAAGGCCACGCACGAGTCGCACGTCCGGCACGGCTCGGCGTCGGGCCGCTCGGCCAGCGGCGTCTGGCAGTTGACGGCCTTGGCGAGGATGCGCGCGGCCGTCGTCTTGCCGACGCCGCGCGGGCCGCTGAAGAGGTAGGCGTGGGCGAGGCGCTGGCCCGTGATCGCGTTGCGGAGCGTCTCGGCGACGTGTTCCTGGGCGACGAGGTCGTCGAACGTCTGCGGACGGTACTTCCGGGCGGTAACGAGGTAGCGGCCGGGAGTGGCGGTCGGGGAGTCGGCCATCGGGCGAGCGGTCGGGGGGAGGACCGGGGGGACACCGGTAAGGTCCCGCCGGGCGCCGTCAACATAGCGTCAGGCCCCGACGCTCGGGGGCCGTGTGGAGAAGTCGCCGCCGCCGCGCTGGCGGCCGTCCCCGAGCCGCTGGCGGTGCGCCTCGACGTCGACTCCGTTGGGAGATCCGCGAGGCGGTCCGTCCCTGGCCTCCCGCCTAGCACGCCGCAGGACGGGCCTTCGCGGGTGGGCGATCTTCCGGCATGCGCCTCATCCTCTTCGCGCTCGGCTGGCTCGTCGCCATCGTGGCCCTGGCCTACTGGCTCGTGGACACGGGCCGGTGGACGCCCGCCCAGCCCGACCGCACCCGCTATCCCATCCTCGGCGTCGACGTCTCGCGCCACCAAGGCCCCATCGACTGGCCGGCGCTCGCCGCGTCCGGCGTCGGCTTCGCCTACATCAGGGCGACCGAGGGGGGCGACTGGACCGACCCGCAGTTCGCGCGCAACTGGCGGGAGGCGCGCGCGGCCGGCATCCCGCGCGGGGCGTACCATTTCTTCACCTTCTGCCGCGCACCCGAGGAGCAGGCCGCCCACGTCCTCCAGACCGTCCCGCGCGAGCGGGAGGCCCTTCCGCTCGCCGTGGACGTGGAGTATGGCGGGAACTGCACGGACTACGGGAGCGAGGACGCCGTCCGCCAGCGGCTCGACCGTTTCCTCCAGATCCTGACCGACTCGCTCGGCACCGCCCCGGTCCTCTACGCCGTGTCCGGGTCCTACCCGGACTTCGTGGAGGGGCAGCACCCGCGGAGCCCCGTCTGGATTCGGAACCTCGTCGTGAACCCGAGCCTGGAGAGCGGCCGGGAGTGGGCGATCTGGCAGTGGTCGAAGGCCGGCCGGCTCCCCGGAATCGACGGACCCGTGGACCTCAACGTGTTCCACGCCGGCGCGGACGCCTTCCGCGCCTTCGCGCGTCCAGATCTCGCGGCGGCCGACAGCCTCGCCGCTGCCACCGTCCAGATCCTCGGCACGGTCCCGACGGACTCGACGGGAAACGCGGCGCCGGAGTAGCCGACGCACGGCCACCGCCAGCGGCCGCGCCCCACGGGCCACCTACAGATCGTCGCCCGACTCGCCCTCCGGCTCCAGCCGGTCCATCGGGCGCTCGAACACCTCCTGGCCGACCTCCGCCGAGTCGAGCGCGGCCTCGTCGGACGTTTGGCCGTCCTGGCGCGAGAGCGGGTCCACGTCCACCGGCGTGTCGGGGTCGGGGTCGGCCAGCTCGGGCGCGCCGTCGGGCGCCGGGTCGATGGCGTCGTCCCCGCCGCAGGCGGAGAGGGGGAGCGTGAGGGCGGCGAGAAGCAGGAGGCGGAGCATGGACGGGAGGGGGCGTGTGGTCCGCGAACGGCGGCGTCCGAGTGCGAGATCCGCCCCTCCAACGAGACGCGGGGCGGCCCCCGGAAGGAGACCGCCCCGCTGGCGAACGTCGAGACGTCCGTCCGTCGGCTACATGTTGTCGCCGTCGGTGGCCTCCTCGACGTCACCGGCGGCCTCGTTGACCTCCTGGCGCGCGTCGGTGGCGGCGTCGTCCATGGCGGCGCCCGCCTCGTCGGCGGCGGCGTCCATCTCGGCAGCGGCGTCGTCGGCTTCCGCCTCGATGTCGTTGCCGAGCTCGGTGGCTCCGGCCTCGATGTCGTCGCCGATCACCTCGGCGTCGGACTCGATGGCGTCGTCGGTCTCGTAGGTGTCCACGTCGTCGGCGCAGGCGGCCAGCGGGAGGGCCAGCGCGAGGGCGAAGAGCGAAAGGGTCTTGTACATGGTCGTGTGGGGTGTTGGGTGAAACAACCGGCCCGGGAGCGATCACCGGGCGCTCGGGGGGTGAAGGTCCGAGCGCGCCAACAACGACGCCTCCGTCCAGGTGTTGCAGGCCCGCCGTCGGCGTCGAGAAGTTCACACGGCCGGGCCGCGCCCGATACGAGAGTCAGGGAAGGCCCGATGTGGGGCCCTGGGCCTCAGGACGGGTGGGCGATCTCGGCGTCGAGGCGCCCGAGGAACGTCTCCGTCATGCGCCCCATCTCGAACGCCACGGCGGGCTCGACGATGGCGCGCGCGAAGGCTGGCGCCGGGATCTGGAGCGTGGCGTCGAGGCGGAGCGTCCCGGCCGTTCCCTCGCCGTCTGGCCGCAGGCGGACCTCCCCCTCGAACCGCGCGTTGCCGACGCCCTCGATGGGCGTCCACGCGAGCACCCGCCCGTCCGGCTGGCGGACGTAGCGGCAGGCGTAGACCGTCTCGACACGCGCGCCCGGTGGGCCGAGGGGCGCCATCGCCCAGCGGTAGGCGTCCGGCCCGGCGTCGGGGAACGGCTCGACGGCCGTGACGTGGGGGAACAGGTGGCCCCAGCGGGGCACGTCGGCGAGGAGCGCCCACGTCGCGTCCGGGGTCGCCACCAGCCGGAACGTGCGCTCGACGCGGGACGAGGTCTCGATCATGGGACGGGTGGACAGGCGCCGCTGGCGGAGACGCGTCGCCAGTCGGAGCGGCGCGGAACGCGCTACGCCTCGACACCCTCGCCCAGATGGGCGAACACCGACCGGAAGATGCGCGCGCCGTCGGCCCCGCCGTGGCCCAGGATCGACTCGACGCACCGCTCGGGGTGCGGCATCATGCCGAGCACGGTGCCGGGTGCGTTCGTGATGCCGGCGATGTTGCGGGCCGACCCGTTGGGGGCGGCCCCAGGTGTGGCCTCGCCGAGGGCGTCGACGTAGCGGAAGACGACGCGGCCCTCGGCCTCCAACTCGTCCAGCGTCGCCTCGTCGGCGGTGTAGTTGCCCTCGCCGTGGGCGACGGGGACGGTCAGGACCTCGCCCTCCTCCAGGCCCGACGTGAACGGCGTCGCCGTGGTCTCGACGCGGAGCCGGGCGTCCTTGCAGGCGAACCGGAGGCTCGCGTTGCGGACGAGCGCGCCGGGCAGGAGGCCGGCCTCGCAGAGCACCTGGAACCCGTTGCACACGCCGAGCACGAGCCCGCCGGTGCCCGCGAACCGGACCACGTCCTTCATCACGGGCGAGAACCGGGCGATGGCGCCGGCCCGGAGGTAGTCGCCGTAGGAGAACCCGCCCGGCACGATCACGAGGTCGGCGTCGCCCACGGAGCCCTCCTTGTGCCACACGAACCGGGCGTCCTGCCCGAACACGTGCTTGGCCGCGTGGTAGGCGTCGTGGTCGCAGTTGGACCCGGGGAAAACGAGGACGGCGACGCGAGCCATGTCGGGATGTGAAGTGGGAGAAGGCTGGAGGGAAAACCGGCCGGACCTCATCCCCTCCATCTCGGCAGGTAATCTAGCGGCCGCCGTCCCGTTCCCGGGTGCCGATCAACGACCGGACGGAAACACTCCGGATTCTCCACGCCCCTTTCCTCTTCCTCGTGATCCCCCGCGAGCTGTTCCGCAAGATCCGCCACGTCGAGGTCCGCACGCGCGGGCTCGTGGACGACGTGTTCGGGGGCGAGTACCACTCGGCGTTCAAGGGGCGCGGGATCGAGTTCGCCGAGGTCCGGCCGTACCAAGTCGGCGACGACGTGCGGAGCATCGACTGGAACGTCTCGGCGCGGACGGGCGAGCCGCACGTGAAGCTGTTCGAGGAGGAGCGCGAGCAGACGCTGATGCTGGTCGTGGACGTCTCGGGGAGCGAGGACTTCGGGAGCGGCGAGGGCGCCAAGCGCGACCTCGCGGCCGAGGTCTGCGCCGTCCTCGGGTTTTCGGCCCTCCGCAACAGCGACAAGGTGGGCCTCGTGCTCTTCACCGACCGCGTGGAGCGGTTCGTGCCGCCGCGCAAGGGGAAGCGCCACGTGCTGCGGCTCCTCCGTGACCTGTTCGCTCACGAGCCCCAGAGCCGGGGGACCGACGTGACCGCCGCGCTGGAGCACGTCCTCCGCGTCCAGCGGCGCCGCGCGATCGTGATCCTGGTGAGCGACTTTTTGGTTCCGAACGGGGAAGAAGCCGGCGTCTCGCGCGCGCTCCGGGTCCTCTCGCAGAAGCACGACGTGGTGGCGGTCCGGCTCGTGGACCCGCGTGAGGAGGCGCTCCCGGCCGTCGGGCTCCTCCGCGTGGTGGACGCCGAGACGGGCCGGCCGGCACTCGTGGACACGTCGAGCGCCCGCGTCCGCACGGCGTTCGCGCGCCGGGCCGCCGGCAGGGCCGCCCGCGCCGAGGCCGCGCTCCGGCAGGCCCGCGTGGACCACGTCACGCTGCGGACCGACGAGGACTACGTCGAGCCGCTGGCGGCCTTTTTCCGCCAGCGCGTTCGGGGGAGTCGATGAGGAGGGTTGAGGAACGGAGAGGGAGGAGGAGGGACGCGCGGGCGGCCGTCCTGCTCGCCCTGCTGGCGGCGCTCGCCAGCGGGCCGGCGGCGGCCCAGAGCGCGCGCCTCCACGCCCTCGCCGACAGCGTCTCGATCGGCGAGCGGTTCGAGGTGGCCGTCGCCGTGGACCACGCGCCGGGGCGCTCGGCCGTCTTCCCGGACGTGCCGCCCGGCGACCCGGAGGCCGAGCCGCTCCGGACGCTCGGCGAGGCCGAGGCGTTCTCGATGCGCCGCCTCCCGCCGACGACGCGCGGGAGCGTCCGCACGGACAGCGCGGTCTACACCGTCGCCGCGTTCGCCGTCGACTCGGCGCGCGTCGGGCCGGTGACGGTCCGCTTGGCGGACGGCGGGGACACCCTGTTCGTCACGACCGGCGTCGTGCGCGTCCCGATCCGCTCTGAGCTGACGGGGCCGCCGCCCTACGAGCCCGCGCCCGTCGGCCCGGCCGACGACTTCCCGAGCCCGACGGCCGCCCTGGTCGCGCTCGCCGCCCTCGGGGTCGTCCTGGTCGGCGCCTCCGCGTGGGGGCTGGCCCGCCGGCTCCGCCGCCCCACGCCGGCGCCGCCCGCCGTGCTCCCGTACCCCGCCGCGCTCGCCCGACTGGCGGACCTCGACGCCGAGACGCCGACGACGCCCGCCGCCATCGAGGCTCACGTCGTGGCGGTCCGCGAGGCGCTGCGGACGTACGTCGCCCGTCGCCTCGGCCTCCCCGCCCGCGAGGCCACGACCGCGGAGCTCGAGGCACGCCTCCGCGCCGACGCCCGCGTCCCCAGAGAGGCCGCCGACGCCGTCCGCCAGGCGCTCCGGCCGACCGACCTCGTGGCCTTCGCCGCGCTCCGCCCGCCGCCCGAGGCCGTCGCCCGTATTCGGGACGCCGCCCGCGCCGCCGTCGAGTCCGTCGAGGCAGCGGTGCGGGATCGGGAGTCCGGAACGAGAACGGAGGAGCCAAGTCCGTTGCAACAGGCCTCCCCCACCCCCTGACCGATGCACCAGCCCGTCGGCCCGCCGTTCTCCGAGACGCTCGTCCGCCGCCTCCGCGAGGCGCGGCGCGTGGCCGTGCTCACCGGCGCCGGGATCTCGGCCGAGAGCGGCGTCCCGACGTTCCGCGACCCCGACGGGCTGTGGCAGCGGTTCCAGCCCGAGGAGCTGGCGAACGTCGAGGCGTTCCTCGACAACCCGGTGCTGGTCCAGGGGTGGTACGCCCACCGGCGGCAGATCGTCGAGGAGGTGCGGCCGAACGCGGGCCACGAGGCGCTGGCGGCCCTCGAGCGCTGGGTCGTCGGGCGCGGCGGCGAGTTCTTGCTGGCGACGCAGAACGTGGACGGGCTCCACGAGCGGGCCGGGAGCGAACGCCTCGTGGAGCTGCACGGCTCGCTCCGACGCTCCCACTGCCTCGACTGCCACGCTGAGGCCGACGCGACGGGCGCGGACGCCGGCCCGCTGACGTGCGAGGCGTGCGGCGGGCTCGTCCGCCCGGACGTGGTGTGGTTCGGCGAGATGCTCCCCGAGGAGGCGATCGCCCGCGCCACGCAGGCCGCCGCCCTCGCCGACGTCTACCTCTCGGTGGGCACGAGCGCCGTGGTCTACCCGGCCGCCGGGCTCCCCCAGATCGCCCGCCAGTCCGGCGCCTACGTCGCCGAGGTCAACCCGGAGCCGAGCGACATCGCGGGCCTGCTCGATGAGCAGGTGCGCGGGACGGCGGGGGAGGTGCTGCCCGAGCTGGTGGGGCGAGTGATGGGTGACGAGTAATGAGTGACGAGTCTTCCCGGCAACGACGCATCCGGACATACCGGGACCGCGACGTAGGGCGTGAAGGGATCGGGAGGGTCCGAGACTTCGACCCGTTCCTCCGCTATGCTCGTGGCTCCCTCTTCGAGGTCGAGACGCAGCTCGTCATCGCCTCCGAGATCGGCCCCACCCCTGCCGAGCACACGACCGACTTGCTTCGGCGGATCGACGTTCTGAGCCGGCGTCTGCTCGCTCTCCGTCGCTCGTTGTAAACACACTTCACGCGTCGCCCCTCACCCGCCGTGGCTTTCGCTTCCCCCCTGTGGCTCCTCGCCCTCCTCGCCGTCCCGCTGCTGGCGTGGCGGATGGGACGCGCGCGCGGCCCCCAGCCCGGCCTCCGCTACTCCGTCGCCGACGACGCGGCGGCGCTGGAGACGACCGGCTGGGCGCGCTGGCGGTGGCTCCCGGACGCGCTCCTGCTGCTCGCCCTCACGCTCGGCATCCTGGGCGCGGCACGGCCCCAAGAGCGCGACGCCTCCGTCGAGCGCTCGACGGAGGGGATCGACATCGTGATGGCCCTCGACGTGTCTACCTCGATGACGGCCGAGGACTTCGTCCCGAACCGCTTCGAGGCGGCCAAGGCCGTCGCCGCCGAGTTCGTGCGCGGGCGCGAGTCCGACCGGATCGGGCTCGTCGTGTTCGCTGCCCAGGCGTACACGCAGGCGCCGCTCACCATCGACTACCCGTTCCTGCTCACGATGCTCCAGGAGGTCCGCATGGGGCTGATCGAGGACGGGACCGCCATCGGGACCGCTCTCGCCACGGCCACGGCCCGCCTCCGCGACTCCGACGCCGCCTCGAAGGTCGTCATCCTCCTCACCGACGGCCAGAACAACCGGGGTCAGATAGACCCCCAGACGGCCGCCGAGGCCGCCGCGGCGCTCGGCGTCAAGGTGTACGCGATCGGCGTCGGCGGCGACGGCGGGGCCATCCAGGGCCGGATGCCGTTCGGCGGGACGCGCCTCCAGCGCGCGCCCGAGGTGGACGAGGAGGCGCTCCGCGCCGTCGCCGAGACGACCGGCGGGCGCTACTTCCGCGCCACCGACGCCCAGGCGCTCCGCCAGATCTACGACGCCATCTCGGAGCTGGAGCGGACCGAGATCGAGGAGACCGTCCTGCTCGACGTGAACGAGCTGTACCCGTGGCTCCTGTGGCCGGCCCTCGGGTGCCTCCTCCTCTCGGTCGCGCTCTCGACGACGCGCCTCCGCGAGGTCCCCTGACCGTCGGGCCGCTGGCGGACGCCCGCCGCCAGCGGCCCGGGGATGTGGGCTCAGCCCTCGGACGGGCGGGGCGCCTTCGTGCCGAGCGGTGCTGGGGCCGGATGAGCGGCGGGCACGGGCGCACGCCGCCGCGCGTTGGTAGTCTCGCGCCATGTCCTTCCGCTCCCCCCTGGTCCTCGCCCTGCTGGCGGTGCTCGTGCCCGCGGCCGTCGCGGCGTTCGCGTACGCGGCGCGTCGGCGGGGCGCGGCGCTGGCTTTGTTTCTCGGGCCGAGGGCCGGTGCCCAGGCCGAGGCCGTCGCCCCGCTCGTCCGCCAGCGGCGCGTGCGGGCCGGGCTCGTCGTCGGCGCCCTCCTGTGCCTCGGCGTCGCGCTCGCCGGGCCGCGCATCGGGACGGCCCTCCGCGAGGCGCGCCAGGAGAGCCTCGACCTCCTCATCGCCCTCGACGTCTCGGACTCGATGCGCGTCGGGGACGTGGCGCCGTCGCGGTTGCAGCGGGCCAAGCTGGAGGTCGAGCGGATCGTCGACGAACGGCGCGGCGACCGCGTGGGGCTCGTCGTGTTCGCCGGCGAGGCGTTCCTCCAGTGCCCGCTCACCACTGACCGGAGCGCGCTCCGCCTGTTCCTCGACGCCGCCGACCCCGACCAGATCGCCGTCCAGGGCACCGACTTCGCCCGCGCGCTCGCCGTGGCGGACCAGGCGTTCAACGCGAGCGCCGAGGGCGGCTCCGCCGAGCGCCCGCGCGCGCTCCTCGTCGTCTCCGACGGCGAGAACCACGAGGGCGGGCTGAGCCGCGAGGCCGACGCCCTCCGCGACGACGGCGTCACGATCCTGGCCCTCGGCGTCGGCACCGACGAGGGCGGCGAGGTCCCCAACGTCCGCCGGGGCCGCGTGACGGGCGTCCGCCGCGACCGCTCGGGCCAGGTCGTCGTCTCACGCTTCGAGCCGGGCGCGCTCCGCGACCTCACCGGGCGCTCGGGCCTGTACCGGATCGCCCGCGCCGGGGCCGTCGCGCCCCAGATCAACGACGCCCTGGACCGGCTCGACCGGGCCGTCCTGGCCGAGAGCGAGTTCTCGGCCGAGGCCGAGCGGTTCCAGTGGCCCCTCGCCCTCGCGCTCCTCTTGCTCGTGGCCGAGCGCGTGGTCGCCCTGCGTCGGCCCTCGCCCTCCGAGCCCGTCGCCTCGTGAAGCCGCTCGTCCTCGCCGCGCTCGTCCTCGCCGGCTGCGGCGCCGACCCGCTGGCGGCGTTCCGGCCCGGCGTCCCCGAGGGGCGGCGGGGCGTCGAGCTCCTACGGGAGGCGGAGGGTCGGATGGCGGACTCGACCGGCGCCGAGCAGGCCGCCGGCCTGTACCAGCAAGCGGCCGACCGCTTCATCTCCGGCCTCGCGTCCGAGGACGTGGCCCGGCCGACGGCGGCCCGGCTGTGGCACGCCCTCGGCCTCGCCCGCCTCCGCCTCGGCGACGCGGCCCCCGCCGACAGCGCCTACGCCGAGGCCCTCGCCCGCGCCGACGAGCCCCGCCAGCGCGCCCGCTACGCCTCCGACGCCGGGACCGCCGCCCTCCTCGCCGACGACCCCGCCCGCGCCGTGGACTTCCTGCGCCGCGCGCTCGTGCTCGACCCTGGGAACGCCGACGCCCGGCGCAATTTCGAGATCGCCCGCCGTGCCCTCGACAAAGACGACCAGCCCGAGCCCTCGGGTTTCGCGCGTCAGGTCAAGGCCCGTGCGGACTCGCTCGTCGCCGCACGGCAATACCGGGCCGCGCTGGACGTCATGGAAGACGGCCTCGCCCAGGACTCCTCCGTCGCCGCCTTCTCCGACTTTACGCAGCGCCTCGGCGGTGTCGTCCAGATCCAGGAGTCCGTCCCGCCCGGCGACGCGCCGACGGACCGGGCGCCTCCGACCGACGTAGACTCGCTCCCGTGACCCGCTTTCTCCTCCTGCTCGCCGTCCTCGTCCCCGTCGCGCTCGCCCAGCGTGCGCCGCGCGGCGCGTCCGATGTGGCCGTCGAGCGCTACCACGCCGGCGCCCAGGCGTTCGTCGACGGCGACATGGCGCGCGCCGAGCAGGCCGTCGACGCCGGCCTCCGAGCCGCCCCGAACAACGCGCGCCTCCGGGCCCTCCGCGACCTCATCGAGCAGGACCAGGACGAACAAGACCAGCAGCAGGGCGGGCGAGGCAGCGACGACGCACAGAACGAGTCCGGCAGTGAGGAGGGCGAGGAGGGCGACCAGGGACAGGGCGGCCAGAACCCGAACCAGCCCCCGCCGCCCGACGGTCCGGAGGCCGAGCAGGACCAGACGCGCACGCAACCGCAAGACCCCGGCCAGCAGCAGGGCGGGCCAGGGGGGCGGGGCGACCGACAGGGTGGGCAGGCCGGCGACGAGGCCGAGGCCGTGCCGCAGGGCGAGATGAGCCAGGCCCAGGCCGAGCGCATCCTCGACGCCGTGGGCGGGGAGGAGCGGCTCCTGCTCCGTGAGCTGCGCCGCGCCCCGACGCGGAGCCGCCGCGCCGACAAGGACTGGTGATGCGCGCCGTTCGCCTCGCCGCCCTCGTCCTGCTGGCGGCCGCCGCCGGCGAGGCCGCCGCGCAGTCGGCCGACGCCGTGGTCTCGACGCGCCAGCTCCGCGTGGGCGAGCAGATGACGTACACGATCACGATCCGGGGCGGGCAGGGGAGCGGCCTCCAGGCGCCCTCGGCGTCCGGCGCCCTCCGCCTCCTCTCGCGCCAGCCGACCCTCGACATCACGACGTCGCTCAACGGCGAGACCGAGCGGCGCGTCGCCTGGAGCTACGAGGGCGTCCGCCCAGGGGGCGGCCTGATCGCGGGGACGTCCGTCCGCCTCGGCGGGCGGCGCGTGGCCCTCGACCCGGTCCAGGTGACGGTCCTGCGCGGGGCGCCCGTGGCGCCGCCCAGCCCGGCCGCGCCGCCCACGTCCTCGGAGTTGTTCGCGCGGGCGGAGCCCAGCCGCCAGACGGCCGTCGTCGGGCAGCAGGTGGTGGTCGATTACGTGCTCTACTTCGAGCCCAACGTGCAGCCCCGCCAGACGGCGCCGGTCGGGACGTGGGACGCCGCCGGCTTCTGGCGCGAGGAGATGGACGTGCCGGCCACGTACCCGCGCTCGGTCACGCTCGCCGGCGAGCCGTACGAGGCCGTCACCATCCGCCGCGTCGCCCTCTTCCCGACCCGCTCGGGCGAGCTGACGCTGGCCCCGATGACGTTCTCGGTGGACCTCCTGCGGACGATGCGGAGCTTCGGGAACGACCCGTTCGGCCCCTTTTTCTCGCCCTTCTCCTCCCGCTACGACGAGGAGGAGGTCACGGCCCCGGCCGTCACGATCACCGTCCGCGACCTCCCGCCCGGCGCCCCGCCCGACTTCGCCGGCGCCGTCGGGCAGTTCGATCTCTCGGCCCGGCTCGACCGGCCGCGCGTCGACGCGGGCGAAGCCGTGGACCTCCAGGTGACGATCTCGGGCAACGGCAACGTGGCCCTGCTCGACGCCCCGGAGGTGGACGTTCCGCCCGGCGTCGACGTCTACGACCCGGCGGAGGACCGCGAGATCCGGCGCGGCGCCGAGCCTCTGCGGGGCGTCAAGACGTTCACCTACACGCTCGTGCCGCAGGGCGGGGGCCGGGTGGAGGTGCCGCCCGTCACGTGGTCCTACTTCGACCCCGTGGACGGCCGGTACAAGACGCTCCGGTCCACCCCGTTCGAGATCGCCGTGGACGGCCCGGCGTTGGCGGACGGCGTCCCGGTCGCGGGCGGCCCGAACGCGCCCGCCGCCCTCCTCACCACGGCCGACTGGCGGCGCCCGCCGGGCGGCGTCGGGTGGCTGTGGGCGGCCTTGGGCGGCGGCCTCGCCCTGCCGGCCGTCGCCGCCGGGCTCTTTCTCGCCGCCCGCGCCGGCCGCCAGCGGCTGGAGGTCGACACGCCCGAGCGCCGCCGCCGCCGCGCCGGGGCCGACGTGCGCCGCCGCCTCGCCGACGCCCGCCAGCGGCGCGGCCCGGCCGTCTACGCCGAGGTCGAGCGGGCCACGCACGCCTTCCTCGCCGACCGCTTCGGCATCCCCGCCGCCACGCGGTCGCGCGCCGACCTCGACCGTTCCCTCGGCCGCGCCGGCGTCCCGGCCGACCTCCGCGCTCAGACGCTCGACCTGCTCGACGCCTGTGCGCGGGGCCAGTACGCGCCCGGGCTGCCCGGCGTCCGCACGCCCGAGGCGCTCGTCGATGACGCGGAGGCGACCCTCGACGCCCTCGACCGCGTCGGCGGGACTCCCCGGCGGACCGGCTCCCTCCGCGCGCTCGTGCCCGCCTGATCCGTGGCCGTCCTCCTCGCCCTGCTCCTCCTTCAGCCCCCCGCCTCGCCCCAGGCCGAGGCCGAGCGGCTGTTCGCCCTCGGGACCGAGCTCGTCGCCGAGGGCGACACGTCCGGCGCCGTCGCCGCCTGGGAGGGCGCGCGCGCGACGGGCCTCGCGTCCGCCGCCGTCGAGCACAACCTGGGGACCGTCGCCCTCCGCCGGGGCGACCCCGGCCGTGCCCGCCTGCACCTGGAGCGCGCCGCCCGCCTCGCCCCGCTCGACGCGGCCGTCGCCCGCAACCTCCGCCTCGCCCGCGAGGCCGCCGGGGCGCCCGCCCGCTCCGGCACCCAGCGCGTCTGGGATCAGGTCGTCGGCGTCGTCGGGCCGCTCGGGCTCGTGGCCTTCGCGCTGGCGCTGGCGTTCGGCGCGCTCGGCCTGTTTTTGATCGATCGCCGGCGCCTCGCGCTCGGCGTGGGCGTCGGCGCGCTGCTGGCGGTGGGCGTCGCCAGCGGGGCGCTGTGGGAGCGGTCGCGGCCGGTGGGCGTGGTGCTGGCGGCCGAGGCCGAGGTGACGGAGGCGCCGTCGGCGGCGTCCGTGAGCGTCGCGCGCGTGCGGGCGGGGGAGACGGTCCGGGTGGGCGAGGGGCGGCCCGGCTGGCGGCGCGTCGAGGCGGACGGCGCCGTGGGCTGGCTCCCCGAGCGGGCCGTCGAGCGACTGTAGCGGCGCGCCGGCGGGGGCGTCGGTGCCCTTGAACGCGAACGCGGAGGTGCGGGCCGTGACCTTGAGGCCCGGGGCGCGGGCGAGCGTGTTGAGGAGCTCCTCGGTGAGCCTGTCGGAGGAGGAGTTCTCGCCGTCGGCGCTCATGTTCTCGAACGGGAGCACGAGGATGGCCGCTTCCGTCTTCCCTACCGTCTGCGCCCCCCGCTCCCCGTGGTACCACGCGAGCACGAGGGCGACGACGAACCCGACCGCCAGCACCACGGGGACGGCCCGGAGCGCCCCGCTCGGCCAGCCGTAGGGGGCCCCGAGCACGGCCTGGAGCGCGAGCCACGCGCCGGCGAGGTAGGTCAGCGCCCACTGGACGACTTTCCGGTCCTTGGCCTCTTCGAACGACGGGAGCGGCATGGAGTGCGAGCGACGAGAACGCGTGCGGAGGGCGGCTATCGGGGCAATCGTCAGCGAGGCCCGCACACTCAGGACGTTGCCCCGGCAGCGACTCGGACGGAGGCACGAGGTCTTGAAGGGAGACCGTTCCCCTCTCCCCCCGCCGCCTGCGCGCGGGCTCGCGCGCTGTACCTTCCCCACATGGAACCGCACGTCTACACACGCGACGAGTCGGGCCGCCGCCGGGGCTGGGTCGAGGTCGTCTGCGGGAGCATGTTCTCGGGCAAGACGGAGGAGCTGATCCGCCGGCTCCGGCGCGCCCGCATCGCCCGCCAGCGCGTGACCCTCTTCAAGCCGGCCCTCGACACGCGCTACGACGCGACCTCCGTCGTCAGCCACGACGCTACGGCCATGCCCTCCGAGGTGGTCCACGCCGCCGACCAGATCCTGCTCCTCGCCGGCGACGCCGACGTGGTCGGGATCGACGAGGCCCAGTTTTTTGGGACCGAGCTGGTGGACGTGGTCGAGCGCCTCGCGCGCGACGGCCGCCGTGTGATCCTCGCCGGGCTCGACCAGGACTACCTCGGGCGCCCCTTCGAGCCGGTCCCGCAGCTGATGGCCGTGGCCGAGCACGTGACGAAGCTCCACGCCGTCTGTGTTCGGTGCGGCGCACCGGCCAACCACTCGCAGCGGATCGTGGCCGGCGACGCGCGCGTTCTCGTGGGCGAGACGGAGGCGTACGAGCCCCGCTGCCGCCGGTGCTTCCGGCCCGAGGCCGTCGTCGCCGAGCCCGTCGCGCTCCCGTCCGAGGTCGCGCCGCGCCGCCGCCCGGATACGGAGGCCGAGGCCGACCCCGTTCGGGAGGGAGCCGCGTCCGATTCCGCCCTCACCACCGCTCGCCCATGAGCCTCGTCACGCTCGCCACCACCTTCGTCGTGCTGATGCTGCTGGCGTCGGTCGTGCTCGGGTGGGTGGCCGATCTGAAGCGGGTCGGCGGGGCCGTCTCGGCGCGTGAGACGCACGCGCAGGCCGAGGCGGGGCGGACTTCGTTCTACACGTCGCGCGAGGACCGCGCCGAGGCCATGCGCGAACGCATCCGCCGCGAACGCCGACGCCGTGAGCGCGCCCGCGCGTCGCAGTCCAAAACAGCACGGGCCGCCGCCGACGCTCCGACGCCCGGCGCGCCCCACGCCGACCGCCCCATCGCTCCGCCGCCCGACGCGCCCGAGGCCGTCCACCGCGCGACGCTGGAGCTGGGCCACGGCACCCTGACGATAGAAAAAGTCCGGCGCCACTACCGCCGCCTCGTCGTCGCCTACCACCCGGACCGCGTGGCCGGCCTCGGCGCCAAGCTCCAGCGGCTGGCGGAGGAGGAGACGAAGGCGATCAACCAGGCCTACGCCTACTTCAAGCGTCACCTCGGCACCTGACCGGCCGGACCGCCGGCACCGCCAGCCGGGCGGCCAGCGGCACCGGGCCAGGGCTTCCCTTGAACCCGCGCGTCGGCGGTCGGTACCGTGGACGCTGCTCGCCCCCATCTGCATGGCCTCCACGGTTTCCCGCACGTCGGCCCCGCCCGTCCGCATCCGCCGGTTCGCGGCGGCGTTCCTCGACGGCGTCCTCGCGCTCCTGATCGCCCTCACGCCGGCCGCCCTCACGCCCGGCGTGCTGAAGGGGCGGATGTTCGGGCTCGGCCTGCTCCTCGGCGCCGCCTATCTGTTGCTCCGCGACGGCATCCCGTACGCCGAATGGGGCGCGCGCTCGCTCGGGAAGCGGTGGCTCGGCATCCGCCCGTACCTCCCACGCGGCGGCGCGCTCGACTGGCAGGTCTCGGCGCGGCGCAACGCGACCGTCGCGGGGGCCGTGGCCGTGTGGGCGCTGCTCTACCTCGCCGGCGGCTACCGGGGCATCCCGTTCGGCGAGATCGTGCTCGGGCTGGCGGCGCTCGTCGTCGCGGCCGAGGCCGCGCTCGTCGCCATCGACCCGGTCGGGCGGCGGGTGGGCGACCGGATCGCGCACACGCGCGTCGTCGAGGCCCGCGCCTGAGACGAACCTGACGGTTCATTGGCGGGGGAAGGGGACGCACCCCCGCCACGCGGCCTCTCGGGAGCGCCCTCGCGCTGCGGCGGCTGGCCGGCGACCCGCTGGCGGGGGGCGTCGCCAGCGGAAACGGGGCTACAAGTTCTCGATCAGCGCGTCGCCGAACTCGCTCGTCTTGAGCTTCGTGGCGCCCTCCATCTGGCGGTGGAAGTCGTACGTGACGCGCTTCTGCTGGATCGTCGTCTCCATCGCGGCGATGATGGCGTCGGCCGCCTCGGTCCAGCCCATGTAACGGAGCATCATCTCACCCGAGAGGATCACGCTCGACGGGTTCACCTTGTCCTGGCCGGCGTACTTCGGCGCCGTCCCGTGCGTGGCCTCGAAAAGCGCGACGCCGGTCGTGTAGTTGATGTTGGCGCCGGGCGCGATCCCGATCCCGCCGACCTCGGCCGCCAGCGCGTCGCTCACGTAGTCGCCGTTGAGGTTGAGGGTCGCGATCACGCCGTACTCGTCGGGCCGGGTGAGGATCTGCTGGAGGAACGCGTCCGCGATCACGTCCTTGACGGTGATCGTGTGGCCGTCCTTCGTGAACTGGCGCCACGGGCCCCCGTCCAACTCGGTCGCGCCGTACTCGGCGTCGGCCAACTCGTAGCCCCAGTCGCGGAAGGCGCCCTCGGTGAACTTCATGATGTTCCCCTTGTGGACGAGCGTGACCGAGTCGCGCCCGTCGGCCACGGCGTACTCGAAGGCGGCGCGGACGAGCCGCTCCGTGCCCTCCTTCGAGACCGGCTTGATCCCGAACCCGGTCGTGTCCGGGAAGCGGACCTTCTCGAAGCGGTCGGGGAAGTTCTCCTTCAGGAGCGCCTTGAACCGCTCGGCGTCGTCGGTCCCCTCCTCGAACTCGATGCCGGCGTAGATGTCCTCCGTGTTCTCGCGGAAGATGACCATGTCCACCTTCTGCGGCTCTTTGACGGGCGACGGCACGCCGGTGAAGTAGCGGACGGGGCGGACGCAGGCGTACAGGTCGAGCCGCTGGCGGAGGGCCACGTTGAGGCTCCGGATGCCGCCGCCGACCGGCGTCGTCAGCGGCCCCTTGATGGCGACGAGGTGGTCGTCGATGGCCTGGAGCGTGGCCTCGGGGAGCCACTCGCCGGTCTGGTCGTGCGCCTTCTCGCCGGCCAGCACCTCGTGCCACACGATCTGGCGGTCGCCCCCGTACGCCTTCGCGACGGCGGCGTCCAGCACGCGCGAGGCGGCGGCCCAGATGTCCGGCCCGATCCCGTCGCCCTCGATGTAGGGGATGATGGGGCGGTCGGGGACCTGGAGGCCGTCGCCGGTCATGCGGATGGTCTCGCCGTCGGTGAGGTGCGGGGAGTCGGGCATCGGGAAGAGAGGGGAGAGGTGGAAAGCTGTGGAAGCTACGAGCAGGCCACGGGACGGTTCGGCGCCGACGCGAGGGGCGGGGCATCCCGCCAGCCGGCCGAGCCGCTACAGCCGGCCGGCGAGTGCGGCCAGAGTTCCTACTCCCTGGCGTGCAGCCTCACGGACGACCTCCTTCGCTGTCTCGTATGGCCCACCGGTCCGTGACTGCGACGGGGACCGCAGCGATGCAGAAGCGGCCCCGTCACGTCCGCGACGAGATCTCGGACGGAACCGCGCTGCCGGAGGCGCTCTTGCCGCCCGTGCGAGGGTGGGGTGCGGAGGCGCTAGCGGACGACGGTGAGCGCGGCCGTCCTAGCGGTGTCGCCGGCGCTCATCCGCACGACGTACACCCCGGGCGGGAGCGACGAGGCGTCGACGCCCACCGTGTGTCGGCCCGGTCCGTACCGGCCCTCAGCCAGAAGCGCCACGTGCCGGCCGAGCGCGTCGTAGAGCGAGATCACGACGTTACCAGGCTGCTCGAGACCGAACGAGACCATCCCCACGTTCGAGAGCGGGTTCGGCGAAGCCTGAAGCGTGAGGGCGAGCCCTTCGGCCTCCTGCTCGCCGGCGGTGCCGAAGAGGCGGGCTAGAGCCTCGAGGAGGGCCTGCTGGTTGGCCTCGGCGGTTGCCGCCCCGCCGCCGACCGTCCCATACACGGTCCCATCTGCCCCGAGGATTACCGCTGCGACTACGTCGGTGTTGGTGAGGACCGTCACGACGGACTGGCCGACCGTGGCCGAGCCGTCAATCAGCGCGAATACGCTGGGGCCGTCGGGGAGAGTCCCCGGCGGCATCGTCTGCCCGAGGGAATTGATAGGGAGCGATGTCGCGAACGAGTAGGTTCCGCCGTCGGTGAGGATGCCGGTCGCGTCCGCTGCGTACGTCACGAGCTCGCTGAACGGGTTGAAGACGAGGAAGTCGCAGCCGGAGAGGGTATAAGCCGTCCCGTCGCCAGAGTCGTTCCCGATCCCCGCGAACTCACCGCGCGGGTCCGGGGGACCCACCGACGGATCGATGTCCCAATCGGAGAAGAGGATCGCCGCCTCCGAGGTGCAGGGAGGAAGGAGAGTGACCCCTGAAGGCAGCACGGCGATCAGCATCTTGCCGAAGTCGATGCCTCCCTGGCCGTCGCCGATGGCGTAGGAGATCTCCTCGAGCCCGCTGAACCCGGGGTTCGGCGTGTAGACGAACGCCCCGTCGCTCGTCGTCCCGCTCATCGTCCCCCCGCTGGGCAGCGAGTACGAGAGCCACGTCACCGGGTCGCCGTCGAGGTCGAAGTCGTTGGCGAGGTGGCCCGGCGCCGTCACCACGAGCGGCGTCCCCTCCGGCGTCGTGAACACGTCGGGCACCGCGACCGGCGGCCGGTTCTGGTCGTCGACGACGAGGATGAGGAGGTCGCCGAAGGCGATCCCGCCGTTCCCGTCGCCGATGGCGTAGGAGATCTCCTCGAGCCCGGAGAACCCGGGGTTCGGCGTGTAGACGAACGCCCCGTCGCTCGTCGTCCCGCTCATCGTCCCCCCGCTGGGCAGCGAGTACGAGAGCCACGCGATGGGGTCGCCGTCGGGATCGAAATCGTTAGCTAGAAGCCCTATGGCCGCCGTGACGGCCAGCGGCGTCCCTTCTGGTGTGGTGTATACATCTGAAATGGCCACCGGGGCCGTTCCGGCAGGAGGTCCTGGCGTCACGTGTATGAGGAGCTCGCCGAAGGCGATCCCGCCCCGTCCGTCGCCGATGGCGTAGGAGATCTCCTCGAGCCCGCTGAACCCGGGGTTCGGCGTGTAGACGAACGCCCCGTCGCTCGTCGTCCCGCTCATCGTCCCCCCGCTGGGCAGCGAGTACGAGAGCCACGTCACCGGGTCGCCGTCGAGGTCGAAGTCGTTGGCGAGGTGGCCCGGCGCCGTCACCACGAGCGGCGTCCCCTCCGGCGTCGTGAACACGTCGGGGACCGCGACCGGCGGCCGGTTCTGCTCGTCGACGACGAGGATGAGGAGGTCGCCGAAGGCGATCCCGCCGTTCCCGTCGCCGATGGCGTAGGAGATCTCCTCGAGCCCGCAGAACCCGGGGTTCGGCGTGTAGACGAACGCCCCGTCGCTCGTCGTCCCGCTCATCGTCCCCCCGCTGGGCAGCGAGTACGAGAGCCACACGATGGGGTCGCCGTCGGGGTCGACGTCGTTCTCCAGATGTCCCGGCGCCGTCACCACGAGCGGCGTCCCCTCCGGCGTCGTAAACACGTCGGGGATTGCCACAGGGTTCTGGTTTACGAGACGCAGGTTAGGAGCTACATCCGCTTGCCGCCCAGAGCCGGGGGGGGCGACGGAGACGAAGGGTGGATCTTTGAGGCGCGGGGATACCAGCACCAAGTCGAGCGCGCGGGGTCCGCTGTCCGGGCCGTCTACCAGCACCAGATCCACTGCGGCGGGTAGTCTGGGCGTGGGAGGTGGGTCCATCGGCCTCTGAGCCTGAACGGGGGAAGAGAGGGAGACGGTTACCACCGCAACCAGTACCGCACCGAATCCGATCGCATGGCGGCGCCGGGGGCAAGTCCCTGTGCGGTCTGCTCTATGTCGACGGAGCAGACGAAAGAGACTGATGAAGGAAATACCCGGAACAGGACGGGCATTCGCCCCGGAAAGCGACTTCGCAACCATCAGATGCACCTCACAGTTTGTGGCCCCTCAGTATTCGGCGCACTACGTAGAAAGTCAAGTGCTTGCGGCTCGCCTGGGTGGCGTTTCTGGGGTGTGGCGTTCGAGAGTGATCGACGTCCCAGGTGGAGAAGAGGAGGGAGGCATCCGGCGTGCAATCGAGTGCACGGGCGTGACCCTCAGTAGATGGTGGCGGCCGGTGGGGGGGTGAACGAGGCGTCGCACATGGTGGAGGGGAACGTATCGGTGCCGGTGAGGCCAAGGTTGGGGACGTCAGATAAGCCGGCCGTTCGTGACGAGAACGATAAACGAGCCGTTGGCGGGTACGTGGACCGACTGCAGGATGGGCCACTCGCCGTTGGGGTCGATCTCGTGGGCGAGAAGCCCCGGCGGGACCACCTCGAACTGCACGCCCTCAAACGTCACGTACGCGTCCGGTTGGCGTCCGCATGACCCATGAGGTTGCGCCACTCGAGCACCGATTCGGTGCACGCTGCCATCGCCCGGCTCTGGCGTTCGGGCCCGCGACATGCGACGTCGGCGGGACCGCGCTCGCCTGGCGGGCGGGCGTCGCCAGCGGCACGCTACAGCTTCCCGACCATCGACAGGAGCCGGAACTGCCACACCTTGAGCGCCGCCTCGCGGACGATCCCCTTGCTCATCTTGCTCTCGCCCTCGCTCCGCTCCGTGAACACGATGGGCACCTCCACCAGGCGGAAGCCGCGCCGCCACGCCCGGTAGTTCATCTCGATCTGGAACGAGTAGCCGTTGGAGCGGACGTGGGAGAAGTCGGTGGCCTCCAGCACGCGGCGGCGGAAGCACTTGAACCCGGCCGTCACGTCCTGGACCGGGAGGCGCGTGATGGCCCGTGTGTAGACGCCGGCCCCGTAGCTCAGCACGAGCCGGCCGAGCGGCCAGTTGAGCACGCGGAGCCCGTCCACGTAGCGGCTGCCGATGGCGACGTCGGCGCCGCCGCCCTCCGGCGGCGGCCGGCACGCCCGAACGAGCGCGACGAGGTCGTCGGGGTTGTGCGAGAAGTCGGCGTCCATCTCGCAGACGTAGTGGAAGCCGGCGTCGAGGGCGTGGCGGAAGCCGGCGAGGTAGGCCGTCCCGAGCCCGAGCTTCCCGCTCCGCTGGAGGAGCCCGACGCGCGTCGGGTACTGCCGGCGGAGCCGGTCGACGATCCCGGCCGTCCCGTCCGGCGACCCGTCGTCCACGACGAGGATCGAGAAGTCGCCGTCCAGGGCCAGCACCCGCTCGACGACCATCTCGATCGTCCCGGCCTCGCAGTACGTCGGGACGACGACCACGGCGCCGAGGCCGAGGTCGGGGTCGGGCGGAGAGAGGAAGACGTCGGGCACGGGAGCGGGGCGAGAGCGGAGGATACCCCGCCGGCCGATTCGCTCGCGAGGCCTCTCCATGGAAACCCAACGTAGACGACCCGCGCGAAGGTGCGCCCGCCCGCGCGCCGGGGCTAGCTTGGCGCCCGACGGCGGACCCCCCGCGGGCGTCCGTCGTTTCCGACTCCCTGCCCCTCGGATTCCCATGGCCGACTTTACCTCCACCGCCGAGAAGCCCACGGACGCGGCCGCGCCGAAGAACGGCTCGGCCGACGCCGCCCCTGGCGACGGGTTCGAGCCCGACCCGCCGGACGTCCGGATCTACCGCCACAGCGGCCACACGCACGAGTCGCTCGGCCTCAGCGCCGACGACGTGCTGGCGATGTACCGCAACATGCTGCTCCAGCGGCGCTTCGAGGAGCGCGCGGCGCAGATGTACGGGCGGCAGAAGATCGCCGGCTTCCTCCACCTCTACATCGGCCAGGAGGCCGTCTCGACCGGCGCCGTCTGGGCCACGCGCCCCGACGACCCCATCATCACGGCCTACCGCGACCACGGGCTGGCGCTCGCGCGCGGCATGAGCAGCAAGGCCGGCATGGCCGAGCTGTTCGGCAAGATCGACGGGTGCTCGCGCGGCAAGGGCGGCTCGATGCACTTCTTCGATGTCGAGAAGTCGTTCTACGGCGGGCACGGGATCGTGGGCGGGCAGATCCCGGTCGGCGTCGGGATGGGGTTCGCGTGCAAGTACAAGGAGACCGGCGGCGTCTCGATGACGTTCTTCGGCGACGGCGCCATCAACCAGGGCTCGTTCCACGAGGCCGCCAACCTCGCCTCGCTCTACGACGTCCCGGCCCTCATCATCGTCGAGAACAACGAGTACGCGATGGGCACCTCCATCGCCCGCTCACGCGGCGACGCCCACCTCTACAAGCAGGGGTACCCGTACGGGATGACGACGGCCGTGATCGACGGGATGGACCTGTTCGAGGTCTACGGCGCCTTCCAGGAGATCGCCGACGACGCGCGCGGCGCCACCGACGGCCAGACGAAGCCGTACTTCGTCGAGGTCCAGACGTACCGGTACCGCGGCCACTCCATGTCCGACCCGCAGAAGTACCGGACGAAGGAGGAGATGGAGGCCAAGAAGGACGAGGACCCCATCATCCGCACCAAGAAGTACATCCTCGACCACCAGCTGGCGGACGTCGAGCGGCTGGACCAGATCGACGAGGACGTCAAGGCGGAGGTCATGGAGGCCGTCGAGTTTGCCGAGAACAGCCCGCTGCCGGACGTCGAGACGATGTACGAGGACGTCTACACCCAGCAGGACTACCCCTTCATCGCCTAGCCCGCCGCGCTGGCGACCGCCAGCGGCCCGCCCCCAACCCTGAGACGAACCCCGATGGCCGAGCTGCAATTCCGAGAAGCCCTCCGCGACGCGATGACGGAGGAGATGGAGCGCGACGAGAACGTCTACCTCATCGGCGAGGAGGTGGCCGAGTACGACGGCGCCTACAAGGTGAGCCAGGGGATGCTCGACCAGTTCGGGCCGAAGCGGATCATCGACACGCCGATCTCGGAGTCGGGCTTCGCCGGCCTCAGCATCGGCGCCGCGCTCCTCGGGCTCCGGCCCATCGTCGAGTTCATGACGTGGAACTTCACGTTCGTGGCCTTCGACCAGATCGTCTCGAACGCGGCGAAGGTCCGTTACATGTCGGGCGGCCAGGCCAAGGTGCCCATCGTGTTCCGGGGCGGCAACGGCGCCGCCGGCCAGCTCGGCGCGACGCACTCGAACTCCGTCGAGGCGCTCTACACGAACGTGCCCGGCCTGAAAGTCGTCGCGCCCTCCAACCCGGACGACGCGAAGGGCCTCCTGAAAAGCGCCATCCGCGACGACGACCCCGTCCTGTTCCTGGAGTCCGAGCTGATGTTCGGGCTCCGGGGAGAGGTCTCGGACGCCGAGGACTACACGATCCCCATCGGCGAGGCCCGCCTCGCCCGCGAGGGCGACGACGTGACCATCGTGGCCCACTCGAAGAGCTACTGGCTGGCGATGGAGGCCGCCGAGGAACTGGCGAAAGGGGGCATCGAGGCGACGGTGATCGACCCGCGCACGCTCCGGCCGTTCCCCATCGACCCGGTGATCGAGTCGGTGAAAAAGACGAACCGGCTCGTGATCGTGGACGAGAGCCAGCCGTTCGGCGGGATCGCCTCGGAGGTCGGCTTCCAGATCCAGCAGGCCTGCTTCGACCACCTCGACGCGCCGGTCGAGCGCGTGACGGCGAAGGACGTCCCGGCGCCGTACGCCAAGAACCTCATCGAGGCCTGGATGCCGTCGGTGGACGAGACCATCGCGGCCGTCAAGCGCTCGCTCTACATGTAGCCCCGGCGCGCCGTCCGCCGCTCTCCCTCAGCACCTCTTTCCTGACCCGACATGGCGATTGCAGTCGAAATGCCCAAGATGAGCGACACGATGGAGGAGGGCGTCCTCGTGTCGTGGCTCGCCGAGGAAGGCGCCTCCGTCTCCGCCGGCGACGTGATCGCGCAGGTCGAGACCGACAAGGCCACGATGGACCTGGAGGTCTACGACGACGGCGTGCTCCTGAAGCGCGTCGTGGGGGAGGGCGACAGCGTGCCCATCGGGGCGCTCATCGCCGTGCTCGGGAAGGAGGGCGAGAGCCCGGATGACGTGCTCGCCTCGTACAGCGGCGACGGCGCGTCGGGCGACGCCTCCGACGCTGAGGTGAAGGCGGCGGCACCCGCGACCCAGGAAAACGAGCCGGCCCCGGCCGGCCTGGAGGGCAAGACCGGCACGGCCGACGCCGTCGACGCGCCGGCGCCCAGCGTCCAGCCCGTCACCGGCGACGGCGCGGCGCGGGAGGTCCAGCCGACGGCCGCCAGCGGGAGCACCGCCAGCGCCGACGGCGGGCGCGTCAAGGCGTCGCCGCTGGCGCGGCGGATGGCCGAGGAGGCCGGGCTCGACCTGCGCCAGATCGCCGGCTCCGGCCCCGACGGCCGCGTGGTCAAGCGGGACGTCGAGGGCGCGATGGGCCAGCAGGCGGCGCCCGCTGCCCAGCCGACGGAGGCGCCCTCGTCGCAGCCGGCGCGCGCCGCCGAGCCGGCCCGCCAGCCGGTCCCGAGCGTCGCAGAGGGCGGCACCGACCTCCGCATCACCCAGATGCGGAAGACGATCGCCCGCCGCCTCGCGCAGTCCAAGTTCACGGCGCCCCACTTCTACCTGACCGTCGACGTAGACATGAGCGAGGCCGTCGCCTTCCGGGCCGACCTCAACGCGCTCGCGGCCCAGCGGGACCTCGCCAAGATCAGCTACAACGACCTCGTCACGAAGGCGTGCGCGTCGGCCCTCCGCCGGCACCCGATGGTCAACGCGAGCTACCTCGAGGACGAGGGCGTCATCCGCCAGCACGAGGCGGTCCATGTGGCCGTGGCCGTGGCCATGCCCGAGGGCCTCCTCACGCCCGTCGTCCGCGACGCGGACCGGAAGGGGCTGGCCGAGATCGCCGCCGACACGCGGTCGCTGGCGGGCCGCGCCCGCGATGGCAAGCTGGACCCGAGCGAGTACGCGGGCTCGACGTTCACCACGTCGAACCTCGGGATGTTCGGGATCTCAGAGTTCACGGCCATCATCAACCCGCCCAACGCCTGCATCCTCGCTATCGGCGGCATCCGCGACGTGCCCGTCGTCAAGGACGGCGAGGTGGTCCCCGGCCAGGTCATGACGCTCACGCTCTCGTGCGACCACCGCGTCGTCGATGGCGCGACCGGCGCCGAGTTCCTGGGTGACGTGAAGGCCATGCTGGAGACGCCGTCGATGATGCTGCTGTGAGTGAGGAGGCTCAAGGGTCCGAGGTCCAGGGTTCAGGGGACGGAGACCCCGGTCTCCAACCCCCGGACGCTCGACCCCGAACCCTCACGCTCGCTCACCTCTCCGACGTCCACTTCGGGCGGATCTCGCACCCGCGCATCGTCCAGACGCTGATCGACGAGGTCAACGGCGCCGACATCGACCTCGTCGTCGTCTCGGGCGACCTCACGCAGCGCGCCCGGAAGCGCCAGTTCGTCGAGGCCCGCGCCATGCTCGACGCCTTCGAGCCGCCCGTGATCGTGGTCCCCGGCAACCACGACGTCCGGGCGTGGTGGCACAACCCGTTCGACCGGCTGTGGCGCTCGTCGCGCCGGTTCCGCACCTACGTCTCGGACGACGTGACGCCCCAGTTCGCCACCGACGGGCTGGCGGCGTTCGGGCTCAACTCGGCCCACGGCTGGACCATCAAGGGCGGGCGCATCCGGCCGGAGCACGTCGAGGAGATGGAGGCGTTCTTCGCGCGCCAGCCGCCCGACGCCTTCCGCGTGCTGACGCTCCACCACCACCTCTTGCTGCTGGAGGGGCTGGACAACGTCGACGTTTCGCGGGACGCCCGGCTCGCCCTCGACGCCGCCCGGCGCGTGCGCGTGGACCTGGTCCTGTGCGGCCACCTCCACACCAGCCACGTCGCGCCCGTCGAACTGACGGAGCCGACGGCCGGCGACCCGGGCGGCCACTGCGTCGTCATCGCCAGCGCGGGGACGGCCACCTCCAGCCGGGGGCGTGGGCCAGACGCCGACGTCAACTTCTACAACTGGATTCGCGTCGAGGAGACCACGTTCACCGTCGAGGAGCGGCGGTTCGACCCGGCGTCGGAGACGTTCCGGCCGGAGCGGGAGACGACCTTCGAGCGGGACTGACCGCCTGATGCGTAACGGCTGCGAGACAGGTCCGTAGGTTCCCGACGGTTCCCCCTGTGTCTCGTGGCCGACCCCCTCGACTCGTTCATCGCCGCCAACGCCCTCGATGACTCCGAGGAGCCGCGCCCGATCCGCACTTCGCCCTCCGGCCGGGCCGACTGCCCCAACTGTGGCGCCACGCTCCACGGCCGCTACTGCGCCGACTGCGGGCAGCTGGACCAGCCGCTGCGGATGCCGGTCCACCGGTTCGTGACGCACTCGTTCACGGAGTTCTTCGGGCTCGACGGGCGGGTCTGGCAGACGCTCCGGCTCCTCCTCTTCTCGCCGGGCGCGCTGACGATCGCCTACTTCCAGGGCCGGCGACGGCGGTACCTCCGGCCGCTGCGAGTCTACCTCTCGTCCACGCTCCTGTTCTTCTTCCTGCTCTCGCTCTTCGATCCCGTCGGCCGGATCGAGGGGGCCCTCACGGACCGGGACGCCGTCGTCGATAGCTCGATGACGGCCGCCGCGTTCGTCGCCTACCTCGACGAGCAGGCGACGGAGGACGAGGCCGCCGCCGCCGAGCAGCGGGCGATCGTCGACGCGCTCCAGGCCCGGCTGGATAGCGTGCGGGCCACGTTCCGGGCCGACTCCCTCGCCGGCCGCTTCGCGGGCCCCGACTCGCTGGAGGACGCGCAGGACGCGGTAGCCGACGTCCTCGACGACTACGAAGACGAGAGGGGCGATCTCGACCGCCAGCTCTCTGGGCGGAGCCGCCGGCGGCGGGCGTGGCAGCGCGAGCAGGCCGCCGCGTATCCGCCCGACAGCACGATCCGGCCCGGCGATCTCATCGCGGCGTCTGAGCTAGCCCTGAACGACGGGGACGCCGACATCGACGTCAACGTCGGTTTTGCGAACGGGCTCATGGAGCGCGGGCGGGCCTACCAGCGCCTCAAGACGGCCCGGACCTCGGACGAGCGCGTGCAGGTTGGCCTCGACGTCGCGCGGAGGGCGATCGGTCAGATCCCGGTCGTGATGTTCTTGATGCTGCCGGTGTTCGCGCTCCTGCTCAAGCTGATCTACGTCCGGCGGGGGTGGTACTACTCCGAGCACCTCGTCTTCGGGCTCCACACGCACGCCCTGGCGTTCCTCGTGTTCACGCTCGTCGTCCTGCTCAGCGTGCTCGGGGCCGGCGCGGCGTGGATCGGCGTGCTCACCACGGTCTGCCTCGTCGCGATCCCGATCTACTTCGTCCTCGCGCAGAAGCGGGTGTACGGACAGGGGTGGCCGAAGACGCTGTTCAAGGCGTGCCTGCTGGGGAGCCTCTACTCGTTCGTCCTGCTCGGCTTCGGCCTCGTGCTGACGGTCCTGCTGGCGTTCGTGGCCGGCTGATCCCGAGTCTCGGGGGTGTGGGAGGAGACGCGCGTCGGACTCCCACACCCCCGGACTCCCGCGTTCCCTACGCCGCCAGCTCCCGGCTCGGCCCCGACTGGCGGACCTCCTCGGCGACCGCCTCGCGGTACTTCTCAAAGTTGTCCGCGAACATCCCGGCGAGCTGCTCCGCCTTGGCGTCGTAGGCGGCCGGGTCGGCCCAGGTCTGGCGCGGCTGGAGCACCTCGGCCGGGACGCCCTCGACGGCGACGGGCACCTGGAGGCCGAAGACCGGCTCCGTCGTCGTCTCCACGTCGTCCAGCTCGCCCGCCAGCGCGGCGTTGACCATCCGGCGCGTGTGCGCCAGCTTCATCCGCTCGCCGGTCCCGTACGGCCCGCCCGTCCAGCCCGTGTTGACGAGGAACACGCGGGCGCCGGACGTCTCGACGCGGTCGCCCAGCATCTCGGCGTAGCGCGTCGGGGGGAGGACCATGAACGGCTCGCCGAAGCAGGCCGAGAACGTCGCCTTCGGCTCGGTCACGCCGCGCTCGGTGCCGGCCACCTTGGCCGTGTAGCCGCTCAGGAAGTGGTACTGCGCCTGCGCGGGCGTCAGCTTCGAGATGGGGGGGAGCACGCCGAAGGCGTCGGCGGTGAGGAAGACGACCGTCTCCGGGACGCCGCCCATCCCGTCCTCGCTCGCGTTCGGGATCTGGGTGATGGGGTAGCTCAGGCGCGTGTTCTCCGTGATCGTCCCGTCGTCGAAGTCGATGGAGCGGTCCTCGTTGAGCACCACGTTCTCGGCGAGCGTGCCGAACTCGTGCGTCGTGGCGAAGATCTCGGGCTCGCCCTCGGGGCTGAGCTTGATGGCCTTGGCGTAGCAGCCGCCCTCGAAGTTGAACACGCCGTGGTCGCTCCAGCCGTGCTCGTCGTCGCCGATGAGCACGCGGGAGGCGTCGGCGGAGAGCGTGGTCTTGCCCGTCCCGCTCAGTCCGAAGAAGATGGCCGCGTTGCCGCCGCCCGGCGCCTCGTTGGCCGAGCAGTGCATCGGGAGCACCCCCTGCTCGGGGAGGACGTAGTTGAGCGCCGAGAAGATGGACTTCTTGATCTCGCCCGCGTAGTTGGTCCCGCCGATGAGGACCAGCTTGCGGCCCAGGTGCAGAAGCACGAACGTGGACGAGTTCAGCTCGCCGGCCACGGCCTCGGTCGCCTTGAAGTCGCAGAGGTCGAGCACGGTGTAGTCCGGCTCGAAGCCCTCCAGCTCCTCGGCGGTGGCGGGGCGGAGGAACATGTTGTAGGCGAACATCGAGTGCCACGCCTTCTCGGTGATGACCCGGACCTTGACGCGGTAGCGCGGGTCGGCGCCGGCGTAGCAGTCGCGCACGAAGACGTCGCGGCCGGTCGCGTAGCGCCGCATCGCCCCGTGGATGCCATCGAAGGCGTCCTCCGAGATCGGACGGTTGGTGGCGCCCCACGCCACGCGGTCCTCGGACGACGGCTCGCGCACGATAAAGCGGTCGTTGGGCGAGCGGCCCGTGTGCGGGTCGGTCCGCGTGGCGAGGGGGCCGCCCTGCGTCAGCCGGCCCTCGCCGCGTCGGACGGAGAGCTCGACGAGGCGGGCGGGGGGGAGGTTGTAGTAGACCGTCTGGGTGCGGTCGAGGCCGAGCGCGGCGAGGTGCGAGAGGACAGGTTCCGGGGCGTTCATAGAGGGGGCTCGGGCGAGGCGACGGGAAGCGCTTCCGAGCGAAGTTTCGCAGGAGTCGGGACGAGGAAGATACGGGAGGGGGGAGGGGCTCAGATCCCGACCCCGGAGCTACACACGTTATCTTTGCCGCCCCCGTTGAGGCGTGTCAGACCCCTACCCTCCGTCGCATGCGACCGTTCCGATCCGCCCTCGCCGTCTTCCTGCTCCTCGCCGCTGGCGCCGCCGTCCGCGCACAGAGCGCTCCCATCCAGGTCCGCCTCGACGCCGGGACGTTCCTCTACGACGAGGGCCAGTCGCTCGTCGAGATGTACATCTCGTTCGGGGCCGCCACGCTTCCCTTTGAGGCCCGCGACGACGGGCAGTTCGAGGCCGTCGTGCCGACCACGTTCCGGCTGCTCCCCGTCGCGGCGGCGGCGCCCGGCGCGGCGCAGCGGGCGCCGGTCTACGAGGAGGAGGCCACGTTCCGGTACGTCGTCGAGGACACGACGGCGATCCAGGACGGGCAGGTGATCGTGGAGCAACTCCGCACGGCCGTGGCCTCGGGCGAGTACGAGCTGGCGGTGACGATCGCGCTCCCCGGCGAGAGCCCGCTCGAGCTCCGCAGCGACCTCGCCGTCCCCAACTACCTCGGCGACGACGCGCCCGCGATGTCGTCGATCGAGCTGGCCAGCGACATCCGACGGGCCGAGGAGGACGATGCCTTCGTCAAGAGCGGGCTCCGCGTGGCCCCCAACCCGGACGCCTTCTACGGCGCGGGCTCGCCCCAGGTGACGTACTACGCCGAGGTCTACCGCCCGCCGTCCGACGAGGGCACCTACACCGTCCTCGCCTACATCGCCGACGGCGAGAGGGCCGGGCCGATGGAGGGCCTCCAGCGCCGGTCCGAGCGCCAGGTCCGCCCCGTCGACGTGGTCGCCGGGCGGATCGACGTGAGCGAGCTCCCGAGCGGGATCTACTTTCTCCGCCTCGTGGTGCTCAACGAGGCCTCCGAGTCGGTCCTGGAGCAGAGCAAGCGGATCTACGTCGTGAACCCGGACGTGGAGCGCCCCGAGATGGCGCTCGGCCAGCTCGACTACGAGGACGCCCTCTACGCCCCGATGGCCGAGGAGGAGCTGGCGCTCGGCCTCCGCCACGCCCGCGTGATCGCGTCGCAGGCGGAGCGCGCCCGGATCGACGCCGTGACGGAGGGGACGCTGGAGGAGCAGCGCGCCTTCCTCGCCTCCTTCTGGCGCAACCGCGACACCGACGGCCGGCCGACCACGAACACGGCCCGCGACGAGTTCTACCAGCGCCTCGGGCCGGTCAACGACCAGTTCCGCGAGCCCGGCGGGCGCGACGGCTTCGAGAGCGCGCGCGGGCGGGTGTACCTCCTCTACGGACCGCCCTCACAGGTCGAGCGGCGCCCGTTCTCGCCCGAGACCTACCCCTACGAGATCTGGAGCTACAACAACATCCCCGGCGAGGGCAGCGGCACGTTCATCTTCGCCGACCGCTTCACCTCCGGCCAGTACGACCTGATCCACTCGAACGTGGTGGGCGAAGAGAACAACCCGAACTGGCAGAGCGAGATCGTCCGCTAAGATCTGTCTGATGCCTTCCCCTGAATTCGTCAACCCAATGCGCCTCAGGCGCTCTGTTCCCGTCCTCGCAGTCGGGCTCTTGGTCCTCCCTGCCTGTGACCTCTTCGGGTCCGACCCCGGTTCGTTCAGCGTCTCCGTCACCGGCGATGCGACCGCGTCGCTCTCCGGCGAGCCTGTGGCCATCGTCAACCCGGACGGTTCGTTGGAGCCCTCCGAGCAGCGGTACCAGTTCCGGCTGGCGGCGCCTGGGGACGACGAGATCGTCTCGGTCAGCGCCGCGTCCGACGGCGGTCCGGACCTTACAGAGGGCGAGTACTCCGTCGGCCGGTTCGGTCTGGACCTCGGCTCGGGCAGGGCCGAGGCAACGGTGGACTTGAGCGGAAACCGGACATTCCTGAGCCGCTCGGGGACGCTCACGCTGGCGAAGGTGACGGATGACCGGGTCAGGGGCTCGTTCCAATTCGAGGCGGTCGGGGACGAGGGCGAGGTCACGGTGCGGGGGACGTTTGAGGCCGACCTCGGCAACGACACGATCACGTCGTAGGGCCGCGCTGGCGGCGACCGTCCGCCAGCATGGCGGATTCCGAACGGAAGGGCGGAGCGGACGCCCGTAGCTTCCCGGCTCGTCCCCTCCTCCCGTCGTAATGACCGAGCCGTTTACGCGCGTCGCTGCGCTCCCCGACCACGTCGGCCAGACCGTCACCCTCAACGGCTGGCTCTACAACCAGCGCGGCTCGAAGGGCCTCCGGTTCCTGGAGGTCCGCGACGGCTCCGGGCTCGTCCAGGTCGTCGTCAACCAGGAGAACGTGGACGGGGCCTCGTGGGCCGCGGCCGAGTCGCTGACGCAGGAGAGCGCGCTCCGCGTCACGGGCACGGTGCGGGCGGACGACCGGCAAGTGGGCGGCGTCGAGGTCCAGGCCGCGACCGTCGAGGTGCTGGCGCTGGCCGAGCCGTACCCGATCACGCCGAAGGAGCACGGCGTCGAGTTCCTGATGGACCGCCGGCACCTCTGGCTCCGCAGCCAGCGCCAGTGGGCCGCGATGCGGGTCCGCAACCGGATCATCACCGCGATCCACGCCTACTTCCAGGGCGAGGGGTTCATCCAGATGGACGCGCCGATCCTGACCGGCAACGCCGTCGAGGGCACGTCCACGCTGTTCGAGCTGGACTACTTCGGCGAGCCGGCCTACCTCACGCAGTCGGGCCAGCTCCACGGCGAGGCGATGGCGATGGCGCACGGGAAGGTGTACACGTTCGGGCCGACGTTCCGCGCCGAGAAGTCGAAGACCCGGCGGCACCTGACGGAGTTCTGGATGATCGAGCCTGAGATGGCGTTTTACGACCTCGCCATGAACATGGAGGTCGCCGAAGAGCTGTTGGTCGAGATCGTCACGGCGGTCCTCGACGACTGCCGCGCGGAGCTGGCGATCCTGGAGCGCGACACCGGGAAGCTGGAGGCCGCCACGCAGACGCCGTTCCCGCGCCTCAGCTACACCGAGGCCGTCGACCTCCTCACCAGCGACGCCACGCAGACCATGCTCGACGCCGAGGCCGAGGGCCTGGAAGACGAGCGCCACCGGCTCGAAGAGGAGCGCGACGACAACCGCCAGCGCTACGGGCAGGCCAAGAAGGGCGAGAAGCGCCGGATCGATGCCCGCGAGATCGAGATCAACGTCCGCCTGGACGAGATCGCGGAGGGCCTCCGCAACCTCCCGCAGTGGAAGGAGAGCGCGGCCGCGTTCGAATGGGGCGCCGACTTCGGCGGGAGCGACGAGACGATCCTCACGCGCCACTTCCAGACGCCCGTCCTCGTCCACCGCTACCCGGCCGCCGTCAAGGCGTTCTACATGAAGCGCGACCCGGAGGACGACCGGCTGGCGCTCGGGATGGACGTGCTCGCGCCCGAGGGCTACGGCGAGATCATCGGCGGCGGCGAGCGCGCGACCGACCTCCAGTTCCTGAAGGACCAAGTCGAGGCGCACGGACTCCCGGAGTCCGCGTTCGACTGGTACTTCGACCTGCGGCGCTACGGGAGCGTCCCGCACGCGGGCTTCGGGCTCGGGCTGGAGCGGACCGTCGCGTGGGTCTGCGGGCTCCCGCACGTCCGCGAGACGGGCCCGTTCCCGCGTCTCCTCGGCCGTCTGCATCCGTAACGGCCGACTCAGGCGTTGTAGCAAGCCGATCACACCGCACGCCATGCTCCGCCTCCTCGCGCTCTCGCTCGTCCTCGCCTCGACCGCCAGCGCGCAATGGGCGCCCGGCGGGCTGACCCCCAACACGATCACCGTCACGGGCGAGGGGATCGTCTCGGCCCCGCCCGACCGCGCCGTCGTCCGCCTCGGCGTCCTGACGCAGGGCGGGACCGCCGCCGCCGCCCTCCGCCAGCACGAGGACGACATGGCCCGCGTGCTCCAGGAAGTCCGCGGCTTCGGCATCGCCGACCGCCAGATCTCCATCGAGGCCCTCAACCTCGGCGACTTCTACGGTCCGAATGGACCCGACGGCTACCAAGCCTTCCGCATCGTGGCCGTGACCGTCGACAGCCTCCGCATCGTGCCCGACCTGATCGCCTCGGTGGTCGAGAGCGGCGCCAACCGGCTCGACGGCGTGCAGTACACGCTCCGCGACGCGACGCCGTACCAGGAGCGTGCGCTCGACCGGGCGATGGAGACCGCCCGCGCCAAGGCCGAGCGACTGGCGACGGCCGCCGGCCGGACGCTCGGCGCTGTGGCCGCCATCCAGGAGCAGGGCGTCGGGATCGTGCAGCCGTACGAGCGGTTCGCCTCGAACGCGATCGCGGTGGTGTCGGACGAGGCCGAGCCCGGCGCCTACTCGGCCGGGTCCAGCCAGGTGCGGGGCGCCGTCGTCGTCCAGTACGTTCTTTCCGACTGATGCCCGAGTCGTTCCCGACCGTCCCGTACCACGTCCCCGAGCGGTCCGACGCCGAGCGGCTCGCCCGAGCCGAGGCGTTTTTTCAGGAGATGGACGCCCGGCGCTCCGTCCGCGACTTCTCGGGCCGGCCCGTCCCGCGCGCCCTCATCGAGCGGGCCATCGCCACCGCCTCGACGGCGCCCAGCGGCGCGCACATGCAGCCGTGGACGTTCGTCGCCGTCTCGGACGCCGGCACCAAGCGCCAGATCCGCGAGGCCGCCGAGGCCGAGGAGCGCACGAGCTACGACGGCCGGATGTCGGACGAGTGGCTGGAGGCGCTCGCCCCACTCGGGACCGACTGGCGCAAGCCGTTCCTGGAGACGGCCCCGTGGCTCGTCGTCCTGTTCGCCCAGCGCACGGGCCTCCGGCCGGACGGCTCGAAGCGGAAGCACTACTACGTGCAGGAGAGCTGCGGCATCGCGGCCGGCCTCTTCGTCGCCGCGCTCCACCACGCCGGGCTGGCGACGCTCACGCACACGCCCTCGCCGATGCGGTTCCTGAGCGAGATCCTGGAGCGCCCCGCCCACGAGGCGCCGTTCATCCTGTTCCCCGTCGGCTATCCGGCCGCCGACGCCGAGGTCCCGGCCCTCGACCGGAAAGCGCTCGGCGAGATCGCCGTTTGGCGGTAGCCGCTGGCGACGGCGCCCGCCAGCGGGGAGGAGGGTATGTGGAACCGATGAGCGAGTCCGTGATAGAACGGTGAAGAGACCCCGTCTTCCACGGTGCCCCGCCCTCCCTTGCAGCTTCGCTTCTCGCTTCTCGCGGTGCCGGAAGGGCGCGAGGTAGCCGAGGCGGCGATCTACACCGTGCTCGGACGGCGCGTGCTGGCACTCCACGCTGAGGCGAGGGACCCAGGCCCCCGCAGCCTCGACGTGAGCGCTCTGCCGCCAGGGGTGTACCTCGTACGGATGGTGCTGACCGACGGTGAGACGGCGACGACGCGCTTCACGGTGGCCCGATGATCCGCCTCCTCCTCCCTCGCCGCCTCATGATGGGGGCGGCGGGGGCGCTGTGTGCGCTGGCGCCACTGTGCGCTTTGGTGCCGGCCCTCGCCGCGCAACCCGAGGTGACGTGGGAGCCGGTGGGCGACCGGCCCCACGACACCTACACTCCCTACTCGGTCGGCCCCGACGGCGACTTCTGGGCCGCATACAGTGAGGGGTACCTCTTCGAGGGCTTGTTCCGCCTGCCGACCCCCTTCGACTCCACGACCGCCTGGGAGAAGGTGTCACCACCCCCCAGGTCCGGACCACTCCTAACCTATTTCGTCGGTAGAGATACGATTCTGGTAGATGAGTATGGTTCTTTATATAGATCCACAGACAGGGGGAGTACCTGGGTTAGGGGACCCTCTGTTAAGCCTATGCGCCTCTTCGAGATTCCTCGGGGCTTGCCCCACGGCGGCCGGCTCGTCGCCGTCCGCTACTTCCGGATGGCCTCCTACTCCGACGACCGCGGCGCCACCTGGACCGCCGCTCTGGGCTACGATGGTCCTGACGACGACGCACCCACCATCGCCGACAGCGCCGCCGCTGAGCGCATCGCCGTCGTCACCACCGGCCCGCACGCCGGGCGCTTGGTCGCCGGCGGGCTCTCCGGCGTCACCGTCTCCGACGACGGCGGCCGGATCTGGCGGGCCACCGACGAGTGGGCCTACTACCAGATGTCGGCCGACTGCATCGCCACGCTCCACGGGCAGGCGCCGGGCGGCGGCGACCGGCTCGTGGCGGTGATCAACGACATCCGCATCTATGACGACTCGATCCGGGTGTCGATCTCCGACGACGGCGGCGAGACGTGGCGGCGGGGCCAGGGGCTCCTCCCCGGCTCGTTCCGCACGTGCGCCGAGGTGGTGGACCTCGGCGGTGGTCGCGCGGCGGCGGTGATGTACCGAGGGCCGGTGTACTGGAGCGAGGACGGCGGCGAGACGTGGGTCCGGTGGGCGGAGTGGACGTCGCTCGGTCCGGCGGACGGCTACGCGAACTGGGCGATAGCAGGACCCGATGGTCGGCTCTACGTGGGCGTGACGCTGAACGGAGGGGAGCGGGTGGCGTTCGACCGCCGGACGTCGGAGCCGGTGGCCTCGTGGGCGGTGGCGAGCGAGCCCGGCACACCGGCGCCGCCAGCGGACGGTCTCGGCCTCCGCGTCTTCCCCAACCCCACCGGCGGCGTTGCGACGGTGGCGCTCCGGCTGGCGGCGCCCGAGCGCGTGCGCGTGTCGGTGATCGACGTGCAGGGCCGGGAGGTGGTCGCGGTCTATGACGGCCCGGCGGCGGACGGGCAGCGGGTCGCCATCGAGACGGCGGGCCTCCCGGCCGGCTCGTACCTCGTCCGCATGACGGCGACGGCCGCCAGCGGGGCGAGCGCCACGGCCGCGCTCACGGTCGCTCGGTAGCGGGCGACGGCGTCCGCCAGCAGGGCATCCCCTGGCCGCTCCAAACGAAAAACGCGCCCCACGCGCAGGGCGTGAGACGCGCTCGGAAACGGGGGAGTCGTCTAGACGCGCTCCAGGCGACGGACGCCTCGGGCCGCGACGCCCGCCTTCCCGCCGACGACGGTGAACTCGACGGCGTCGCCGTTCGAGAAGTCGTCGTGGTGGGCGTGGCGGAGCGAGAACGGGATGTTGTCGATGCCGCGGTCGTGGCGGACGTAGCCAGTCCCCCGGCGGGGATTGTAGGAGCTGATGGTACCCTTGGTCATCGGTGTCGGCGTGTAAGTCTGAAGAAAGAGAGACTACGAACGAGGGTGCCGAAGGATGCAGGGGGGCCGGGGAAGGAGGGGCGAAGGGTTGGAGCGGGGGCCGTGAAGGGGACCGTCTGATCCGGCGGCCCCGCGCGCCGATACGCTGCCGACCGTGCCTCGTCCATGCCCGTCGCTGCGTTCCCCGTTCATAAGCACCGACGTGGGGCTTCTGCCTGAGCCAGGGCCGCCTCGACAGGCTGGCGGCCGCCCTGAGCGAGGCGTCGGACTCGAGGCCGGCCAAGAACACAGGGGGCTCCGCCCGGCTCACACCCGACGAACGTCGACCCCCGTCCGCTGCCGGCGCACTACCACGGTGACCTGCCGGAGCGCGTCCGCGCCCTCCGCGGGCGGGGCGCCCGGCGTCACGGGGCTGTGGCCGGTGAGCGGGCGGAGCGACACCGGCAACGCTGGACGGAGCGCTGGGACCCGCACCACGTCCCCTCACTGCAACCCGTGCACTACCGCTGGTCCGTCCGCCGTCCGCCGCGGGCGCCGAAGATGGTCTGGAGCACGAACGCCTCGCGGGCCGCCTTCGGATCGCGGAGCTTGGCCCGCCAGTGCGGCACGCCCGGGATCGGCGCGGGATCGGACGCCCGCCGTTCCTGGAGGCCGTGCGGGTCGGGGAGCGGTCCCTTGTGGAGCGGCGCGAGGGACTGGGCCGGCCGTTGCTCGAACGTCTCCTCCGAGAGCGGGTTGTCCGCCCCGAACCCGTGGCGGACGTGGTCGACGGGCGCGGGAGCGTCGAACGAGCCCTGGGCCGAGTGAAACTCGGGCGCCGGCCGGACGGGCTTGGCCGGTGGTGCCGGGAGCGGCGTCGGGATCGCGTTCGGAGGTTCGGGCGGGTGGTCTACCTCCAGCGTCTCGCCGGACGCCTCGGCCACGGCGTCCTCGATCTGCTGCATGAACTGCTGGAACGGCGTCGGCCCCTTGGGCTCCGAGATCGTCCGCGCCTCGGGCGGCGTCCGTGGGTTCGCCTGCTGCCGCTGGCCGGCGCGGCGGCGCGCGCGCAGGAGGTAGTACGCGGCGACGGCGAGGAGGGGGAGGAGATCGACGAGGCCTTCCACGGGGTCGAGAGAGGGGACGCCTGCAACCTACGCGCTCGGCGCACGCCGGGTGCGCCTCAGAACAGGCGGGGCGCGCGGGCCTCGGCCTGGAGCGCCTCGATCACGCGGCGGTTGGCGCGCGGGAAGGCGACGTCGTCGAGCTCGTCCACGCCGATCCAGCGGACGGGCTCGCCGCTGGCGGACGCCACCGCGCCGGGCGCCGTGCCGGCCGCCAGCGTGCAGCGGAAGGCGTGCATCGTGATCCGGAAGTGCGAGTAGGCATGGTTCACGCGCGCGACCTCGGCGCCGACCTCGACCTCGATCCCGACCTCCTCGCGGATCTCGCGCCGGCACGTCTCGGAGATCGTCTCGCCCGCCTCCTGCTTGCCCCCCGGAAACTCCCACAGCCCACCGAGCAGGCCGTCCTCCGGCCGGCGCTGGATCAGGAGCCGCCCGGCCTCGTCCGAGACCACGCCGACGGCGACCGTGTGGTGCGGGACCGGCTTGGACTTGGACGTGACGGGGTACGCCTCGGGGTCGCCCTCCGCGAAGGCGACGCAGACGGACCGGAGCGGGCAGTACGGGCAGGCCGGCGACGTCGGCGTGCAGACCGTGGCGCCCAGCTCCATCACGGCCTCGTTCCAGCGGCCCGGACGCTCGGCGTCGAGGAGCCGGCCGGCGAGGGCCTGGAGGGCGGTGCGCGTGCGGCCGGCCTTGGCGTCCTCCGCCACGCCGAACACGCGCGTGAGGACCCGCGTCACGTTGCCGTCGAGGACCGCCAGCGGGCGGTCGAACGCGAGCGAGAGGACGGCGGCGGCGGTGTACGGCCCGACGCCGGGGAGCGCGCGGAACGCCTCCTCGTCCGAGGGCACCCGGCCGCCGTGCTCCTCCGCCACCTGCTGCGCCGCGCGGTGGAGGTTGCGGGCGCGGCTGTAGTAGCCCAGCCCTTCCCAGCGCTTCAGCACGTCGTCGAGCGGGGCCGCCGCCAGCGCCTCGACGGTGGGGAACGCCTCGACGAAGCGGAGGAAGTAGGGCGTCGCCGTCTCGACGCGCGTCTGCTGGAGCATGACCTC
Source organism: Rubricoccaceae bacterium (assembly GCA_963811175.1). Lineage (GTDB taxonomy): Bacteria > Bacteroidota > Rhodothermia > Rhodothermales > Rubricoccaceae > Rubrivirga. The sequence continues at coordinate 244,133 of CAWEQE010000001.1, read as the reverse complement.
CGAGACCCAGACGTGGTACGAATCCCGACGGCCGTCGGCGTCGGTCTCGCGCCACGGCATCGCGCGGCGGGCGCCGTCGAACCACGTCGGCAGGTCCTCCCGGAACGCCGCCTGGACCTCCGGGGTGACGCGGCGGGTGAGCCGGTCGGCAAGAGAACCCTCGTCTGCCACCGCCTAGGAGACGATCTCGACGAGGACGACGAGGGTGTCCGGCGTCGCGTCCCCTGCACGGCGGAGGAAGCGGACGGGGAGCGTCCCGCGCTCGCGCTCCAGCGTCCGCCACATGAACGAGCGGTCGACGAGCCACGAGAGGGCCGGAGCTTCGAGCACCTCGTAGCTCGCCTCGGCGCGGCCGGCGCGCTCGGGGAGCGCCAGGATCAGCGTCTGCCCGGCCTGGACCGTCGCGTGGATCGTGTCGGCGGCGGCCGTAGCTTCGGCGTACGGACCGGCGGGGGCGCCGCGTTCGGCCGGGGCGGCGGCGAGCATGACGCTGGCGCAGAGCAGGAGTCCCAGACGAAGAGCGAGCAACAGGACGGTGTGAGAGTGAGCCCCAAGATACGGAGGGTCCTGGCCGCGCTGGCCCTGCTGGCGGCGGCTCCGGCCGGCGCGCAGACCGGGTGGACGCTCCGCGCCTCGGCCCCGGACACGCTGCTCGCCCTCGGAGACGCGGCCTCCGACCCCGCCGCGGCCGCGCTCGACTCGCTCCACCAGCTCGGCCACCTCCGCGCCCGCATCGACTCGCTGGCGCGCGACACGGTGTTCGCCACGGCCGGGGCGCCGGCGACCGTCGTCGCCCTGGACCTCGTCGGGCTGGACGCGCTCGACCCGCTGGCGGTCCGACCGGTGTGGGGGACGCGTGAGGGGGCGCCGTTCCGTCCGCGCCAGTTCGCGCGCGACCTCCGGGCGTCGGCCGCGCTCCTCGCCCGCGCCGGCTACGCCGACGCCCGCCTCACACCGGACGTCCGGGTCGCGGACGGCGGGGCGGAGGTCGAGATCGTCGTGCGCGTCGATGTGGGGGCGCCGGTGCGGGTGGTCGGCGTGGAGCTGGTCGGGGGGCGCGGGGCCGCGCGCGCCTTCGCGTCGCGGGTCGCCGGGGTCCGCCCGGACACGCCGGCCGGCGAGGTCGACGCCGGCCGCGTCCGCCAGTCGCTCGACGCGACGGGCCTCTACACGGCCGTCGGCGAGCCGGTGCTGGCGCGGACCGCCTCGGGCGACCTCGTCTTGCAGGTGCCCGTCGAGGAGGCCCCGCCGGGCACGTTCGACGTGGTCCTCGGCTTCCTGCCGCCCGCGGGCGGGACCGCCGCGCAGGTCGTCGGGAGCGGGCGCGTGGACCTCCGCAACGTGCTCGGCGGAGGGCGACTCCTCCACCTGGAGTTGGTTCGGAATCCGGGCCTCGTCTCGACGTTCGAGGCCGAGGCGCGCGACCCGTTCGTGCTCGGCCTGCCGGTGGGCCTGGGGCTCGCCTTCGAGGGCGCCTCGCGCGACTCGACGTACAGCCGCCAGCGGCTCGCGCTCGACGTGACGTACCCGCTCGCGCCCGGCCTGAGCCTCGTCGGCAGCTTGTCCGGCGAGTCGGTCCGGCCGGGCACGTTCGGCGCCGAGGTCGTGGACGGCCTCGCGCGGGTGCGGCGGGCCGACGCGCTCTACGTCGGCGCCGGGGTCGCGTACGTGGCCCTCGACGCGCCGCGCAACCCGAGGCGCGGGCTGGCCCTGGCGGTGTCGGTGGAGCAGGGCCGGCCCCGCCGGTCGCTCGCGGACGCGCCGGCCACGGTGGGCGCGTCCGTCGTCCAGCGCCGGCTGCGGGCCGAGGCGCGCGGCTACCTCCCGACGCTCCGGCGACAAGCGCTCGTCGTCGGGCTCGACGCGTTCCTGGTGCGTGGTGGAGGCGCCGGGGACCTCGTGCTGGACGAGGCCGAGCTGTTCCGGTTCGGCGGCGCCCGCTCGCTCCGGGGCTACGACGAGGACGCCTTCCTCGGGAGCACCGTCGGGCGCCTCCTCGCCGAGTACCGGCTCCAGCTCGACGCGGCGACCTACGCCTTCGCCTTCGGCGACCTCGGCTACGTGGACCGCCCCGCGCTCCCGGACCGTCCGGCGTCGGAGCGCGTGCTCCCGGGCTACGGCGCCGGCGTCCTGCTCCAGACCGGGCTGGGCCTCGCCTCGATCAGCTACGCCCTCAACCCGGACCTCCCGCTCGGCCGGGGCAAGGTCCACGTCGGCCTCGCGGTCGGGCTGTGAGGGACGGGGAACGTCGGACGGGCCGGCAACTGTTCTGGCGGCTCCCTCTCGTCCCGCTGGCGAGGCGCCTCCGCCCGTGGCACCTTGCCTTCTGCCTTCTGCGTTCCCATGACCCTCACCGAAAAGACCCTCTCCTCTGAGTCCGTCTACGACGGCGTGCTCCTCCACGTCCGCCGCGACACCGTCCGGCTCCCCGATGGCGAGACGTCCGTGCGAGAGTGGATCGAGCACCCCGGCGCCTCGGCCGTCGTCCCCGTCCACGACGACGGCACCGTCGTCCTGCTCCGCCAGTTCCGGTACCCGCCGCGCCGCGAGTTCCTGGAGGTCCCCGCCGGCAAGTTCGACGAGGACGGCGAGGACGCCCTCGATCTCGCCCAGCGCGAGCTGATGGAGGAGGCCGGCCTCGCGGCCGAGCGGTGGACCCGCCTCGGCCAGACGTTCCCCGGCATCGGCTACTCAGACGAAGTGATCCACCTGTTCCTCGCCGAAGGGTTGACGGAGGGCGAGGCCCAGAACGACGACGACGAGTTCGTCGAGCCGGTCCGACTGCCGCTCTCCGAGGCGGTGGCGATGGCCCGGCGCGGCGAGATTCTCGACGCCAAAAGCTGCGTGGCGCTCCTCCTGGCCCAGGCCGAGCTGGACCGCCGGGACAGCGAGTAGCGCCGGCCTCGGGTCGACCACCTCGTCTTCACCAGGGATTGGGGAGGCGGACGTCGCCCCCGCCCCGTAGTTTCTCGGCTCCCTTTCGCAGGACCGGCCCGTGTTCACCTTCCTCATCGTCCTCATCCTCATCGTCGCGCTGCTGATGGCGCTCGTCGTACTTCTCCAGAGCGGGAAGGGCGGCGGCCTCGCGGGCATCGCCAGCGGCGGCCAGACGACCCAGATCCTCGGCGCGCGCCAGGCGCCCGACTTCCTGGAGCGCGCGACGTGGAGCCTCGGCGGCGTCTTCCTCGCCCTCTGCGTGCTCACGACGTTCTTCGTGCCCCGCGTCGAGGGCGGCGGGAGCATCCTCCAGGACCGCGCCGGCGAGCTGCCGGCGGCGCCCATCGAGGCGCCCGCGCCGTCCTCGGACCTCCCCGGCGCCAACCCCGCCACGCCGACGGCCCCGGACGTGCCCCCGGCGGGAGAGTAACCCCCCTCTCGACAGACTTGGAGGCCGCGAGCACGCCGCTCGCGGCCTCTCTTTGTGTCCGCCCCGCTGGCGAAGCCGACCGCCAGCGGGGCGAACACAGGTCGGGGCCCCGCCCGGCGATGCGGACGGAGCCCCGAGTGCGACGCGCGCCGGCCTGTACGCCGGATTCTGTCCCCGAGAGCGGCCGTCGCCGCCGCCCCCGGTGGGCCGCCATCTATCTGGGACCGCCGTCGCCGACGGCCTCGAGCGGCCTACCCGCGTCCTCGGGCGGGCGACCCTTTCCAGGCCGGAGCCTGGGCGGACGCTGCGTGACCTTGCACCCCGTGGGGTTTGCCTGGCCGCGACCGTCGCCGGCCGCGCCGGTGGGCTCTTACCCCACCATTTCACCCCTCACCTGTGCCAGCGCGTGAGCGCCAGCCATCGGCGGGTTTGCTTTCTGTTGCACGTGCCGTCGCCAGGGGCCGTTTCCGGCTCCCGACGCCTTCCTGTTAGGAAGCACGGTGCCCTGCGGTGTCCGGACGTTCCTCCCCAGGGAGGACCCTGAGGCGGCGGCCCGGCCGACGCGAGGCCCCAACGTACGAGCGGGCGCCGTCCGTCTGGAGGGCGCCCGCTCGAAGGGTCGGAGAGTTCGCGTCCGCTAGCTCTCGTCGGTGACCTCCTGGAAGAGGACGTCGTCGACGATGATGCGGCCGTCGTGCTCGGAGACGATGATCCGGTCGCGCTGGCGGATCTCGACCTGGCGCTGCGGCGGGACCATGAAGCCGGCGGCGGCGCCGCGCTCGATCGGCACCACGGCGCGGCCGTCGCGGACGCGGGTGCGGAGGCGCTCGTAGGCCCGGAGGTAGCGCTCGTCGATGGCCGCGGCGGCCTTCGCGCGCTCCTCCTCGTAGCCCTCCTGCTCGGCCTTCGTGTCCTCCACCACGCGGTCCAGCTCGGCCGACTTCTCCTTGATGCGGTCCTGGAGCTCCTTGAGCTGGTCGTCGGCGCCGTCGACCGTCTCGGCCGTGTTCTCGTCGAGGTTGTCGTAGCGCTCGATCTCCTCGTAGGCGCTCGTGATCCGCTGGCGGTGCGCCTCGATCTCCTTGGTGAGCGCGTCGTACTCGCGGTTGTTGCGGACCTGGAGCTGCTGCTCCTCGTACTTGCGGATGAGCCCCTCGCTCTCGGCGATGTCCAGCTTGAGCTTCTTCTTCTGGACCTCGGCCTCCTTCTTGTCCTGGTCGATCTGGCCCAGGCGGGTCTGGAGCCCGGCCCGCTCGTCCTCGAGGTCGCGGATCTCGTCCGGGAGGTCGCCGCGGAGCTTGGTGAGCTGGTCGATCTTGGAGTCGACCGTCTGGAGCCGGACGAGGGCGCGGAGCTGGTCTTCGATCGTGGTCGTGTCGGTCGCCATCGGCAGGGGTTCGCTGGAGGGAAGTCTGTAGAGTAACCGAGCGGGCGGCGTCAGGTTTTGAGGGCGGGGCGAATTTGGCGGGCGACCGGCGGGATCGGCCGTGCGCCGAGCCACAGGCCTCAGCCTGCGAACGTCCGCATGGGCGAGGTCCGGTGGGCCGTCATGGCCACGTCGAGGCCGGGGAACGCCTCCGCCAGCCGGTCCGCGATGAGGCGCTCGGTGACGGCCTCGGTCTCGTAGTGGCCGGCGTCGACGAGGGCGAGGCGCGGGCGGCCCTCGGTGTCGAGGGCCTCGAAAAAGCGGTGGTACGTGACGTCGGCGGTGACGTAGGCGTCGGCGCCGGCGCGGAGGGCGGCCGGGAGGAACGAGAGGCCGGACCCGCCGCAGACGGCCACGCGCTCGACGGTCTGGTCGTCGCTGCCGACGTACCGGAGGGCGCCGGCGCCGAGGGCGTCGCGGACGCGCGCGAGAAAGTCCGCCAGCGGCTCGGGCGCCTCCAACTCCCCGATGGCGCCGTAGCCCTGGCGCGTGGCCCGCCCCTCCAGCGCGACCACGTCGACGGCCGGCGCCTCGTACGGGTGCACCTCCGCGATGGCCGCCCGCACGGCCCCGACGGCCCACGCTGGCACGACGGCCTCGACCCGCACCTCCTCGACGGCCTCCGCCTCCCCGACCGTCCCGACCGCGGGCGTCGCGCCTTCTTGCGGGACGAAGCGGCCCGTCCCCGACGCCGTAAACGAGCACCCGGCGTAGTCGCCGACCGCGCCCGCGCCCGCCGCCGCCATCGACTGGCGGACCGCCTCGGCCGCCGACTCCGGCACGAACGCCGTCACCTTCCGCATCACGCCGTCGAGCGGCGCCAGGATCTCCGGGTCCTGCACGCCGAGTTGCTCCGCGAGGGCGAACGAGACGCCGCCGCGCGCCGCGTCGAGGTTCGTGTGGATCGCGGCGTAGCTCACGCCCGCCCGCGCCAGCCGCCAGACGAGCGAGCCGACGGGGTCGGTGGCCGTCACCTGGCCGACCGGCTTGAACAAGAGCGGGTGGTGCGTGACGACGAGGCCGGCGCCGGTCTCCGCCGCCTCGTCCACGACGGCCGGCGTCAGGTCGAGGGCGACGAGGACGCGGGAGACCCCGGCGGCCGGGTCGCCCACCTGGAGCCCGACGCGGTCGAAGTCGGCCTTCTGGCCGGGCGGCGCCCAGGCGTGGAGGTGGGCGAGAACGTCGGAGACGGTGGTCATGGCGGCGTTAGGAGTCGGGAGTCAGGGATCAGACGAGACGGGCGTGCAGAACTCCGAGACAACTCCCGACCGTCCGGCTGGCGGTGACGGCCGCCCGTCGGGCGTCTTCTCGCTGCGGACCTAGCCGGCGGTGCGGGTGGCGCGGCCCTCCGCCTCGTCCACGCGCGCCAGGAGGACGGCGCCGACGGCGAACAGGACGAGGACGAACGCCACGCCGGCCCGCTCGGTCCCGAACACGGACGTCAGGAGGCCGAACATGACCGGCCCGATGAACGCCGTCGCCTTGCCCGAGAAAGCGAAGAAGCCGTAGAACTCCGTCTCCTTGTCGGGCGGGACGAACCGGCCGAGGAGCGAGCGGCTGGCGGCCTGGTTCGGGCCGGAGGCGATCCCGATGAAGACGCCCGCGCCCCAGAGCCACGCCTTCGTCGGGCCGAACACGGCCACGAGCGTGGCGACGGTGAGCAGCGCCAGCGAGATGTAGATGGTCCGCTTCCCGCCGATGGCGTCGTCGAGGTAGGCGAACGCGAAGGCGCCGAGGCCGGCGGCCACGTTGAGCACGATCCCGAAGAGGAGGATCTCGGTCTCGGTGAACCCGTAGGCCGTCGCCGCGAAGATGCCGCCCATCGCGAAGATGGTCACGAGCCCGTCGTTGTAGAACAGCCGCGCGACGAGCAGGCGGACGATCTGGCGGAAGCGCCGGATCTGGCGGAACGTCTCGCCCAACTCCCCGAACGTCGCCGCCACGATCCCGCGCCGGGCGCCGCCCTCGCCCGGCGGCTCCTTCAGGACGAGGAACGCCGGGATCGAGAAGAGGGCGAACCAGCCGGCCACGATCAGGTTCGTCACGCGGACGTGCTCGCCGGTCGCCTTGTCGAGCCCGAACGGCGGCACGTCCGGCATCACGAACGCGAGCGCGAGCCCCATGCACAGCAGCCCGCCGGCGTAGCCCAGCGCCCAGCCCCACCCTGAGACGCGCCCGATCTTGTCCTCCGGGGCGATCTCGGGGAGGAAGGCGTTGTAGAACACCTGCCCGATCTCGAACGCGATGTTGGCGACGACGACGAGGGCGATGGCCGTCAGCACGTCGCCGCGCTGGGGGAAGAACAGCAGCGCCGTCGCCGCGACCGTGATGACCGTCGTCGTCAGGAGCGCCCGTTTGCGCGTGCCGGTGCGGTCCGCCAGCGCGCCGAGGAGCGGGGAGAACGCGGCGACGGCGACGGCCGTGGGCGTCACCACGCCCCAGGCCCAGAGCACGCTGCCCGTCGTCTCGTCCGGGGCCACGCCGCGTACGAAGTACTGCGCGTAGATGAACGTGATGACGAGCGTCGTGAACGCCGAGTTGGCGAAGTCGTAGAGCGCCCACGACCAGATGGTGCGCGCGTTGCCGGTGGCGGGAGGGGGCATGGAGCCGGGGCGAAGAGGCTCCAAGCTAGCCCGGCCCTCCCGATCCGCCTGGTGCGGCCGGACTATCTTCCGGCTCTGCCCACGTAGCTCAGGGGATAGAGCGTCGGTTTCCTAAACCGCAGGTCGCTGGTTCGATTCCAGCCGTGGGCACCTACGCCGCGCGCGCCACGAGCCAGTCCGCCAGCGCCGCGATCACGTCGTCGCGCTCGGTCTCGTTGAGCGTCTCGTGGTAGAGGCCCTCGTAGAGCCGGAGCGTCACGTCGTCCGAGGCCGCGTGCTCGGCCAGCCAGCGCGTCCCGGCCGGGTCCGTCAGCGCGTCGGCGGTCCCGTGGAACAGGTAGAGCGGGACGTCGAACGCCTCGGGGTGCTGGCGGACGCGCTCGCCCGTCGTCAGGATCTCGTAGCCGAGGCGGGCGCGGACGCCGCGCTTGGTCGTCAGCGGGTCCGCGCGGTAGGCCCGTTCCACCGTCGGGTCGTGCGAGAGCACCGAGAGGTCCAGCCGGGTGACGGGCACGTTGGGCAGCCACCGCGCGACGACCGGCGCCAGCTTCTGCAGGAGGGCCGGCGTATCGTCCGGGAGCTGGAGGGCGGGGGAGGAGAGGACGACGCCCCGGAGGCCGCCCGTCCCCCGGTCCACGACCGTCGCCGCCACGACGAGCCCGCCCATCGAGTGGCCCATGAGGAACAGCGGCGCGCTCACGTCCTCCGCGATGTGGTCGAGAAAAAGACGCACGTCGCCCACGTAGTCGTCGAACGTCTCCACCTGGGCACGCTCGCCGCCCGACGCCCCGTGCCCCCGGAGGTCGAGCGCGTAGACGGCGATCCCGCGCCGCATCAGCGTGCTGGCGACGTAGGCGTAGCGCCCGCTGTGCTCGTGGACGCCGTGGACGAGCGCGACGGCGGCCACCACGTCCCCGTCCGGGACCCACTGGCGGGTGAACAGGTCGAGCCCGTCGGGCGTCGAGAGGGTGCCGGTCGAGTGCGTCATCGGACGGGAAGGGTGCGCGCGGACCGGAGTATATCCCGCGATCCGCCTCCCCATCATGACCGTCCTCGACGCCCCCGCCACCCCCGACACCGTCCTCGGCTTCGTCGACGAGCAGGTCCGCTCGCTCCAGGCCGAGGGCGCCGAGCCGCGCACGATCCTCGTCGGCCCTGAGGCCTACGAGGCGCTGATGGACGCCGTCGCCGCCCGCTTCGGCCGCCAGCGCGCGCGCGTCGAGCAGTACCAGTGGCTGAGCGTCGTCGTGGACCCGTTCCGGGGCGACCGCGTGTGCGTCGTCCCCACGTCCCGCGACCTCGCCGACGGCGTCCGCGCCGAACGCATCCCCTAACCTACGTCCCTATGAAAGCCACCTGGAACGGCGCCACGATCGCCGAGAGCGACGACACCGTCGTCGTGGAAGGAAACCACTACTTCCCGATGGACGCCGTCGACCAGGCGCACGTCCGGCCGAGCGACCACACCTCCGTGTGCCCCTGGAAAGGGACGGCGAGCTACTTCGACGTGGCCGTCGGCGGGGAGGTAAATGCAAACGCGGCGTGGACCTATCCCGAGCCCAAGGAGGCGGCCTCCGAGATCCGCGGTCACGTCGCCTTCTGGAAGGGCGTCGAGGTGACGGAGTAGGGAGAGCCAGGCGCCGCGCACGGCCTACCGCACGCTCCTCCGCCTGATGGGCACGGAGTCCGACCTGTAGTGCCGACGCTGGTGTTCTCGGCGCCGCCGTAGCCGTCGGCGTCCCGGCTGGCGGGCGGCGTCGCCAGCCGGGGGCGGTCCGCGCGGGGGCACGGTAACGTCCGGTGAAGAGAGGGATCGGCTCGCCGGCGCCGCCACGGGGACGCTACCTTGGCCGCGTCCGACCTCAGGCCGCGCCCCATGCGCCCGTTCCGCTCTCGCCTCCTGCTCCGCACCGTCGCCGCGCTCCTCGTGGCCGGCGTGGGGACGACGCTGGCCCCGGCGGCGGTCGCGCGTGACGCCCGGGAGGACGCCCTCCGCTCGCTCCTGAACGACGAGGAGGCGTTCGAGGCCGCGCTCGACGCGGCCCGCCGCACCGCCGAGGGGGCCGACCCCCGTGCCGTGTTCGTGGACGCCTACGTCGCGGCCACCGACGGCCAGGTCGCCGCCGAGGTCGTCGAGTATCTGCTGGATGGCGAGTCGCTGGGCCTCGTGGCGCCGGCGCTCCCGGACGACGCCTTCGTTCCGACCCCGACGCCCACGTCGCCGCCGCCGAGTGGGGGCGCGGCCATCCTCTCGCCGACGCCCGACGCGGGCGCGCTGGCCGTCGCAGAGACGGCCCGCCCCGGCGGCCCCGTCCGGGTGCAGTGCGTGGAGGGCCGGTCCCTCCAGCCGCGCGCGCCCTAGCGGCCCGGCGGCCTCCGCGGAGGCCGTGTCCCCTGATTGCAGCCTGGTCCGTCCGATGGGGGCGGCCCATCCCCTTCGACTCAACCGGCGCGCTCTGGCGTGCCCGATCCCTATGCAAGGCAACGGATTCAAACTCTTCGCCGTCGTCGCCCTCGTCCTGATCTCGCTCTGGCAGCTCTTCCCGACGCTCCAGAACTACCTCAACGAGCAGGACCTCGCCGCCATGCCCGAGGCCGAGCGCGAGGCCTACGAGGACGAGAACTACGACGACCTCCTCGCAACGCGCGAGGCCGCGCTCAACCTCGGCCTGGACCTCCAGGGCGGGATGCACGTGACCCTGGAGGTGGGCAGCGGCGCCCTCCTCCGCGAGCTGGCCGAGGGCCGCACCGACGACACCTTCGACGCCGCGCTCCAGACGGCCTCGGAGCGCGCCCGGACGTCGGGCGGCGACTTCGTGGACCTGTTCGTGAGCGCCATCGAGGCCGAGCGGCCGGGGACGCGCCTCGCCCGCTACTTCCGCAACGCCGACGCCGACATCACGGCCCGCTCCAGCAACGAGGAGGTCGAGGCCTACCTCCGCGCCGAGGTCGACGAGGCCCTCGTCCGCGCCGAGGAGATCATCCGCCAGCGCGTCGACCGCTTCGGCGTGACCGAGCCGCTCATCCAGCGCCAGGACGGCAGCCGCATCGTGGTGGAGCTGGCCGGCATCGACGACGAGCAGCGCGTCCGCGACCTCCTGCGCGGGACGGCCAAGCTCACGTTCCACCTCACGCCGCCCACCGAGGAGCTCCAGCAGGCCGCCGCCCGCGTGATGCAGTTCTACGAGAACGGCGCCGCCGAGACGCCCGACACGCTGGCGACCGACGCCGACACGACGGGCACCCAGATCGCCGACGCCGACACGGCCGGCACGCTCGACCTCTCCGACATCACGGCCTCGGGCCTCGACGAGGCCGGCGGCAACCGTTTCGCCCAGGTGTTCCAGATGGTCCAGGTGGCCGAGAACTCGCCGGTGTTCGGGCAGGTCGCCGAGCGCGACACGGCCGAGGTCTCCCGGCTCCTCGCCGACCCGGCCGTCCGCTCGCTCCTCCCGGCCGGCGTGGACCTCCTCTACACGGCCAACCCCGCCGGCCAGACGGTCGACGGCGAGCCGGTCTTCGAGCTGATGGGCGTCAACCAGCGCGTGGAGCTGACGGGCGAGGTGATCACCGACGCCGGCCCGGCCTTCGACCCGTACACGAACGCGCCGCAGGTCTCGCTCTCGATGAACGGGGCCGGCGCCTCGCGGTGGAGCCAGATCACCGGCGCCAACGTGGGCAAGCCCGTCGCCATCGTCCTCGACAACCTCGTCTACACCGCCCCCAACATCATCGGCCGCATCCCGAACGGGCGGACGTCGATCACGGGCAACTTCTCGCGCGAGGAGATCAACGACATCGTGACGGTCCTCAAGAGCGGCGCGCTCCCGGCGCCGGTCTCGATCGTCGAGGAGCAGACGGTCGGGCCGAGCCTCGGCGCCGCCTCGATCCGGGCCGGCACGCGGGCGCTCGTCGTCGGCTTCCTCCTGACGTGCCTCTTCATGGCGCTCTACTACCGGGGCGCCGGCGTCATCGCCGCGCTGGCGCTGCTCCTGAACGTGCTGTTCGTGTTCGGCGTGCTGGCGGCGTTCAACGCCACGCTCACGCTGCCCGGCATGGCCGGCATCGTGCTCACCATCGGCATGGCGGTCGACGCCAACGTGCTCATCTTCGAGCGCATCCGCGAGGAGCTGGAGACGGGCAAGACGCTGAAGGCGGCCGTGGACGGCGGCTTCGGCAAGGCGCTCTCGGCCATCGCCGACGCCAACGTCACCACGTTCCTCATCGGCGTGATCCTGTTCTCGTTCGGCGTCGGCCCGATCCAGGGCTTCGCCGTCACGCTCATGGCCGGCATCCTGACGTCGCTGTTCACGGCCCTCGTCGTCACCCGGCTCGTCATCGACTACTTCGTCCAGGCCCGCGGCACCCGCGTGGCCTTCGGCTGATCGGTACCGGGGGCGGGGCACGAGGGACGTCCTCGGCCCCGCGCCCGTACCACGTACCCCGTACCGACACTGACATGCGCATCTTCGAAAACACCCACTTCGACTTCCTGAGCAACTTCCGGATGAGCTACCTCATCTCCGGGATCCTCCTGCTCGTCGCCATCGTCTCGCTCATTTACCCCGGCCTGGAGGCCGGGATCGACTTCAAGGGCGGCAGCGAGTTCATCGTCGACACCGACCAGGCCATCCCGGTCACGGCCGCGCGCGGCGCCCTCACCGGCCCGCTCGGCGACGGCGTCGAGGTCAAGGAGTTCGGCGGCCCGACGACCCTGATGGTCCGGACGTCGGCCGGCGGCGACACCGAGGCGCTCCGCCAGTCGCTCGTCGAGACGCTGGCCGGCCAGTTCGCCGGCGCCAACCCCGAGGTCGTCGGGACGTCGTCGTTCGGCCCCCGGATCGCCTCCGACCTGCGGGAGAAGGCCATCTTCCTGGTGCTCGGAGCGCTCTTCGTGATCTTGCTCTACATCTTCATCCGGTTCGACTGGCGCTACGCCATCGGCGCCGTGCTCTGCCTCGCGCACGACGTGGTCATCGTGCTCGGGCTGTTCGCGCTGCTCCACAACATCACCCCGTTCACGCTCCAGATCGACCAGACCATCATCGCGGCGCTGCTGACCATCGTCGGCTACTCGATCAACGACACCGTGGTGGTGTACGACCGCATCCGGGAGTACGCGACGCTGTTCAAGACGGAGCCGTTCGAGACGGTCGCCAACCGGGCCATCAACACGACGCTCTCGCGCACGATCCTGACCTCGGGGACCACGCTCATCACCGTCTTCGTCCTGTTCCTCCTGGGCGGCGAGACGCTGAAGGGGTTCGCCCTGGCGCTCCTCGTGGGCATCGGGGTCGGGACGTACTCGTCGATCTTCGTGGCCTCCCCGCTGGTCGTCGCGCTCCGCGAGAAGTACCAACCGGCCCGGCGCGTGGTCGCCGCGCGGGCCTAGCCGCGCGGGCCTAGCTTGCGGGGCACCCTCCCGCCTCCGCCATGCAGATCGAGCACACCGACCACGAGGGCGTCGCCGTCCTGAGCCTTTCCGGCGACGCCCTCGGCGGCCCCGACGGGTCCGCCCTCCACGACGCCCTCCACCGAGCCAAGGGGAGCGGCCCGCTCCAGGCCGTCGTCGACCTCGGCGACGTCCGCCACATGAACTCGTCCGGCCTCGGGATGCTCATCGGGGCGCTGACCACGGCCCGCAACTCGGGCGGCGACCTCCGCCTCGCGGCCGTCGGCGACCGGGTCCGGACGCTCCTCGAGATCACCAAGCTGGACGGCGTGTTCCAACGCTACGAGTCCGTGGGCGACGCCGTCGCCAGCTACGCAGGGTGAGGGGCCGGGGACGAGCCAACCGCTCATGGTCCGCCTCTGACCCCGCATTCCACCTCCCTCTTTGACATGCCCGTCTCCATCGTCATCGGCGCCCAGTGGGGCGACGAAGGAAAAGGAAAAGTCGTCGACCTGCTCGCGCCCGAGATGGACGTCGTCGCCCGCTACCAGGGCGGCGCGAACGCCGGCCACACGATCAAGTGGGGCGACGAGACGTTCGTGCTCCACCTCATCCCGTCGGGCATCTTCCACGACGGCGTGACGTGCGTGATCGGCAACGGCGTGGTGATCGACCCGGCGGCGCTGATGGAGGAGATCGGCCAGGTCGAGGCGCTGGGCTACTCCGTCGAGGGGCGGCTGAAGATCAGCCACAACGCCCACCTCATCATGCCTTACCACAAGGCGCTGGACCAGGCCCGCGAGCGCTGGCGCGACGCCGAGGCCATCGGCACCACGGGGCGCGGCATCGGCCCGGCCTACGTGGACAAGTTCGCGCGGTCCGGCATCCGCGTCGTGGACCTGCTCGACCGCGACGGGCTCCGCAAAAAGCTGACGGCGGCCATCGAGGAGAAGAACGAGATCCTGGCGTCGGTCTACGGCAGCGACCGGCTCGACGTGGACGCCATCGTGGACGAGTACGTCGAGTTCGACCACCGCATCGACCCGTACGTCACCGACACCTCGGCCTTCCTCAACGACGCGCTGGCGGAGGGCCAGCACGTGCTGGCCGAGGGCGCCCAGGGCGCGCTCCTCGACGTGGACCACGGGACGTACCCCTACGTCACCTCGTCGCACCCGACGTCGGGCGGCGCGTGCACCGGGCTGGGCATCCCGCCGACGGCCGTGGACCGGATCATCGGCATCGTCAAGGCCTACTCGACGCGTGTCGGAAACGGGCCGTTTCCGACGGAGCTCCTCGACGAGACCGGCGAGCGGCTCCGCGCCGAGGGCCACGAGTTCGGCGCCACGACGGGCCGCCCGCGCCGCTGCGGCTGGCTCGACCTCGTCGCGCTCGGCTACACCTCGCGCCTCAACGGGTTCACCGAGCTGGCGGTGACGAAGCTCGACGTGATGGCCGGCCTGCCCGAGCTGAAGGTGTGCGTGGCCTACGACATCGACGGCAAGCGGACCGAGCGCTTCCCGACGGACCTGGAGACGCTCCGGCGCGCGGCGCCGGTCTACGAGACGCTCCCCGGCTTCGACGGCGACCTCGCGGAGGTCCGCACCATGGACGCGCTCCCCGCCGCCGCCCGCGACTACCTCCAGTTCGTCACCGACCGCCTCGGCGTGCGGATCACCGTGATCGGGACGGGGCCGAAGCGCGAGGAGACGCTCGTGGCGGCGTAGCACGCGGAGCCGCGTCGCCAGCGGGGAGTAGGGGGCAGGGACGCCCTCCCGAACCCATGCTCCTGCTCCTCGACGCCTACCACCTCGGCGACCCGCTCTTCCTGACCGGCCTCGCCCGCGACCTCGCGGCCCGAGGCGCCGGCGCCGTCCTCGTCCACGGAAGCGGCGAGCGGGGCGAGCGGGCGCTGGAGTCGCTCGGCCTGCTGCCGACGGCGACCGACGGCGTGTGGGCCGTCGCCGACGAGGAGCAGGCGGCGATCGTCGAGCGCACGACGCGCGACCTGAACCGCGAGATCGCCCACGAGCTGAACGAGGCCGGCGTCGCGTCGGTCCGCGTGATCGGGGCGGACCGGGGGCTGCTCAAGCGCGAGGGCGATGCCGTGACGGCCGGGCGGACGGCCTGGCTCGGGCGGCTCATGGAGCAGGGCGTCGTCGCCGTCGTCGCCGCGCTCGTGGAGGGGGAGGGCGACGCGCTCCGCGAGGTGGACGCCGCCGCCGCCGCCGCCGCGCTGGCGGGCGCGCTCGGCCAGCCCGCCACCGTCCTCCTCCGGTCGGCCGTCGCGGACGGCCCGGCGTCGGTGGGCCAGTCGAGAGATCGGTTCGGCGATGCGGACGCGGCCGGGAGGCTGGTCGCAAGCGGGGAGAGGGTGCAGGCCCGGCTGCGGTCTGACCTCCGAGGTGGAACTCAAGACGATGGAAATAGGGTGATTGACTAGGGAAGGGGGTAGGGGGCACCCCCGTTTTTCGGCCAGATTCGGCCCTTCGCCTTGACTCCCTCTCGGCCCGAGGGCTATGTTGACGGCCCTGGCGGCCTCTCTGGCCCGGTCTGGTCCCGACGTCGCTCCCCCCAACCCATCCCCTCTTTCCCCATGGCTTCCCAGTATCAAAAGCTCCAAGACCACGTCAACTCCCTGGAGGACGACTTCAACAAGTTCTACGAGAAGGGCAACAAGGCCGCCGGCACCCGCGTGCGCAAGGGTATGCAGGACCTCAAGTCGCTGGCCCAGGACATCCGCGTCGACGTCCAGGACAAGAAGAACGCCGACTGAGCCTCCGCTCACGATCTTCGAGAGGCCGCGCCACCCGCTGGCGCGGCCTCTTTGCTGTCACCCCACCCCATGCGCCTCGTCCTGGCCCTCGTCGTCCTCTTCGGAGCCGCCGCGACGCACGCCCAGACCGTCGACACCCTCACCGCCGCCGACGGCTGGCGGACCGACCTCGTGGCCTCGCTCAAGGGCAACCAGGCGCTCCACTCCAACTGGCAGGAGGGGGGCGTCGACGCCGTCGCGGTGACGGCGCTGGCCGAGGGCTCCTTCGACCGCGTCGTCGGGCGCTTCCTCACACGACAGACGGTGAAGCTCGGCTTCGGCCTGCTCCAGCAGGACACGCTCGACTTCCGGAAGGCGACCGACGTGATCCGCTACGGCATCAGCGCCGAGCTGGCGACGCGGTCCGTGATCCGGCCGACGGCCTCGTTCTCGCTCCGCACCCAGTTCGCGTCGGGCTTCGACTACTCCCCGACGGTTAAAGACTACCCGAGTCAGGTCGTCGTCCCAGGCGAGGAGTTGAAGGTGTCGGACGCCTTCTCGCCGCTCGTCCTGACGCAGTCGGCGGGCGTCTCGGTGCGCCCCGGCGGCGGGTTCGTGGCGCGGACGGGCCTCGCGCTCAAGGAGACCGTCGTCTCGATCCAGCGCCTCCGCCCGATCTACGGGAACGACCTCGACCAAGCGCTCCGCACCGAGATCGGCGTCGACGGGGAGCTGCTGCTGGAGCGCGACCTGATGGACAACGTCCGGATCCGGTCGCGGCTCTACGCTTTTCAGGGGTTCGGGATGATCGGCCAGGAGGCCCCGGACATCCTGTTCGAGAACGGGCTGATCCTCACCGTCAACGACCTCCTCAACGTGACGCTGGAGGCGGCGGCCCTCTACGACGCCGACATCAGCGAGGACGTGCAGCTCCGGGAGGCGCTCGCGGTCGGGATCACGGTGGACCTTCTCTAGCCCATGCGCCGCTCGGCTGTCCTGACCGGCGACGAGGCCCGCCAGCGGGGCGAGGGCCTGGGGCGTGGGTAGCGGCCGGGTGAGGCGCAGCGGCTGGCGAGCCCTGCGCGCGCCGAGCGCCGTGTACGCGGCGGTGTGCGCAGGGCTCTGGCCGGTTCCAGTGGTCGGCCTGCTCCACGCCGAGTCGTCGGCGGTGATCGCGGGCGTCGGGTTCTTCGTGGCGGGGCTGCTCGGGATCGGCGCGTTCCGGCGGGGCGAGGCGCCGCGGGACGTGGCGCGGACGCACCTGGGCGCGCTCGCGGTGCCGTGGGCGCTCCTGACGCTCTCGCTGCTGTGGCGGCCGAACTGCGGGTACGGGCAAGGGCTCGTGCTCTTCTTGCTGCTCGTGCCGCCGAGCGTGCTGCTCGGGCTCGGGGCCGCGTTCGCCCTCGCGGACGTGCGGGCGCCCCGGACGGCGCTCGTGCTCGGCGGGCTGGCGGTGGCCGTCGGCGGCGTGGCAGCGGACCTGCTCGTCCACCCGCAGCTTTTTACGTACAGCCACGTGTTCGGCGGCGTCCTCGGGCCGATCTACGACGACGAGCTGGCGCTGCGGCCCGGCCTCGTCGCCGCGAAGGCGCAGACGCTCCTGCTCGCCGCCGCGCTGTTCGCGGTCGGCTGGTGGCGGCGGACGGGGCGGCGCGCGTGGATGTTCGTCGGCAGCGGAGCCCTCGTCCTGGCGGGGCTCGGGTACGTCTTCGCCGTGCCGCTCGGCATCCAGCAGAGCGAGGCCCACCTCCGGCGGACGCTCTCGGTGCGCCTCGACGCCGGGCCGGTCGTGCTTCACCTCGCGCCCGGGTCGGTCCCGCCCGAGCGGCAGGCGGCGCTCGTGGATGAGGCGCTGTACCGCTTCGACCGCGTTCGCGCCCGGCTCGGCATCGCGCCGGACCAGCCCATCGACGTCTACCTGTATCCCGATCCCGACACGAAGGCGGCGCTCATCGGGTCGCGCGTCACGAGCGTCGTCCCGGTGTGGCTCCCGACGCCGCAGGTGCACATGCTGGCCGAGGAGGTGCCGCGGTCGCTGGGGCACGAGCTGGTCCACGTCGTCGCCCGCGAGGTCGGGGCGCCGGTGCTGAGGGCGTCGCCGGCCGTCGGGTTGGTGGAGGGGCTGGCGGTGGCGCTGGAGCCGCCGGACGGGTTGCCGAGCGCGACGGACCTCGTGGTCGCCGGCCGCGCGCTGGCGGGCGACGCGGGCGGGCTGGACGAGAGCCCCGCGCGCGTCGTCGAGCGGACCATGAGCCCCGGCGGCTTCTGGACGGCCCGAGCCGGCGTCGCCTACACCGCCAGCGGGGCGTTCACGGCGTGGCTCCTGGACGAGTTCGGCGCCGCCCCCGTCCGCGAGGCGTACCGGACGGGCCGGTTCGAGCCCGCCTTCGGCGTCCCGCTCGCCGCCCTCGCCCGCCAGTGGGCCGACGGCCTCGCCCGCCGCGAGCCGGACCCCGAGGCCGTCGCCGTGGCGACCTGGCTGTTCCGCCGGCCGTCGCTGTTCGAGGTCCGCTGCCCGCACCACACGCCGCCTGAGGTGGCCCTCGCGCGGGACGGCGCCGAGTCGCTGGACGAGGGCCGCGACGCCCGGGCGCTGGCCCTGTTCGACGCGGCCCTCGACGCCGACTCCCTCTGGCTCCCGGCCCTCGACGGCCGTCTCGTCGCTCTCGCGCGACGGGCGGAGCCCGTCCCCGCGCGCGACGTGCGCCGCCTCCGCCTCCGGGCCGACTCCCTGGGCGAGGCCGCCGCCTTCCGCACCCTCGGCGACGCACGTCTCCTGTCTGGACGCTCCGCGTCACAGGCGTACCAGACGGCCCTCGACTCGCTGAGCCCGGCCGACGCCGTGGGCCGGTTCCTGCTCCGACGCCGCGCCGCGCTCTCGCCCGAGGCGCTCCGCGCGCTCCTCGCCGCCCCGCCCGACACCGTCGGCGCGCGGGCCGAGCGGGAGGCGCCGGTGCTGGCCGCGCTCGCGTGGGCGCAGGCCGGGCGCTACCGCCGGGCGTGGCGGCTCGCCCAGACCTGGGACGTGCCGGCGGACGCTTCAGATCGGGCGTCGGCGCGGCTGCTCCAGGCGCAGCTCGCGTACCGAGCCGGCGCCGTCGTGCTCGCCGAGCGCCGGGCGTCCGAGGCCGCGCGCGGGTTCCGGTCCGCCGGGTCCGAGGCGCTGGCGGCGCTGGCGGACGACTGGGCCGAGCGCGCGCGGTGGCGGAGGGGACGGCGCGACGCACCGGTAGGCCGCCTCGACGGCCCTATCTTGGGCGCTCCCCTCGACCCCGTCGATGCCCCTCGTCTCGCGCGTCGTCCGAGCCTGTAGCCTCGGGCTGCTCTGCCTCTCCGCCTGCGCCCTCCCCGAGGAGGCGGCGACCGACGGGCCGGCCCCGGCCGTCCGGCAGGCGGCGCCGGGCGAGTGGCTGATCCTCGACGACCGGCTCGGGGCGGTCCAACTCTACCGGACGGGCAACGAGGCGTCGCTGCCCGTCGTCACGCTGGGCGGCACGGAGACGCTGACGCTCGCGTTCGACCTGCTGGGGGAGGGCGTAGGGCGGCCCCTCGAGATCACGTTCCGCCACACCGACCGGCTCGGGCGCGAGGACCTCTTGCCGAGCGAGTTCCTGACCGGCTTCGAGCGCGACAACCTGCTGGACTACGAGCGCTCCGGGCCGGTCGTGACCGTCCCCTACGTCCACTACGAGTACACCTTCCCGAACTCGTCCATCGGGTTCGAGGTGAGCGGGAACTACCGGGCCGTGGTCACAGAGACCGACGGGACGCCGCTGTTCGACATCCCGTTCTACGTCACCGAGCAGCAGGCCGACGTGGACCTCGCCTTCGGCTCGGCGATCCAGGGCGGCTCGACGGGCCTCTCGATCCAGCCGGCCGCGCGGCTCCGCCCCTCGCCCCGCCTCGACGAGTTCGACGCCTCGCGCTTCGTCGTCTGCTTCGCCCGGAACGGGCTGAGCCAGGGCATCCGCTGCGCGCCCGACCCCTCGCTCATCGACCTCGCCCTCTACCAGTTCTACCTCCCCCGCGAGGACGTCTTCGAGCCCGCCGCGCCGCTCTACCAGCTCGACCTTGGCTACCTCGGCCCCAACGCCGACGTGATCGACGTGGACCGCGCGGCGACGCCGCCCACGGCCCTCCTCGACCTCGACTACGCCGAGTTCGGCGGCGACGTCCGCGACGCCGTCCTCGCCGACGCCCCCCTCGTCGGGTCCGTCTACGAGGACGTCGGCCGGGCCGACACCGACGCGCAGTACGTGGCCGTCCGGTTCCAGTACGTCCCGCCCGGCAGCCGCCAGCTGGCGCGGCGCGTCTACGTGCGGGGCTCGTTCAACGGCTGGCGCGCGACGCCGTCGTCCGAGCTAGCCTGGGTGCCGGAGAACGGCCGCTACGAGGGGACGCTCCTGGTGAAGCAGGGCCGCTACGTGTACTCGTACGCGCCGGTCCCCCGCCAGACGGCCCCGCTCAACCCGCCCTCGCTCTTCACCGCCCTCGTCTACCTCGACGACCCCCGCCGCTTCACGGACCGCCTCATCGCCGTCCAGAGCGACGTGGCGAGGTAGTCGTTGGTCCCTCGTCCCTTCGTGGATCGGTCTGATCGGGTCGCCCCGCGCGAGCTGGGGCCTTCAGCTCCGACGAGTGACCAGGGACGAAGGCCTCCTGACGACCCTCACCCCCTCATCCCCATCATGCTACGCACCCTCTCGCTTTGTGCGGTCGCGGCCCTCCTGTGGGCCGGCTGCACCGGCGCGCAACAGGCCGCCACGTCCTCCGACTCGTCCGCCGCCAACCGCCAGAGCGACAAGAAGGACGACCTGAAGCCGTTCGCGGAGGTCGTCACCGACACCACGAACTCGGACGATGGCCTCTTCACCGTCCACCTCGAGGACGACGGGCAGAAGCTCCTCTTCCAGATCCCGGACTCGCTGTTCGGCCGCGAGATGCTCGTCGTGAGCCGGATCGCGCGGACGACCGAGGGCTTCCAGTACGGCGGCATCAAGGTCAACACGCAGGCCGTGCGCTGGGAGAAGCAGGGCGACCACGTGCTGCTGCGGACCGTCCGCTACTCGTCGGTCGCCGCCGACAGCCTGCCGATCTACCAGGCCGTCCGCGACGCCCAGTTCGAGCCCATCATCGCCCGCGTCGACGTGGCCGCGATCGGGCCGGACTCGGCCTCGGTGGTCGTCGACATGACGGACGTGTTCACGGGCGACACCCCGGTCTTCGGCCTGCCGCAGGGTGCGCGGGAGCAGTTCAAGGTCCGCCGCCTCGACGGCGACCGCTCGTTCCTGGCCCGCGCCATGGCGTTCCCCGAGAACGTCGAGGTCCGGTCCGTCCTCACCTACGAGGCCCAGGACGCCCCGGCCGACGCCTCGACGGGCACGCTCTCGGTGGAGATGGCCCACTCGATGATCCTGCTCCCGGCCGAGCCCATGCGCCCGCGCCGCTACGACCCGCGCGTGGGCTACTTCTCGATCCGCCAGACCGACTACGGCCTCGACGCCCAGCGGGCCGAGGAGCGCCGCTACATCACCCGCTGGCGGCTCGAGCCGAGCGACCCCGAGGCCTACGCGCGCGGCGAGCTGGTGGACCCCGTCGAGCCCATCGTGTACTACATCGACCCGGCCACGCCCTACGAGTGGCGCGACTACCTCAAGCAGGGCGTGGAGGACTGGCAGGTGGCCTTCGAGGCCGCCGGCTTCTCGAACGCGATCCGCGCCGAGGAGGCGCCGGTCGACGACCCCGAGTGGAGCCCCGAGGACGTCCGCTACTCGGTCATCCGCTACTTCCCGTCGGACACCCAGAACGCGTTCGGGCCGCACGTCCACGACCCCCGCTCGGGCGAGATCCTGGAGTCCGACATCGGGTGGTTCCACAACGTGATGAACCTGCTCCGCAACTGGTACTTCGTCCAGACGGCGGCCGTGAACCCGGAGGCCCGCGCGCCCAAGTTCCGGCAAGAGGTGATGGGCCAGCTCGTCCGGTTCGTGTCGTCGCACGAGGTCGGCCACACGCTGGGCCTCCCGCACAACTGGATCTCGTCCTCGGCCTACCCCGTCGACAGCCTCCGCTCGCCGACGTTCACGGCGACCCACGGGACGGCCCCCTCGATCATGGACTACGCCCGGTTCAACTACGTCGCCCAGCCGGGGGACCAGGTGACGCAGCTCATGCCGCGGATCGGGGAGTACGACAAGTGGGCCATCAAGTGGGGCTACACGCGCTTCCCCGAGGCCGACTCCGAGGAGGAGGAGCGCGCGATGCTCCAGGCGATGGTGATGGAGACCCGCGACGACCCGGCGCTCCGCTACGGCGAGCAGACGTTCGACCCCGTCGACCCGCGCTCGCAGAGCGAGGACCTGGGCGACGACGCCGTCTACGCCTCGCGGCTCGGCCTCGCCAACCTCCAGCGGATCGTCCCGCGCCTCCAGGAGTGGGTGAACGAGGAGGGCGAGGACTACTCGTCGCTCGGCGAGCTCTACGGCCAGGTGGTCGGGCAGTGGGCGCGCTACCTCGGCCACGTCGGCCGCCAGATCGGCGGCGTCACCATCGACCCGAAGCTGACGGACGAGGCGGGCGCGGTCTACCAGCCGCTCGACGCCGACCGCCAGCGGGACGCCGTCGCGTTCCTCGTCGAGGAGGGCTTCCGCACGCCGGACTGGCTCCTCGACGCGTCCATCCTCCAGCGGATCGAGCCGGGCGGCATCGCCGCGCGCGTCCAGAGCCTCCAGGAGAGCGCGCTGACGCGCATCCTCGACCCGGTCCGCCTCGGGCGGCTGGCGGAGGCGGAGTGGATCGTCCCGGAGACGGCCTACCCGGCGGCCGAGATGATGGACGACCTCCAGGACGGGATCTGGGAGGAGATCGCCACGGGCGCCTCCATCGACCCGGCCCGCCGCTCGCTCCAGCGCGCGTACGTCGACCGGCTCGGGGAGCTGCTCACCGAGGACCCGTCGAACGTCCCGGCGCAGTTCGCGCAGCAGGCCTACGGCTACCGGCCGCAGAGCATCGAGCGCTCGGACGTCCGGCCGCTCGCGCGGGGCGCGCTCGTCTCGCTCCAGGAGGACATCGGGCGGGCGCTCCCGCGCTACCGTGCCGAGAGCGAGCGGGCCGAGCGCTACCACCTGCTCGACGTCCAGGCCCGGATCGAGGACATCCTCGACCCCAACGGCGACGCCTGAGATCCCCGCATCCGCGCGCGCGTTAGGGAGGGGGAGGCCACACGCCTCCCCCTCTCCGTTCGCGACCCCCGTGCTCGACCTCACCACCGCCCACCCCGACGTCCTCGTCCTCGTGGGCACGCAGACCGGCAACTCGGAGATCGTGGCCGAGGCCGTGGCCGAGCGCCTCGGCGACCTCGGCTTCGCCGCGCACCTGCTCGACATGGCCGAGGCGTACCCCGAGATGCTCGAGGACTACCGCCAGCTCGTGGCCGTGACCTGCACGTGGTCCGAGGGCACCTTCCCCGACAACGCCGTCGACTTTGCGGAGGCGCTGGACGCCGTCCGGCCGGACCTCGCAGGCGTCGCGTTCGGCGTGGTCGGCCTCGGCGACCGCGACTACGACCCGTTCTACCAGACCGCCGCGTTCCGGCTGGCGGACCTCCTCCGCGCGTGCGGTGGGACCGAGGCGATGGCTCTCCACGCCATCGACGGCGGCCCGACGCCCGACGACGTGGCGGGCGCCGAGGCGTGGGCGGAGCGGTGTGCCCGAGCCTTTGCGGCGGCGTCGGCCGGGTCGTAGGGGAGAGGACGAGTGGCCGGCAGGCGGGGACCGCGTACGGGATTCGGGCGTCGGGGCGTCTGACTCCAGACTCTTTCCCGACACCCCCTCCTATGCCCACCGACACCACGCACCCCGTTTCCGACCTCGGCTACGACCTCACGCCGCTCCGCGGCGAGGCCCGAGAGCGCGCCGCCGACGCGGCCGGCCTCACCGACGAGGAGCGCCGCATCTTGCTCGCCCACGGCACCGAGCGGCCCGGCTGCGGCCTCCTGCTCCACACCAAGGAGGAGGGCCGCTACGCCTGCCACCTCTGCGGTCTCCCGCTCTTCGAGTCCGGCTCCAAGTTCGAGTCCGGCACCGGCTGGCCGAGCTTTTTCCAGCCCGTCGACCCGGAGCACGTCCGCGAGATCCAGGATCGGAGCCTCGGGATGGTCCGCACCGAGACCCGGTGCGCGCGGTGCGACGGGCACCTCGGCCACGTCTTCCCCGACGGGCCGCGCCCAACGGGCCTCCGCTACTGCATGAACTCGGCAGCCCTCGAGTTCTTCCCGACGGGCGAGGAGCCCGTCCAGCGCACGGCCGACGACCCGGTCCCGCAGGAGGGCTGACCCCCTCGCGCCGCTGGCGACGGCCGCCAGCGGCACGGGGCGGGGCGGAACCGGAGCCCGGCCGGCGGGTGCAGCGTCCATGCGCCTCGCCGATCTCGACCTCTCCGACCTCCGCTTCCGCACCTCCGCCGAGGTGTTCGACGCGCTGCGCGCCGCGTGCGATCAGAACCCGGACCTCGCCCACTTCCACGTCGTCGGGCGGAGCGAGGAGGGGCGGCCCATCGCCGGCGTCACGCTCGGGTACGGGCCGCGCCTCGTCACGCTCGTCGCCGGCGCCCACGCCGACGAGCCCGTCGGGCCGGAGACGCTGCGCACGCTCGTCCTGGAGGGGCTGGCGGCGCGCGGCTGGGGCGCCGAGGATGGGGGACTGGAGGACCTGTTCGAGCGGGTCACCTTCCGGATCGTCCCGCACGTCAACCCCGACGGCGAGGCGCGCAACCGGCCGTGGATCGAGCGGTGGGACGCCGACGATCCCGCCGGGACGCTCGCCCAGTTCCTCCAGCACCGTCGCCGCGAGGCGCCCGGCCGCGACGTCGAGTTCGGCTACCCCGTGATGCGGCCGGAGAATGCCGCCGCCAGCCGCTTTCTGTTCGATTACGAGCCGGTCGCGCTCCACGCGAGCCTGCACGGCATGGGCTTCTCCGAGGGCGCGCTGCTCTTGATCGAAGAGCAGTGGATCGACCGGCCCGAGACCGAGCCGCTCCGCGCCGGCTTCGCCGAAGCCGCCCGCCAGACCGGTCTCCGGCTCCACGACCACGACCGCGCGGGCGACAAGGGCTTCCGCTACGGCGGCCCTGGCTTCTGGACCACGCCGCAGGGCCGCGCCATGCAGGCCCACTTCCAGGAGCGGGACGACCCGGAGACGGCCGCGAAGTTTTTCCTCTCGTCGATGGAGTGGGCGGTCCAGACCGGACGGGACCCGGCGACGGGGGAGACGCCGCTCTGCCTCGTCACCGAGCTGCCGCTGTTCCACCTCGCCGCCGACTACGACCACGAGCCCGGCGTCCCCGGCCTGCTCCACGACTTCCAGGACCGCGTGCCGGCGCTCACCGAGGCCGCCGCCGACGGCCAGGATCTCGGCCCGCTCCTCGACGGCCTCGGCCTCCGCTGCCTCGGCCTGGAGACGGCCGTCCGCCTCCACCTCCGCACGCTCGACCTCGCGCTGGCGACGGCCGCCAGCGGGGCGTAGAGACGTCGCGCCGGGGCGTCTCTACCCGAAAAACAAAAGACAGAGCCACACGGCGAGCAGCATGGCCGCCGCGTCGGCGATGAGGCCGGCGGGGACGGCGTGGCGCGTCTTGCTCACCCCGACGGCCCCGAAGTAGACCGCGACCACGTAGAACGTCGTCTCCGTGGAGCCGAACATGGTGGCCGCCATCCGGGTGATGAGCGAGTCCGTCCCGTACTGGTCGGCGAGGTCGGCCACGATGGCGACGGAGCCGGAGCCCGTCAGCGGGCGGACGATGGCCATCGGGAGCACCTCGGCCGGCATCCCGATCAGCGCCAGGACCGGGCTCAGCGCGTTGGAGAGCCACTCCATCGCGCCCGACGCGCGGAACATCCCGATCGCGAAGATGATCGCCACGATGAACGGGATGATCCGGACGGCCACGCTGAACCCTTCTTTCCCGCCCTCGACGAACGCCTCGTAGACGGGCACGCGCTTGATGAGCCCGTAGAGCGGGATCCCGACGATCATCGCCGGGAGCACGAAGACGGAGACGACGTTGACGATCTGGCGGAACGTGTCCATGGGTCAGCCCTCGGGGTCGGGGACGGGCGCGGGCTCGGTCCGCATCCCATTCCGCAGCGGGTCCGTCTCGCGGTAGCGCCGGAGCCGTCCGAGCCCCTTCGCCGCGAGGATGGCGACGGCGAGCGAGCCGAGCGTCGTGAACACGATGGGGAAGTAGACCGTGTTGGTCTCGATCCCGATGATGGCGATGAGCGTGAGCGGCGGGATGAGCTGCACGCTGGCGGTGTTGAGCGCCAGCAGCATGACCATCGAGTCGGTCGCCGTCTCGGGCTCCGGGTTCAGCTTCTGGAGCTCCTCCATGGCCTTGATGCCGAACGGCGTGGCGGCGTTGCCGAGCCCGAACACGTTCGCGGCGAGGTTGAGCGCGATCATGCCCATCGCGGGGTGGTCCTTCGGGATGTCCGGGAAGAGCGGGCCGAGGACGGGGCGGACCAGCTTCACGAGGGCGTCGATGATGCCGGCCTCCTGGGCGATCTGCATCAGCCCCAGAAAGAGGACCAGCACGCCGACGAGCCCGAGCGCGATGTCGAAGGCGATCTCGGCGTAGTCGAGGGCCGCCCGCGTGATGTCGCCGAGCTTGACGAACTGGACCGGCGCGAAGACGAGCCCGGCCGTCGCCGTCGCCCCGCCAGCCGCTCGTCGCACGCGGACGGTCTGGAGCGAGCCCTGGAGGATGTGGTCGTTCGGGTTCGTCGCGTCCCGGATGGTCGAGAGCGGAGCGGGGAGCGCGGCCTCGGCGTCGTCCAGGCGGACCTCCAGGCCGCTATCCGTGCGGCGGAGCGTGGCGGCGTAGCCGGCCGCCTCGGGCGTCCCCTCCGCGACGCCGTAGAACTGGCGGAACGCGAGCGAGTCGATGCGGAGCGTGACCGGCTGGCGGGGCGCCTCGGCGTCGTAGCCGCGCGCGAACTCGAGGGAGACGGGGAGGGCCTGCTCGTTCCGGTACGTGTCGCCCACGATGTCGCCGACGTCGGAGGCGAGCGCGAAGACGAGGCTCACGATGATGAGCCCGGCCCAGATGTAGTTGAGCATCGAGGGGGACGGAGGGGCGCCCCAAGGTCGCCGCTCGCGCGGGGCGGCGCAACCGCCCTGACGCCGCCGGCTCCCGCCAGCGGGCCGGGCTCAGTCTGCTGCCGGCGCCTCGTCGTAGAACTGGCGGACGCTGCGGGCGACGGCCGGGCCGGTGACGGCGGCGATCTCGGCCTCGCTGGCCGCCTTGACCGCCTTCGCGCTGCCCAGCTCCGTCAGCAGCTTCTTGGCCGTCTTGGCACCGACGCCGGGAATGTCCAGCAGCTCGCTCCGGAGGTCTTTGATCCGCCGCTGCTTGCGCTGGGCCGTGACGGCGAACCGGTGCGCCTCGTCGCGGACGCGCTGGATCAGACGCAGCGACGACGACGTGCGCGGGATGACGGTCGACTGGCTCTGGCCGGGGATGAACACCTCCTCCAGCCGCTTCGCCAGCCCGACGACAGGGAACTTGCCGTAGACGTCCACGCGCCGGAGCGACTCGACGGCCGACGAGAGCTGGCCCTTCCCGCCGTCGATGATGACGAGGTCGGGCCACGGGCCGTTCTCCTGGAGCAGGCGCGCGTAGCGCCGCTCGACGACCTCGCGCATCGACTGGAAGTCGTCGGGCTTGCCGCTCTCGACCGTCCGGATCTTGTAGGTCCGGTAGTCGCTCTTGCGCGGGCGCCCGTCCTGGAAGACGACGCACGACGCGACGGTGCCGGTGCCGCCGAGGTGCGAGATGTCGAAGCACTCGATCCGGCGGGGGGGCTTTTTGAGACGGAGGTCGCGCTCCAGGCTGAGGACGGAGCGCGGAATCCGGTCCTCGTCCCGCTTCTCCTTCTGGAGCTGCCACTCGCCCAGGAGCAGGCGCGCATTCGCCTCGACCATGTTCATCAGGTCCACCTTCTCGCCGCGCTGGGGCACGCGGACCTCGACGCGCTTCCCGCGCTGCTGGCGGAGGAACTCCTCGACGGCCGTCGGCATCGCCAGCGGGGCGGCGAGGTAGACCTCGTCGGGGAAGAACGTGGCGGCGGCGTAGTGGTCCTCCACGAACCGCTGCATGAGGTCCTCGTCCTCGGCGCCCTCGATCCCGCGCAGGACCTTGTGCTGGCGCCCGATGATCTTGCCCTCGCGGACCTTGAACAGGACGCCCACGGCCGCGTCGTCCTCGCGCTCGACGGCGAGGGCGAACAGGTCGCGGTCCACGTCGCGGTCGGTGACGATTTTTTGCCGCTCGGCGTACGTCTGGAGCGCGGCGATGCGGTCGCGGTACGCGGCGGCCTCCTCGAACTTTTTGTCGGCGGCGAGGCTCACCATCTCCTCCTTCAAAAGCGCCACCAGCTCGTCGGTCTTTCCGTTGAGGAGCCGCTTGATCTGCTCGATGGTGTTGTTGTAGTGCGCCTCCGTCTCGTAGCCGACGCACGGCGCGGCGCACTTCTGGATGTGGTAGTCGAGGCAGGGCTGGAACTTGCCGGCCTCGATGGCGGCCTGGTTCAGGTGGAGCGAGCACGACCGGAGCTTGAACAGGTCCTTGATCGTCTTGAGCATGAGCTTCATCGCCTTCGCGTCCGTGTACGGGCCGAAGTAGAGCGAGCCGTCCTTGCGGACTTTCCGGGTCGGGAAGACGCGCGGGAAGCGCTCGTTCTTGATGCAGATGAACGGGTAGCTCTTGTCGTCCTTCAGGAGGACGTTGTAGCGGGGCTTGAGCCGCTTGATCAGGTTGTTCTCCAGGATCAGCGCCTCGGCCTCGGTGTCGGTCACGATCACCTCGACGTCGGCCACCTTCTGGACGAGCGCCGTGATGCGGGCCTCGCGCGGGCGGCCCTCCTGGAAGTAGCTCCTGACGCGGCTCCGCAGGTTCTTGGCCTTGCCGACGTAGAGGACGGTCCCCTCGGCGTCCTTGTGCTGGTAGACGCCGGGGGCGGTGGGGAGGTGGGCGAGCTTGTCGGAGAGCGCGTCGGTCATCGGGTCGGGGCGGCTGGCGGTGGCGTACGCCAGCGGGGCAACGTCGTGCCCGGCGCTGACGGCGGCGCGTCAGCCGTGGGCGGCTGGTGGAGCGCTGCCGCTAGCGGGGCAACGCCACGCCCGGCGGACGAGCGGGACGTCCCAGACCGCGAGACGGCAAGCGACGCGGACTTCGCGTAGCTCGAAGAGCCGGGTGTTCCAGAAGCAGGAAAGTCGAAATATTGTTGAATGAATCGAGGTGAATAGACTACGTTACCCCTCGGGTCCGCCAGCCACTTCTGGTCGAAGACGCGGTCGGCTGGCCCGTTCTTCTCACCAACCTATAAAGACTCATGAGTTTGCCCTCCCCCCCCCGCATGGACGTCGCGGCGGCCACCGCGTTCTTGCTGGCCGCCGCGCTGCTGACTTCCTGTGATAGTTCGGCGTCTTACGCTGAGATGTCCGATGGCGAACTGATGACTGCGCTCGCGGCCGTCGAGTTTGCTGCTCTCCCGGCCGATGCGACCTGCCGGGTCGCCGGGGCCTGGGTTGAGGCCAACCCTGGCGACCTCCCCGAGACGCTCGCCGAGTTTTCCGCTGGGCCGGTCGTCGCTCGCCGCGCCGTCTTTGGAGCCGTGTCGGCCCGGACGCGCTATCGACTCGTTCGAGATCACCTCGCGGCCGTCGACGAAGCGGGCTTCAGCGACGAGCAGCGGTCGAAGCTGAGTGAGATCCGTCGGGCGCTTCACCCTGGACTCTTCGAGGAATCCGCCGATCGTCGAGCGGTTGGGGACGCCTTCACCCGCGCACACGGCACGTCCGAGGAGCTGAAAACACTCTTCGGCGCAGAGAGAGCCGCCGCGATCTTCGCCTCCGTTGGGGGGCCGACATCGAACGGGGATGTGACGCTCAACCTACGTGAAGGGGAAGGGGGGCCGGGGTGCACGTGCTCCGTGTACGACCCCTGGTGTGGAGACAACACCTGTATGTCTGGGACCTGCCAGAACTCCACGTGGGGGTGCGGGCTCTTATGGCGCCATGACTGCGACGGGGGCTGCAACACGGACGAGGCTTATCCGCCGGGGACCTGACAGCGATGGGGCGGCGCCGGGTGTTCGGTCTTTCCTGACGCCGCCCCGTTCTCTGCCTCACACACGAGTGCCATGCGAACGTCCGCATCTCTTTCTCTCTGGAAGACGCTGTTCCTCAGCGTCGTCTTGTTTGGGGTCGTCGTCGTGACCGCCGCGAAGAGCTGGCCGGCGCAGTTTACCCTGGCAGGTCTCGGGTACATGGCCGCCGGCGCGTACGTCAACCGAGACGGCGGCCGGCGAGGGCTCCTCGCGCTCGCGGTCGTGTTTGCTCCGTGGGCGCTCATGATTTACGTCGACGTCAGCGGGGGCCTCCTCCACGTGGCTCCTACTACGGCCGTCGCCCCCCTCGGCCTCGTCATCGGCGCCCTCGCCGCCCGAGCACGTCCGGCGCCCGCCAGGGCAGTCCTTGCGACGGCCGCCGTCCTGTTCGTTTTGGGCGGCGCCGTCGGGATGCCCAACTGGCTGGCGTACGTGCGGAGCGAGTTCGAGTACATAAACGGCGAGTACGTCCGGGCAGCGCCTGACGAGGCCCCAGCGCTCTTGGCCGGTCTCTCCGAGACGCTTTCACTGCTGGACCGCTCGGGCAACCCCATCCTCCCCGAAAGCTGGGTCGGCAGGACGGTCGTTCTCGACTTCTGGACGACCGACTGCGGGGTCTGCTACGTCCGGTTCCCTGATGTGGAGCGCTTCGCAGACCGGACCGACGACGTCGACGTCTACGCCGTCCACCTCCCCTGGGGAGCGGCCGGGGTCGAGGAGGACCGGGCGGAGGGGGCGGCTCGGTACGCCGCCGGTGGATACGGCCTGCCGGTCGTCTACTCCGAGGCCACATTCGGTGACGTGTCCGAGGCGTTTGGGTTCAGGGGAGTCCCCGCGATGGCCGTCATCGACCAGGAGGGCGTCGTCCGGTACGTCGGGCACCCCCAAATCGGCCGGCTCGCCTTCGTCGACAACCTGGAGAGGATCGTCGACGGAGTCCGCAGCGAAGCGCGCCCGGCTCGGACGGACGAGAACGACGGCTGAGGTTGCGCGTCAGCCGTTGGCAGCTGGCGGCGCCTCTCCGCCAGCTGGGCCGAGCAGGAACGCGCCGACCGTCTCGGCGAACGCCGGCACGTCGACGCCCTGGATCGGGTGGTCGAGGCCTGGGATCACCCACAGCCGTGCGTCCGGGATCGCGCGGTAGAGCCCGACGGCGTGGCGGACGTCGAAGAACCGGTCGCGGTCGCCGGCCGAGACGAGCGTCGGCGCCGCGATCTGGCGGAGGGCGTCGTCGGGCAAGTGGCGCTGGGGGAGGGCGCGCGTGAAGGCGATGAGCTGGCGGACGAGCCCGCGCCAGCGGTCGGCGCCGTGGACCTCGGCGAGGCGCCGCGCCCAGAACGGGTGCTCGGCCTCCATCCGGTCCACGTCCATCGGCCCGACCATCGCTTCGACCTCGGCCTCGTCCCACTGCACGTTGACGCCGTGGACGGCGAGCCGAGCGACGCGGTCGGGGTGCGCGAGCGCGGCGGCGAGGGCGACGCCGCCACCCATCGAGAACCCGAACAGCCGGACGCGGCCCAGGTCGAAGTGGTTGAGGAGCGCCGTCACGTCGGCCGTGTAGCCCTCCCACGTCGGGACGCCGTCGGGCGCGTCGCCGCTGCGGCCGTGGCCCAGGAAGTCGAGCGCGTAGACCCGGAACGTCCGCTCCCAGACGCGGACGAGCCGGTCGGTCTCGAGCTCCGTCGACCCCAGGGCGCCGTGCAGGACGACGAGCGGCGGCGCGCCCTCGGGACCGGAGACCTGGACCGCCAGCCGCCCGCGCCGGGTCCCGACCTCCGCCCACTCCGTCCGGCGGACGCTCTGGACGAGCTCGACCAGGACGCCGGCCGTGTCTTTGGGGTGGAGGAAGACGATCCGCTTGCCGTCGGCGCCGGGCTTCGGGGCGTCGGCGAGCAGCCGGAACCCGGCCTCGCGGACACGCGCCATCTCGGCCTCCAGGTCGTCCACCTCGAAGGCGAGGTGGTGGAGGCCCGGGCCGCGCTTCGAGACGAACGTGGCGACGGGCGAGTCGTCGCGGAGGGCCTCCAGCAGCTCCAGTTTGGGCGCCGCGCCGGGCTCGCCGCCGTCGCCGAAGAACACGGTCCGGACGCCCTCGCGCTCGACGGTCTCGGTCTTGTACGGCGCGGCGTCGAGGAGGCGGCGGAACAGGGCCTCGTGCTCTGGGCGGGCGAGGGCGATGCCGATGTGGTCGAGGGTCATGGGGGAGGGGGGCGGTCCCGTCAAGATCCGCACGGGATCGAGGGGAGAGGAAACCGTCGGGGAGGCGGCCGGTCAGACGGCCCGTGCCTCACTCCGCCGGACCCCCGCACGACCCCGCAGTCAACCCCGCCGACGCCGCCGGCCCGGGCGACGCGTGGCGCCAGCAGCGCCTGGCCATGACGGCGAGCCTCGTCGTGGCCGTGATCATGCTCGTCGGCAAGCTGGCGGCGTACGCGCTGACCGGCTCGGCCGCCATCTTCTCGGACGCCATCGAGTCGGTCGTCCACCTGTTCGCGACGGCGGTCGCCGGGTTCAGCCTGTGGTACGCCGCCCAGCCGCCGGACGCGTCGCACCCGTACGGGCACGGCAAGATCGCCTACTTCTCGTCCGGCCTGGAGGGGGCGTTCATCCTGGTCGCCGCCGTCGCCATCGGCTACCAGGCGATCACGGACCTCATCGCGGGGCCGGAGCTTCAGAACCTCGGCGCCGGCCTCCTCATCACGGGCGGCCTCGGGCTCGTCAACCTCGTGCTCGGGCTCGGCCTGATCCGCGTCGGGCGTCGGACGAACGCGCTCGTGCTCGTCTCCAACGGCTACCACGTCCTCACCGACATGTGGACGAGCCTGGGCGTGCTCGTCGGCGTCGGGCTCGTGGTCGTGACCGGGATCGAGTGGCTGGACCCCGTCGTCGCGCTCCTCCTCGGCGCCAACATCGTGTGGACGAGCGGCCGGCTCATGCGCGACGCCTACGGCGGGCTGATGGAGCGGGCCGACGAGAGCGAGACGGACAAGGTCGTCGGCCTGCTGGCGGCGGCCGAGGGCGAGGGGCTGATCG
This sequence comes from Rubricoccaceae bacterium, assembly GCA_963811175.1. Classification (GTDB taxonomy): domain Bacteria; phylum Bacteroidota; class Rhodothermia; order Rhodothermales; family Rubricoccaceae; genus Rubrivirga. Next base: position 211,392 of record CAWEQE010000001.1, on the reverse strand, counting down.
AGGGCCACCACCACGTCCGCCACCGCCGCGTGAACGACCAGGTGTGGCTGGAGCAGCACCTCCTGCTCCCCGACGACCTCCGGTTGGACGAGGCCCACGAGCGGGCGTCCCTCGTCGAGGCCCGCCAGCGGGCGCTGTTCCCCGAGAGCCGCGTCCAGATCACGTCCCACCTGGAGCCGTCGTCGCACGTCCATCCCGAGGGCGTCCCGCACGACGCCGTGGCGGACTCGTTGGCGGACGCGGAGCGGCCGTAGGTTCGCCTCCCGCCCCTCCCCACAGCCCATGCGCATCGCCGTCGTCGGTGGCCTCGCCGCCGGACCCGCCGCCGCCGCGGAGGCCAAGCGCCGCGCGCCCGACGCCGAGGTCGTGATGATCGAGGAGGACCGGCCCGTGTCGGTCGGCATCTGCGAGGCCCCGTACTACGTCGCCGGCCGGATCGAGAGCGCGGCCGACCTGGAGGTCTACACCGCCGACGGGCTCGAACGGGACAAGGGGGTCGAGGTCTGGACGCGGCACCGCGCGACAGCGCTCGACGCCCGGCGCGGCCGGCTCACCCTCGACGCGCTCGACTTCGGGAGCACGCGGGAGGAGACGTTCGACCGGATCATCCTGGCGACGGGCGCCCGCGCGCGCCGCCTCGGCGTGCCCGGCGACGACGCGGCCGGCGTGTTCTCCATCCGCGACCTCGACGACGCCGTCGCCGTGCGGCGGTGGCTGGAGACCGAGCCGGTCCGCCACGTGGCGATCGCCGGCGGCGGCTACATCGGGCTGGAGATGGCCGAGGCCGTCCGCGAGCGCGGCCTCCGGGCGACGATCCTGGAGCCGCGCGGGCGCGTGCTCGGGAGCACCGTCGCCTGCGAGGCGAGCGACCTGATGCAGCGGGCCGTCCACCGGGCGGGCGTCGCCGTCCGCGCCGAACGGCCGACCGAGATCCTGGCCGACGACGCCGGCCGCGTCCGCGCCGTGCGGACCGACGCGGGCGAGATCGTCGGCTGCCAGGTGGTGGTCGTGGCGATCGGCGTCGAGCCGCGCGCCGAGCTGGCCGTCGCCGCCGGGGCCGAGACGGGGAGCATGGGCGGGCTCCGCGTGGACGACCGGATGAAGACGTCGCTCCGCAACGTCTGGGCCTGCGGCGACCTCGTCGAGGTCCCGCGCTGCGTGGACGGCCAGCGCATCACGTGGCCGCTCGCCACGGTCGCCCGGCGGACGGCCCGCGTCGCCGCCCGCAACGCCGCCAGTCGGTCGGGGCGCGAGGACGTGTTTCAGCCCGTCGCGGGCGCCGTCGCCGTGAGAGCGTTCGGCATCGAGGCGGCGTCGGTGGGCCTGTCGCTGGAGCGCGCCCGCGAGTCCGGCTTCGACGCCCTCGCCTCGGACGTCCGCGCATGGACTCGCCCGAAGACGTACCCGGGCGCGGAGCGGATCGACGTGCGGCTCGTGGTCGAGCGCGGGTCGGGGCGGCTGCTCGGGGGCCAGCTCGTGTCGGCCGAGGGCGCGGCGCTCCGCGCCAACGTGCTCGTCCCGCTGGTCTGCTCCGGCGCGCCAGCCGAGGCGCTGGCCGAGGACCTCGACCTGATCTACAACCCGCCCGTGGCCCCGGCCGTGGACCCGCTGAAGGTGGCCGCGCGTGAGGCGATGAAGGCGGTGCGGAGGGCGTCGGCGACCTCGTAGAGACGCCCGGCGGAGGCGTCTCGCACGCTGGCGGTCACACCCGGTCGTCGAGGCCCTCGACGCCCTCCTTCTCGGCGCAGTGCTCGCAGCAGTAGAACACGCCGTCGGCTTCGAGCCCGTGGCCCAGGATGCGGACGCCGCACGTCTCGCAGGTCGGCGCAATCTCCTGCGCGGCGCACTCGATGGAGTCGAACGTCAGGGACGTCCCGTCGGCGGTGGTGACGGTAAAGGCTTTGTCGTAGTCGTTGCCGCAGGTGTAGCAGACGGGCATGGGATCGGGGGGGAGAGGGGAGGGGTTGGACAGGCGCGCGCCGAAAAGTTCCGGGCATCTTCCGCCCCTCCGACTGGCGGCGAGCGTCGCCGGCCGGGCATCTTCCCGACGCCCCGACGCCCCGACGCCCCGACGCCCCGACGCCCCGACGCCCCGACGCCATGCCGACTGCCCGCGCCCTCGCCGTCCAGCGCCTCCTCCGCGTCGAGGAGGACGCGGCGCACGTGGCCCGGCTCGGCACGAAGGGCGTCCCGCCCGAGGTCGCCCGCCGCGCGTCCGACTACGTGGCCGGCGTGACCCGCCAGCGCCGCTGGCTCGACTTCCTCATCGACCACCACTACCGGGGCGACGCGGAGCGCCTGGACCCCGTCCTCCGGCAGATCCTGCGGATCGGCACGTACGAGCTGCTGATCCGAGAGACGGCGCCGCACGCGGCCGTCAACGAGGCGGTATCGACGGCCAAGCGGCTGCTGCACAAGGGCGCGGCCGGCCTCACGAACGCCGTGCTCCGTGCCATCGAGCGCGCCGACCGGACGGGCCGGCTCCCGACGCCGGACTCCAGCGACCCCGCCGACGACCTCGCCACGCGCCACTCGCACCCGACGTGGCTCGTCCGCCGCTGGCTCGAAGCGTTCGGGCACGACGCGACGGTCCAACTCCTCGAGTCCAACAACGCCGTCCCGCGCTACGCGCTCCGCGTGACGGCCGGCTCGGACGGATGCGACGATTTCCTCCGCCTCCTCGCCGACCTCGACGCCGACCCCGCGCCGTCCGAGTGGCTGGACGACTTCGTGACGGTGGGCCGCCTTCAGCCGGTCCTGCGCGGCGGGCTGCTGGAGTCGGGCGCGTGCGCGGTCCAGGACGAGGCGGCCGGGCTCGTGGTCCGCGTGCTCGACCCGCAGCCGGGCGAGGTCGTTCTGGACGCGGCGGCGGCGCCGGGCGGCAAGGCCGTCTACGCCGCGCTCCGCATGGGGAACGAGGGGCGCGTGACGGCGCTCGACGTGAGCGAGGCCAAGGCGGCGCTCGTGCGCGAGGCCGCCGAGCGACAGGGGGCCGGGATCGTGGAGGCGGCCGTGGGCGACCTGACGGCGTGGGAGGCGCCCGCCCGGTTCGACCGCGTCCTCCTCGACGCGCCGTGCTCGGGGACCGGCGTCCTCGCCAAGCGCGCCGACCTCCGCTGGAACCGGACGCCCGACGACCTCGACGAACTGGCGGCGCTCCAGGACCGGCTCCTCGACGCCGCCGCGCGGCACGTCGAGCCCGGCGGTCTGCTCGTCTACTCGACCTGCTCCATCGAGGCCGCCGAGAACGACGACCGCGTGGGCGCGTTTTCCTCGACCGCCACGAACGACTTTTCCGTCGAGCCCGTCGGCTGCGCGCGTGCCCGAGGCCATGCGTGACGGCGGCCGTCTACCGAGCGCTCCCGCACGTCCACGGGACCGACGGCGCCTTCGCCGTCCGCCTTCGACGCTCCACAACGCCATGAGCCCGCAGCTCCAGTCTATCGCCGACACCTACGCCGAGTCCCGCCAGCGCCTCCACGCGCTCCTCGACGGCATCGACGACGAGGCGTTCAACCGAAAGCCGTCGCCCACAGGATGGTCGGCGGGAGAGTGCGTGGTCCACCTCAACACGATGTCGAAGGCGTATCTGCCTGTGCTGGAGGCGACCCTTGGCCCGGATGCCCCGCACGCCGACGGCCCGTTCCGATGGGGCTGGGCCTCGCGCCGCTTGATCGAGGCCGTCCGCCCTGGCAGCCGTCCGGTGCCGACGGCCGGCGCCATGAAGCCGCCCGAGGCGGCGGGCCTCCGCTCCGAGATCGACCGCGCCCGTGCCGTCGCGCGGTTCGACGCGGACACCGACCGCTGGCTCGCCCTCTGCCAGCGCGCCGACGGTGTGGACCTCGCCCGCGTGAAGGTGGCCTCGCCGTTCCTGAAAATCCTCCGCCTGCCCGTCGGGGCGTTCCTGGAGGCGATGGGGCTCCACGCCGTCCGCCACGTGGCGCAGGCCGAGCGCGCGGCGGCGTCGGTGCGTGCCGAGTAGATGCGGCCCGCTGGCGGAGCGCCTCCGCCAGCGGTGGGGGAGCGGCATGCGCCTTGCCGTCCGCTCGGCAATGTCCGACCTTGCGGACCCGTTGAGCCTGCCCCGCCGCCTCTGCACCCTGGTACGCCGCCGTCTTTTGTCCCCCGCTCTCTCTGAGATGACGACGCGCCTCCGGCTCGCTCTCCTCGTCGCCCTCGTCGCCCCCGCCGCCACGGCGCAGACCACCACGGTCAAGTACGGGGCCGAGTTCCTCGCCTCCGGCGTCGGCGCCCGCGCCCTCGGGATGGGCGGCGCCTACGTGGCCCACGCCGATGACGTGACCGCCGGCTACTGGAACGTAGCGGGCCTCGACCGGCTCACGGCCCCCGAGGGCGCCTACATGCACGCCGAGCGGTTCAACGGGGCCGTCTCGTTCGACTACGCCGCCGCCGCGTACCCGCTCTCGGACCGCTCGACGGTCGGCGTCTCGTTCGTCCGCTCGGCCGTGGACGACATCGCCAACACGCTCGACGCCTACGACCCGGCCACCGGCCTCCCGCGCCCCGACGCGCAGGACCGGATCACCTACTTCTCGGCCGCCGACAACGCGCTCTTCCTCTCCTACGCCCGCCACGTCTCCGACAAGCTGGCGCTCGGCGCCTCCGCGAAGGTGGTCCGGCGCGGGATCGGGGACTTCGCCAGCGCGTGGGGCTACTCGCTCGACGTCGGCGCGCAGCTCGACCTGGGGCGCGTCCGCCTCGGGCTCAACCTCCAAGACGCGACCTCCATGATCCAGGCGTGGTCCGTCGATCAGGCGCGGTTCGAGCAGATCGAGGCCGAGAGCCGGCCCGTCGGGCTGACCGAGGTGGTCCGGCCCGTCGCCCGGCTCGGGGCGGCCACGACGGCGGCCCTCAGCGACGACGTGGGCCTCACGCTCGCGGCGGACCTCGACCTCGCGTTCGACGGGCAGAAGGCCAACGTCTTCAACGTGGGCGACGTCTCGTTCCAGCCCCGCGTCGGCGGCGAGATGGTCTACCGCGACCTCCTCGCCTTCCGCGCCGGCATCGCCGACGTGACGACGAACGAGCGGTTCGGGACCCAGCTCACGCCGACGGTCGGCGCGGGCGTCCGGCTCGGGGCGCTCGGCGTGGACTACAGCTTCGGCGACTTCGGCGGGCTGGCGAGCGAGCTGGGCTACGCGCACCGCGTCTCGCTGGCGTATCGTTTCGGAGCCGCCGGCCCGGCCACCGACGGCGCGTACTAGTCCCCCCTCCGATGCCGACCAACCCCGACGACCGCGACGGCCTCCTCATCAGCGTCTCGGCGCACGTCCTCGTGCTGCTCCTGCTGGCGATCGGCCTGCGGACCCCGCCGAAGACGCTCGACGAGGACTACCCGCCGCAGCTCATGGAGATCGAGTTCGGCCCGGCCCCGACGCTCCCCGTGGTGCGGGGCGAGCCGCAGTCGGCGCCGGCGGCGGCCCCGTCGCAGGCCATGGAGCAGCCCGAGCCCGAGCGGCCCACGCCGCCGGCCCCGTCGCAGGCCCGCCTCGCCGAGCGGACCCCGACGCCGCCGCGCGACAACCCGATCCCCCGGCCGGTCCGGCAGGAGGAGGCCCGCCCGGCCCGTCCGAACCCGCCCTCGCAGGCCACCCGCGACGAGCCGCGCCCGACGGCGCCTCAGAACACGACGCCGACGCAGGGCGGCGGGCGGACCCAGGGCGACGCGCCGACCTCCGGCCTCGACGCCGGCCAGGGCTCCGGCTCGGGCGGCGACGCCGAGGTCGAGGTCGGCTTCCAGTTCGGCAACCGGAGCTTCGACTGCCCCACGCCCCCGTTCGGCGGCGTCGTCGGGAGCGTCCAGTACCGCGTGACGTTCGCGCCGAGCGGGCGCTACGTGACGTCCAGCCCGGTCAACCGCAACGCCGTGCTCCACGAGAGCGTGCAGCGGGTCATCAGCCGGTGCCGGGCGGCTCCGCTGCCGCCCAACGCCCGCCAGGTCAACCAGTCCACGCGGGCCACGTTCAACTTCCGCGCGAACTGACGACGCGCCGGGCCGTCCGCACCTCGCTGGCGACGGCGTTCGCCAGCGCGCGGCCGACGAGGCGCGCCGGGCTCCGGCGGCCGGAGAAGGCGTCGGCGACGGCGTAGAACGTGAGCACCGACACCCGGCGGCGCGTCGTGACGAGGTAGACCGGCTCCCACGCGTCGGGCAGGAACTTGGCTTTGAAGCGCTCCAGCCCCTCGAAGTTGTAGAAGCGGCGGGCGTGGGCGCGCGTCCACGTGAGGAGCGCGCGGACGGCGAGCGGCGGCGCCTGCCCGGAGAGCGGGGCCGTGGACGAGAGCGGGACGAGGCCGAGCGTGATCTGCGCGTCCGGCTCGACGGCCCGGCACACGGCGTCGATCAGGAGCGAGGGCGTCCCGTTGGGCGCGGTGCGCGGCTGGATGATCCACTCGACGTGCCACCCGCCGCGCGCCGGGATCGGGGCGAGGACGAGGTAGGCGACCGGCCGGCCCTCCTGCCGCGCCACGAACACGCGGCGGTCGACGAGGTGGCCCAGTACGTGCGGGTCGGCGAGGAAGGCGAGGGCCGGCATCCCCCGGCTGGCGATCCAGTCGCTCAGGATCTGCCGGAGCGCGGGCGAGGCGCCGGCCTCGGGCATCTCGTCCACCACGACGCCCTTGTTCCGCGCCCGGTTGACCTGCGCCCGCAACGACGCCTTCGCCGCCAGCCGCTCGTCCCAGTCGCCCGCGCGCCAGACGGGCTGCGCGCCGACGACGAGCGACGCGCCGGACCCTCCGAGCCGCTCCGTCGACTCGACGCCGAACCACAGCGCCCTCGCGCCGCCCTCGCGCGCCGCCGCCTCGAACCGACGGGCCGCCCCGGCGACGGCCTCGGGCGGACCGATGGGCTCGCCGGCCGCCACCCAGACGCGGGGGCCGAACGGGAACGCCCGCGCCTCGACGTAGGCCACGACGCACCCGGACGGGCCGTCGTCCCAGTACCGGAAGTCCGGCGTGAGCGCCTGGTACACCGAGGCGACGCGGCCGTACTGGCGGACGGCGCGGAGGGCGGCGGCGCTCACCACGAGAGCCGGACGGGCGCGTCGAACCGGACGCGGACGCCGATCTCCGCGGTCCCGACGAAGCGGACGGCCTCGGCGCCCCGCTCGAAGCCGTCGTTGCGCGTCCAGTTGACGCCCAGGTCGGCCTGGGCCCACCACCACGAGAGGCCGCCGGCGCGGGCCACGAGCCCGGCCCGCACCGTCCGCTCCTCGTCGCCGACGAAGATCAGCGGCTCGCGGTTGTCGAGGATGGGCTCGCGGAAATCGGCCTCGCCCTGAACGAGGAGGTGGACCTCCGGCCGGAGCACGAGTCCCTCCACGAGGTCGTCCAGGTACACGTCCGCGAAGGCGCGCGCGTGGACGTAGTCGTTGAACGGCAGGCCGATGCCGCGCAGGGCGTACACGTAGGTCTGCTCGGGGAGCCCGGTGTTGTAGGCCCGCGCCGTCACGGCCGTCAGCCCGACGCCGGCGTCGAGGCGCGGCGCCAGCCCGGCGGCCACGACGCTCCCGCTGACGGCCGCCGACGCGGGCTCGGCCGCGTTGAACAAGTCGAAGTCGTCCATCAGGAGCTGGCCGGAGACGGTCGTTCGGCCGATCTGAAACCAGAGGAGTCCGCCGACTAAGCCATTGTGCTCGTTGTTCTTGGGCGCTCCGTCGTTGAGGAACGAGTACACGGCGGTGGGGAGGAGGGCGCCGAACGGCGGCGAGGTCCCGTTCCCCGAGATCACCATCGACTCCATCGCGGCGATCGTCACCTTCCGCGACGGCCGCCAGTCGAAGCGGTGCGCGGCGACGTAGCGGCGGATCGTCGCCTCGCGCGAGCGGTCGCCGGCACGGCCCGAGAACCGGCCCTGGGCGTCGGCCGCGTCCAGCTCGCCCAGGAGCGACCGGACCGTGACGGCGCCGCCGCCGATGCGGACCGCCAGCGCGTCGTACGGGTGCGGCACGTCGCTGACGTAGAGCGCGGCGTCCTCGGCCCCGCTCCACCGCCGCCCGAGGCGCCCGAGCCGGACCTCGCCATAGCGCCCGACGGCGCCGACGTAGCTGTCCTCGTTGCGGAGGAAGGCGGTCACGTTGCCGACGTCGAGCCCGTCCGGGTCGTCCTCGTAGTACGTGTCGAAGCGGGCGCCGAGCTGGGCCACGAACGGGCCGGATTCCAGGGCCGCCCCGAGCGAGATGAACGGGAACAGGTTCACGGTCCCCGCGCCCACGACGGGCTCCCCGGCCTCGACGGACCGGAGCGGGTCGAGCCGGTCGTTGGTGCTGGCGACGCTCCCGAGCCGGACCTCGGCCGTAACGACCCCGTCCTCCCGATCTCGTCGGGGCGGAGCCGGGAAGCGCTGGCGGAGACGGTCGAGCCAGCGTCGCTCCGTCCGGTCTCGTCCGTGCGCGTCCGCCAGCGCGCGGCGGATCTCGCCCTCGGTGTAGGGCGCCGCCGTCGGGTCGAGGTCGAGGAGGAGGCCGCGCCGAGCGAGCCGCTCGATCCAGAGCGTCGCCGGGTCGTCCACCGGGAGAGTCCGGTGCTCTTGGGCGGAGACCGCACCGGCCGTGAGGAGGACGAGGAGGAGCAGCGGTCGCATGGGCGGCAAGCTACGGGCGCCCCGGTTGTGCCTTGCGTGCCCTGGGGGCGGCGCCTACCTTCCGACTCCCCTCTCCAGCCCCCCTCGACCGAGACCCTTCCGCTACGCGACCTTGCCCCTTCGCGCTTGTCTCGTCGAATCGAGCTTTTTGCCCTCCTCCTCGGGGACCTGCTGGCGACCGGCGCGGCCATCGCGCTGACGGCCGCCGGCCCGCCCGCGTGGAACTGGCTGCCGCAACCGGCGGGCGTGCCAGGCCTCGGCGTGGCCCTCTTGATGGGCGGCTGGGTGGTGCTCTTCGCGTTCGCCGGCCTCTACGCCGAGCGGTACGCCGTGGGCCGCCTGGACGAGCTGGTCTCGCTGTTCAAGGTGGTCGCGGTCGGCGTGCTGGTGCTCCTGTTCGGCTACGCCCTCGACCGGCTGGCGCCGTCGGCGCTGCGCGCGGCGATGGGCGTCTACGGCCTGGCGACGTTCGGCTTCGTCGGCGCCAGCCGCCTCACCATCCGGACGCTCCAGCGCGCGCTCGTGGTGCGGGGCTACGGCCGGCACCGGGCCGTCGTGGTCGGCTGGTCGGACCGGGTCGAGACGCTCTACCACGACCTCGCGCACTACCCGTCTGTCAACATCGAGATCGTCGGGGCCATCCGGCTGCGCCCGACGCCCGTGCCGAGTCCGGCGCTCGCGGATGCCCACGTGGGGGACGGTGGGGAGGAGGAGGAGGAGGCCGTCGGCCCGTTCGAGACGCGCTACCCCGGCGGCGACGCGCTCCCCGAGGGCGCCATCGAGGTCACGGCGTCCGGCGCGCCCGAGGCCGCCGTCGCCGAACTGCCGCGCCTCATCGACCGGCTCGGCGTGCAGGACGTGATCATCGCCCTCGGCCCCGACGACCACGCCACGCTCGACTCCGTGCTCCGCGTCTGCGACGGCCGGCCGGTCACGCTCAAGCTCGTCCCGGACTTCTACGCCGCCATCGGCGGCATGGCGCGGACGGAGCACACCTACGGGCTCCCGCTCATCGAGGTCTTGCCCGAGCCGATCCCCGTCTGGGAGCGCCGGACCAAGCGCATCCTCGACGTGGTCGTCAGCGCGCTCGTCCTCGTGCTCGGCCTCCCGCTCTGGCTGGCGGTTGGCGGGCTCGTGCGCCTCACCTCGGACGGGCCGGCCATCTACCGCCAGACCCGCGTCGGGCGCCACGGCCGGCCGTTCACGATGTACAAGTTTCGGACGATGGTGGCGGACGCCGAGCGCGAGACGGGGCCGGTCTGGGCGGGGCGCCTGGACGCCCGCGTGACGCCCGTCGGCCGCTGGCTCCGCCGGCTCCGCCTCGACGAGATCCCGCAGATGGTGAACGTGTTCCGGGGGCAGATGAGCCTCGTCGGGCCGCGCCCGGAGCGCCCCTACTTCGTCGGCCAGCTCGCCGAGCAGATCCCGCTCTACAGCCGGCGCCACCGCGTCCAGCCCGGCGTGACCGGCCTCGCTCAGGTCCAGTGGCGCTACGACGCCGACCTGGAGGACGTGCGCAAAAAGCTCAAGTACGACCTGTTCTACATCGAGACGATGAGCCTCGGCCTCGACGCCAAGATCCTGTTCCAGACCGTCCGCACGGCGCTGACGGGGAAGGGCCAGTAACGCCGCGCTGGCGACGGCCCGCCGCCAGCAGGAGCGGACTCAGAGGAGGGGGCTCGGGGGGCCGACCGCCGCCGTGCGTGCCGGCTGGCGGACCACCTCCCGGACGAGGTGCCGCAGGTCCGGCAGGATGAGCTTGTCGAGCGCGAGCGCGACGGCGTCGGGGGAGCCGGGGCAGCAGAACAGGAGCGTCTCCGCCGGGCCGTCCTCGATGCCATAGAGTCCGGCCGTGGCCCGTGAGAGCATGGCCGCCGCGCCGACCTCCTCGAACGAGAGGGTCCGGAAGATCTCCCCGAAGCCGGGGAGCGCCTTCTGGATCAGCCGCTCGGCCACCTCGACCGTCGTATCGCGCCGCGAGATCCCCGTCCCGCCCGTCGTGATGACGACCTCCACCTGGCCGACGAGGTGGAGCAGGACGGCCCGGATCTTCTCGCCGTCGTCCGGCACGATCCGGTAGAACTCGACGGGGTGGCCGTGCTCGCGGAGCCGGTCTTTGATGAGGTCGCCGCTCTCGTCGGCCTCCTCGGTCCGCGTGTCCGACACCGTGATGACGGCGCACGACAGCGGCGTGTCGCGGGCGAGGAGCTGATGGCGGTCGACGGACATGGGCGGCAGGGGGGGCTACTCTCACACTCGGGACATGAGGCGCGTTCCAGGCGTCACTCCTCTCTCGCAGGCTCCTCCCCGAACCAGCGCGGCGGATCGTAGCCGTGGCCCCCCCAGGGCTGGCACCGCCCGATCCGCCAGAGCGCCAGGACCGTCCCCCGCAGCGCGCCGTACCGCCGGAGCGCCAGGACGGCGTACTCCGAGCACGTCGGCGTGTACCGGCACGCCGAGGGGAGCCACGGCGAGATCGCGGACTGGTACAGCCGGACGAGCCCGACGAGCAAGAGCCTCGGGACGCGCCACACGGCGCGCCCCGCCCGGCGGAGGCCCGAGGCCTCTCCTTCGCGTTGGACGATGGCGCAGAGCATGGGGAGTAGGAGGGCAGACGGAAGAAAAGCGCCTCGCTGGCGGCGCGGCCCGCCAGCCGGTCAGTCGCCGGCCAGGAACGAGCGGAGCCGCCACCCGTCGCCGTCGTCCCAGGACACGGCGCGGTAGCCGACGGGGCTGTACGTCTCGGACGCCTCGACGTAGACGGCCTCGCCGCCCGGCAGGCGGACCTGCTGCCACCCGTCGAGCGGCGGCGCGAGGATGGGGAGGACGATCTGAGCGAGGTGGGCGACGAGGTCGCCGCCCGGCTGGTCGTAGGCCGGCACGGCGGTGCCGAGCACGGCGACGTGGGCGAACGGGTCCGTGTCGGAGGGCCAGAACGCACCGACGAACGGGACCGTCACGGCTCCGTCCTCGTCCACGCTGCCACCGTCGAGGGCGTGGCCGAGCACGTCCCAGACGGGCTCCTCCGTCGGGGGCTCGCCGCTGAACCACATGGCTCGGAACCCGTCTGGCCCGCCGGGCGCGTCGCCGAAGGAGAGGCGGGCGCCGGGCGCCACGAGGGCGAGCAGCGCGGCCGTGTCACGGCGGGCGACGACGGCCCGGAGCGTGTCCCGGAAGGCGACGAAGCCGGCGGCCTCCGCGCCGTCGTCTACGAGGGCGAACTCGCCCGTGTAGGTAGGGACATCGCGGGCCGGGGCGGACGGCGGCACCGAGTCGGCCGCCTCCTGACATCCGGCCAGGGCGAGGGCCGCCAGCGCGGCGAGGAGGACGGGGGGGGGCATGGGCGCGGAAACGGAGCGGGAGGCTCTAACGCACGACGGTCCACAACCTTCCCGCGTTTTCCTTCCCCTCGCGCGCGCCGGCCCTCCACCTTTCGTCCCCACGCCCCTCCCTCCGACATGGACCTCCAGCCGCTCCTCGACGCCGCCACCTTCAACGCCGACGGGCTCGTCGCCGCCATCGCCCAGGACCACGAGACGGGCGACGTGCTGATGCTCGCCTACATGAACCGCGAGACGCTCCGCCAGACCCTGGAGACCGGCGTGATGACGTACTGGAGCCGCTCGCGGCAGAAGGTGTGGGTCAAGGGCGAGACGAGTGGGAACGTGCAGAACGTGAAGGCGGCCTTCGTGGACTGCGACGGCGACGCGCTCTTGTTCAAGGTGGAGCAGGTGGGGGGCGCCGCCTGCCACACCGGCCACCGCTCGTGCTTCTACCGCCGCGTCGAGGACGGCGAGCTGGCGGTGACCGACGCGCCGGTCTTCGACCCCGACGCCGTCTACAACTCGTAGGCGCGCTCCGCGGAGGACGCGGGCCGACCAGGCGCCCCCTGTGCCCGAGCCGCTGGCGACGCGCGTCGCCAGCGGGGGCGCTGTGGTGTGGGGCACGATTCTGTGGTCTACGACGGGGAAGCGGCCGTCCGGGCCGTGGGGGCTCCGCGTACTTTGGCACGTCCTGGCCCCGTTTCGCCCGTCCCACCCAACCGTCTTCCATGCGCACTCGGCTCTCGACGCTCCTCGTCCTCTCCGTCCTGCTGGCGCCGCTCGCCAGCGCGCAGGACGCGCCCAAGCGGCTCACGCTCGACGCCCTCTTCGCCAGCCCCGAGTTCTCGGGCGACGGCTTCCAGGGCGGCCGGTGGGCCGAGAGCGGGGCGACGCTCCTCTCCATCGAGACCGACCGCGACGCCGGCACCGCCAGCCTCGTCCAGCGCGACCTCACGACCGGCGAGACGACGACGCTCATCGACGGCGCCGACCTGGAGAAGCCCGACGGCGACGGCCTTGTCCGGATCGAGGACTACGCCTATTCCGCCGACGGCTCGAAAGTCCTCCTCTACACCGACTCCGAGCGCGTCTGGCGTCTCAACACGAAGGGCTACTACTACGTCTACGACCTCGGGGACGGCACACTCACGCCCGTCGCCAGCCGGGAGGCGGGCTTCCAGATGTTCGCCAAGTTCGACCCCTCGGCCGAGCACGTCGCCTTCGTCCGCGACCGGAACCTCTACGTGGTCGACCTGGCGACGGGCGAGGAGCGGGCGCTGACCACGAACGGCGGCGCTGGCGCCGTCATCAACGGCACCTTCGACTGGGTCTACGAGGAGGAGTTCGGCCTCCGCGACGGGTTCGCCTGGAGCCCCGACGGCCGCTACATCGCCTTCTTCCAGCTCGACGAGTCGAGCACGCGGGACTTCCAGATGACCGACTTCCGGACGCTCTACCCGGAGACGACCACGTTCCGCTACCCGAAGGCCGGCGAGGCCAACGCCGAGGTCCGCGTCGGCGTCGTCGAGCTGGCGACCGGCGAGACGACGTTCTTCGACACGGACACGTGGTTCGAGGGCGGCGACGAGACCGAGTACCTCGCCGGCATGGGCTGGACGCCGGCCCTGGAGGACGGCGCCTCCGACGTGTGGATGCTCCGCCTCAACCGCGACCAGAACGAAGTGGACCTCCTCTACGGCGACCCCACCTCCGGCGACGTCGACACGATCCTGGAGGAGGAGACCGACTCCTACATCGAGGTCGAGACCGGGTTTTCGGACGTGGCGACGGGCACCGTCACCTACCTCGCCGACGGCGACCACTTCGTCTGGCGCTCCGACCGCGACGGCTACGGCCACCTCTACCTCTACGAGAACGACGGCGACTTCGTCCGCCAGGTCACGAGCGGCGATTGGGACGTGACCGACTTCCACGGCGTCGACGAGAACGCGGGCGTGGCCTACGTCACCACCACGGCGGCCGGGCCGACGCAGCGCCAGCTCTACAAGGTCCCGCTCGACGGCGGTGCGCCCGTCCAGGTCACGACCGGCGCCGGCTGGCACTCCGTCGACCTCTCGCGCGACTTCGACTACGTCGTCGACACGTACTCGACCACGGCCTCGCCGGCCACGACCACGCTGTACCGGACGACCGGCGAACGGCTGGAGGTGCTGGTCGACAACGCGGCGCTCAAGGAACGCCTCGCGGCCTACGACCTCCCGCCCGCCGAGTTCATGACCGTTCCTGGCGCCGACGGCACCCCGCTCAACGCGTACCTCATCAAGCCCCGCGACTTCGATCCGAGCCGGGAGTACCCGCTCCTCATCCACACCTACGGCGGCCCCGGCAGCCAGGAGGTCACGGACCGCTGGGGCGGGACGGAGCGGCTCTGGCACCACTACCTCGCCGAGACCTACGGCATCCTCGTGGCCGGCGTCGACAACCGCGGCACGGGCGGGCGCGGCAAGGCCTTCAAGACGCTGACGCAGAACCGGCTCGGCATCCTCGAGGCCGAGGACCAGATCGCCGCTGCCCAGTGGTTCGGCGAGCAGCCGTACGTCGACGCGGACCGGCTCGGGATCTGGGGCTGGAGCTACGGCGGCTACCTCACGCTGCTGGCGATGACCTACGGCGACGGCCCCGAGACCTTCCACACCGGCGTGGCCGTCGCGCCGGTCACGAGCTGGCGCCAGTACGACACGATCTACACCGAGCGCTACCTCTCGACGCCGCAGAAGAACCCGGAGGGCTACGACCTCGGCTCGCCCACGACCTACGCCGCCAACCTCTCGGACGACCAGGACCTCCTCATCGTCCACGGCGACGCCGACGACAACGTGCACGTTCAGAACACGATGGCGATGGTGGACGCGCTTCAGGCGGCGAACAAGCCGTTCGACATGATGATCTATCCCGGCCGGAACCACGGGATCTACGGCGGGGCCACGCGGATGCACCTGTTCACGATGCTGACGCGCTATTTCGCCGAGAGCCTGGCCGGGATGGACCTGATGGCGCAGCGGTAGCGGCGCCGCCCCGTCCCGCTGGCGACGGCCGCCAGCGGGACGTCCATCCTCTGATCTCAGAAGCTCTCGGCCAGCGCGCGGAGGTCGGCCTGTGCCTGCTCTAAGTCGGTGAGCGTTGCCCGCTCGCCGATGGTTTCGGGAGTAGCCACGGTTGTATTTGTCCGTTGCCTTGTGGCTTCCCGTTCGCGCTCCCGATCAATCGTGGGTTGTGCCGCATCGGCGGCGGCGCGAGCCGCAGTGGCCTTCGCGGCGGCGTCCCAATGGTCGCCAACACGAGCGAGTCCTTCGAGTACGACCCCTGCCTCCGGGCTCTCGGTGACAACCAAGTACTCCACGTAGCGGGCCGCGACGGCTCTGGCTTTGGGCGTGTCCGGCGCGTTCGGGAGCCAGACGCGGATCATGCCCGCCCCAGCGAGCTGGCGACCACGTTCGAGGGCGACCCCGTCAAGATTAGAGAGCGCAGACTGGAACCGGCGGTCTGCCTCTTCCCATTCAGACGCTTCGAGGCGGTTGATGGAGTTGCTGATGACCCTAGCCGCCTCCACGCTCGCGTCGAGAGACGCCTGCATCTCATCACGGGTCTGAGGTCGATCTAGAGGAGGCGAGGCGTATCGGATGCTGCCCATTTGGGCAAGGTCTGAAGGTTGGACTTGGGGCGATGAGGTTCGGGGGGAAAGATCGCATCCACTGATGAGGATGGCGATACAAAGAGAGATGGTGTATTTCATGACTTGGTTTAGTAGGGGCTGTCGCAGCAATAGTATTGGACGCTTCCGCTGGGAACGAACGAGCCGTTTCGGTCTCCGTCAGCGCACTCCCACTGCATATGCTCTCCGTCTGGGAGCGGTGAGATTAGGAAGAGGCAACCGTCCTGCTCCCAAGAGCATCCGTCTTCACACGTTGGAAGGGCAGTTGCGACCGAGGGCACCAGCATTGAGCAGATAGCTGCAAAGCTGAAGAGGCGCTTGTTTGCTTGAGACATATGCGAATGAGCTGATGATTTTTGTGTATTTAAAAATTAGGGAGATATTGCCACAGAGATTTTACCCAGTAAAAAGTCTTCTCGGGTGCCTTGCCAAACGGCTGCGGCTGGGTCGTCAGGGCGTCGGGTTTCGTTGAAGCATCCCCTTCGACAAAAGCAGACCTGACAACCAGCGGTAGCGGTAGCGCCCTCGCACGGCCGTGCCCCGCTGGCGGCCGTCGCCAGCGGGACGAGCCGGAGGAGAGGCCCCTGTCTTTCGCCCTCGGGTTGTCTGGTGCGTTGCTCGTGGCGGCCTCTTTCTAGGACGTGGGAGGGCGCATCGCCGGTCCTCCAGGCCCCTGTTGTTGGCTCGGAGAGGAGGGCGTTTTTCTGTGCCCCTCCCGTCAGGAATCGCAAGATTGGGGCTCGCGGGGGAAGCACGCTGCACAAGGCCTCGCCCCGTCGATTCTGGGCACATGAGTTGGGGAGCGACCCCGTGCTGAGTCCCATCCCGGGACTCCTCTGAACCACCGACCCCCATGTCTCACGCCCGTTTCTACACGCCGCCGCGCTTGACGGACTACGGCGACGTCGTCGCCCTGACTGGCTTTACGGGCAGCGCGACCGAGCAGGACACCGTCTTCACGCCCAACGGCACCTTCGGATTCTCCGGTCCGGCGTCCGAGTTCGCGTGTCAGATCAAGAAGCCCAACGACACTCAGTGCCTCCCCGACGGTCGGGGCAGTCGCTAGATCAACGTCATTTCGTAGGTCGAGAGGGGGGAGGGACGCGTTTCCTCCCCCCTCTTTTTATGCCCCCCCATCGATCCCAGCGTCGTCGGGGATCGCTGTACCTTTCGGCTCCGACTCCACTCCTCGACATGATCCGAACGCTGGCCCTCTGCGGCGGCCTCGCCGTCTTCCTCGCCGCCTGCGACGCCACCAACGTGACTCCCGATGAGGGGCGTGCCGGCAGCCCCGAGACGATCGCCAGCGCGGCGCTCGTGCTGGGGCGCGCCGCAGGCGACACCGTGCGCGTCTCCATCTCCGGCCTCGACGGCGGGACGCCCGACGTGTCCCCGGATACGCTGACGCTGGTGGCAGGTGCGCGGTACGCGGGCTACGTCCGCCTGGAAGGCGAGGCCGAGGGGGAGATCCGGGCCGAGGCCGAGTCGCACCGATACGTGTACGCGTTCTCGTCAGACGCCCTCACGATCACGGAGACCGACTCGGAGAGCCGCTACACCTCGGCCAATCTTAACGACGGAGACTTCGTGCTCGGCCGGACGCTCACGGTCGAGGTGTCCGAAACAGCATCGGGGACCGGAGCGCTGACGCTGCGGCTGCTCCACTACGAGGGCGCTCCGAAGACGGCTGAGGGAACGGGCGGCACGGAGGACCTCACGGTACAGATCCCCGTCGCGTTCGAGGTCGAGGAGTAACGACGGGACGACGCCACGTTCTACCCGCGACGGTCGAGCGGACTCGTCAGAGCGCGTGAGGGGGGCGACCGGAGAGCCGCTCCATCTCGGGCAGTGTCCGCGGTCCCGAGGGCATGATCGGGTCGGAGTCGTCAGGAGGGAGGAGAGGCTCTGGCGGCGTTTCGGGCGCCGGGTCTCTCTCGAACAGCGCCCGCTCGGCGGCCCGACGCCGGACGAGCCCGTCGAAGACGCGCCCTCCAGCCCGGACCCAGCGGTCGAACTCGGCGGCGGCCCCGCCCGCGTCGCCCGCGTTCAGCTTCCTCCGCAGCGTCGACTCGCGGAGGGCGCCGCCGCCCAGGTTGTAGGTGAAGCTGACGAGCGCGTCGTACTGTGCCTGGGACAGCGGCACGTCGATGGCGTCGCGGACGGCGTCGCCGTAGCGGCCGACGGTCTGGCGGAGAAGCTGGCGGCCCTCCTCGCGCGAGAGCGGCGCCGTGAACCCGTCCGGGAGCGGCCCCGTCCAGCCGAAGGCGATGGTCGCCACGCCGACGGGGTCGAGGTACCAGTCGGGCTCGAAGCCCTCGAACTGCTCGATGAGGGCGAGGCCGTCGTCCGAGATGCGGAGGGCGTCGTTGGCGAGGTGAGGCATGGCGAGAGCGGCCGATGAATCGGCAGGATAGGGCGCCCGGCCACTCCGTCCTACCCGAGAGACTCCAGCGTGTTACCGATCCGAAAACGCTCGCGGAAACGCGCGGACGCGCCGCCCACGATGGGCCGCCCGTGCCCGAACACGGCCGTGTCGAACGTCCGCGCCGCGAGCTGGCGGAGCGTCTGGCGGCCGAGCGCGAGGTCCTCGTAGATCACCGAGAGCGTGAGGACCGGGAGGTTGGAGCAGGCGTCGGCGGCGATCAGGACGCCCCCGTGCTCGGGCCAGAGGAGCGCGATCTGGCCCGCGCTGTGGCCGGGGGCGTGGATCACGCGGAGCCCGCCCGGCGCCTCGTCCCCGTCCGCCACCTCGCGGGCGACCGGCGCCGGCTCGAAGCGGTCCGGCGTCGGGCGGACCACGACCTTCTCCAACAGCCAGTTGAGGACGCCGGACGCGGGGCGGTACGGCCGGAACCCGCTCCCGATGCGGACCTCGGCGGCGTCGAGCGGGTGCATCCACGCCTCGGCGCCCGTCTGGCGGAGCACGGCCGCCAGCGCGCCGGCGTGGTCCGGGTGGTGGTGCGTCACGACGACGGCGCGCACGTCGGACGGCGCGTAGCCGAGCGCGTCGACGGCATCGAGGATCGCGGCCTCGGAGCCTGGCGAGCCGGTGTCGATCAGGACGAGGCCGCCGTCGGCCTCCAGGAGATAGGCGTTGACGACGCCGAGGTCGACGCGGGTCAGGCCGGGGACGACGGGGGAGAGGGCGGGCACACGAACGGGAGGGTGAGACCCGTGATACCTTCGCTCAACCCGTCCTGTTCGCTCCTGCCCGCCATGCGTCTCGTCTCGCTCCTGCTCCTCCTCGTCCTCGCCATGCCCGCCGTCGCCCAGCCGACGCCGTTCGACCCGGACACCGTCACGGCCCGGCCGCTCGACAACGGCAAGATGTGGCTGTTCGAGGACCCGCCGACCGAGTACCTCGCCGAGACCTACGGCTTCACCCCGAGCGACGACTGGTGGGAGCGCGCGCGCCTCGCCTCGCTCCGGATGCCTGGCTGCTCGGCCTCGTTCGTCTCGCCCAACGGGCTCGTCCTCACCAACCACCACTGCGCGCAGGGCAGCGTGATCCGCGTGGACGAGGGCGGGGAGGGGCTCCTCGACAGCGGGTTCATGGCGACGTCGCTGGAGGCGGAGCGCCGCGTGCCGGACCTGTACATGGACCAGCTCGTCGCCATCGACGACGTGACCGACGAGATGTCGGCGCCGGTCGACGCGGCGGAGACGGACGCCGAGCGGCAGGCGGCGTTTGAGGACGCCGAGGCGGCCGTGACCGCCCGGCTCCTCGGCGCGTACGGGATCACCGAGCCCGACGCCGAGGCCGACGACTACGTGGTCCAGATCGTCGCCCTCTACGACGGCGGGCGCTACTCGGCCTACACCTTCCGGCGCTACCGCGACGTGCGGCTCGTGATGGCGCCGGAGCGCGCGCTCGGCTACTTCGGCGGCGACTACGACAACTTTACCTACCCCCGCTACGCCGTCGACTTCGCCTTTTTCCGCATCTACGGCGACGACGGCCAGCCGCTCGAGTCGCCCCAGTTTTTCCCGCTCTCGCCGGAGGGCGTCGAGGCGGGCTCCGTCGTGTTCGTGATCGGCAACCCCGGCTCGACGGCCCGCGGCCTGACCGTCGCCCAGCTCGAGTTCTTGCGCGACGTGAGCCTCGCGACGACGCTCGGCTTCATCGACAGCCGCGCCGCCGCGCTCCAGGCCTACCTCGACAGCGGCGAGGCGCCCGAGCCCGACGAGATCCGGGGCCAGCTCTTCGGCCTCTACAACGCGCAGAAGTCGTACGGCGGCCGGCTCCGTGGCCTCAACGACCCGTACATCATCGCTCGGCGCGCCGCGGCGGAGGCCGACTTCCGCACCGCCAGCGACGCCGCCGGCGCTCTCATCGACGAGCAGGCCGAGATCCAGCGGGAGAAGCGCGAGCTGGCCGCCGCCTACCGGACCTTCCCGAACCTGTTCAACCGGGGCTACGGCTCCGCCCTGATGCGCCGCGCGCTGGCGGTGTCGCAGGGCGCGGCGGCGCAGGCCGCCGAGATCGAGGACCGGCCGGAGGCGGTGGAGCGGGCCTACCTCACGGCCGAGGTGGAGTCGCTGCGGCGCTACTTCGACGCCACGGACCGGGCGATGCCGGAGGCCCTCCGAGGCGCGAGCGCCGAGGCCGTCGCCGACCGGCTCCTCCGCACGTCGGCCGCCGCGTCGGCCCCGTCCGCCAGCGGGGCGGGTGCCGACGACCCGGCCGTCCAGATCGTGAGCGCGCTCACGCCGCTCCTCGCCGACTTCCAGTCGGCCGCGTCCGGGCTGGCGGCGCGCGAGGCGGACGTGGCGCGGCGCCTCGGCCGCGAGCGGTTCGCCACCTACGGCAACGCCGTCCCGCCCGACGCCACGTTCTCGCTCCGCTTCACCGACGGCGTGGTCACGGGCTACCCCTACAACGGCACGATCGCCCCGCCCATGACGACGCTCTTCGGGATGTTCGACCGCTACCACAGCTTCTGCACGAGCGGCCGGGACGTGGCCGGCACCTGCGACTGGAGCCTCCCCGCACGCTGGCTCGACGCCCAGAACCGCCTCGACCTCTCGACGCCGGTCAACTTCACGTCTACCTCCGACACGATCGGGGGCAACTCGGGCTCGCCCGTCGTCAACCGAGACGGCGAGCTGGTCGGGCTCAACTTCGACCGGACCATCGAGGGGCTCGTCCGCGACTACCTCTACGCCCCCGAGCGCGGCCGGAACGTGATGGTGGACACGCGGCTGGTGGTCGAGGCGCTCCAGAGCGTCTACGGCCTGGACGGGCTGGTGAGCGAGATCCGCGACGGGACGCTGCGGCGGTAGAATCGGTGGTTACTAGCCTGTCAAGCGAATGATAGCACAGACGACCCTGAGGCTCCAATCAGCGACCGAGGTTGACCTAGCTGCTTGTCGGCTGTGTGGTTCCTTTGAGGCCGGCAACCATGTTCGCAAGAGTCTGCCAACATCTCGATGACACTGTTGACGGCCTCGACCGTCCTCGTCGCATCTTTCGTCGCTCTGATCCTTCGGCTTCGTGACGATCTCGAAGCGGATAAGCGTTGTACTCGACTTCCCCGGCATCCTCTACTTCGGTCGGCATGGATCGCGGCTCTACAGTTGTCAAGTCGGAATACCCAGACGCGCCGCGCTTGGTCGTTTCGGCCGCTGTGAGCGCTCGAGGCGCTGGCGGTGTCGCCTGGCTACAGTTTGAGCATGAGTCATGGACGACGGCTGCAACCGCCTTCTTCGCGACGTCGGTCTGTGTTTAAACAAGTCTAGGTTTTCCTCTAGTGCTGCCTAATCCGCCGCTGCAGGCCGACGCCAAAGCGTCAGCGTTCTCGTCTCGTCCGACTGGCGGCGCTCTCGTCAGCTCCGTCCAGGCGCGTTCGTAGGCACTGGCGGACGTCTTCCGCCAGCGCGGCGTTACGGAGCCGAAAAGTCCTGCGACGGGTAGCGCGCCGCGTCGGGCGGGACGATCTGGACGACGCGGAAGCCGGCGCGCTTGTGGCACGTGTTGCAGCCGTCGATCATCCGCCCGTAGGCCACCTCGAAGCGGGCCGGGTCGGCGGCGTCGGCGGCCTGGGCGAGCGCACGGGCGCGGGGGACGCCCACCTCGTCCGCGATGGCGCTCACGTCCACGCCGTCGATGACGTACCCGGCGTCCACCACGCGGACGGCGTTCTCCTCGATCTTCTCGGCGTAGAACGCCGCCAGGGGCCAGTTGCCGGCGTCGGCCGCCAGCCGCGCCTTCTCGACGTACCGCTGGAACAGAGTCATCTTGGTGAGGAGATCGCCCTCGGCCACGTCGCGCGCGACGCGCGACTCCTCGCCCCGCTCGTCGGGTGTGGCGACGCGGGGGTCGAACACCACGAACAGCGCCGTGAACGCGGCGAAGATCGAGACCAACAGGGCGACGGCGGCGAGGGCGGTGGCGCGAGACACGGGCGGAGGCGAGGTGTCCGGGCCGAACGAGAGCCCCCCCGAACGGGTCCGGGAATTCACCGCAAACGTCCCCGTGCGCGCGGACGCGTCGGAACGGGGGGCAGCGCGAGACGGGTAAGAGGGGCCGCCCGCTTACGCCCGTCGCCATGATCGTCCGCCTCCTCTGTCTCTCCGTGCTCGCCGGGCTGGCGGGGTGTGGGCCCGACGGCGACCCGTCGGCGCCCGAGCGGACCGCCTCGGCCACCACCGTCGCCAGCGGGACCGACGAGCGGCCGGACGCGGGCCAGACCGACGATGGGGACGCGTACGTGGGAGGCGACGGCCTCCGGCTCCGGCTGCCGACCTCCAACCGCGCGCTCCTCACCGGCCACCCCGAGCGCTTCTACCAGGGCCTCAACATGACCATCGACAGCCTCCGGCCGGAGCGCTGGGAGGGCGGGCAGTACGGGTTCGTCCGCAACCAGGTGCCCACGATCTTCGGCCGCCGCACGTTCCGGCGCGTCCACGAGGGGCTCGACATCCGGCCCGTCGGGCGCGACGCCGAGGGCGAGCCCGTCGACACCGTGGTCGCCATCGACGCGGGGCGCGTGGCGTACGTGAACCCGAGCGCGGGCGCGTCGAGCTACGGCAAGTACATCGTAGTGGAGCACACCTGGAGCGGGAGCCCCGTCTACAGCCTCTACGCGCACCTCGCGGAGCCCTTCGTCACCGAGGGCACCCAGGTGCAGGCAGGCGATCGGCTCGGCAAGATGGGCTACACCGGGCGCGGGCTCGGGCGGTCCCGCGCGCACGTCCACCTCGAAATCGCGCTCATGCTCAACCAGTACCAGCCGCTCTGGTTCGAGCAGTACATCGGCGCCGCCGACCTCCACGGGCGCTTTTTCGGGACGAACCTCTCGGGCGTCCCCGCCGCCGAGCTGTACCTCGCGCTCCGCGAGGACCCGGACCTCACGTTCCCCGAGTTCGTGACCGGCCTGGACGAGGGGTACGTCGTGGACCTCCCCGGCGGCCGGCCGCTCGACCTCCTCCGGCGCTACCCGTGGCTGGGCCGGGAGGCCGCGCAGGCGGACCCCGCCGACGTGCCGGCGTGGCGCGTGTCGTTCACGCAGGAGGGGACCCCCATCCACGTCGAGATCGGCGACGAGGAGGTGTCCCGCCCGACCGTCGAGGGCGTGGGCCTGGGGATCTGGCTCGGCGACCGGAGCACGAACAAGATGCTCCTCCGGCGCGGGTTCGGCTACGAGCCGTCCCGGCGGGGCACGAACTACTTCGCCCTGATCTCCACCACCGCCAGCGGCCCCCCGATCTGGTAGGAGGGCGCGCGCGTGTCATGGAATGGTGAAAGTTGGCGCGCAGGCACCTTCGGCGCGGCCCCCCGGTAGACCCGGACCCTCGACCCTTCCAGCCATGGCCGACTCCTCCACACTCGACGCCCTCCCCGACGAGCCTCTCGTCGCCGACGTCTCGCGCGACATCGCCGCCGTCCTCCCGTTCCTCTACGTCGCCTGGTCCGACGGGCTGCTGACGCCCTCCGAGATCGAGACGGTCCGCGAGCGTCTGGCCGAGCAGAGCTGGATGGACGACGCCGACCGCCAGCAGGTCACGGCGTGGCTCGACCCCGCAGATCCGCCCTCTGCGACGACCTATTTCCGGTGGGTCCGCACGATCCGTGAGGCCGCCCCCCACATCCCCGGTGCGGCCGACAAGTCGCTCGCCGACCTCGGCGCCGACCTCGCCGCGCTGGCGGACGGCGGCGGGCGGATGGCCCCGGAGGCCCGCCGTGCGCTCGCCGAGATCGAGGCCCTCCTCGGCGTCCTCGGCGACGAGGTGGTCCGCGACCTGATCGAGAAGCCGAGCGAGGAGGCGCCGGCCGCCGAGCCGCAGGCCTTCGACCCGGCCCGGCTCCAGGCCTTGCTCGACGAGCCCCACGCCGAGCTCCGCCAGCGGATCCGGGTGCTCCTGAGCGACCCGGCCTTCGCCTACCCCGAGCCCTCGATCTCGAACGCCGAGTACCGCGACCTCGTCCTCCGCTGGACGCGTCTCCTCGCCGACCAGGGCCTCGGGCTCCTCGCCTACCCCACGTGGGCCGGCGGCCAGGGCGACATCGGCGCCTTCATCGCGGCCTTCGAGACGATCGCGACCCACGACCTCAGCCTCGTCGTGAAGTACGGGGTCCAGTTCGGCCTGTGGGGCGGGAGCGTCAACGCGCTCGGCAGCGAGGCGCAGCGGCGCGAGCTGCTGCCCCAGATCGGGTCGCTGGAGCTGCCCGGCGCCTTCGCCATGACCGAGCGCGCGCACGGCTCCAACGTCCGCGACCTCAACACGACGGCCACGTTCGACCGCGACGCGGACGAGTGGGTCGTCCAGACGCCCTCCGACCGCGACCACAAAGAGTGGATCGGGAACGCCGCCCGGCACGGGCAGCAGGCCACCGTCTTCGCTCAACTCGAGATCGACGGAGAGGGCTACGGCGTCCACGCCTTCGTCGTCCCCATCCGGGACGACAGCGGCGAGCCGATGCCGGGCGTCCGGATCGAAGACAGCGGCCACAAGATGGGCCTCAACGGCATCGACAACGGGCGGCTCTGGTTCGACGGCGTCCGCGTCCCGCGTGAGGCGCTCCTGAGCCGGTACGCCCAGGTGAGCGCCGACGGCGTGTACACGAGCCCGATCCCGAGCGCCGGCAAGCGGTTCTTCACCATGCTCGGCACGCTCGTCGGCGGGCGGATCGCCGTCGGCTCGGCGGCGGTGAGCGCGGCCAAGGCGGGGCTCACGGTGGCCGTCCGCTACGGGGCGCGGCGGCGCCAGTTCGGCCCGGCCGGCGGCCCCGAGGTCGCCATCCTCGACTACCTCAGCCACCAGCGCCGCCTGCTCCCGCGCGTGGCGACGAGCTACGGCCTCACGTTCGCGCTCCACCGGCTGGCGGAGGACTTCGCCGCGCTCCCGGCCGGCGCCGACACGCGCGAGATCGAGGGGCGCGCGGCGGCGCTCAAGGCGATGGCCTCGTGGCACGCCACGAGCGCGCTCCAGGAGGCCCGCGAGGCGTGCGGCGGCGAGGGCTTCCGGTGGTCCGCCCGGATCGCCCACCGCAAGGCCGACTCCGACATCTTCACCACGTTCGAGGGCGACAACACGGTCCTCCAGCTCCAGGTGGCCAAGGGGCTGCTGGCCGGCTACCGCTCCGAGTTCGAGGACCTCAACGCCTGGGGCCTCCTCCGCTACCTCCGCGAGCAGGCCGACGTACGCCTGGGCGAGATCAACCCGCTCGCGCGCCGCAACACCGACCGCGACCACCTCCAGGACGCCGCGTGGCACCGCGACCTGTTCGAGCGCCGCGAGCGGACGCTCCTCGTCCAGGTCGCCGCGCGCCTGAAGGGCCGCCTCGACCGGGGCATGGACTCGTTCGAGGCGTTCGTGGAGGTCCAGGACCACCTGCTCACGCTGGCCACGGCGCATGCGGAGCGGCTCGTGCTGGAGGACTTTCAGGCCGCCGTCGAGCGCACCGAGGACCCCCAGCTTCAAACGGTCCTCCGCCTGCTCTGCACGCTCTACGCCCTCGAGCGCGTCGAGCGCGACCGGGGCTGGTTCCTGGAGCAGAACCTCATCGACGCGCCCGTCTCGAAGGCCGTCCGCACCGAGGTGAACGGGCTGCTGCACCGGCTCCGCCCGCTGGCCGTCGAGCTGGTCGACGCGTTCGGGATCCCGGACGAGGTGCTGGGCTCGGAGATCGGCTCCGGCCGGATGCCCCTCGACCCGTGAGGATCACCGATCTCGAAGCCGGCGCCGCCTACGTCGTCCGCCAGTCGTTCACCGACGACGAGGGGACGCTCGTCCTCCCCGGCGACCGGATGACGTTCGAGCGCTACCGGGCCGTTCCCGTCACGGGCGCCTTCGAGGTCGTCTTCCGCGAGGAGACGCTCGTGCTCCACGAGGACCGCCAGTCCGACGTGTGCGAGCACGCGGAGTGGTTCCTGAGCGAGAAGGAGTGAGGGGGGCGGCACCTGCGGTCCGGCTCCTTCCTCCCTCGTCTCCCTCACTCTTCCAACTCGATCCGGGCGACGATGGGGAGGTGGTCCGAGCCGCGCCGGGCGGCGTCGGTCGCGTGGGCGTCGAGCGAGAGGACGCGCGCGCCGCGTGCGTAGAGCCGGTCGAGGGCCAGGACCGGCCGGACCGACGGGTACGACGCCGGCCAGTCGGCGTTGTGGTGGCGGGCCTGGAAGGCGTCGTCGAGCTGGCGGGACGCCTTCGTGGGGCGCCAGGCGTTCATGTCGCCCACGAGCACGGCCGCACCGTCCGCCAGCTGGGGGTGCTCCAGGAGGGCGCGGACCTGGCGCGCGCGCGTCCGGTCCACGAGGGCGAGGTGCGTCGCCGCCACGACCACGGACCGTTCTTCGCCGCGGACGCTCACCGCCAGCGCGGCCCGCCGCTCCAGCCGTCCGAACGAGAGGTCGATGGCGAGGGCGCCGGCGAGCGGCCACCGCGAGAGGACGGCGTTGCCCAACTCGCCCCGCTTGTGCATCCGCGTGACCACGAACGCGAGGTGGTAGCCGAGGCGCTCGGCGGAGGCCCGGAGCGGGTCGGCCCGGTCCGCGCGGTCGGCCGGGCGGAGGACCTCCTGGAGCGCGAGCACGTCGGCGCCGAGCTCCTCGATCACGTCGAACGCGCGCTCGGGCCGGTACGCCTTCCCGCCCCGCACGCCGGCCCAGCGGTGGACGTTGTACGAGGCGACGGTCAGCGTCCGGCCGAGGTCGGCCTCGGTCGGGTGCGGGGGGGACACGAGCTCGGCGAGGTAGGGGGCAATCGGCACGGGGCGGGGCGCGGGGAGAGAGCAATCCGGGGTGAAGACGGTACGGACGGGCGCGGCGATCCCGGCCCGTCCGTTATCCTGGCCTACCCACTCCCGAACACTCATGGACCGACTCCAGTGCAAGGCCTGCGGCTCGTTCTCGATGCTCCCGATGGAGCTCGAGCCCGACGAGGTCAACCCGCTCGACTTCGTCGTCGACGAACACGAGGCCCGCTTCTACACCTGCCACGTCTGCGGCGACAACTGGCTCACCGTGCGCCGCGTGGAGGGCGACGACTGCAAGATCACGTTCGTGCACCAGATGGGCCTCCAGCCGCTCCTGAAGCGGACGGCCGTCATGGCCACGCCGGTCCTCCTCACCGAGGACACCGTCGAGCAGTGGGACTACTACTTCGGCGAGGACGAGGTGGGCGAGGACGACTGGCGCGACACGCTCGACGAGCGCCGCCGCGTGCTCCGCTCGATCTGCTCCAACTGATCGACCCCGTCTGTCCCGACCGTCCCGAGGCGTACCCCCAGCGGGTGCGCCTCGGCTCGTTTTAGGGAATCTCGACGCCGGCCAGCACCGCCAGCACCTGGCCTCGACGCTCGGCCCACACCGAGGCCGGCGCCTCGATCTGGACGGCCCACTGGGCTTGGCCGCGCTGCGAGAACACGACCACGCCGCCCGTCCCATCGCCGGCGACCTCCAGGGCGAGGCCGGGGAGCGGAGCCACCGCCGGCCCGACCGGGCGCGTTTCGTGGTAGCCGTGGCCCGTCTGTCCTCGCGTCCACCGCTCGCGGAGGAGCGCGTTGAGGCCCTGGACGCGCTCGACGCGGAGCGTCGTCCCGGCGAGCGGGTGATCGGCGGCGGTGTTGGAGAAGGTGTAGAGCGCGTAGCTCTCGGCTTGCCCTTCGGCGGCGGCCGTCGGTCCGTCCCAGCCGGCGGGGAGCGTCACGCGGAGGCCCGTCGCGCCGAAGGCGTGGAGGGTGGGGATCGCGGGCGGCGGCTTCTCCGGAGCCGGCGGCTCTGGCAGCTCCAGGCGGGCGGCCTCCACCGAGTCGGCCTCCACCGAGTCGGCCACGAGTGCGGCGGTGGCGGAGCCGGTCGCGGTGCCCTGGGCAGGGGCGGCGGGCGCCGCCAGCAGGACGAGGAGGAGGACGGAGAGCGTTCGCATGGGACCGGGGAGGATGACCCCGGTATCGGCCGGACGCTCCCCGGCGTTAGCGCGCCACGATTTCTTGGGGGCCGCTCACCTTCCGCACGTGGCACCCGTCGGTGTCGAACACGAACGAGGCCTCGGCGGAGAGCCCGTCGCCCGTCGCCTCGAACCGGACCGTCGTCCCGCTCCGCGAGATCAGGCGGCCGTGCGCGTCTGACGCGACGGGGTAGACGCCGACCTGGCCCGTGTTGGCGTCTTGGGCGGTCACAAGCTCGACGCCGCTCGGCTCGACCACGCTCCGCGTTGTCAGGTCCGCGAGCAGGTCGCCGGACGCGTCGACGACCCGGACGGTGTAGGTCACGTATTCGCGCGTGCAGACTTGCGGACCGTCGAGCGTGTCGCAGCCGGCGAAGAGTCCCAGGGCGGAGAGGAGCAGGAGCCGTTTCATGGACGAGCGGGAGGTAGACCCGGAGCGTAGGCCGGTTCTCGCCCCGCCGCACGTCGTTTCCGCGCGGTCGGACTACAGGTGGACCCGAACGGCGAGTGCGTGGCCTCCGGCGACCGGGTCGAGCCGGACCGTCACGTCCTCGCTCACGTCGAACGACGCCAGTTCGGCGGCCACGTAGGCGTCGAGCACCTGGAAGGCGTACGCCACGCCGACCACGAGGAACCCGATGTCGCGCTGCCCGCGCGCCGTGTTGCGGACGGTCGAGATCGTCGCGAAGGCGGGGCGCCCCAGCGCCTCGTACTCGTCGAGGTAGGCCGGCGCCGTCTCGGTGCACAACTCGACGCGCTCCGGCCGGCTGTCCGGGTCCTGGACGCACCCCGCGACGACGGCGGCGCGGCGGTACAGCTCGTAGCGACGCTGGCGCCACACGGCGTAGGCGACGGCGCCCGCCACGGCCGCGACCGCAACCGGCGCCTTGACGTACTGGCGGTTGTAGACCTGCCCGAGCCCCGGCAGGATCAGGGCCCGTGTGACGGCCCCCCGCGGCGTCCGGGCGTTCGGGGAGTCCACGACGAGGACCCCCGGTGCGCCGGTCGAGTCCGCTGGCTGCGCAGCGGACGCGCTGGCGACGAGCGCCGCCAGCAGGGCGAAGGCGAGGCGCACGGCGCCTAGCTCCCGAGGAGCCCGTCCGTCACCCGCTCCAGGTCGTCGACGGAGTAGTAGGCGATCTCGATGGTGCCGGTGCCGTCGGCCTTGTGGCGGATCTTGACCTGGCTGGCGACGCGCTCGCGGAGCCGGGCCTCCATGGCCTCCACCTGAAGCCGGTCGCGCTCGGGGAGCGCCTCGGCCGGGGCGGCGGGTGCCGCGGCCGTCTTGGCCGGGGCGGGCGCGGGCTCGCCCTCGCGGAGGATCTTGGCCCGGCGCTCCACCTCGCGGACCGAGAGGCCCTCGTCGAGCGTCTGGCGGTGGAGCGCCAGCAGCTCGTCGTCGTCCTCGATCCCGACGAGCGTGCGGGCGTGGCCGGACGAGAGGGTCCCCTCGCGGAGCGATGCCAGCACGCGCGGCGGCAGCTTGAGCAGGCGCAGGATGTTGGCGACCGTCGAGCGGCTCTTGCCCACCTTGTCGGCCACCTGCTCCTGCGTCAGCCCCACCTCCTCCATGAGCCGCTGGTAGCCGAGGGCGATCTCGACCGGGTTGAGGTCCTCGCGCTGGACGTTCTCGACGATGGCCATCTCCAGCATGGCCTCGGTGTCGGCCTCGCGGATGTAGGCCGGGATGCGCTTGAGGCCGGCGCGGCGGCTGGCGCGGAGCCGGCGCTCGCCCGAGATCAGCTCGTAGCGGCCGTCGCCGAGGGCGCGCACCGTGAGCGGCTGGATGATGCCGAGCTGG
Organism: Rubricoccaceae bacterium; assembly: GCA_963811175.1. GTDB lineage: Bacteria > Bacteroidota > Rhodothermia > Rhodothermales > Rubricoccaceae > Rubrivirga. Next base: position 181,603 of record CAWEQE010000001.1, on the reverse strand, counting down.
GCCACCGACGCCGCCAGCTCGTCGAGCGCGGTCTCGTCGAAGTCCTTGCGCGGCTGGTACGGGTTGGGCCGGACCGACTCGACGTCGATCTCGGCCACGCGTCCCGCCAGCCGGCGGCGCTCCTCGAAGTTGTAGAGCCGCGTGCGCGTGCCGCCCTCGGCGTCGGAGGCCGAGGCGGGTTGCTCGGGGAGGAGGGCGCTGAGGCCCTTGCCGAGCGCGGATTTCTTCGGGGCGGACATCTCGGTCTAGGCAGTGGGATCGGCCGGAGCGTCGCCTGAGGGCGCGTCGGGGTCGACGGGGCGGGAGGGGGGCGTCGCGCGTGAGGCGAGGACGACGCGGCTGGGGTCGCTCACCCCGTCGCCGCCGTCGCTGGCCGGGCGGCTGGCGGAGGCGCTCGGCGTCGGGTTCGGCGGCGCAGCGGGCGGCGGGACGGGGCGGGACTCGGGGGCGGGCGGCGCCACGGCCGGGCCGGTGGGCGGCACCCGGAGGTCGGGCGCGTCGTCGAGGGCGGCCCCGTCGGCGGTCGGCGCGTCGGCGGCCTCGGGCGCGGTCGGCTGGAGGAACCGCTGGTTGTTGCGGATCACCTCGCCCGCCAAGGCCATGTAGTTCTTGGAGCCCGTCGAGATGGCGTCGTAGAGGAGGACCGGCTTCCCGAAGCTCGGCGCCTCGCTCACGCGGACGTTCCGCTGCACCACGGCCTCGAACACGCGGTCGCCGAAGTAGCGCCGGACCTCGGCGGCCACCTGGTTGCTCAGCCGGAGCCGCCCGTCGAACATCGTCAGGAGCACGCCCTCGATCTCGAGGTCCGGGTTGAGGTGCTGGCGGACGATCTTGATGGTGTTGAGGAGCTGCCCGAGCCCCTCGAGCGCGAAGTACTCCGTCTGGACCGGGATGAGGACCGAGTCGGCGGCCGTCAGCGCGTTGAGCGTGAGGAGGCCGAGGCTCGGCGGGCAGTCGATGACGACGAAGTCGTAGCTCCTGCGCGATCGGACGAGCGCTTTCTTCAGCACCCGCTCGCGCTCGAACAGGTCGATCATCTCGATCTCCGCCCCCACCAGGTTGATGTGGCTCGGGACGACGTCGAGGAACGGCATCTCCGTGTGGAGCGCGCCCTCCTCGACGGCCACGCTCCCCGTCAGCACGTCGTACACCGACGACGCGACGGTCCGCGGCTCGACCCCCAGCGACGACGTCCCGTTGGCCTGCGGGTCCGTGTCGATGAGGAGCGTGGGGTGCTCCGAGGCGGCCAGCGAGGCGGCCAGGTTGACGGCCGTCGTGGTCTTGCCGACCCCGCCTTTCTGATTCGCGACCGCGATGACCTTGCCCATGGCGGAGGGCGCTGTGTGGGGGACGCCGCGCCGGCCGGGGCCACGCGCGGATGCTATCGGATCCGGCCGAGGAGAGAGGCCGGTGGGTCCGCGAATATAGGGCCGCCCGGTCGGCCCCTGCCACCGCCGGAACCCGTCCGGCCCGCGGTCGGTGAGCCGTCGACACCCCCGACGCCCCATGCCCGTCTCCGCCTCCGACGCCGCCCTCGCCGGCCGCCACCGCCAGCGCCTCCTCGACCTCCAGGCCGCCCTCCGAGACGCGCTCACGGAGTCCGAGGACGCCCAACTCCAGGCCCTGTTCGAGACCACCGCCGAGGCGCTCGGCGGACTGGCGAGCGCCTTCGACGACTACGTCGAGGGCGCCTGGAAGGGCGGCGCCTAAAGAGGGACGGGCACGGGGGAGACAGAGCCGGACCTCTGCCGTCCCTCGTACCCTTGTACCCCGTCCCACACCCTCCGACCCGTTGGCCCGCCGCTTCGTCCTCCAGCCCCGATCCGACGACGGCACGGCCGGCGCCGACCTCCAGATCGATTACGCCGCCGCGCTCGACGAGCAGCAGCACGCGGCGGCGACGGCGCCCAACGGCGCGACGCTCATCGTGGCCGGCGCCGGGACGGGCAAGACGCGGACGCTCGTTTACCGCGTGGCCTACCTCGTCGAGACGGGCGTGCCGCCGGAGCAAATCGCGCTCTTGACGTTCACGCGCCGCGCGTCCCGCGAGATGCTGACGCGCGCCGGAACGCTCCTCGACGGCCGCTGCGAGCGCGTTCGGGGCGGCACGTTCCACGCCTTCTGCCTGGAGATCCTGCGCGTCCACGCCGAGCGGATCGGGTTTCCCCGACGCTTCGGCGTCCTCGACCCCGCCGACGCCGCCGACGTCGTGGACCTCGCGCGGACGCGGCTCGGGCTGGACACGCTCCCCACGCGCTTCCCCAAAAAGCGCACGCTGCTGGCGATGGTCTCCGCTGCCACGAACCGGGGGATGGACCTGGAAGACGTGCTGGAGGAGGCGTACCCGCAGTACGTCGAGCACCTCGACACCATCGCGCGTCTCCGCACGGCCTACGCCACGGCCAAGCGCCAGACCGGCGTGATGGACTACGACGACCTCCTCGCGCTCACGCTGGAGTTGCTCCGCCAGCACGACGACGTGCGCCGCCAGGTGGCCGGCCGCTGCCGCCACGTGCTCGTGGACGAGTACCAGGACGTGAACCTCCTCCAGGCGGACCTGGTCGAGCAGTTCCAGTCGGTCCACCACAACCTCACCGCCGTCGGCGACGACGCGCAGTCGATCTACCGCTTTCGCGGGGCCGACGTGGGGCACATCCTCGACTTCCAAAAGCGCTACAACGGCGCCCGCGTGCTCAAGCTGGAGCACAACTACCGCTCCACGCAGCCCATCCTCGACCTCGCCAACCACGTCCTCGACGGGGCGCACGCGAAGTACGACAAGCGGCTCTTCACCGACCGCGCGGGCGGCGATCTCCCCGCCCTCGTCCAGGCGCCCGACGACGACTTCGAGGCCCGGTTCGTGGCGCAGGTCGTCCTCGACAAACGCGAGCAGGGGACGGCGCTGAACCGGCAGGCCGTCCTGTTCCGCTCCGGCTGGTGCTCGTACGCCCTGGAGGCCGAGCTGGCGCGGCGCAAGATCCCGTTCGTCAAGTTCGGCGGGCTGAAGCTGGCGGAGGCCGCGCACGTGAAGGACGTGGTGGCCCACCTCCGCGTGGCCGAGAACCCCGCCGACGCCGTGGCCTGGAATCGGGCGCTGCGCTTGGTGGAGGGCGTCGGGCCGCAGACGGCGCGGCGGCTCCTCGACTGGATCGGGACGGCGGCGACGGGCGGCGGGCCGGGCGCGGCCGTCCAGGCGCTCCGCCAGTCCGTCGATGAGGTCGTGCCGGCGCCGGGCGTGGCCCGGAACGTGGGCCGGCTCGTCGAGGCCCTCACGCCGCTCCGCGACGACGCGCTCGCGCCCGAGGCCCAGGTCGAGCGCCTGCTCGACTACTACCGCCCTGTCTTCGAGCGCGTCTACGCCGACGACTTCCCGCAGCGCGAGGCCGACCTCGAGGCCGTCGTGGCGCTGGCGGCCCGCCACCGCTCGCGGACGGCGCTCCTCGAGTCGCTCGCCCTCGACCCGCTGGACTGGTCGCAGGAGCCGGCCGAGGGCGTTCACAAAGACGAGCCGCCGCTCGTGTTGTCCACGATCCACTCGGCGAAGGGGCTCGAGTTCGACACCGTCTTCCTGATCCACGCGCTCGACGGCGTCCTGCCCTCGGCGTACGGGATCAAGAGCCAGGACGAGGAGGACGAGGAGCGGCGGCTCCTCTACGTCGCCCTCACGCGCGCCGAGACGGAGCTGTACGCTTCGTATCCGCTCGTCCAGTACCGACGCGGGACGGGCCAGTTTTTGACCGAGCCGAGCCGGTTTCTGTCGGGCGTCCCGGAGTCGATGTTGGAGCCGTGGTCGTTGGTGGAGGAGGCGCCCGACGCGCCGCCCGCACTCCCGGCGTCAGGGTCTCCCTCGCTTCCGCGCTGAGGCTTGACCCGTGCGGGTGCGGAGCCCTACCGTCTGGTCCATGCAACTCGACCTCGCCCCCGGCCTCCACGACGCCGGCCCGCCCGGGCTGGAGATCGAGCGCGTCGAGATCGAGCGGTTCGACGAGGTCCGCCAGCTCAACCAGGCCGTGTTCGGCGAAGGCCGCGTGATCTACCGGCTCGACCGCGACGACCTCACGCTGCTGCTGGCGACGGTCGGCGGCCGGGCCGTCGGCTACAAGGTGGGCTACGGCGAGAGCCGGACGACGTTCTACAGCGCCAAGGGCGGCGTCCTCGACGGCTGGCGGCGGCTCGGGATCGCGCGGGCGCTGCTGGCGCGGATGGAGGACGAGGCGCGGACGCTCGGCTACGGGCGCTTCGCCTTCGACACGTTCCCCAACAAGCACCCCGGCATGACCGTCCTCGGCCTGGCGGAGGGGTTCGCCGTCACCGCCGCCGGCTACAACGCGGCCTACCGCGACTTCCGGCTCCGCTTCGAGCGGGAGCTGTGAGGGAGCCGTCCGGAATCCGCTCTCAGGAATCCGTCGAGGACAGACGACTCCGGGACGACGCGCGCCCGTTCGACTGGCGACGGCGCCCGCCGGCCGGGCCTTCTCCCGCCCCCTCTAAAACAGCGCGTAGATAAACGGCGCCAGCGGGCTCCCGCCGACGGAGACGACCAGGAGGCCGAGCAAGACGAGGACGAGGACGATCGGGGCCAGCCAGTACTTTTTGCGGACCCGCAGGAACCGCCAGAACTCGCCGAGGACGCGGAGCTTCGACATGGGAGGGCGTGGAGGGCCGCCAACTTACGCCCGCCCGTTCCCCGCCCGGCACGGACGACCGCCTCCGCCAGCCGCGCGGGGTTGACCGCCGCCGCCGCCGCCCGTAACTCTCCCCGTCGGCCCCCGTAGCCCGCCCCTCGTCCTCCCGCCGCCCGTGTCCGCCCTCTCCACCGAACTCTCCGAAGGCGTCCGCATCGCGGTCGGGACGCTGTGGGAGCGCAAGGCGCGGGCGCTGCTCACCACGCTCGGCATCGTCATCGGCATCGTGTCGGTCACGTCCATGTTCACCGTCATCAACGGGATCGAGCGGGAGTTCGACCGCGCCATGTCGATGATCGGCGACGACGCCCTGTTCGTCCAGAAGAACCCCTGGATCATCATGGGCGACTGGTGGAAGTACCGCAACCGGCCGCCGGTCACGGCCGACCTCGCCCCGTTCCTCCGCGAGCGCTCCGAGACCGCCGAGGCCGTCGCCCCCATCACCGGCTTCGGCGCGACCGTCACGCGGGGCCGCGACGAGGCGCCGGGCGTCGGCGTGGAGGCCTCGACGGTGGAGTACGTGGACACCGGTGGGGCGGACCTGGAGGCCGGCCGCTTTTTCGCCGACAGCGAGGTCCGCGCCGGCCGCGCCGTCGCCGTCATCGGGGCCGACGTCGTGGACCTCCTGTTTCCCGCCGAGGACCCCATCGGCAAGGAGGTCCGCATCGGCGGGCAGCGGTTCGAGGTGATCGGCGTGCTCGTCAAGCGGGGAAAGTTTCTCGGGATGGCCTCGGCCGACAACCGGGCCGTCATCCCGCTCACCACCTTCCGGCGCCTGTACTCCGCCGACCCCGACCTCGCCATCAAGGTGAAGGTCCGGCCCGGCGTCACGAAGGAGGAGGCCACCGACGAGTTGGTCGGCCTCACGCGGATGTGGCGCGGCCTCGACGCCCTCGACGACGACGACTTCTCGGTCAACAGCCAGGACCAGTTCCGCGCGCTCGTCCAGACCATGCGGATCGCCACCTACGGCGTCGGCCTGTTCCTGACGGCGCTGTCCCTCCTCGTGGGCGGGATCGGGGTCATGAACATCATGTTCGTGAGCGTGAAGGAGCGGACGCGCGAGATCGGCGTGCGGAAGGCGCTCGGCGCCACGCGCCGGGCCATCCTGTTCCAGTTCCTCGTCGAGGCCGTGCTGATCTGCTTCGTCGGCGGGGCCATCGGCGTGGCGCTGGCGGCGCTCGTGGCCGTCGGGCTGAACGAGGTGTTCACGGCCGAGCTGTCGCCGGGGACGGTGCTGCTCGCGTTCACGATCTGCGGGGCCGTCGGCGTCACGTTCGGGCTGATCCCGGCGTGGCAGGCGGCGCGGTCGAAGCCCATCGAGGCGCTCCGGTATGAGTGAGCGAGTGGACACGCGGGGTCCGTCCCTCGAACGCGCGCACGCCTCCACCTGTCCACCCGGCTCCCCACCCACGTTCTTGAGATGAGAGAAACGATCCGCATGGCGTTCCAGGCGCTCCGGGCCAACCGGCTCCGCTCCGCCCTGACGCTGCTCGGCATGGCCATCGGCGTGTTCTCGGTGATCGCGTCCGTGACCGCCGTGAAGGTGCTCGACCAGACGCTGATGGGCCAGCTCGCCGCGATGGGCACTCAGACGATCACGTTCGAGCGCATCGGCGACGCGTGGACCGAGGAAAAGGCCAAGCGCCCCCAGATGACGTACGAGCAGGCCGTCGCGCTCCAGGACCGCGTCGATCTGGCGGCCTCCGTCAGCGCGGTCGTCTCGACGGGGAACCGGGAGGTCCGCACCACGGACGAGGCGACGGACCCGAACGTCCAGGTGTTCGGGACCGACCAGGACTTCGCGCAGAACAACGGCTGGGAGCTCGGGCGCGGGCGGTTCCTCACCGAGGCCGACGTCCGCTCGGCGCGGCGCGTGGTGGTGCTGGGCCAGACCGTCGCGGACAAGCTGTTCGCCGACCTCGACCCCATCGGCGCCGACGTGCGCGTCGACGGGCAGACCTTCACGGTCGTCGGCGTGCTGGACGAGAAGAGCGGGGGGTTTGGCATCGGCGACGCCAACAACCGCGTCATCGTCCCGATCACGCGGGCGATCCCGACGTTCGGGATGCAGGACTACGACGTGACCATCGACGTGCGCGCGCCGAGCGCCGAGATGCTGGCGGCGACGGAGAGCCAGGCCGTCGGCGGGCTCCGGGCCGTCCGGCGGCTCTCGCCCGAGGTCGACGACGACTTCGACACGTTCACGAGCGCCGAGGCCGCCGACGGGCTCAAGTCGTTTACGAGCGCGCTGGCCATCGGCGGCGCCGGGATCGGCCTGATCGCGCTCCTGGCGGCCGGCGTCGGCGTGATGAACATCATGCTGGTGAGCGTGACCGAGCGGACGCGCGAGATCGGCGTCCGCAAGTCGCTCGGCGCCACGCGCCGCGACATCCTCCGCCAGTTCCTCGTGGAAGCCGTCGTGCTGTGCCAGATCGGCGGGCTCACGGGCATCCTGCTCGGCGTGCTCGGCGGCAACGCGCTCGCGGCGCTGATGAAGAGCGCGCCGGCGTTCCCGTGGGGCTGGGCGACCGTCGCCATCGTCGGCGTGACGGGCGTCGCGCTCGTGTTCGGCGTCTACCCGGCGATCAAGGCGGCGCGTCTGAGCCCCATCGAGGCGCTGCGGTACGAGTGAGCGGGTGGACCCGCGAGCGCGTGGACGACGGCCTCCTCATATCCGGGTAGCTTGCGCGCGCGGCCTGCCGCTTCCGCTTTCACCCCTGCCCACTCGTCCACGTGTCCACTCTCTCCGACGCCAAACGTGCCGCCGGCCTCGCCGCCGCCGACCTCGTCGAGAGCGGGATGCGCCTCGGCCTCGGCACCGGGTCCACGACCGCGTTCGCCATCGAGGCGCTGGGGCGTCGTGTCCGCGAGGAGGGGGTGGACGTGGCCGGCGTCCCGACGTCGTTCGCCGCCGAGCGCCTCGCCCGCCAGCTCGGGCGTGCCGCTCCTCTCGCTCGACGACCTCGGCCTCGACACGCTCGCGCCCGCCGCGTCGCCGCTCGACCTCGCCTTCGACGGGGCCGACGAGGTGAGCCCAGCGGGCGACCTCATCAAAGGGCGCGGGGCGGCCCACGTCCGCGAGAAGGTCGTCGCGTCGCTGGCGGCCCGGTTCGTCGTGCTCGTGGACGGCTCGAAGCTCGTGGACCGCCTGGGCACGACGGCGCCGGTGCCCGTCGAGGTGCTCCCGATGGCCGAGCCCGCCGTGGCGCGCTCGCTCCGCGCCCTCGGCGCCGAGCCGGCGCTGCGGATGGGCGCGCGGAAGGACGGGCCGGTCGTGACGGACCAGGGCCTGTGGGTGCTCGACGCACGCTTCGACGGCATCGACGACCCCGGCGCGCTCGGCGTCGCCATCGATGGGATTCCCGGCGTGCTCGGCCACGGCCTGTTCGTCGGACTGGCGACCGACGTGCTCGTGGGCGAGGCCGGCGGCGAGGTCCGCCACGACACGTACCGCCGTGAGCGGTAGCCGTCGCGGGGGCCGGCCGCGGGGCGGCCTCGTCAACAAAAACCGCCCCGGCAGCGTGGGCTACCGGGGCGGCGTCTAGTCGAGCGGGTCCCCGTCTACCGGAGTCGGAAGGTGACGGGGACGGCGAAGCGGACCTTGACGGGGCGGCCCCGCTGCTGGCCCGGCGTGAACCGGCTCTCGCGGACGGCCTTGAGCGCGGCCTCCGAGAGGAGGTCGTTGGGCGAGCGGAGGACGACGGGGTCGACGACGTTCCCGCGCTCGTCGACGACGAACTGGATGACGACCTGGCCCTCGATCCCGGCCTGCCGCGCGAACTGCGGGTACGCGACGCGGCTCTGGAGCCCTTCGAGACCGCCGATCAGTTCGGGCTGCACCTCGGCCACCTCGAAGATCTCCGGCTCGGTCGGCTCGGGCTCCGGCGGCGGCGGCGGCGGGGGAGCGGGGGCGTCCGGGGTCGGCGGCGGCGGGGCCGGGGCGGCGGGCGGCGGCGGCACCGCGTCCGTGAGGTCGAGGTCGATCTCGTCGATCACCTCCTCTTCCACCTCCACGTCGTCCGGCACCTCCTGCGGCGGCGGCGGGGCCGGCGGCGGCGGCGGCGGCGGCTGGACCTGCTGCGTCTGGTCGATCTCTTCGAGGTCGATCATCTCAGGCGCTTCCTGGACGTACTCCACGTCCTCGCCGGTCCCCATCGGGACGGTGAAGGCGGCGATGAGCAGACCGAGGGACAGGAGCATGCCGAGCTGCATGTACAGCGGGTATTTCCGCTTCAGGTCGGCTTGGGGTTCTTTTCGGAGGGCCATGTCGGTAGAGAGGGATGCGGCCGGGAGCGGGCCTCGACGCTAAAGGTAGGGCCGGGCGGGCGGTGCGTCACGCCCCATTGCAAGAAACGGTGAACGGCGTGCGGTGGTGCCCGCCCGCCTCTCGGGTAGGACACGAGGGCGCCGCAGAAGTTGCTCCACGTCTAGCGGAGTCGGAAGGTGACGGGGACGGCGAAGCGGACCTTGACGGGGCGGCCCCGCTGCTGGCCCGGCGTGAACCGGCTCTCGCGGATCACGGCCCCTACCGTCCCTGAACGTTGCCGCTCCCGACGCTATTCGACCGTGACGGGGACCGAGAAGGCGTCGCGGTCCCACCGAAGGACCAACCGTCCGGCCGTCTCGCTCGTGGGCTCGATGGCGATGGCGAAGTCCTCGACCGTCTCGTCCAGCGCGGACCGCGTCAGGGCCACCCGGCCGAGGTCCTGGTCTGCGTTGTAGGTCGTCCCGCCCTGGCCCGTCTGGCGGTTCACGATCAGCAGGCCGCCGTCGGGCTGGGGGACCGAGTAGAGCGTGTACGTCCCGGCCGGCACCGCCAGCCCGCCGAGGACGAGGTCGCGGTCGGTGGTGAGGTGCGTCGCCCGGTTGGCGCCGGTCCGCCACACCTCGCCCCAGGGCACGAGGGCGCCCCAGACCTCGCGGCCCCGCTTCGAGGGCTGCCCGTGGTCCACGGAGATCGTCGCGCCGCCGATGGAGGCCGTGGTCTCGGCCCGGCCCGAGAGCGCCCCGAACGACTGGCCGCCGGCGTCGAGCGCTGCGAACCGACGTGCTGCCGCCTCGACGTCTACGTCCTCCACGCGCTGGACCGTCAGCTTGCGCGTGGTCGCGCCGGCGTCGAGGGTGAGCAGGCGCCCGCCCGCGTCGGTCGTGACGTCCATCGTCCCCCGGAACGGGTGGGTGATCGTGAGGGCCCGCTCGCCCGTCACGTCCGTCGTGAACGCCACGAGCCCGCGCTCCGTGAAGAGCGGCTGGTCCAGCGGGCCGCCCGCCGCCAGCGCGCGCTGGGCGACGACCTCGAACGGCCAGTGGACCATGTCGACGAAGGGCACGTTCTGCTCGGGAGCCGCGAACGTTCGGGTCTGCCTCTCGCCACCGCTCGTGACCGTGACTCGCAGGCTGTCGCCGACGGCCTCGGCCGCCTCCCGCCGAGTGACGGCGCCCGACGTCGGCTCGCGCGTGGTCGCTTCGTAGCGCCGGAGCCCGCCGTCGTCGTCCAGGTCGAGCCGGTACGTCGTGACCGTGGTCCGGGGCGCGCGGAGCACGACGGTCGCCTCCATGCCGGACGGCGTGTGGGAAAAGCGTTCGACGGCCAACGTGTCCGCGCCGAGGCGTGTGACGAACCCGGCCTGCGTGATGGGCTGAGCGGCCAGCCCGGCGCTGCACGCCACGAGACCGACGAGGAGGAACAGGAGGCGGTGCATGGCGAGAGCGGGAAGGGCGAGGGGTACCCGGTCCGTCGCCTGCCGTTCCGGCACGACGCGCGGGGCGCACGAACAAAAAGCGCCCCGGCGGCCGAAGCCACCGGGGCGCGACTGGCGACGGAGATCGCCAGTTGGGAAGGGGAGAGGACTTAGCTCTGCGCGTCGCCCTCGTCCACGACCTCGAAGTCGGCCTCCTCGGCGCCGTCGCCGGAGGGCGGCGGCGGGGCGCCATTGGCCTGGGCCTCGGCGGCAGCCTGGGCGCCCCCGGCCTCGGCCTCGGCCTGCTGAGCGCGGTAGAGGTCCTCGCTCGCGGCGCTCCACGCCGTATTGAGCTGCTCCATCGCCGAGTCGACCTGGTCGAGGTCCTGGCCCTTGTGGACCTCCTTGAGCCGCTCCAGGCCGGCGTCGATGGCGGCTCTCTTCTCGGCCGGGATCTTGTCGCCGTAGTCGGCCAGGTTCTTCTCGGTCGAGAAGATGAGGCTGTCGGCCTGGTTCAGCTTGTCGACGGACTCCTTCCGCTTCTGGTCCTCCGAGGCGTGCTCGCGGGCCGCCTTGCGCATGGCCTCGATCTCCTGCTCCGAGAGGCCCGACGACGCCTCGATCCGGATCGACTGCTCCTTGCCGGTCGCCTTGTCCTTGGCCGAGACCGAGAGGATGCCGTCGGCGTCGATGTCGAACGTGACCTCGACCTGCGGGACGCCGCGCGGGGCCGGCGGGATGCCGTCGAGGTGGAACCGCCCGATGGTCCGGTTGTCGACGGCCATCGCGCGGTCGCCTTGGAGCACGTGGATCTCCACGCTGGGCTGGTTGTCGCTGGCGGTCGAGAACGTCTCGGACTTCCGCGTCGGGATCGTGGTGTTGGCCGGGATGAGGGTGGTCATCACCGACCCCAGCGTCTCGATGCCGAGGTTGAGCGGGGTCACGTCGAGGAGCAGCACGTCGGTGACGTCGCCCGAGAGGACGCCGCCCTGGATGGCCGCGCCGATGGCGACGACCTCGTCCGGGTTGACCGACTTGTTCGGGGCCTTGCCGAAAAAGTCCTTGACGATCTCCTGGACCTTCGGGATGCGCGTCGAGCCGCCCACGAGGATCACCTCGTCGACCTGGTCCTTCGAGAGCCCGGCGTCTTTGAGCGCCTTCTCCATCGGGGGGATCGTCCGCGTGATGAGGTCGTCGACGAGCTGCTCGAACTTCGAGCGCGTCAGCTCCATCGTGAGGTGCTTCGGTCCCTCCTGCGTGGCCGTGATGAACGGGAGGTTGATCGTCGTCGCGGCGCTGGCCGAGAGCTCGATCTTGGCCTTCTCGGCGGCCTCCTTGAGCCGCTGGAGCGCCATCGGGTCCGTGCGGAGGTCGATCCCCTCCTGCGTCTTGAACTCGTCGGCGATGTAGTCGATGAGGCGCTGGTCGAAGTCGTCGCCGCCGAGGTGCGTGTCGCCGTTGGTGGACTTGACCTCGAAGACGCCGTCGCCCAGTTCCAGGATGGAGATGTCGTAGGTGCCGCCGCCGAGGTCGTAGACGGCGATCACCTCGTCGTCCTTGGTCTTGTCGAGGCCGTACGCCAGCGCGGCGGCCGTCGGCTCGTTCAGGATGCGCTTGACCTCCAGGCCGGCGATCTGGCCGGCCTCCTTGGTCGCCTTCCGCTGGGCGTCGTTGAAGTAGGCCGGGACCGTGATGACGGCCTCGGTCACGCGCTCGCCGAGGTAGTCCTCGGCGGTCTGCTTGAGCTTGCCGAGGATCATGGCCGAGATCTCCTGCGGCGTGTACAGCTTGGTGTCGGCGCCGGCCTCGACCTCGATGCGGGCCACGCCGCCGTCGCCCTTGGCGACGGTGTAGGGGACCGTCTTCATCTCCTCGGAGACCTCGTCGAACTGGCGGCCCATGAACCGCTTGGCCGAGAAGATGGTGTTCTGGGGGTTCGTGATGGCCTGGCGCTTGGCGGGGGCGCCGACGAGCCGCTCGCCGTCCTTCTTGAAGGCGACGACGGACGGGGTCGTCCGGCCGCCCTCGGCGTTCGGGACGACGACGGGCTCGTTGCCCTCCATGACGGCGACGACGGAGTTGGTCGTGCCGAGGTCGATGCCGATGATCTTGCCCATGTCGGGAGTTGGAAGAGAGTCTGTTAGAGAATCAGAGGGGCGACGCGGGGCCGGTCCCGGAGTGGGAGAGGAGCAACGCGCGCCCGGACGGGGAAGATCCGGCCGGGGCCTCGCGCGCCGAGCCCTGCCGGCGCGTCAGCCCGGTGGGGTTTGCGAGTCCAAAGTCAAGGGGCGTGCCACGCGGTTTGGATTGCCGTTATGGCAGGCAGGCCCCGCCTGCGCTCCGGCGCGGCTGCACCCCTGGCGGATCGGGAGGGGGCGGCACGGTATCTTGGCAGCCCCACTCCCTACGGGCTCCGCCCGCGATGAAGCACGTCCCGAACGCCCTCACCGTCGGCCGCATCGTCGCGGCCCCGGTGTGCCTCTACCTCTTGTGGACGGGGACGTTCTGGGGCCAGCTGACCGGCGCCGCCCTCTTCATCCTGGCGGCCATCACCGACTGGCTCGACGGGCGGCTCGCGCGGAAGTACGGCGTCGGCTCGCGGCTCGGCCAGTTTCTCGACCCGCTGGCGGACAAGGTGCTCGTGCTCGGGGCCTTTTTCCTCGTCCCCTTCCTGGAGCCCATCGGCCGAGGACTGGAGGCGCCGGCGGGGGCGTGGCTCCCGTGGCTCGCCATCGGCGCCATCGCCCTCCGCGACGTGGCCGTGACCGTGCTCCGGTCCGTCTACGAAAAGCAGGGCCGTCCGCTCCGCACCTCGACGGCGGCCAAGTGGAAGACGGCGTGGCAGCTCACGTTCCTCATCACGGCCTTCGTGTTCCTGGCCGGCACCCACGCCCGCCAGCTCGGCGGCGCCCTCGGCGCCCTCGGCGCTTTTCTCTACGCGGCGCTCGCCTCGCCCGCCCCGCTCGTGTTCCTCGTCGTCACGGCGGTGGTGACGGTGTACACGGGGGTCCTCTACTTCCGCGCCTCACCCGCGACGCCGGTGTGAGGCGTGTGGCTGAGTCCACTCTGACGCCTTCCTCGAAGACCCCTCACCCCGAGGGTGAGGGGCTGCACGTCTCGCCCGCCAGCCCGCCGGGGAGAACCGCTTTCTCTATGACCCTCTCCGACACGCTCGCCCGGGACCTGCTCCGCGTCGGGGCCGTCGCTCTCCGCCCCGACGCCCCGTTTACGTGGGCCAGCGGCCGGCTCTCGCCCGTCTACACCGACAACCGGCTGACGCTCTCGCACCCCGACGTCCGGAGCCGGATCGCCGACGGGTTCGCCACGCTGGCGGCCGAGGTCGGCGGCGTCGAGGCCGTCTCGGGGACGGCGACGGCCGGGATTGCGCACGGGGCGCTCCTGGCCGACCGCCTCGGTCTGCCGTTCTCGTACGTCCGCGCCTCGGCGAAGGGGCACGGCAAGGAAAACCGGATCGAAGGGCACGTCGAGGCCGGGCAGCGCGTGGTCGTGGTGGAGGACCTTGTCTCGACGGGCGGCTCGGTGCTGAGCGCGGCCGAGGCGCTCCGCCAGCAGGGCGCCGTCCCCGTCGCCGCGCTGGCGGTCTTCACCTACGGTTTCCCCGAGGCCGACGCGGCCTTCGCGGACGCGGGCCTCCCGCTCTACACGCTCACCGACTTCGAGGCGCTCGCGCGGGCCGCCCAGCAGACGGGCGCCCTCGGGGGGGACGCCTGGGGCGTGCTCGACGGCTGGCGGCGCGATCCGGCAGGGTGGAGCGCGGCGAGGGAACGGGAGAGGGGATAGCGGGGAGCACCCGCCGTCGGCAACCACGCTGCCCGGCGCCGAGTCCCACTCCCCCGTTCCCATTTCTCACTTCCCCGTGACTGGACACCTGCTCACCGTCGGCGACGAGATCCTGCTCGGCCAGATCGCGAACACGAACGCGGCGTGGCTGGGCGACCGGCTGTCGAGCGTCGGCGTGGACGTCCGGCGGAGCGAGACCGTCGGGGACGACGTGGCCGAGATCGCCGCGGCCATCGACCGCGCCACGGCCGACGGCGCCCGCGTCGTCGTCGTCACCGGCGGCCTCGGCCCGACCCACGACGACGTCACGAGAGAAGCCGTCGCGCAGGCGTTCGGCCGGGACCTCGAGTTCCACCCAGACATCCTGGAGCGGATCGAGGAGCGCTACCGGAGTCGGGGCCGTGCCGTGCCGCCGCTCGTGCGCGTGATGGCCGAGGTGCCGGCCGGCTTCGAGGTGCTCGCCAACCCGAAAGGGACGGCGCCGGGCTTGTGGGGCGAGCGGCGGGTCGGTGCGTTCGGCCAGGTCGTCGTCGTGATGCCGGGCGTGCCGTACGAGATGGAGGCCATCACCGAGGCCCACGTGCTCCCGCGCCTCCGCGACCGCCAGGACGGCGTCGTCCTCAGCCGCACCCTCCTGACGGTCGGGCGCGGCGAGAGCGACCTCGCCACGACGCTCGGCGACCTCTCGGAGGCCCTCACCGACGGCCTCACGCTCGCCTACCTCCCCAGCCTCGGGACCGTCCGCCTCCGCGTGACGGCGCGCGGGCCGGATCAGGGCGCGGCACAGGCGTCGGTGGACCGGGCGACCGACGCGATCCGCGACGCGCTCGGCAACCTCGTGTTCGGCGAGGGCCGGACGACGCTGGAGGCCGTCGTCAACGAGATGCTGGCCGAGCGGGGCCTGACGCTGGCGACGGCCGAGAGCTGCACGGGGGGGGCCGTCGCCGCGCGCGTCACGTCCGTGCCCGGCGCGAGCCGTGTGTTCCGGGGCGCCGTGGTGGCCTACGACAACGTGGTGAAGGAGCGGCTGCTCGGCGTCACGTCCGAGGCGCTGGCGGCGCACGGCGCCGTGAGCGAGGCCGTCGCCTGCGAGATGGCCGAGGGCGTGCGGTACCACCTCGGCGCCCACATCGGCCTCGCGACGACCGGCATCGCCGGCCCCACCGGCGGGACGCCCGAGAAGCCCGTCGGGACGGTCTGGATCGGCTACGCCGACGGCCAGACCACGCGCGCCGTCGGCCTCCGGTTCACGGCGGACCGCGAGGTCAACGTGGGCCTCTCGACCACGGCCGCGCTCGACCTCGTCCGTCGCCAGTTGCTGCGGGAGGGGGCGGCAGGGTGAGCCGGTCCCGCCCGTGGAGCGGTGCGGCGAGCGGACGTGACATCCGTGACATCCTGCTCGGTTCGGCCTCAACTTTTCCGGGACGTGCGGGTTAGGAGAATCCGCGCCGACGTTCTACCCGCGTGGGCTCGCCGTGACGTAGCGATGTCACCCGGCCCCGCGTATCGTCCGTTTTCCCGGCTCCATTCCTCGTGCCGCGAGGGACCCTCCCACGGTCCTCCACACATTCCAAAGCCCGCTCTCCGAAGAGCCTGCCCTCATGGCAAAATCCACCCCCTCCGCACCGCCCGTCGACGCCGCTGCCAAGGCCAAGGCGCTCGATCTGGCGATGAAGCAGATCGACAAGCAGTTCGGCAAAGGCGCCGTGATGAAGATGGGCGACGCGCCGCCCGTCGAGATGGACGCCGTCTCGACCGGCTCGCTCACGCTCGACCACGCCCTCGGCATCGGCGGCGTCCCGCGCGGCCGGATCATCGAGATCTACGGCCCCGAGTCGTCCGGCAAGACGACGCTGGCGACCCAGATCATCGCCGAGGCGCAGAAGATGGGCGACCAGTGCGCCTTCATCGACGCCGAGCACGCCTTCGACCCGGCCTACGCGCAGAAGCTCGGCGTCAACACGGACGAGCTGCTCATGTCCCAGCCGGACACCGGCGAGCAGGCGCTCGAGATCTGCGACATGCTCGTCCGCTCCGGTGCCATCGGCGTCGTCGTGATCGACTCGGTGGCGGCGCTCGTGCCGAAGGCCGAGATCGAGGGCGAGATGGGCGCCAGCCACGTCGGCATCCAGGCCCGGCTCATGAGCCAGGCGCTCCGCAAGATCACCGGCACCATCAAGCGGACCAACACCATCCTCATCTTCATCAACCAGATCCGGATGAAGATCGGCGTCATGTTCGGGTCGCCCGAGACCACGGCCGGCGGACGCGCGCTCAAGTTCTACGCCTCGGTCCGCATGGACATCCGCCGCATCGGCGCCATCAAGGACGGCCAGGAGGTGACGGGCAACCGGACCCGTGTGAAGGTGGTCAAGAACAAGGTGGCGCCCCCGTTCCGCCAGGCCGAGTTCGACATCATCTACGGCGAGGGGATCTCGTCGCTGGGCGAGCTGATCGACCTCGGGCTGGAGCACGACATCGTCCAGAAGTCGGGCTCGTGGTACTCGTACGGCGGCGACAACATCGGCCAGGGCCGCGACGCCGCCAAGCAGTGGCTCATCGACAACGAGGACCGACGCGAGGAGGTCAAGCAGGCGGTCAAGGAGGCGCTGGGGATGGTCCCCGCCGCCGCCGCCTCAGACGACGGAGAGGTGGAAGAGGACGAGCTGGTCGAGGCGTAGCGCCCGTCCTGCGGGCGGCACGAGCCGCCCGCCCCGCGACGCCGCCCAGGGCCACCCTGGGCGGCGTCGCCCGTTCGGTAGCTTCGGGCATGACGCCTCGCTGCCTCGCCGCCACGCTCCTGCTCGCGGCCTCCGCTGCCGTCTCGGCCCAGGACGCCCCCCGCGACACGACCCTCCCGCCGGAGACGGAGCCCCTCGACGTCCGGCTGTTGCGGACGGTCTACGACATCGAGGCCGTCCCGTTCGAGTGGACGATGCGAGGCGTGAACGCCTCGGCGTACCCGGTTTACTGGGGCGCCTCGCCGGCCTTGTGGATCGGCACGCTGGCGGCCGGCGCCGACGCGCAGCCGGCCCTGGAGCTGACGCTGACGCAGGCCGGCACGCTGGGCACCACGTACCTCCTCAAGCGGCTGATCCGGCGCCCCCGGCCGTACGCCGCCCTGAGCGACATCGACGCCCGCGACCGGGCCCACCAGCGCGACGACGTGTTCGACGCCTACTCGTTCCCCTCGGGCCACACCTCGTCCGCGTTCGCCGTCGCCACGTCGCTGAGCCTGTCGTACCGCGAGTGGTACGTCGTGGCGCCGTCCATCACATGGGCCACGCTGATGGGCACGGCGCGCGTGTGGCACGGCGTCCACTACCCGAGCGACGTGCTGATCGGCGCGGGGATCGGCGCGGGGACCGCGTTCGCCGTCTACCTCCTCACGCCCCGCGTGTTCGACGACGACGAGGAGGCCGCCGCGACCGTCGTGCCGCTCCACCTCGTGATCTCTCTCTGATGGACCGCCAGCACCACGCGAGCGGGGCGCCCTGGGAGGACGCCGTCGGCTACAGCCGGGCCGTGCGCGCGGGCCGCGTCGTCGCGGTGTCCGGAACGACCGCCGTCGACGACGCCGGGCAGGCGGTGGGGGAGGGCGCGTATGAGCAGGCGCGCTACGCGATGCGGAAGGCCGTCCACGCGCTGGCGGCGCTCGGCGCCGGCGTGGACGAGGTGGTCCGAACGCGGATGTACGTCGTCGACATCGAGCGGGACCACGAGGCCGTGGGGCGCGCGCACCGTGAGACGTTCGGGGCGGCCCGTCCGGCGGCGACGATGGTCGAGGTCCGGCGGCTCATCCGGCCGGACCTGCTCGTCGAAGTCGAGGTGGACGCCGTGGTGAGCGGATCGTAAGCGCGGGGGAGGCGTAGGGCACCGGACACCTCCCCGCTGCGCCGATGCCGCTCCTCCACACGCTCACGATCGCCCTCCACGTCCTGTTCGCGGCTGCCTGGTTCGGGATGGCGGCGGCGGTCCCGTCGCTCGCCCGGAGCGCCATGCGGCCGGGGGAGGCCGAAGGGAGCCGCGTGATGACCGCCATGAGCGGGTCGGTGGTCTTGTTCTACGTGTTCGCCGTCGCCAACTGGCTGCTCGGGCGGCAGCTCGGCTTCGTGGAGCAGTACAACCACTGGGCCTACCACACGTCGCTGACGCTGGGCCTCGTCCTCGTCCTCGTCCACTTCCTCCTGATTCGGACGGGCTGGAACAAGCTCGTGAACGGGGCGGGGACGCCGGAGGCCGAGGCCGGTCGGAAGCGGCTGGCGGCAGGGCTCGGCGTCGGCAACCTCGTGTGGATCGTGATCTTCGTGCTGATGTACGTCGGGCGCGGGGTGATCGGAGCGCCGGGCGCCCCGCTCCAACCCTGAACCGCGGCGCGCGTCTTCAGGGTTGAGGCATGGGCCGCGCACGTCGCCGGCGGACCGCCAGGACGCCCGCGATCACGAGCAGGCCGCCCGCCACCTGGAGCGGGACGAGCGGCTCGCCGAGCACCGCGATCCCGGCCGCCACGCCGACCACCGGCACCATGTTCGAGAACATCGCCGTCCGCGACGGCCCGACGGCCCGCACCGAGGCGTTCCAGATGCCGTAGGCGAGGCCCGTCGAGAGGCCGCCGGAGAAGACGACGGCGGCCCAGAACGCGAGGCCGAACCGTTCCCATGCCAGGTGGCCCATCGCGGGCAGCCCCATCGCCAGCAGGGCGGGGAACGAGACGACGACGCCCCAGAACGTGAGCCCGACCGGCGACGCGCCGCGATCGAGGAGCGGACGCGCGAGCGCCGTGTAGACGCCCCACGCCAGCGAGGCCCCGAGCATGAGCGCCACGCCCAGCGGGTCGCCGCCGAGCGAGCCGCCCGGCGCCCCGAGCACCACCAGCCCGACCCCGGCCAGGCTGATCGCCAGCCCCAGCCAGCCCCGCGCGTCGAGGCGGTCGATGTGCAAAAAGTGGCCCGTCACGGCCGTCCACAGCGGGCTGGCGGCGATGAGGAGCGCGGCCATCCCCGCCGTCACCCGGCTCACGCCGACGATGAAGCCGACCTGGTAGACCGCGATCCCGAGAAGCCCGAGCCCGACCACCGACCAGCCGCCGACGCGGAACGTCGAGAGGGGGGAGAGCCCGCGCCGCTTCGACTGAGCCAGATGGAGCCCCCCGAGAACTGCCAGCGACACGATGAACCGGAGCAGGTTGACCGCGAAGGGCGGAGCGACCTCCAGTGGTACTTTAATGATCGCAAAGTTCAGCCCCCAGACCAGGACGACGAAGACGAGGCCGAGTTCGGAGCGGAGCGGAGCGCGAGTCATAAGGAGGAGGGGGCGTCGCCCCCGTACCTGGCCCGACCCCGCACGTTGCCGCGCGCCGCCGTCCGCACGCAATCTGCACCATGAGCACCTCCGGCATCCGCAAGCTCTACTACTCCATCCGCGAGGTCAGCGAGCGCGTCGGGCAGAAGCCCCACGTGCTGCGCTACTGGGAGACCGAGTTCGAGCAGCTCCGGCCCAAGAAGAACCGGGCTGGCAACCGGGCCTACACCGAGCGCGACATCGAGGTCCTGGAGCGGATTCAGCACCTCCTCAAAGAGGAGAAGTACACCATCGAGGGCGCCCGGCAGGTGCTCGACGGGGGCGGCTCGGGCCCCGAGCCGGACGCCTCCATCCCGCGCGAGACGCTCGTGGAGCTCCGTGCGTTTTTGTCGGACGTGTTGCAGCGCCTCTGAGGCGCCGGCTATGTTGGGCCTCCCCGCGCGGTACGCCGCGCGGTCTTCTCGGGTAGTGGCGCAGCCAGGTAGCGCACCAAGCTGGGGGCTTGGGGGTCGTGGGTTCAAATCCCGCCTACCCGACACCGCCGCCCGGTCCCGCCGCAGGGGCCGGGCGGCGTTTGCGTTGGAACTCGGGTAGGAAGGGGACCGTGGAGGGCGGGTCCCGTCGCTACCTTTTCAGCCCCCACCCCCGCGCCCGTGCCCTCCGGTTCCACCTTCGAAGCCGACCTCCGCGCCGTCCGAGAACGCCGAGGCCTAGCGCTCGACGAGATCCAGCAGCAGACCCGCATCCCCGTCGACGTGCTCCGGCGGTTCGAGGAGGGCGACCTCGTGGGCGACTCGTCGTACAACGAGGTCTATCTCAAGGCCTTTCTCCGGTCGTACGCGAAGGCCGTCGGCGTGCCATCCGGGAAGGTGGTCGCGGCCTACGAGGCCCACAGGAGCGGTGGCTATCGCGGCGAGCTGGCGCCCGACTTCGACTCCGGCTCGCCGCCGCCCGCCGAGACGCCTCCGAGGGCGCCCGACGCTCGGGATCCTGCGCCCAACGCCGACACACGGGAGGGCGCGACCGGCGCGACTCCGCCGGCCGAAACCGCCCGTGAGGCCCCGCCCCGCTCGTCTGCGCCGCCAGCGGTCCAGGCGCTGGCGACGGCACAGGCCCAGCAGGCCGCCGAGCGCCCTGCCTCGCCCGCCCCCGAGGCGCGCACGCGTGTGGCCAAGCCTGCCGTGGCCGGCGCGCGCCGGTCGTTCGACAAGAACTGGGGGACCATCCTCGGCCTGTTCGGGCTCCTCGTCGTCGCCCTCGGGGCGGCCCTCTGGTTCCTCGTCTTCGACGGCGACTCGCCGGAAGACGAGGACGCCCCGGAGACCGTGACGGTCGGCGACGGCCAGCAGGCCGAGATCGACTCGTCCGGCGTCGGCACGGGCGCCGCGGGCGGCGGGCCGCAGCTCCAGGTCCCCATCGCCGTCACCGTCACGGCCGGCGGCGACGGCCTCCAGTGGTTCCGCGTGAGCCAGGACGCCGAGGAGCGCACGCCCCACTGGATCGACCAGGGCGCCTCGCAGACCTTCGAGGCCGACTCGGCGCTCGTGCTCTGGGGCGAGGGCAACGAGGCCGGCCCCGCGCTCGCCTTCGACGAGGCCACGTTCGAGATCCAGGGCCAGCGGTTCTCGCCGCCCAACGGGCGCGCCGTCCGCATCACCCGGGCCAACGGGCAGCCGTTCCTCGACTCGCTGGCGACGGCCACTGCCAGCGGCGCCGGGCGCCACCGAGTAGCGCCGACGCGATGAACCCCGTCGACGCCGCGCTCGGTCTGCTCGACCGCCTCGAGGCCCAGCCCCCGGACGCCGCCCCGCGCGAGACGGCCGAGGCGCTCGCCGCCGACCTCCGCCCGACCGTCCGCGCGCTCGCGCGGGCCTACTACACCGACGGAGAGAGCCTCGTCGGCGACACCCAGTACGACCGCCTGTTCGGGGCGCTCCGCACCCTGGAGGAACGGTTCCCCGACCTCCAGACGCCGGACTCCCCCACGCTCCGCGTCGGCGGGACGCCGATCGACCGGTTCGAGAAGGCCGAGCACCCGGTCCCGCTCCTCTCGCTCGGCAACGCCTTCGACGCCGACGACCTCCGCGCGTGGTACGACCGCGTCCTGAAAGGGCTCGACGGCGTGCTCACCGAGGGCGAGGCGCCCGCGCTCGTCGCCGAGCTGAAGATCGACGGGCTCGCCCTCGCGCTCACCTACCGCGACGGCCTCCTCGTGCGCGCCGCCACGCGCGGCAACGGACGCGTGGGCGAGGACGTCACGGCCAACGTCCGCACCGTGCGGAGCCTGCCGCTCCGGCTCCACGGCGACCCACCCGCGTCGGCCGAGGTCCGGGGCGAGGTCTACCTCGCGCGGTCCACGTTCGAGCGGCTCAACGAGCGGCTGGCGGAGGCCGGCGAGAAGACGCTGGCCAACCCTCGGAACGGGGCCGTCGGCAGCCTCCGCCAGCTCGACCCGGCCGTCACGGCCGCGCGCGGCCTGGCCTTCTGGGCCTACGGGCTCGGCCCGGTCGAGGGCGAGGCGCTCCCCGAGACGCAGGCCGGCGTGCTCGACTGGATCGCCGCCCTCGGCGTCCCCGTCAGCCCCGAGCGGCGGCGGTTCGCGACCATCGACGAGGTCGTCGCCTTCTGTGAGGCGTGGGCGCACAAGCGCGACTCGCTCGACTACGAGATCGACGGCGTGGTGGTCAAGGTGGACCGGCTCGACTACCAGGACGTGCTCGGGCAGGTGGCGACGGCCCCGCGCTGGGCCGTCGCCTTCAAGTTCCCCGCCCGCGAGGCCACCACGCGCCTCCTCGACGTGGAGCACAACGTCGGCCGGACGGGCGTCATCAAGCCGCTCGCGCTCCTGGAGCCCGTCGACGTGGGCGGCGTGACGGTCTCGAAGGCCACGCTCCACAACACCGACTACATCCTCGCGCGCGACGTCCGCATCGGCGACCGCGTGGTCGTCAAGCGGGCCGGCGACGTGATCCCGGCCGTCGTCGGGCCGGTGACGGAGGCGCGCGACGGGACCGAGGTGGTCTACGAGCCGCCCACGACGTGCCCCGAGTGCGGTCGCCCGCTCGCCCGCGCCGAGGGCGAGGCCGACCTCCGCCACCTCGACGGCGGCTGCCCCGCCCAGCTCAAGCGCGCCGTCGAGCACTTCGCCGCCCGCAACGCCCTCGACGTCGACGGCCTGGGCAAAAAGATCGCCGCGCTCCTCGTCGAGACCGGCCTCGTGGACGACCTCCCGGACCTCTACGCCCTCACGGCGGACGACCTCCTGGCGCTGGAGGGGTTCAAAGAGAGAAAGGTCGAGAACCTGCTGGCCGGGATCGAGGCATCGAAGCACCGGCCGCTCTCGCGGTTGCTGTTCGGGCTCGGCATCCGGCACGTCGGCGAGACGGTCGCGCGCGACCTCGTGGCGCACCACGCCTCGCTGGCCGAGCTGGCGGCGGCGACGGGCGAGGAGCTGGAGGCCATCGACGGGGTCGGGCCGGTGGTGGCCGAGAGCGTGGTCGAGTGGTTCGCCGACGAGACCAACCGGCAGACCGTCCAGCGGCTCCGCGACCTGGGCGTCAACACGGAGCGGCTGCCGGACGAGCGCGTGGCACGGGCCGCCGATGCCGACGCGCCGCTCGCGGGCAAAACGGTCGTCCTCACCGGCACGCTCCCGACGCTCACGCGCCCGCAGGCCAAGACGCAGATCGAGGAGGTCGGCGGCAAGGTGACGGGCAGCGTCTCGAAAAAGACCGACTACGTGGTGGCCGGCGAGGCGGCCGGATCGAAGCTGGACAAGGCCCGCGAGCTGGGCGTCCCGGTGATCGACGAGGCGTCGCTGCTCGACCTGCTGGCGGGCGTCGTCCCCGAGGGAGCGGAGGCGGAGCCGGGAGCGGCCGACCTCGACGCCGCGCCGGCCGAGTCCGCCAGCGGCACGGGGCAGGCCCACCTGTTCGGCGATTCGTGACCGAGCGCGTCCGCGCGGCCCCGGCGCGTCGCGGGCCGTCGTGGGCGACCTTGTAGCTGCCCGCCGTCCTCGCCCGTCCCCCGCGCCCCGTGCTCACGCCCCTCGACGTCGCCGTCCTGATCGTCTACGCCGTCGGCGTGGTGGCCTTCGGGCTCCGGGCCGGCGGCACGCAGCGGACGACGCAGGACTACTTCCTCGGCGGCCGCGACCTGCCGTGGTGGGCCGTCTGCTTCTCCATCGTGGCGACCGAGACGAGCACGCTGACGGTGATCGGCGTCCCGGCCGTGGCCTACCTCGGCTCGCTCACGTTCCTGCAGCTCACCATCGGCTACATCCTCGGCCGGACGGTGGTGGCGGCGGTGCTCCTCCCGCGCTACTTCCGGGGCGAGCAGCAGACGGCCTACGCCTTCCTCGGCGACCGCTTCGGCGACGGGATGCGCGCCCTCGCCTCGGTCACGTTCCTCCTCACGCGGCTCCTAGCCGACGGCGTGCGGCTGTTCGCGACGGCCATCCCGATCCAGGTGATCGCGCGGGCGGCC
Source organism: Rubricoccaceae bacterium (assembly GCA_963811175.1). Lineage (GTDB taxonomy): Bacteria > Bacteroidota > Rhodothermia > Rhodothermales > Rubricoccaceae > Rubrivirga. The sequence goes on along the minus strand of CAWEQE010000001.1, from coordinate 157,647 downwards.
GGCCTGGAGGTCGGCTACCCGGTCGTGATCCTGGCGATCGGCGTCGTGACGGCGGCCTACACCTACGTCGGCGGGCTGAAGGCGGTGGTCTGGATGGACGTGGTGCAGATGGGGATCTACGTCGGCGGCGCCGTGCTCGCGCTCGTCCTCCTCGCCAGCGGCCCGCTGGCGGGCACGCTCGCCGAGGCCGCGGACGCCGGCAAGCTCCAACTCGTCGACTGGGGGTGGAGCGAGGGGCTCGGCGTGTTCCTCACCAGCCCGTACGCGTTCCTCGTGGCCGTCGGCGGCGGGACCGTCTTCGCGATGGCCTCGCACGGGACCGACCAGCTCATCGTGCAGCGCGTGCTCGCGTGCCGCTCGCTGGAGGACGGCCGCAAGGCGATGGTCTGGAGCGGCGTGTTCGTGGCCGCCCAGTTCGCCCTGTTCCTGGCCGTCGGGCTCGGGCTGTGGGTCCACTACGGCGGCGCGCCCCTCGCCGAGCTCGGCCTGACGCGCGGCGACGAGCTGTTCCCCAGCTACATCCTGGCCGAGATCCCGCCCGGCCTCCGGGGCCTCCTGTTCGCCGGGATCATCGCGGCGGCCATGAGCACGCTCTCGTCCAGCCTCAACGCCCTCGCCGGCTCGACGCTGATGGACCTGCTGGAGCGCTTGTCGGGCTGGCGGCCGACGCCGGAGCGCGCGCTCTCGCTCAGCCGCGTGCTCACGCTCGTCTGGGCCGCCGTGTTCGTCGGGTTCGCCATGCTGTTCACCGGCATGAACAACCCCGTCGTGGAGCTGGGGCTCGGGATCGCCGGGTTCACCTACGGCGGGCTCCTGGGCGCCTTCGTGCTCGGGCTCGTCAACCGGCGCGCGCGGCAGGCCGACGCCGTGGTCGCGTTCCTCGTCGCCATCGGCGTGATGGTGTTCGTGATCTTCGGCCTGTGGTACAGCACCACCCAGGGCGCCTGGGTGGCCGACTGGCGGCCGACGGCGGCGGCGCGCGAGGCGCTCGGGCTCCGGGCCGTCGCGTGGCCGCTGTACCCGGTGGTGGGGGCGGCGATCACGGTCGGGCTGGGCGGGGCGCTCGGGCTCCGCCACACGACGCCGCTCGCCACCCCCGTTGAGGGAGCCGATGCCACCCCGGGCGCGTCCTAGCCTCTGCCACACCCGCCTATGTCCCTCCTCGACCGCCTCGGCCTCGCCCCCAAAACGGGCCGCTACTCCCGGCGCGCGGGCCTCCGCTCCGATGCCCGGACGCCGGCCGACGAGGGGCCGCGCCTGACGACGCGGGGCCGGTGGGAGCGCGTGGGGCTGCTCGCCGTGCTCTCGGCGATCGCCATGCTGGCGTTCCCGCGCGTCACGGTCTACGACGGCGAGGCCCGCGTCGGCGACGTCTGGAAGAGCGACGACGTGATCGCCCCGTTCGACTTCTCGATTCGCCTTCCGGAGGCGGCCATCGACGCCCGGCGCGACTCGGTGCGCCGGACGATGCCCCCCATCTTCGCCGAGGACACCGAGGCCTCCTCCCAGACGCTCGCCCAGCTCGACTCGCTCGACGCCCGCCTGGACTCGACGTTCGTGGCCTACACGCAGTGGCAGCTCGGGCAGCAGCGCCTCCAGGCTGCCGCCGAGCGCGACGACCCCGAGGCCGTCCCGGCCCTCCGGGCGGCCGCTCGCCGCGACTCGGCCCGCTACGAGACGCTCCGGGGCCGCCTCAACCTCGGCCTCACCAACCGCCAGTGGGCGTACCTGCTCCGCTCGGCCTACGAGACGGCCACCGCCCAGACGTACGGGACGCCGCTGGACGACCGGCTCCTCGGCGAGGCCGCCGAGATCGCGCGGGAGACCCTGGGCCAGGGCGTGCTGGACGTGCCCAAAGACTCCGTCCCCTCGCCGACCCTCCTCGTCCGCAACTCCGACCCCGGGGTCCGCACCGAGGAGGAGGTCTCGCGCGACGACGTGCTGGGCCGCGACGAGGCGCTCCGCGAAGCGCGGCGCTCGCTGATCGCGGCGTTCCCGGAAACGCGGGACACGGTCGAGATCGGGAGCGTGCTGTTCGAGGCCGTCCTCGAGCCGTCGCTCCGGTACCAGGCGGCGGCGACGGCCCGCGAGCGGGAGGAGGCGATGCGCGCCGTCTCGCCCACGAAGGGGCGCGTCCGCGAAGGCCAGACGGTGATCCGCCGGGGCGACGAGGTGACGACCGCGCGGTTCGAGCAGCTCCGCTCGCTCGACTTCGCGCAGCGGGAGCGGAGCGGCGGCGTCTCGTGGGCCCGGATCGTCTCCGGGCGGCTGCTCCTCGTGGTCTCGGCGCTCGCCCTGTTCTTCCTCTACGTCTACCTCCTCCGCCCGGCCATCTTCTTCGACACGCGGCGGCTGGTGCTGGTGTGCCTCCTGCTCGGGCTCGCGCTCGTCGGCTTGCTCATCGCGGGGGCGTTCGCGGGCGCGGGGGCGGCCGTCGGCTCGGGGGCGTTCCGGGGCGCCGCGGCGTTCGTGGTGCCCGTGGCCCTCGTCTCGATCCTGCTCACCATCGTGTTCGACAGCCGGGTGGGCAGCTTCGCCACGATGACGCTGGCGGCCCTCGGCGGGCTCATCTTCGGGTACGACTTCCAGTTCACGTTCGCCACACTCGTCGTCGGCGTGCTGGCGGTGTTCTCGGTGCGCGACGTGAAGAACCGGAGCCAGATCCTGGCCTCGGCGGGGATGGTGCTGGCGGCCTACGCCCTCATCGTCCTCGGCTACGCCATGCTCCGGGCCGACCCCTTCACCGAGCGGCTGATGTGGGAGCTGATCGCGGTCACGGTCAACGCCGCGCTGATCCTGTTCGCGGCGCCGCTCTTGTGGGGGATCGAGAAGGCGTTCGCCGTCACCACCGACATGGCACTGCTCGAGCTCTCGGACACCAACCGGACGCTCCTCAAGGAACTCTCGCTGAGGGCGCCGGGCACGTTCAACCACTCGCTCCAGGTGGCCAACCTCGCCGAGGCCGCCGCCGACGCCATCGGTGCGAACGCGCTCCGCACCCGCGTCGGCGCGCTCTACCACGACATCGGGAAGATGCTCAAGCCGGAGTACTTCATCGAGAACCAGCAGCCCGGCGACAACCCGCACGAGAAGCTCAAGCCGTCGATGAGCGCGCTCGTGATCGCGGCCCACGTCAAGGAGGGCGTCCAACTGGGCAAGGAGCAGGCGCTCCCCCAGGTCGTGATCGACTTTATCGGCAGCCACCACGGCACCAGCCTCATCGAGTTCTTCTACCGCAAGGCCCAGGAGCTGGAGCCCGACGGCTCGGGCGTGGACGAGGCCGACTACCGCTACCCCGGCCCCAAGCCGCAGACCAACGAGCAGGCCATCGTGATGCTGGCGGACTCGGTCGAGGCCGCCAGCCGGAGCCTCGAAAAGCCGACGCCTCGCCGTCTCGAGTCGCTCATCGACGGGATCGTGGAGTCGCGCATCGAGGACGGGCAGCTCGACCAGTCCTCGCTGACCTTCTCGGACCTCGCACGCATCAAGGAGACGTTCCTCAACCTGCTCTGCGGCATCTACCACTTCCGCGTGAAGTACCCGGACCAAGCCGAGGAGAGACCGGGCGAGGGGACGCGGGCGTCCGAGGTCCCAGCGGGCGGCGACGGCCAGGCCCCACCCGACGAAGAGATCGACGGCTCGCGCCCGACCAGCGAGGAGCGCTCGACGCTGGGGTAGCGACCGGCCGGTTCGGGACCGTGGCAACCCCCGCCCTCGCTGCCGTCCCGCTGGCGACGGCCACCGCCAGCGGCGACGCGCGGAGCCTCTAGCTTGCGCCCGCCCTCGCACACCGCCATGCCGACCCTCGACACGCTCCGCCCGATCCTCGACCGCCGCATCCTCGTCCTCGACGGGGCGATGGGGACCATGATCCAGGCGCGCGGCATCACCGAGGCCGACGTCCGGGGCGAGCGCTTCGCCGACTGGCCCACGTCGCTGGCCGGGGCCAACGACCTCCTCGTCCTCACCCAGCCCGACGCCGTCCGCGAGATCCACGCGGCCTACCTCGACGCCGGCGCCGACGTGGTGACGACGAACACGTTCAACGCCCAGGCCATCTCCTTGGCGGACTATGAGATGGGCGGCCTCGCCTACGAGATCAACGTGGCCGCCGCCCGGCTGGCGAAAGCGGCGGCCGAGGACGCGAGCACGGACGGGAAGCCCCGGTTCGTGGCCGGCAGCATCGGGCCGATGAACCGGACGCTCTCGCTCTCGCCCGACGTCGAGGACCCCGGCGCGCGCGCCGTCACGTTCGACCAGGTCAAGAGCGCCTACGCCGAGCAGATCCGCGGCCTCGTGGACGGCGGGGCCGACGTCCTGCTGGTCGAGACCATCTTCGACACGCTCAACGCCAAGGCGTGCGTCGTCGCCCTCCGCGAGCACCGTCGCGCAGGGGGCGCACTCCCGCCCGTCATGCTCTCCGGCACCGTCGTGGACCAGAGCGGGCGGACGCTCGTCGGGCAGACCGTCGAGGCGTTCTACGTGTCGCTCGCCCACGCGCCGAACCTGCTGAGCGTCGGGCTCAACTGCGCGCTCGGCTCGGCCCAGATGCGGCCGTTCATCGAGGAGTTGGCGGGCGTCGCCCCGGTCTACACCAGCCTCTATCCCAACGCCGGCCTGCCGAACGAGCTGGGCGGCTACGACGAGGGCCCGGCCTTCATGGCCGAGCAGGCGCGCGGCTACGCCGAGGACGGCCTCCTCAACCTCGTCGGCGGCTGCTGCGGGACCACGCCCGAGCACATCCGCGCCATCGCCGAGGCCGTCGAGGGCGTCGTGCCGCGCGTGCCGGCCACGCCGACACGGACGTTCCGCGCCGCCGGGCTCGAAACCCTCACGATCCGCCCTGAGACCAACTTCGTCAACGTCGGCGAGCGGACGAACGTGACGGGCTCGAAGCGGTTCGAGCGGCTGATCAAAGAGGGCGACTTCGACGAGGCCCTGAGCGTGGCCCGCCAGCAGGTCGAGGCCGGCGCCCAGATGATCGACGTGAACATGGACGAGGGGCTCCTCGACAGCGCCGCCGCGATGGAGCGGTTCCTGCTGCTGGCGATGGCCGAGCCCGAGATCGCCCGCGTCCCGGTCGTGGTGGACTCGTCCAAGTGGGACGTGATCGAGGCCGGGCTCCGGTGCGTGCCGGGCAAGCCGGTCGTCAACTCGATCTCGATGAAGGAGGGGGAGGACAGCTTCCGCCAGCAGGCCGAGCGCGCCCGCGACTACGGCGCCGCCGTGATCGTGATGGCGTTCGACGAGGACGGCCAGGCCGACACCTTCGAGCGGCGCATCCAGGTCTGCGAGCGGGCCTACCGGATCCTCGTCGACGAAGTCGGCGTGCCGCCCGAGGACGTCGTCTTCGACCCCAACATCTTCGCCGTGGCGACCGGCCTGGAGGAGCACCGCCGCTACGCCATCGACTTCCTGGAGGCGACGCGCTGGATCAAAGGGCACCTCCCGCACGCGCGCGTCTCCGGCGGCGTCTCGAACCTCTCGTTCTCGTTCCGTGGCAACGAGCCGGTCCGCGAGGCGATGCACTCGGCGTTCCTGTACCACGCCGTCCGGGCCGGGATGGACATGGGGATCGTCAACGCGGGCCAGCTGGCGGTCTACGACGACCTCGACCCCGACCTCAAAGAAGCCGTCGAGGACGTTCTTTTTGATCGCCGCGACGACGCCACCGAGCGGCTCGTCGCGCTGGCGGAGGGCTACCGCCAGCCGGACGCGGCGCAGGAGGCGAAGGCGGCGGCGTGGCGCGAGGGCACGGTCGAGGAGCGGCTGGCCCACGCGCTCGTCAAGGGCATCACCGAGCACGTCGAGGCCGACACCGAGGAGGCGCGGCAAAAATACCCGCGCCCGCTCGACGTGATCGAAGGGCCGCTCATGGCCGGCATGAACCGCGTCGGCGACCTGTTCGGGTCGGGGCAGATGTTCCTGCCGCAGGTCGTCAAGTCGGCGCGCGTGATGAAGAAGGCCGTCGCCGTCCTCACGCCCTACATCGAGGCCGAGCAGGCCGCCGGCGGCGAGGTCCAGTCCCGCACCAAGATCCTCATGGCGACGGTCAAGGGCGACGTCCACGACATCGGCAAGAACATCGTCGGCGTGGTCCTCGGCTGCAACGGCTACGACGTGATCGACCTGGGCGTGATGGTCCCGTCGCAACGGATCCTGGAGGCGGCGCGCGAGAACGCCGTCGACGCCATCGGGCTCAGCGGGCTCATCACGCCGTCGCTGGACGAGATGGTGGCCGTGGCGAAGGAGATGGAGCGGGCCGGCCTCAAGCTCCCGCTCCTCATCGGCGGCGCGACCACCTCGAAGCTCCACACGGCCGTGAAGGTGGCCCCGCACTACAGCGGCCCGGCCGTCCACGTCCTCGACGCCTCGAAGAGCGTCCCGGCCGTCGCCGCGCTCACGTCGGCCGAGCGCCGCCAGCGGTTCGTGGACGAGGTGGCCGCCGACTACGAGGCCGTCCGCGAGCGCTACGCCGCCCGCCAGCGGACCCAGACGATCCTCCCGCTGGCGGAGGCCCGCGCCAACGCGCACACGTTCGACTGGTCCGAGATCGACCGGCCATCGCCCCGCCAGCTCGGCGTGGTCCCCGACGCGCCGGCCGTCGCCGACCTCCGGCCGTTCATCGACTGGGGGCCGTTCTTCATCGCGTGGGAGATGCGCGGCGCCTCGTTCCCCCAGATCCTCGACGACCCGGAGAAGGGCGAGGTCGCGCGCCGCCTCTACGACGACGCCCAGGCGCTCCTGGACGAGATCGAGGCGGACGACCTGCTCCAGCCGCGCGGCGTGTTTGGACTGTTCCCGGCGACCGCCAGGGGCGACGACATCCTGCTCGACGTGGACGGCCAGCCCGTCACGCTCCACACGCTCCGCCAGCAGACCCACAAGACGCCGGGCAAGCCCAACCGCGCCCTCGCCGACTACGTGGCCCCGGCCGAGGCCGGCCCCGACCACCTCGGCGCGTTCGTGGTCACGATCCACGGCGCCGAGGCGCTGGCGGCCGAGGCCCGCGCCGCAAACGACGACTACCGCGCCATCCTCGTCCAGTCCCTCGCCGACCGGCTGGCGGAGGCGTTCGCCGAGCGCCTGCACGCCCACGTCCGCCGCGAGGCCTGGGGCTACGCGCCCGACGAGGACCTGGACCACGACGACCTCGTCCGCGAGCGGTACCGGGGCATCCGTCCGGCGCCGGGCTACCCGGCCCAGCCGGACCACACCGAGAAGACGACGCTGTTCGACCTGCTCGATGCGCCGCGCCACACCGGCGCCGGGCTCACCGAGCACCTCGCCATGACGCCGCCGGCCACGGTCTGCGGCCTCTACCTCGCCCACCCCGAGGCCGCCTACTTCAACCTCGGCCCGCTCGGGCGCGACCAGATCGAGGACTACGCCGCGCGGAAGAACCTGTCCGTGGCCGAGGTCGAGCGCTGGCTCGGTCCGGTGCTCGGGTACGAGCCGGAGGCGGCGTCGGCGGTGGCGTAGGCTGACGCCGGACCGGACGGGGTGCTCAAGGCCCACGTGCGGTGGCCGATAGGGGAGAGGTCCCCCTCATCTATGCGCCCCCTGCTCGTCGTCATCGTGCTGTCGCTCGTGAGCGCCAGTGCGTACCTCGCCCTCACGCACGTGTCCTGGGCCAACCCCGCGCCCGCCGATGCGGTCCACCGCACGGCGATGGCGATGGACACACCGCCTGCGAACGCGGTCGAGCGTGAGGTCGCCTCCGAAGAGGCCGAGCGTCCGGTCCAGACGCGGTTCCACACGCGGGCCTACGCGGTGGGCGGAGGCACGGCGGGCGAGATCCTGGGCTCGCTCCTGAGCGCCGGCCCTCGGGTCGGCAACGACGCGTTCTTCGGCCTGACGGAGGCGGAAATGGACCTCCACTTTCGGACCGTCGAGAGCGACGGGGCGTGCGAACTGCGCGCTGCGCGCGTCCTCCTGGACCTGACGGTCACGCTCCCGGAGTGGGAGGCCCCCCGCGACCCTGACCCCGCACTCGCGCGCGACTGGCGGCAGTTCCGTCGTGCCCTCGTGCGCCACGAAAACGAGCATCGGCGGATCGCCGTCCGAGGCGCCGACGAGCTGTACCGAGCCGTTCAGGGCCTCCGCCGGTCCACCTGCGCCGAGGCCGACGCCGAGGGCCGACGCCGCGTGGACCAACTCCAGGCCGAGGTCGAGGCCGCCCACCGCCGCTTCGACGACGAGACGGGCCACGGCCGCACGCAGGGCGCCGTCTGGCCTCTAGAGTGACGAATCGAGCGGGTGGGACGTGTCGGCCTTCCAGCGCCGGCCCGAGCCGCTGGCGTTCCACTCGCCCCCTCAATCGAAGCGCGAGAAGTCCGGCGGGCGCTTCTCGAAAAAGGCCGTGAACGCCTCCTGCGCCTCGGGCGAGGCGAGGCGCTCCACGAACAGCCGCCCCTCGTGCGCGAGCGTGTCGCCGACGGCGTCGGCGGTGGCTCGGCGCAGGAGCGCCTTCGTCTGGCGGAGCGCGGCGGGCGGCTTCTGGGCCAGCGTCCGCGCCCGGCCCAGCGCGTGCGCCGTCACGTCGCCGTCCACCACGGCGTTGACGAGTCCGATCTCGCGGGCCGTCTCGGCCGAGAACGCCTCGCCGAACATCAACAGCTCGGCCGCGCGCGCCGGCCCCGCCAGTCGGGGGAGGAGCAGGCTGGAGGCCGCCTCGGGCACCAGCCCGAGGTCCACGAAGGGCATTTTGAAGAGGGCGTCGGGCGCGGCGTAGGCGAGGTCGCAGTGGAGCAGGATCGTCGTCCCGATCCCGATGGCCGGCCCCTCGACGGCGGCGACGAGCGGCTTCGGGAACCCGACGGCGGCCGAGAGGAAGCGGAAGACGGGGCTGTCCGGGTCGGTCGGCGGCGCCTGCACGAAGTCGCCGAGGTCGTTGCCGGCCGTGAACACGCCCCCGCTCCCGCCCAGCACGACGGCGCGGACCCTCGCGTCGCTGGCGGCGTCGGTCAGGGCGTCCGCCAGCGCGGCGTACATCGCCCGCGTCAGGGCGTTCTTCTTGTCGGGGCGGTCGAGGGCGAGGTGGAGGACGCCGTCGGCGCGCTCGGTGCGGATGTGCTCGGGCATGGGGGTGGGGGATCGTGCTCGAAGCTACCGGCCACCGAGCGGATCAGCCGGCGCCCGGCCTCGTATCTTGACGGCCCCCCTCTGACCGAGCACGCCATGTCCGTCGCCCTCTCTCTTCCGTCCGCCGCCTCCGTCGACCGGCTCCGTGCCGACGACGCCCCGCTCGCGCTCCAGGCCGCCCTCATCGCCGGCACGGCGCTGCTGACGGGCCTGCTGGCTCAGTTCGAGCTCCGGATCTACCTCTGGGAGGTCCCGCTCACGCTCCAGACGCTGGCCGTCTACGCGAGCGGCCTGTTCCTCGGCCGGCGCAATGGCGCGCTGGCGATGGGCCTCTACCTCGCGCTGGGGCTCGTGCTCCCGTTCTTCGCCGGCGGCGCCAGCGGGCTGGCCCACCTGCTCGGCGCCTCGGGCGGCTACCTCCTCGCGTTCCCCGTCGTCGCGTTCGTGGCGGGCGCCATCACGCGCGAGACCCGGAGCGCCGGGCGCTCGCTGCTCGCCCTCGTCGCCGGCTCGCTCGTCCTGTTCTCGATGGGCGTGGTCGGGCTCCACGTCTTCGCCGGCCACGAGGGCTGGGCCGACTCTGTCGTGAACGGCTGGCTCCGGTTCGTGCCGTGGGACCTCACGAAGATCGCCCTCGTCGGCTCGCTCTACGCCGCTGCCCGTCGCGCGACCGCATAATCGGGCGGCCCTCTCGTTTCCGAAACGCCCGCCACACCCGTGGCGGGCGTTTTCGCGTGCGCGCCCGGCGTTACCCCTCGCGCCGCTCCGGCGGCTCTCCCCACGTCCTCCTCCCCCCGATCCCATGCCTCTCCGCCTTCTCCTCCTCCTTGCGCTCGTCCTCTCCCTCGGCGCCTGCGACTCCTACGACGACGAGGACGACACGTCGCTCCAGGTCTTCGTGGCCGACTTCCAGTTTGACGCCGACGACTACGAGGTCACCGGGTTCAACACCGCGTCGTTCTCAGCCGAGGACGCGCAGGTGACGCGCGGCGACCTCGCCGACGCGCTCCAGACGGCCGGCAGCGGCGACATGGTGATGCTCTACATCGCCTCCGAACTGGTCAACGAGTTCGAGACCAACGACGACGAGTTGCTCTGGTCGGCGCTCCCCATCACGCGCGCGGTCAACGTGACGGTGCCGGCGGAGGGAGGGGGCGAGATCGACGTGATCGACTACATCGTGTCCTACGAGTACTCGTTCACCGACCAGGCCTTGTTCTTCGACGTCGTCTCGTCCCTCCCGTACGACGCCTTCAGCGACGACCCGGACGTCCTGTTCGATACCATCCTTCCCGCACGGTTCAACGAGGCGCCGAGCGACCTCTTTTTCCGCCTCGTCGTGATCCCCGAGGAGTTGTTCCTCACGAACGGGGCCGCCGCCCGGATCGACATGCGGGACTACGAGGCCGTCAAGCGGGCCTACAACCTCCCCGACTGACCCCGGCCCTCGTCACAGAGCGCCCCGCGCTGGACCGTCCAGCGCGGGGCGTCGTGCGTTCGGGCTGGCGGAGGTCGTCCGCCAGTGAGGCTCAGGTCTCGCTCTGCGCCACCCACAGCGTCGCCCGCTGGACGAACTCGTTTGTCGTCTGGAGGCCCAGCTTCTGCTTGATGTGGACCCGGTGCGTCTCGATGGTCTTCGGGCTCACCATCATGGTGTCGGCCACCTCGGCCGTCGTCAGGCCGTGGCCGAAGTGGCGGTACACCTCCAGCTCGCGGTCCGTGAGGTCCGACACCGCGGACTCGGTGGCGCCCGGCGTGGAGAGGTACGACCCGACGAGCCGCTCGCGCATGGCGTCCGAGAGGTGGAGGCGGCCGTCCAGGACGTCGCGGACGGCGCCGAGGATGGTCTCCGGGTCCTCCTGCTTCATCACGTAGCCCAACGCCCCGGCGCGGACGGCGCGCTCCGCGTAGACGGCCTCGCTGTGGGCCGAGATCACGAGGATCTTGATGTCGGGATACAGCGAGTGGATCTGCTTGGTGAGCTCGATCCCGTCCGAGCCGCCGATCGTCACGTCGACGAGGGCGCCGTCGGGTTGCGTGACCTCCAGGCCGGCCAGCGCGTCCGGCCCCGACCCCGCCTCCCCGACCACCTCCAGGTCGGCCGTGCGGTTGATGAGCGAGCGGAACCCCTCCCGCGTGATCGGGTGGTCTTCGACGATGTAGACGCGGCGCTTCATAGGCCAGGGATGCCCGCTGAGGAAGAGAGAGGAGTCCGGTGAGCCCGGACGCTCGGAGTGAAGAACGCACCCGCGGGGCGGACGCCAAGAGTATAGGCATGACGGGTTCTCGGGCGGCGCACTTTCCCTCCCCCCCGCCCGCCCCGATCTGGGCACGGGCGGAACGCCGCCCCCCGTTCCTCGTGCGACCTCCCCGCCCGCCCCCCGACCCATGCGGTTCCGCTATTCGGAGTGGGACGCCGAGCGCCACGGCTCCTCGCGCTCCACGTTCGACACGCTCCTCGACCTTTTCCAGCAGCTCCTCCTCCACACCGGCGGCGATGCCGACGAGGCGCTCCGCTGGCTCACCGCCATCGACAAGGAGTACGGCCTCACCGACGACGAGATGGGCCTGGGCGACTTTATCGAGGAGCTCAAAAACCAGGGCTACATCGACCGCGACGAGGAGACCGGCGTCGTCTCGATCACGGCCAAGGCCGAGCGCGGCCTCCGCGAACGGTCGCTGGAGGAGATCTTCACGTCGCTGCGGAAGGCGGGGCGCGGCGACCACAAGACGCCGTTCTCCGGCGCCGGCTCCGAGCGCCAGCCCGAGACGCGGCCCTTCAGCTTCGGCGACGACGTCCACGACCTCGACGTGACCGGGACGCTCTCGAACGCCTTCCGGCGCGGCGGCCTGGGCGAGTTCTCGCTCCAGGAGGACGACTTCCAGGTGTTCGAGACCGACCACCACACGTCGGTGGCGACGGTCCTGATGATCGACCTCTCGCACTCGATGGTGCTCTACGGCGAGGACCGGATCACGCCGGCCCGCAAGACGGCCCTCGCGCTGGCGGAGCTCATCACCACGCGCTACCCCAAGGACACGCTCGACATCGTGGCGTTCGGGAACGAGGCGTGGGAGGTCGAGATGAAGGACCTGCCCTACCTCCAGGTCGGCCCGTACCACACGAACACGCGGGCCGGGCTGGAGCGGGCGCGGCAGATCCTGCGGCGGCGGAAGAACCGGAACAAGCAGATCTTTATGATCACCGACGGCAAGCCGTCGTGCCACTTCGTGAACGGGCGGCTCTACCGGAACGCCTACGGCCTCGACCGCCAGATCGTGAACAAGGTGCTGGACGAGGCCGCCATCTGCCGCCGCGAGGGCGTGACGATCACGACGTTCATGATCGCGCGCGACCCGTACCTCCAGGACTTCGTCCGCCAGCTCACCGAGGTCAACCACGGCCGGGCCTACTACGCCGGGCTCGACGACCTCGGCGGGTTCCTGTTCGAGGACTACGTCCGCAACCGGCGGAAGCGGGTCCGGTAGCGCCCGTGTCCGTCCGCCCGAAGAAGCGCCTCGGCCAGCACTTCCTGACCGACCCCAACACGGTCCGCAAGATCGTGGACGCCGTGGAGGCGCCGCCCGGCGCGCGCGTGGTCGAGATCGGGCCGGGCGAGGGCGCGCTGACGGGGACGCTGCTCGACCGCTACCCGGACCTCGTGGCCCTCGAGGTGGACCCCGAGGCCGTCGCCCACCTGCACCGCCAGTTCCCCGGCCTCGACGTCCGCGAGGGCGACGTGCTCGACGCCGACTGGCGGGCGCTGGCGGCGGGCGCCAGCGGGACGAGCGCCGGGCCGCTCTACGTCGTCGGCAACCTCCCGTACTACATCACCTCGCCGATCCTGTTCGCCCTCCTCGACGCCCGCCCGACCGTCGCCCGCGCCGTCGTGATGGTCCAGAAGGAGGTGGCCGACCGGCTGGCGGCGCCGCACGGGTCGAAGACGTACGGGACGCTCTCGGTCTACTTCGCGCTCTACGCCCGGGCGCGCACGCTCTTCACCGTCTCGCGCCACTGCTTCCGCCCCAAGCCGGCCGTCGAGAGCGCCGTCGTGCTCGTGGACTTCGACGCCGCCGACCCGCCGGACGTAGCTTTCGAGGCGCTCCAGGCGACCGTCCGGGCTGCCTTCGGGCAGCGTCGCAAGATGCTCCGCAACAGCCTCGGGCCGGTCGCCCAGGCCGCCGGCGTCGAGGTCCCCACCTGGGCCGCGACCCTCCGCCCCGAGGCCGTCTCGCCCGCCGACTTCGTCCGCCTCGCCCAGCACTTCTCCGCCGCGTAGCCGGCGGCCGCGCCCCCGCCGTGCCCGACGCCATCCTCGCCCCCGACGCCAGCGCCGTCCTCGTCGTGGACGACGAGCTGGTCGAGAACGTGGGGGCGCTCGTCGAGGCGGGGCAGCGGGGGATGGTGCTCAACCTCGTGGCCGACCTCCGGCCGGCCGACGTGGCGAGCCTGCTCCAGCACCTCCCGCCCGAGCTCGCACGGCTCGCGTTCCGCTGGCTCCCGGACGAGGCGACGAGCCTCGTGCTCCCCGAGCTCGAGAGCGCCGAGCGGGTCGACCTCCTCGACGGCCTCTCGACGACGGAGCTGGTCGGCCTGATCGACCGGCTGGACACCGACGACCAGGCCGACGTCCTCGCCGACGTGGACGAGGACCAGGTGGACGACGTGCTCGTCCAGCTCGAAGACGCCCAGGACGTCGAGGCGCTGATGAGCTACGCCGAGGACACGGCCGGCGGGCTCATGGGGACCGAGTACGTGGCCGTCCCGCTGGCGGCGACCGTGGCCGAGGCCACCGAGGCCGTCCGCCAGAACGCCGAGGTCGTGGACCCCATCTTCGCCGTGTTCGCCGTCGACGAGGAGGGCCGGCTCATGGGCGTCGTCCCGCTCAAGCGGCTCCTGCTCTCGCCCGCCGCCGCGCTCGTCGCGGACGTGGCCGAGCGGGACCCCGTCACGTGCGAGCCGGACCTCGACCAGGAGGAGGTGGCCCGGCTCATGGAGCGGTACGACCTCGTGGCCCTCCCCGTCGTCTCGTCCGGCGGCCGGCTCCTCGGCCGTATCACCATCGACGACGTGGTGGACGTGATCCGCGAGGAGGCCGAGGAGGACCTCCAGCGGGCGGTCGGCATCACGGGCGAGGAAGAGCTGTCGGCGTCGGCGTTCGCGGTCAGCCGGGGGCGGCTGCCGTGGCTGGCGATCGGGATGGCCGGGGCGTTCTTCTCGGGCCTCGTGATCCAGGGGTTCGAGGGGGCCCTGGAGCGGGCCATCGTGCTCGCCACGTTCATCCCGGTCGTCACGGCGACGGGGGGGAACGCGGCCATCCAGAGCGCGGCCATCGCCGTCCAGGGCCTGACCTCGGGCGACCTCTGGCTGGCCGACGGCATCCGGCGACTCGGCAAGGAGGTGGCTGTGGCCCTCATCAACGGGGTCGTCCTCGGCCTCTTGATCGGGCTCGTGGTGGTCACGGTCGGGCTCGGCGACCCCGGCCGCCTCGCCCTCACCGTCGGGTCCACGCTGCTCGCCGTGACGCTGCTGGCGACGACGAACGGGGCGCTCGTCCCGTTCCTCCTCCAGCGCGCGGGCGTCGACCCCGCCAGCGCCATGGGGCCGTTCGTCACCACGCTCAACGACATCGTCGGCCTGACGGTGTACTTCGCCATCGCGACGCTGCTGTATCTGTAGGGTCCGGCGTTGGACGTGCGGGGCCGCACGTTCTGGACCTCGCACGTCCGACGTTTCACCCCGACCCCTCCCATGTCCACGATCACCGTCACGCGCACCGCCAGCGGTACGGCCATCGCCGCCGACGCCCTCACCACCTTCGACGACACGCGCCTCCCGCCCGACCTCGACGCGGCCGGCGAGAAGATCGTCCGCGTGGAGACCGAGGGCGGCCCGTGCTCCGTCGGCATCGTCGGGTTCACGGCCCACTTCCTCGTGATCCAAGATGCCCTGGAGCGGATGGAGGGCGCGGACCTCTCCTCGCGGCGCGGCATCTTCGAGACGTTCCGCGCGCTCCACCCGATCCTCAAGGACGAGTACTACCTGCTCCCGGAGACGGGCGAGGAGGGCGACCCGTACGAGAGCACGCAGGTCTCGCTCCTCGTCGCCGCGCCGACGGGCATCTTCGGCGTCTACGACATGCGCGAGGTCCACGAGTTCTCGCGGTTCTGGGCGATGGGGTCGGGGGCGCCGTTCGCGCTGGGCGCCATGCACGCCCGCTGGGACGAGGCGGCGGCGGGCACGCTCAGCGCCGCCGCGCTGGCGACGCTCGGCGTCGAGGCCGGCTGCACGTTCGACCGCTCCAGCGCGCCGCCCGTGGAGGTGCACGAGGTCGAGCGCCAGCCGTGATCCGCTTCTCCGCCAGGGGGACCTACGACTCCGTCGGCGTGCGGCGCACGACGGTGTGGGTCGAGCGCGCCAGCGCCAGCTCCCGCCCGTCCGGCGCCGTGACCGTCGCGTCGAACACGAGCTGGCGGCCGGCGCGCGAGAGGAGACGGGCCTCCACCTCGACGTAGCTCAGATCGCCCGTGGCGGGTGCGAGGTACGTCAGCGAGAGCTGGGCCGTCACGCTCGGCGGGGCCACGAGGTAGCTCAGCGGCCCGACCACGTTGTCGACGGCCGCCGCCAGCACGCCGCCCTGCACCACGCCCACCGAGTTGTGGTAGCGCTCCAGGACCGGGAAGCGGGCCACCATCACGGCGCCCACGTTGCCGCGCTCGGCGTCGCCCGGCCGGTAGTCCCGCACGTCCGTCTGCATGTCGGTGAAGACGGGCGGGGGGAGGGTCAGGCCTGCGGCGCCGGCCTCCTCCATCAGCGTGCCGATGGCGTTGAAATCGACGGGGGAGGGGACGGACATGGCGTGGGGGGAGGGGCGGCCCTCCTACGCCGGAGCTACGGCGCGAGTCTCCGCTCGACGTCGCCGAGGAGGCGCCGCACCCTCGCGCGGTTGACGCCGATGTCGCTCTCGCCCACGCGCGAGGCGCTGCGGACGTGGAGCACGGCCCCGCCGCCGGGGCCCGGCGTGACGGCGAGGGTGAGGTCGTCGCGGAAGGGGCCGGAGCGGAAGACGGCCGTCAGGCCCAACTCGGTGGGCGTCACGCGGAGCGCGCGCCCCGTGAGGACGTGGTCGTAGTCGCGGACGGCGTCGAGCGAGACGGCGCGGACGGCGTCCGGGGCGGCCGAGAGCAAGGTGCGGGCGCGGTAGCAGTTGCTGGCGGCGTCGCAGAGCGGGAGCGGCCCCTCGAAGCCCGGCTCGTCCGGCCGCGAGCCGAGGGCCCGGCTGGCGGCGACGCCGGCCGCCGCCAGTCCGGCGAGGCCGAGCCCGACCACGAGGCCCCGCTTCACAGCGAGGCCGTCGTCGTCGGGGCGGGCGTCTCGGCGTCCTCGAACTCGCGGGCGTCGTTGTACTTCGAGGGGCACTTGACCAGGATGTGCTCGGCCTCGAACACGCCGCCCGCCATGCGGCCCTCGACCACCACCTGCTCGGCGTCCTCGAACGAGGCCGGCTTCGGGTTCGGGTACGTCACGCGGTGGGTCGTCCCGTCCTCGTCGGCCATCACGAACGAGAAGACGTTGCGGGCCGGGTCGTAGGAGGCCGGCTCGGACTCGACCCAGGTCCCGACGACGTGGGCGCTCCGGCCGTTCTCGGCCGCCTCGGTGAACGTCTCGTAACCGGAGACCTGCTGCCCGAAGCTGTTGACGACGAAGAACCCGAAGACGCCGACGAAGGCGATGCCGAGGAGCGTGGTGGGGCGCATGAGAGGAGAGGTCGTGTCGGAGGGAGAAAGGTACGGCTACGACGCGCCGCGCTCGTCGAGCTGGCGCTCGACGCGGGCGAGGCGGCGCTCGGTGCGGAGCAGGAGCAGGGCGATCCCGAGCCAGACGACGAGCACGACCGCCAGCACCACGGGCAGCTTGTCCTCGGCCAGCATCACGCGCTCGATGCCCTCCGCCGGCTGGACCTCGGCGGCCTGGGCGGCCTCGGGGTCGAGGACGGCGATGGCGGTGTCGGGGGCGGTCTGGAACATGGGTTAGGTGACGATGACGGTCGGGGCCGGCGCCGTCGCCTCCAGATCCTCGGCCCGCAGCTCGGCCACGCGCGACCGGACGCGGAGCGTGTAGAGCCACCACCCGAGCATCAGGAAGCCGGCGGCGGAGGCGTAGAACACCCACCGCATCTGGGGCGCGATGTCCATCTGGCTAAAGGCCGGGTTCCCCTCGGCGCCGGGGTGGAGGCTCGCCATCCGCCGGGGGAGCACGTACGTCAGGAACGGCATCGTCGCCGTGGCGAAGAGGGCGTAGACGGCCGAGAGCCGGGCGCGCTGGCGGGGCCGGTCCAGCGATCCGCGCAGGATGAAGTAGGCGCCCGAGATGAGGAGCTGCACGGCCACCATGTTCTGCCTCGGCTCCGGGCTCCACCACAGGCCGGTCCCCTCGTACCACGTGAACCGCGCCCAGATCACGCCCGTCACGAGCGCGACGACGCCCGCCACCGTCGAGATCACCCAGGCCGACTCCGAGCGGACGTCGTGGACGATCCGGCCGGTGGCGAGGTAGCGCCCGGCGTGCCACGCCCCGGCGATGGCACCGGCGTAGAGCACGAACCACATCGGCACGTGGAAATACAGGTTCCGCGCCGTCTGCTCCAGGATCGGCAGGTTCGAGACCGGACCGAGGAGCCCCAGCACGAGCACGACCGTGATCCAGATCACGACCGCCACGCCGAACACGCGGTAGAGGGGGCCGTAGCGGGGGAGCGAGAAGTCGCGGTCCATAGGGTCGGGCGGTGCCCGGAGGAACGCCCATGATCCACCGGCCGCGCTTCGGGCACCGTGAAAAGGGGATGGGGGATGGGAGGCCGTGGAGTTCCGGACACCCCGGCCCGGCCCGCTGCCGGCCCCCGCGAAGGCGGAGTGCGGTGGCGGTGGTCAGCCACGATGCACCGAACCCCGGTTCTCGCCCGGCGTACGCCGTCCATGCCCCCAGACCCTCCGCCTCCCGCCCCTCGTCGTCTCAGCGGCCTCTGGCTCGGCATCGTCGCGGTGGCCATGCTCGCGGTGCTCGTGGCCGGCGTGGCGGCGATTCTCCGGGGCACCGACGCCGTGACCGAGGAGGAGGTGCAGTCGGCCGTGCTGACGACGCTCCAGAGCGAGGCGCCGGAGGAGTTCCTGGTCACGGGCCGGCTCTCGTCGTCGCTCTCGGGGTCGTCGGCGCGGCGGTGGCGGCTCCGGCTGTTCAACATCGAGACGGGCCGGGCCGAGGTCAGCGTCCGCGTCCCGGCGACGATGACGTACGGGTTCTCGCTCCGCGACTTCGACGCCGACGACATCCGCTTCCAGGCGGATGGCGTGGTGGAGATCGTCATGCCGGCGCTCTCCGTGTTCTCCGTCGAGCCCGAGCTGGAGGAGGCCGAGGTCGACATCGACCTGAGCGGTCAGGCCCGTCTCACGCCCAGCCTCACCGAGAAGACGCTGGAGCAGACGCTCCGGCGCGTCCGCCCGGCGCTCCGCCAGCAGGCCGAGGCCCACCTCTCGTCGTCCGACCAGCCGACGGTCAACTCGGCCCGTGCGCTCCGCCGGATGCTCTCGACGCCGCTGGAGGCCGCCGGCGTGGACGTCGAGCGGGTCCGGTTCCGGTTCGTCCTCGCCCCCGGCGACACGCTCGACGTGGGCGGCGAGGGCCGGCGCCGCAGCGTCCCGGCCGAATGACGTGGCCGTGGTCCCGGCCCGCCCGCGAGGCCCCCGCGTACGTCGACACGCCGGGCGGCATCGTCGCCTCCGACGGGACCCGGTTCCACACCACGGAGCCGCTCCTGCGCGACTACGCGGGCCCCGTGCTCGACGCCGTCGGGCTGGCGACGCTCGTCCGCCAGGCGGGCGTGTGGCTGCGGACGCCGCAGACGCTGGCCGTGGTCGCCCTCCCGTTGTTGCTCCTCGCGCTGGAGTGGTGGTGGGCCGCTGGCCTCACCCTCGTCCTCTATGCGCTGTGGACGGTCGGCGCGCCGGGCGCCGTGATCCCGGGCCTCGTCCGCGTGGCGCGTGTGCTGGAGCACCCCGTCGCGCAGGGGCTCCTCTACGTCGGCGTTCTAAGCGGGCTCGCAGCGGCCGGACGCTATGGCGCCGTGTGGACGGGCATCGCCGGCTTCGTCGCCTTCCGCCTCGGCCTCGTCGAGGCCATCCTGCGGCCCGTCCTCCGCCCGGCTCTCCGCGAGCTGTACGCGCTCCCGCCGGCCGACCAGACGCTCCGGAGCCTGATCGTCCGCGCGGCGCTCCGGCGCGGGCTGGCGCTCCCCGGTGTCGAGCCCATCGAGGCGCGCGTGCGAGAGTTCTGGCAGCGGGGGAGGGGAGACGACGGATGAGGGCCGGGGAAGCTCTGGGCACCTCCCGCCCGTCCCGCTGGCGGTGGGGCCGCCAGCAGGGCCGCGTTCCACCGGCGCCTGCGGAACCCGAGAGCGCCGGGGCGGGGTAGTGTGCCCGTGGCTCAGGACTCCCCCGACACCGCCCCCGCCTCCCGCCCCCGACGCGGCCTCGTGCGACGCCTCGGCGCGCTGCTCTGGCCGTACCGCCGCCACGTCGCCGTCGCGCTCGCGCTGACGCTGGCCGTCGCCTACCTCGGCCCGCTCCGGCCGAAGCTGGTCCAGACCGCCGTCGACGACGCCATCGTGCCGGGCGACGTGCCGGAGTTGCTCCGCATCGTCGGGATCATCGCGGGCGTGCTCGTGGCCGAGGGCGTCGCCTTTTTCGGCCTCGGCTACCTCACGCAGTGGATCGGCCAGCACGCGCTCTACGACCTCCGCACGCGCGTCTTCCGGTTCGTCGAGCGCCAGCGGCTCGCGTTCTTCGACCAGACGCCCATCGGGACGCTCATCACCCGGGCCACGTCCGACATCGAGGCGCTGGCGGACCTCCTCTCGGCCGGCGCCGTGACCATGCTCGGCGACCTCGCCCGGCTCCTGTTCATCGGCTACTTCATGCTGTCGCTGGACCTGGAACTGGGCCTCATGGCCCTCGTCGCCCTCCCGCCGATGGTGCTCGCCACCGAGGTGTTCCGGCGCAAGATGCGCGACGCCTACCGCGAGACGCGCAAGCAGGTCGGCCGGCTCAACGCCTTCATGCAGGAGCACGTGACCGGGATGAGCGTGGTCCAGATCTTCGGCCGCGAGGCCGAGGAGCAGCGCCGGTTCGAGGCCATCAACGACGACCACCGCCGGGCGCACATCCAGACCGTCTACTACTACGCCCTGTTCTACCCCGTCGTGGACATCATCGCCTCGGCGGCGCTCGCCCTCGTCGTGTGGTTCGGCGGCACCGAGGCCATGCGCGAGGCGGTCACGGTCGGCACGCTCATCGCGTTCGTCCAGTACGTGCGGATGTTCTTCGAGCCGGTCCGCAACCTGTCCGACCAGCTCAACTCGATCCAGGCCGCCTTCGCCGCCTCCGAGCGCGTGTTCGACCTGCTGGACGACGACCAGTCGCTCCCCGAAGCCGCCGAGCCGGCCCACGTCGAGGACGGGCGCGCGCGGGGGCGCATCGCCTTCGAGAACGTGTGGTTCGCCTACGAGCGGCTGCCGACGGGGGAAGAGGAGGGCGGCGAGAGGCAAGGGGCAGACTCTCAGCATGCCCCTTCCCCCGAGTGGAACTGGGTCCTCCGCGACGTCTCGTTCACGGCCGACGTGGGCCAGACGCTCGCGCTCGTCGGCGCGACGGGCTCGGGCAAGACGACGATCCTCTCGCTCCTCCTCCGGTTCTACGAGCCCCAGCGCGGGCGCATCACGATCGACGGGGTCGACGTGAAGGACCTGCCGCTGGCGGAGCTGCGCCGGCAGGTGGGGCTCGTGCTCCAGGACGTCTTCCTGTTCTCGGGCTCGATCGAGGAGAACGTCACGCTCGGCGACCGGGACGTCTCGCGCGAGCGCGTGGCCGAGGCCGCCCGGCTCGTCGGCGCCGACCGCTTTATCGAGCGGCTGCCCGACACCTACGACGCCCCCGTCGGCGAGCGCGGCGCGACGCTCTCGCTCGGCCAGCGCCAGCTGCTCTCGTTCGTCCGGACGCTCCTCTACGACCCGGCCGTGCTCGTCCTCGACGAGGCCACCTCGTCGGTCGACACCGAGACCGAGGAGATGGTCCAGCGCGCCGTCGACGTGCTGATGGACGGGCGGACGGCGCTCGTCGTCGCCCACCGCCTCTCGACGGTCCAGCACGCCGACACGATCCTCGTGCTCCACAAGGGCGTCATCCGCGAGCGCGGGACGCACCAGGAGCTGCTGGCCGAGGACGGCCTGTACCGCCGCCTCTACGAGCTCCAGTACGCCGACCAGGAGCGGGCCGCCGCCGCCTGACGCGCGGACGACGGACGCCGCCAGCGGGGCGCGCCGGCCCTCCGAACGGAGGGGTTGACGAGCCGGAGGGAATGACTTATCGTTCATCGTCGATAGACGATAATACAGTTCCACTCAACCCCCCCCCTGCCATGACGATCTCCCCTTGCACCTGCGACTGCGACTGCTGCAAAGACGACGGCTCTTGCTGCTGCGGTGACTGTTGCTAGCCGAGCGGGCGGCGGGGCTCCGGCCCCGCCGCCCACTCGTTCGATGGCCACGACTCTCTCCGACGACGACCTGGCTCGCTGGGCGAAAGCGCTCGGGCACCCGGCCCGGCTCGCCATCCTCCGCACGCTCGCCGCGCGTGGCGAGTGCGTGTGCGGGCAGGTGGTCGAGGTCGTCGGCCTCGCGCAGTCGACCGTGTCGCAGCACCTGAAGGTGCTGCGGGAAGCCGGCCTCGTGAGCGGCACGCCCGACGGCGCGCGCTCGTGCTACTGCCTCGATGCGTCCGGGCTGGCGGAGGCCGCCGCCGCGTTCGGTGGCCTGTTCGACGCGCTCCCGGCCTCCTCCTGTGATGGCGACTGCTGCTGAGGGCCGGCCGTCGGTCCTGTTCGTCTGCACCCACAACTCGGCGCGGTCGCAGCTCGCGGAGGGCCTGCTCCGCCAGCGCCACGGCGACCTGTACCGCGCGTTCAGCGCCGGGACGGTGGCGCGCGGCGTCCACCCGCTCGCGGCCCAGGCGCTCCGCGAAGTCGGCGCCGACCCGGGCCGCCAGCGCTCCAAGACCATCGAGAGCCTGGGCGGCCGGGCCTTCGACGTGGTGGTGACGGTGTGCGACTCGGCGCGCGAGGCGTGCCCGTACCTCCCGGCCCGTGACCGGAACCTGCACCACGCCTTTCGAGACCCGTCGGCGGTGGCGGAGGCCGAGCAGCCGGCCGCGTTCCGGGCCGTACGCGCCGAGATCGCCGCGTGGCTGGACGCCGAGTTCGGCGGCGGCGTGGCCGTCCTGCGACCGGGCGCCGACGACTGGCGGACGCTGCGGGACGTTCTCCGCGAGGCGGGCCTTCCCACGACGGACCTACCGGATGTGGCGCCCGACGGGTTCCTGGTGGCCCGGGTCGATGGGCGCGTCGTCGGCGGCGTTGGGGTGGAACGATACGGCGCCGATGGCCTGCTCCGCTCGCTCGTCGTCGTGCCGGAGGCCAGGGGGCGTGGCCTGGGGGGACGGCTGGCGGCAGCGGCCGAGCGGTGGGCGCGCAGCGCGGGGCTCCGCACGCTCACACTCCTCACGACCACGGCCGCGCCGTTCTTCGAGACGCGCGGCTACGTGCCGCTCGACTGGGCCGAGGCGCCCGAGGGCATCCGCCAGTCGGCCGAGTTCCAGGGCGTGTGCCCTTCGAGCGCGGCGTGCCTGGGCAAACTGCTGTCTCCAGCGTGACGGCGGGCACGGATTCCGGCGGCTCCCCGTACCATCCCCTTCACTCGCCCCCGTCGCCATGCGATCCCTCGCCCTCGCCCTCGCAGCACTCGTGTCCCTCGCCGGCTGCTCCGGCTCCACCTTCGACGAGGTCCTCAACCAGCCCGATGCGCTCGACTGGACCTACTTCGAGGGGACGTCGGAGGACGTGATCGTCGCCATCCAGGAGGCGTACGCGCTGTCCAACCAGCGCGTCGAGTCCGTCGAGGCCAACGAGGATCTCGGCGGCACCATCGTCACCGTCACGTCGCGGACCGGCTCGGCGGACCTGTCCCAGATCCTCGTCCAGTCCACGTCCGTGGAGGCCTATCGGTCGCGGGCGCAGGTGTACCCGGACCGCGACCCGCTGCCGCGCTCGCTGGAGATCGCCATCTCGGGCCGGATCTGACGTGCGCGCTGTCGTTCTCCTGTGGGTGGCTCTGGGGAGCGTCGGCTGCGGGTCGTCGTTGCACATGCCCTCCGTGACCGACCTCGACCGAGAGATCGACGCCCTCGTCGCAGGCCATCCGGGGGCGACGGTCGCCGTCGTCGTCCGCCAGCGGGGCGGGGTCGTCTACGCGCGCGACGCCGAGCGCTCGTTCCATGCGGCCTCCACCATGAAGGTGCCGGTGATGATCGAGGCGTTCCGGCAGGTCGAGGCCGGGCGGCTGGCGTGGGGCGCGCCCGTCCGCGTCGAGAACCAGTTCCGGTCCATCGTCGACGGCTCCGTTTTCCAGATCGAGGACGACTCCGACGACTCGCTGTACGCGCTCCAGGGGCAGGCCGTCCCGGTCCGCACGCTCGTCGAGCGGGCCATCACGACGTCCTCGAACCTCGCCACGAACCTGCTCATCGAACTCGTCACGGCCGACTCGGTCCAGGCGACGGTGGACCGGCTCGGCGCGGGCGGGATGCGGGTTCTGCGGGGCGTGGAGGACCTGAAGGCGTTCCGCGCCGGCCTCAGCAACGCGACGACCGCCGCCGCGCTGGCGACACTCCTGGAGGCGCTCCGCGACGGCCGCGCCGTCTCGCCCGAGGCCGACGCGGCGATGGTCGAGATCCTGGCGGCCCAGGACTTCAACGAGATGATCCCGGCGGGCCTGCCGCCCGGCACGCGCGTGGCGCACAAGACGGGCTGGATCACGCGCATTCACCACGACGCCGGCGTCGTGTACCCGGAGGCCGCCGCGCCCTACGTCCTCGTGATCCTGACGGAGGGGATCGAGGACCGGGACGAGTCGGCACGGCTCGGCGCTGCGATCAGCCGGGTTGTTTGGGAAAGGGCCACGGGGCTGGCAGCCCGTGGGGAATAGTCTTGGCGCCGGCCGCTCTCCCGGCCCCGACCTCGCCGCACGGCCCCTCGCCTTCATGGACCCGTCACCCCGTTCGACTGGCCCCGCATCTTCATCGGTGCCCAGCCGCCCCTGTACTTCCTCTACGATGCGGGCGAGGAACAGCCGGGCGAGAGCATGTATCCGCTGTCGGTGAGCAACGACGTCCCGGCCTAGGGCACGCCCTGGAGGGGGAGGCCGATCCGCCCCGCCTGCTGCTCGGTCAAAATCGGGGGAAGGGAGAGGGAGTTGGCAACCCGGAGGCCGGGCGACGTGTTGGGCGCGGTGTCCCTCCCCCAGGCCCTTCCGATGCGCGCGCTCTTTCTCCCCCTCGCCGCCCTCGCCCTCGTCGCCACCGGCTGCCAGACGCTCGAGGCCGAACGGGCCATCGAGGTGGAGAAAGCCGTGGCCGCCTCCCAGGCCGACCAGCCGATCACCGGCGCCCCGCTGGCCGATCCCGTCGGCGAGGGCTACGACCCCGCCGCCGATAGCTTGCGCTTCGCCGGCGAAGTGCACCTCCGCAACGTCCGCCAACTCACCTTCGGGGGCAACAACGCCGAGGCGTACTGGAGCTACGACGGCGACGAGCTGATCTTCCAGAGCGACTGGGACGCCATCAACCCGCAGGGCTGCGACCAGCAGTTCGTGATGTCGGCGGCGCGCGGGGCGGGCCGCGACGGGCGGGGCGCCGACCTCGTCTCGACGGGCCAGGGCCGGACGACGTGCGGCTACTTCCTCCCGGACGGCCGGATCCTCTACGCCTCGACGCAGGCCGCCGCGCCGGCCTGCCCCACGACGGCCGCCGAGCGGACCGGCCGCTACGTCTGGGACGTCTTCGACACGTTCGACATCTACGTCGCCGACGCGGACGGCTCGGACCCGGAGGTCCTCATCGGCGGCGACGGCTACGACGCCGAGGCGACGGTCAGCCCGGACGGCCGCTACGTCGTCTTTACCTCGACGCGCTCGGGCGACCTGGAGCTGTGGCGGCTCGACCGCGAGACGGGCGACCTCCTCCAACTCACCGACACGCTCGGCTACGACGGGGGCGCCTTCTTCTCCCCTGACGGCTCGAAGATCGTCTGGCGCGCCTCCCGCCCGACGGGCGAGGCGGCCGACGAGTACCGCCAGCTGCTGGCGCAGAACGCGGTCCAGCCCGGCGCGCTCGACCTCTACGTGGCCGACGCCGACGGCCAGAACGCGCGCCGCGTCACGCACCTGCCGGGCGCCAACTGGGCGCCGTTCTTCCACCCCTCCGGCCAGAAGATCCTCTTCGCCTCCAATCACCACACGCTCGACCAGGGCGGGCGCGAGTTCGACCTGTTCCTCGTGGACCTCGACGGCGGCGACCCGGAGCGCGTGACGTTCTCCGGCACCTTCGACGCCTTCCCCATGTTCTCGCCCGACGGGACGAAGCTGGTCTTCGCCTCCAACCGCCGCGCCGACCGCGCGCCGAGCCGCGACACCAACGTCTTCGTCGCCGACTGGGTCGAGGAGCCGACCGAGGTGGATCGTACGTTCGAGACCGCCGGGACGCGGTAGTCCCCCGCGCTCCGTTCACGCCCATGCTCCGTCTCTTCGTTCTCGCGGCCCTCGTCCTCACCGTCGCCGCGTGCGACACGACCACCGAGACGGCCACGCTCGGCGTCCGCGAAGGGGAGGTCTCGGCGGATGGCGGCGCGGTCCGCTACCTCTCGCTGACGGTCGGGGGCGGGACGATCCCGGACAGCGCGTTCGTCGCTCCCGCCGCGGCCGATACCTCGATCGCGTGGGAGATCGGGTTCCGCGGGACCGAGGTGGTCCTCAACAGCGGCGCCAGCGGGCCGGGCGCCACCGTTGCCGCCTTCGTCGAGACGCCGTTCGCCGAGGTCGACACGATCGGCGTCACGGGCCTGACGTACCGCCGCGACGGCGAATCGGTCTGCGAGGACGGCGAGCGGCGGGCCGTCTGCTCCGCGCCCGGCTCCGCCTTCAGCCCCTACACGCTCGACGCCGACGGCGCCGTCGTGGCCGACCCTAGCCGGACCCTCGTCCTCCGCACGGGCGACGCGCGCGGCTACGCGAAGGTCCAGTTCCTCGACTACGCCCCCGCTGACCCGGCGGACCCCGAGAGCGGGGGGACCGTGACGATCCGGTTCCTCGCCAACCCCGTCGGCCGCCTGCTGGTCGACGGTCTGGAGGTCAGCCCGTAGCCCGATGCGAGCGCTCCTCCTCGTGCTGCTGGCGGTCGGCGTCGTCGCGTGTGGGGACGGACCCGCCGAGAAGGGGACCGCGACGGTTCAGGTCCGGGGCGTCTACCTCGGCCCGAGGTTCGACGGGCAGGCCGCCCTCATCGACCACGAGGCCGTGTCGGGCCGGATGCCGGCCATGGCGATGGCCCTGAGGGTGTCCGCGCCGGCCCTCCTCGACAGCCTGCGGCCCGGCGACAAGGTGCGGCTCACCCTCGACAGCCTCTCGCTGAGCACCATCCTCGACGTTCAGCGGATCTCTCCCGAGACGACGCTCGACCTGCACGACGGCGAGGACGGGCGCGGCGGCGCGCGGCTCCCCGACGTCGACGAGCCATAGCCCACGCAGCGGCTCAGCCGCCCGTCACGGCGGCGTAGATCAGCCACAGGTTGAGCGCCGAGATCACGGCTACGATGGCGCCCAACGACCACGACGTCCACCGCGAGTTGCGGAAGGCGCCCATGATGGCCGCGTTGCTCGTAAAGAGCAAGAGCGGGATCAGCACGAACGGAAGCTCGAAGCTGAGCGCCACCTGGCTCGCCACCAGCACCGCCGTCGGCTCGAACCCGATGATGACGATGATGAGGCTGGGGACGAGCGTGAACGACCGCCGCCACCACACGTTGATCTGGAGGTTCAAGAACCCGTCCATGACCGTCTGCCCCGCCATCGTCGCCACGAACGACGACGAGAGCCCGGCGGCGATCAGCGCGATGCCGAACGCCAGCGCGGAATAGGGCCCGAACACGTTGCTGAGCGTGACGTAGGCCTCGTCCAACGTCGAGATCCCCGTCCCCTGGAGCGCCGCCGCCGCCACGATGAGCATGGCCGCGTTGACGAACATGGCCAGGAACAGCGCCCCGCCCGTGTCCCACCTCACGAGCCGGACGTGCCGGTGGTGGACAGGCTCCCGGTCGCCCTCATCGCGGATCATCAGGGCGCGGCGGTCCTGAACGAGCGTCGAGTGGAGGTAGACGCTGTGCGGCATCACCGTCGCGCCCAGGATGCCGATGGCGATGTAGAGCGCGGTCGAGTCCGGCACGCTGGGAATCAGCCCCGACCCGATGAGGGCGGCCGTCGGCTGAGCCAGGACCATCTCGAACACGAACGCCAACCCGATGACCGCCACCAGCGCCATCACCACGAACTCGGTCACGCGGAACCCCTCGTCCGACGCCGACTTGACCCCCAGGAGCGCGAACGACGCCACGGCCGCGAGCACGGCCCCGGCCCACAGCGGCAGCCCGAACACCAGGCTGAACCCGATGGCCGCGCCGATGATCTCGGCCATGTCGGTCGCGATCATCGCCAACTCGGCCGCCACCCACAGCACGATCACGACCGGTCGGCTCAGACGCTCACGGCAGATCGTCGCAACGCCCTTTCCCGTCGCGATCCCCAGCTTGGCGGCCACGATTTGGATCAGGATCGCCATCAGGCTCGCCAGCACGATCACCCACAAGAGCGTCGGGCCGTAGCGCGCGCCCCCCTCGATGTTGGTGGCCCAGTTGCCGGGGTCCATGTAGGCCACCGAGATCAAGAAGCCGGGACCGATAAAGCGGAGGAGCTCTTTGAGTGAGAGCCGAGACCGGCTCGGGACCGGCATGGGGGCGGTGTCGGTGGAAGACGTGGGAGGCAGGAGATGCGGAAGCGGCTATGCGTTCCTGGTACGGAGGTCAGAGGCGGTCACACAAGCCGCCAGCACGGCGGGGAGGGGGAGGGGCGAGTCGTGGAGCGGGGCGTGTGTGAGAGCGGGTGCTGTGGGGAAGGGCGCCAGCGTGCCGGCTCGGCGTCCGCGCCGTCGAAAGGAGTCGGGGAGTGCCCAGAGGGCGAGCAGAACACCTAGGGCGAGGCGCACGGCCCTGAGGGGACATCGTATTTAGGACAACCTAAAACCAAGATTCATGTTTCGCCAAGCCTAAACGGATGATTTCGCCAAGCCTAAATCCGGCACGCATCTAGATTGACGTCCTCCCCCGACTTCCCCATGGCCCACACTCCCGCCGTCGAGGATTACCTCAAGTCGATCTACGCCCTCGGCCGGACAGGGGAGGTTGCGACCACGTCGGCGCTGGCGGAGCGCCTGGACGTGGCGCCGGCGTCGGTGACGGGGATGATCAAGAAGCTGGCGGTGGCGGGCCTGGTAGAGCACGAGAAGTACCAGGGCGCCCGGCTGACGGAGGCGGGGCGGTTGGTCGCCGTCGAGACCATCCGGCACCACCGGCTCGTCGAGACGTACCTCCACCAAGCGCTCGGCGTGCCATGGGACCAGTTGCACGCGGAGGCGGAGGCCTGGGAGCACGTGCTCAGCGAGGACTTGGAGGCGCGGATGGACGCCGCCCTCGGCCACCCGACCCACGACCCGCACGGCTCGCCGATCCCTACTCCGGACCTCGTGCTGGCGGAGCGCGACCTGCTGCCGCTCGCGCGTCTGGAGCCCGGCCAGGAGGCGACTGTCGCCCGCGTGAGTGATCACGACGCCGACCTTCTCCGGCACGTCGGCGCGGCCGGCTTGTACCCCGGCACGCGGTTCCGGCTGGCGGAGGTCGAGAGCGACGGCGCCATGAGCGTGGACCTCCTCTCGGGTGACGACGCGGGCCGTTCGGCGCGCCTGGACGCCCTTGTCCCCCCGTACATCTTCCTCGACGACATCGCGTGACCCGTCCGTCAGACGACGGGTGACGGGCGGGCAGTGGCGGGTTGCGGTCAGTAGCTCGCGGCTCTGCTCGCGCTCCTCACGCTCGTCGGCCGTGAAGCGGCCAGTATGTGATGGTCGGCGAGGGGGAGGCAGGGAAGCCGGCTCCGGGTTCTGGACCAGCGCCTAGGGGCAGACACTGTCGGGTGCGTTTATCGAACTCCTTATGCTGTGCGAGTGCCCACTACACACTCCCAGTCGTGACCAGGCCGGGGCTCCCAGGTCGTCTGTACAGAGTGCGTGCTGCGGCAGCGGCGTGGCGCTTGCGACTGGATGCGGCGGGGATCGACGTCTTGGAAGAGCCTCGTACCCTCCTCGTTGTGGGAGACCGATGGAGCCACGGAATCGAGCATCGCTCGCCGGACGCTCATGTCCCTCATTGCCGTGCGCGAGTGCGTGGAGAACCTCACCTTGGGGGCTACGCTGAGCGGGAGGAGGGCAACTGGCTCACCAGAGAGGCCCATCGGCTCTGCACGTTTGGCACAGCCACATGTACCTTTAAGCCGTACCTGGTGTGGGGTTTAACCCGCCGTGACGGGTAGGGTATTTCCCTAGCAACGATCCTAAATGGACTTATGAGCGCGCTGAGGCCACTTGCGGAGGGCGCCCGCCATTTTTCCCCCGCTGCTGGAGAATGAAAAGACCTGGGCAGCGAAGCGCTTTTAGCGACCAGGAGGGGGGGAACCGGGCTAGGAATCAAGGAACAGGAGAGTACACTTCCTGTTACAGGAAACCGATCAGGGCTCCCAACCGGGCCGGAGGCACACGTCTCGTACTCGGAATCCCTGAGCGCTCCAACGCTCAACCATCACCATCCATCCCCCAGCCTTATGGCCACCCGTACATACTCACCGCCGACTCTAAAAGTCTATGGCGGCGTCAACTCTCTCACCGGCTTCAGCGGGAGCACGACCGAGCAGGACGTGATCTTCACGCCGAACGGCAACGTGATCCTCTCCGGCCCCGCCTCCGAGTTCGCGTGCGAGATCCCGAACCCCACCTCGGAGCAGTGCCTCCCGGGTGACAACTAGCTCACCACCATGAGCATGGAGAGGGGGAGAGGCAGACGCCTCTCCCCCTCTTTCTTTGTAAGAGGACTCCTTGTGGAAGTCGTTCAGGTTGAGGGGCCGTTGGGTGGGGCGCCGTCGAGACGGGGCAGGCTCACACCCACCTCGCGCCGGACGACGGGTGCCACCTCGTTCCCGAACAACTCGATGGAGCGCATCACCACCTCGTGAGGCGTCGGACCGACGCTGAACTGGACGAGGTAGCGACTGGCACCGAACAGTTTGTGGGCCGTCAGGATTTTGTCGATGGCCTCCTGCGGGCTGCCGACGAGGAGCGCGCCCTCGGGCCGGCGCTCGGCCTCGAACCGGGCGCGCGTGGGGGGCGGCCACCCGCGCTCGCGCCCGATCCGTCCCATCGTCTCGACGTAGGGCGGGAACGCGGCGTCGGCGGCAGCCTGCGAGGTGTCCGCGATCAGCCCGTGCACGTTGATGCTGACAGGCAGTGCCTCGGCGTCGTGACCGGCCTCGTCGGCCGCCTCGCGGTAGAGGTCCACGAGCGGGACGAACCGGGCCGGCTCGCCGCCGATGATCGCCAGCGCCAGCGGCAGTCCCAGCCTCCCGGCGCGCACGACGGACTGCGGCGTGCCACCGACGGCGATCCACACCGGCAGTGGGTCTTGGAGCGGGCGGGGGTACACGCCGCGCCCCTCCAGCGGCGCCCGGTGCCGCCCCTCCCACGTCACGGCCTCGGACTGGCGGAGCGCGAGCAGGAGGTCCAGCTTCTCGGAGAACAGCGCGTCGTAATCGCGGAGGTCGTAGCCGAAGAGCGGGAACGACTCGGTGAAGGAGCCGCGCCCGACCATCACCTCGGCGCGCCCGCCGGAGAGCAGGTCGAGCGTGGCGAAGTCCTGGAACACGCGGACGGGGTCGTCGGAGGAGAGCACCGTGACGGCGCTCGTCAGCCGGACCCGCTCGGTCCGCATCGCGGCGGCGGCCAGGATCGTGGCCGGGCTGGAGGCCACGTAGTCCGGCCGGTGGTGCTCCCCGATCCCGACCACGTCGAGCCCGACGCGATCGGCCCGTTCGATCTCGTCCAAGAGGTCGCGGAGGCGTCGGGCGGCGGCCTCGGCCGGCTGGCGGCCCGCCTCGGGCCGCGTCTCTGCGAAGGTGTAGGTGCCGAGTTCCATCGGGGCGGGAGCGGTGTCCGGTCCGTACCCGCCGCCGCGCGTCCGGGGTCCGGCGCGAAGGAACGCCCGACCTGCCCGGAGACATCGGCCGGCCCAGAGAGGGGGCGAGAGATGGGGAGTGCAGGAGGGACGGGGCCGTTTCTCACCCCCGCGGTTCCTCCTGCCCCGGTAAGCCCGGGTCCGCTAGTCGCCGTCGCGGGACGAGGCCCAGACGGCGCGGACGCGGCGGATCTTCCGCGCCTCGTCCATCGAGAGGTGTCCGTCGGCGCGGGCGAGCTGGCCGAGGTCGCTCACGACCCGCTGCCGGAGAGCCGGCGAGAGCCAGGGCCGGAGGTCCCGAGCGATGGCCTCGACATCCCGGGAGACGCCCGAGCGCGTCGCGGCGTGGGCCGTGTCCACGAGCGCTTTGGCCGCGTCCTCGTCGATGGTCGGGAGCCACCGGCGCAGCAGGACGATCGCCGTCTGGCGCTCGTGGGGGTCGAGGTCTCGCCCGGACCCATGCCCCATGGCCAGGTAGAGATGGACCAGCTGGTGCAGGTGATCGGGGAGGACAGGCGTGTTCATCTGGGCGTCGCGCGGTGGGAGGCGGCCGCAGAAACGACGAGCCCCTGAGCGGAGAGGGCGGGCCATTCCGACGAGTCGCCCAAACGCGCTGAAGGACCTCGTGTTGCCGGATGGAAGCCTGAGGCTCTGGTCCGTGTGCCTTCGACGGCGGCCCCGGCTGTCCGCTTGAAGGCGTAGCGGCACGCCAGAGACGTGCCCCTACGGGACGTAAAGGACATCCAGAGTCCCCAGCAACCGGCTCTACACCGCCTCGCGGGTCGCGCGGTCGAGGGTCTCGAACACCTCGTCCGGCATCGCGATCTCGGCGGCGGCCGTGTTCTCCTCCAGGTGCGCCACCGACGAGGTGCCAGGGATCGGGAGCATCGCCGGCGAGCGCTTGAGGAGCCACGCCAGGGCGACCTGGCTGTTCGAGGCGCCGAGGTCGTTCGCCGCGTCGTCCAGGGTTCCGTCGTCCGCCAGCTTGCCGGCGTTGAGCGGGAACCACGGGATGAAGCCGATGCCCTCGGCCTCGCAGAAGTCGACCACGTCCTCGTGCTTGCGCGTGCCGAGGTTGTACTCGTTCTGGACCGTGGCCACGGTGAGGCCGGCGTCCTGGGCCGCCTTGATCTCGTCCACGCCGACCTCGCTCAGGCCGACGAGCCGGACCCACCCCTCGTCCTGGAACTCCTTGAGCACGGCGAACTGCGCGTCGCGGTCCGTGTCCGGGTCGATCCGGTGGAGCTGGTAGAGGTCGATCCGGTCCACCGCCAGCCGGCGCATCGACATCTGGACGGCCTGGCGGAGGTAGTCCGGGGTGCCGAGCGGGATCCACTGGTTGGGGCCAGTGCGGAGGAGGCCGCCCTTCGTGGCGACGACGAGGCCGTCGGGGTAGGGCGCCAGCGCGTCGGCGATGAGGCGCTCGCTCTCGGACGGCCCGTAGCTGTCGGCCGTGTCGATCAGGTCGATCCCCAGCTCGACGGCGCGCTGGAGGACGCGGTGGGCCTCGTCGGGGTCCTCGGGCGGCCCCCAGATTCCCTTGCCGGTGATCCGCATGGCGCCGTAGCCGAGGCGGTGGACGGTGAGGCCGTCGCCGAGGTCGAAGGTGCCGGAGGCGTGGGCAGGTTGGTCGGAGGTGGCGGTGTAGGGCATCGTAGGCGGGGAGAGGGGCCTGTTGGATGGCTGCCCGCCGCCGCCGTTCCTCGAAGAACCTGCGCCTCCCCGGCGGGTACCGCCCGCGCGGTCACGTGGAGGGAGGGGCCGCGGCGGTCCCCAGCCGCTGGCGGAGCGTCCAGAGCGCGCCCGGCGTGTGGCGGAGGCGGCTGCCGTACCACGAGAACACCTCGCCGTCGACGAACTCGATGCGGGCGCGCGGCGCGAGCGCCTGGACCTCCGCACGGTGCGCCTCCGCAAACGGGTACGGCTCGGACGAGAGCAACACCACGTCGGGGTCGAGGGCGTGGATCTCGTCGTCGGAGAGGGCCGGGTAGCGGTCGCGGTCGGCGGCGACGTTCGCCAGCCCGGCGCGCCGCATCACGTCGTGGATAATCGTGTCGTGGCCGACGGTCATCCACGGGTCGCGCCAGATGAGGTAGAGCGCGCGGGGCCGGTCGTCGGTCTCGCCCGCGTCAGGCTCGCCCACGTCGGCGGCCAGCCGGTCGAAGCCGGCGGCGATCTCGCCGGCGAGGGCGTCGGCCGGGGGCGCTCGGTCCACGATCCTGCCGACGTCCCGGATCATAGTGAGGGCGTCGGCCACGGTCCCGACGTCGGTGACGTACACGGGCACGACCTCGGCCAGCGCCTCGACCTGCTCGCGCACGTTCTCCTCCTGGTTCGCGATCACGAGGTCGGGGGCGAGGCCGCGCACGCGGTCGAGGCGGACGTTCTTGGTCCCGCCGACGATGGGCTTGCGTGCCTTCCAGCCCTCGGGGTGGACGCAGAACCGGGTCAGGCCGACGACCTCGGCGTCCAGGTCGAGGTCCGCCAGCAGCTCCGTCTGGGAGGGAACGAGCGAGACGATCCGGCGCGGCGGGGCGCCCAGCCGGACCGGCCGGCCGAGCGCGTCCGTCGTCTCCAGCCAGCTCACGCCGCGCGCTGGCGGAGCGCCTCCGCCAGCCGGCCGACGAGCCCGTCGAACGAGCCGTTGGACATGACGAGCGCGAGGTCGCCCTTGCGCAGGTCGTCCAGGAGGTCTGGGAGGAGCGCGTCGGCGGAGGCGGTCGCCGTGGCCGGCGTGCCCGACTGTCGGACGGCCTCGGCGACGGCCTCGGCGTCGAGGAAGTCCTTCGGGTCGTCGTTGTGGCGGAGCGGGGGCGTGGACAAAAACAGGGCGTCGGCGGTGGCGAGGGCGCGGGCGTAGGGCACCTCGAAGGCGGCCCGGCGCGACGAGTTGGAGCGCGGCTCGAACACGGCCACCACGCGCCGCCCCGGCCACCGCTCCCGGATGCCGCGGATCGTCGCCTCGACGGCCGTCGGGTGGTGCGCGAAGTCGTCCACGACGAGGACGCCCCCGGCGTCGGCGGCGACCTCCTGGCGCCGCTTCATGCCCCGGAACGTGGCGAGCCCGGCGGCCACCTGCGCGGGCGTGGCTCCGGCGTCGAGCGCGATGGCGGCGACGGCGAGCGCGTTGAGGGCGTTGTAGCGCCCGCCGAGCGGGAGCCGGACGTCGGCGACGGGCGCGCCGGCGACGACGAGGGTGAACGTCTGCCCGCCGTCGCGCGGCGCCAGGCTGCGCGCGGCGACGTCGAACGGGCCGCCCTCGGCGCCCTCCTCGCCGTAGAGCCGAACGCGCGCCCACGTCCGCTTCGCCAGCTTGCGGACCTCCGCGTCCTCGCCGTTCAGGACGAGGAGCCCGTCGGGCGGGGGGAGCGCGGCGAAGGCGTGGAAGGCCCGTTTGTACTCGGCCCAGTCGGCGTAGATGTCGGCGTGGTCGAACTCCAGGCTGGTGACGACGGCGCGGTGCGGGCGGTAGAGGATCATCTTGGGCCGCTTGTCGAAGTAGGCCGCGTCGTACTCGTCGCCCTCGACGGCGAACACGGCGCCGGCCCCCAGCGAGGCCGTCGCCTCCTCGCCCACCAGAACGCCTCCCACCAGGAAACCGGGGTCGAGGCCGGCTTCGCGCAGCACGTGGACGAGCATCCCGGTGGTGGTCGTCTTGCCGTGCGTGCCGGCGACGACGGCCGGCTGGCGCTGCGCGAGGAACAGGTGGGCGAGCGTCTCGGGCAGCGACGCCTGGACGAGCCCGCGCTCGCGCGCCGCCGCCGCCTCCGGGTGCGTCGGGACGGCCGCGTTGCCGACGACGACGAGGTCGGGCGGCCCGTCGGGTCCGTCGAGGTGGGACGGATCGTAGCCCTCCAGGACCGGGATGCCCCTGGCCTCCAGGCGTGTGGACATGGGCGGGTAGGCGGCCTCGTCGGAGCCGCGGACCGCGTAGCCGGCCTCCGCCAGCAGCTCGGCGAGCGCGCCCATCCCCTTGCCGCAGATGCCGATCAGGTAGACGCTCCGGATCTGGTCCGGCGGCGGGAGCGGGGGGCGAGAAAAGACGCGGAGGTCGGCGTCGGGGAAGTCTTCGAGTCGGCGCATCGTGGAAGCTAGCCCTGCTCTCGGCGAGCCTCGTCGGCCTCGGCGCGCGCGACGGCGGGGGGCTCGCCGCCCGTGATGCCGAGGCGGGCGGCCGCCTCGCGCTCCTTCTCCGCCTGGGCGGCGGTCTCGCCGGCCGCCGACCCCTTGGCCGCCTCGACCAGCCCGAGCCGGACGGCCCGCTCGGACCACTGGCGGCGCGCGGCGGCCTGCATGTCGTGCTCGTGGTCCACCTCGTCCACGATCTCCAGCCCGAGGATGGTCTCGACCACGTCCTCGACGGAGACCACGCCGGCCGTCCCCCCGTACTCGCCGACGACGAGGGCGAGGTGCTCGCGGCGCTCCAGGAGCCGGTCGAACAGCTTGGGGAGCGGGAGCGAATCCGGGACGCTGAGGATCTCGCGGGCCCGGCTCGAGACCGGCTCGCCGCCGTCCCCGTCGGCGACGGCCTTGAGCACGTCGTCGCGGAGGACGTAGCCGGTGATGTGGTCGCGGTCGCCGCGGTAGAGCGGGAGGCGCGAGAACGGCTTCCCGTCGTCGGCGATCTCGTGGAGCGGCGTCGTGTCGGGGTAGGCCACGATCACGGTCCGCGGCGTCATCACGTCGCGCGTCTTGAGCTGGCTGAAGCGGAAGAGGCTCTTCAAGATGCGGCTTTCGGAGGCGTCGAAGACGCCCTCCTCGGTCCCAATCTGGGCCAGGGCCGCCAGCTCCTCGCGGCTCACGGCGCTCTCCTTTTCGCCCCGCGAGAGGACCCGGGCGATGGCCTGCGAGAGCCAGATGAGCCCGGTCAGGGTGAGGACGGCGATGATGGGACCGAGGACCCGCGCCACCGTCGGCGCCAGCCCGCGCCAGTAGGCGGCGCCGACCGTCTTCGGGATGATCTCGCTCAGGATGAGGATGCCCAGCGTGAGCAGGATCGAGAACAGCGTCACCGCCGAGACCACCCACACGTTTTGCCCGGCCCAGATGGCGGCGGCCTGGGCGCCCGCGCCCGTCGCGCCGACCGTGTGGGCGATGGTGTTGAGCGTGAGGATGGCCGCGAGCGGGCGGTCCACGTCGGCCTTCAGGGTTTTCAGCCGCTCGGCCGCGCTCGGGTTCGAGTCCTCCAGGGCGCCGATGTAGGCCGGCGTCACGCTCAGCAGCACGGCCTCCATCACCGAGCACAGGAACGAAACGCCGATCGCCAGGACGACGAAGGCGATGAGGATCGGGAGCGAGCCGGGGCCGCTGGCGGCAGCGCCGCCGTGCTGGAGGAGGGCCGCCAGTGGGGGGAGGAGAGCGGAGGGAGGGAGCATGGAGGCATAGGGGGCGGCTGTGGGTACTCGCTGGGGCGGGGGAGGGGTCCGCCCCAGCCCGTCCCGCTACCCGATCCGGCGGCGCAGGGCCTCGCCCTCCGCGACGAGCGACCTGTAGTGCGCGTTGGCCGGGTCCTGCCCGGCCAGCGTACGGAGCAAACGGAGCGCCTCGGCCGCGTGGCGGCGGCCGTCGGCGGGCCGGACGAGGCTCGGCCCGTCGGGGTCGGCGTAGAGCCGGGCGAGGTGGAGGTGCCCGATGGCGAGCGTCTGGCGGGCGTTCGCGCTCTCGGCGTCGGCGTCGGCGAGGCGCTGGTAGACGGCGAGGGCCGCCTGAAGCTCGGCCTCGGCCTCGTCCCACTGCTCGCGCTCGGCGGCGAGCCGGCCGAGCGCCTCGTGCGAGACGCCGACGTCGCGGAGGGCGTCGGCGGTGGCGTCGGGGCGCCGGGCGATCCGCTGGCGGAGTCGGAGCGCGCGTTCGGTCGGGGCGACGGCCCCGTCGAGGTCGCCGCGTGCGCGGAGGAGCGTCCCCTCGCGCTCGTACGTGATGGCCTCCATGCGGACCGCGAACTCCGACCGCTCCGCCTCCCGGGTCCTCCCCAGCAAGGCCCGTGCGCGGACGTACTCCGCGAGAGCGGAGTCGGGCCGGCCCGCGTTGGGGAACGAGGGGTGGCCGAGGTAGTCGCCCCGGTTGACGTGGGTCGTGGCGAGGTAGGTGACGGGCTCCGGGGCGCCGGGTCGGAGGCGGACGGCCCGGCGGTGAGCCGCGAGGGCTCGGTCGAAGGACGCCAGCGCCGAGTCGGGGCCGGCCGTGTGCGCCAACACGACGCCCCGCTTTTCCCACAGCCGCCCCTCGGTCTCGGCGGCGACGGCCGCCAGCGAGTCGGGGAGCGCCGCCGGGAGGGACATGAGGAGGGCGAGCCCGCGCTGGAAAGAGGCGAGGGCCTCGGCGGTGCGGCCGAGGTTGTCGTTGGTCGGGTTGCCCGCCACGTTCCCGATGCGGAGGTAGGCTCCCGCGAGGTCGATGTGGAGCGTGGGGTCGTCGCCGGCCTCGCGGGCGAGCCGGTCGAGGTAGGCGAGGGCCTGGTCCACGATCACTTCGCGCGCGGGTGTCGCGCCGGGCAGGCCTGCGATGGCGTCGTGGACGTCGTAGATCATGGCGCGGGCCGCCTCGCGGGCGATCTCGAAATGGGACTCGGCACGGTCGCGCGCCGCTTCGGCGGCGCGCGCCTGCCACAGCGCCGCACCCAGCCCGCCGACGAGCGCCGCCAGCGCGACGGTCGCGGCGAGCACGCCCGTCCGGTTCCGGCGCACGAACGAGCGGAGCCGGTAGCCCACCGTCGCCGGACGGGCGCGGACCGGCAGCCCGTCGAGGTGGCGGCGGAGGTCGTCGCCCAGGGCCTCCGCGGAGGCGTACCGTTGGTCAGGTTCGGGCGCCAGCGCCTTGAGCGTGATCGTGTCGAGGTCGCCCCGGAGCGATCCGGCCCACGCGGGCGCCGCTTCGCTGGGGCGCCTCGGCGGGGGCGATGCGAGGGCGCGCTCGACCTGCGTCGGGGTGAGGCCGGCGAGGGGGCGGGGCCGCTCGCCCGTCAGCGTCTCGAACAGGAGGACGCCGAGCCCGAACACGTCCGTCGCCGTGGTGACCTCGCCGCCCGCGACCTGCTCCGGCGCCGCGTACTCCGGCGTCAGCGCCGCGCCGCCGGCCTGCGTGAGCGCCGCATCCGCTTCGCCCAGGAGCC
The DNA here is from genome assembly GCA_963811175.1 of Rubricoccaceae bacterium. Lineage (GTDB taxonomy): Bacteria > Bacteroidota > Rhodothermia > Rhodothermales > Rubricoccaceae > Rubrivirga. Next base: position 119,188 of record CAWEQE010000001.1, on the reverse strand, counting down.
GCGCGATTCCGAAGTCGAGCACGACGGCGCGCGGCGCCGACGGGGGACCCTCGACGAGCACGTTCGAGGGCTTGAGGTCGCGGTGGAGCACCAGCCGCCCGTGCGCGTAGGCGACCGCCTCGCACACCTGGACGAGCAGCCCGACCCGCTGGCGGATGCCGAGGGCGTGGCGCTCGGCGTAGTCCGTGATGGGCTCGCCCTCGACCCGCTCCATCGCGAGGTAGGGCGTGTCGCCGAGCGTCTCGTCGTGGGCGACGCCCGCGTCGTAGAGCCGGGCGATGTGCGGATGTTCGAGCCGCGCGAGCACCCGCTGCTCCAGGGCGAAGCGGCGTGCGAGGTCGGGGCTCGCATGGCGGACCACCTTGAGCGCCACGGTCCGCTCGAACTGCCCGTCCGCCCGCTCGGCGCGGTAGACGGTGCCCATCCCGCCCGCCCCGAGCGTGCCGGCGATGCGGTACGGGCCGAGGCGCGCGCCCGGCTCCGGCTCGGGCGGCGCGTCGAAGACGCCCGCGAGGGCTCCCGCGGCGTCGGCGTCGGCGTGCGCTTGGACGAGCGAGCGGACCTCGGCGGCGACGTCGGGCGGCTCGATCTGGGCCAGGAACGTCTCTCGGTCGTCCTCGGAGAGGTCGAGCGCCTCCTCTACGAGCGCCTTCATCCGCTCCCAAATGGCGGGGGGGAAGGGCGCGGCCACCTCAGGCAGCCATCGCGCGGTGGAGCCAGGCCCGCGCCATGGTCCAGTCCCGCTTGACCGTGGCCGTCGACACGTCGAGCGCGTCGGCCGTCTCCTCGACGGTCATCCCGGCGAAGTAGCGGCACTCGACCACGCGCGCCTGCCGCTCGTCGAGCCCTTCGAGCCGGCGGAGGGCGGTGTCGACGGAGAGGACCTCGTCGATGCGGAGGCCCGGGCGTCCCCGAGGACGGGCGCGACGGCGTCGAGCGGGACGAGGGGCGCGGGGCCGCCGCGCTTGAGCGAGCGCTGCGCGCGGGCGTAGTCCACCAGGACGTCGCGCATCACGCGCCCGGCGATCCGGAAAAAGTGGAGCCGGTTGGCGAACGCGAGGTCGGCGCGCCCCGCCAGCTTCTCGTACGCCTCGTGGACCACCGCCGTCGTGTTGAGCGTCTCGGCCGCGCCGGTGCGTCGGCGCTGGCGGCTGGCGAGCACGCGCAGCTCGTCGTAGACCAGCGGGAGCAGCCGGTCGAGGGCCTGACCGTCGCCCTCGCGGGCGCGATCCAGGAGGACGGTGATGTCGGGAGTGGTGGGCACGGGGGGAGCCTACGGGCGGCGGCGTCTCCAGAGAGACGGCCGAGATCGGTCCTCGACAGGGACACATCCATAATAGACACAGGCCTCCTCGCCAGGCCTGCGACGTTGGGAGCCACGGGGCGCCGACGGCGCCCGACCTACGGGCCGATTGGGACCGACGCCAGCCGGGGCGTCCGCCGGACCCGGCCGGCGGTCACGGGGTCAGCGGCTCGGCCACCCACGCCAGTGCGGCCTCGCGCTCCGAGCGTGGGAACGTCCGCACCTCCAGGCCCGGGAGGAGCGACCCCTGGAGCCGGGCGGCCGTCGAGATCCAGGACGTGTCGGTCACGACCGCGTAGCGGTCCACGTTGCCGAGCGACGGGAGCAGGGCGAGGCCCCGGCTGGCGTTCGCGCCGAGCGCGCCGAGCGTGAGCCCGCCGACGCCGGCGATCTCGCCGTAGAGGTGGACGTGCCCGCGTCGGACCGCCGCCTCCACCTCCCGGTAGAGCGCGTCCACGTCCGGCCGCGTCGTCGTCCCGTCGATCACGAAGGCGACGGCGTGGGGCGGGAGGTCGGGGAGGAGCTGGAACATGGCGGGAGTCTACGTCGCGCTGGCGGGCGTGCGCCGCCAGCGGAGCCGGGGCCGGGCGGTGGGGGCGAGTCAGGAGGCCGCGACCGGGGACGGGACCAACTCGCCGTTCGAGGCGCCGTCGCCCACGGGCTCGGTGCTCGCGAGCGAGCCCTCGGCCTCCCCGTCGGGACGCTCCGAGACGCCGCGCGACGCCGCGACTCGGCCCGCCACGCTGTCGAACGCCGAGTACATCACCGGCACGATGACGAGCGTGAGGAACGTGGCGAACGTCAGGCCCGAGATGATCGCCGTGCCCATCGGCCCCCAGAACTGCGTGTTCTCCGAGCCGATGGAGAACGACGGGTCGAGGTCCGTGATGAGCCCCACGAAGTCGATGTTGATGCCGAACGTGAGCGGGATCAGGCCGATGACCGTCGTGAACGCCGTGAGCAGGACGGGCCGGAGCCGCGTCGAGCCGCCGTCGATGATGGCCTCCTGCTTGTCCTCGCCGCGCGACCGAAGCTGCTCCACGAAGTCCACCAGCACGATGGCGTTGTTGACCACGATGCCAGCGAGCGAGATCAGCCCGACGAACGTCATCAGCCCGAAGGGCGTCCGCGTCAGGATCAGGCCCAGGAGCACGCCGATCAGGCTGAGGCCGACGGCCACCATGATGATGAGCGGGTTCTTGACCGAGTTGAACTGGGCGATGAGGATGATCGTGATGAGCGCGAGGCCCATCAGGAGCGCCGTGGTCAGGAACCCGAAGCTCTCGTTCTGCTCTTCGTTGGCGCCGGTGTAGGCGACGGTGTAGCCGGCCGGGATCTCGGCGAGCGTCGGCGCCAGCACCTCCTGGACCTGGGCGAGTACGGCGTTGGCGTTGGCGCCGGGCGCCGCGTCGCCGAGGACCGTCACCACGCGCTCCTGGTCCAGCCTCGTGACGGAGCCGAGCCCGGACGCCGGCTCGATGCGGGCGACCGCCGTGAGCGGGACCTGCCGGCCCTCGTTGAACACCGTCAGCGACTCGACCTCGCGGAGCGACTGGCGGTCGGCCTCGCGGAGGCGGACGGTGATGTCGTACTCGTCCTTGCCGTCGCGCCACTGGCTGGCCTCGACGCCGTTGACGGCGCCGCGGACGGCGAGCGCCACCTGCTGCGTGCTCAGCCCGAACGCCGCCGCCCGCTCGCGGTCGATCTCGACGCGGTACTCGGGCCGGCCGGAGTTCAGGTTGTCGCGGACGTCCACGAGCCCGGTGATGCGGCCGTCCTCGACGGCCTCGTCGAGCTGGGCCTTGAGGTCGTTGGCGAGGTCCTGGATGCCGTCGAAGTTGGGGCCGGAGACCTCGATGTTGACGGCGGCCCCGGTCGGCGGGCCGTTCTGGTCCTGCTCCACCTGGAGGTCCACGCCGGGGAAGCCCGTCAGCGCCGCGCGGATGCGCTTGAGCGTCTCCGACGACGGCTCGGCGCGGTCCTCGTAGTCGACCATGTTGAGCGTGACCGACGAGCGCCCGGCGCTCGCGGAGCCGCCCCCGAACAGGACGTCGCCGCCGACGCCGACGGACGTCGCCACGTCGCGCGTGTTGCCGGCCGTGTTGGGCTCCTCTTCGAGGAGACCCTGGACGCGGCCGAAGACCTCGTTGGCGACCTCGTCGGAGCGCTCGATGGTCGTCCCGATGGGCGCCTCGGCCGTGATCTGGATCTGGTTGGGGTCGGTGGTCGGGAAGAACTCGACGCCGGTGGGGGCGACGACGAACAGCGCGATCACGCCGACGAGCACGCCGAGCGTGGCCGTGAGCAGCCGCGCCCGGTTGTCCGTGAGGACCACGTACGGCGAGCCGAACGACGTGACCTTCTCGCGCCGCTCGCGGTGCCCGCCCGGCCCGAACACCATGCCCAGCGCGCCGAACCCAGCGACGAGCATCGGCAGGAGGAACATCCCGACGAGCACCTCGATCCCCTTCACGCTCGACAGGTCGATCCGCCCGGCGAGCGTCAGGAGCACCGCCAGCACCGCGACGACGGCGCCGAACCAGAGCCCGACCCTCACGCTCGTCCGGCCGCCGAGGAACGCCGTCTCCAGGCTGTGGAACACGATGGCGAGCACGCCCGCCAGCAGCAGCAGCCCGCCCGGCACGAGGAGCAGGAACCCGGACGGCGGCGCCGCCATGTTGAGCGCCGCGCCCGCGATCAGGAGCACGAACCCGACCGTGAAGGCGCCCAGCGCGAACGTGTTGCGGAGGAGCCCGCGCCGCACCGAGTAGTCGCGCTGGAGCATCCACCCGAGAAAGCTCCGGTAGGCGTTCGTCATGCGCGGGACGGTGCGGGTGGCGAAGCGCTGGTGGGCCGGCTCCAGGGCGTAGACGTAGAGCAGCACGAGGGCCGGGACGGCGACGGCCAGGAACACGAGCGTCTTCCAGTTGGCGATGCCGACGACGAGCGCGACGAACGCGACGGCGCCCAGCCCAATCGCGCGGCCCCGGTCGAGCCCGCCCTCGGCGCGGCGGACGCGGAGCCAGCGGCGGAACGGGTTGCCCGTCGGCCGCGGACGGGCCTCGCCGCCGGTCTCGATGAAGTAGCCCGCGATGACCGGGTTGATGACGAGGGCCACGAACAGCGACGACGTCAGCGTGATGATGAGCGTCAGCGGCATGTAGCTCATGAACTTGCCGATGATGCCCGGCCACAGGAGCATCGGCGCGAAGGCGGCGACCGTCGTCGCCGTCGAGGCGGCGACCGCCAGTCCGACCTCGGCGGTCCCCTTCCGCGCGGCCTCCCACCGGCCGTAGCCCTCCTCGCGGAAGCGGTAGATGTTCTCGATGATCACGATGGCGTTGTCGACCAGCATCCCGAGCGCGATGATGAGCGAGAACAGGATGATGAAGTTGAGCGTCTGGCCCATCACCGAGAACACCAGGAAGCTCAGGAACATGCTCAGCGGGATCGCCAGCCCCACGAGCGCCGCGTTCCGCACGCCGAGGAAGAACAGGAGCACCACGATCACGAAGAGGATCCCCGCGATGATGTTGTTCTCGAGGTCCGTCACGAGGATCTCGATGTTCTCCGACTGGTCGCCGGTGAGCACGTGCGTCGTGCCGGACGGGAACGCGAACCCGTCGATGGCCTCCTCGACGCCGTCCACGACCGCGATGATGTTCTCGCCCGTGGCCTTCTTGACGTTGAGGCGGATGACCTGCAGGTTCTCGGCGTCCGCGACGGGGGCGTAGTCGCCGTCGGCGTCCTCGCGCTGGACCACCTCCAGGCGTGCGTAGCTCGCGCGGTCCTTGTACCCGAACCGGACGTCGGCGAGGTCGCGGACGTAGACGGGCACGCCGCCGGGCGCGGCCACCACGAGGTCGAGGATTTCCTCCGGCCGCTCGAACTCGCCATCGACGCGGACGAGGTAGTTCTCGGGGCCGACGTCGACGGAGCCGCCGGGGATGTTGGCGTTCTCCGTCTGGATCGCCGCCACGACGTCGTTGATGGAGAGGTTGGCGCCCTGGAGCGCCGCGAGGTCCACGTCCACCTGCACCTCGCGCTCGAGCCCGCCGAGCAGGTCCACGCCGGAGACGCCGGGGACGCCCTCGATCTCGTCCTGGAGGTCCTCGGCCGTCGAGCGGAGCTGGGTCAGCGAGCCCTCGGTGAGCAGGTTGACCGTGACGATGGGGAAGTCGGCGAAGTCGATGTCCGAGACGATGGGCTCCTCGACGTCCGAGGGGAACTCGACCTTCGCCACGTCGACGGCCTCGCGGACCTCCCGCCCCGCCTCGTCGATGTCCTTGTCGGGCAGGAACTCCGCAATCACCGTCGAGACGCCCTCCGTGGACGTGCTCCGCAGCTCGTCGAGCCCGGTGATCGTCGCCACCTCGCGCTCGATCTCCTGCGTGATGATCGACTCCACGTCGTCCGGGCTGGCGCCGGGGTAGATCGTGGTGACGACGATCTGGGCGAACTCGATCTGGGGCTGGCTCTCCTTCGGGAGCGCGACGTACGCGAGCAGCCCGCCGACGCTCAGCGCCAGCGTCAGCACGACGACGGCCGTCCGGTTGGAGATCGAGAGGTCGGTGATGTTCATGAGTCTGGGTGCGGGGGCGTAGAACGGGGGGGAGACCCACGTCCCACGGGCTACTCGCTACGGGGCTCGACGGCGTCGCCCGTCGGGCGGGCTCGGAAGCCGGCGGGGGGGCGGGCGGCGGCGAGCTGGCGCGTCTCGGTGACGCGCACGCGGTCGCCCTCGGCCAGGTCGCCGGCGCCGGAGACGATGATCTGCTGGCCCGGCTCGACGCCCGACCGGATGACGACGGTGTCGCCGGCGTTCGGCCCCAGCTCCACCACGCGGCGCGAGGCGACGGCGCCGGACGGGTCCTGCGCCACCACGAACACGCTCGTCCCGCGCTCGTCGCGGACGACGGCCTCGGTCGGGACCGTGATGACGCCCTCCAGCACGTCGCGCGTGACGCGGAGGCGGACCACCATCGACGGCTTCAGCGAGCGGTCCGCGTTCTCGACGGCGACCTCGATGGGGAACGTCCGCGAGTCGGTGTCGATGGCCGAGCCGACGAACGTGACGCGCCCGCCCCGTGCCTCGGCGGCGTAGGCGTTGGGCGTCACCTGGACCTGGGTGCCGCCCTCGATGTCGCCGGCGTAGCGCTCCGGCACGCCCGCCGTCACCTTCACGTTGCCGGCCCCGACGAGCCGGACGACCGGCTGCCCCGGCGCCGCCAGCTCGCCGGCCTCGGCCATCCGCTCCTCGACGACGCCCGCGAACGGGGCCACGACGCGCGTGTTGGCGAGCTGCGTCCGGGCGCTCTCCACGCCGGCGTTCGCGGCCGACGTCTGGGCGCGGGCGGCGCGGATTTGGCCCTGCGCCTGGGCGATCCCGGCGTCGGCCTGGGCCACGCCGGCGCGGGCGTTCGCGAGCTGGCTCTCGACGCTCCGGAACTCCAGGGCGGAGAGGATCGAGTCGCGGAAGAGCGGGAGCTGGCGGCGGTACTGGTCCTGCGCGAGATCGAGCTGCGCCTGCGCCGCCTGGCGCTGGGCGCGGGCGGCTTCGAGCCCGGCCTCGGCCTGGGCGATACCGGCTACGCTCGTCTCCGCCTGCGCCCGGGCCTGGCTCACGCCGGCCTGCTGCGCCGTCGCGCGCACCTGGGCGACGGTCTGCCCGGCCCGCACGAACGTCCCCACGGGGGCGACGTACGTCAGCGTGCCGCCCACGTCGGGCGAGAGCGAGGCGTCGTTGGTGGCGTCTACGGTGCCGGTCAGCTCGATGGTGTCCTCGAACAGGCCGGCGTCGGCGACGATGACCTCGACGGGGATCGAGCGGTCGGCCGGCGTCTCGGCTTCGGCCGGGGCGGTCTCACCGCCGCAGGCCGCCAGCGCGACGGCGGCGAAGAGGAGGAGGGGGAGGGGGCGCATGAGAAGAGGCGAAACGGGGGAGGTCGGTAGAGACGCCCGGCCGGGGCGTCTGTAGGGGGCCGCGTCGGTGGGGCGCCCGTGCGGACGACGGCGGGAAGCCGAGGCGCGCGTCATCGGGAGGCCGTGATGGGGGAGACGGGCGCAGCCGTGTCGAGGGCCGTCGGCTCGATCAGGCCCGTGGCGCGCTCGTACGCCGAGCGGGCGACGAGCGCGTCGTAGGCGGCCTGGAGGTAGTTGAGCCGGGCGAGGTCCAGGTTCTGCGTCGCCGCGCGGACGTCGTTGAGCGAGGCCACGCCCTCCTCCAGCCGCGCGCTGGCGAAGGTGAACGCCGTCTCGGCCGTCTCCACGGTCCGCCGCTGTGAGCCGAGGCGCCGGCGGGCGCTCTCCAGGTTGCGGAGCGCGGCGGCGACCTCCAGCCGGGCCGCGTTGCGGACCTGCTCGAGCTGGATGACCGCCTGGTCCACGGCGATCTGGTTCTGCTGCGCCCGGTACCGCGTCTGGAAGCCGTCGAAGAGCGTCCAGTTGAGGCGGAGACCGACCGAGAGGGCCGGCTGCCAATAGCTGTCCGAGAAGAACCCGCTGCTCCCGCTCTCGAACGTGAACGGGTCGGCCGGGTCCGGCGTGGTGATGAAGGAGCGGTCGTCGGGGATGTTGCCGCTGTAGCTGGCGTTGACGAACCCGCTGAGGCTGGGGTAAGCCCCCGCCCGGGTGATGTTGCGTTGGACCTCGTTGAGGTCCACCGCCAGCCGGGCCTGCCGGACGTCCGGCCGCTGGTCCAGCGAGGTCGCGGCGGCCGCCGCCAGCCCGACCGTCTGGAACAGCGCCTCCGACGGCGCCGCCAGCCGGCCCTCCAGCACGATGGGCGCGTCGACGGGCAGGCCGAGCGTGAGCAGGAGCTGGTCGCGGGCGGACTGCGCCTGCGCCTCGGTCGTGACGACCTGCGTCTCGGTGTTGGCGAGGTCCACCTCGGCGTTCAGCCGCTCCAGCACCGGGCGGACGCCCTGGGCCACCAGGAGCGAGGCGTCGTCGAAGGTCTCCCGCGCGCGGTCGAACGAGGCGCGCTGGACGGCCACTCGCTCTTGGGCGAGGAGGGCCGCGTAGAACGCCTGCCGCGTCTGGTCGATGGTCTCGTCCTCCCGCTGCTCGGCGGCCACCTGGTTGATCTCGACCAAGCTCTTGGCGCCCTTCACCGCCGCGAACGCGACGCCGCTGTAGAGCGGCTGGCTGATCGAGAGCGTGTTGGTGAACTGGTTGTCCGTCCCGAACGGGTTCGAGGAGTCGGCCGGGTTGTAGCCGATGTCCGCCTGGCCCTGGCTCACGCGCTCGTTGTACGTCTGGAGCGAGATCGGCTGCGTCGTCGGGTCGTCGTCGGTCCGCGCCTGCTCGTTGAACTGGAGCCAGCCGATCGCCCCGAGCCCGCCGAAGATGCTCCCGGCCGAGGAGCCGGCGAACGGGTTGGCCTGCACCACGTTGCGCGTGTACGACGACGACGCGCTGACCTGCGGAAAGAGGCTCCCGTACGCCTCGCGGACCTGGGCGCGCGAGGTGGCCACGTCCAGCTCTGCCAACCGGACGGCGTAGGCCCGCTCCAGGGCGATCTGGATGGCCTCGTCCAGCGACAGCGAGAGGGCAGCCGGCGCTCCGGGCGGGTCGTACACGCCGACGACGACGGCCGAGTCCACGCGGACCGGCTGGGCCTCGGGTGCGCTGGCGGCGGCCGCCAGCAGGAGGGCGAGAAGGAAAAAACGCGGCATCATGCGTCGGGGGACGGGGCGTCGGGCGTCGGCGCGAGCAGCCCGTCGAACAGGGCGGTCGTGATGAAGGCGGCGGTCTGGCTCGGAACGAGCGGCGGCATCCCCTGGAGGCCCGGAGGCGCGCAGTCGGCGGCGGTGTGGGCCATGAGCAGGCCGCGCACGTTCCCGATGAGGAGGTGGGCGATGGGCGCCGCCGGGAACGGCCGGAGCGACCCGGACTCGACGGCCCGCTCGACGGCCCCCGTCACGGCGTCTGTGAAGCCGGCGAAGAGGCGGATCACCTCGGCCATCCGCTCGGGGTCGTGGACGGCACGCGGCCCCTCGGCCATGAACAGGCGGAGCACCGACCGGTTGGCGTCGAAGTGCTCCAGCAGACCCAGGATGAAGTCGTGAAACGCCGACCGCGTCTCGGCGCGCGTTCCGAGCGGACGGCTCTCGGGAAGCGCCCGCTCGGCGACGGCGTAGAGGCCGGCCACCACGTGCTCCGCAAAAAGGGTGTGGTACAGCTCGTCCTTGCCGCCGGGGAAGTAGTTGTAGAGCGTGCCCTTCCCGAACTCCGCGCGCTCGGCGATCTCGTCGAGCGTGGCCCCCTCGAATCCGTTCTCCCCGAACACGGCGAGCGCCGCGTCGAGCATCGCCTGCCGTCGGGCGAGACGCTCTCGCTCACGGCGACTGAGCGCGTCGGAGGTGGGGGGGGCGGACGGCTCCATAGGAGAGGAGTGTGGAGGGTGTGTCAAGATGTGACTGGCGAGTCACTTTCAAAACTAGCGCGTCAGTACGAGGCCGCAACCCGTTGGTTTCGCGACGCCGGGTTAAGACGAAAAGAAGGACGCCCGGGTGACAGGCGTCCTTCATGTGTGGCTCGGATGTGTCTGCGCGCGCGTCAGATGTAGTCGTCCATGCCGTGGACTCCGAGGAAGTCGACCACGTTCTTGACCTTCTGGGCCTGCTCGCGGTGGCACACGAGGACCGCGTCGCCGGTGTCGACCACGACCGTGTCGTCCATCCCGACGAGGACGAGGAGGCGTCCGTCGGCGCTCCGGGCGAACGAGCGGGCGGTGTCCTGGAGGATCACGTTGCCCTCGGCCCGGTTGCCGGCGTCGTCCTTGTCGGCGAGGTCGTGGACGGCCCGCCAGTCGCCCACGTCGCTCCACCCGAACGAGCCGGGCACGACGAGCACGTTGTCGGCCCGCTCCATCACGCCGTAGTCGATGGAGATCTTGGGGCTCTGCTCGTAGGCCGCCTCGATGGCCGCCTGCTGGCGGTCGGTGCCGAAGGCGTCTTCGAGCGGGGCGAACGCGCGCCAGACCTCCGGGAGGTGCTGCTCCATGGCGGCGAGGATGGCGTCGGCGCGCCAGATGAACATCCCCGAGTTCCAGAGGAAGTCGCCGGCGTCGAGAAAGCGCTCGGCCGTGGCGAGGTCCGGCTTCTCGGCGAACGAGAGGACCCGGTGGGCGCGCGGCCTGTCGGTCGGCCCGCGGTCGCGGACCCCGTCGAGGTCGCCGTCGGCGTCGAACTGGACGTAGCCGTAGCCGGTCTCCGGGTGCGTCGGTCGGATGCCGACCGTGACGAGGGCGCCGGGCTGGCCGTCTTTGGGTTGGGCCGCGTCGGCGGCGGTCTGGAGGACGGCGTGGAACCGCTCGACGTTGGCGATGAGGTGGTCGGCCGGGAGCACGACCATCGTCGCGTCCGGGTCGAGCGTGTGGAGGCGGGCGGCGGCGAGGGCGATGCACGGGGCCGTGTTCCGGGCGATGGGCTCGCCGAGGACGTTCTCGGCCGGGACGGCCGGCAGGTGCTCGTGCGTCTTCTCGGCGTACGCCTCGTTCGTCACCACGAACACGTGCTCCGGCTCGACGAGCGGCTGGAGCCGGGCGAACGTGTTCTGGATCAGCGACGCATCGCCGAACACGTCGAGGAACTGCTTGGGGTGGGCGCGGCGGCTGCGCGGCCAGAACCGGCTGCCGACGCCGCCGGCCATGATGACGGCGTAGAGGGACATAGGGGAGGGGCGGTCAGAGGGAGGCGTGAGACGGGCGGGGCGCCCCAGAGTTCGCGGGGTAGCGAGGACCCGAGCGGTCTCGTCCGGCCCGAGCCCTACATTGAGTGTACTCCCTTCCTCCACAGCATCATGCGTCCTCTTCTCCTCGCCGCCGCGCTCGTCGCCCCGCTGGCGATCCCGTCCGCCAGCGCGCAGACGCTCGACCTCGTCGGGACCGTCGAGCTTCCCACCATCCCGCGCCCCGGCGCCGACGACCCGGACCAGCCCGAGCGCTCGGTCGGCATCCCCGACGTGGTCGGCGGGTCCGACGTGTGGGCCTACACGGCCAACGACGGGTCCGAGTACGCCCTCATGGGCAACGTCGAGGGCGTCGCCATCGTCGCCGTGCCCTCGCTGGAGATCGTGGCCCAGATCCCCGGCCCGACGGCCGACGCCCCGTTCTACTGGCGCGACATCAAGACGTACGGCTCGTTCGCCTACATCTCGACCGAGGCGCTCGGACCCAACGAGGGGCTCCAGGTGGTCGACCTGCGCGGGCTCCCGCACCATGCCGAGGAGGTCGCCGTCGTGCGGGGCGAGAACGACCGGCTCGTCTCGTCGCACAACCTGTCCATCGACACCGCCACCGGCTTCGCCTACATGCTGAACTCGGACGGCACCGAGATCGTGGTGATCGACCTCTCGGACCCGGTCCGGCCCGTCGACGTGGGCGCCGTCCGGGTCCCGGACTCCCACGACGTGTTCGCCCGCAACGACACGCTCTACGTGGCCGAGGGCCGCAACCCGACGTTCTCGATGTGGGACATGACGGACAAGGCCAACCCCGCGCTCATCGGCCGCGTGAGCGTGCCGCAGCCCGGCTACGTCCACAACATCTGGCCCACCGACGACGGCCGCTACGCGCTGACGACCGAGGAGACCGTCGACAAGACGGTCAAGGTGTGGGACCTCTCGGACGCCGAGAACCCGACGCTCATGGGCGACTGGCTGGGGACGAGCCGCCTCGCCCACAACGTCCAGATCGACGGCGACTACGCCTTCGTCTCGCACTACGCCTCGGGCGTCTACGTCCTCGACATCTCGGACATCGCCCACCCGGTGGAGGTGGCCCACTTCGACACGCACGCCGACAACGACGACGCGGCGTTCTACGGCAACTGGGGCGTCTCGCTGCCCTCGCCCGGCGGCTACCTCTACGCGAGCGACCTCGAAGGCACGCTGACCGTCCTCCGCTGGGACCCGAACCGCCTCGACGGCTGAGGGCCGGTCGCGGGCGGCCGTTCCGTGCGAGCCCCGACCCCTCCCGACCCTCGATCGCTGGCGTTTGGGAGGGGTTGCGTAGTATTCGAGCGTCTCTTCTCCCTCGGCCATGCAGACTCGCCCCTTCCTCGCCCTGACGACCGCCGCGCTCCTCGCCGTCCCGCTCGGCGCCTGCGGCGGGGACGACTCGGGCGACTTCGATGACGCCGTCGAGGAGACGGGCCAGCCCGGCGCCCTCGGCCGGATGCAGGAGATGCAGGGGGCGATGGAGCGGATGCAGGAGTCCGCCGAGCGCCCGCCGGCCGAGCCCGTCAACTTCCGCCAGCTCCGCGACCTGCTCCCCGAGTCGCTCGACGGGATGGAGCGGACGAACGTCGAGGGCGCCACGCAGGGGGCCATGGGCTTCTCGGTCTCCGAGGCCGAGGCGACCTACGAAGGCGGCGAGTCGGAGATCGACATCAAGATCACGGACCTCGGCGCCATGCCGTCGCTCGGCATGATGGGCCTCGGCTGGACGATGGCCGACGTGGACCGCGAGACGAACACGGGCTACGAGCGGACCGTCACGCTCGGCGGCCACCGCGGCTTCCGGAAGTACGACTCCGAAACGCGCGACGGCGAGTTCAGCCTCGTGGTCGCCGAGCGGTTCCTCGTGGCCGTCGAGGGGGACGACGTGGACGACGCCCGGCTCGAAGAGGCGCTTCGGGCCGTCGACCTCGCCGCGCTGGCGGCGATGCGCGACGAGGGCCGGCCGGAGGCGTAAGGGGGAGGTATCAGCCGTCAGGAACCAGCGGAGGCGTGGGCGACTCCGGAAAACGCGGCGCCCGCCCGTCGGGCATCCTCCCTGATCCTACGCGAGCGCCAGGACGGCCACGTCCACGGTCGCGCCGGCCGCGGCGAGGGCGCGGGCCGCCGCGGCGACGGTGGCGCCGGTCGTCATCACGTCGTCGACGAGGAGCACGCGGAGGCCGGCCACGCTGGCGTCGGCGTCGAGCGCGAAGGCGCCGGCCACGTTCTCGCGCCGCGCGGCCCGCGCCAGCGCCGACTGCTTCCGCGTCGCCCGCGTGCGGACGAGCAGGTCCGGCTCGTCGGGGGCGCCCAGCGCCTCGGCCGCGCCGGCCGCCAGCCCGGCCGCCTGGTTGTAGCCGCGCTCCAGCCGGCGGACGTGCGAGAGCGGGACCGGCACCACCACGTCCGGGGCGCGCCCGCCCTCTCCCACCACCTGCCCCATCAGCCGGCCGAGGGGGTGCCCGAGCGACGGGCGCCCCCCGTACTTCAGCGCGTGCTGGATGCGACGGACCGTGCCCCCGGCGTCGAACGTCCACAGCGCGACGGCCCGCCCGACGGGCGCCTCCGCCAGCGCCTCGGCGGCGAGCGCGGCGTCGGCGCGGGGGAGGCCGCGCAGGCACGTCGGGCAGAGGGCGAGGTCGGGCTCGGCGAGCCGCCGCTCGCACCCGAGGCAGAGCGCGGGGTAGACGAGGCCGGCCAGCCCGGCGCCGAGCGCGCGGAGGCCGGCGCGGATTCCTGACGAGGTTCGGAGTGCCATCGTGGAGGTGTGAGCCCGAGGGAATATCTTCGCCCGACCGTTCCCCCACAACCCGACCGCCCCATGCCCGAACGTCGCGGGATGATCATCAAGAACGTGAGCGAGGGTCCGCTCGACCTCCGGCTCGACACGCGCACCGTCCACCTCGATCCCGGGGAGGAGCGGCCCGTGACGGCCGTCGAGGTCCGAGACGGCAAGCTCCGCGAGGCCCTCCAACTCCGGCACATCGCCATCGTGCGGCCGACGACGGGGGAGGAGGGGACGGCCCTCGACGCTGAGCTGGCCGAGGAGTGACGGGTGAGGAGGGACGAGCGAGGAGCCCATCACGCATGTCCCCTCACCCCTCACGCATGAAGGTCCTCGTCTTGGAGCCCTGGTTCGGCGGCTCGCACCGCCGCTTCCTCGACGGCCTCGTCGCCCACAGCGCGCACGATGTCCGCACGGTGACGATGGCGGCGCGCTACTGGAAGTGGCGGATGCAGGGCGGGGCCGTGACGCTCGCCGAGAAGGCCCGCGAGATCGCCGCCGAGGGCTGGCGGCCGGACCTCATCGTGGCGATGGACATGACGAACCTGCCGGCGTTCCTCGCGCTCACGCGCGACCTGTTCGCCGCGACGCCCGTCGTCCTCTACTTCCACGAGAACCAGCTGACGTACCCGCTCCGCGAGGGCCAGGAGCGCGACTACACCTACGCCGCCGTCAACTACCTCTCGGCGCTGGCCGCGAGCCGGGTCGTGTTCAACTCGCGGTTCCACGAAGAGGAGTTCTTCAGCGCGCTCCCGGACCTCCTCCGCCGGTTCCCGGACTACACGCACATCGGCGCGCTCCCCGGGCTCCGGGCCAAGAGCACGGTCCTCCGGCTCGGCCTCGACCTCGCCGGCCTCGACGCGGCCCGTCCGGCGGCGGAGGCGCGGCGCGCCCACGAGCCCGGCCCGCCCGTCGTCCTCTGGAACCACCGCTGGGAGTACGACAAGAACCCCGAGGGCTTTTTCCGGGTGATGAACCGGCTCGACGACGCCGGCGTCCGGTTCCGGCTCGTCCTCGCGGGGAAGTCGTTCGCCGAGCAGCCGCCGGCCTTCGAGGAGGGGTTCCGGCGCTATGCCGAGCGCGTGCTCCACTACGGCTACGCCGAGTCGTTCGCGGACTACGCCGCGCTCCTCTGGCGCTCCGACATCGTGGTCTCCACGTCGGTCCACGAGTTTTTCGGGATCTCGATGCTGGAGGCCATCCACTGCGGCTGCCACCCGCTCCTCCCGGATCGGCTGACGTACCCGGAGCTGATCCCCGAGCGCCTGCACCGGCCGCTCCTCCACGCGCCCGTCCTCTACGAGAGCGAGGACGCCCTGTTCGAGACGCTCCGCGCGATCCTCCGGGGGGAGCAGCAAACGCTCCCCGCCGAGGTCCTGCGCGAGATCCCCGCCGACCTCGCGTGGCCGCTCAAGGCGCCCCGCTACGACGCGCTGTTCGAGGCCGTCGCCGCGACGGCGTAGCGCGGTCCTGGATCACGATCTGAAGCCAGAGGACCCAGCCGGCGACGAGGATCGACGGGAGATTGAGGGCCATGACGACGAGCGCCCACCCGGTCCGTCGCCGTGGAGGAGAGGTCTCCTTCCAGGAGCTGGCGAGCGACGTGAGCGAGAGCGGGACGAGGAGAGGCGAAGGCCCCCACCAGCACCACGGCGAATCCGACGGCGAGGACGCCGGACGAGGGAGCCAGCCGGTGCGTGCCGCCAGCGCGACCGTGGCAGGCACACACCCCGCCGCCACCCCTGCCACCGCTAGCTATCCCCGCCGAGGATGTCTCCCAGGAGCCCGCCGGCGGCGAGCCCGCCGATGGCGCCCAGGGCTCCCGCCCCGCCCCGGTTCGTCTCGCCCCGGTTGGCGTACGTCCGGCTGGCCGCGACGATGCGGTCCGCCAGTCGGGAGAACGGGAGGCTCTGGAGGTAGACGAGGCCCGGCCCCTCGATGCGGGCCAGGAACAGCCCCTCGCCGCCGAAGAGCGCGTTCTTGAAGCCGCCCTGGAACTGGATGTCGTAGTCCACGGTGTCGGAGAAGGCGACGAGGCAGCCGGTGTCGACGTAGAGCACCTCGCCGCCGGCCAGGTCGCGCTCGATGATGGTGCCGCCGGCGTGGCAGAACGCGAGGCCGTCGCCCTCCAGGCGCTGGAGGATGAACCCCTCGCCCCCGAACAGCCCGGCCCCGATCTTCTTGGTGAACGCCACCTCGATCTCGATGCCCTGGGCGGCGCACAGGAACGTGTCCTTCTGGCACAGGAACCGGCCGCCGTGCGCGTCGAGGTCGAGCGGGATCACCTTGCCGGGGTAGGGCGCGCTGAAGGCGACGCGGGCTTTCCGCTGGCCCTCATTCGCGAACGACGTGATGAAGAAGCTCTCGCCGGCGATCCGCCGCTTGAGCCCCTTCATGAAGCCGCCGCCCGTCCCGGTGTCCATGCGGACGTGCTCGTCCATGTAGAGCATGGCGCCGGCCTCGGCGCGGACGGCCTCGCCGGGGTCCAGTTCGATCTCGACGATCTGGAGGTCGTCGCCGATGAGGGTGTAGTCGATGTCGTGGGCAGGCATGGCAAAAGGGGAGAGGAGTCCCTCATCCTACGGAAAACTGGCGATTGATCCGTCGCCGGCCTCGCGCGTAGTCGCCTATCCGCTCCCGACTCCCGACCGATGCGCTGCCTCCTCGCCCTCGCCGCCCTCACCCTCTGCGCGTGCGGACCCGACTCGCCCCAGCCGCCCCGCGCCGACGCGCCGCCAGCAGCAGACACGCTCGACTCCGAGCCGCTGGCGGCCGACGTCGCCGAGCCGCTGGCGGCCGACGCGCCGTGGACGGCCGGACTTCTCGACCTGGGTGGGTCCGACCGGCAGGAGGTGCTGGCGGCCGTCCGCACGGCGCGTCACGACGGGTTCGACCGGGCCGTATTCGAGTTCGAGGGCACCGTCCCGCAGGTCCACCTCGAGTACGTCGACCGGCCCGTCCGCGCGTGCGGGTCGGGGAACGTCGTGGAGCTCCCGGGCGAGGGGTGGCTCCAGATCCAGTTCTCCGGCGCCCGCGCGCACACCGAGGCCGGATCGCCCACCGTGGCAGACCGAGAGCCGGGCCTCCCCGTGCTCCTCGACCTCGCGCTCACCTGTGACTTCGAAGGCGAGGTGACGTGGGTGGCGGCCGTCGAGGCGCCCAACCCCTACCGCGCGTTCGTGCTCGACGCCCCCGCCCGCCTCGTGGTGGACGTGCGGCACGGGAGCTAGTGCGGCTCAGGCCAGGGCACGCTGGATGCGGAGCCGGCGGATTCGGCGCGTCCGCCGGGCCTGGCGGGGCCGGGCCGATCGGACGCGCCGCGTGTCGAGCGTGCGGAGGCAGGTCGTGTAGCGCGTCCAGGCGTCGGCGTCGCCCGCCAGCCAAGCAGCGCGGGCCAGGGCGAGGTCGTGAGGGGTGGGGTCGGTCATCGGAGCGAGGGGGAAGGGCGAGCGGTGGACGCCACGTCAAGGTCTGCGCCACACGGGAACTCGTCCAGCGAGGACCGTACCGCCGCCTGCACGGCGCTGCTTTCGGGGCAAACCGTAACCCTCCCGCAACGATTCGCCCCGCGGGACGGCGCGTCGGCACGGATCTCGTCGGAGCGTCGCGCGGTACAGACGGGCCATGACCGAGACCCTCACCGACCAGATCGCCCGCCGCGCCGACGCCGTCCGCCAGCGGATCGCCGAGGCCGCGCGCCGCGCCGGCCGCGACCCCGCCGACGTCACGCTCGTCGCCGTCACCAAGATGCACCCGCTGGAGACGGTCCGCGCCGCCATCGAGGCCGGGCTGACGGACCTGGGCGAGAACCGGGTCGGCGAGCTGGTCGAGAAGTCGGACACGCTGCCGGGCGAGAGGATGGGAGGCGACGTTCGCTGGCACCTCATCGGCTCGCTCCAGCGGAACAAGGCCCGCGACGCCGCCGCCCGCGCCGACCTGTTCCACGCGCTCGACTCGGTCCGGCTGGCGGACGAGCTGGACAAGCGCGCGGGCCAGGCCGACCGCGTGCTGCCGGTCCTCGTCCAGGTCAACATCTCCGACGAGGACGCCAAGCACGGCGTGGACCCGGACGCCGCCTACGACCTGCTGGCGGCGGCGGCCGAGCGGCCCCACCTGGCGCCCGTCGGGCTGATGGGGATGGCCGCCATCGCCGAGGACGACGAGGACCTGGAGCGCGTCGTCCGCCCGGCGTTCCGCCGTCTCCGGCGTCTGTTCGAGGAGGCCCCACAGCCGCTCTCGGTCCTCTCGATGGGGATGAGCGGGGACTTCGAGGTGGCCGTCGAAGAGGGCGCTACGCACGTCCGCGTGGGGTCCGCGCTGTTCGGCCCGCGCTGAGCCCGTCTGCGGAACGCGCGTCCCGTGTCCGTACCTTTCTCCATGCCCGTCCCCCCGTTGGCCCCCGCCGTTCTCGTCCTCGCTAGCCTCGTCGCCGTCCTGGCCGTCGTGCTCGTCGGGCTCCTCGTCCGCGCCGCCCGCCAGCGGGCCGAGGTCGAGGCTCTCGGCGGTCGTCTCCGCGCGCTCCGTGACCGCCTCGACCGTGCGTCCGAGGCCATCCGCCACGCCAGCGCTGCCGCCGCGCCGGCCTCCTCGGAGGCTCCGCCCCCGCCCGAGCGCCGCCCGTCCGGCCCGCGCCGCCGCACCCGCCGCGCCGCCAGCCCGCCCGCCCCCCCCGTCCGGCCATGAATCTTACGCCCCTCGACATCCGACGGCAGCAGTTCACGAAGTCGTTCCGCGGCTACGAGCCGACGGAGGTGGACACGTTCCTGAAGCAGGTCTCGGACCAGCTCGAGGCCATGCTCGACGAGGTCCGCCACGCGAACGAGCGGGTCCGCGACGCCGAGGCCAAGCTGACGCACTACGAGAGGGTGGAGTTGGCGCTCCAGGAGGCGCTGGAGTCGGCGCGCGAGTCGGCCAAG
The DNA here is from genome assembly GCA_963811175.1 of Rubricoccaceae bacterium. GTDB lineage: Bacteria > Bacteroidota > Rhodothermia > Rhodothermales > Rubricoccaceae > Rubrivirga. The sequence goes on along the minus strand of CAWEQE010000001.1, from coordinate 100,461 downwards.
CGGTCCGAGGCGTCGGCCGAGGCCAAGGCCCGGCTGATCGTGGAGGAGGCCGAGCTGAAGGCCGAGCGGCTGGTCCACGACGCCGAGCGCGAGCGGTACGGGCTCCGCCAGGACCTCGGCAAGCTCAACGCACGCCAGGCCGAGGTCGCCGCGCGCCTGCGCGGGTTCCTGCTCTCGGAGCTGGAGATCCTGGCTCAGTTCCAGGGCGACGACCCCGTCGGGTTCATCAAGCTCCAGTCGGCCGGGGCGTCGGGCGGGCAGCTCCCGCCGCGCCCGGCCCAACTGGCGGCGTCCCCGGAGGAGGCGCCGGACGACGAGGGAGCGCCGGCCGCCGACCACCACCCGCCGCCCGCGTGGGCGTCGGACGCACCCGAGCCCGCCGCCGAGCCGCCGGCCGACGAGGCCTCGGAGCCCTCCTACGAGCGGGCGCCCGCTCCGGCAGAGCACGAGCCGTGGACCACGCCGCCCGTCGAGCCGCCCGAGGCCGACGAGCCGCCCGCTGCCGACGAGCCGCCCGCCGCCGACGAGCCGCCGGCCTCGGAGTCCGCCGCCGAGCCGCCGGCCGACGCGACCGACTCCGACGAGCCGCCGTCTCCTCGAGCGGTGACGGGGGGCTGGGACCTCCGCTCGCTCGTCACCGGCGAGGAGCGCAGCGTCGCCGCCTCCGAGGCCGAGCGCGACCGCATCCGCCGCATCCTCGACGACCTCGACTGACTCGGCGGGAAGTGGGATGGAGGGGTGTAGAGAACCGATCCCGCGATCCCTCTGTCGTCCCTCACCCTCTGTCTCTCCATGACCCCCGACACCGCCCGTACCCAGGTCCGCGAGGCCACCGACGTCCTCCGCCAGCGCGCCGGCGGCGAGGCCCGCGTGGGCATCATCCTCGGCACCGGCCTGGGCCGGCTGGCGGCCGAGATCGACGCCCGCGAGACCGTCGGCTACGACGAGATCCCGCACTTCCCGCTCTCGACCGTCGAGAGCCACGACGGGCGGATGATCGCCGGGACGCTCCGGGGCGTCGAGGTGCTGGCGATGCAGGGGCGGTTCCACCTCTACGAGGGCTACAGCGCGTGGCAGGCCACGCTGCCCGTCCGCGTGATGGCCGCGCTGGGCGTCGAGACGCTCCTGATCTCGAACGCGGCCGGCGGCATGAACCCGCTCTTCCGCCGGGGCGACCTCATGCTCGTCACCGACCACATCAACCTCCAGGGCGCCAACCCGCTCGTCGGCGCGAACGTGGACGAGTGGGGGCCGCGCTTCCCCGACATGAGCGAGCCCTACGACCGGGCCCTCCGCGACGCGGCCGAGGCGGCGGCGCTCGGAGCGCGGCATCCGGCTCCAGCAGGGCGTCTACGTGGCCGTCGAGGGGCCGAACCTGGAGACGCGGGCCGAGTACCGCTTCCTGCGCGGGATCGGCGCCGACGTGGTGGGGATGAGCACGGTCCCCGAGGTGATCGTCGCGCGGCACATGGGGCTCCGGTGCCTGGCGATCTCCGTCGTCACCGACGAGTGCTTCCCGGACGCCCTGGAGCCGGTCTCCATCGAGGACGTGCTGGCCGCCGCCGGCGAGGCCGAGCCCCGGCTGACCCAGCTCATGGGCGACGTGGTGGCGACGCTGACGTAGGCCGGCGGGCCGCGCCCGTCGGAATCGGACCGCGCTTCACGTCCGCCAGCGGGGCGGCGCGCTAGCTTCGACGCTCCCGAACACGCGCCGTCATGCCCCGCTACCCCGAGGTCGAGAGCTTCGACCCCGTCGCCGTCGAGAAGGCCGTCCTCGCCCGCTGGGAGGCCGAGGACACGTTCCGCCAGTCGCTGGCGATCCGGGAGGGCGCCCCCCACTTCGTGTTCTACGAGGGGCCGCCGACGGCGAATGGCAAGCCGGGCATCCACCACGTGATGGCCCGGACCATCAAGGACCTGTTCTGCCGCTACAAGACGATGCGCGGCTTCCGCGTCGACCGCAAGGCGGGGTGGGACACGCACGGGCTCCCGGTCGAGATCGAGGTCGAGAAAGAGCTGGGCCTGGAGGGGCGCCACGCCGTCGAGGCGTACGGGATCGCCCGGTACAACGCGGCCTGCCGCGCGTCCGTCCTCAAGTACAAAGACCTCTGGGACGACCTCACGCGGCGGATGGGCTACTGGGTGGACCTGGAGCACCCCTACGTCACCTTCGAGAACGACTACATCGAGTCGGTCTGGAACCTGCTCCGGCGGATCTGGGACGAGGGGCTGCTCGCCGAGGGCTACAAGATCCAGTGGTACAGCCCCGCCAACGGGACCGTCCTCTCGTCGCACGAGGTCTCGCTGGGCTACAAAGAGATCCAGGACGTGAGCGTGACGGTCCGCTTCCCGCTGGCGGACGATCCGAGCACGTCGTTTCTGGCGTGGACCACGACGCCGTGGACGCTCCCCTCGAACGCCGCCCTCGTCGTCGGCCCGAAGGTCGACTACGTCAAGGTCCGGCTGACGTCGGAGGCGGGGCCGGACGACCGGACGGGCGTCGAGCACGTCTGGATCGCCGAGGCGCGGCTCGGCACGCTCAAGGCGGAGGACCCGGAGATCGTCGAGCGCGCGAAGGGCGCGGACCTCGTCGGGATGGAGTACGTCCCGCCGTACAACCACGCTGACGCCCGCCACCTCTACGGCCTCGCCGACGCGCTCCAGGACGACGACGCAACCCGGCGACGCCTGGCGCGTCGTCGCCGCCGACTACGTGACGACCGAGGACGGCACCGGGATCGTCCACACGGCGCCGGCCTTCGGCATGGACGACTTCGCGACGGGCCAGAAGGAGGGGCTGCCGGTCCTCAACCCCATCGAGCCCGACGGCCGGTTCCGCGAGGGCTTCCCGCTCGTCGGCGGGATGTGGTTCAAGGACGCCGACCGGCCCATCCTCCGCGACCTCCGCGAGCGCGGGCTCCTCTACCGCGAGGACAGCTACGTCCACAACTACCCGCACGACTGGCGGAAGGGGACGCCGCTCATGCAGTACCCGGTCGAGAGCTGGTTCATCAAAACGACCGCGATCAAGGACCGGCTCATCGCGCTGAACCAGACGATCAACTGGCAGCCCGAGGGGATCGGGACCGGCCGGTTCGGCGGGTGGCTGGAGAACAACGTCGACTGGGCGCTCTCGCGGAGCCGCTACTGGGGGACCCCGCTCCCGATCTGGGTGAGCGACCGCGACCCCGAGGTCAAGGAGTGCATCGGGTCCGTCGAGGAGCTCCGCCAGCGGGTCGGCGGGGCGTTCCCCGAGGAGGCCATCAACCCGGGCCTCGGCACCATCGACCTCCACCGCCCCTACGTCGACGCGCTGACGTGGCCGGACGGCCAGGGCGGGACGATGCGCCGCGTCGAGGACCTCATCGACGTCTGGTTCGACTCCGGCGCCATGCCGTTCGCGCAGTGGCACTACCCGTTCGAGAACGTCGACAAATTCGAGGCCAACGTCCCGGCCGACTTTATCGCCGAGGGCGTGGACCAGACGCGCGGCTGGTTCTACACGCTCCACGCCATCGCCGCGCTCGTCGACGACCGCGTGGCGTACAAGAACGTCGTCGTCAACGGGCTCGTCCTCGACGCCGAGGGCGAGAAGATGTCGAAGTCGAAGGGCAACGCCGTCGAGCCGTTCGCGGCCATCGAGCGCCACGGCGTCGACCCGATCCGGTGGACCATGATGTCCGCCTCCCCGCCGTGGGAGAACCTCCGCTACTCGGACGCCGCCATCGAGGAGACGCGGCGCAAGTTTTTCGGGACGCTCGTCAACACGTACCGCTTTTTCGCCACGTACGCCGGCCTCGACGGGTTCGCCTACGACGCGTCCGCCGCGCTGGCGGTCTCGGAGCGGAGCGAGCTGGACCGCTGGATCTTGAGCCGCCTCCAGTCCACCGCCGCCGAGGCCGTCGACTCGCTCGACGCCTACCACCCGACCCGGGCGGCGAGGGCGATGGAGGCGTTCGTCGACGACCTCTCGAACTGGTACCTCCGCCGCTCGCGCCGCCGGTTCTGGAAGGGCTCCGACGACGCCGACAAGCGGGCCGCCTACGAGACGCTCTTCGAGTGCCTGGAGGCGACGGCCCGGCTCATGGCCCCGATCGCCCCGTTCACGGCGGAGTGGCTCTACGGCGTCCTCGGCTTCGAGCCGTCGGTCCACCTCCAGGCCTACCCGACGCCGGACGAGGCCCGCCTCGACGCTGACCTCGAAGGGCGGATGGCCCTGGCCCGCGCGGTCACGACGGCCACGCTCGCGCTCCGCAACGAGGCCGGCATCAACGTCCGCCAGCCGCTCCGGTCCGTCCTCGTCGTGACCGGCGTGGGCGGCGTGGACGAGGCCGTGCTCCGGTCCGTGGAGGGTGTGATCCTGGACGAGGTGAACGTCAAGACGCTGGCGACGGCGGCGGGCGACAGCGGCGTGGTGCAGAAGAGCGCCAAGCCCAACTTCAAGGCGCTCGGCCGCAAGCTGGGCAAGCAGATGAAGGAGGCCAACGCCGCCATCCGCGACCTCGACACGGAGGCCGTCGCGCGGTACGAGGCCGAGGGGACGCTCGAGCTGGCGCTCCCGAGCGGGGCCGTGGTGCTGGAGCCGGGCGACCTGGAGGTCGTGAGCGAGGGCGTCGAGGGCCGGATCGTCCGCCAGGAGGCGGCGACGGACGCGGACGGCGCCACGCGGACCGTCACCGTCGCCCTGGAAACCGCGCTCGACGACGCGCTCCGCGCCGAGGGCTTCACGCGCGAGTTCGTCAACCGCGTGCAGGGCCTCCGCAAAGAGGCCGGGTACGAGGTCTCCGACCGGATCGCCGTCGAGTTCGCCGCGCCGGCCGCCGTGCGCCCCTACGTCGCCAACGGCGCCGGACTGGCGGAGGCGTTCGCCGGGCCGGTCCGTGCCGAGACCCTGGCCGAGCGGCTCGACCTCGTGGAGCGCCCCCAGGGCGACCTCGTGCGCGACGTCGAGATCGGAGGGGAGACGTTGTCCGTCGCCGTCCGTCGAGTCTAACTAGCGGGTCCGCGGGGTCGCCCCCGTCCCCCTGAACCCCGAACCCACACTGATGCGCGTCCTCTGGGTCACGTTCTTCCTCGTCATCGCCGACCAGATCACCAAGCTGGTGGTCAAGACGCAGATGAGCCTGGGACAGTCGATCCCGGTCGTCGGGGACCTGTTCAAGTTCACGTTCACCGAGAACCCGGGGATGGCCTTCGGGCTGACGGTCGGGAGCAAGCTGTTCCTGACGCTGTTCTCGGTCCTCGCCACGGTCCTCATCTTCCTGTACCTCCGGCACGTCCGGTGGGCGCCGTTCGGGTACCGCCTCGCGCTGGCGCTCATCCTCGGCGGGGCGCTGGGCAACGTGATCGACCGCGTGTTCTACGGGGCGATGTGGGGCGAGTGCTCGCCGCCGTCGCCGCCGGGCTCGACGCGCCTGTTCTACGGGTGCGTGGTGGACTTCCTCCACCTCGACGTGTGGAGCGGGGTGGTCGCCCAGTCGGTGCCCGTGTTCGGAGGCCGCTACATCGCGCTCTTCCCCATCGGCAACATCGCGGACGTGACGATCATCGTGGGGGTCGTGCTCATCCTGCTCACGCAGAGCCGGTTCCACCACGCGACGCAGGAGCACGAGGCGGCGGCCCGGCTGGCGGCGTCGCCCGCCTACGCCGCGCCCGAGCCCAACGACGAGCCTGCGGCCTAGCCCTCGGCCGGTACGCGACGGGCGCGGCGGACGATGAGGAGCACGCTGGAGACGACGAGCGCGGCCCCGGCCAGGCTCACCCCATCGACGGCGTCGCCGAGGAAGAGGACGCCCCAGGCGAACGCGAGCACCACCTGCACGTAGCCGATCGACGAGGCGGTGGCGGCCTCCAGCAGGTGCATCCCCTTCGTGAGGCAGACCTGCCCCACGTGCGTCGCCGCCCCGACCGCCAGGAGCAGGAGCCAGCCCGTCGGCGTCGGCCAGGTCCACCCGCCGAGCGCGAACGGGAGCGCGCCGACCGTCCCGATCCACGAGAGGTAGAAGATGATGGTCATGGCGTTGTCCGTGGCGCGGAGCTTCCGGACGAACGTGTAGGCGAGGCCGGAGAGCACGGCCGCCGTGGCGACCGCGGCCACGCCCCAGCCGTCGAGCGGGTCCAGCGCGTCGCCGAACAAGACCGAGGGTTGGGCCACGAGCACGACGCCCGCCAGCGACAGCGCGGCGCCGACCAGGACGAGCGGGCGCAGGCGCTCGCCGATCAGGAGCGCCGCCGTGAGCGCCGTCCACACCGGCGCCGTGTACTGGATCGTGACGGCGTCGCCGAGCGGGAGCCGCGCGATCCCGACGTAGAACAGGCTGAGGGCCGTCGCCCCGACCACGCCGCGCGCGACGAGCGTGGGCCGGTCGGTCCCCCAGAGGCTCTGGCCGGCGACCCGGAGCGTGGTGCCGGTCACGACGGTCATGAACACGGACCGTGCGAAGACGATCTCCATCGACGGAAGCTCGGCCGAGGCCAGCTTCACGAACAGGCCCATGAGGCTGAACCCGAGCGCGCTCCCGAGCATGAACAGCACCCCGCGCCGAGCGGAGAGGTCCGGCACGGCTAGAGGAGAGACGACGGGGGAGGAGGCGGGCACGGGGGGGGCTACCCAGCGCTCCGGCTCTCGTTCGGCGGCCACCTCAGCTTCCGGGTGAGTTCACTACGCCTCCGGCGGCGCTCCATCGTCGATCACCTCGGCGTCCTCCACGACCGGCGGCCGCGGCGCGAACGGGCTCCCGATCGGGCCGCGCCCACTCGCGACCACGTGGACGCGCCCCTCGGCGACGCTCGTCTCGAACCGCTTCTTCAGGACGGAGCGGACGGCGGACCGCGTCGGCGGGAGGAGGCCGAGGAGGCCGGCGAGGTCGGTGAGGAAGCCGGGCGTGAGCAGGAGCGTCCCGGCGACCAGGATGAGGAGCCCGTCGATCAGTTCGGGGCCGGGGATCCCGCCCGAGGCCATCTTCCGCTGCACGCGCTGCCACGCCGCCAGCCCCTCGCGCTTGGCCAGCCACGAGCCGACGGCGGCCGTCAGCACGACGACGGCGAGCGTGGGCCAGAACCCGACGCGCTCGCCGACGGCCACGAGCAGGGCGAGGTCGAGGATCGGGACGATCAGGAAGAGGACGAAGAGGCGGCCGAACAGGGCTCCGGGGGCGGGGTACACGCACTCCGTCAACACCGGCGGGACCGCCGGAGGTCCAGCCCCCCTGCCGCTATGCGTCGATCCCTGGTTCTCCTCGCTCTCGCCGCGCTGGCGGCGCCCGCCGTCGCGCAGGACGCGCCGACCGTCGAGGCGCTGTCCAGGGCGCTCCGGGCCGACCAGGAGGCACACCTCTGGCGCGTCGGGGCGTGGGGGCTGGCGAACGTCGTCGGCGGGACGGTCCTGTTCGTGACCGCCCACCGCGACCGCCAGTCGCAGCGCGGGGCGTTCGGGCTTCAGGCGGCGGCGTGGGGAGCCATCAACACCGGCATCGCGGTCGTGGGGCTCGCGTCGGGGCCGGGCGAGGTCGTGGGTGACTGGGCCACAGCGCTGGCCGCCGAGAACGGCTACGCCGACGTGCTGCTCATCAACCTCGGCCTGAACGTCGGGTACGCCGCCGTCGGGGCGACGCTCTGGGCCGTCTCCGGGCGCGGCGTCTCGCGCCCGGCGGCGTGGCGCGGGCACGGACAGGCGCTCGTCGTCCAGGGCCTCGGCCTTCTCGTCCTCGACGGCATCGCGACGCTGGGCACGCGCACGCGGCTCGACGCGCTCGTGGACCTCGCCGCCTCCGCCTCGCTCGGCCCGACGGCGGACGGCCTGACGCTGGCGATCTCGTTGTGAGGGACGGAGAGGGCGCGGCTGTGGAGAAAGTCGAGCGTCGAGAGCCCGTGGGCAACGCGCGGGCCTCTTCCGCCCGCCCCACTGGCGGTGGCCGTCGCCAGCGGGGCCGCCTCAACCCCGCCCCCTACCGCACGCGCGTGAAGGTGCCGGGGCAGGCCAGCTCCGCCAGGCCCACGTCGTACGGCTCGTAGTACGTGTAGACCAGCTCGCGGGACGGGTCGGAGGGCCGGTGGAAGGTGCACGTGCCGATGCGCCCCTGGAGCGGGCAGCTGCCCGCGCCGAACGACGAGTTGGGCGCGCCTGCGCAGTTCTCGCGAGCCGTCCGGGGGGTCCACCCGGAGCCCGTGTACGCGAAGCAGAAGCCCTCGCTCTCTCGCACGTCGCAGCTCCCGGACGGGCCGGCATCGCTCGGCAGGGGCGGCGTTGGGGGCGGAAGGGCGGGCGGGGGCGGACGGCTCGGGATCTGGACGCTCGGCTCGGGCGGCTCGGTCGTATCGAACACGATGGGCGCCGCGTCGAACGGCGTCGGCGGGGCGGCCGACGGGCCCTCCGGCGTCGGGCGCGGGGCTTCCTGGGCCCTCGGCGCCGGCGGGTCCCGGCGCTCGGCGTCCCTGCAGCCTCCAGCCACCCACAGCGCGAGCGCGAGAGCGAGACGAGCGGGGAGGCGGCGTGGCATGGGCGGAGTCTACCGCCCGCTTCGGCCGCCGGTACGATCCGGACGCGTCGCCGCGTCGCAGGCGGCGCGCGCGTCCCAGTGGCCCTCGTACGTCGAAGGTGCGCGGTAGGCGTCGATCCAGCGCCGGTCGACGGCGTGCTTGAGGCGGAGCATCGGCCCGCCGTGTACCGCCAGCGGGCCGAGCGCGTACCACGCCGTGTGCTCGCCGGTCGAGAGGATGAGCGGGGCGGCGGGGTAGGGCCGGAACGGCTGAAGGTCCACGCTCTCGGGCGGCTGGCGAGCGACGAGCGCGCGGGCCGTCCGCCCGACGTTCTCGCGGAGCACCGGCCCCTGCTTCACGGCGTGGACCCCGATCCGGCGCAGACTCTCGTGCCCCTCGACCGCCGCGCTGTCGCCGGCCACGAACACGTGCGGGTCGTCGAGCGAGCGGAGGCCGGCGCCGACGCGCACGAAGCCGGCCTCGGTCGTCTGGAGCCCGGCGGCGCGGAACAGGTCCGGCCCGACGGAGCCGGTGGCCCAGAGCACGGCGTCGGCCGGGAGCGTCTCTCCACCCTGGAGGTGGACGCCGGCCTCGTCCACGCCGGCCGCCGTCGCCCCCAGCCGCACGTCCGCACCGCGCTGGCGGAGCGCGTCGGCGGCCCACGCACCCAGCCGCTCGGGGAGGCCGCTCGCCAGCCGGCCGGAGGGCTCGACGACCGTCGTGCGGAGCCGGCCGAGGCCGGGCCGCGCCGTCACGTTGAGCGCCACCTCGGCGCCCGCCGCCCCGCCGCCGACGATCACGAGCCGGCGCCCGGCGTCGCTTCGCGCCGCGTCATCCAGGAACGCGCCCAGCGCCTCGACCCGGTGGAGCGGCTTGGTGGGGATCGCGCCGCCCGCGAGGTCCTCGGACGGGTTCACGGCGCCGACGTCGAACGCGACGAGGTCGTACCCCAGCCGCTCGCCCGAGGCCGTCTCGACCTCCCGCGCCTCGCGGTCGAGGCCGACCGCCGTTCCCTGGGCGAACCGGACGCCCTCGCGCTCGCAGATCGGCACGAGCGGAATCGTCACGTCGGCGCGGTCGTAGACGCCGCCGAGCCACTCGGGCGTCATCCCCGAGTACCACAGCTCCGGCCGGTCCGTCAGGAGCGTGACCTCGGCGCCCGCCTCCGCCAGCTCGCGGGCGTGGACGAGGAGCGGGAGGCTCGCGTGGCCGCCGCCGACGACGAGGACCCGGACCATCAGGACAGGCTCGCTTCGAACATCGCGTACTCCTTGTCGCGCACGCACCCGAGCTTTTCGAGGGCGTTGATGAGCGGCTTGTTCACGTCGAGCACCCAGCTGAGTTCGGCGGCCTGGTACCCGTCGCGGCGGCCGTTCACGATGGTCTGGTGGATGAGGAGCGCGTCGAGCCCGAGGTTCCGGTGCTCGGGGAGGATGCCCATCAGCGCCATCCGGATCTCGTAGATCCCGCCGGCCTTGATCGTGGCGAGCAGCTTCGCCAGCCCCGTGGGGAGGAGTCGTCCGTTGGGGAGTTTCTGGAGCGCCCGGTTGAGGTTGGGCAGCGAGGCGGCGAAGGCGACCGGCTTCCCGTCCAACTCGGCGAACAGGAACAGGTCCTCCTCGATCACCGGCTTGAGCTCTTTGGCGAGGTGGAGGGCTTCCTCACGCGTGTACGGCACGTGGCCCCAGTTCTTGGCCCACGCCTCGTTGTAGATGTCCATGGCCGTCGCCACGTCCTCGTCGAACCGGGCCGGGTCCAGCGGGCGGACGCGGACGGTCGGGTTCCGCTGGCGGACGATGGCGGCGCCCCGCGCCATCCGCTCCTTGTTGATGTAGGCCTCGTGGACGTAGAACGCCCACATCGTCATGGCCCGCTCGAAGCCCCACCGCGTGAGATAGTCCTCGTAGTACGGCTTGTTGTAGGGGAGGAGGATGGAGGGCGGCCGGTCGAACCCGTCGACGAGGAGGCCGGCCACGTCGTTCATGGTCGGGTTGGCGGGGCCCCGGACGCCCGTGAGTCCGCGCGCGCGGAGCCAGCCGGCGGCGGCGTCGAGGAGCGCCGTCGAGACGGCCTCGTCCTCGACGGTCTCGTAGAACCCGAAGAAGCCGTTGCCGTCGGCGTACTTCGTCAGGTGCTGCCCGTTCTCGATGGCCGCCACGCGGCCGACGACCCGGCCGCCGCGCTCGGCCAGGAACAGCTCCAGGGCGCCGTGCTCGAAAAAGGGGTTCTTCTTCGGGTTCAGGACGTTCGCCTGGTCCATCCGCAGGGGCGGGACGAAGTGCGGGTCCTCGGCGTAGTGCGCGTACGGGAGGTCGAGGAACGCCCTCCGGTCGGCGGACGAGCGGACGGGGCGGACGACGAGGTCGGACATGGGCGGCAGTCGGGGATCGCCCAAGCTACCGACCCCGCGTGCCGCTGGCGACGCGCCCCCGCCAGCGGCCCCCGCCAGCGGCGAGGGCGGGTTAGGCCGGCTCGCCGTTTTTCGCCATGGCCGGCCCCGCCTTCCCACCGGGCGCGATGATCCCGTGCTTGAGCCCGACCGCCTCGAAGGCGCCGAGGATGCGGTCCAACTCCTCGTCGGTGTGGGTCGCCATGTAGCTCGTCCGCATGAGGGACTGGCCCTTCGGGACCGCCGGCGGGATGACGGCGTTGGCGAAGACGCCCGCGTCCAGGAGGTCCTTCCAGAACGCGAAGCAGCGGTACATCTCGCCGATCACGACCGGGATGATGGGCGTCTGCGAGGCCCACACGTTGAACCCGAGGGCCTTGTAGCCCTCGCGCATGTAGTCCGAGATCTCGGCGAGCCGGTCGAGCCGCTCGGGCTCGGCCTGCAGGATCTCCAGGCACTTGAGGACCGTCGCGACGGCCGAGGGCGGCATCGAGGCCGAGAAGATGTGCGTGCTCGCCGTGTGGCGGACGTACTCGATCACGGTCTCGCTGCCCACGGCGAAGCCGCCGAGCGAGGAGAAGCTCTTCGAGAAGGTGCCCGTCGTGAGGTCCACCGCGTCCTCCAGGCCGAACACGCTCGCCGAGCCGCGCCCGCCGTCGCCGACCACGCCGACGGCGTGGGCGTCGTCGAGCATGAGGGCCGCGTCGAACTCCTGCGCCAGCGCCACCAGCTCCGGCACCTTCGCCAGCGTCCCGGACATCGAGAACACGCCGTCGGTGACGATGAGCTTGCCGGCCTCCGGCTTGTCCTCCGTCGTCCGCTCGAGGAACGTCCGGAGGTGGTCGAGGTCGTTGTGCCGGTAGCGGACGGTCTCGGCGGCGGAGACCTGCTGGCCGGCCAGGATGCAGGCGTGGTTGTCCTTGTCCGAGAAGATGACGTCGCCACGCTGGGCCACGGCCTGGATGAGGCCCTGGTTGGTCATGTAGCCCGTCGAGAACAGGACGCAGGCCTCTTTCCGCATGAACGCGGCCAGCTTTTCCTCCAGCTCCAGGTGGAGGTCGAGGGTGCCGTTGAGGAAGCGGCTCCCGGTGCAGCCGGTCCCGTAGGTCCGGATCGCCTCCTGCGCAGCCTCCTGCACACGGGGGTCGTTGGTCAGGCCGAGGTAGTTGTTCGACCCGGCCATGATGATCTCGCGGCCGTCCATGATGGCGCGCGTCCCCTCGTTGACCTCGATGGCCCGGAAGTACGGGTAGAGCTCGGCGTCCTGGACCTTCTGGTAGTCGCTGCCGGAGGCGAAGAACCGCTCGGCCCGGTCGAAGATCGACGCGGCCGGGCGGTCCGTGGGGTCGGGCGGAGTGCCCGTGGGCTGCTGGCCGTGGAAGTCGGGGAGGGTCATAGCGCGGGCCTGGGGCGGCGAACCGTCAAAGATACCCGGCGGGCCGAGGTCCCCCCACACAAAACCAGTGAAGGGGCGGTGTTGGAAATGAGGGTTCGAGCGTGTGGAACCCAGGTCGTGTCCGGAGCGGATGGCACCCCGTGCTCCACCGCACACCGAAAGGTGGACTCACGCGGCCGTCAGCCGAGCGACGGCCGTCGCTGGCCCCACGCCTAGGACGGCCTCGATGGCGTCGGCGGCCTGCTCGCGTCCGGCCCGGCCGTCGGCGGCGCTCGCAGGCGGCTGGCGGTAGCGCTCGGCGCGGTCGAGGAAGCCCTGGAGGTCCGAGGCGCGGAGGGCGCGCCCGACGACGGCCTCGCCGCGCTTCTGGTCCCGGAGGGCGAGCGCGTTGACGGTCTGCTCGAAAAAGCCCTGGTTGGGAAGCGCCAGGACCGGTTTGCCCAAGTGGAGCGCTTCGCTGAGGAGCGTGAACCCGGCCGTCGAGACGACGGCGCGGGCGGAGGCGAGGTCGGCGAGGAACCCGGCCCGCGACGGCGCGCACAACCGGACGTTCGGGGGCGCAGGCGCCTCCCCGAGCCCGTAGACGCGGAACGGGGCGTCGATGGCACCGAGCACGCGGAGCAGCGACTCCATCCCGTCGCCCTCGTTGAGGTACACGACGACGTGCTCGCCCGCGCGCACGCCCGCCGCCAGCACGTCGTCGCGGACGATGGGGGGCACGAGGACGGCCCGCGAGCCGCGCCGCAGCGGCGGGAAAAAGAACGACGGCACGACGACGCCCTCCGGCCGGCGCGGTGCGAGCACGCCGATGCCGAGTGCCGTGGCGGCGGCGGGGAGCGCGTGGCGCCACGGCACGCGCGGGCGCGTCTCGGTGAGCACGAGCTGGTGGCTGAGGGAGACGACGGGCACGCCGCGCCGCCGCGCCGCGCGAGCGACGAACGGCTCGTGGTCCGAGACGACGAGGTCGGCGCCGGCCTCGGCCAGCCAGTCGGCGGCGGCGGCGATGATCTCGGGGCTCCGCCACGTGAGGTCCAGGTTGGCCCGCGCGGTCTCCAGCATCCGCACGCGGTTGCCGCGCATCACCTGCCGCAGCGCCGGGACGCGGTAGACCTCGGCGGCGCCGTCCCGCTGGCGGGCCTCCTCCGCCAGCCGGTCGGCCGTCGGGCCGCCGGTGGCGAACCGGACGCCGTGGCCGCGCGGACGGAGGGCGCCGGCGACGGCGGCGGCGCGGGAGGCGTGCCCGCGACCGTAGCCGCAGAGAGCGTAGACGACGAGGGCCAGAGGGGGAGGGGAGAGGACGAACGGCCTACCGGGCCGCTCCGGGCGCGTTCCCCGGAGCGGGGCCTCGGGGTATCCTGGGCGCTCGCTCCTCGCCGCCATGCTCTCCGACGCGCTCGGCTGGTACCTCCAGGTCTTCGGCCGCTTCGCCGACTTCGACGGCCGCTCGGGTCGCCGCGAGCTGTGGACGTTCGTGCTCGTCCACGGACTCGTCGTCGGCCTCCTGCTGGCGGCCTCGACGGCCGTCGGCACGCTGTTCGACCTGCCGTGGATCGTGGGGAGTGCCGTCCTCGCCCTCTACCTCGCCGTCGTGGTGGTACCCGCGCTGGCGGCCGTCGCTCGCCGGCTCCACGACACCGGGCGGAGCAGCCTGCTCATCGCCCTCGGCCTCGTGCCGGTCGTCGGGGTGGTGCTCGTCTACTGGCTCCTCCTGCCCGGCGACGTCGGTCCCAACCCCTACGGCCAGGACCCGCGGACGCGCCCCGTCGGCGACTACGATCGCGTCTAGGCACCCGGCGACCGGGTCCGCCAGCGGGGCGGCTGGGCCTTTTCTCGTCCCGCCTTGACACGGGCGCACTCCTGGCGATACCGTAGCACGACACACGCTTCATTCCGGGCACCGCCCGCATGATGACGATCCGCCTCCTCAACGCGAAGAATCGGAATCGGCCCCTCCGGAGGGATCGATCTCGGCGTCCGTTGGCGTAGGCGACAAGCCCCCGACCGGCACCGCAGAGCGGCCCCTCCATCCGAGGGGCCGCTTTTTTTGTGCCTCGCCCTCCACCCCCATGTGCTCCATCCTCGGCATCCTCGACGTCGACGGCGACGCGGCCGCCCTCCGTTCCACGGCGCTCCGCCTCTCCGGCCTCCAGCGACACCGCGGCCCCGACTGGTCCGGCGTGTTCACCTCGGACCGCGCGGTCCTCGCCCACGAGCGGCTGGCGATCGTCGACGTGCTCCACGGGGCGCAGCCGCTCCTCAACGAAGGCGGCACGTGGGCGCTCGCCGTCAACGGAGAGATCTACAACCACCGCGAGCTGCGGTCCGGGCTGGCCGAGCCGTACCCCTTCCAGACCGACTCCGACTGCGAGGTGCTCCTCCCGCTCTACCGCGACCACGGCGCCGACTTCGTGGGCCAACTCGTCGGCATCTTCGCGTTCGTCCTGGTGGACGCCGAGCGCGGCCGCTACCTGATCGCGCGGGACCCGATGGGCGTGATGCCGCTCTACACCGGCCGCGACCGCGAGGGACGGCTCTACGTGGCGAGCGAGATGAAGGCGCTCGTCCCGGTCTGCGAGACCATCGAGACGTTCCCGCCCGGCCACGTCCTCGACAGCGAGGTCGGCGAGCCGCGCCCGTACACCTCGCCGGACTGGCGGAGCTACGAGGCGGTGAAGGACAACGCGGCGGACCCGCACGAGCTTCGTGAGGCGCTGGAGGCGGCCGTCCGGCGCCAGCTCATGACCGACGTGCCGTACGGCGTCTTGCTCTCCGGCGGCCTCGACTCGTCCATCATCGCCGCGACGGCCAAGCGCTTCGCCCCGCGCCGCGTCGAGGCCGACGGGCAGGCCGAGGCGTGGTGGCCGCACCTCCACTCGTTCGCGATCGGCCTCGACGGCAGCCCGGATCTGGCGGCGGCGCGTGAGGTGGCGGGCCACATCGGGACCGAGCACCACGAGTTCCACTTCACGGTCCAGGAGGGGATCGACGCGCTCTCAGACGTGATCTACCACCTCGAGACCTACGACGTCACCACGATCCGGGCCTCGACGCCGATGTACCTCATGGCGCGGCGCATCAAGGCGATGGGGATCAAGATGGTCCTCTCGGGCGAGGGCGCGGACGAGATCTTCGGCGGCTACCTCTACTTCCACAAGGCGCCCGACGCCCGCCAGTTCCACGAGGAGACGGTCCGCAAGCTCGACCGGCTCCACCTCTACGACTGCCTCCGCGCCAACAAGTCGATGGCGGCGTGGGGCGTCGAGGCGCGCGTGCCGTTCCTCGACCAGCGGTTCCTCGACACGGCCATGCGCCTCGACCCGGCCGCGAAGATGGCGACGGGCGGCAAGATGGAAAAGCACATCTTGCGCGAGGCGTTCGAGGACGCCCTCCCGGGGTCGGTGGCGTGGCGCCAGAAGGAGCAGTTCTCCGACGGCGTGGGCTACGCGTGGATCGACGGCCTCAAGGCCCACGCCGAGGCCCACGTCTCGGACGCCGAACGGGCGGCGGCCGACGAGCGCTTCCCCATCAACCCTCCGGACACGAAAGAGGGGTACCTCTACCGGGCGCTGTTCGAGGCCCACTTCCCGCTCGACGCCTGCGCGCGGACCGTCCCCGGCGGCAAGTCGGTGGCGTGCTCGACGCCCGAGGCCCTCGCCTGGGACCCGTCGTTCGCCACGACGGCCGACCCGTCCGGCCGCGCCGTCCGGGGCGTCCACGCCGACGCCTACTGATCGGTCGCCTCGCTGGCGGTCGTCGCCAGTCGGTGGGAAACAGCGGCGGCCCCGGCGCGGTCTGCACCGGGGCCGCCGAGGCCGGGGAAGGCGTGCTAGATCCCGAACCCGCCGTCGTTGACGCCGCCCTGCGGCTGCTGGGGCTGCTGCTGCGGGCGGTTCTGGTTCGAGCCGAACGTGTACGTCAGCGTGAACGAGGCGGACTGGATGCTCGGGTCGAACGAGGTGTCGCGGAGGAACGTGCCGTCGTTGGTCTCGAACTCGAACTTCGCCAGCCCGAACGGGTCGTTGACGCGGGCCGAGAGGCGGAGGTTGTCCGTGAGCGTCTGGTTGACGCCGATGTTCGAGAAGACGAACGCGCCGCGCTCGCCGTCGACCGTCTTGCGCGCACCTCGGTAGAACATGAAGCCCTGGATCTCCGTCCCCTCGCGCACCTTGAGCTGGAGGCTCGTGCGCGCGTCGAAGGCGAGCGCCTGGGTGTCCTCCTGGCCGGGGTCCGGGTCGGTCGTGACGGACTGGTACAGGCTCCCGCTGGCGAAGCCACGGATGGCCCCGTCGAGGAACTGGCCGAAGAAAGTGAGGTCGGCGCCGTAGTTGCTCTCCGCGTCCAGGTTGCCGGGGTAGAACAGGCTCCGGCCGCTCTCCGCGTCCGTGAACACGCGCCGCGAGATCACGTCCGTCGTGCGGCGGTAGAACGGGGTGAGCGTGGCGAAGAACTTGTACTGGAGCGTCAGCTCGAACGAGTCGGTGTACTCGGGCAGGAGCGTCGGCGAGCCGACGCGCACGAACGTGGTGTCGGAGAGGTCCGGGAACGGGTTCAGGAAGAACGTGGACGGGCGGTTGATCCGGCGCGAGTACGAGCCCTTGACGATGGAGCCCGGCTCGAAGGCGTAGGTCACGAACGCGCTGGGGAAGAGGCTGGTGTAGCTCTGGTCGGTCGCGTCGAGGTCCAGGTCGGGCGCGTCGGGGGGCCGGAAGCCGTCCGGGATCTCCGTGCTCAGGTCGAAGCCTCGCCGCGCGTGCTCGGCGCGCAGGCCGCCCTGGAGTTGGAGCTTGCCGAAGCCGCGCGCGCCCTGGAGGTAGACCGCCGCGATCTGGCGGTCGTAGTCGAAGGCGTTGGTCTGGTTCGGGTCGGGCGTCAGGTCGTCCATGTCGAACCCGGTGTCGACCTGGCTGTCGCTCGCGACCCACTCCGCGTTCAGCTTGCCGCCGACCTCCAGCTTGCCCTCGCCGATGGGCCGCGTGTAGTCGACCTGGAACGAGGCCTCGTCGTTGGCCTGGTCCTGGAACTGCGACGTGATCGGGGGGATGGCGACGAGCCCCGTGTTGTTGTCGACGAACAGGCCCAGCCCGTCGTTGGTGTTGCGGGTGTAGCGCGTCTCGACGGCCAGCTCGTGGCCGCTCTGGGTGCCGGCGCCGCCGCGGGGGCCGCCGAAGCCGCCCCGGAAGCCTCCGCCTCCGCCGCCCTGGCCTCCGCCGCCCTGGCCGCTCGGTCCGGCGTCGGGGAACTGGCGGCGGAAGACGAGCGCGAGGTCGCCGTTGAGCCCGTCGCCGTCGTTGGTGGTGGTGCGGTCCGAGAGCACGGCCTCGCCGTCGCGCGTCCGCGTGAACTCCGTCAGCCCGTCCGATCCGTTGGAGCGGATGCCGAGCGATCCCTCGGCGGCCAGCGTCGTGCCCTCGGCGAGCGTGTACGTGGCCGAGCCGTTGAGGAAGTGCGAGAGGTCGTCGTTGTCCGTGGTCCCGATCTGGCTCAGCACCGGCGTTCCGTCGATGTACCGCTGGGACGACGTGATCGAGACGCCCCGCTCGCCGTAGCGGAGGCCGTACTGGCTGTTGAGGTCCCAGGCGCCCTTCTGGTAGTTGAGGTTGGCGCCGAGGTTGCCGCTGAACTCGGTGCCGGCGCCGAACGTGAAGCCGCCGGAGAGGCCGCGGTCCGTCCCCTCGGCGAGGACGATGTTGACGATCCCGCTCATGCCGTCGGGCTCGTACTTCGCGCTCGGGTTCGGGATCACCTCGACGCGGTCGACCTTGTCGGCCGGGATCTGGCGGAGGAGGGCGGCGAGGAACGCGCCGCGCACCGGCGTCGGCCGGCCGTTGATCTGGATGACGACGTTCTGGTTGCCGCGGAGCGAGACGTTCCCGTCGGTGTCGACGTCGAGCGAGGGGAGCGTCTGGAGCGTCTCGAGCGCGCTCCCGCCAGCGGTGACGGCCTGCTCCTTCACGTTGTAGACGGTCCGGTCGGCCTGCTGCTCCACGAACTCGCGCTGGGCCGTCACCTCGGCCTCCCCGAGCACGGCCGCGCTCTCCGCCAGCCGGACCTCGCCGAGGGCCGTCGGCGCTCCGGCGCTCACCGTGAACCGGTCCATCCGGAGCGTCTCGTAGCCGATAAAGCTGACGCGGGCGAAATAGTCGCCGGGGCGGACCGGGTCGATGGTGACGTTGCCGTCCACGTCGGCCGCGCCGCCCGTGACGAAGCTGGTGTCGCGGGCCGCGTAGAGGGCGACGGTGGCCTGCGGGAGGGGGACGCCGGCAGCGTCGTCGACGATGCGGGCGGTGACGGCGCCGGCCGGGCCCTGCGCGAGGGCGGGGAAGGCGGCGGCGAGGAGCACGACGACGAGTGCGGTGCGTGTCAGGAACGGCATGGGGTGGGGGACGGGCCGGAAGGGATAGGGCCGAACAAACGGAATCCTTGCCCGCGAGTTGTGTCAGGACGGTGTCAAGACCTGGGGGCCAGGGCGGAACGGCCGGACGTGGCTCGACGGGGGCATGAGGGAGGCCCTACGGCGGCGCCCGTGTAGGGTTACGCGGGCCCGGCGGACCGGCGGCGGGACAGACAACGCGCGCGTCGGTCGGCCCGGCGCTCCGTAG
This sequence comes from Rubricoccaceae bacterium, assembly GCA_963811175.1. Lineage (GTDB taxonomy): Bacteria > Bacteroidota > Rhodothermia > Rhodothermales > Rubricoccaceae > Rubrivirga. The sequence goes on along the minus strand of CAWEQE010000001.1, from coordinate 81,599 downwards.
CTTCCCCCGTCGCCTCCCCCGGCCGTGACCCGTCGCCTGCCCGCCCTGCTCCTCGTCGCCGCCGCGCTGGCGGTCTCCCTCGGCGGGTGCGTCTCGTACGCCGTCGGCTCGACGGCGCGGACCGTCAGCCCGCGCGAGACGGAGCCCAGCGTCGTGCTCCAGGTGGCCTCCGGCCGCCGCGATGTGGACCGTGACAGCGAGCCCGGCCGCGCCGGCTTCTCGGTCGGCAACGAGGCCCGGCTCGGGCTCGACGACCGCTCCGACGTCGGCGTCCGCATCCTCGGCCTCGGCAGCATCACCGCCAGCTACAAGCGCCGCCTGACCGGCCCCGTCGAGGGCGACGCCGGCTCGGCGCTGATGGTGGGCGCCGGGATCGTCGGGCTGAGCCACCTCCACGCCGAGGCCACGCTCGTCGTCTCCGGCGGGCCGGTCGACCCGCTGCGGCGGATCACGCCCTACGGCGGCCTCCGCGTCCAAGACCTCACCCCGTTCGGCGACGACGCCCTCAACTCGGCGCCGGCCGTCGGCGCGTTCGTCGGCAGCCGGTTCGGGTGGCCGGACCTCGCCGTCAGCCCCGAGATCGGCGTGTTCTACAGCCCATCGCCGCTGCGTGGCGACGACGACCTGATCGTGGTCCCCTCGGTGACGGTCCGGGGCGAGCGCCTGGTAAAGGCGCTGGGGCTGTAGGGGGCGAGGGACCGCGGAAACGTTCGGGGGCTCTCCGCCTCCCGCTGGCGGCTGCCGTCGGGCCGCTTCAGCCCCGGTCGTCGCTACGCCCCCAGCACGTCGCGGACGCGGGCGAGCGACTCCGGCGCCAGCGTCGGCGCGATCTCGACGGCCGCCGTGCCCTGCTGTTGGAGGGCTGGGCGGATGCGGCGGCGCGCCTGCGGCGTGTACACGACCATCTCGGCTTGCCGGACGACCGTCTCGATCTGCCGCCGGTCGGCGTCGACGGGGAGGGCGAGGAGGGGGCCGGCGAAGCCCGTCCGTGCGCGGATCTCGTCGGAGAGCGGGGCCACGGCGTCGGCGTAGCGCGTGACGAGGCCGACGGACTCGCCGGACGTGAGCCGCGCCACCTTCTCCAGCACGTCGTGCGGGTACTGGACCACGGCCCCGACGATCTCCGCCTGCGGGCGCGCCTGGCGCGCGGCGCGGAGCGACGGGAGCGGCACGACGAGCCCGTCTAGCGTCTCGGCCTCGGCGAGGTCGGTGAGGAGGGCGGCCGTCACGCGCTCTTGGAGGGCGGCCCCGGCCTGCTCGGCCCCGCTCTCGGCCAGCTCCCGATACGACGCCGCGAATACGAGCGCGCGGGCGCTGCCGGGCCGCTCGTAGAACTGGAGCCCCTCCTCCACCACGTAGTCCACCTCCTCGTCGCTCAGCCCGAGGCCGACGAGCTTGTGGAGCGCGTCTTGGACCACGCCGGCGCCGCGCTCCAGCCGCTCGGAGCGCGAGAGCGCCTGCCGCTCCACGACGACGTAGCCGCCCCCCCGCTGGACGCCCAGCAGCCCCTCCTCGGCGAGCCGTTGGTACGCCTTGCGGACGGTGTGGAACGAGAGGCCGAGCTGGTCGCCGAGCGCGCGCGTGGACGGCAGGCGCGCGCCCGGCCGGTGCCGCCCGGCGCCGATCTCGTAGCGCAACGCCTCGACGAGCTGGTCGGCGAGGGGGAGGGGGGCGTCGCGGTCGAGCTCGATCAAGAGAAGAGAGGAGGGGCTGTGGGGAGGTGTCCGGGCGCCGTCGGCCGGACGGGCTGGCGATGGCCGCCGCCAGTACGTCAGCTAGACCGCGGGCCACTCAGTCCAGCATCCGCCTCGCCGCGAGGGCCGCGCCGACGATGCCGGCCTCGTTGCCGAGCTTGGCCGGCTTCAGCTTCGCCTTCGTCTTGAGGCAGGCCTCGTACTTCTCCCACTTCTCGGGCTTGCTCACGCCGCCGCCGACGATGATGAGGTCCGGAGCGAGGAGGAACTCGTACATCTCCAGCACCGGCTGGACGCGGCGCTTGGCCCAGCGCTCCCACGTCAGGTGGTCGCGCGAGCGGGCCGCGTCGGCCGCGAACGCCTCGGCCGTGCGGATGTGGCCGTCGTGCTGATCGAACCGCATGTGGCCGAACTCCGTGTTCGGCACGAGCTCGCCGTCGGAGAAGAGGGCGCTCCCGATCCCGGTCCCGAACGTGAGCAGGAGGACGGTCCCCTTTTTCCCCTTGCCGGCGCCGAAGGTCACCTCCGCGATGCCCGCCGCGTCGGCGTCGTTGAGGACGGCCACGGGCACCCCACACGTCTTCTTGAACAGCTTCTGCGCGTTCGTCCCGATCCACGAGTCGTCGATGTTGGCCGCCGTCTCGACCGTCCCGCGCCGGACGCGCCCCGGCACGGTGCACCCGATGGGCCCGTCCCACTCCACGGCCTTCATGATCTCGTGGACCGTCTCGGCGACGGCCTTCGGCGTGGCGGGCTTGGGCGTCGGGATGCGGTAGCGGTCCGCGAGGAGCGTCCCTTTCTTGGTGTGGACGGGGGCGCCCTTGATGCCGGAGCCGCCGATGTCGATGCCGAGGATCTTCGAGGAGCTCTTGGCCATGGGGCGGCGGACGTCAGTCTTAGAGGAGGCGGTAGTGTTCGACGGCGAACCACTCCCGTGGGTCCGTCCAGCGGCCGACGCGGGAGAACCCGGCGGGCTCGGCGAGCGCTTCGAGCCCATCCGCGGCGTACTTGGTCGAGTTCTCGGTATGGATCGTCTCGCCGGCCTCGAAGCTAAAGGCGCGCCCGCACACGTGGAGCGTCTGGTCGGTCCGGCTCCGGAGGTGCATCTCGACGCGGTGCTCGCCCTCGTTCCACCGCGCCTCGTGCGCCCAGGCGTCGAGGTCGGCGTCGCCGTCGAGCTCGCGGTTGATGCGGCGGAGCAGGTTGAGGTTGAACGCGGCCGTCACGCCCTCGGCGTCGTCGTAGGCCCGCTCCAGCACGTCGGCGTCCTTGATCTGGTCCACGCCGATGAGGAGCGAGCCGCCGGGGCCGACGACGCGGGCGACCTGCCGGAAAAACTGCCGGACCTCCTCGGGCGTGAAGTTGCCGATCGTGGAGCCGGGGAAAAAGACGACGCGGCGGCGCGTCTCGTCGGGGAGGTCGGGGAGCGAGAACGGCTCCGTGTAGTCGGCGGCGACGGGGAGGACGGGGAGGCCGGGGTACGCCTCGCGGAGCCGCTCGGCCGTCGCCAGGAGGTAGTCCTCCGAGATGTCGATGGGGACGTAGGCGGCCAGCGTGCGCCGGGCGTGGAGCGCGTCGAGCAGGATGCGCGTCTTGTCGCTCGACCCGCTCCCGTACTCGACGAGGGCCGACCCATGCCCGATGGCGTCGACGAGCGCGTCGGCGTTGTCGTGGAGGATCTGGCGCTCGGTGCGCGTCGGGTAGTAGGCGTCGAGCCGTGTGATCTGGTCGAACAGCTCGGAGCCGCGCTCGTCGTAGAAGTACTTCGACGGGAGCGTGCGCGGACGGCTCGCCAGTCCGTCGAGGACGTCGGCGGCGAAGGTGCCGGGGGCGGGGCGCGTGGAGACGGTGGGCACGAGGGGGGGAGTCGGGGGTGTCATCCGGAGCGACGGGCGCAGCCCGACACCGAAGGGTCTCTGCGAACGCCGCGATCGAACAGCGCTCTCCGCGCCCGCTCGAGATCTCGTCGCACACGAGGCCCTTCGGCTCGCTCTGGATGACGCGTGGGCGAGAGGAAGTCCTTACGCGGGCGTCCTGGCGAGGCGGACGCCCGTGAACTGCCACGTGGCCTCCGGCGGGAAGAAGTTGCGGTACGTCGGCCGGACGTGGCTCCGGCTCGTGGCGACGCTCCCGCCCCGGAGCACGAACTGGTTCGCCATGAACTTGCCGTTGTACTCGCCGAGGGCGCCCGGCAGCGGGCGGTAGCCGGGGTACGGCGTGTACTGGCTGTGCGTCCACTGCCACGCCTCGCCGTAGAGCTGGCGGAGCCCGGCCGGGGCGCCGTCGCCGCCGGCGGGCGGGCGCGCCGGGGCCGGGTGGAACCGCTCGGACTCGACGAACGAGCCCGGCGGCGGGCCCTCGCCGTCCCAGACGGTCCGCGCCGCGACCTCCCACTCGGCCTCGGACGGGAGGCGGGCGCCGGCCCAGCGCGCGTAGGCGTCGGCCTCGAAGTAGGAGACGTGCGTGACGGGCTCGTTTGGGTCGACCGGCCGCATCCCGTCGAGCGTGAACAGCCACCACTCGGGGCCGCTGCCGGTCCCGTCGTCTCGCTTCTCCCAGTAGAACGGCTCCGTCCAGCCCTCGGCCTCGCGGGTGGCCCAGCCGAGCGAGAGCCAGAGCGGCGCCCGCTCGTAGCCGCCGTCCTCCATGAACGCCAGGAACTCGCCGCACGTCACGAGGCGGTCGGCCATCTCGAAGGCCTCGACGAACTGGCGGTGGCGCGGCCCCTCGTTGTCGAAGTGGAAGCGCTCGCGGCTGGTGTCGCCGCCGGGGGCGACGCCGATCTCGTGGAGGCCGGCCTCGAACGGCCGCCAGCCCAGCGGGCCGGGGTCCTCGGCCGGTGGGTGCGGACGCTCGCGGAACGCCGGTCGGAGCGGGTTCACCGAGAACACGTGCTTGAGGTCCGTCACCATCAGCTCCTGGTGCTGCTGCTCGTGGTGGAGCCCGACCTCGATCACGTCGGCCACGTCCGGCTGCCCGGCCTCGTCGAAATCGGCCAGGAAGCGGTTCATCGCCTCCGTCACGTGCCGGCGGTAGGCGAAGACCTCCTCGACGGTCGGGCGCGAGAGGTAGCCGCGCTGCGCCCGGCAGTGCCGCTCGCCGGCCTGGACGTAGTAGCTGTTGAAGAGGAACGGGTACCGCTCGTCGTACAGCTCGTAGCCCTCGGCGTGAGGCGTGAGGACGAACGTCTCCCAGAACCACGTCGTGTGGGCGAGGTGCCACTTGGTCGGGCTCACGTCCGCCGACGACTGGACGACGTAGTCCTCGGTGGCGAGGCCGTCGCAGAGGCGTTCGGTGACGGCGCGGACCTCGGCGAAGCGTGCCGCCAGCCCGGCGTCGTCGGTGGTGGGAGGGGCGGGCGAGAGGGCGGGCTCGGGCATCGGTTCGAGAGGAGGAGGGGCGGCTACGCCGCCGGGTCGGGCGCGTTCGGGGCGGCGGCGATCTCCGGTTCGTCCTGAGGGGCGAGTGTGGTGACGACGTGGATCTCGCTCTCCAGCGTCCGGTGGACCGGGCAGCGGTCGGCGATCTCGACGAGGCGGGCGCGCTGGGCGCCGTCGAGGGCGCCGTGGAGCGTGATCGTGCGCGTGAGGCGGTCGAGGTGGCCCTCGGCGGTGGCGCAGGTGGCGCAGTCGTCGGCGTGGACCTTGGCGTGGGTCACGGCCACGTCCACGGCGTCGAGCGGGAGCCCCTTCCGGTCGGCGTACATCCGGAGGGTCATGGCGGTGCAGGCGCCGAGCGCCGCCGCCAGGAGGTCGTAGGGCGTCGGCCCGGCCTCCGTCCCGCCAACCTTTGCGGGCTCGTCCGCGACGAGGCTGAAGCCGCGTGTTGAGAGCGCCGTCCGAAACCCGCTCGCGCCGACGTGCGCCCGGACGGTCGGGTCACCGTAGGTGCTCGCCCCGCTGGCGGCCGTGACGGGCGGGGACGCCTCGCTCGGGCAGAGGTAGCGGCCGGCCCAGGACGCGAGCACGTCGGCCACGTAGCGCGCGTCGTCGGGGTTCGGTGAGGAGGTGGTCGGCGCCGTCGAGAGAGACGAAGCTCTTGGGATGCCGCGCGGCCTCGTAGATGTGCCGAGCCTGCTCGATCCCGACCGTCCGGTCCTCCGGCGCGTGGAACACCAGGAGCGCACGACCCAGGCGGCCGATCTGCTCGCGCATGGCGCCGTGGCTCTCCAGGTCGTCGAGGAACTGGCGGCGGATGCGGAACGGGCGCCCGCCGACGTCGACTGTCGCCTCGCCCGTCCGTTCGATCTCGTCCTCGGCCTCCGCCAGCAGGCCGCGCACGTGGTCGGGGTCGGACGGCGCGCCGATGGTGGCGACGGCCCGCGCGCTCGGGATCTGCCCGGCGGCGGCGAGCACGGCGGCCCCCCCGAGCGAGTGGCCGATGAGGAGCTGCGGCCCCTCGTGCCGCTCCGCCAGATGGTCGGCCGCGCAGACGAGGTCCTGGAGCGTGGTCGAAAACGAGGTGTCCTCGAAGTCGCCCTCGGACCGGCCCAGGCCGGTAAAGTCAATGGCGAGGACGCCCAGGCCCCGCTCCGTCAGCGCCGACGCGATCTGGCGGACGGCGCCGAGGCTGCTGGAGCACGTAAAGCAGTGGGCGAACAGCGCGTAGGCGACGGGCTCGCCGGCGTCTGGCAGGTCGAGCCGCGCGGCGAGCGCGTGGCCTTCCGCGTTGGGGATCGGGAACCGCTCGATGCGGGACATGGGGGAGGGGCGTGAGTGTAGAGCCCAGGGCGCGCCACGCACCCAGCGGTGGACGACGGGCGGCGGACCGAGACGGCGGGGGGAACTGGCGATTCGGATCGTCCGGGCCGTCGTCCGTGGTCGACGGCCCAGAACGGCCGGTCGCTGTGGGCGCACCCTCTGCCCATCCGGTCATGCCCTATCCCTCCGCGTCCCGTCCGATGTCCGTGTCGCCGTCGTCGTCGCGGACGTCGGAGTCGTCGTCGGCGCGGCCTTGCGGAGTCGGCGGGCGCTCCTGGTCTGTCTCCGTGACGGGCTTGGAGGCTTTGACGTCTTGGGGACGGGTTTGGTCTGGCATGGGACTCGGGAGAAGGGGAGGCGTTAGAGGCGCGTCCTTCCCTCACAGTTCCGCCATGTCTGGCCGCCTCGTCGCCCTCTACGTCGCCCCCGAGGCCGGCGCGCCGATGCGGCGCGTGCCCGAGGCGACGGCGTTGGCGGGGCGCGGCCTCGACGGCGACCGCTACGCGGCGGGCGAGGGCTCGTTCAGCCGCTGGCCGGGAACGGGCCGGGCGCTGACGCTGATCTCGGCCGAGGCGCTGGCGGAGGCCGAGCGCCTTTTCGGCGTGTCGCTGGCGGTGGGCCAGCACCGGCGGAACCTCGTCGTCGAGGGCGTGCCGCTGGCGGAGCTGCGCGGCGTCCCGTTCCAGATCGGCGGCGTGCGGGCCGAGGGCGTCCGGCTGTGCGCGCCGTGCAAGTACCTCGTCCGCGTGACCGGCCAGCCGGAGGCGTTCGACGCGCTCGTCGGGCGGGGCGGGCTCCGCGCCGAGGTCGTCACGGGCGGCGTGATCCGCGAGGGCGACGCCGTCACGTGGGATCCCGCCGACGTCGCCCGCCGCCGCTCGCTGCCTGGGTAAACTGCCGCCCCAACACGCCGCCCCATGCCCGGAATCCCCGACCCCACCATCGACGAGGTCCGCGCCGCGTCCGACCTCGTGGACGTGGTGAGCGACCGCGTCCGCCTCAAAAAGCAGGGGCGCCGCTTCGTCGGGCTCTGCCCGTTCCACAACGAGAAGACGCCCTCGTTCTCGGTCGACGCCGACCAGAACCTCTACTACTGCTTCGGGTGCCGGAGGGGCGGCGACGTGTTCAAGTTCGTCGAGGAGATCGAGGGCGTCGGCTTCCTCGACGCCGTGCGGCTCCTGGCCGACCGCGCGGGCATCGAGGTCCACGAGGGCGAGGCCGGCCCCGAAGCCGACCGCAAGGGGACGCTCCTCGCGGCGCTCCGTTTCGCGGCCGAGTTCTACTTCCGCCAGCTCGGCACGGAGGCCGGCGCGCGCGGTGTGGCCTACCTCCAGGCCCGCGAGTTCTCGCGCGAGGCCGTCCAGGCGTTCGGGATCGGCGTGGCGCCCGGCGGCTGGGACGCGCTCACGACGGCGGCCACGGAGGCCGGGTTCAAGCCGGACGTGCTGGAGGCCGTCGGGCTGGCGAAGGCGCGGCAGGGCGGCGGCGGCCACTACGACGTGTTCCGCGACCGGCTCATGTTCCCCATCCTCTCGCCCATCGGGAAGGTGCTCGGCTTCGGCGGGCGCATCCTCCCCGACACCACGACCGGCAGCGACGACTACCAGCCGGCCAAGTACGTCAACTCGCCCGAGACCGACATCTACCACAAGGGCCGCGTGCTCTACGGGATGAAGCAGGCCAAGCGCGCGATCCGCACCGAGCGCGAGGCCATCGTGGTCGAGGGCTACGCGGACGTGGTCTCGCTGTGGCAGGCCGGCGTCCGCAACGTGGTCGCCGCCAGCGGGACGGCGCTGACGCCGGAGCAGATGGACCTCCTCGGCCGGCTCGACGTGCAGCGCGTCGTCCTCCTGTTCGACGCCGACGCGGCGGGGCAGGGCGCCGCGCGCAAGGGGCTCGACGTGGCGCTCGACGCCGGGATCGCGCCCTACGTGGTCGTGCTCCCCGAGGGCTCCGACCCCGACTCGTTCGCCCGCCAGTTCGGCGCCGACGCCTTCCGGGCGTACCTCCGCGACGAGCGGCTCGACTTCGTCGAGTTCCTCGTCCATCGGGCCCAGGCGTCCGGCGCGCTCGCCTCGCCCGAGGGCAAGAGCGCGGCCGTCCGCGAGGTGCTCGGCACGATCCGACGCCTCCGCGACTCGATCCAGGCCGGCGAGTACCTCCGCAAAGCGTCCGAGGCGCTCGGCGTCTACGAGACCGACCTCCGCCGCCAGTTCGAGGGGACGAAGGCGCCCGCGCCCAAGCGCCGCTTCGAGGAGCCGCCGCCGGAGATGCAGGACGCCGGGGCGATGCCGGAGCCGGCGGTCGTGGTCGTCCGGCCCGAGGAAGTGATGCTGTTCCGCCTCATGCTGGGGCACGGCGGGCCGATGGTGGAGCACGTCCTGACCCGGATGGGGCTCGACGAGTTCTCGCCCGGCGCGGCGCACGACGTCGTCCAGGCGCTCCTCGACCAGTTCGAGGCCGGCGCCATCGACCCGGCCCCGTTCACGCGCGGCGACTACGGCGAGGCCGTCCGCCAGCTCGTCACCGAGTCGGTCATGGAAAAACACTCGCTCAGCGACAACTGGACGAGCAAGGTGGGGGTGGCGGTCCCGGAGCGCGACGGCGAGCCGTTCGCGGCGGCCACGAGCGCCATGCGCCTCCTCAAGCTCGACCGCGTCCGCGAGGCCATCGACGTCGCCAAGCACGAGATGCAGGCGCGCGAGCGGGACGGCGATGACATCACGGACCTCCAGGTCGAGGTCAACGGGCTCAACGAGCTCCGCCGCCAGATCGAGCGGGGCGAGTTCATGGAGTGGGCGCCGGAGTAGGGGAGGAGGGGGAACGGATCGGCAGGACGCGCCCCCTCTCGCCGCTCCTGTCGCGTCGCAGCACGCTCCGCCGCCGACCACGGTCCGCAGGCGTGCCGCTGGCGGAGCAGACCCGCCGGCGACGCCCCCGTCGTCGCACGCCCCCGCTCCGAACCGGGGAGCGCCGCCGAACCGGGGAGCGCCGCGCCCGCCCGCGCGTTCTACCTTCCCGATCCGCCTCCCGACGCCCGCATGGCCCGCACGAAAACCGACAGCGCCCCCACTCCATCCGACGGCGACGGCGTGGCCGACCCTTCCGCGGACGAGGTCGCGGCCGAGGTCCCGACGGGCGCCCCTGATGAGCAGGCGGACGGCGTGCCGGACGTCGAGCGGCTCGACCAGCAGCTCCCCGTGGCCGTCGAGCCGCACGACGTGCCGTACGACGAGCCGGCCAAGGCGCCGCTCGACCACCCCACCCTCTACTTCAACCGCGAGCTGAGCTGGATCGACTTCAACTGGCGCGTCTTCTTCCAGGCGATGGACCCGCGCACGCCGCTCCTGGAGCGCGTCCGGTTCGTCGCCATCACGGCCAACAACCTCGACGAGTTCTACCGCAAGCGGATCGGCGGGCTCAAGCGCCAGCTCGGCGCCGGCGTCCGCGAGCTCTCGCCCGACGGCCGGACGCCCCGCGAGCAGCTCGACCTCTCGACCGCCGCCGCGCTCGACATGCAGCGCCGCACCTCGGCCGTCTGGGAGGACGAGCTGCGGCCGGAGCTGGCCGAGGCCGGCGTCGTCGTCCGCACCTACGACTCGCTGGGCGACGAGGAGCGCGAGCAGATGGACGCCTACTTCCAGGAGACCATCTTCCCCATCCTCACCCCGCTGGCGGTGGACTCCGGGCACCCGTTCCCGTTCATCTCCAACCTCTCGCTCTCGCTCGCCTTCACGCTCCGCCACCCCGGGCGGGGCACCGAGCACTTCGCCCGGCTGAAGGTGCCCACGCCGCGCGGGCGCTGGATCCCGCTCGCCTCCACCCCGCACCACGTCGTGGCGATGGAGGACCTGATCCGCCACAACGCGCAGGCGCTGTTCCGCGGCATGGAGGTCGAGGGCGTCTACGCCTTCCGCGTGACGCGCAACGCGAGCGTGGACCGGAGCGAGGAGGAGGCCGACGACCTGCTCTCGATGATCTCGGAGGAGCTGCGCGAGCGGAAGTTCTCGGAGGTCGTCCGGGTGGAGGTGGAGGAAGAGATGCCGCCCCGCGTGCGCGACCTCATCCGCCGCGAGCTGGGCCTGACCGATCCCCAGGACGTCATCGAGGTGGACGGGCTCCTCGACCTCGCCGGCCTCGAAGGCCTCGCCGGCCTCGACCTGCCCCACCTCAAGTACCTCCCCTGGGAGCCGGTCGTCCCGATCCGCCTGCGCCACATGGCCCTGGAGGACGAGCAGGACATGTTCTCCACCATCCGCCAGGGCGACCTCCTCGTCCACCACCCCTACGAGAGCTTCGCCGCCTCCACGCAACGGTTCATCGCCGAGGCCGCCGAGGACCCCCAGGTGCTCGCCATCAAGCTCACGCTCTACCGGACGAGCCAGGACAGCCCCATCGTCCGCTCGCTGATCCGGGCGGCCGAGGCCGGCAAGCAGGTGGCCGCCCTCGTCGAGCTGAAGGCCCGGTTCGACGAGGAGAACAACATCGAGTGGGCACAGCGGCTGGAGCGGGCCGGCGCCCACGTGGCCTACGGGCTCGTCGGGCTCAAGACCCACGCCAAGACCTCGCTCATCGTCCGCGAGGAGGACGACGGCCACCTCCGCACCTACGCCCACCTCGGGACCGGCAACTACAACCCGACCACCGCCCGGTTCTACACCGACTTCGGGCTGTTCACCTGCCGCGACGACATCGGCCAGGACCTCGTCGGGCTGTTCCACTTTCTGACGGGCTACGCGCCGGAGCAGGAGTACGACACGCTGGCGGTGGCGCCGCGCGACCTGCGGACCCAGTTCGTGGAGCTGATCCGCCGCGAGGTGCGGCACCAGAAGGCGGGCAAGAAGGGCCGGATCATCGCCAAGATGAACGCCCTCGACGACGTCGGCATCATCCAGGAGCTGTACCGCGCCAGCCGCGCCGGCGTCCGGATCGACCTCATCGTGCGCGGCCACACGCGGATGCGGCCCGGCGTCCCCGGCGTCTCGGAGAACGTCCGGATCGTCTCGCTCATCGGCCGATTCCTCGAACACAGCCGGATCTACTACTTCCACAACGACGGCGACCCGGACATCTTCATCGGCTCGGCCGACTGGATGCGCCGCAACCTCGACGACCGCGTCGAGGTGGTCGTCCCGGTCGAGGACGAGACGGCGCGCGGGCGGCTGGTTCGGACACTCAAGTTCTGCCTCGACGACAACCGCCAGGCGTGGGACCTCGACCGGGACGGCCGCTACACGCTCCGCTGGCCCACCGGGGGCGAGCCCGTCCGCGCCTTCCACGACACGCTGATGCAGCGCGCCAAGCGACGGACCGAAGAAGACGACGCGGCATGGACGTTCTGAGACGAACCGCCGCCGGGCTGGCGCTGCTCGCCGGGGCCCTCGCCAGCGGGTGCGCCCCCGAGCCGGAGCCGCTCTCGCCGGAGCAGCAGGCCCTGTTCGCCCAGGAAGCGGACGCCGAGCTGGTCGTGGTCGCGGCCCGGAACGCCATGCGCTACGAGACGCTGCGGATCGAGGCGCCCGCCGGCGCGACGGTCCGCCTCGTGATCGACAACCGCCAGACGACGAGCCCGGCCATGATCCACAACGTCGTGGTCGTGCGGGGCCAAGCCGACGTGGAGCGCGTGGGGCGCGCGGCGGCCAGCGTCCGGGACAACATCCCCTCGGACCCGGCGATCCTGGCGTTCACGCCGCTGGCGGGTCCCGGCGAGCGGCTCGCGGTCGTGTTCGAGATGCCGCCGCCGGGCGAGTACCCGTTCCTCTGCACCTACCCCGGCCACTACCAGTTTATGCAGGGGACGCTGGTCTCGACCCCGTCAGGACCGGGCGGTGTCGAGGGTGGGGCGTAGGTCGGAGCACGGGGGATCCGTCCCCACGACCTACGCCCCACGGCCTAGTAACGGATCGGGTCCTCGATCCGGGGCGGGCGCGCGGGGAGCTGCTCCATCGAGGAGCGCCGCCGGGGCGTCGGGACCTCGTCGGCCGCGTCCGCCAGCCCCTCGCGTCCGATCTTGACGCGCGGGTCGACGGAGAGCAGCGTCTCGGTCGTCGCCACGAGGTCGCGGAAGGCGGCGGTCCGCCAGACCGAGCGGTGGATGCGGGCGACCTTCGCCTGCGTCTGGCGGTAGCGCGAGCCGGGGTTCTGAGCGGCCAGCTCCTGGAGCTGGTCGTGGATCCGGTCCATGCGGCGTTGCGCGGAGCGCGTGAACCCGAAGTCGCCGACGTCCTGGACGAGCCGGTCGTAGGCGCGGTCCACGTCGGTCCGCTCCGAGTCGGGGAGGAGGAAGGTCCGTTCGTCGAAGGTCTCGGACGTGCCGATCACGTCGAGGCCGACGTTGCGGAGCACGGCCGTCGCGCCCTGCGGGAGGAAGAACCGGACGGGGTCGCCGTCGGAGGTCGCCGTCAGGCGGAGGTCGCCGGCACGCGGGACGCCGTCGCCCCCGCCGCGCGGGAGGTCGATGTGCGGGTTGAGGTCGCGGAACTTCTCGTAGAGCGTGGGCCCGTGGATCGGCCCCCAGGTCAGGCGCCGCCCGTGCGGCTCCAGCGCCGCCAGCAGCTCGGAGAGGCGGACCGAGGCGCCCGGCCGGATCTGGACGCGCTCGGCGTGGATCGTCTGCGCCGGGTCGACCAGCTGGTCCTCGGTGGCGCGGAGGGAGCCGTACGCCTTGAGCAGGTAGGCCCGCGAGTGCGGCCCGAACGACGAGACGGCGTCGACCTGCTCGAACCCGTCCGTCACGCCCCACATGTAGGCGTCGGAGACGTGCTGGCCCTGGCGGGCGAGGCCGGGGTTGGCGCGGAGGTACTCGCGGTAGAGCTTGAAGATGTTGCCCGGTCCGGTGTGGTAGGCCGAGATCCCCGGCAGCTCGTGCCCGACGGCGTTGGCGTAGGCCCGGACGAGCATGAGGTACGGCTCGACGGAGAGCAGCGGGTGGCGCTCCTCCCGGACCTCGACGCTCCCGCCGCTCGCCACCGGCAGGCTGTACTGCTCCACGTCGAACATCCGCATGATGTCCGGCATCATCTGGTAGCGGCTCCGCGCTCCGGCCGACGACACGAGCGCGTCCTGGTTGAACGTCTCGACGGTCCCGATCTCGGTCGCCAGCACGCTGAGGCCGAGCCGGCGGGCCAGGTTCACCTCGTAGGTGATGTAGCGGGCGTCGCGCTCGCGGGCCTCCAGCGTCTGGTTGGCGTAGCCCCAGCGGATCACGATGGCGCTGCGGGGGATGCCATAGGCCTCCCACTTCTGTCGGAGCTCCGTGGTAGCCGTGCGGCGCTGGCGGTTGACGGCGTCCCAGTCGGCCTGCCCGGACCCGTTGAACCGATCGCGGTCGGCGCGGAGCTGGCGGACCTCCAGCGTCTCGCCCGTCCGGTCGTCCAAGACGCGGATGGTAAAGTTGTCGTCCACGCCGTAGGCCTTCCGGTACATCTCCAGGCGCCACCGGAAGTCGTGGAGCGGGCCGAGGATCGAGTCCGTGGGAGAGACCCCGGCGAAGGCGCCGGCGAAGTACCGGCCGTAGAGCCGGTCCGGGTGGATGTCCAGCCCCTTGAAGGTGTAGGGGTCGCTCGGGTTGAGCGGCGTCACCGGGAGCCGGGTGCCGTCAGCGGTGGCGGGCGGCTGCTGGAGCGGCGCGGCAGCGCGCAGCTCACTCCGAAAGACGACGGCCACGACGGCCGCCAGCAGGGCGAACCCGGCGAGCGTGAGCAGCGGGACGCGCGCGGCCTGGCGGAACGACCGGCGCCCGAGCGCGCCCTCGGCGGACTGGTCGTCGGAGGGGTCGAGCGGTTCGCCGACGGCGTCGACGGGGAGGTCGTCGGGGAACCGCTCGAAAGGGTCGGAATCGTGGGGCATGGAAGGCCAGTGGTGGAGGTCGTGATCCGTGGACGCACGGTGAAGTACAAAAACCGGGCCTAGCCCCCGAGAGTTCCTCCCCCAACGGCGTGGGCTCGGATCTCCGACAGGAGGACACCGGACCCCGGCCGGCCGCAGGCGTCCTGACAGGCAATTCTGAACCCCGGGGGCGTGCCGGCTGTGGCCGGGGGCGCCTGCCGTGGACGCAGCCGGAGGCTCCTACGAGCCCGCTCGTCGCGCGCGTCCGACCAGATCCTCGAACACCGCGTCCAGTGGAGGGTCCATCGCCTCCGGGTGGAATTGGAGCCCGAGGAACGCACCGTCCTCGCTCTCGATGGCCTCGATCACGCCGTCCGGCGCGCGGGCCGCCACGACGAGGCCGTCGCCCACCTCGCCGACGGCCTGGACGTGCCGCGTGTTCACCTCGATGGCGTCGCGTCCGACGACCTGGCGGAGCCTCGTGCCGGCGAGGACCGCCAGCGGGTGCGTCGTGCCGCCGCGCCCCCGGCTGTGCGTGGCCGTGCCGGCCACGTCGCGCTCCACGTCGGCGTAGATCGAGCCACCGCGCAGGGCGTTGGCGAGCTGCATCCCGTAGCAGATGCCGAGCGTCGGGCGGCGGGCGTCGAGGAAGGCCCGGAGCACGCGGACGTCCGAGGCCACGCGGTCGGGGTCGGTCTCGTCGATGTCGTCTGGAAGATCCCCAACGAGGCGGTCCACGATGGCCGGGCCGCCCGTCACCACGAGCCCGTCGAGGAGGGCGGCAAAGGCGTCGGCCGCCGCGTCGGTCGCCAGCATGGGGACGATCAAGGGGAGCCCGCCGGCCCGTTCGACGGCGCGGACGTAGGCGAGGTCGAGGCGCTGCTCGCGGGCACCGCTCTCGGTGGGGTTCAGGGACGTGGTGATCCCGATGTGGGGGCGGTCCATCAGAGGAGGTCGGTGAGGCGGAGGGGGCCGCGCACGGGTGCCGGCGACGGCGGGAGCCCGAGGATCAGCGTGCCCTCCTGCCGAAACGAGGACGTCACGTAGCGGTCGAAGTCGCCGTCGTCGAGGGCGCGGTAGAGGGCCGTCTTGATCGTGCGGTCGTCCCCGAGCGGGCCGGTCGTCGAGTGCCCGTGGATGATGCGGACGGTGGATCGTCCGCGTCGAGCGGCCTCGGCCACGAGCGCGTCCGTGAGACGCAGGGCCTCGTCCACACGTGCGCCGTGGAGGTCGAGGGTGACGGACTGACCGTCGTCGTGGAGGATGGGGCGGGCCACGGGGAGGGGCGCATCGTGGAAGTTCGGACCAACATAGGGGCGTTCCGCAGGCCTGCTGAGCAACTCCGCACCGCGTCGAGAATAGAAACCGGCCCTCTTCCCCTACGCATGGACCTCTCCTGGACCCGGATCAAAACCGCCACCCTCACCACCGGCCGCGAGATCGTGGACGACGACGTGCCGAGCCTCAGCGCCGCCATCGCCTACTACACCGTGTTCTCGCTGCCGCCGCTGCTGGCGATCCTGGTGGGCGTGGCCGGGGCCGTGTTCGGCGTCGAACGCGTGGTGGAGTCGATCACGAGCCAGATGGGCGGGCTGCTCGGGCCGGAGGGGGCGCAGGCGATCCGCACGATGATCGAGAACGCCAGCACGCCGGGCGCCGGGATCGGCGGGAAGGTGGTCGGCGTGGGGGCCCTCCTGTTCGGCGCGTCCGGCGCGTTCGGGCAACTCCAGAAGGCGCTGAACCGGGCGTGGGACGTGGAGGAGGCGCAAGGCGGTGGACTCAAGGGCGTGATCCTGAAGCGGCTCCTCTCGTTCGGGATGGTCCTGACGATCGCGTTCTTCCTGCTCGTCTCGCTCGCCGTGAGCGCCGTCCTGTCGGCCGTGGGCGACGTGGCGGCGCAGGGCGTCGGGGAGGGCGTGGTGGGCGGCGTGATGCAGGTCGTGAACGTCGTCGTCAGCCTGGGCGTGATCTCGCTCCTCTTCGCCGTCCTCTTCCGCTACATCCCCGACACCGACGTCCCGTGGCGAGACGTGTGGGTCGGCTCGTTCGTGACGGCCCTCCTGTTCACGCTCGGGAAGACGCTGATCGGGCTCTACCTCGGGACCGCCGATCCCGGCTCGGCGTTCGGGGCGGCCGGGTCGCTCGCCCTCGTCCTCGTCTGGATCTACTACTCGGCCCTGATCGTGCTCGCCGGGGCCGAGTTCACGCAGGTGTGGGCCTCGTACGACCGCGTGGAGGCGACGGTGGGCGAGACGGCGGAGGTCCACCCGGCGGCGCTCCCGCGCGAGCCCGCGCCCTACTCCGGGTCCGAGTCGTCGACCGGGTAGCCGGCGTCGGTCCAGCCCCGGAAGCCGCCGTCCATCGACTCGACGCGGGTGTAGCCCATCTGGCCGAGGGCGTCGGCCGCCAGCGCCGAGCGGTAGCCCCCGCCGCAGTACAGGACGAGCGGCGCGTCGAGGTCCGGCACGGCCTCCTCGATGTCGCGCTCCAGGACGCCGCGCCCGAGGTGCCGCGCGCCGGGCAGCCGTGACGCCGCCCACTCGTGGTCCTCGCGGACGTCGACGAGCGTGAACGGGGCGCCAGCGGCGAGGCGGTCGCGGACGGCCGCCGGCGAGGTCTGCGCGATCCGCTGGCGGGCCTCGCCGACGAGGGCGACGAAACGGGGGCCGTGCTCGTCGGCCACCGTCAGTCCGTAAGCGGCGCCGGGCGGATGGGCCGGCTCACGTCGTCGCTCGCTTGCGCGCTGAAGGCGAGGTCGTGGAGCGAGGCGACGTCGTCGCGGTCGAGCCCGAGGATCTCGCGGGCCTCGTGGAGCCCGACGTGCTCGGCCGGCTCGATGAGCCCGTCCGCCAGCACCACGTCGATCAGGTTGAGCATGAGCGCCCGGCGCAGCTCGACGTCGGCGTCCTGGAACTGGAGCAGGCACCGCTCCAGCGGCGGCGGCTGGATGGCGAGCTGGAACACGCGCTTGCGGGCGGCGCCGGAGAGGTCGTTGAGGTCGAGGGACTCGAAGATCCGGTCGTCTTCGCTCTCGTCCATGTCGCGGTCGGCGGCGGACATGGCGAAGAGGGCGCCGTAGAACGAGAGGCGCTGGTCCTCGGGGATCGGGTGGAGGTCGAGAGGATCGGGGGCAGACATAGCGAGCGATCGGAGAGGGGACCCGAAGCTACGCCGACTCCCGGCACTACGCGGCACGGGCCGGACGCCTCTCGACGACCGCCGACGCGCCGAGCGTGGCGTGCTGGCCGAACAGGTCCGCGAGATCGCGACGGAGGCCTGCGGCGCACGGAGCCTCCGGCCCGGCCCCGACGCGCTCGCGTACGGACGCCACGAAGCGCGGCCAGTCGGTGACGGAGACGCCGGGGCGCAGGGCGACGGGCGCCCGGCCGGGCGCGAAGCGGTCCTCCAGCCAGCGCAGGTGGAGCGTCGTCTCGTCGTCCCAGCCGTCGGTCGGGACCGGCCGGCCGAGGGCGAGCCAGAGCCGGACGGCGTCCTCGTGGCGGCGGACGGCCTCGGCGAGATCCGCCAGCAGGTGGGCGTGGCGGACGCGCAGGCCGGCCGTGGACACGTGGAGAACGGCGCGGCGCAGGCGGATCTCCTGGAGCGTCTGGGCCAGCGTCCACTGGTCCTCGGCGGTCGGGCGCGCGACCGGGAACGGACTCGGCGGGGCGCTCGTGTCGAAGCGGAACGAGTAGTCCGCGAGGTGGGCGGCGCGGCGCGAGGCGGGGTCGGCGTCGTGGGCGCGGACGGCGGCCTGGAACGCGGGGACGGACGAGGCGAGGAGCGCGGGCATCTCGGTCGGGGAAGGAGATGCCCGAGAGTAGCGGCCGGGGGTGTCACCCGCGCGTCACACCAAATCTGGGGGAAGCTCCCATGCGTCCACGCCCCGCTGGCGAAGGCATCTCGCCAGCCGGCGGAGCAGCGGGAGCGCGCAGCCGTTCGGGGGCGGCCCCTCGGCTCACAGCGCGGGTGGAGGCGCGTCGCCCGTTCACGCTACGGAAGATCGCCGAGGCGGGCGAGGGCGGCGTCGGCCTGGTCGGCGCGGCCGGCGCGGCGGCGCTCGCGGGCGTAGGCGCGTACGTCGCCTTCGACGGCCTCGGCGTACGCCTCATCGCGGACGGTGCCGGCCTCGCCCTCGCGGCCGAGCGCGTCGAGCAGGGCCGCCTTCGTCATGCGGTTGGCGAAGGTCGGCATCCGCTCGATCGAGCGGTCGGCCCACGTCAGGGCATCGTCCAGGCGGAGGTCGTGGTCGAGCGCGTACGCGGCGACCTGGTCCCAGCCCTCCCAGTAGAACCCGGCGACGCCGCGAAGCTCGCGCTCCATCGTCGCCAGCACCACGGCCGGCGTGTTGACCGCGATCTGGACCGGGGCCTCCAGGTCGGCCCAGTGGAGGACGAGCGTGGCGGAGGTCTCCGTCGGCGCGTCGAAGCGGTAGGCGAGGCGCTCCTGCACTGGGGCCTCGCGCGGGCGGACCGTCACGCGGAGGGCGTCCTCGGCGGGGTCGTAGGTGTACGAGCCCCACGCCTCGGAGACCGTCGAGAAGGCGACCGTCCAGTCCTCGTCGGTCGGGATGACGTGGACGCCGTAGCGGCCGGCGGGGAGGGCGGCGCCCTCGACGGTGATGTCCGTCGAGGTCTCGAAGACGGTGTTCTCGTTGGCGCCTGCGCGCCAGACCTCGCCGTAGGGGACGAGCGCGCCCCAGACCGTCCGTCCGTTGACGGCGGGCCGGTGGTAGTCCACGCTCATCTCCGTCAGCCCGACCGTCTGGCTCACCCGCGCATGCGGGCTGACGCGCGGCGTCGTGAGCTGCGTCTGGGCGAGGGTGGGCAGCGCGAGGGCGGCGAGGAGGACGCTCAGGGCGAGGCGCATCGGGGACGGGCAGTGGGGAGGCGGAAGGTACCGCCCCCGGTCCGGGCGGTCCCCGCCCCCGGTCGCCCCGAGCGCGCCGGCTCAGCCCGCCAGCTTGCCGGCCATCTCCACGAGGCGACGGGCCTGGTGGCGGATCGTGGCCGCGTCCTCGTCGCTCAGCTCCCCGCCGGCCGTGACGCTCGCACCGTACGGGTTGCCGCCGGCGTCGAACACGGACTGGTCCGTGTAGCCGGGCGGGACGAGGACGCAGCCCCAGTGCATCGCCGTGTAGTAGAGCGTCTGGAGCGTCGTCTCCTGGCCGCCGTGCGGGTTCTGCGAGCTGGTCATGGCGCTGAACGCCTTGTTGGCGAGCCCGCCCTCCTGCCAGAGCGGGCCGAGCGTGTCGATAAACGAGCGCATCTGGCTGGCGGCGCCGCCGTAGCGCGTCGGCGAGCTGAAGAGGTAGGCGTTGGCCCACGCCATGTCGTCGGTCGTGGCCTCGGGGACGTCCGACGTCTTCTCCTGCTGCGCGGCCCAGGCGTCCTGCGCCTGGACGACCTCGGCGGGCGCGGTCTCGCGGACCTTGCGGAGGCGGACCTCGGCGCCGGCCTCGCGGGCGGCGTCGGCGGCGGCCTGGGCCATCTGGTGGTTGGTCCCGTAGGTGCTGTAGTAGACGACGGCGAGCTGGACAGACATGGGTAGTTGTTGCAACAGGGAAGGGGAGGAGAGACGAGCGGCCGTCAGCGCGAGTTCCGGGCGGAGGCGTCCGCGCTCGTCACGCGCCAGACCACGTTGCCCACGTCGTCGGCCACGAGGAGCGCGCCCTCCGCGTCCAGCACCACGCCGACGGGCCGGCCGAAGGCGTCCTCCTCGTCGGCGTCCAAGA
Organism: Rubricoccaceae bacterium; assembly: GCA_963811175.1. GTDB lineage: Bacteria > Bacteroidota > Rhodothermia > Rhodothermales > Rubricoccaceae > Rubrivirga. Next base: position 61,644 of record CAWEQE010000001.1, on the reverse strand, counting down.
AGCCGGTGAGCACGTCGCGGGGCGGGCCGGACGGGCGGCCGTCCGCGAACGGGACGAACACGACCTTGTAGCCGCTTTTCGGACGGCGATTCCACGACCCGTGCTGGCCGACGAACATCCCCTCCGCGAACGCGGCCGGGAGCGACGTCCCGCCGGACCATGCGAGGCCGAGCGAGGCCGTGTGCGGACCGAGCGCGTAGTCGGGGACGAGCGCGCGCGCGACGAGGTCGGGCCGGCGCGGCTCCACGCGCGTGTCCACGACGTCGCCGTAGTAGCTGTAGGGCCAGCCGTAGAAGCCACCCTCCTGGACCGACGTGAGGTAGTCCGGGACGAGGTCGCTCCCCAGTTCGTCGCGCTCGTTCACGGCCGTCCAGAGCGCGCCCGACTCCGGCTCCCACGCGAGCCCGACGGGGTTGCGGAGGCCGGAGGCGTAGATCCGTGCCGCGCCCGTCGCCACGTCGACCTCCCAGATCGCCGCGCGGTTCTCCTCCTCCTCGATCCCGTGCTCCGCCACGTTGCTCGCCGACCCGACGCCGACGTAGAGCGTCGACCCGTCCGGGCTGGCGAGGAGGCTGCGCGTCCAGTGCTGGTTGTAGTCGCCAGCGGGGAGCGCGGTGACCGTGTCGGGCGCCGCCGTGATCTGCGTCTCGCCCACGCGGTAGGGGAAGCGGACGAGCGAGCCGCTGTTCGCCACGTACAGATCGTCGCCCACGAGGGCCATCCCGAACGGCGACGCCAGGCCCGTCAGGAACGACGTCTGGACGTCGGCCGCGCCGTCGCCGTCGGCGTCGCGGAGGAGCGTGATACGGTCGGCGCTGGGGACGGCGGAGCCGGCCATCTTCATGAACAGGCGCTTGAAGAACCCCTTGATCCCGCCCGACCCCGCCTTGGGCGGCGCGCCCGACTCGGCCACGAGCACGTCGCCGTTGGGGAGCACGTAGAGCCAGCGCGGGTGGTCGAGCCCCCCGGCGAAGGCCGCGACCGCGAGCCCGACGGCGGGCGCGGGCGTCCGCCCGTCGGGCCAGCCCTCCGCATCCGCGACGTTGACCGTCGGGAGGAGCGACGTGCTCGGCTCCGGGAGGACGGGGTCGGGGCCGGTGCCCTCGGCCACGGTGAGGCGGGCGGTGTCGCCGCACCCGGCGGCGAGGCTGGCGACGACGGCCAGGACGATCACGCGAAACGAGGGCACAGGCATTCCAGGGTGGGAGGCGCTCTCACCCAGGTCCGGTGGAATGGTTCGGAGGACGAGGCCGCTCCTCGGGCGTGCCCCAGTGGCTCCGTCCCCACCGCCCCGGTGTAGGTTGGGGGCTCGCGCCCCTCGCCCTGCACTCCCACCTTCCTGATCCGATGCCTCGCGTTCTTCTCCTCGCCCCCGGGCTCCTCGCCGTCCTGCTGGCGGGCTGCGCCAGCACCCGCCCGGATCGGGCGCCGACGCCGCCGACACCGTCCGCCAGCGCGGCGGCGCCGACGGTCGCCGAGGCCACGGCGTTCGTCGACTCGGCCGAGACGGTCCTGGGCGACCTCGGCGTCAAGGCGGGCCGGGCGGCCTGGGTCCAGGCCACCTACATCACGCACGACACCGAGATCCTGGCCGCCGAGGCCAACGAGCGGCTCGTCGCGGCGTCGACCGACCTCGCCACCCAAGCGGCGCGCTTCAACGGCCTCGACCTGCCCTACGACGTCGAGCGCAAGCTGTCGATGCTGCGCACCAGCATCACCATGCCCGCGCCGGCCGATCCGGCCAAGACGGCGGAGCTGACCCAGATCCTGGCGCGCCTGGAGGGCACCTACGGCCGCGGCGAGTACTGCCCCGAGGGCGGGCCGTGCCAGAGCCTGGGCGATCTCGAAGCGGTCATCGGCAGCTCCCGCGATCCCCAGGCGCTGGAAGAGGCCTGGGCCGGCTGGCGGACCGTCTCGCCGCCCATGCGCGACGACTACGCGCGCTTCGTGGAGCTGATGAACCAGGGCGCCCAGGAGCTGGGCTACGCCGACACCGGCGCGCTGTGGCGCTCGAACTACGACATGGACCCCGACGACTTCGCCGCCGAGCTGGACCGCCTGTGGGATCAGGTGCGCCCGCTCTACGAGAGCCTGCACTGCTACGTCCGCAGCCAGCTGGCCGAGGAGTACGGCCCCGAGGTCGTGGCGCCCGGCGAGCCGATCCCGGCCGACCTCCTGGGCAACATGTGGGCGCAGGAGTGGGGCACCATCTACCCGCTGGTCGCCCCCGGCGACGCCGACCCCGGCTACGACCTGACGGCGCTGCTCCAGGAGAACGGCTACGACGCGCGCCAGATGGTCCGCACCGGCGAGGCGTTCTTCTCGTCGCTCGGCCTCGACCCGCTGCCCGAGACCTTCTGGGAGCGCTCGCTTTTCACCAAGCCCGCCGACCGCGACGTGGTGTGCCACGCCAGCGCCTGGGACGTCGACAACGTGGACGACCTGCGCATCAAGATGTGCATCGACGTCGACGCCGAGGACTTCCAGACGGTCCACCACGAGCTGGGCCACAACTACTACCAGCGGGCCTACAACGGACTGCCGCTGCTCTACCGCAACAGCGCCAACGACGGGTTCCACGAGGCCCTGGGCGACGCCGTCGCGCTCTCGATCACGCCCCGCTACCTCGTGGACCTGGGCCTGATCGATGCCGAGCCGGACGCCTCCAAGGACATCGGCCTGCTGCTGCGCGACGCGCTCGACAAGATCGCGTTTCTGCCCTTCGGCCTGCTCGTAGACCAGTGGCGCTGGAAGGTGTTCTCGGGCGAGATCGCGCCGTCCGAGTACAACCAGGCGTGGTGGGACCTGCGCGAGCAGTACCAGGGCATCCGTCCGCCCGTCGCGCGCACCGAGGCCGACTTCGACCCCGGCGCCAAGTACCACGTCCCCGCCAACGTCCCGTACACGCGCTACTTCCTGGCGCGCATCCTCCAGTTCCAGTTCCATCGCTCGCTGTGCGACGCCGCCGGCTACGACGGCCCGCTCAACCGGTGCTCGATCTACGGCAACGAGGCCGCCGGGAAGCGGCTCAACGCGATGATGGAACTGGGCGCCGGTCGCCCGTGGCCCGAGGCGCTGGAGGCGCTCACCGGCAGCCCCGAGATGGACGCGACGGCCATCCTGGACTACTTCGCGCCGCTCCAGACCTGGCTCGACGAGCAGAACCAGGGCCAGACCTGCGGCTGGTAGCGCTCACGTCCCGCTGGCGACGACCGCCAGCGGGGCGTTCGGAGGTGTCGAGAGCTGGAAGGCGCGGGACCGCCGTGTCCCCCACTCCTACTCATCGTCAGTCCCCATCGTCGTTCCCGCGCACGCGGGAATCGCTGGACTCGGGAGGCATGAGCGTCGAGCAGGTCCTCCCGTTCAGAACGGTCGTGCGCGGGGGGCTCCGCAACCGACCGAAGAAGGCGGCACTGTGGGTCCCCGTGTTTTCGGGAGCGACGCTGTAGGTAGAGGAGACATCCGGCTGCGGAGGCGCCCCGCCAGCGGAGCGTTCCGCCAGCGGCTAGGCCTCCCCCTCCAGCACCAGCGCCCGCGTGCCGAGGAGCTTGTTCAGCCCCTTCATCAGCTCCGGCGTCAGGTCCACGACCGCCGTCCGCGCGTGCAGGCGGACGGGCCGGGGCAGCGCCCGGCTGGCGACCTCGAAGTAGACCTTGCAGGCGCCGGGGTGCTGCGCGCACAACCCCTGGAGCGCCGCCACGTCGTCGGTGGTCGCCACGTCGACATCGATGCGGAGCGTGAGCGCCTTGACCAGCTGCTCGCGGACGCGCCACATCGGGAGCACGTCCTTGGCCACCAGCTTGAGGTCGCCGCGCGAGGTCTCGGCCTTGCCGCGCACCATCATCACCTCGTCCACCTGGATCAGGTGGCCGCATTTTTCGAGTGTCTGGGCGAACAGCACGACTTCGGCCTGGCCCGTCGTGTCCTCGATGGTCACGAACGCGATCGGCCGGCCGCTCTTGGTCGTCCGCCGCGTGACCTCGGTGACGATGCCGATGGCCGTCTGGTCGGACTCGTGCATGATGTTCTCCGCGTCGCCCAGCTTGACGGTGGCGAAGGCCGCGGCCTCGGCCGCGAAGTCGTCGAGGGGGTGCCCAGACACGTAGAACCCCATCAGGTCTCGCTCGTTGCGGAGCGTCTCGCCCTTCGTCCACGGCTCGCAGTGGGGGAGGGCGGGGACGAACGACGAGCCGGCCGCCTCGGCGCCGCCGAACATCGAAAACTGGCCGGCCGCCTTGTCGGCCTGGTGCTTCTGGGCATACGACCACGCCAGGTCCACGGCGTCGACGAACTGGCGGCGGTGGCCCTCGAAGGCGTCCATCGCGCCGGCCGCCGCGAGCGCCTCCAGCGTCTTCTTCCCGACCGTCCGGAGGTCGAGGTCTTTGGCGAGGTGGAACACGTCGTCGAAGGCGCCGCCGGCCTCGGTGCGCGCCTCCACGAGCGCCTCGATGGCCCCCTGGCCCACGCCCTTGACGGCCGCCAGCCCGAACCGCACGCGCCCGTGCTCGACGGTAAAGTGCGCGGCGCTCCGGTTCACGCACGGCGGCAGGATCTCGATGCCGGCCACGCGCGTGGCGTCGAGCGCCGTCGCCAGCTTGGACGAGTCGGCCATCTCCGTCGTGAGGACGGCGGCCATGAACTCGGCGGGGTAGTGGGCCTTGAGGTAGGCCGTCTGGTAGGCGACGACGGAGTAGGCGGCCGAGTGGGATTTGTTGAACCCGTAGCCCGCGAACTTGGCCATCATGTCGAAGACCTCGTCGGCCTTCTTTTCACTGACGCCTTTCTCGGCCGCGCCCTCCACGAAGATGGTCCGCTGCTTGTCCATCTCGGACTGCTTCTTCTTGCCCATCGCGCGCCGCAGCAGGTCCGCCCCACCGAGGGAGTAGCCGCCCATCACCTGGGCCATCTGCATCACCTGCTCCTGGTAGACCGGGATGCCGTAGGTCGGGGCGAGGATGCCCTCCAGCATCGGGTGCGGATACTCGACGGGTTCGACGCCGTGCTTCCGGTCGATGTAGTCCGGGATGAGGTCCATCGGGCCGGGCCGGTAGAGCGCGTTCATCGCGATGAGGTCGTCCAGCGAGGTCGGCTTGAGTTTGCGCATCCACTCGCGCATCCCCGAGGACTCGAACTGGAAGATGGCGACCGTGTCGCCTTTCTGGAAAAGCTTGTACGTCTCGGGGTCGTCGAGGGGGATCGCGTCGAGGTCGATCTCGACGCCATGGTTTTCTTTGATGAGGGCCAGCGCGTCGTCCAGGATGGTCAGGGTCTTGAGGCCCAGGAAATCCATCTTGAGCAGGCCGAACTCCTCGACCCACTTCCCGTCGTACTGCGTGACGACGGCGTCGCTCGATCCGCCCTTGCCCTTCTGGATCGAGACCGGGACGTACTGGCTGACGTCGCCGGGCGCGATGATGACGCCGGCGGCGTGGACGCCCGTGTGCCGCGCCGACCCCTCGAGGACCGTCGCGTAGTGCATGAGCTTGCGGATCGACGGGTCGGGGTCGTCGTAGAGCTTGGCGAACTCGGGGACCTCGCCCTTCGCCTTCTCCAGCGACACCTTCACGCCGTCCGGGATGAGCTTGGCGATCCGGTCGGCCTCGGGGAGCGGCACGCCGAGCACGCGGCTCACGTCGCGGATGACGGACTTCGAGCCCATCGTCCCGAACGTCACGATCTGGCAGACCGACTCGCGCCCGTACTTCTCGACCACGTAGTCGATGACCTTGCCACGGCCGCGGTCGTCGAAGTCGATGTCGATGTCCGGCATCGAGACGCGCTCCGGGTTCAGGAAGCGCTCGAAGAGGAGGTCGTAGTGGAGCGGGTCGATGTTGGTGATCCCGAGGCAGTAGGCGACGGCGCTGCCGGCGGCCGACCCGCGCCCCGGCCCGACGCTCACGCCCATCTGGCGGGCCGCCGTGGTGAAGTCCTGGACGATGAGGAAGTAGCCGGCGTAGCCCATCGTGGCGATCACGCCCAACTCCAGGTCCAGCCGCTCGCGGACGGGCTCGGTGATCTCGCCGTAGCGCTGGCGGGCGCCGTCGTACGAGAGCGCGCGGAGGTAGGCGTCCGGCCCGGCGTGCTCGGGAGGGATCGGGAAGTGCGGCATGAGGAGCTCGCCCATCGGGATCTCCAGCCGGCACTTGTCGGCGATCTCGCGCGTGGCGTCGAGCGCGGCGTCCACGGCGGCCTCGGTCGTAAAGACTCCCTCGCGGACGCTCGGCCCGAACGCCAGCCGCATCTCGTCCTGGCTCTTGAGGAAGAACTGGTCATTCTCGAACCGCATCCGGTTCGGGTCGTGGAGGTCCTTGCCCGTCTGGAGGCAGAGGAGCACGTCCTGGGCCTCGGCGTCGGCCTGCTCGACGTAGTGGACGTCGTTGGTGGCGACGACGCGGACGCCGTACGCCTCGGCCCACCGCATGAGGACGGCGTTGCACTGGCGCTGCTCGGGGATGTTGTGGTCCTGGACCTCGATGTAGTAGTCGTCCCCGAAGATGTCGAGGTACTCCTCGAACACCTTGCGCGCCTCCTCCTCGCCCTTCTTGAGGATCGTCTGGAGGACTTCGCCCTGGAGGCAGCACGTCGTGGCGACGAGGCCGGCGCTGTGGCGCCGCAGCGTCTCGCGGTCGATCCGCGGCTTGTAGTAGTAGCCGTCGGTGTAGCTCTGCGACGAGAGGGCGATGAGGTTCTGGTAGCCCTCCAGGTTCTTCGCCAGCAGCACCTGGTGGTAGCGCGTCCGGTCGCTCGTGTCGCCCATGCCGGACGGCGTGACGTAGAACTCGCACCCGATGATGGGCTGGACGCCGGCCGCCTTCGCCTTGGTGTACAGCTCGGGGACGCCGTAGAGATTCCCGTGGTCCGTGATGGCGACGGCGGCGTGGCCCATCTGGGCCGCCCGGCCGACGAGCTTGTCGATGCGCGCGGCGCCGTCGAGGAGCGAGTACTGCGTGTGGCAATGGAGGTGGCAGAACTCGGGCATCCTATGGCGACGGTCAGGGGGAACGACGGTGGGGCAAGATCAGCGGGGCCGGGCCGGATCGGCAAGCGGTGTGGAGAACTTGGCCGACGCGGCCCCACTGGCGGAGCGCCGTCGCCAGCGGGGCGGGCGCGGGTAGCTTGGCCGCGTGCAGGCCTACCGCACCAGTACCAAGCTCAAGCTCGGCCTCATCGCCGCCGCCGTCGCCATCGGCGTGGCGTCGCTGCTGTTCACGCAGCGGCTGGCGGCGCGGCTGGAGGCCCAGGACGCCTCGTCGGTGGCGCTGTGGGCGCGGGCCATCGAGTTCCAGTACGAGGTCGGCGCCACGGCGACGGCCACGGACCCCGGCGTGTGGGACGCCGTCGACAGCCTCGTCGCGGCCTCCGGCCTCCCCGACGCCGACCGCCAGCGGCTGGCGACGGCGCTCGACACGCTCCGCGACGGGCCGCCCTCGGACGGGCTCGACTTCGTGTTCTCGCAGATCATCGAGCCCGACCGGTTCAGCGTCCCGGCCATCGTCACGGACACGGCGATGACCTACGTCGGCATCGACCGCAACGTGGACCTGGAGCGAGAGGACCCCGTCGCGCTCGCGCGGGCCATGGACGCCGTCCACGAGCCGATCCTCCTGGAGGACGCGCCCGGCGGGCCGCAGCTCGTCCACTACGGCGAGAGCCCGCTGGCCCGGCTCATCCGGCTGTTCCCGTACGTCCAACTGGCGGTCGTGGCCCTGTTCATCCTGGTCGGCTACCTCGGGTTCTCGTACGTCCGGCGGAGCGAGCAGTCGAGCCTGTGGGTGGGCATGGCGAAGGAGGCGGCCCACCAGCTCGGCACGCCGCTCTCGTCGATGATCGGGTGGGTCGAACTGCTCCGGCTCGGCGACGGCGGCGTCCCGGTCGAGACCGTGGCCGACGAGCTGGAGCAGGACGTGGAGCGCCTCCGCCGCGTGGCCGACCGCTTCGAGAAGATCGGCTCGCGCCCGGACCTCACGCCGACCCCGCTCGCGCCCGTCCTGGAGCGCGTGGCCGACTACATCCGCCGCCGCGTGCCGTCGAGCGGCCCGCCGGTCGAGATCACCGTCGACGCGCCCCCGGACCTCACGGTCCCGCTCAACGCGGAGCTGTTCGAGTGGGTGGTCGAGAACCTGCTCAAGAACGCGCTCGACGCGATGGAGGCCGACCGCTCCGCGCACCGGATCGCCATCGCCGCGCATGCCGAGGCGGCGTCCGTCGTCGTCGACGTCACGGACACGGGCAAGGGGATGGACCGCGCGACGGCCCGCCACGTGTTCCGCCCCGGGTTCTCGACCAAGCGGCGGGGGTGGGGCCTCGGGCTCAGCCTCGCGCGCCGGATCGTCGAGAGCTACCACGGCGGCACGCTGGCCGTCCACGCGACGAAGCCGGGCGAGGGGACCACGTTCCGCATCACGCTAGAGAAAGAGAGGAGGGGAAAATGAGGGGAGAGAAGAGACGAGGGGGGACGAGGCTGTGGAACACCTCGGGCAGCGTCCACCCGTCCCGCTGGCGGCGGCGGTCGCCAGTCGCTCATCCTCTCCCTGCCCCCGAGCCCCTCAGCTCGCCACGGACTGGCCGATCCGCTCGAACACGGCCTCCGAGCTCGTGACGGCGGTGAAGATCATGGCCCGCTGGCGCCAGGTGACGAGGTAGGCGTCGTCGAGGCGGCGCGTGTCCACCGGCGTGGGCTCGCCGAGGACGGCGTAGGTGGCCTCCGGGAGGTCGAACGCGGCGCGGACGCGGTCGAGCACGATGTAGTCGTAGGCGTAGAGCACCGCCGACTCGCCGGCCGCGCCCTCGTAGCGGTAGGCCGGAACGACGACGTCGACCGGCGCCCCGTCGGTGGTCCCGGCGTTGACGGCGCCGATCGTGGCGATCTGGACGCCGACGAGCGCGAGACCGGGGAGGTCGGGCGGCGTGACGGCCCACCCGAGTTGGTCGTAGATGTACGCCTCGGCCTCCTCCAGGCGCGTCGTCCCCAGGTCGGCCCGGAACGTCGCGGCCGACTCGATCAGGTGCACGAGGAGGTTCTCGCTCTCGGCCCCCGCCTCGTCCGTGAGCGCGGCGTACCCGACCGCCAGCCCGACCGCCACGAGGGCCACGAGCACGAGCGTCTTCCACGGGAACGGCGTCTCCTCCGCCGCCGTCCGCGTCTGGACGCGATCGAACGCGCTGATGGGCTGGGAGGCCGCGTCCGGCTCGTAGGGGGAGGTCGGGTCGGGGGTGTCCACGGGTACGTCTCGGAGGCGGTGGTCTAGCAGCAGGGCTCCGGGTGCGCGCTCCCCTCGAACACGAGGTTGACCGAGGCCCCGCGCACGACCGAGAGGAGCGTGGCCGCGTCGCCGCCGTTGACGGCGATCTCGAGCTGGCCGGAGCTGCCGAACAACGTGAGCGGCTCGCCCTGGGCCGTCCGGCCGTAGGTGGCCGCGTGCCGCTGGAGCACGGCCGAGCCGACGTAGCACTTGAACGGCCGGCCGGCGGCGTGGGCGTCGAGCGCCTCGCGCGTGACGTTGGTGACGCAGTTGCCGTAGCGGTCGATGTGGATCACCATCCCGTCGATGCCCTGGTCGTCGGTCCGGGGGAGCGGCCAGTGGAGCGGCGTCAGCTCCGAGACCGGCGTGCCGACCTCGGCGAGCGGGCGCCCGGCGGCGAGCGCGGCGGCCACCGGGCCGAAGACGTCGCGGCCGTGGAACGTGTCGCTCGGCGCGGTCGTGGCCCAGACGTCGGGCCGGTCGAGGACGACGGCCTCGTCCGCGTCGGCCTCGTCGAGGAGGAGCGGGAGGACCCCGTTGTCCGGCCCCACGAACAGGTGCTCGCGGCCGGCCAGCACGAACCGGGCGGCGATGGCGTGGCGGTCGGTCCCCACGCCGGGGTCTACGACGACGAGGTGGACCGTCCCGGCCGGGAAGTGCGGCGCCGACTGGCGGAGCACGAAGCCGGCCGCCATCACGTCCTGCGGCGGCACCTCGTGCGAGACGTCGACGAGCGTGAGCGCCGGCTCGACGTCCAGCATCGCCCCCTTCATCGCCGCGACGTACCCGTCGCGGAGGCCGAAGTCGGTGGTGAGGGTGACGATCACGTGCGGGGTGGGGGACACCGGAAGCTACGGAGCGCGCGTCAGGATTTGGAACATGGCCGGCTCGTCTGGATCGACGGCCCCCGTATCTTCGCGCCGGTTTGCCCCCCGCCCCGTGCCCGACCCCGACCGCTCGACTCCGCCCGCCGCGCCCGCCTCCGAGCGGGGGCAGCGCGCGCTCGACGAGTTCGTCCTCCTCTGGGGCGAGATGGCCTCGCACTGGGGCATCAACCGGACGATGGCCCAGATCCACGCGCTCCTCTACGCCACCGACGAGCCGCTCGACACCGACGAGATCATGGAGCGCCTCCAGATCAGCCGGGGCAACGCCAACATGAACCTCCGGGCGCTCGTCGACTGGAACCTCGTCCGCAAGACGCACCAGCTCGGCTCGCGCAAGGACTTCTTCGTGGCCGAGTCCGACGTCTGGACCATCACCACGACCATCATCGAGGAGCGCCAGCGGCGCGAGATCAAGCCGGTCCAGCGCGCCCTCGACGCCGTGGCGAGCGACCTCCGCGACGCCGACGACCTCGCCCCCGCCGACGCGGCGCTGGCGGACCGGATCGACGCGCTCACCGAGATCATGGAGGTGTTCGAGGGGTTCACGCAGGCCCTCCTCCCGCTCGTCCGCGGACGCAGCTCCGACAAGGTCCGCCGCGTGACGCGCTTCGCCGCCCGCCTCCGACGCACCAAGCCCGACGACGATGGCGAGCACGGCTGAGATCGGGCGGCGCGGCGAGGACGCCGCCGTCGCCTTCCTGGAGGCCAAGGGGCTCCGCGTGATGGACCGGAACTATCGGTTCGGACGCGAGGAGGTGGACGCCGTCGCCTTCGAGCCGACGCCGGCCGACGACGGGGGCGTGATCGTGTTCGTAGAGGTGAAGGCCCGCAGCGGCGACGGCTTCGGGGCGCCGGAGGCGGCCGTCGACCAGGCCAAGCAGAAGGCCATCCTGCGCGTCGCGGAGGCCTACCTCCACGAGCGGCGCCTGATTCCGTCGCCCGTCCGGTTCGACGTGGTGGCGGTCCACTTCCGAGGCGGCGAGACCGAGATCGAGCACTTCGAGAACGCCTTCGGGTACTTCGTCTAGCGGGGGATCGCGCGTCGTCGGGAGCAGCATCTCTTCTACCAAGCTGACCGACCCATGATGCGTGACCCGACGGTCGTCTCCGGCCGCGTCGACTTGGGGACCCCGCTGATCCTGCTCCACGGCGGCGCGTGGGACATCCCTGCCGACGAGATCGACGCGCACCTCGACGGCATGGCGCGCGCCCTCCGCGTCGGACGCCGGGCGCTGGACCGTGGGCGCCCTGCACTCGACGTGGTGGCCGAGGTGGTCGTGGCGTTGGAAAACCACCCCGCCTTCGACGCCGGGCGCGGGGCCGTCCTCGACCGCGACGGCCAGCCCCAGCTCGACGCCGGGATCATGGACGGGCCGACGCTCCGCTGGGGCGCCGTCGCCAACGTCCGCCAGCTCGCCAACCCGATCCTCGCCGCCCGCGCGCTCGTCGAGACCGACGGCCAGGAGCGGCTGATGGTGGGGGAGGGGGCCGAGCGGTTCGCCGCCGAGCGCGGCCTGCCGAGCGTCGATCCGTCGTCGCTGGTGGTGGACCGCGAGCGGCGGCGCTACGACCGGCTGTGCGAGGAACGCGGCTTCCACACGAGCGCGGCCTTCTCGGGGCGCTCGCCGCGCGGGACCGTCGGGTGCGTGGTCCTCGACGGCGCCGGCCGGCTGGCGGCGGGGACGTCCACGGGCGGGGCGCCGTTCACCCGGCCCGGCCGCGTCGGCGACTCGCCCATCGTGGGCTCCGGGTTCTACGCCGACGACCGGGCGGCGGCCTCGGCGACGGGCTGGGGCGAGGCCATCTCGACGGTCCAACTCTGCGCCCGCGTTTGCGCACCGACGGACCGCGCACCGGACGCCGCCGCGCACGACGAGATCGACCGGATGCTCCGCGTCGTCCGCTGGCCGGGCGCCGAGCCGGCGACGGGCGGCGTCATCACGGTCTCGCGCGACGGGCGCGGCGGCTGGGCGTTCTCGACGCCCCGGATGGCCCGGGCGTGGTGGTCGCCGGCGGGCGAGGGCGCGGCGGTCGAGCGGTAGGCCCAGATCGGCCGCGCGGTGATAGGTTCCGCCATGCAAACGCTCTGGAACTCACAGGTAGACGTGGCGCCGGCCGACGACGCCGAGCGGCGGGCGCTCGTCGCGCTCTCACTCGTGCCAGGCGTCGGGCCGTCGCGGGTGCGGGCGCTGCTGGCGGCGCTCGGGAGCGCGCGGGGCGTGCTGGCGGCGCCGGCCGGGCGGCTCGTCCGCGTCGAGGGCGTCGGGCGGAAGACGGCCGCGGCGATCCGCGCCGCCGACGCCGACGCCGAGGTCGACCGCCAGTTCCGCCGCGCCGAGGCCGTCGGCGCCCGCCTCGTGGCCCTCGCCGACGACGAGTACCCGGCCCGCCTCCGCGAGATCTACGACCCGCCGCCCTTCCTCTGGGTGAGGGGCCGGCTGACCGACGCCGACGCCCGCGCCGTCGCCGTGGTCGGCACGCGCAAGGCGACGGACGCGGGGCTGCGGGCGGCCGAGCGGTTCGGGGCCGGGCTGGCCGAGGCCGGCGTGACGGTCGTGAGCGGCCTCGCCTACGGCATCGACGTCGCCGCGCACCGGGCCGCGCTGGCGGCCGGCGGCCGGACCGTGGCCGTGCTCGGCTCCGGCGTGGACCGGATCTACCCGTCCCGCCACGGCCCGGTCGTCCGCGACATCCTGGACCGCGACGCGGGCGCCGTCGTCTCCGAGTTCCCGCTCGGGACGGCACCGGACGCCTCCAACTTCCCGCGCCGCAACCGGATCGTCTCGGGCATGAGCGTGGCCGTGCTCGTGGCCGAGGCGCGCGAGGCGGGCGGGGCGCTGCTGACGGCCGCGATGGCGCTGGAGCAGAACCGCGAGGTGCTCGCCGCACCGGCCTCGGTCTTTTCCGAGATGCAGGGGACGAACCGGCTCATCCAGAAGGGCTACGCCGCGCTGGCGGTCTCCGTGGCCGACGTGCTGGCGGCCGTCGATCCGCAGCTCGGCACCGAGGCGCCGCCTCGGGCGGAGGCCCCGCCGCCGTCGCTGACTGGCATCGAGCGCTCGCTCTACGACGTGCTCACGGCGGAGCCCGTCCCGCTCGACGCCGTCTGCGCGCGCTCCGGCGTCGATGCGTCGTCGGCGCTCGTGTACCTGCTCCAGCTCGAGTTCAAAGGGCTCGTCCGCCAGCTCAGCGGGAAGCAGTTCTACCGGACGTAGGGCGGGAGTCTCCGAGCGCGGCGTGGTCCACCATCAGGCAGCGGTCGGCGACGTATGGCAGGCCGGCCTCGGCCGCCAGCCGCTCGGCCTCGGGCGAGTGGACGCCTAGCTGGGTCCAGACGAGCGGGCGCTGGCCCGTCCGCTCGGCGCGGTCGGCGGCGTCGCGGACCACGTCGGCCGTGAACTCGGGCCGCCGGAACACGTCCACGATGTCGATCTCCTCGTCGTCCGGGATCGAGACGAGGTCGGGGTAGGCCGTCTCGCCCAGGACCTCGTCGTGGTTCGGGTTGACGGGGATCATCTGGTACCCGACGCGCTGGATGTAGCTGGCGATGCGGTGGCTCGTCTGGAAGCCGCGCGGCGAGCAGCCGACGACGGCGATCGTGCGGGCGGACCGGAGGGCGGCGGGGATGTCGGGCGAACTCGTTACGGGCATGGCGGCGTAGCAGGGGGGCCGCGTTCTTACTGCCCGCCCCTGTCCGTGGATTCCCGCACCCGCCCCGCCCCGTCCCCTCCGGCGACCCCCGAGGCCCCGGCCGCCGTCGTGGCGGAGGCGCCGCCCGGCGCGCTGGCCCGGCTCGGGCGCCTGCTCCCCGGCGTCGACGCGCTCGTCCGGTTCGCCTACCGGACGGCCGGCGCCAGCGTCGTGGCCGTCGCGCTGATCCTCGCCGTCGCCATCGACGCCGTGGGGTGGACGGAGGGGACGCGGCTCGGCCTCGCGCTGCTGGCGGCCGTGCTGCTGCTCCCGGCGGCCGCGGCCGCCCTCGCCGGCTGGACCCTCGCCGACCTCGTCTCGATCCCCGGCCAGCTCCGCGACGCGGCGCTCCAGGCGTCCGGCCGGGCGTCCGAGGCGCGCGGCGCGCGGACAGGGAGCCGCCTGCTCGCCGTCGGCCGCTCGCTCTGGGCGGCGCGCGGACTCGCGCTCCTCTCTCGGGGGACGTGGCTGCGGGGTGTCGGCGCGCTCCGGTTCCTCCGCCTCGCCAGCCTCCCGTTCGCGCTCGGCCTGCTGGCGCTCTTCTCGCTCAACGCCGTCGTCATCGCGGGCGGCGTGGCGGCCCTCCTCGTCCTCCTGTTCTGATGGACCCCTCGGACCTCCACCCGGCCCTCCGCTTTCTCCGCCAGCGTGTCGCTCGCGGCGTGCACTACGGGCTCGGCTTCACGCTCGCCTTCGCCGCCATCGTCGCGTTCGTGTGGGGGTTCGTGGGGGTGATGGACGCCATCAGCGAGCAGGACGACCTCTACCGGTTCGACGGCGTCGCCCACGACGCGATCTATTCGTTCTTTGGCTCGAACCCGGCGCTTGGCACCACCGTCACGTGGTTCGGCAACAACACCACGCTGATCGCCCTCGTGGTCCTCGTCGCGCTCGGGCTGGTCGTCGCGAGGCGGTACTGGGCCGCGTTCCGGGTGGTGTTCGCGTCCGGCGTCGGCGGGCTGGTGGTGCTCGGCCTGAAGGCGCTGTTCCACCGCGACCGGCCGCTCGATCAGGTGGTCCCGGCCCACGGCTACAGCTTCCCCAGCGGCCACGCCTTCGGCTCGACCGTGTTCTACGGCATGATGGCGTATCTCGTGTGGCGCTACACGAAGAACGCCTGGGCGCGCGCCGCGGCCCTGCTCCTCGGCCCGCTGGCGTTCCTGGCCGTCGGCCTCTCACGGGTCTACCTCAACGTCCACTTCCTCACCGACGTGGTCGCCGGCTGGCTGGCCGGCGGCGCGTGGCTCGTGGCGAGCCTGCTCCTGGTGGACGTGGTCGAGACGCGCACGCAGGACCGGGGCGACGCCCCCGAAGAACCGGCGCATCCGGATGACGCGGACCCTCAGTCGCACGGCACGCGGGCCGAGGCGGCCTGACTCAGGCCAGCCGGTCGATGAGGGCGCCGACCGGCTCCCGCTCGGCCTCGCGGATCGGGGCGAGCGCGGCGTCGAGGCGGAGCGGCGGACGCCGGATCCCGAGCGCCGTCCGCTCGACGCGGCCGTCGATCCGGTCGATGAGGCGCGGCCGGAGCGCCGCCGGGGTCGCCCGGAGCGCGAGCGCGTGTCGCCAGGCGCGGCGCCGCGCCGTCGCGAGGCCGTAGCCGAGGACCCGCTCGTCCCACCTCCCGCCGAGCCAGTCGAGCGTCCGCAGCAGGCCCGACGTCCGCCCGACCTCCTCCTGGATCTCGTCCACGAGGTCCGCCAGCACCCCGTTGACGGCGTCGAAGTCGTGCTTGAGGCCGTCGGTGCCGTGGCGACGAGCAATCTCGGCCGTCGTCACGCCGAGGTCGAGGAGGATGTGGGCGTTCATGCCCAGCAGGAGGTGCTGGAGCACGACGAGCCGGTCGTCCTCGCGGGCGGCGAAGGCGGCGGCCCAGGCCCGCGTCGGGGCGTCGCCGGCCCGGTGGCGCGCGTAGGCCGCGAGGTAGCGGTTGGCGAACCGCGTGTCGAGCCGCTCCATCCGCTCGGGGTCCACGAACTGGCCCTTCTCCATCCGCCCCTTGACCTCGACCGTGACGCGCCGGTACAGCGCGGCGAACAGGCCGAGGCGGCAGTGGCGCTGGCGGCAGTCGTCGACGATGGCGTCGAGCGTGTGGACGACGCCATCGATGTCGCGGGCGGGAGCGGGGGCCATGGATGCGAGAGGGAGCCGACCGCTACAGTACGACGGGCGGTCGGCCGAGCGGCCACGGGCAGCTGGCGGCCCGCCCGCCTCGGTCGAGAGACGGGGAATACCATGCCCGGCGGGGGCCCGAGGCGGGCGGGGCCGGACCCGGCGCCGGCCGGCCGCGTAGCTTCGGGGTCCCCTTCTGACCGCCTCCGAACGCGCGCCCCTCATGGCCGGATATCCCCACGACGAGATCGAACCCCGCTGGCAGGACTACTGGCGGGAGCACGAGACCTTCCGCCAGCCGGGCCCCGGCGACCCGGGCTTCGACGCCGAGAAGCCGGGCTTCTACGCGCTCGACATGTTCCCGTACCCCTCCGGCGCCGGCCTCCACGTGGGCCACCCCGAGGGCTACACGGCCACCGACATCGTCGCCCGCGCCAAGCGGATGCAGGGGTTCAACGTGCTCCACCCGATGGGCTGGGACGCCTTCGGGCTGCCGGCCGAGCAGGCGGCCCTCCGCGAGGGGATCCACCCGCGCGTGACGACGGAGCGGAACGTGGCCACCTTCCGCCGCCAGCTCCAGCGGCTCGGGTTCTCGTACGACTGGTCCCGCGAGGTCAACACGACCGACCCGGACTACGTCCGGTGGACGCAGTGGATCTTCCTGAAGCTGTACGAGAAGGGCCTCGCCTACGAGGCGTTCGCGCCCGTCAACTGGTGCCCCGAGCTGGGGGCCGTCCTCTCGAACGAGGAGGTCGTCGACGGGAAGAGCGAGATCGGCGGGCACCCGGTCGTCCAGGTGCCCATGCGGCAGTGGATGCTCCGGATCACCGAGTACGCCGACCGCCTGCTCGACGGGCTCGACGGCCTCGACTGGCCGGAGTCGGTCAAGGCCATGCAGCGGAACTGGATCGGGCGGAGCGAGGGGGCCGAGGTGGACTTCGCCGTCTTCGGCCACCCCGCGCTCCACGTCCGCGTGTTCACGACGCGCCCGGACACGCTCTTCGGCGCGACCTACATGGTCCTCGCCCCGGAGCACCCGCTCGTGGACGAGGTCACCTCCAGCGAGCACGCCGAGGCGGTCCGCCAGTACGTGGCGGCGACGGCGCGCAAGACGGAGCGCGACCGGATGGAGGAGAAGGCCAAGACCGGCGTGTTCACCGGCGCCCACGCGGTCAACCCGGTCAACGGCGAGAAGGTGCCGATCTGGATCGCCGACTACGTGCTCGCGGGCTACGGCACCGGCGCCATCATGGCCGTGCCGGCCCACGACGCGCGCGACGTCGAGTTCGCCCAGGCCCACGGGCTCCCCATCCGCCCGGTCGTCCGCCCGCCCGACGCGTGGCTGGCGGCCCACGCCGGCCCCGGCGTGCCGACCGACACCGAGGCGGACCTCCTGTTCGGCCAGTACAACGACCGGCCCGAGCACTGGACCGAGGTGTACACCGGCAACGAGGGGATCCTCATGAACTCGGACGCCTCGGGCGGCCCGGTGAGCGACATCGCGGACCAGGGCGTCTGCCTCGACGGCCTCATGGTCCCGGCCGCCAAGGCCGACGTCACGGCGTGGCTCGAGTCCAACGGCGTCGGGCGCCGCCAGGTCAACTACAAGCTCCGCGACTGGCTCTTCAGCCGCCAGCGCTACTGGGGCGAGCCGATCCCCGTCGTCCACACCACCGACGAGGACGGCGACGTGGTCCCGACGCCGCTCCCGCCGGACGTGCTCCCCATCACGCTCCCCGAGGTGGACGAGTACCGCCCGGCCGACAACGGCGAGAGCCCGCTCGCCAACGCCACCGACTGGCTGGAGACGACGGACCCCGAGACCGGCCGGCCGGCCCGCCGCGAGACCAACACGATGCCGCAGTGGGCCGGCTCCTGCTGGTACTACCTCCGGTTTATCGACCCGCACAACGACCGCCAGCCGGTCGACCCCGAGAAGGAAACGTACTGGATGCCGGTCGACCTCTACGTCGGCGGCGCCGAGCACGCCGTCCTGCACCTGCTCTACGCCCGGTTCTGGCACAAAGTCCTGTTCGACGCCGGCGTGGTCTCGACCGACGAGCCGTTCCGGACGCTCGTCAACCAGGGCATGATCCTGGGCGAAGTCGAGTACACCGCGTTCCGCCACGTCGACGGCGACAGCCAGCCGTACGGGTGGGTCTCGGCCGAGCACGCCGTCGAGCTGGCGGGCGACGAGGACGGGCCGGCCACGCACCAGGACGCCCGCGACGGGTCCTCGCTCGTGGCCGTGCGCGTGGACGAGGGCGAGGTCGAGAAGCGCGGCGACGGGTTCGTCCTCGAGGCGCACCCCGACGTGCGCGTCCAGTCGCGGGCGTACAAGATGTCCAAGAGCCGCGGCAACGTGGTCAACCCGGACGACATCGTGGACGAGTACGGGGCCGACTCGCTCCGGCTCTACGAGATGTTTATGGGGCCGCTGGAGCAGACGAAGCCGTGGAATACGCGCTCCGTGGACGGCGTCCACCGCTTCCTCGCGCGGGCCTACCGGCTCGTCGTCGACCCCGACACGGGCCGCCGCGCCGCGACCGTCCTCGACGCCGAGCCCACACGCGAGCAGCAGCGCGTGCTCCACGCGACCATCCAGAAGGTGACGGACGACGTGGACGGCCTCCGCTTCAACACGGCCATCGCGGCCATGATGGAGTTCGTCAACGCGGCGACGAAGTGGGGGCACATCCCGCAGCAGACGGCGGAGAGCTTCACGCTCTTGCTCGCCCCGTTCGCCCCGCACCTCGCCGAGGAGCTGTGGCGCGTCCTCGGCCACGACCAGTCGCTCGCCTACGAGCCCTGGCCCGAGGCCGACCCCGAGCTGCTCAAAGCCGACACCGTCGAGATCGCCGTCCAGGTCAACGGCAAGCTGCGCGGGACCGTCCTGGTGGACGCGGACGCCTCGAAGGACGCCATGCTGGAGGCGGCGCGCGGGGAGCCCAACGTGGCGCGCTACCTCGCAGAGGGGAGCGTCCGCAAGGAGATCGCGGTGCCCGGCCGGCTCGTCAACTTCGTCGTCTCGTAGCGGGGCCATGCGCATCGTCGTCACGGGAGCGACTGGGACCGTGGGGAGCGCCGTGCTCCGCCGCCTGCTGGCGGACGGGCACGAGGCGGTCGCCGCCGTCCGCCAGCCGGGCGCGCGGGACCTGCCGGACGGGGCCGAGGCCGTCGCCTTCGACTTCCTCGACGCGGCCACCCACTCGCCGGCGCTCGCCGGCGCGGACGGCCTGTTCTTGATGCGCCCACCGGCCATCACCGACGTGTCCCGCCACGTGAACCCGGTAGTGGGTGCGGCCGAAGCCGAGGGCGTCGGGCGCGTCGCGTTCCTGTCGGTCCAGGGCGCGGGGCGGAACCCGCTCCTCCCGCACCGCTCCGCCGAGCGGCGCCTGGAGCGCTCGCCGCTCGACGCCGCCCTCCTCCGGGCCGCCTACTTTATGCAGAACCTCTCCGAGGTCCACGCCGCCGAGGTCCGCCGGGGCCAGATCCGGGTGCCGGCCGGGGACGGAGAGACCTCGTTCGTCGACGCCCGCGACGTGGGCGAGGTGGCCGCGCGCTGGCTGACCTCGGGGCGGGTGGGGACCGAGCCGCTGGAGCTCACGGGGCCGGCGGCCCTGGACTTTTTCGAGGTCGCCCGCGTCCTCTCCGACGTGCTGGGCCGGCGCGTCGACTACCGGCGCCCGGGCGCGGCCGCCTTCGTCCGCGAGCGGCTGGCGGCCGGCGACGGCGTCCCGTTCGCGCTCGTGATGGCCGGGATCTACACCGCCACGCGTCTCGGCCTCGCCGACCACGTGACCGGGGAGGTCGAGCGCGTGCTCGGACGGCCCCCGCGCTCGCTCCGCCGGTTCGCCGAGGACTACCGCGAGGCGTGGACGTGACGGAGGCCGACCGCTGGGGCGCCCGCTGCGAGGCCCACGTCCGCGCGACGATGAGGGGCGACGCGGCGCACGACCTCGCCCACGTCCGCCGCGTAGTGGCGTGGGCACAGCGGCTGGCGGAGGCCGAGGGCGCCGACCTCGGCGTCGTGGTCCCGGCCGCCTGGCTCCACGACGTGGTGACGGTGCCGAAGGACGCGCCGGACCGCTCCCGCGCGTCCCGCCTCGCCGCCGAGGCCGCGAGCGCGTGGCTTCGGGCGGAGGGTTTCCCGGAGGCGCTCGTCCCGGCCGTCGCGCACGCCGTCGAGGCCCACAGCTTCTCGGCCGGCGTCGAGCCCGAGACGGTCGAGGCCGCCGTCGTCCAGGACGCCGACCGGCTCGACGCGCTGGGCGCCATCGGGATCGCCCGGCTCTACGCCACGGCCGGCGCGATGGGCTCGGCGCTCGTCCACCCCGGCGACCCCGTCCCGTCGGACCCGCCCGCGCGCCCGCTCGACGACCGCCAGTGGGCCACGGACCACTTCGCGGTCAAGCTGTTCGGCCTGCCGGCGACGATGCGGACCGGCGCGGGGCGGGCGGAGGCCGAGCGCCGCGTGGGGGTCATGCGTGGCTTCCTGGCCGCGCTGGCGGCGGAGGTGGGCGCGCCGAGCCGCCTCGCCAGCGCGTCGGAGGCCGGGTAAGGCACCGCCCGATCCGGACCCCGGCTCGAACTCTGCACGACGGCCGTCGTGAGACCGCTCCACTCCCACTCCCCAATCATGAGCGACTCCGACGACACCACCCGCAACCAGAAGCGCGGCGACGACAACACCAAGTACGGCCGCATCAAGCAGAAAGACGACCCCCAGGGCGGCGGCGGCGGCTCCAACGGCGGCGGCGGCGACAAGAAGGACACGAACGGGGGCAACTAGCGCCGTCACCCCGTACGCCCGGCCCCGGTCCGGCCTTCCGGACCGGGGCCTCTGTATGTGCCTATGCCGTTCTCCGTCTGGTTCGTCGCCGCCGGCCTCCTGCTCACGCTCATGGCGCTGGGCAAGACGACGCTCGCGCGGCTCCCGCTCTCGACCTCCCAACTCTACCTCCTCGTCGGCGTGGCGATCGGGCCGCTGGGGCTGGGGCTGCTCGTCATCGATCCCATCGAGGAGTCGGAGGCGCTGGAGCGGCTGAGCGAGATCGCGGTGATCCTGTCGCTCTTCGCGGCCGGGCTCAAGCTGCGGACGCCCCTGAGCGACCCCCACTGGCGGCTCCCACTCCGCCTCGCCACGGTCTCGATGACGCTGACGGTGGCCGGCGTCGCGGCGCTGGGCGTGTGGGGCCTGGGGCTGCCGCTCGGCGCGGCCGTCCTGCTCGGGGCCGTCCTCGCGCCCACCGACCCCGTCCTCGCCTCCGACGTACAGATCGAGGACCTCGACGACACCGACCGGCTCCGGTTCAGCCTCACCGGCGAGGCCGGGTTCAACGACGGCGCGGCGTTCCCCTTCGTGATGCTCGGCCTGGGGCTGCTCGGGTTGAACGAGCTAGGCGCGTGGGGCTGGCGGTGGGTCGCCGTGGACGTCGTGTGGGCCGTGGCTGGCGGGCTGGGCATCGGGGCCGTGCTGGGGATGGCCGTCGGTCGGCTGGTGGTCCACCTCCGGCGCGTGCACAAGGAGGCCGTCGGGACGGACGACTTTCTGGCGCTCGGGCTCGTCGCCCTGACCTACGGCGTCGCGCTCCTCGCCTCGACGTACGCCTTCCTGGCCGTCTTCGCGGCCGGCCTCGCGCTCCGCGCCGAGGAGCGCCGGGAGACGGGTGAGGAGCCGGGCGAGGACGTCGAGGCGATGGCGAACGAGGCGGAGGAGGAGGAGGTCGCCGTGGACGAGCACGTGGCGCCGGCGTACATGGCCTCGGCCGTGCTGGGGTTCGCCGAGCAGTCCGAGCGGATCGGGGCCGTGGCGCTCGTCGTCCTCGTGGGCTCGTTCCTCCACCTTGCCGAATGGTCCTCCGATGCCCTCTGGTTCGTCCCCGCCGTGTTCCTCGGGGTCCGGCCGCTGGCGGTGTGGATCGGGATGGGCGGCTCGCAGACCTCCGGCCTCCAACGCGAGCTGATCGCGTGGTTCGGCATCCGGGGCATCGGCTCGGTCTACTACCTCATGTTCGCCGAGACGCACGGGCTCTATGACGGCTTCTCGGAGCGGCTCCTCGGCCTCGTGCTGGTGACGATCGCGGCCAGCATCGTGCTCCACGGGGTCTCCGTCACGCCGCTGATGCAGTGGTACAGCCGGCGGGCCGGGCAGGAAGAGCGGGAGGCGAAGGCCGAGGGGTAGGCGGGAGGGGCGGGGAGGAGCCTCGCTTCCGTCCGACCCCGCGCTTCAGTACCGCCGTCGCCGCCGACCTGCCTTCCGCCTCGCAACCCAGGTCGTGACGGCCGCCAGCACGGCGGAGCCCACGAGCCCGACGAGCACGTACACCGGGAGCAGCGGCCGCGTCTCAGACGGAGACATCCCGCTCAGCCGGTTCACGGCGACCAACAGACCCATCAGGATGATCGCTCCGGCCAGCCAGCGGACGAACTGCCCGGCGTACGTCGCCAGGATCTCGATCCGGTCGTGGAGAGGGGGGAGGGCCATGCGGAGAGGAGGGAAGCCCATGGTCTCAGAAGGGAAGAGCAGCAGGAGTACGCGCAACTGGATAAAACGTGCCACGCGCCCATCGGATGCTACGGGTCTGGACGAACACTTCGCGAACCGCCCGGCACGACGCGCCCGTCCGGCCGGGGCCAAAGGGCCGCTGGAAGTCCGCCTGGGAGGTCGAGCGACACCGGACTACGGCCGTCCGTCCGCCCCGGGAGCGGGCTCGTAGACGTTGTTCGTCTGGTCCACGTCCAGCGTAAAGGTGTCGGGATCGACCTCGACGCGGACGACCTCGCCGGTGGGGAATGAGAGCGTGGCCTCACGGGCGCCGCCGAGCCACGTCCCCACGGGGACCGTCTGCGTCTCGGCCCGGCCGTCGGCGTAGGTCACGCGGACGGGGGCCGGCATGGGGGCCATCCCGAGGTCCACGACCTCGACGACGACGTCGCCGTTCGGTGCGGTCTCGACGGCGGCGACGCCGTGGTCTACGGTCCAGGTGTCGAAGAAGATCGGCGTCCAGAGCCAGTCGAGGTCGTCGCCGAGCCGGTTCTCGAACGTGTTGAACAGGTCGTACGGGTACGGGTGCTTGCCCCGCCAGCGGCGGCCGTACTCGCGGAACGCGCCGAAAAAGGCGTCCTCGCCGTAGAGCCCCTCGATGGCGTGGAGCGCGACGGCCGGCGTGGAGTAGGAGGCGACGCCGCGCGCCGCGCCGCCGATGGGGTCCACCTGGGGGGTGCCGCCGCCGATGGGGTAGCGGTCGTTGTGGCGCATGGGGGGGACGGCGTAGCCGGTGCCGGCGAGGCGGTAGTAGGCCTGCCGGCCGCGGTCCCAGGCCTCGATCCGCTGGCGGTCGCTGGAGGAGCCGTCCCAGAAGGCGTCGATCCCCTCGTTCGTGTTGAACGACGTGAGGCCCTCGTCCATCCAGGTGAACGCCTTCTCGTTCGTGCCCACCATCATCGGAAACCACATGTGGGCGATCTCGTGATAGGTGACGCTAAAGAGGGAGGGGTCCGAGCGGTCGCCGCCGATGAGCGTCATCATGGGGTACTCCATGCCCCCGCCGATGATGCCCTCGACGGCGGTCATGTGGGGCCAGGGGTAGGCCCAGAGCATGGTCGAGAGGTCCTCGATGGAGAAGCGGGCGAACTCGGCGGCGCGCTCCCAGGGCGCCTCCGCCGGCCGCTCACCGGCCGGCCGGTAGAGGGCGTTGATGAGGACGGCCTCCGGATCGCCGTCGCCGTCCTGGTCCACGTCGGCGTGGGTCGCATCCCAGACGTAGGCCGCCGACGCCGCGATGGCGACGTCGCGGACGGCGTCGGACTCGAAGCGCCACACGAGGCGGCCACCGGCGCCCGGCTGGAGGGCCGTCCCGCGCTCGGCCTCCGTCACCACGTGGACCACCTCGTCGTCGCGCAGGGCCGCCGCCAGCCGCTCGCGGGTGCGCGCCGTGAGCACGTCGGCCGGGTTGGCGAGCGCGCCGGTGGCGTAGACCAGCATCTCGGCGGGCGCGTCGAAGGAGACGGTGTAGTCTCCGTATCCCATGTAGTGCTCGCCCATGCCGAGGTAGGGGTCGGTGTGCCAGCCGTAGACGTCGTCGTAGACGGCCACCTGCGGGTACCAGTAGCCGAGGTAGAACACCTCGCCGTCGGTGCCCTGGCGGTAGGTGCCGGTGGCGGGGGGGATGGGGTAGCTCCAGTCGGCGTCGAGGGTGACGGTCTCGCCGGGCGCGAGCGGCTCGGGGAGGCCGAGCGTCAGGATCGTGCCCTGGACCACGTAGGTGCCGGGTTCGGCGCGGCCGGAGTAGCTCCCCGGCGTCCCGTCCACCGACACGTCCTGAACGGCCTGCCCGTCCACGGTGAGGCTCGTGAGTGTGAGCCCGCCCGTCACGGCGACGGGCCGGTTCCGCGGCACGCCCGGCGCATGGACGTTCTGGCGCAGCTTGAGTACGATGAACGCCAACTCGTCGGGCGAGTGGTTCGTGTAGGTGATCGTGCCGCTGGCGGAGAGCGTCTGCGCGTCGGCGTCGAGGCGGGCGCGGAGGTCGTAGTCGGCCGTGTTCTGCCAGTAGGCCGGGCCGGGGGCACCGGAGAGGGTCCGGGTGCCGGCGGCGACGGCCCGCTCGAACTGGGGCGGCGGCATCACGGGGTACGGCTGGACGCGCTGAGCGTCGGCGGTGGAGGCCGCGCTGAGGGCGAGCGCCAGCAGGGCGAGCGTGCGGAGGGTCATGCGGGAGGGGGGGCGCGGGGGAACGAGCCGTGTCTCTCGGTAGCGCCCAACTTGTAGCGCGGACGACCCCGGTGCAAATGGCGTGGAGACGGGGAGGGCGTTGCCCGTCGGCGACGAGGACGTGTAGTTTCGATGTCCCGCTGCCCGAGTGGCGGAATTGGTAGACGCGCACGATTCAGGGTCGTGTTCCCTCACGGGAGTGCTGGTTCGATTCCAGTCTCGGGCACCCCAGGGGGCTCCTAAACCAAGGTTTGGGAGCCCCTTCGCTTTTCGGGGGAGGGCAGAACGGACGTCCCGCCGCACCGACTGCTGGCATATTGCTGGTACGCGGCGTCCGACACACGGGCCGGGGAGCGCCCGCTCGCAGACGCCCACAGGGCACGAGCGATGGCAGGGCTCCACAGGGACAAGCGGACGGGATCTACACCGTCCAGTTCTACGACGCGACCCGGTCGCCGAAGCGGAAGCAGGCGTCGACCGGGACCCGGGACGGCCGGTCAGCGAGGCGGATCCACAGGCGGTGGGAGGCCGCCTACGCCGAGGTCCGCTACGACCCCTGGACGGAGAGCCCGCCGGACCCGGAAGGGGAGGTGGGCCGACCGCCGCGAGTGCGCGAGGGGGTGGCGCTGGCGGACGCCCGCTCTCGCTTCCTGGCGAGCCGCGCGCATCTTGCGCTCAACACGCGGCTGAACTACGAGAGGGTTACCGGCCGGTTCGTGCTGCACGCGGGGGAGGAGAGCCCGGTCCGGACCGTCACGACGCGGGACGTCCAGGGGTGGGTCGACTCGCTAGACGTCAAGCCGGTGACGAAGGCGAACTACGTCCGCCACCTCCGGGCCTTCTTCCGCTATTGCATGTCCCTCAACCTCATCGACCTCGACCCAACGGACGGGGTGGGGCTGGAGCGCGTGCCCGAGACGTTCCCGAAGGCGCTCCGGCCGGAGCAGGTCGAGCGGTCGCGGTGTATGCTGAGGCCAACTGCCGCGACGGCGAGCAGAGGTCGAGCGCGTGGGCGGCCCCGTTCATCAGGCTCGGGGCCGAGACGGCGCTCCGGCGGAACGAGCTCCTCCACCTCCGGTGGGACCACGTGGACCTCGAGGCGGGCCACCTCACCGTCGCGTGCACGGACGCTTCACGTCGAAGTCGGGGGCCGAGCGGCGCGTCCCGCTCTCGGGCCGGGCGGTGGCTGTTCTCCGTCGTCTGCGAGTAGAGCGGCCGTCTGCGACCGGGCTGGTGCTGGAGGCGGGAGCAGGGGCGGTCGACCCGGGGACGTGCAGCAAGACGGTCAAGCGGTTCGCCGTCGCGGCCGGGGTCCCGCAACTCACGCCCCACGTGCTCCGGCACTCGTGCATCACGTGGCTCGTCGAGCGGGGCGTACCCGTCCCGATGGTCCAGCGGTTCGCCGGCCACGCGTCGATCGACGACGACGATGCTGTACGCCCACGTCGCTCCGGACGTGTACACCGCCGAGGTCCGGAGGGCGCTGGACTCTGGCTCGTAGGTGCCGAGGCGTGGCAGAGATGTCCCTATACGACCGAGGCCGACCCTCCCGGTTGGAGTTCACGCCCGGACGGCGGGGAGCTCGTCCCACCGCGTCGTGTACCGGGGGCTCATGTGGTGCCGGCGCATCTCCCATCGCGGGGCCTCCAGGGAGCCGTCCCGCGTCTTCTGTAGCAGGGCCGGCGGCCCCATCGACCCGAACACGACGGCCCGCCTCCCGAACCGCCCGTTCAGCCGGTCCACGGCCTCCATGAGCTTCACCTGCCCCTCCGTCCACTCCGGGGCCTGGACGTGCGGCCCGCCCTCGGCGTCGAACATCGCCCCCTGCTCCGTCCCCGCCGGCCGGATCTCCGAGAGCGAGACGCTCGCCTTCCGGTACCGGTACGTCTTCCCGTCGCCCGTCGCCGCGGCCTGGCGGAGCGCGAGGAGGGCGGCGCGGATGAGGTCCGGCGTCCGGGCCGTCGCCACCGCGAGCTCCCGCTCCAGCCACCCCGACCTGAGCGCCCCCGCCGTGCCCCGAAGCACAGCCCTCCTCCACCTATCTTTCCCGCCCCCACTCACAATGCGGACCGTCCCGCCGTCTTGCTCCGCTTCACCTGCATCCTCGCCCTCTGTGCAGGGCTCGCCGGTTGCCTCGGCGAGGCCCCCCACGACAACCCGTTCGACCCGCTCTCCGACGAGTTTCGGGACGAGGGGACGGTCGATGGGCGCGTGACCGGGATCTACCCCCCGTTCGAGGGGCGGCCGGGGGTTCGTCTCCGCCTCGTGCCGCTGGCGGGCGGGGCCGAGGTGATGACGACGACCGGGGCCGACGGCGCCTTCCGTGTCACACGCCTCCCGAGCGGCCGCTACGCCGTCTGGGCCGAGGGCGAGGGGCTCCGGCCCGACGCCGACACCGTCACCGTCGAAGTGGGGGGGACGGCCGAGGTGGACCTCCCGGTCGACGCGCTCCCCGTCGTCACGTCCCAGGCCGCCCGCACCGTACACATCGAGCGGTGGTACCCGGACGTCCCGCTGTTCCGCCTCGAGGTCGAGGCCGAGGTCACCGACCCCGACCGCGCTACGGACGTCGACGGGGTCGCGCTGGTCGTCCCGGACCTCGGCTTCCGCGCCCCGCTCGCGGCAGTAGGCCCCGGGCGCTACGCGACCACGTTCGACGGCGACGCCCTCCCCGAGGGGCAGGTCCAGACGCTGCTCGGCCGGACGCTCCACATCGAGGCGACCGACCTCTCGGGAAACACCGGCGTGGGGCCGCCGCTCGCGCTCGTCCGCGTGATCGAGCAGACGCCCCTGACGGCCCGGCCGCAGGGGCTCGAGGTGATCGCCGTGAACCCCCCCGTGCTGGAGTGGCGGCCGGCCGCGCTCCCGTTCGCGTTCACGTACCGCATCGACGTCGCGCTCGTCGACGGCGCGGGGGTCCCGAACCTCGTCGAGTCCGCCCCGGCGCTCGCCCCTGCCACGACGGCCTACACGGTCCGCCAGCCGCTCCAGGCCGGCGACTACATCTGGACCGTGTGGGTGACCGACGGGGCTGGCAACCGGAGCCGCTCGAAGGAGGCCGGCTTCCGCGTCCCCTAGCCCATGCCCGCGCCCCCGCCCGACGACGCTCGGAGCGCCCTCGCCGCCCTCTCCGAGATCGCCGCCGCCCTCAACTCGGCCCGCGAGCCGGCCGCCGTCCTCGACGGTGTCCTCGACGCGGCGCTCGACGCCCTCGGCGCAGAGCGGGGGTTCGTCCTCCTAGAGGCCGAGGGGGGGGAGGTCCCGTTCGAGGTCCGCGCCAGCCGCAACTTCTCGGGCGAGGAGCTCGCCGGCGTCCGGCCGCTCTCGACGAGTGTCGTGCAGGAGGTGCTCCAGACCGGCGAGCCCGTCCTCGTCTATGAGGCCGAGGCCGACGAGCGGTACGGGGGCGTCGAGAGCGTGGTCCTCCAGCACATCCAGTCGATCGCGTGCGTGCCGCTCCGGCTGCGGGCCCGCCAGATCGGGGCCGTGTACCTCGACGCCGTCCACAAGCGGGGGCGGTTCACGCGCGACCACCTCCCGTTCCTCCGGGCCGTCGCCGACCAGGCGGCCATCGCCATCGAGCACGCCCTCCGCGTGACGGCCCTCCGCGAGGAGAACCGCCGACTGCTCCAGGAGGCCCGAGCCCGCCACGGGTTCCAGGAGATGATCGGGACGAGCCCGGCCATGGACGACCTGTTCGAGACGCTCCAGCGCGTGCTCGACACGGACGCGACGGTCCTCATCGAGGGGGAGAGCGGGACGGGCAAGGAGCTCGTCGCCCGAGCGCTCCACTACGAGGGGCCCCGGGCCGAGCGCCCGTTCGTGGCCCTGTTCTGCGGGGCGCTCCCGGACGAGCTCCTGGAGACCGAGCTGTTCGGCCACCGGAAGGGGGCCTTCACCGGCGCCACGGTCGACAAGAAGGGGCTGTTCGAGGCGGCCGACGGGGGGACCGTCTTCCTCGACGAGGTGGGCGACCTCAGCCCGAAGCTCCAGACCGCCCTCCTCCGCGTGCTCCAGACCGGCGAGGTCAAGCGCGTCGGCGATACGGACACGCGGCGCGTCGACGTCCGCGTGGTCTCGGCGACGAACCGGCCGCTGGCGGACCTCGTGGAGGACGGCCGGTTCCGGGAGGACCTCATGTACCGGCTCAACACGATCCGGCTGGACCTCCCGCCGCTCCGCAGTCGGAGGGGGGACATCCCCGTCCTCGCGCACCACTTCCTCGACCGGTATGCCGTCGGGTCGAGGGCGCGCGTCGAGGGGTTCGCTCCCGAGGCGCTCGACGCCCTCCGGCGGCACCGGTGGCCGGGGAATGTCCGCGAGTTGGAGAACGCGGTCGAGAGGGCCGTCGTGCTGGCACGCGGGTCGGTCATTACCGCGGCCGACCTCCGGCTTCCCGAGTCGCCAGCCGCGCACGACCTGGAGTTCGAGGCGGGCCTGACGATGAAGGAGGTCGAGCGGCTCGCCGTCGAGCGGACCCTGGAGACCTGCGGGGGGAACGTGTCAGAGACCGCCCGGACGCTCGACGTCTCGCGGCGGTGGATCCAGTACCGCCTCAAGGAGTGGGCGGAGGAGGACGCCTGAGGCCCCCACCTCAGGTGTACGTTCCGGCACCCCGGTACGCCTAGCCCCCCATCGCTCCCGCCGCCCCCGACGTCCAGCCGTTCGCCGAGATCGCGCGCGGCCCGCTGACCGCGGTCTACAAAGCCGTGGACCGGGCGACGGGCGTCGTCGTGTTGCTGAAGCGGGTACGGCCCGGCGTGGCCGACCCCGAGCGTCGCCGCCGCTTCCTGGACGAGGCCCGTCTCGGGGCCGGCATCGACCACCCCAACGTGGTCCGAGTCCTCCACGTAGACGCCGAGGGCGAGGCGTTGGTCGCCGAGTGGGTCGAGGGAACCGACCTTCGCTCGTGGCTCGACGCGTCCGGTCCGCTCCCCCCCACGCTGGCGGTGTACGTCGCCCGCGGGGCCGCCCGTGGGCTCGCCGCCGTCCACGCGGCCGGCGTCCTCCACCGCGACGTCTCGGCGGCCAACGTACTCCTCGGGCACGACGGGTCCGTGAAGTTGACCGACTTCGGGTTCGCGTCGCTCGCGCCGGACCCCGGCGCCGACGAGGTCCGGGGGACCCTCGGGACGCTCGCCCCCGAGGTCGTCCTCGGCGAGCCGCCGACGGCGGCGTCCGACCTGTTCTCGCTCGGGGCCGTCCTCGTGCACGCCCTCACCGGCCGGGCCCCGTTCGAGGGGGCGAGCCCGTCGGCCACGCTCGACGCCGTCGTCCACGCCGACGCGGCGGCCGTCCTGGAGGCGGACCCGCGGGTTCCGGCCGCGGTGGCCGCGCTGGCCGGCACGCTCCTCGCCCGCGACCCCCAGGCCCGGCCCGCCAGCGCGACGGCGACCGCCGAGCGACTGGCCGACCTCCAGCCGGAGGTCGGGGCCGCTGAGGCGTCCGACCTCGCCGCCTACCTCGCCGACCCGGCCGCGTACCGTCCGCCCGTGCCGGTCCGCCCGTCGGCAAACGAGCGCACCCCCGACGATCCGGAGGCCGGCGTCCCGTCTGCCCTGGCTCGCCGTCGGTGGGGGGCGGTCGCCCTCGCCTTCGGCCTGGTCCTCGTCGGCGCCGTAGCGCTTACGCGTCTCCCCGAGGCAGTGCCGGGGCCGACCGTTGCCGCGGAGCCGCCCGCTACCGCTCCACTCGAGATCGCCGGGTCCGAGTCCCAGGAGTCTCCGTCGGCTTCGTCCGATGCCGCTTCAGGATCGGGAGCGCCTGAGCTCTCGGCGTCGTCGGACGCCTCGGCACGGGCCGCCGGGCCTCTGCCCGAGACTCCCTCGCCAGCGCCCTCCGATCCCCGAGCTGGGTCCCCAGACGGGGCGGCCGAGCCCGACCTGGCGCGGCCCGTCCCCGACCCGCTTGCCGAGATCCAGGCGGGGACGCTGGTGCTCGCCGTGGAGCCGTGGGCGCGCGTCCGCGTCGCTGGCCGGGAGGTCGGGACGACCCCGCTCGGCGCGGTGAGCCTCCCGGCCGGCGACCACGAGGTCGTTCTCACGAACCCCGACTTCCCGGTCCACACCGTCCGGGTTCGCGTCGAGGCGGGGGAAGAGACGCGGGCGGCGGTATCGCTCTGGGACCTCGTCGGGCGCGTGGCGCTGGCGGTGAGCCCTTGGGCGCGGGTCACCGTGGACGGCGACCCGTGGGACACGGTCCCCCCGCAAGACCGCCCGCTCGTGCTCCGACCTGGCGACCACGTCCTCGGCTTCGCACACCCGACCCTCGGGACCCGCGAGGTCCGCCTCCGAATCGCCGCCGGGGAGGAGCGGACCGTCCGCGTCCGGATGGACGAGCCCGGCGGGTGAGGCCTTTCGGCACGGCCTTTGGCTTTCTCGACGAAGCCCCCTCTATCCTGCCCCCGATGCGCACGCCGTTCGCACCCCTCTTGCTCCTCGTCCTCCTGACCGGTGGTCCGGCGGCCGCGCAGACGTGGACGTCGGTCCCGGCGATGGGGACGGCGCGGACGCGGGCGGCCGGCGCCGTCCTCGATGGCCGGCTCTACGTGATCGGGGGGGAGGACGCTGCCGGTACGCCCCTCGGCACGGTCGAGGTCTACGACCCCGCGACCGGGTGGGCTTCGGTCGCCTCCCTCGCCGAGCCGCGGACGGACGCGGCGGCGGCGGTCTACGACGGGGAGATCGTCGTGGTCGGCGGGCGCGCCGAGGACGGCGAGCCGAGCGACAAGGCCGAGGTCTACAACGCCGAGCGGGACCGGTGGGAGAGCTTCGACGGCCTGGAGGAGGGCCGGGAAGGGCTGGGGGCAGCCGTCGTCAACGGGGGGCTGTACGCATTCGGCGGGGCGGGGGTGGGGGGCGTCCTCCTGGCGACGATGGAGGCGTACGGGGAGAGATGGGGCCGGTACGAGGAGTGGACGCTCTCGCCGCCCCGCGCACGGTTCGGGTCCGCGAGCGTGGGCGACGCGCTGATCCTCGCCGGCGGCTACAGCACGTTCGGACCGGTCAGCCGCGTCGACCGCTACGTCCCATACCAGTCGGGAACGATGGAATTGGCCTCGCTCCCGGAGGCCCGGGGAGCGCTGGCGCTGGCGGCTGGGCCCGGCGTGGTATTCGCCGTCGGCGGGCGCGACGCGTCGGACCAGGTCCGTTCAAACGTCGACGTGCTCCCCCTGGCCGGTGGGGAGTGGCAGGCGCTGGAGCCGCTCCCTCAGCCCCGGGAGGGGGCCGTGTCGGCCGTGATCGGGGACGACCTGTACGTGGTCGGGGGGACGGACGGGTACGGGAGCGTGCTCGCCTCGGCGGTCCGGCGTGCGGCTGCCGCCGTCGACGACGAGGACGGTCCCGCGGCGGCCGGGCTCACGGTCCGCCTTGCCGGCCCGAACCCGACCCGAGGAGCGACGGCCCTTGAGATCTCAGTGCCGCGGCCCGGCCGAGTCCGCCTCACCGTCGTCGACGCCTTGGGGCGGGAGGTCGACCAACTTGAGGACACCGACCTTCCGGCCGGGACCCGCCGGGTCGAATGGGAGGCCGCCGTCGCGCCGGGTGTCTACGCCGTCCGGCTGGACGGGCCCGGAGGGACGGCGGCGGTCACCGTCACCGTCGTGCGATGAGGGCGCTCCCCCTGCTCGTCCTCACCGTCGCCGTGGCGGTCGGACCGTCCGCTCAGACGGCCGACGCCCCGGCCGACCTCGTCCGGGCCATGGAAGAGGCCGTGGCCCGGCTCGACTACGAGACCGCCGAGGCCCGAGCGCGCGAGGCCCTCGCCCGTTTCGACGCGCTCACGCCGGACCAACTCGTGACGGTCCACACCACGCTCGGCGTCCTCCTCCACGCTCGGAACGAGCCCATCGAGGCGCGTCGCCAGTTCGAGCTGGCCCTCTCCCTGCGGCCCGCGCTCACGCTCGACCCGGTCCTCGTCTCGCCGAAGACGCTCCAGTTCTTCGAGGAGGTCGAGGCGGAGATGGAGACGCCGGAGGCAAGGCCAGGAACCGTCGAAGTCCGATACGTCGTGCTCCCAGACGACCGGCCTGCCGCGGCGCTCCGGTCGCTCGTCGCTCCCGGCTGGGGCCAGTTCTACAAGGGGGACCGGGGGAAGGGGTGGACGTTCGCGCTGACCGGCGGGACGCTGGCCGCGGGCACCGTCGCGGCGGAGGTGGCGCGGATCCGAGCTCGGGCGGACTACAACGGGGCCACGACCCCCGCCGAGGCGGAGCGACTCTACGGGCCGTACAACCGGTGGCACCGGACGTCGTCGGTCCTCGCGCATGCCACCGCCCTCGTGTGGGCCGTGGCCGTCCTCGACGCACTGGCGACCGGCGGCCCGGAGGCCGGGCGCGGGCCGGATACCGAGGCGGTCTCGCTCCAGCCGGCTCCGGGGATTGGCGGCGTGCAACTCCGGGTCCGCCTCTGAGCTGTGCACAGGGTGCGCACCACGGGCACGCCGTGCGCACCGTGAGGAGGGCGGGCCCGTCAGTGGCCCCTCGCGGAGCCCTTAGGGGTTCCTTCAGCGCGTGGCACGTGAATTGGGTAGGGGAGGGAACACCCTCCTCTTACACCCCCCATGCGCTTGCTCACGCTCTCTCTCGTTGCCCTGGTCACCCTCGCCGGGTGCGACGCCTTCGGGCCCCAGGACGACGTCGAGGTCCACTACCTCGTCGAAGGCGACGCCGCTGTCACGTACCTCGCGGCCGACGGCCTCGACCAGGTGCAGGCCCGGGGCTCCTGGGAGGTCCGGTTCGCGGCCCCCCCCACGGCGGCCCTCTCCATCGAAGCGACGTCGTCGAACGGCGCGCCTATCCGCGCTCAGATCGAGGTCGACGGCGTGGTGGTCCGCGCCACGCAGGGGCTCTCGGTCCGTCTCGACGCCCGGACCGACGATGGGGCCTCGGGAGAGATCGAGGTTCACGGCACCGTCGAGACGGTGGGCGCCGATCGGTTGACCGTCCTCGGCCGCGTGTTCGTGGTGGACGGGGCGACCGAGCTGCTCGGACGCGACAACGAGGCCATCCCGTTCGAGGCCCTCACCGTCGGGACGTTCGTCGAGGCCGAGGGGCGGCCGGCCGGCGACGGCACGTTCCGGGCCAAGAAGATCAAGCTCGATGACGACGGAGAGGGCGCTGCCGAGACGGAGGTCGAGGGACGGGTCGACGCCCTCGACGGGACCTCCGTGACCGTCGCGGGCACCCGGTTCGCCGTCGACGCCGCGACCCGCTGGCTCGACGACGACAACAACCTCATCGATCGATCGGCCTTCACCGTCGGCGCCCTCGTCGAGGCGGAGGGGGCCACGCGCGGCGGCGTGCTCTACGCCGAGAAGGTCAAGCTCGACGACGACTGACCTCCCCGAGCTCCTCCGGACGGACCGGGCGTCCGCCGGCACCTCTCTCCTCAGACCCGCCCCAAGGCGACTCGTCATGAACCCAGCGCTACGCACCTTCCTCCGTCACGCCCTCCTCGCCGCCCTCGTCGCGGCTGCCCCCGTCGCCTGGGGACAGACGTTCACCGTCACCGTCGGAACCCAGACCGCGGCGAACCCAAACGCTACCTCGTACCCGGAGGTCTTCTACATCGACGGCGTGGAGAACGCGGAGCTCCACCTCACGCGGGGGGTGACGTACACGTTCGTCATGGACAACGTCCCGTCGATGCACCCCTTCTACATCTCCACGAACTCCCAGGGAGGCGGTCAGGGGGTGTACAACGCTGGGGTAATCGGCAACTTCGCCACCGGCATGCAGACGCTGACGTTCACGCCGTCGGCCACGACGCCGGACCTCCTGTACTACCAGTGCAACGCCCACTTCAACATGGGGTGGCGGATCTACGTGTCCGACCCGCTCCCGGACCTCGCGTTGGAGACGGTCGCCGAGGGGTTCACGGCTCCGGTGGGGATGGCGGTGGTCCCCGGGGGCAACGGGGCGTTCGTCGTCGTCGACCAGGTCGGCGTGGTCCACTGGGTGTCGGCGACGGGCGAGGTGTCCGAGTCACCCTTCCTTGACGTCCGCGACCGGATGTTGACCGTGAACGAAGGCTACGACGAGCGCGGCCTGCTCGGACTCGCCTTCCACCCGGACTACGCGACGAACGGGAGGGTCTACGTCTACTACGGCGCCCCCCTCCGCGACGGCGCCCCGACCGACTACAACCACACCTCGCGGATCTCCGAGTTCACGGTCTCGTCCGACCCCGAGGTGGCCGACCCCGCCTCGGAGCGCGTGCTCTTCGAAGTCGACGAGCCCCAGTTCAACCACAACGCCGGGATGCTGGCGTTCGGGCCCGACGACGGGTACCTCTACGTCTCGTTCGGGGACGGCGGGGCCGCCGACGACGACGCGGTTGGCCACGTCGACGACTGGTACGTCGCCAACGCGGGCGGGAACGGGCAGGACGTGACGGCCTCGTTCCTCGGGTCCATCCTCCGCCTCGACGTGGACGGGGGAGACCCGTACGGCGTCCCCGCAGACAACCCGTTTGTCGGGCGCGAGGGCCTCGACGAGATCTACGCCTACGGCTTCCGGAACCCGTGGCGGTACTCGTTCGATGCGGGCGGGGACCACGACCTCCTGGTGGCGGACGTCGGCCAGAACCTCTGGGAGGAGGTCTCCGTCGTGACGGCCGGCGGCAACTACGGGTGGAACGTGTGGGAGGGGACCCACTGTTTCAGCACGGACACCCCGGACGAGTCGCGGGCGTCGTGCCCCTCGACGGTCGGGGCCGGCCACCCGGACGAGGGGGCGCCGCTTCTGGCGCCGGTCCTCGAGTACCCCCACCCGGGAATCGCTGGCGGGCTCGGGCTCGCGGTCGTCGCCGGCTACGTGTATCGGGGCGCTGCGATCCCCGAGCTCATCGGTCGCTACGTCTTCGCCGACTGGAGCGACTCGTTCGGGGAGCCGAGCGGCCAGCTCTTCGTCGCCGAGCCCCGAGAGTCGGGCCTCTGGTCGTTCGGTCCGGCCCCGCTCCAGGGCGCCTCGGACGGGACGATCGCGCGGTACGTCCTGAGCTTCGGGCAAGACGCGGACGGGGAGGTCTACGTACTCACCACCGAGAACGCAGGGCCGAGTGGCGAGACGGGGCGCGTGTCCCGCTTGGTCCGCGCCGGGGGCACGGCTTCGGAGCCCGGCGCTGGTCCAGACGACGGAGCGCGCATCGCGGCCGTCTTCCCCAACCCGTCCGTCGGCGCGACCACGGTCCGGTACGCCCTCTCGGAGCCGGGTGACGTGGTCCTTGAGGTGGCCGACCTTCTCGGTCGGCGAGTCCAGCAGCTCGCCGTGGGGACGATGGCCGTCGGTCCTCATGAAGCGAAGCTGGGGATGCAGTCTCTACCGGTCGGCGTATACGTCGTGCGGCTCGTGGTGGACGGGACCCCCACTTCTGAGCGGCGCGTGGTCCTGGCGCGGTAGGGGGCCTCCGCCCTCGGGCGGTTCGGCCAGGGCCGCCCGAAACCGTCCGGGCGGCCTCTCGTCCTCTCGGGGCTCTCGCCGCCCCACATGTCCGCCGTCTCCACCGCCAGATACGGCCTCATCGTCGCCGTCGTCGTCCTCGGTCTGAAGTACGTCGCCTTCGCGCTCACGGACGCGGTCTCCCTCTACTCCGACGCGCTCGAGTCCGTCGTCAACGTGGTCACGGCCGGGGTCGCCCTCCTCGCTGTCCGCGTGGCCGCTCGGCCGCCCGACGCGAACCACCCCTACGGCCACACGAAGGCCGAGTACCTCGCGGCCGTCGTCGAGGGCGCCCTCATCCTCTTCGCCGCCGTCGAGATCGTCCGGGCGGCGTGGGGCCGGCTCCTCGACCCGGTCCCGCTCACGGGGCTCGGGGTCGGCGCGACCGTGGCGGTCGGGGCCACCGCGCTCAACGCCGGGTGGGCCGCCTGGCTCGTCCGGACCGGCCGGCGCCTCCGGTCCCCCGCCCTCGTCGCCGACGGGCGGCACCTCGGGGCCGACGTGTTCACGACCGTCGGGGTCCTCGCCGGGATCGGGCTCGCTGCGGCGACGGGGTGGTGGGTCCTTGACCCGCTCCTGGCTGTGGCTGTGGCCGTGAACGTGGTCGTCGTCGGGGTCCGGCTCGTCCGGGAGTCGGTGGGGGGGCTCATGGACGAAGGGGTCCCTGAGGAGGAGATGGACGGGATCCGGGCGGCGATCAACGAGCACATGGGCGAGGCCCGGGAGGTCCACGCGCTCCGGGCCCGGCGGGCCGGCCGGCACACGTTCATCGAGTTCCACCTCGTCGTCCCCGGCGAGTCGACGGTCGCCGCCTCGCACGTCGTGTGCGACCGGCTGGAGGAGGCGCTCCGCGAGGCGGTCCCGGACAGCAGCACGACGATCCACGTGGAGCCCGAGCACAAGGCGAAGGAGCGGGGGCGGGTGGTCCAGTTGGGCGGCAATGTCCCCCACACGTTCACCTAGCTTGGGCGCGCTCGCAGCGCTCGGTCAGGGGCCTCTGCCAATGGTAGCCGCTGCCTCGTTCGGTGTCGGCGCCGCGTCGGTGGGCCGGCCGGTTCGTTCGGGCGTCGACCGTCTGAGAGCCCTCAGGGCGTCCTCGTCGGCGCGCTTTCTCGGGCCACAACCCGTGAGCGGGCCGGGGCCCCTCGGTGGACCCGCCGGTTCCGCTTCCGCCACCGCCGGAACCAGATGAGCGTGCCCGTAACGGACAGGATGGCCGGGGCCAACCCAAGCACGACGTACAGAACGCGGATCATGCTCCGAGCTGGCCCTCCGAAGGCGCCGATGTGGAGCGGGTACGCCGCGTGCATCGCCCGCGACGCACCGGGCGCCTCGCGGGCGTCGTCGACCCGGAGCACCCGGCCGTCGGCCGGCCCGAGGTACACGTAGCTCCGCCCGTTGGGGTGCCACTCCCCCGGGGTCCGGAGCCGGACCGCGAGCGGGGCGCCCCCGGTCTGGGGCAGGGTGAGGAACGTGGGTACCCCGTTCGGGAGGACCCGCCGCGCCGCCGCCAGCGCCGCGTCGAGCACTTCGGGCGCCGCCGGCCCCTCGTCGGCGTGGACCGCGGGTGGGGGCGGGGGCATCGGGGTCCCAGTGGCCGCGTGGAGCGCCGCCCCAGCCTCCGCGTAGAACACGAGCGCGGCCCCGGTCGCGGCGACGAGGGCGAGGAACGCTGACGTGTAGAACCCGCCGGCCCGGTGGAGGTCGTAGTTCAGCCGCCGCGGCCCGTGCCGCCAGGCGATCTGGAGCCCCTTCTTCAACCGGCTCACGGTCACCTTTGTGGGCCACCACAAGACTAGGCCCGTCCCCCCGAGGAGGAGGGTGAGGAGCCCGATCAAGCCGACGACCTTGGCGCCGCCCTCGCCGCCCAGCAGTTCCGCGTGGAGTGCGAAGAGCGCGTTCATCGCCCCCTCGCGGTCCCCCCGCACCCCAAGGACGGTTCCCTGGTACGGGTCGACGTAGACGTGACGGTCGTCGGCGAGCCACACCTCGTGGGGCGCCTCGGGGTCCCGGGGCAGCCGGAGGAGGCGGGGCGAGCTTTCGGGAGCGGCGTCCCCGACGGCCGCGATGACCGCCCCGAGCGGCACCCGCCCGCCCGCAGGCTCGACGCGGAGGAGGTCGGGGTTGAGCGCCCGGTCGACTTCATGGCGGAACACGAGTGCGCTCCCCGTCACGCTCAGGACCACGAGAACGAGGCTCAACACGAGCCCCACCCACAGGTGGACCGTCGAGCAGATCCGTCGGAACCAGGACATCGTGGGGGCTCGTAGGCGCGCGGCCGGCTAGAGCCGCGTCGACACGCGGAGCGTGAACGTCCGCCCTCGCCCGGCGAAGTACTGGTCGTCGCGGGTGGTGGCCGCTTGGCTGAAGTACGTGATGACGTCGGCGTCGAGGAGGTTCGAGACGGCGAGGGTGAGCGTGGCCCGTCCGACGACCGCGGCGAGGGCGGCATCGACCGTCGTGTAGCCGTCGAACGCGGCGGTCTCGACGCCGTCGC
Source organism: Rubricoccaceae bacterium (assembly GCA_963811175.1). GTDB lineage: Bacteria > Bacteroidota > Rhodothermia > Rhodothermales > Rubricoccaceae > Rubrivirga. The sequence continues at coordinate 23,060 of CAWEQE010000001.1, read as the reverse complement.
CATCGTGGAAGGTCCGGTCGAAGTACGTGAACGCCTGGAGCCGCCCGCTGAAGCGGCCACGGCCGGCATCCGCGCTCATCGTGAGCCGGTTCGGGCCAATGTCGGCGGCCCCGAGGTCGGACTCGAGCGCCCCGTCGCCGTCGCTGTCGAACCGGCCGTCGAGGAGGGAGAGCGCGGCGCTGAGGGAGACCCGGGGGGCTGGGTCGATCCGGCCGGTCAACTCCCACCCGCTCGTCCGCGTCGGCTCCCGGCGGACTTGGAAGATGCCGTCCTCATTCGGGACCAGCCGGGACCCGAAGTCGGACTCCGACACGAAGTACGTCGCGCCGAGCCGGCCCCACGTCGCAGCGAGCGCGGCGCCGGTCTCGAGGTTGTCCGTCCGGATCGGGTCGAGCGCGAGGACGTCGTCGACAGCCGTCCCCTCCTCGGAGACCCCGCGGAGCACACGGCCGACATCGGGCATCGTGAAGGCCTGGGCAAAGCTCCCGTAGAGCCGGAGCCCACCGACCGGGGTGAGGACGGCGCCCGCGTTCGCGAGGACGGCGTCGAAGGCCGGGCTCCCGCCTGCCACCTCGACCCGTCGGCGGTCGGCCCGGTTGCCGGCGAGCGCCGTGAAGTCGGGGACGGCGAGCTCGGCGATCTCCCACCGGAGGCCGCCCGAGAGCGTGAGCCACGGGGCCGCCTCGGCGTCGAGCTGGACGAACGGGGCGGCGTTGAGGAAGCGGGTCATGGGGACCCAGTTCCGGTCCGTTTGCGCAAGCCGCTGGTACGTCTCGTCACGGATCACGTCGACGCCCGTGACGACACCGACGGGGAGGCCGGCGAGGGCTGGCTGGGCGTACGTCAGGCGGGCGCCCACCTTCTCGGAGTTGTTCTCGGACTGGTCGAACAACTCGCCCTCCGGGGCGATCTGGGGGTCCTGGAACACGCCGAACCGGCCGCCGCCGTAGAGCGCGGCGAAGTCCTGGGCGTACGCCTTCGCCGAGAGCGTCCCGCCCCAGAGCGCCGTGTGCTCGTAGTCGAGCGAGACTGTGGTCACGTCGTTGACGGGCTCGGTCCCCTCGGGGTCGCCCTCGGTGGAGACCGTCGGGAGCCCCGCACCCCGGTCGCCGGGCGTGCTCACGAAGTGGCCCTCCTGGGCCAAGCGGAAGTCGTTGATCATGAGCCCGACCCGCTGGTCCGCCGCCGGCCGCCAGCGGACCTTCGCGAGGAGGTTCCGCGCGAACGAGTCGGCCACGTCGCCCTGGACGTTGTCGATCCCGACGGTCCGGCCGGCCCCGTCGAACTGGAGCCCGCGGCGCTCGGCGCTCGCCGAGCCGAGGACGTCGACCGGGCCCGCGCCGGTCTCGAACCGCTTCGAGACGAGGTAGTGGGCGCGCCAGCCGAGCCCGTCGCCATCGAGCCCGTCGCTGGCCGTCGTCCCCAGCGTGACCCGCTGCTCGAGCGTCCCGCTGGGGTCGGGCTCGACGGTGACGTAGTTGACGATGCCGCCCGTGGCACCGAGGCCCTGGACCGCGTTGGCCCCGAAGACGACCTCGATGCGGTCGACGACCTCGGGGTCGAGCGTGAACCCGTCGCGGCTCCCGTCGCGGAGCGGATTGGACTGGGGGACGCCGTCGACGAGGAAGAGCGGGCTCCGGCCCCGAAAGCTCTCGCCGAACCCCGAGAGCTTCTGGCGGGCCGGCGAGAAGCTCGGGACCACGTTGGCGACGAGCTCGGCCGGGCTCGACGTGAGCGCCTGCTGCTGGCGGACCTCCCGTGTCGGGATCACCGTCACCTTCACGGGGAGCGTCGAGGCCGCGGCCCCCGTCCGGGTCGCGGACACGACGACGGCGTCGAGGTCGAGGGCCACCGGGGCGAGTCGGAACGACGCCCGCACGTCCCCCCGGGTCCCGACCTCGACGACCTGGCTCTCCGAGGTGTACCCGAGAAGGCTCGCCACGACGGTGTACGCCCCCGGCTCGACGCCGACGAGCCGATAGGCCCCGGCGAGGTCAGCGGTGGCCCCAACCGTGGTCCCTTCCAAGACTACACTGGCGCCCGGGAGCGGCTCCGCCGTCTCGGCGTCGAGGACGCGGCCGACGACGGCGACGGTCTGGGCAATGGCGGCGGGGGCGAGGAGGAGGGCGAGCGCGAGGGTGAAGAGCAGGGAGACAGGCATGAGGGGGAGAGAAGCGGGGAGGTGTTGTCTGGACTCAGTCTAAAGAGGGGGTATCCAGGCCTGACCCGCGGTTTTCGTGAAGCCGTCGTTCACTGTCTGTCCATCATGACCCCTTAGGCGGCTCTTCCGCACTCTGTGTGATCGAGTTGGCTGCGAGGCACCCACCTGATCGTTCGGGCAGGCCCACTCGCCTGCTCCATCGTGGCCTCGTCCGCTGTCCCGTTTGATCTCCCAGGCTGCCGGCTCGATACCGTGCGGTCCGACCCGTTCGACCTTGTCGTTGAGGCGCGTAGCAAGGCCCGTAGCGCCGCCTGCCCCGAATGCGGTCAGCGCTCCCGACGCGTCCACGGCCTCTACACCCGCTCGCCGGCCGATCTACCTGTCAGCGAGCGAGCGGTTGGCCTTCGGCTCCGAGTCCGCCGGTTTCGCTGCCTGAGTGCGGCCTGCCCGCGACGCACGTTCGCGGAGCCATTCACGGACCTCGTGCCTCGGTACGCCCGTCGCACCGGCCGTCTGGCCGCGTCACAGCTCCGTACGGGACTCTCGGCCGGAGCTGAGGCCGGGTCGCGCCTGCTCCGTGACCTCCGAATGCCGACGAGCCCCGACACCGTGCTGCGCCTCCTCCACCGGCACCCGGTCCCCGAGTCCGAGACACCCCGTGTGCTCGGCGTCGACGACTGGGCGTGGCGCAAGGGCCGCTCGTGGGGCACGATCCTGATCGACTCGGAGACGCGGCGGCCCATCGACCTGCTGGAGGACCGGACGTCGACGGCCGTCGCGGTGTGGCTCCGTGATCACCCCGGCGTCGAAGTCGTCGGGGCCTGGAACGGCCCCAGGCGTGACCGCTCGACCGAGTACGCCCGCGCGATCTCAGAGGGCGCGCCCGACGCGGCCCAGGTCGCGGACCGCTGGCACCTGCTCCACAATCTTCGCCAGGTGCTCGTCCGGCACCTGACGAGTGTCCGGGGACGGCTGAGGGGCCTCCCAGGAGCGGAGGGCCTCCCGGCAGCGGAGTACCAGCCTGGGCGACGTACGGCCGCTGAACGGGCGGCGTCGGCCGCCAGCCGCGACCGGCACCACGCCCGCTACGTCGAGGTCCGACGCCTCCACGCCGAGGACGGCCTCAACGTACTCCAGATCACGCGTGCGCTCCGCATCGACCGGAAGACCGTGCCAAGTACCTCGCGGCCGATGCGTTCCCTGAGCGAGGATGCCCCTCGGTGCCACCAAGCGTCCTCGCCCCGTATCAGGAGCACCTCAACGCGCGGTGGGTGGAGGGGGAGCGCAGCGCGCTCGTGCTCTACCGCGAGATCCGAGCACTCGGCTACTCCAGATCATCGCGCCCGGTCTCGCGCTGGGCGCAGGGCCGCCGAACGGAGCCTCACCCACGAACGCCTCGCAAGTACCTGCCGGCGCTCCGAGAGCCGGTGGAAAGCGTGCCGCAGCGTGGACGGCTGCCATCGGCACGGAAGCTGGCATGGCTGCTCGTCCGCGACCCGGAAGCGCTCGATGCGTCGGAGACGGCTGTGCTCGATCACGTCCGGCAGGACGTCGAGGTGGCGCGGCTCTACGACCTCTCGCGCTCGTACAACCGGTTGGTCCGCGACAAACGCCCAGCCGACCTCGACGGCTGGCTGGATTCGAGCCGCACGAGCGGGATCTCAGCGCTGGTGACCTTCTCGGAGGGTCTGCGTCGGGACTACGACGCCGTCCGTGCCGCGCTGGAAGAGCCGTGGAGCAGTGGTCAGGCGGAGGGGCAGATCAACCGCTTGAAGATGCTCAAGCGTCAGATGTACGCCGCGCCGGCTTCGACCTGCTCCGCAAGCGTGTTCTGTGCTCGGCGTGATCACACAAAGTGCGGGAGAGCCCGTACCGGGTTCACTCCAGCTTCCGGTGGTGTGGTGGCGAAGACGGCTTCGTCGAGCGCTTCGACCATCGCCTGGCGGGCGTCAAGTGAATGAGCAGATGGTCGAGCGCGTGTTCGACGGCGTTTGGCTGCGGCGCCTGGCCCGGTTCAGCTAAGGCACCCGGATCCCGTACAGCGAATGGACGGTGGTGGCGAACAGGATGTCTCCATCAGCGCCCCCGAAGACGAGGGAGATGGGGCGTTCCGGCAGACTGAACCGGCCGACTTCGTTCAGATCGGCGTCGTAGACGAAGATCTGGCCGTCCGCGACGTAGAGCCGCCCGTCGGGTCCGACCGCGTGACTGAACTCGCCGCGGGGGAGGACCTCCTCTAGCCCGGTGAGGCGGCCACCGGGCCCGACCCGCATCCGCACCGTCCGCTTGTTGATGTCGTCAGTGGCGTAGGCCGTCCCGCCGGGCTCGGCGGGCACCAGCGTGGCCGACCGGCCGATGTCGTAGGTCTCGGCGATGAACGTGACCCCGTCCGGCGCCACGAAGGCGGAGTCCGGGTAGTACACCGCCGCGTCGTCGAACGTGTAGTGCCAGCGGCTCGCCGGGTAGTACATCCGCTCGACGTCGGCCAGGCCGTCCGTGGCGACCCGCTCGAGAGGGCGGAACGTGCCCTCCGGGTCCCCGGGGTCGACCGCGTACGGGTAGGCCGCCCACCCGCTGTTCCCCCAGCTGGAGTAGGCGGGGTTGTCGTCGGGCAGCGCCCTCACGGTCTCCTGCTCCCCGCCCACCAGGAGCCCGGGCTGGGGATCGTAGCGGGCGACGACCAGGAGTTGGCCGTCCGTGTCCGTGGCCGTGGAGAACGGCGGGAAGGGGAAGTCGGCGATCAACGTGACCTGTCCGGTATCGACCGACCACTTGTAGACCCGTTGCCGGCGCGTCTCGCAGAAGTACACGTTGCCCGCCGCGTCCGACGAAAGGCCCTGCGCGAAATCGAAGCCCGACGCGAGCCGGTTGATGTGACCCGCCGCCCAGTCCACCTCCCGCGCCGTCGGCTCGTCGCCCGTCACGGTCAACCGCGCCAGGTGCCAGGGGTACAGGGGCAGCTCGCGATTCACATCCCAGACGGGGAACTCCGTCACCCAGAGCTTCTGCGTGTAGTTCTTCAGGTTCCGGATCTGGATGTCGCGGGCGTTCCAGAGGCGCATGCCGAACCGTTTCGGCGTTTGCACGCGGATCGTCCGGTACATCCACAGGCTGTTGAAAGCGAGGTTCTCGGAGTCCGTCACCTCAATCATCTGGGCGTCCACTCCCTCGTTGAACTCCTCCTCGAACTGGAGGGCGTACATGCTCCAGTTCGCCACGCCGGAAAAGCGGACTTCGTTTCGGACGTGGTGCTCGACGGACATCGCGTAGATCCTCCCGGGTGTGGACGTGTTGTTGACCAGCATCCCGCTCGTGGCGTAGGTGTTGGCCGTCCAGATGTCCTTGAACGTCCCCCCACCGCCATCGGTGACCCAGAGGCTCCAGTGCTGGTTGTCCCAGGCCCGATCCAGCCCGCGCTCGTAGACCGGGTCGTCCGGCGTGCTGATGCCCGGTCGGGCCCGTTCGCGCCGGTCCACGCCGGGGGGGCGCATGGTGCCGTGACCGCCTACGAACTTGACGTCGTTCACGTACGAGTCCGCACCGGCCATCCACTTGAGCCCGACGGCGCGGTAGTTGAGCCCGCCCGTCGAGAGGCCGATGCCGTTCAGCATCGCGTCGCCGCCGCGCGCCGTCTCTACCATCGGCATGGGGCCTCCGAACCCGCTGAACGTCGGTGTGCTCTCCGCCAGGACGAGTTGGGTCGACCACGGGTGGAGCCCGATCAGGCGCGTCTCCGGCCCCAGCCGGATCGTGTCGGAGATCCGGTACCAGCCCTGCGGCACGTAGACGGTCTGCGCCGCCTCGATCGCGGCACGGAAGGCGTCCGTGTCGTCCGTGACCCCGTCCCCTACGGCTCCGAAGTCACGCACGCTGGTCCAGGCGTCGACCGGCGGCAGGGCGGGGATGTCGCGAGGCAGATCCTCAGGCGTCTGTTCGACGGGGACCAGGTCGGCCCGCGTGACGAGTTCGGAGTCGTCCACCAGGTCGTCCATCACCAACCCGTGCACGAAGTCGCGGACCCGATAGCGGTCGCCGACACCGGCGATCGGTGCCTCCCCGCCGCGGAAGCGTGCGAACACGGGGACGTCGCGGGCGTGGGTGTCTACGACGTTGATCTGCATCAGCGTGCTCTCGCGGTCGCTGATCACGAAGGCGGCGTCCGACACGTTTTCCAGGAGCCCGCGCTCGAGGAACAACCGGTCGGTCGCGCCCTCTTCGATTTCGATGACCACCGGGACGTTTCGCACGTGCAGGTTCACCATCGTCAGGCCCGAGTTGTGAGACCGGATCGCCGCCCGTCGCTGCCCGTCGAAGGCCGTGTCGACCATCATCATCGGCCAGCTGGGCGACGGGGGGCCGGTGATGATCCCATACTCGCCGCCGTAGAACTCGATGTTCTCGAGCTCGTTGCCGACGTCCGATATGCCCGCCTTCCCAGAGCCGATCCGGATGACCGAGTGGCTGACAAAGCTGTGCTGGGCATACGTGGTGCGCAGGGCGACCGCCCCCGGATTGCCTTCGCCGATGTGGAAGTCGACGTTGGATATCGCGCTGTAGAACGTCCCTGGCGTCGCGTCCCTCGGCGCACTCTCAGACGTGACCAGATTGGTTGTAAACCACACCATGTACTGCTCGTCCGCCGGATCCGAAAAGCCGGGAGCCTCAGGGGTGAGGACGAGCTCGGGGCGGTCCCGTCCGTACCCGATCAGACGCACGGCCGGCGGAACGTGCAGCGTGCCGCTCAACAGGTAGCGGCCTTCCGGGATAAACAGGATGCCGTAATTGAAGGCGGTCTTGACTCGGTTGATGGCCTCCTGCAGCGCGGCCGTCGCATCGGTAGTTCCATCCCCGTAGGCCTCCGCGTCGAACGTCACCGCCAGCGGGTCGTTGGGTCGCTGCGTGTAGACCGAGGACGGATCCGTAGCTGCGGTGGCCGAGCCCGCCACGAGGACGAGAAGAACGAGGACCAAAGGGCGCATGGCGAGTTGCAGAAGGTGCGGATCGGTAACTTGTGTAAAGATTGCGGACACCGTTTCCCGGTTGGGCGCGGGTTGAGATCGATGAGCAAGGAGCGGGGGCATGACGGGGGCCAGAGTCCCCTGTCGATAGCGTAGTCCCGGACCCGGAGGTTGCCCTCCTGGCTCGGGTCGTAAGCCTCGGCCACGGCGGAGCGTGTCGGGACGCGGTCGGCCGCCCGACGGTACTGAGCGAGCGGTGGGCGTCCTCCGATGCCCCCGTGAGGCCGGACCTCGTTGTAGAACTGCTGCCACGCCTTGAGCTGGTCCGCGAGGTCCGGCGCCTTCAGGTCCGCCGTCGCGTAGAACGGCGGGGCGTACCGCCCGCCCCATCCGGTCCGTCCGCTGAGACCGCTCGACCTTCCCATTGAGGTGGGGCGAGTACGGTCGGATCGGACGGAACCGGATCCGCTCCTGCATCAGCGCGAGTTGGAAGTCCATCCCGAAGAACTCCCCGCCGCGGTCGGTCTGGATCCGCTGGATCGGGAACGGGAGCTCCTTGAGCAAGTGCTCACGGAGGAAGCGGACCGACGTCGCCGCGTCCCGTTTGGGGTAGAGCGCGAGCACCCGCATCCGCGTGCAGCCCGCCCGCCACGGCGGGGCGGGGTCGGTCGCGGTGTACTGAAAGAGCCCCTTCCCGATCTTGACGGTGTCGATCTGGACCCGGTCGCCCGGGACCTCCTTCGCGTACCGCTTCGGATGGGCCGGCCCCTTCGGGCGCTTGAGGTAGCGCCACCCGTTGCGCCGGAGGACCGTCCAGACGGTCGACGCCGCGAGATGGAGGCCATGGAGACGCACGAGCTCGGCCTGGATCCGCTTCGGACCCAGCTTCCGGTCGAGCCGGAGGTGCCGGATCCACTCGACGTGCTCGTCAGTGACCTTCCGCTTGATCGTGTGGGGACGTCGGCTCCGGGAGCGGAGGCCGGCCTCGCCCTCCGCCTGGTAGCGTGCCCACCACTTGCGGAGGGTGGGACGGGAGATGCCGCATCGGCGGCAGACGAAGAGGCCGTTGCCGGTCTCCTCGTAGAGTTTGACCCAGGTCAGTCGGGCCTTAAGGGTGTGCGGTGCGCCGACCATGGTTCAGGGGCCGGTGAGAGCCTGGAGTGTAGGGCGGAGAACGGTGTCCGCAATCTTTACACGGGCGCGGTCGGCAGCTCGGCCGGGAGGAACCCCGCCTGAGTCGTGCGTCCGATCGCCATCTCGCGCTCCAGGCTCTGGACGTGCTGCTGCGCCTGGTCGTGGAGCCGCTTCCGCGCTAGGCAGGACTCGACGCGGGCCTGGAGGATCTTGGCGTTGAACGGTTTCGGGAGGTAGTCTGCCGCCCCAGCCTCGATGCACCGCACGATGCTCTCCATCTCGTCGACGGCCGAGATCATGATGACGGGGATGTGGCACAAGTCGTCGGCCTGGAGGCGGTCCAGCGTCTCGTACCCGTTCATCTCGGTCATCATGATGTCGAGCAGCACCAGGTCGAAGTCCCCGGCCTCGACGGCCGCCAGCGCCGCGCGCCCGTCCTCGGCCACGTCCACCTCGTAGCCCCGCCGCTCGAGACGGCGCGAGAGTATGTCGCGGTTCATCTCGTTGTCGTCGACGACCAGGATCCGGCCGGGTGTGGAGGGCGAAGTCATGTCGTGGAGCCCGAGAGCAGCGAGTGGAGATACGGCAGGGCCTCTTCGGCGGCGCGCTCGCCCTCCTCGATGATGGACGGGATCAGGTGGCTGTCCAGAACCGAGATGTGCTGCCCGAAGTCGGGCATGACGGGGACGATCTCGGCGTGGTGGACGGCGCTGTAGAAGGCGTACGTCGAGCGCAGCAGGTGGTCGGTCGTGATCGAGGTGGCCTGGCTGATGACGTGCGTGATCGACCGGTACTCGCCCTGCGGCGCGTTTTCGAACCCCATCGCGATGATGACCTCGCAGCCCTCGCGGATCGCGACGTCGATGGGCAGCGGGTTCGTCGCGCCCCCGTCGACGAGCAGCCGGTCGCCGACGGGCCACGGCCGCAGGAGGACGGGGAGCGAGATGCTGGCGCGGACGGCGTCCGCGACGCGCCCCTCAGTGAGCGTGACGGCCTCGCCCCGGCGGAGGTCGGTGGCGCTGATAAAGAGCGGGATCTGGGTGTCGGTGAACGTGGCCGGCCCGTAAGCCGACTCCATGACCTCCCAGATCCGGGTGTCGTCGAGCAGTCCGATGCGCTCCGAGAACCCGAAGGCGCGCGGGAGGATGGCGCGCAGGACCGAGCGGTAGCGGACCTTGGTGAACAACCCCTCCCACATGCTGTGCGTCAGCGCCTCGGCGGCGTAGGCGTCCTGGCCGAGCGCGAGGGCGGCGGCGTAGATGCTCCCGCCGCTGCACCCGACAGCGACGTCCACGTCGATGCCCTCGCGCTGGAGCACCTTCCACAACCCGACGCCGGCGGCGCACTTGATGCCGCCCGACCCGATCACGAGGCCGACGCGCGGGCGTGGGGCGCCGATGCGGGGGGCTGGGGCGCCGTCGAGCGACGGCGCGGAGGGGGGCTGGGGCGTAGGCATCGGTGGACCGGTTAGCGGACGTAGCTGGCGAGGGCGGCCTCGACGTCGGGGTAGAGCCGGAGGATGGAGGTGAACCCACTCAACTTGAGGACTTGGAGCACCTTGTCGCCGACGGCCGCCAGCCGCAGGTCCCCGCCGCCGCGGCGGGCCTCCTTCATGGCTCCCAAGAGCGCGCGGAGCCCGGCGCTGGACGTGTAGCCGACCCCGCTCATGTCGCCGATGAGCTGGACGTGCCCCTCAGCGATCGCGCCCTGGAGCGCCGTCAGCAAGTCGTCGGCCGTGACCGTGTCGACGTTGCCGACGATCTCGGCGACCGCGGCGTGGTGGTGCGGGACGATCTGGATGGCAAGGTCGTGGGAATACGTACTCATGGGGCTGGGGATCTGGGTGTGGAGAGGCGTTTGATGAGCGTCAGCCGGTTGCCGCCGCCGGGCGGCGACTCGTGGTGGATCTCGTCGGTGACTTCGCGGATGAGCTGCCACCCGAGCCCGCCGATGGGGCGGTCCTCGACGGCACCGTCGAGGGGCGGGGCGGGCGCGCGGTCCGGGTCGAAGACAGCGGCGTGGTCGGTCAGGACGACGGTGACGGCTTGGGGCGTGACCTCGACGCGCAACGTGAGCGGGCCGGGGCCGTCGGGGTAGCCGTGCGAGATGACGTTGGCGCACGCCTCCTCGGTGGCGAGGTGGAGCGCGAAGGTGGTCTGGTCGCCGACTCCGGCCGCGCTGGCGGTCGTGTCGAGGCAGGCGAGGAGTGCCGGGAGGTGCTCCCTCGTCGCGGGCCGCGTGATCTCGGCGGTCTGGAGGCCCGTGCTCACGACGTCTCGGGCGTGGGTAGCCACCGCTCGATCTGGCCCAAGAGGCGCTTCAGGTCGACCGGCTTCGTGTCGAAGTCGTCGCAGCCGCCCTCGCGGCACTGGGCCTCGTCGCCGGCCATGGCGTGGGCCGTGAGCCCGATCAAGGGGAGGAACTCGCTCTTGGTCTGGTTGGCCCACTGCGAGACGGCCCGGGCCGTCTCGGCCTCTACCGTTGCGTCCCGAAGGGCCGCGGCGGAGGTCTCCAGTTGCTCCTTCTGCTCGGAGAGGAGCCGGGCTCGCGCGAGCGCCTTCTTCGCCGTTCGCCGGTTGGTCATGGCGAGGGTGCCCGCGAACACGACGATCACGACCATGCTCGTGGCGATCGTGCTCGGGCTCGACTCCAGAATCAGTCCTGGCCCCCAGAGCGCGTACACCAGCGTCACCGTGGCGAGGTGCAGGGTGGCGGTCGCGACCCCGAGCCAGATCCCGCCGACGTTCAGGGAGGTCGGGATGACGAAGATGAGGGCGACGAGCACGCACCACGGCTGCATCCCACTCAGCGCGACGGCGACCTCCCCGGCCTTCTGGTCCACCCGCCAGACGGCCTGGCGATAGCCGATGTGGGGGAAGGTCAGCATGACGACGCTGAGCCCCACATAGAACCACAAGGGATAGACGGGGGGAGATAGAACGCGATGGTGACCGGCAGCAAAAACGCATACGAGAGAACCCGCAGCACGTAGTTGATCCGCACGACCGGATGGACGCGCCGCGTGCCGGCGGGCGCGGGCGGCGTGCGAGTGATCGGGAGGGGCGGAGCGGTCATGGCGCGAGGGCCGACGGCGGTTCTGTTGCGGGTGGGGGTCCGGAGCTCGCAGGCTCCGGCGGGCCGCTCCCTTCCTGCACGGCGAGCGCAGGAGGGTCAGGCCCGCGGTCGTCGCGCGAGGTCAGGAACGGGAGGCCAGCGTCAGGAGGGGGGCGCCCTCGGACAGGGCGGCCGGCGCGACCGCGCGGGCGATCGAGGTGTACGGGCCACGCTCGAACGCGCTGGCAAGGTCGCCCTCGATCTCCGCCGCGTTCAGGACGACGGTGCCCACGTCGAGGTCCACGGCGAGCGGGGCGACGAACAGGGCGACGAGCCGGGATCCGCGAAAGCGGCTACGGGCCGTCCCCGAGCGTACCGGGTAGGGCGTGGCCGAGGAGGGACGACGGGTCCGGCGGGTGAAGCGGGCAGAGAGGGCCATGGGAGGGAGGGGGTTGAGGGTGGGGAGCCAGACGGCTCAGGGGACCGTGGGGGGAACGGAGTCGCTGGCGGACCGACCGGGCGTCCGCTGGAGGAGCCGGGCGACGGCCTCGGCGAGGCGTACCCCCTGGCCCCTCCCGTTGAGCGTGTCGGAGAGCCCCGGCCCGGTGTGATCGACGAGCACGCACCCTCCCGACGTGGCGCGGAGGTGCTCCAGCAGCGTGGGCCAGTCGGCGGGCGGGTCGAGGTGCCCACAGAGCACGAGGGCGACCGGCTCGCGCTGGAGGCACTCGACCAGGCGCTCGGCCGTCGCCACCGCCTCGATGCGGAGCGCGGGGGCGTCGGCGGTGAGGGCCTCCGCGAGCCCGAGCGTGACCCAGGCGCGGAGGCCGGGGTCGGCCTCGGCCACGACGACGAGCGGCTCCGAGCGACGGCCGGACGGCTCCGAGGAGGTCGCCCCGTCGCTCTCCGACGTCGAGACCGCTAGCGCTTCTAGACGTGCGTACTCGGAGGGGACTCCGTGAGGCCGGAGGGGGGGAGTCGTCATGGGGGGCGGGATGGGCTCCGTGTGGGCGCTCAACCTCGCGGCTGGCGGCTCGGCCCGCGTTACATCCGGGTCGCAAACCGTGTCGCGTAGGTCCGATCCGGCCAAAGGGGCGCCCCCACCCCACTGGTTTCGCCGTTTGGTTCCGGCGTGATGCGCCACGAGGACCGGGGCAGAACCGTGCGGCTCGGCTCCCCAGCCGCTACAGCCGCTGCCCCGACGGCGTCCGACAGGCGCTCCCCCCGCCGTCTCAGACGCCGGAGCCGTCCGCCAACGCGGCCCCTCCGCGGTAGCGCAGCGCCAGCATCGTGATGTCGTCGGACTGCGGGGCGCCGTCGGCAAAGCCCCGGACGTCCGCCAGGACGTGCTGGAGGAGGCCCCGGGGCGAGCGGTCCGGGGCGCTGGCGATGAGGCGCGCCAGCCGCTCGTCCGAGTACTCCTCTCGGGCCGCGTTGAACGCCTCGGTGATCCCGTCGGTGTAGAGCAGGAGCACGTCGCCCGGCGCCAGCACGAACCGGGCCGCACGGTACTGGAAGTCCTCGACGAGGCAGAGCGAGAGCCCCTGCGGCGCCGCGAGGAACTCGGTCGACCCGTCGGCGCGGAGAAGGAGGGGCGGGTTGTGGCCGGCGTTGCAGTACGCGACCTCGCCCGTTCGGCCGTCGACCTCCCCGTAAATCGCCGTGACGAACATGGCCGTGTCGCCGGCCTCCGCGTCCATGAGCCGGTTGGTCTGGCGCACGCAGGCCTCCACCGGGAGCGGCTGGGCGGCCGTCGCGTGCATCACCGCCCGCGTGGTGGCCATGAAGAGGGCGGCCCCGAGCCCCTTCCCCGACACGTCCCCGATGACGAACCCGAGGCGGCCGTCGTCCTTCTCGACGACGTCGTAGAAGTCCCCGCCGACCTCCTTCGCTGGGACCGCCAAGGCGTGGAGGTCGAGGCCGGCCCGGTCCGGGAACGCCGTCGGGAGCATCGAGAGCTGGATTTGCCGGGCGATGTCGAGGTCGCGCTGGAGCGCGCCCATCTGGAGCTGGAGTTGGCGGGCGCCGCGGTGCACGTCGACCTCCCGGAGCGACTTGGCAATGGTGAGGCCCAGGTCGTCGAAGTCGATCGGCTTCGTGACGAAGTCGAAGGCGCCCCGGTTCATCGCCGTCCGGATGTTGCCGATGTCGCCGTAGGCCGAGACGATGATGACTTTGAGGAGCCGGTCCAGCTTGCCGAGCTCGGCCAAGAGCGCGAGCCCGTCCATCTTCGGCATGTTGATGTCCGAGAGCACGACCTCGATGTCGTCGTGCTCTCCCAGGCGGTCGAGCGCCTCCGCCCCGTCGCCGGCGAAGACGAAGGCGTACTCGCCGGAGCGGATCTCCTTGCGGAAGTGGTGGCGGACGAGGAAGGCGACGTGGGGTTCGTCGTCGACGACCAGGAACTTGACGGGCATGGGGGCGCGAGTGGGACGGAGCGGGCGGCGCGCTACGGCACGTCGAGGTCAGGGACCGCCAGCGGCTCGTCGTCGGAGATCGCGACCCGTCCGGCCGTCCGCACGGGGAGGGTGACGACGAACGCCGTGCCGGCCCCCTCGCCGGTCTCCAGCCCGAGCCGCCCCCCGTGCATCTGCGTGACGACGTCGTAGCTGAGGCTGAGCCCGAGGCCGGTCCCCTCGCCGGGCGGCTTGGTGGTGAAGAACGGCTCGAACACCCGGCTCTGGACGGACGCGGGCATGCCGGGGCCGTTGTCCTCCACGCGGATCTCGACCTCCCCGTCGAGCTGGCGGGTGCTCACGCGCACGCGGGGCGCGTACGCGCCGCCGAGGCGGCCCTTCTGCTCGTGGACGGCGTAGAACGCGTTGTTGAGGAGGTTGACGAGGACGCGCCCGAGCTCCTGCGGCACGGCCTGGATCGACCCGACGCGGTCGTCGTAGTCCCGCACGATGTCCACGTTGAAGTCGCTGTCGTGGGCGCGCATCCCGTGGAAGGCGAGGTCGACGTAGTCGTCGACGAAGGCGTTGACCGCCACCTCGTCGAACGTGCTTCCGCCCTGCCGGGAGTGCTGGAGCATGCTCTTGACGATCCGGTCGGCGCGGTCGCCGTGCTCGGCGATCATCGTCGCCATCATCGCCAGGTCGCTCATGATGTCCGAGACGGGGCCGCCCTCCGGGGGCGCGCCGTCACCGGAGGCGGCCAGCTCCTCGCGGAGGTCCTGCACGAGCTCGGTGGACGCCTTGGCGAAGTTGATGACGAAGTTGAGGGGGTTCTTGATCTCGTGGGCGATCCCGGCGGTGAGGGCGCCGAGCGAGGCCATCTTCTCGGACTGGACGAGCTGGGCCTGCGCCTGCTTCAGCTCGTCGAGTGCGGCGCCGAGCTTGTGGTACGACTCGGCGTTCTCGAGCGCCACGCCCACATTGGCCGCGATCGTGCCCAGCAGGCGGAGGTCGTCGGCGCCGAATCGGCTCTCGGCCTCCGTCGTCTGCACGCTGATCACGCCGATCGCCGCGTCGCCGGCCAGGATCGGGACGCCGAGGTACGAGGCCGCCCGTTTCCCGACCGGCTCGATCCCCATCGCCTCGACTCGGCCCACGACGTCGTGGTCGATCAGGAGCGGCTCGCGCGTGCGGAGGATCTGCGAGGTGAGCCCCTCGCCGTACGCGATCGGGGCGAGCCGCTCGCCGTAGACGTACGGGAAGGTGATCCGGCCGGCCTCGCGGTCGAGGAGCGCGACGTAGGCGATGTCGGCCGAGAACGTCTCGCGCATCTGCTCGCCGACGAGGTGGACGAGCGCGTCGAAGTCGAGCTGGGCCACGAGCGCGCGGCTGACGCGGTTGACGGTGTCGAGCTCGGACACGAGCCCCTCCTGCACGCGGTTGACCTCGGCGAGCTCCTCGGCGCGCTGCTCTGCCGCCCGGCGTTGCTGCTCCACCTCCACCGTCCGCTCTTCGAGGGCGACCGTCCGCTCGGTCACGGTCTGCTCCAGCTCGCGGCGCTGCGCCTCCAGGTGCGCCGTCCGCCCGCGGACGACGGCCCCGACGAGCCCGGCCGCCGCCAGCGCGTAGAGGACGTACGCCCACCACGTCCCGTACCACGGCGGCAGCACCCGGAGCTCGTACGACGCCACGCCGTCGCGGCCCTCCGCCTCCACCCGGAACGTGTAGTGCCCCGCCGGCAGGTTCGTGTACGCCCGCTCCGCCTCGGCCGTCCACGCCGACCACCCCTCGTCGAAGCCGACGAGCCGCGTGCGGTAGCGGGCCGCCTCGGCCCCGCCGGGCGCGGCGTAGGCGAAGCGGACGGCCTCGGCCCCGTGCGCGACCTCGGCGGCGGTCGCCTCGCCGTCGCCGCCCCAGAGCAGGCTGTCGCCGAGCGAGACGCTCCGGACGAGCGGGGGACGTGCGCCCGTGGCTGCCGCCGCCTGCCGCGGGTCGTAGCGGACGAGCTGAGCGCCGCCCTCGCTCACGAGCCAGACGACGCCGTCGGGCTCGGCGTACGACCACTCGATGCGGTCCTGGCGGAAGCGGCGGAGCGGCTCGAACGTGTACGGGCCGCCGTCGGCGGGGCCGCTCGCCTCGGCCTCCGAGCGGGGGGAGGCCACGACGGGAGGGCCGAAGGGCGTGGTGATCCAGACGCGCCCCCGTGCGTCCTCCGTGAGCCAGAGCTGTGACAGGGGGTGGCCGGTCTTGGCCGCGTCGAACGCGTGCCACTCGACGAGCCGCCCGCTAGCCGCCGCTCCTGCCGGCCCGGAGTCGGGCCGGGGGGGGGCAGCCGACGGATCGAACCGGAAAACGCGCTCGCCCGTGGCGCTGAGGACGACCTCGCCGCCGACGCGGAACGGGTACACCAGGGTCGGCGGGAGGCCGTCCTCGGGGCCGAAGACGGTGACGGAGGCCTCCGCGGGGTCGAGGCCGCCGTCGGGGCCGGGCGCCGGGAGCACCACGCGCGCCGGACGGCCCACCTCCGAGCCTAGCCACACCGCTCCGTCGGCCCCCTCCGCTAGAAAGCCGGGATTGCCGTCGACGCCGGGCACGCGCCCGAGGTCCTCCCAGCCGGCGCCCCGCCGCCGCAGCACGCCGAGCCCGTCCTGGAGCCCGACGAAGACCACCGTCGAGTCCCGGCCCCACGCGTGGAGCGATGTGGCTCGGTAGTCGTAGGACGACGACGCTCGCACGACCTCGGCGCGGGGGCCGCCCGGCCCCTCCACGACGCGGTAGAGCCCGTCGTTCGCCCCCGCCACGAGGAGGTCGCCCGCGACCGAGAGCTGCCCCAGACTCTCGGGCGGCGCACCCTCAACCGGGCGGAACCGTCCCGCCGCCGCGTCGAGGTAGGTCATCCCTTCCCCGAAGTGGGCCGCGTAGAGCCGCCCCCCGTGCCGCGCCAGCGAGAAGGTCTCCCCCGGGAGCCCGTCCTCGGGGCCGTAGCGCGTCGCCTGCGCCCCGAGCTCGACGCGCGCGAGCCCTGCGTTGGACATCGCCAGCCAGAGGCCCCCCGCCCCGTCCTCGTACGTCGCGTTCACGGAGCTGCCGGGGAGCCCCGCCGTCTCGTCGAGGTGGCGGACGAGCCGGCCGGCCCGGTCGATCACGACGGCGCCCTCCGAGAGCGTGCTGAGGGCGAAGCGGCCCCCCGGTAGCGCCGACCCGCCGAGGTAGAGCCCGCCGCGCTCGAGGACCTCGTCGGCCTCGGTCTCGAACGGGGTGAACGCCTGAGCCGCCGCCGCCGGGTCCCAGAGGAAGAGCCCCTCCTCGCGCGTCCCGACGAGGATCCGTCCGCCCTCGGAGACCGGCTTCTCGTCGAAGGGGAGCATCGTGTAGATCCGCGTCTGGGCGAACCGCTCGCCGCCGGGGACGAGGCGGAGCGAGTCGCCCGCCGCCGTCTCGTCGAGGCGGAGGAGGCCGCGGCCCCAGGCCCGGGCGTAGAACGTGCCGTCGACGACGGACGCGGTGTGGAACCCCTCCGGCGTCGTCCACACCTCCATCGCGCCGGCCGGCCCCGCCTCCCCGGAGCCGGGTCGAAGGGAGCCCGCCGCAGGAGCCCGTTCCGCGCCCTCCGAGGGCGCGCCCGCGGCGGGCGCCCACCGGAAGAGCACGCCGCTGGCGTTGAAGACGACGCCGCCGTCGGTGACCTGCGTCTGAAACACTTCGCCGAAATCGCGGTGGGCCTCGGGGACGCGGTCTTTGAGCGAGACGTAGCGCATCCGGCCCCGGGCGTCGGGGGCAAGGTAGCCGACCTCGCCGATGCCGCCGACCCAGATGCGGCCCTCGGCGTCGCGGGCGAGCGAGTACACGTAGGCGCCGGGGACCAGGACGAGGCGCCAGGCGGCCCCGTCGTACTCGAGCACGCCGCCGCCGGTGCCGGCGTAGAGCACGCCGCGGTCGTCCTCGACGACGGAGGTGGCCACCGAGGTGGCGTCGAAGTCGGCGGAGCCGAACGTCGTGACGAAGGGCCGGCCGGCCTCGGGGTCGTCGGGCGTCGGCGCCAGCTCGGCGAGGCGTCCGGGCTCGCCCGCGCTCTCGGCCACCGGCGGCGGACGGTCCCGGCCGCAGGCCGAGAGCAGGAGCAGGGCGGTGAGGAGGGCGGGTAGTCGGCGCATCGGATCCGGTTGTGCCCCATCAACCCCGTCCATCGAGGCGTGACGCGGCACCAGGGGAGGCGAGGATAAGGCTCAGGGAGCGGGCTGGAGCGGGGGACCCACGAACTCGATCCCGAATCGGCCGGCCGTCTCCGTCAGCGCCGCCAGCGCGTCGGGCGAGGGCGGGCCACTTCCCTCGGGGACCTCGGCCCGCTCGGCGGCCCGCCCCATCGCGCGCACGAAGCGCTCGAAGTCGCCCCGGGCCGTGATCGTGAGGAACCGGCCCTCCGCCGACTCCACGCGGTACGTGTGCGGCGCCCCCTTCGGCGCGAGGAGCACGTCGCCCGCCGCCGCCCGCCGCTCCTCGTCCCCGAGCCGGAACCGGAACGCCCCCTCCAGCACGACGAAGACCTCGTCCTCCGTCGTGTGGACGTGGAGCGGGGGCGAGTCGCCTCGGTGCGCCCGGTGTTCGAGGACGGAGATCCCGTCGGACTCGCCCTCCTCGCTCACCCGGACGGCGACGAGGGTGTCAAGGAACCAGAGGTACTCAGAAGCGGGGACGTCAGACATGGGGCGTCGGGATTGGAGGAGAGGACGGGAGAGCCGCTGAACCGGTGCCCGCTCGCCCGCGACGGGCACGGCGACCGCTTCGGGTCAGAGGGTGGACAGGCGTACAACCTCGTAGCCCGCCGCGGGGCTCGTGTTACACCTCGGTCTCAAACCCTGTCGCGCAGGTCCTATTCCGCCGCGCGGGTCGCCCCCACGCCGTCGGTTCCGCCGTTCAACGCTGGCGCGGCGTGTTCCTCCATCCACGCCGTCGGCGTGAGGTTGTAGTGCCGGCTGAAGCTGGAAGAGAAGTGCGAGACGCTCTTGAAGCCGACGGCGTAGGCCACCTCGCTGACGGTCCCGGCCCGCTGGCGGAGCAGGTCGGCCCCGCGCTCCAGACGCCGCCGGCGGAGGTAGGCGCTCGGCGACTCCCCCGAGAGGTCGGATAGGCGGCGGTGGAGCGTCGACCGGCTCTGCGCGACCGCCTCCGCCAGTGCGGCGACGTCGAAGGTCTCGTCGGCCAGACGGGCCTCGACGGCGGCCTCGACGGCGTCGAGGAAGGCCTGGTCGGCTTGGCCGAGGCGTGGGTCGCTGGCGACCGCCTCGGTCGGCGCGGGCGGCACCGCGTAACGCTCGCGGAGCCGCCGCCGCATCGCGATGAGGTTGTCAACGCGCTGGGTGAGCTCGTGCGCGTCGAACGGCTTGGTCACGTAGTCGTCGGCGCCCAAGCCCAGGCCGGCCAGCCGGTCCTCGGCCTCGGCCCGGGCGGTGAGGAGGACGACCGGCACGAAGTCGGTCTCGGGGTCCGACCGGATCGCTTCGAGCAGGCCGAACCCGTCGAGGCGCGGCATCATCACGTCCGAGACGACGAGGTCCGGCAGGCGGCGCCGGACGGCCTCCAGGGCCGCCTCGCCGTCGGCCGCCTCGACGACGCGGTACTGGTCGTCCCGTTCGAGGTGGCCGCGGAGGTAGGCCCGGATGTCGGCGTTGTCGTCCACGACGAGGACGGTCGTCCGGTCGTCGTCGGGCGGCTCGCTGAGGCTCTCGGGGTCCGTCTCCAGGGGCGCGTCCGGCCGCAGGGGCGGGACCGTGGTGGCGGCGACCACGAGCGTCGCCTCGGCCGCCTCGCCGCCACCGGCCGCGCCGTCGCCGGACGGATCGGCGAGCGGCATCCGGAGCGTGAACACGCTCCCGGTCGGGCCGCCGTCCGGGCCGCCCACCTCACTCTCGACGTCGAGCGTCCCCCCGTGCAACTCGGCCAGGTCCTTCGCCAGCGCCAGTCCGATGCCGGTCCCCGGCTGCATCTCGGACTTCTCGCCCTGGAAAAACCGCTCGAACAGATGCGCGCGGATCTCCGGGGCGATCCCGGACCCCGTGTCGCGGACGGCGACGAGGGCGTCCGCGCCGTCGCGGGACACGGTCAGGGTGATGGCGCCGCCAGCGGGCGTGAACTTGAGCGCGTTCGAGAGCAGGTTGGCGACCACCTTGTCGAGCTGGTCGGCGTCCATCCGCACCCAGACGGGCGCCTGTGGGATCTCGACCGCGAAGCCGACCCGGTTCCGCTCGGCCGCCGCCACGAACGGCTGCGCGAGCGTCCGGACGTAGGCGCCGAGGTCGCCGCGCTGGAGGTCGAGGCGGACGGCGCCCGCCTCGATCCGCGCGACGTCGAGGAGCTGCCCGACGAGCCGGAGCAGGCGGCGGCCGTTGCGGAGCGCGAGGTCGAGCTGGCGGACGGCCCCTGCGGACTGGGGTCCGTAGGCCCCGGCCCGGAGGTCCTCGAGCGGCCCGAGCGTGAGCGTGAGCGGCGTCCGGAACTCGTGGCTGACGTTGGCGAGGAAACGGCTTTTGGCGACATCGAGCGCCACGAGCTCGTCGGCCTGGGTGCGGAGCGTGACCGCCTGCTCCTGCAGCTGGAGCGTCCGCTCCCGGACCGTCGCCTCCAGCTCGCGCTCGCGGCGGTCCGCGCGCCGGAGCCGCCCGACGACGGCCAGGCCGAGCCCGCCGATGAGGACCAGCGCGGCGAGCGAGCGCGCCCACACCGTCTCGTACCAGAACGGGACCACCCGCACCCGGACCTTCGCCTCCTCGCGGCTCCACACCCCGGCCGCGCTCCGGCTGCGGACGCGGAACGTGTACTTCCCAGGGTTGAGGTCGGTGTAGGTCGCCGTCCGCTGCGTCCCCGCCCGTTGCCACTCGGCGTCGAGCCCGTCGAGGCGGTAGGCGTAGGTGAGCGCGCCGGGCAGGGCCGCGTGGAGCCCGGCGAACTCGAACGTCAGGAAGTTCTCGTCGTGCGGGACCACGACCTCGCGCGCGACCTCCATCGCCGCCTGGATCGGGCCGTCGGGGCTGGGGCCGACCGGCCGGTTCATCACCCGCAGCCCCGTCAGCGCCACCTGCGGCGGGGTCGGGTTGTCGCGGATGCGGTCGGGGAAGAACGCGTTGTACCCGTTGATTCCGCCGAAGAACAGCTCGCCGCCAGCGCCCCGGAACGAGGCGCCCGCGTTGAACTCCGTCGACTGCGCCCCGCGCTCTACGCCGTACGTCGTGAACGTGCCCGAGTCCACCGCCAGCCGCGCGAGCCCCAGGTTGGTGCTCATCCAGAGCTCGCCCGGAGTGCCGGGCTGGATCTGGTAGACCCTGTCGTCCGAGAGCCCGCTCGCCCCCGCGGTATAGGACTGAGTCACGCGGCCGGTCCGGCGGTCGAACCGGCTCAGGCCGTGCCGCATCGACCCGATCCAGAGCGCGCCCTCGGCGTCGAGGTAGAGGGAGTAGAGGGACTCGTCGGGGACGGAGCCGCGGTCGCCCTCGACGTGGCGGAAGCGGCGGGTCTGGCCCGAGCGGGGGTCGTAGCGGAGCAGCCCGGTCTCGGTTCCGGCCCAGAGCACGCCCTCGGGATCCTGAACGAGGGCCCAGACCTCGTTCCCCTCGTCGTTCTGGTTCATCCGCGCGACGCGGCGGGGCGTCGTCTCGCCCGGGTCGATCCGGTACAGGCCGTACTGGGACCCGGCCCACACGGTGCCCCGATCGTCCTGGAGCAGGGCCCGGACGCGGAACCCGGACTGGGGGTCGTAGGGGTCGGGGTAGGTCGCGTCGTCGGTGTAGCGCTGGACGGCGCCCGTGACTGGGTCGAGGCGGTTGAGTACGCCGCCGATCGTCCCGATCCAGATCGTCCCGTCGGCGCTCTCCATCAGCGACCGAATGCCGCCCGTGCCCAAGCCGCTCCGCGAGCCCGGCTGCGACGGGTAGTGGGTGAAGGTGCCCCGCCGCCGGTCGTGCCGGAAGAGACCCCCGCCCGTGCCCACCCAGACGTCGCCGCGCCGGTCCTGGAGGAGGGCGAAGACCATCGGGCTGTCGAGGCCGTCCGGGCTCGGGGCGACGTGGGGGAGGTCACCGCGGAAAACGTCGGCCCGCGCGACGCCGTTTCGCGTGCCCACCCAGAGGACGCCCTGGCGGTCGACCGTCAGGGCCTGGACCTCTCCGTTGAGGAGCCCGGCTCCCGGGGCCGAGGGGGCGTGCTGGAGCGTGCGTCCGCCGGTCTGCCGGTCGATCCGGACGACGCCGCGGCCGCTCCCGACCCAGAGCGCCTCGGGCGTCTTGTGGAGGGCCCAGACGTTGATGTCACCGACCGTCTTAGTGGGCCAGAGGTCGTTGAGCGGCACGATCCGCACGGTGCGGGTGGCCGGGTCGAGGCGGAGGAGCCGGCTCAGCCCGCCCACCCACAGGCCCCCCGAGTCGGCCACAAGTGACGTGACCGCGGAGGACCGGAGACGCTCCCCCGTCGCGGTCTCGAGGGGGACAGCCACAAGCCGCCCCGTCGTCCGGTCGAGTCGGCTCAACCCGAGCGTGGTCCCTACCCAGATCTCCCCTCGGGCGTCCTCAGCAAACGCCAAC
The DNA here is from genome assembly GCA_963811175.1 of Rubricoccaceae bacterium. Lineage (GTDB taxonomy): Bacteria > Bacteroidota > Rhodothermia > Rhodothermales > Rubricoccaceae > Rubrivirga. Next base: position 787 of record CAWEQE010000001.1, on the reverse strand, counting down.
ACCCAGTCGCGGCGCTCGTTCGCACGCTCGGCCTGCGAGTGGCGGTAACGGCGGCCCCGCCCGGCGACGACGCGCACGGCGCCCTCCCGCGTGCCGATCCACAGGGCGCCGGCACGTTCTTGGAACAGTGCCCTGACGTGGCCGGTCAGGACGGTCGTGAAGGTCTCGGTCGCGGGGTCGAACCGGGCGAGTCCCTCCGGAGTCCCCACCCAGAGTTGCCCTCCGCGGTCGACGAGAAGGGCGGTGACGCGGTCGTGGGGAAGGGCCCCCGGCTGATCCGCGTTGCTGCGAAAGACGGTCGTGGCAACGCCGTCGGTCCGAGCGAGCCCAGCCTCCGTCCCGACCCAGACGAATCCCTGGCGGTCTTGGGCGACTGCGAGCACGAGCGCGGCGGGCAGTCCATCCGTGACGTCGTACCGGCTAAACTGGAACTGCGGGCCTTGAGCGCTCGCAGCCGTGGCGAGCACCATGAGTGCCACACAGGCGCTCAGCCTTAGGCGATCCATCCAGTTGTGGCGCAAGGCGACGACCAAGGTCACGAATAGGGGAGAAAGGTGATCTGCTGGGGACAGGGGCAGAGGGTCTCTTGTCGATGGTACCCGGCGTCCGGATTCGGTGATGGTGCGGCTTGCGCACTCATGGAAGAGGCCGCTCCGAAGTTCGACTCAAACCCGACAGCGCAGTGCAGGAGCGCGACGCCGCCGGCGTCCATCGCCAGCCCCTACTCCGAAGCGCGGCGTCACTCGACGTTGTCGAGAACGCGATCATGGCAGGCGCGCGGATGACG